>NZ_AP024907.1:2707418-4003627 GCF_024347135.1 Vibrio spartinae | reverse complement strand
ATGCTTTATCACGAAAATTTTGACGTCATTGTGGTTGGTGGCGGTCACGCTGGAACGGAAGCCGCTCTCTCATCTGCACGCACAGGACAAAAAACATTACTCCTAACGCATAATATTGACACGTTAGGACAGATGTCATGCAATCCAGCCATTGGTGGGATCGGGAAGGGGCATCTGGTTAAAGAAGTTGATGCTTTAGGTGGGCTTATGGCCCAAGCGATCGATCATGCAGGTATTCAGTTCAGAACACTGAACGCTTCAAAAGGTCCGGCTGTACGAGCAACAAGAGCTCAGGCAGATCGAGCGTTATACAAGGCATATGTACGCCATGCATTAGAAAATACCCCGAATCTGATGTTGTTCCAGCAAGCTGCTGATGATCTGATCGTCGAGCAGGATCGTGTGATCGGTGTTGTAACCCAAATGGGGCTCAAATTCCACGCCAAAGCGGTAGTACTCACCGTGGGCACATTTTTGGGTGGCAAGATCCATATCGGTATGGAAAACTATTCTGGTGGCCGTGCCGGTGATCCACCGTCGATCGCGTTGGCACAGCGGTTACGTGAATTACCATTCCGGGTTGATCGTCTAAAAACAGGGACACCGCCCCGGATCGATGCACGTTCAGTCGATTTTTCACAGTTAGCGGTACAGCATGGTGATGATCCCACCCCGATCTTTTCATTTTTAGGTCGCCGTGATCAGCATCCGGATCAAATTCCGTGCTACATCTCTTATACCAATGAGAAAACTCATGATGTGATCCGCAATAATCTGGATCGTAGTCCGATGTATGCGGGAGTCATTGAAGGTATTGGTCCACGTTACTGCCCGTCAATCGAAGATAAAGTGATGCGGTTTGCAGACAAAAATAGCCATCAGATCTTTATTGAACCGGAAGGCTTAACAACAACTGAATTATATCCAAACGGGATCTCCACCAGCTTACCGTTTGATGTTCAGGTGCAGATCGTGCGTTCTATGCAAGGCTTTGAAAATGCACATATCGTTCGCCCGGGATATGCTATTGAGTATGATTTCTTTGATCCGCGTGATTTAAAACAGACCTATGAAACCAAATTTATTCAAGGGCTATTTTTTGCCGGACAGATCAACGGTACGACGGGGTACGAAGAAGCTGCTGCACAAGGTTTGATGGCAGGTTTGAATGCAAGTTTGTACGCTCAAGAGAAAGAAGGCTGGAATCCACGTCGTGATCAAGCCTATATGGGGGTTCTGATCGATGATTTATCAACCCTCGGTACCAGCGAACCTTACCGGATGTTTACCTCACGCGCTGAATATCGTCTGTTACTCCGAGAAGATAATGCCGACTTGCGTTTGACTGAAAAAGGGCGCGAGCTGGGTCTGGTTGATGATATACGCTGGGCCCGCTTCAACCAAAAAATCGAAAATATGGCCCGTGAGCGTCAACGCTTAAAAGATATCTGGGTCAATCCTGAATCAACAGGGGTTGAATCTCTGAATGAGATGCTCAAAACGCCGATTTCCAGAGAAGCCAGCGGTGAAGATTTATTACGTCGCCCGGAAATGACCTATGATTTACTGACGAGCTTACCGCAGTATTCCCCGGCATTAGATGATCATCAGGCTGCTGAGCAGGTTGAAATTCAGGTCAAGTATGAGGGGTATATTCAGCGGCAGAAAGATGAAATCGAAAAATCATTGCGCCATGAAAGTACCAAACTGCCGATTGATCTCGATTATAGCCTTGTCAATGGGCTATCGAATGAAGTGGTGCTAAAACTGAACGCAGCAAAACCAGAAACGGTTGGTATCGCATCACGTATTTCGGGTATTACACCGGCAGCTATTTCGATTTTGCTGGTTTATCTCAAGAAAAATGGGATGCTTAAGAAGGGAGAGGCAGCATAATATGGGGACGCTGGCAGCACGTCTGACGCAGTTGATTGCACAGACAGATCTCACGGTAAGTGAACATCAGATGACGCTTTTGCTCGGATATGTTGAGCGCTTGAATAAGTGGAATAAAGCTTATAATTTGACATCGGTTCGCGATCCGGAAGACATGTTGGTGAAACATATCATGGATAGTATCGTTGTAAGTCCTCACTTACCCGGTAATCACTTTATCGATGTCGGAACAGGGCCTGGTTTGCCCGGTATTCCACTTGCAATTATGAACCCTGATAAGTGCTTTACTTTGCTGGATAGCTTAGGAAAACGGATCCGGTTTATTAAACAGGTGGTTTATGAATTGAATATTCATAACGTGATACCGGTTCAAAGTAGGGTTGAAGATTTCCAGCCGGAAGATAAATTTGATGGTGTGCTCAGCAGAGCATTTGCTTCCATGGTAGATATGGTAAATTGGTGTCACCACCTCCCCAAAGCGGATGGCGGTGTTTTTTTGGCATTGAAAGGACAATTACCGCATGATGAGATAGATTCGCTGCCTGAATGGTGTTTTGTGACGGATACCCAATCTTTAGCCGTTCCTGAACTCGAAGGTGAGCGTCATCTTGTAATCTTATCGCGCAAGGAATAGACAACGAGGCATGCCGTGGGAAAAATAGTAGCAATCGCCAACCAAAAAGGCGGTGTTGGTAAAACAACGACTTGTGTCAATCTTGCCGCCTCTATGGCGGCAACGAAACGTAAGGTATTAGTGATTGATCTTGACCCGCAAGGCAACGCAACAATGGCAAGTGGTGTTGATAAGTATCAGATCGATTATACCGCTTACGATTTATTAGTTGAGGAAGTACCGTTTCAGGAAGTGGTTTGTCAAAAGACAACTGGCCATTATCATTTGATTGCTGCAAACGGTGATGTGACTGCTGCGGAAATAAAACTGATGGAAGTTTTTGCCCGTGAAGTCCGGCTGAAAAACGTACTCTCTTCGGTTCGTGATAACTATGATTTCATCTTTATTGATTGTCCTCCCTCTCTTAACCTCCTTACAATCAATGCGATGGCTGCTGCGGATTCTGTTTTAGTACCAATGCAATGTGAGTATTTCGCGCTTGAGGGATTAACGGCTCTGATGGATACCATTAGTAAGTTGGCAGCTGTCGTGAATAGTAATCTGAAAATCGAAGGGTTACTGAGAACGATGTACGATCCCCGTAATCGACTCTCCAATGAGGTATCCGATCAATTAAAACAGCACTTTGGTGATAAAGTGTATCGTACCGTTATCCCACGTAATGTTCGTCTTGCCGAAGCGCCAAGTCATGGTAAACCAGCAATGTATTACGATAAATATTCTGTTGGTGCCAAAGCCTATCTCGCATTAGCCGGAGAGATGTTGCGCCGAGATGAAGTCATTGTATAACCAAAAAGGAATCCGCTTACATGTCTAAACGTGGTTTAGGAAAAGGCTTGGATGCGTTGCTTTCGACAAGTTCTATGGCAAGAGAAAAGCAACAAGTGGCGACCCAGAGTCAAACAATGTCATCTGACGGTGAATTGGCTGAAATTGCTATTACCCACCTGAGACCCGGTGCGTACCAACCCCGGAAAGATGTCTCTCCTGAAACCTTGGAAGAGCTATCGGCTTCGATTCAGGCACAGGGAATTATCCAACCGATCGTTGTGCGGCCGATTGATAACGGAAATTATGAAATTATTGCCGGAGAGCGGCGGTGGCGAGCTGCCAGACACGCAGGTCTCAAGCAAGTCCCTTGCTTAGTCAAACATGTGGAAGATCGTGCTGCAATCGCCATGGCTCTGATTGAGAATATTCAGCGGGAAGATCTGAACGCGATTGAAGAAGCTCAAGCGCTGGAACGGTTGCAAGACGAGTTTAAACTGACCCACCAGCAAGTTGCGGATGCGATTGGTAAATCCCGAACGACGGTGACGAATTTATTGCGCCTGAATCAGCTCGATGATGTTGTTAAATCATTGGTTGCTGAGAAAAAAATAGAAATGGGTCATGCGCGTGCGCTGTTGATGTTAGAGGGTGAGGCTCAGGCTGAGATTGCCAGTCAGGTCGCGAAAAAGCAGTTAACCGTTCGTCAGACAGAGCAACTGGTCAAAAAAGCGCTGTCACCGAAACCTGAAATACAGAAACCGATTGTAACGAATCATGCATTGAATTTATCTGATAGATTGGGTGAAATGCTGCAGGCTAAAGTTTCTGTGAACTTGTCTGATAAAGGGCAAGGGAAAATCACCATCAGTGTTGCTGACAGCCAAGCTTTGGAAGAAATTTTGCAATCATTGACTGCAAAGCTAGAGTCATAATTCATAGAACCGAGATGTTTATTTTTGCAATCATTGATTTACATTTTATGGTTTTTTGTGATGTATCTAGAGGAATTGTAGGTCCGACTTTATTGTAAAAGGTAAAGGCGGATGTATAATCGGCCTATAGTTAACGGGTGGTAACTTATGTTAAATAAATGGTTTATTCTGTCATTTTTGTGGCAGTTAGCCTTTTTCATAGTATTAGCTACCATTGTCGGCTATGTGCTGGATGAGAAAAGTGGTTTTTCCGCTTTTCTTGGGGGACTTACGTACATCGTACCTTCACTATTGGCAAATTTATATATGCATAGAAAGTTGAGCCGCGAAGACAATGCGGGTCTGGATGTTGGTCGTGCATATATGGGCAATCTATACAAATTAATGATGACCGCTGGCGTTTTAGTGTTTATTTTTAGGGAAATCGACATAAATGCCGGGTTTCTTATTGTGTTTTATTGTCTGGCTAGTGTGGTGCAGTTCGTAACGTCATTTTTTTCAATCAACCGTGAATAGATAGGATATTCAATGTCTGGTTCAGGTGAAACCACTCTAACCTCTCAAGAATATATCTCTCACCACCTGACCTTTTTAAGTTCAGGGGATGGCTTTTGGAGTCTGAATATAGACTCGATGGTTGTCTCTGTGCTTTTAGGGGCTGGCATGCTTTGGCTGTTTTTTCGAGTCGGAAAAAATGCAACAAGTGGTGTACCCGGAAAACTACAATGTTTCATCGAGATGCTCGTTGAATTCGTAGACGGGACTGTCAGAGATGTATTCAGCGGAAAAAGTGCGTTAATTGCTCCATTGGCGGTAACCATTTTCGGATGGGTGTTCCTGATGAACTTAATGGACTTGATCCCGGTAGATTTTCTTCCTCATGCAGCAAGCTTAGTTGGAATTAACAATCTTCGTGTCGTTCCTTCTGCCGATGTCAATATTACGCTATCAATGGCGTTGGGGGTCTTTGTTTTGATTCTGTACTACAGCTTCAAAATTAAAGGGCCAATCGGGTTTGCAAAAGAGCTAACACTGCAGCCATTCAATCATTGGGCATTCATTCCAATCAACTTGATTCTGGAAGGGGTGACTCTGATTTCGAAGCCGGTATCACTGGGTCTTCGTTTGTTCGGTAACATGTATGCGGGTGAATTAATCTTTATATTGATTGCCGGACTGTTACCATGGTGGTCACAGTGGGTGTTATCAGTGCCTTGGGCTATTTTCCATATACTGATCATCACATTACAAGCATTTATCTTCATGGTATTGACGATAGTTTATCTGTCTCAAGCTTCTGAAGATCACTAATTCAACTTAATCAATCAGAAACTCAATTAGTATAAAACTTGGAGTCAATAATGGAAAACTTGAACATGGATCTGCTGTATCTTGCAGCGGCAATCATGATGGGCTTGGCAGCGATTGGTGCCGCAATCGGCATCGGTATGCTGGGTGGTAAATATCTTGAAGGTGCTGCTCGCCAGCCAGATCTTATCCCACTTATCCGTACTCAGTTCTTTATCGTGATGGGTCTTGTGGACGCGATTCCTATGATCTCTGTCGGTCTAGGTTTGTACGTCATGTTTGCGGTTGCCGGCTAAGTTAGCACAGTAGGTTTGTGTCTATAGAATTGGCTGGTGTTTTTAATTATTTGCAAACATAGAGGGAGTCTGCGGTGAATATAAACGCAACTCTGCTAGGTCAGGCTATTGCCTTCGCTATCTTTGTTTGGTTTTGCATGAAATATGTATGGCCACCATTGATGGCAGCAATTGAAGAACGTCAGAAAAAGATTGCTGACGGTCTATCAGCTGCTGAGCGCGCTGAAAAAGACCTTGATCTAGCGAAAGCGAATGCTTCTGAACGTATCAAAGAAGCCAAGCAAGCAGCGGCTGAAGTCATTGAACAGGCGAATAAGCGAAAAGTACAAATTCTTGACGAAGCGAGAGATGAAGCCATTGTTGAGCGTAATCATTTGATTGCTCAGGCTGAAGCTGAAATTGAGTCTTTGAGTATTCGTGCCAGAGATGACTTGCGTAAACAGGTTGCTACTCTTGCTGTGGCTGGAGCTGAGAAGATTCTTGAGCGTTCTATTGATAAAGATGCGCACAAAGATATTCTCGATAGCATTACTGCTAAACTTTAACTAGGGGGGCGCAAATGTCTGATTTGACAACAATAGCACGCCCCTATGCTAAAGCAGCATTTGACTTTGCAGTAGAAAAAGGGCAACTCAACGAATGGGGTGAGATGCTTACTTTTGCTGCTGAAATCACTAAAAACGAACAGATCCATGAACTACTGAGTAGTTCTATGGCTGCCGATAAGTTGGCAGAAATTTTTGTTGCTGTTTGCGGTGAACAGTTTGATGAATATGGTCAGAACCTGATTCGGGTGATGGCTGAAAGTGGGCGCTTAAGAGCGTTCCCTGATGTTTGTGAACTGTTTTTTGTGTTGAAAAAAGAGCATGAAAAACAGGTGGAAGTTGAAGTTGTTTCGGCAACGGAGCTTTCCGCAGAACAAAAAACAGAGATCAGCAGCAAACTGGAGCAGCGCCTCGAGCGCAAAGTTAAGCTGAATTGCAGTGTAGATGAGGCCCTACTCGGTGGGGTAATTATTCGAGCCGGAGACTTAATCATCGATAACTCAGTACATGGCCGTTTGAGCCGTCTGAGCGATGTATTACAGTCTTGATGGGGATTGGAGAATGCAACTTAATTCCACGGAAATTAGCGATCTAATTAAACAGCGTATTGAACAATTCAATGTTGTTAGTGAAGCTCGCAATGAAGGTACTATCGTCTCGGTAAGCGATGGTATTATCCGCATCCACGGCCTGAAGGACGTGATGCAAGGTGAAATGATCGAATTACCGGGTGGCCGTTATGCCCTAGCACTCAACCTTGAGCGTGACTCGGTTGGTGCGGTTGTAATGGGCCCGTATGCTGACCTTAAGGAAGGCACTAAAGTTACAGGTACAGGTCGTATTCTTGAAGTACCCGTTGGTCCTGAAATGCTTGGTCGTGTGGTCAACACGCTGGGTGAGCCAATTGATGGTAAAGGTCCAATTGACGCGAAATTAACTTCTCCAGTAGAAGTGATTGCACCTGGTGTTATCGAGCGTCAGTCGGTTGATCAACCTGTTCAAACTGGTTACAAATCGGTTGACTCAATGATTCCGATTGGTCGTGGTCAGCGTGAGTTGATTATCGGTGACCGTCAGACTGGTAAAACAGCGATGGCGATTGACTCGATTATCAACCAGAAAGATTCTGGTATTTATTCTGTTTATGTGGCAATTGGACAGAAAGCTTCCACGATTGCAAACGTTGTACGCAAGCTTGAAGAGCATGGCGCACTATCGAATACAATCGTTGTTGTTGCTTCTGCTTCTGAATCTGCAGCACTGCAATATCTGGCGCCTTATGCTGGATGTGCAATGGGTGAATACTTCCGTGATCGTGGTGAAGATGCATTGATCGTTTATGATGATCTGTCAAAGCAAGCAGTTGCTTATCGTCAGATTTCTCTACTATTGAAGCGCCCACCAGGCCGTGAAGCATTCCCTGGGGATGTATTCTACTTACACTCTCGTTTACTTGAGCGTGCATCACGTGTCAGTGTTGGGTATGTGGAAAAATTCACAAATGGTGAAGTGAAAGGTAAAACTGGTTCTTTAACCGCATTGCCTATCATCGAAACTCAAGCTGGTGACGTTTCTGCATTTGTACCGACAAACGTAATCTCGATTACAGATGGTCAGATCTTCCTGCAAACAGAATTGTTTAACGCGGGGGTTCGTCCTGCTGTTGACCCGGGTATCTCGGTATCTCGTGTGGGTGGTTCTGCTCAGACGAAAATTATCAAGAAACTCTCGGGTGGTATCCGTACCGCGCTTGCTCAGTATCGTGAGTTGGCTGCGTTTGCTCAGTTCTCTTCTGATCTGGATGATACGACGAAGAGACAGCTGGATCATGGTCAGAAAGTTACTGAACTGATGAAACAGAAGCAATACTCACCAATGTCCGTTTTTGAACAGGCACTGGTTATCTTTGCTGCGGAACGTGGTTATCTTGGAGATATTGAGTTAAATCGACTCCTTGATTTTGAAGCCTCATTACTGTCGTTCGCTCGTAATCAATATGCTGATTTAGCAGCTGAGATCAACAAGACTGGTGCTTATAACGATGACATCGAAGCGCAGCTGAAGAAGCTGGTCGATGAGTTTAAAGCAACTCAAACTTGGTAATCAAAGTCGGTGGCTTGATTGCCACCAACTAATGGAGAGTGACGATGGCCGGCGCAAAAGAGATACGTAGTAAAATCGGGAGTGTGAAAAGCACTCAGAAGATTACGAAAGCGATGGAAATGGTAGCGGCTTCTAAAATGCGTCGTAGTCAAGATGCAATGGAGTCTTCCCGTCCATACGCGGAAACAATGCGTAAAGTGATCGGTCATGTGGCAAACGCAAATCTGGAATATCGTCATCCGTATCTGGAAGAGCGTGAAGCCAAACGTGTTGGTTATATCATCATTTCTACTGATCGTGGATTGTGTGGTGGCTTGAACATTAACTTGTTCAAAAAAGCCCTACTGGATATTACATCCTGGTCAGAGAAGAATGTTGACGTTGAATTGGCCATTATCGGTTCAAAAGCGACAGCATTTTTCAATAACAGCGGTGCAAAAGTTGCTGCTCAGACTTCTGGATTAGGAGATTCTCCATCTCTGGAAGACTTGATCGGCTCTGTTAATGTGATGCTGAAAAAATATGATGAAGGTGAGTTGGATCGCCTCTATGTCGTGTTTAACCGTTTTGTGAACACCATGGTGCAAGAACCAACGATCGATCAATTGCTACCTTTGCCTAAATCAGACAGTAAAGAAGTAAAGCGTGAGCATTCATGGGATTACCTCTATGAACCTGAACCCAAACCTCTACTTGATATGTTGTTGCAACGTTATATAGAGTCTCAGGTTTATCAAGGGGTAGTTGAAAATCTTGCTTGTGAGCAAGCGGCTCGAATGGTTGCTATGAAAGCTGCAACTGATAATGCGGGTAACCTGATTGAAGATCTGGAACTTGTGTATAACAAAGCGCGTCAAGCTGCGATTACACAAGAACTATCGGAAATCGTGGGCGGCGCAGCTGCGGTTTAAGTGAAGGTCAAATAAATAGTTTAGAGGATTAACGATGGCTACAGGTAAGATCGTACAGATCATTGGTGCAGTAGTCGACGTAGAGTTCCCACAGAGTGATGTACCTAGTGTTTACGATGCTCTGAATGTTGTAGAGGCTAAAGAACGTTTGGTTCTTGAAGTACAACAACAACTAGGCGGTGGCGTGATTCGTGCCATCGTTATGGGTAGCTCGGATGGTTTACGTCGTGGAATGACAGTAGAAAATACTGGCGCTCCAATCTCAGTACCTGTCGGTACTAAAACGTTAGGTCGTATCATGAACGTTTTAGGTGATGCGATTGACGAACGTGGTGATATCGGTGCAGAAGTCATGTACTCAATTCACCGTGAAGCGCCAAGCTACGAAGAACAGTCAAGTGCGACTGAACTTTTAGAAACAGGTGTTAAGGTTATTGACTTGATTTGCCCGTTTGCAAAAGGGGGTAAAATCGGTCTGTTCGGTGGTGCTGGTGTTGGTAAGACCGTCAACATGATGGAGCTGATCAATAACATCGCACTGCAACACTCTGGTTTGTCGGTATTCGCAGGGGTTGGTGAGCGTACTCGTGAAGGGAACGATTTCTACTTCGAGATGCAGGAAGCTGGTGTTGTAAACATCGAAAACCCTGAAGAATCTAAGGTAGCGATGGTTTATGGTCAGATGAATGAACCACCAGGTAACCGTCTGCGTGTTGCCCTGACTGGTTTGACAATGGCTGAGAAGTTCCGTGACGAAGGTCGTGATGTACTTCTGTTTATCGATAACATCTACCGTTATACATTGGCGGGAACGGAAGTTTCAGCCCTACTGGGCCGGATGCCTTCCGCGGTAGGTTATCAGCCGACACTGGCAGAAGAAATGGGTGTGCTACAAGAACGTATCACGTCAACCAGAACAGGTTCTATCACGTCTGTACAGGCGGTATATGTTCCTGCGGATGACTTGACTGACCCATCTCCGGCGACAACATTTGCCCACTTGGATGCGACGGTTGTATTGAACCGTAACATCGCGGCAATGGGTTTGTATCCAGCGATTGACCCGCTAGATTCAACATCTCGTCAGCTTGATCCACTCGTTGTTGGTCAGGAACATTACGACGTTGCTCGTGGTGTTCAGTCAACACTTCAACGCTATAAAGAGTTGAAAGATATCATTGCGATTCTGGGGATGGATGAGCTTTCTGAAGATGATAAGCTGGTTGTTGCTCGTGCTCGTAAGATCGAGCGTTTCCTGACTCAGCCTTACCACGTTGCTGAAGTATTTACTGGTGACCCAGGGATTTACGTCTCTCTGAAAGAAACCCTGCGTGGTTTCAAAGGTCTCCTTTCCGGTGAATATGATGACGTTCCTGAACAAGCGTTTATGTACTGCGGTGCAATTGATGACGCTGTTGAGAATGCGAAGAAGCTATAAGGCTGACTAGGAGGCGATATGGCATCAATACCCTTTCATCTGGATGTTGTCAGTGCTGAGAAGAAAATTTTCTCTGGCATGGTTGAAACATTTCAGGTGACCGGTAGCGAAGGTGAACTTGGTATTTACCATGGTCACGCACCGCTTCTGACCGCTATAAAGCCCGGTATGGTGCGTATTGTGAAGCAGCACGGCCACGAAGAAATCATTTATGTTTCTGGTGGTATAGTGGAAGTTCAGGCAAGTACCTCTACGGTACTTGCTGATACAGCCATTCGTGGTGAAGATCTAGACGCATCAAAGGCGGAAGAAGCCAAGCGTCGTGCTGAAGAGAACATTCAGAATCAGCAAGGCGGTATGGACTTCGCGCAGGCGGCCAGTGAACTGGCTAAAGCCATTGCTAAGCTACGAGTAATCGAGCTAGTTAAAAAACGTCGTTAAACCATTTATGACGTTCAAAAAGGCGACTTTAGGTCGCCTTTTTTGTTTCCCTTCAAAAATTTTTGCTGATGATTTAACTATTGGTGATTTCCCGTATAAAATCAGAAGTCTCTTTCCGATTAAGTATAAAGGTCGTCCATGAAATTCAGTGCCGTGATTTTGGCCGCGGGTAAAGGAACCCGGATGTATTCTCAGTTGCCCAAGGTTCTCCATACGTTGGCAGGTAAACCGATGGTGAAACATGTCATCGATACATGTCAGGGGATTGGTGCTCAGCAAATTCATCTTGTTTATGGCCACGGTGGCGAGTTGATGCAACAACAACTTTCGACTGAATCCGTCAATTGGGTCATACAGTCACAGCAATTGGGGACAGGACATGCGGTCGATCAAGCGGCTCAGTATTTTCAGGACGACGAGCAAATCATTATCTTGTATGGTGATGTGCCGCTGATTTCGGAAGAGACGATCGACAATTTACTCGCTTCACAGCCACAAGGTGGGATCGCGTTATTAACCGTTGTGTTAGACAATCCTACAGGATATGGACGAATTATCCGTCAGAATGATGCTGTGACTGCAATTGTTGAGCAGAAAGAGGCTTCAGAAGCTGAACTGGCGATCCAAGAAGTGAATACTGGTGTGTTGGTGGCTTCAGGGAAAGACCTGAAACGCTGGTTGTCTGGATTAGAAAATAATAATGCTCAAGGCGAATATTATTTAACTGATGTTATTGCAGCGGCCCATGCGGAAGGAAGAGCTATTCAGGCCGTTCATCCGATTGATTCAATGGAAGTTGAAGGCGTGAATGATCGTGTTCAGCTTTCTCGGTTGGAGAGAGCTTATCAGTATTCGCTGGCGAATAAACTCTTAATGCAGGGGGTCATGCTTCGGGATCCGGCCCGGTTTGATCTCCGGGGACAGTTACAATGCGGCTATGATGTTGAAATTGATGTCAATGTTGTTATCGAAGGCAGTGTCTCTTTGGGCAATAACGTGAAGATCGGAGCTGGCTCGGTGTTGAAGGATTGCGAGATCGATGACAACACCATCATTCGTCCGTACAGCGTCATTGAAGGGGCGACGGTTGGAGAAATGTGTACGGTTGGTCCGTTTACTCGGTTGAGACCGGGGGCTGAGTTAAAAGATGATGCGCATGTCGGTAATTTTGTAGAAATTAAAAATGCCCGTTTAGGTCAAGGGTCGAAAGCCAACCATCTCACTTATCTGGGAGATGCTGAAATCGGTGATCGCGTGAACGTTGGTGCGGGGGTGATTACTTGTAATTATGATGGTGCCAATAAGCATAAAACAGTGATTGGTGATGATGTGTTTGTCGGGTCTGACTGTCAGCTGGTGGCACCGGTCACGGTTGAAGATGGTGCGACCATCGGGGCAGGGACGACATTAACCCGAAATGTGGCTCAGGGTGAGTTGGTGATTACCCGAGCGAAAGAGCGTCGGGTTGAAGGCTGGCAAAGACCTGTGAAAAACAAATCCTAATTCATAATAAATAGATGTTGTTTAGAAACCTATTATAGTTAGAAACCAATCATAGTTAGAAATCAGTGCTAGCTAGACATGAATAAGTGAAAAGGCTCCTGAAAGGAGCCTTTTTCGTTAGCATATATTTTTCGTTAGTATAATAAAGTGGATTAGCGGACTCGTTCAAAAATAGTTGCAATTCCCTGACCCATACCGATACACATGGTTGCCAGCCCAAACTGGGCATCCTGATGTTCCATCACATGTAATAGTGTGGTCGATATTCTGGCGCCAGAACATCCCAGCGGGTGACCTAATGCAATCGCACCGCCCCATAAATTCACTTTATCATCAAAGCTATCCATCAGTTCAAAGTGCTGAATACAAGAAAGAGCTTGTGCCGCAAAGGCTTCATTCAGTTCGATGACGTCAATATCGTGCAGAGATAATCCGGCTCTGTTCAGTGCCTTGCGCGTTGCCGGGACGGGGCCAATTCCCATCACGGAAGGTTCACATCCTGCGATGGCCATGGCTCGAATCTTAGCGCGGATGGGTAATCCGAGTTGCAGTGCTTTTTCTTCGGTCATGACAACCATTGCCGATGCTCCGTCTGATAAGGCAGAAGAACTTCCGGCGGTCACGGTTCCGTTTGCTGGGTCGAAAACAGGTTTGAGCGAAGCAAGGGAATCAAGTGAGGCATCACGACGAATGACTTCGTCCTCTTGCAGCGCAATTAGCGCCCCTTGTTCATCGTGGCCTTGCGTTGGTACGATTTCCCGTTGAAATAACTTTTTCTCTGTTGCCTGTGTTGCTCTTTGATGGGAGCGCAGGGCAAACTGGTCTTGAGCGTCTCGACTAATCTGGTTTTGTTTTGCCAGCATTTCCGCTGTCAAACCCATCATCCCGGCAGCTTTCGCGGCATGTTTACTGAGGCCCGGATGCATATCAATACCATGCGTCATCGGGACATGCCCCATATGTTCAACCCCACCGATAAGACAAATATCAGCGTCCCCGGCAGAAACCGATCTCGCGGCATCATGCAGAGCCTGCATTGACGAACCACACAGGCGATTAACCGTGACCGCACCTATTTCAAATGGCAGTCCGGCTAAGACAGCGGCATTGCGCGCAATATTCATTCCTTGTTCTAGCGTTTGTTGAACACATCCCCAATAGATGTCTTCGATTTCTGTAACCGGGATTTGTGGGTTACGTTGAATCAGTGATTGCATCAAATGTGCGGACAGTGCTTCTGCACGAGTATGGCGAAACACGCCTTCTTTTGAGCGGCCCATTGGCGTGCGGATACAATCAACGATCACTGCTTGCTTACTCATACACTTACCCTCTCTCTGATGCTGATTTTTCATGGTGGATAGGATAGAAAACCCTGGCCTCACGAACCATAACTTCGAGAGATTTCGGTACCTGATAGAGTTCTCCTAAACGCTGGTATGACTGAGCAGTTTGAATATATTGTGCAATACCAATGGTATCCAGATAGCGACAAACACCACCTCTGAATGGCGGGAAACCGAGTCCGTATACGAGTGCGATATCTGCTTCTGCGGGTGAGGAGACAACCTCTTCTTCCATACAGAGAATGACTTCATTCATCATCGGAATCATCATGCGATCCATGATCATTTGCTTATCCGTCACCGGTAATGGCTCTCCCGATGCGTAGACCAGCGGATAAATGTCCGGTGATAACACTTTTTGGCTCTTACCGCGTTTATCTGTATGGTACTGATAAAAGCCTTCACCGGTTTTCTGACCGAATTTTTTCGCCTCATAAAGTTGGGTAATGATGTTATCCGGAGAGGCTTTCATCCTTTCGGGATAAGCTTGGCAAATCACTTGCTGAGCGTGATACGCGATGTCGATACCGACGACATCGAGTAAGTAAGCTGGCCCCATTGGCCAACCAAAATCCTTTTCCATGATTTTATCAATCTGGACGAAGTCATATCCTTCATCAAGTAGCTGACAAAAGGCCAGAAAATAAGGAAATAGAACGCGGTTGACAAAAAATCCGGGACAGTCGTTGACGACAATTGGCGATTTTCCCATATGAGCAGCAAAAGCAACCACGGCCGAAATTGTTTCTTCACTGGTTTCTTTACCGCGGATAATTTCAACCAGCGGCATTTTATGCACCGGATTGAAAAAATGCATCCCACAGAACTTTTCAGGTCTTGAGAGTTCGGCAGCTAATTGGGTAATCGGAATCGTGGAGGTATTTGAGGTCAGAATCGTATTTGATGTAACTTTTTCTTCCAGCTCTTTCAGGACTGACGACTTGATTTTAGGGTTTTCAACCACGGCTTCAACCACGATATCGACCTCTTCTATACCGGCATAGTTGAGTGTCGGGCGAATTGATGCAAGGGTGTTTGCCATATTTCTCGGGGACAGTTTGCCTCTCTTGACGCCTTGCTCCAAAAGTTGGGTGGTATGATCCATTCCCAACTTCAGAGAGTCAGGAACAATATCTTTTAAAACAGCAGGGATTCCTTTGATTGCAGATTGATAAGCGATACCGCCACCCATCACGCCAGCACCAATCACAGCACTATGATTGATGGCATGGGTGAGTGACTGTTTGGCTTTTTTAGCAAGACCTTTAATATACTGATCATTGAGATAAATACTGACCAGAGCGGTTGCCTGATCTGATTTCGCCAGTGTGACAAAGTTCTTCCGTTCAATATTGAGCGCTTCATCTCTGTGCAGTGTGGCTGAAGATTCAATTGTATCAATCGCAAGGAAAGGCGCCATGTAGTGAGTACTCACTTTTTGGTGAGTCATCCCCTTGGCTGTAGAAAAGACCATCAAACTTTCCACGGGTGATAAAGAAAGCGGTGCACATTTTTCCTGACGTATTTTTTTCCAGTCAATTCGACAGTGAATCGCATCATCCAGCGTTCTTTTTGCTGTTTCGAAAAGTGCTTCTTCGGTTGTGATGGCATCGACCAATCCGACGGAGAGGGCCTGTTCAGCATTGAATATTTTGGCCTGAACAATCGCTTCTAAGGCGTTATCTGCACCGACTAATCTTGGCAGACGAACGCAGCCGCCAAATCCGGGCATAATCCCGAGCCTTATTTCGGGTAAGCCAATTTTTGTTGATCGGGCTGCAACACGGAAATCAGTTGCGAGTACACACTCACACCCGCCACCAAGGGCATACCCACGCAGTGCTGAGACGGTTGGTACCGGCAGATCCTCAAGTTTACAGAATATTTGGTTGGCATAGTGAAGCCATTGCTCCAAGGCATCACTTGGATATTGGAACAAGCTTAAAAACTCATTGATATCGGCCCCGACAATGAAACTTTCTTTATCGGATGTCAGTACTAAGCCTTTGAGTCCCGGAAAGTCTTGGATTGCATCCAATGCTTTATCCAGGTAGTCCAGCGTTGCCGTATCAAGGGTATTGACCGACTGAGGTGTGCAAAACTGCAGCTCAAGGATACCACCTTCTATTTCCTTTACCTGCAATGTCTTTGACTGAAAGATCATGAATTATCTCCTGACATGCATTTATCCTAAGTCAACTGGTACGATGACTTGTTTTAGTATTCGAAAAGTGTGGTCATAAGTTGAGATAACTGCAATAAATGAAAAGATAAATTCCGTTTTTTTAGATCCGCAGCACTTTTCTTTATGGTCGTGATAGACTGTGATAATTCTCCGATTTGATGTGATTCTGAGTGTTGAATGAATGATCAGCCTTATGCTATTCCGGCAATTCCGGTCCGTTATGACGAAGAGATTAAGAAAAGTCTGTTTATGACTTTTCTTCAGCATACGGCGGGGATTGAATCATCCAAGGGCTTTATTGCGCAGATCAAACATCAATACCCTGATGCCAGACATCATTGTTGGGCTTTTGTCGCCGGACGACCTGATGACTCAATGCAATGGGGATTTAGTGATGATGGTGAACCCTCCGGAACAGCAGGAAAGCCGATTTTAGCGCAGTTGTCGGGGGCGCACGTCGGAGAAATTACCGCGGTAGTTGTTCGTTACTATGGTGGTGTTAAGCTGGGAACCGGTGGATTAGTTAAAGCTTATGGTGGCGGTGTTCAGCAAGCGCTTAAGCAACTTCAAACTATCGAAAAAAAAATCACCAAGAGATTAAACTTGGCGCTAGACTATGGGTTGATTCCTTTGACTCAATCCGTTATTCAGCAATTTGGGGCTCAGGAGCTAGAAGCACAGTACCTTCAGCGGGTTGTTATCACGATTGAGATTGAAATTCGATATATTGATGAGTTTATACAAGTGATAACCAATAAAAGTAGTGCAAGAGTTCTTGTGAGTTCAGATGATGAACTAATCAACTAAGGTCAGAATCAGCCATACCATCATGCAATTTCGTTCTATTATCCGTATCGTCGGATTACTTCTTGCCTTATTCAGTGTTTCTATGCTGGCGCCTGCGCTGGTGGCTTTGATCTATCGTGATGGTGCTGGCGTTTCATTTGTGACGACTTTTTTTGCTTTGCTCCTCTGCGGTGCTGCTATCTGGTTTCCGAATCGGAATCATAAACATGAATTAAAATCTCGTGATGGTTTTTTGATTGTCGTTTTATTCTGGACCGTGATTGGGAGCGCGGGGGCAATTCCATTTTTTATTTCGGAGAATCCGAATATTTCTTTGACAGATTCTTTTTTTGAATCTTTTTCTGCCCTGACAACCACCGGAGCGACAGTCATCGTCGGGTTGGATGAGCTGCCTAAAGCAATTTTGTTCTATCGACAATTTCTACAGTGGTTCGGTGGGATGGGGATCATTGTCCTTGCTGTTGCGATTCTTCCTGTTCTTGGTATCGGTGGGATGCAGCTCTATCGGGCTGAAATACCCGGTCCGGTGAAAGATACTAAAGTCACGCCACGGATTGCAGAAACCGCGAAAGCGCTCTGGTATATCTATCTGGGAATCACGCTCACTTGTGCTTTTCTGTATTGGCTCGCGGGGATGACCTTCTTTGATGCGATATGCCATAGCTTCTCTACGATTGCGATCGGTGGATTTTCTACGCATGATGCCAGCATGGGGTATTTCAACAGTCAGGCCATTAACTTGATAACCGTTGTTTTCCTGCTGATCTCTTCTTGTAATTTTACGTTGCATTATGCGGCCTTTGCTTCTGGCGGTATCCATCCCAAGCTTTACTGGAAAGATTACGAATTCAGAACGTTTTTGTTTATTCAGGCACTCCTGTTTGTCACTTGTTTTTCCGTTTTACTGCTTCATCAGCAATCCGATTCAGTCGCTGAAGTGTTTGATAAAGCACTATTTCAGAGTGTCTCCGTTTCAACCACGGCCGGATTCACGACAACGGGGTTTTCTGATTGGCCACTTTTTTTACCGGTATTGTTGCTCTTCTCTTCATTTATAGGTGGGTGTGCCGGGTCGACGGGCGGAGGATTGAAAGTCATCCGGATTCTGCTGTTGACCTTGCAAGGTGGGCGAGAGATGAAACGTCTTGTCCATCCTCGGGCTATTTATCCGATTAAGCTCGGAGATAAAGCCTTATCTCCACGAGTTATCGATGCCGTATGGGGATTCTTTTCCACCTATACGCTGGTTTTCGTTTTATGTATGTTGGCTTTAATCGCGACAGGGATGGAAGAGCTAAGCGCATTTTCGGCAGTTGCCGCGACATTGAATAACCTTGGTCCGGGGCTGGGGGAAGTCGCTGTCCACTTTGGTGATATTAATGACAAAGCAAAGTGGATACTGATTATTTCGATGTTATTCGGGCGATTAGAAATCTTTACATTGCTTGTTCTATTCACTCCTTCATTTTGGCGTAATTAAGGGGAATACTTGTGAAGAAAGTTCTCTGTCTGTATTCAACCCGAGAAGGACAGACCAAAAAAATTGTTGAACATATCATTGCACAGCTTGAAGGGTATCAGTGTGAGTATGTTGATTTACATCTGAATCCAAAACTTAATTTGGCGCTTTACGATAAAGTGTTAATCGGTGCTTCGATTCGCTATGGGCGATTGCATAAAGCACTTTATCAATTTATTGACACACATCATCAACAGTTAGATGAATCGAAAGCTGCTTTTATTTGTGTCAACTTAACGGCACGAAAAGAAGAACAGAAAAAAGATACACCTGAAGGAAGTGCTTACATTCAGACCTTTTTAAGTAAATCTCTCTGGCAACCTCAAATGATAGGTGTATTTGCAGGGGCATTACGTTATCCAAGATATCGTTTTTTTGATCGGTTCATGATTCGATTCATCATGAAAATGACAGGTGGTGAAACTGATACATCAAAAGAAGTCGAATATACCAATTGGGATAAAGTAAAAATGTTTGCACAAACATTTCAATATATGTAGATAAAACAAGCGGATTGAGTGAAATATACACATATATATGCGAGTTCATCGTTGTTTTAAAAAAACTTGCAAAAAGGGCTTGCCAATCGAAAGGCGATGCCTATAATGCCCCTCGCTGACACGGGATAGCGGAGAGAAATCCCCAACCGTGTGAGTCTGGTCTTCACCGAAAAATAAATCTGAAAAAAGTGTTTGACACCAAGATTTATATCGCTAGAATGGCCGCCTCTTCGAACGGAGAACGTTTTGAAGAATCGCTCTTTAACAATATAGACCAATCAATCTGTGTGGGCACTCGTCGATAAATATCAATAAGATTTTATCAATGAACCGAGTGACCAATATCAAGTTGGAAAGCAGTTTACTGTTATCTGACGAGAGCACAGTCAATTCAACATTACTTATGTAATGTGACTTTTTGCTTCTGCTTTTTTAAAAAGCGGAGACGAAAAGCAGTATTCATTGAGCCGACACGCAAGTGTCAAAAAAACTTTTAATTGAAGAGTTTGATCATGGCTCAGATTGAACGCTGGCGGCAGGCCTAACACATGCAAGTCGAGCGGTAACAGGAAAGAGCTTGCTCTTTTGCTGACGAGCGGCGGACGGGTGAGTAAAGCCTGGGAAATTGCCCTGATGTGGGGGATAACCATTGGAAACGATGGCTAATACCGCATGACGTCTACGGACCAAAGAGGGGGACCTTCGGGCCTCTCGCGTCAGGATATGCCCAGGTGGGATTAGCTAGTTGGTGGGGTAAGGGCTCACCAAGGCGACGATCTCTAGCTGGTCTGAGAGGATGATCAGCCACACTGGAACTGAGACACGGTCCAGACTCCTACGGGAGGCAGCAGTGGGGAATATTGCACAATGGGCGCAAGCCTGATGCAGCCATGCCGCGTGTATGAAGAAGGCCTTCGGGTTGTAAAGTACTTTCAGCAGTGAGGAAGGGGGTAGTTTTAATAGAGCTACCTTTTGACGTTAGCTGCAGAAGAAGCACCGGCTAACTCCGTGCCAGCAGCCGCGGTAATACGGAGGGTGCGAGCGTTAATCGGAATTACTGGGCGTAAAGCGCATGCAGGTGGTCTTTTAAGTCAGATGTGAAAGCCCGGGGCTTAACCCCGGAGTTGCATTTGAAACTGGGAGGCTAGAGTACTGTAGAGGGGGGTAGAATTTCAGGTGTAGCGGTGAAATGCGTAGAGATCTGAAGGAATACCGGTGGCGAAGGCGGCCCCCTGGACAGATACTGACACTCAGATGCGAAAGCGTGGGGAGCAAACAGGATTAGATACCCTGGTAGTCCACGCCGTAAACGATGTCTACTTGGAGGTTGTTCCCTTGAGGAGTGGCTTTCGGAGCTAACGCGTTAAGTAGACCGCCTGGGGAGTACGGTCGCAAGATTAAAACTCAAATGAATTGACGGGGGCCCGCACAAGCGGTGGAGCATGTGGTTTAATTCGATGCAACGCGAAGAACCTTACCTACTCTTGACATCCAGAGAAGCCGGAAGAGATTCTGGTGTGCCTTCGGGAGCTCTGAGACAGGTGCTGCATGGCTGTCGTCAGCTCGTGTTGTGAAATGTTGGGTTAAGTCCCGCAACGAGCGCAACCCTTATCCTTGATTGCCAGCACTTCGGGTGGGAACTTCAGGGAGACTGCCGGTGATAAACCGGAGGAAGGTGGGGACGACGTCAAGTCATCATGGCCCTTACGAGTAGGGCTACACACGTGCTACAATGGCGTATACAGAGGGCAGCCAACTTGCGAAAGTGAGCGAATCCCAAAAAGTACGTCGTAGTCCGGATTGGAGTCTGCAACTCGACTCCATGAAGTCGGAATCGCTAGTAATCGTGAATCAGAATGTCACGGTGAATACGTTCCCGGGCCTTGTACACACCGCCCGTCACACCATGGGAGTGGGCTGCAAAAGAAGCAGGTAGTTTAACCTTCGGGAGGACGCTTGCCACTTTGTGGTTCATGACTGGGGTGAAGTCGTAACAAGGTAGCGCTAGGGGAACCTGGCGCTGGATCACCTCCTTACGAACAGATATTGAGATGAGTGTCCACACAGATTGATTTGGTTTATGTAGAGTGTATTGTCCCGTTCGTCTAGAGGCCTAGGACACCGCCCTTTCACGGCGGTAACAGGGGTTCGACTCCCCTACGGGATACCACTTCTTTAGTGAAGTTCGGGTCGTTAGCTCAGCTGGTAGAGCAGTTGGCTTTTAACCAATTGGTCACAGGTTCGAATCCTGTACGACCCACCATTTTCCTTCTGTTTGGGGAAACGCCTGAAAGTGGGCGATTAGCTCAGTTGGGAGAGCACCTGCCTTACAAGCAGGGGGTCACTGGTTCGAACCCGGTATCGCCCACCACTTTCTAACTATTTTTGGCTCGACAGCTCAAACCAGCGGTTTTTACCGATGTGGTTCGATTTTGTGGCGCTGAAAGTCATTAGAAAGTGTTGCTTGAATTAATGAAGTATTACACTTTGCTCTTTAACAATTTGGAAAGCTGACAAAATAATGTGTGTTTCATTGGAAACAGACGATTATTTGTAAAAGTTCTCAATACTTTCTCGAAAGAGAAAGACCAACACAATCAAGTGTTCTTGGAAATGCACAGTTTTTCTGTGTCATTCAATTGAGTCCGGCAAAACCAAGTCACACACTCATGTATAAGATATTGTGTGACACCTAATTAGTTGATGATATCAACCCTTAGGTTTTTGCGCTGAGAATTTTTGCCTGAGACAAGGCAGCAAGAAGGATATCGCAGGGAGCTATCGTCTGATAGTGACCAAGCAGCCTTCGACGCTAACACTTTATTCAGGGAAAAAGGACAAGCAAAAAAGACTTCTTCGGGTTGTATGGTTAAGTGATTAAGCGTACACGGTGGATGCCTTGGCAGTCAGAGGCGATGAAGGACGTATTAACTTGCGATAAGCGTAGATGAGGTAGTAAAAACCACTTGAGTCTACGATTTCCGAATGGGGAAACCCAACTGCAGCAGCAGTTATCATTAGATGAATACATAGTCTAATGAGGCGAACCGGGAGAACTGAAACATCTAAGTACCCCGAGGAAAAGAAATCAACCGAGATTCCGAGAGTAGCGGCGAGCGAAATCGGAGTAGCCCTTAAGCTTTTGCAGCGTTAGGTGAAGTGTCTGGAAAGGCACGCAATAGAGGGTGATAGCCCCGTAACCGAAGGCGCTGTTTAGGTGAAAACGAGTAAGGCGGGACACGTGATATCCTGTCTGAACATGGGGGGACCATCCTCCAAGGCTAAATACTCCTGACTGACCGATAGTGAACCAGTACCGTGAGGGAAAGGCGAAAAGAACCCCTGTGAGGGGAGTGAAATAGAACCTGAAACCGTGTACGTACAAGCAGTAGGAGCCCCATCACTAAGCTATTGTAGTTTAGTGACAGCAAGTACTTCAGTTTGAGTGTGGTTAACAACGCGTAGCGTTGGTCAACACACAAAATCAAGCAGAGGTGGCTTAGTGATGGGGTGACTGCGTACCTTTTGTATAATGGGTCAGCGACTTATATTCAGTGGCGAGGTTAACCGATTAGGGGAGCCGTAGCGAAAGCGAGTGTTAACTGCGCGTTCAGTCGCTGGATATAGACCCGAAACCGGGTGATCTAGCCATGGGCAGGTTGAAGGTTGAGTAACATCAACTGGAGGACCGAACCGACTAATGTTGAAAAATTAGCGGATGACTTGTGGCTAGGGGTGAAAGGCCAATCAAACCCGGAGATAGCTGGTTCTCCCCGAAAGCTATTTAGGTAGCGCCTCGGACGAATACTACTGGGGGTAGAGCACTGTTAAGGCTAGGGGGTCATCCCGACTTACCAACCCTTTGCAAACTCCGAATACCAGTAAGTACTATCCGGGAGACACACGGCGGGTGCTAACGTCCGTCGTGGAGAGGGAAACAACCCAGACCGCCAGCTAAGGTCCCAAATTACAGCTAAGTGGGAAACGATGTGGGAAGGCTCAGACAGCTAGGATGTTGGCTTAGAAGCAGCCATCATTTAAAGAAAGCGTAATAGCTCACTAGTCGAGTCGGCCTGCGCGGAAGATGTAACGGGGCTAAGCTGTAAACCGAAGCTGCGGCAATGCTCGTGAGAGTATTGGGTAGGGGAGCGTTCTGTAAGCCGTTGAAGGTGGATTGTAAAGTCTGCTGGAGGTATCAGAAGTGCGAATGCTGACATGAGTAACGATAAAGGGAGTGAAAAACTCCCTCGCCGGAAGACCAAGGGTTCCTGTCCAACGTTAATCGGGGCAGGGTAAGTCGACCCCTAAGGCGAGGCCGAAAGGCGTAGTCGATGGGAAACGGGTTAATATTCCCGTACTTGTTGTGAATGCGATGGGGGGACGGAGAAGGCTAGGTGGGCCTGGCGACGGTCGTCCAGGTTCAAGTGCGTAGGCTGTAGAGTTAGGTAAATCCGGCTCTGCGTTAGGCTGAGACACGATGTCGAGCATCTACGGATGTGAAGTCATTGATGCCATGCTTCCGGGAAAAGCCTCTAAGCTTCAGTTCACAAGAAATCGTACCCCAAACCGACACAGGTGGTCGGGTAGAGAATACCAAGGCGCTTGAGAGAACTCGGGTGAAGGAACTAGGCAAAATGGTACCGTAACTTCGGGAGAAGGTACGCTCTTGACGGTGAAGTCCCTTGCGGATGGAGCTGTTGGGAGTCGCAGATACCAGGTGGCTGCAACTGTTTATTAAAAACACAGCACTGTGCAAAATCGTAAGATGACGTATACGGTGTGACGCCTGCCCGGTGCCGGAAGGTTAATTGATGGGGTTAGACTTCGGTCGAAGCTCTTGATCGAAGCCCCGGTAAACGGCGGCCGTAACTATAACGGTCCTAAGGTAGCGAAATTCCTTGTCGGGTAAGTTCCGACCTGCACGAATGGCGTAATGATGGCCACGCTGTCTCCACCCGAGACTCAGTGAAATTGAAATCGCTGTGAAGATGCAGTGTACCCGCGGCTAGACGGAAAGACCCCGTGAACCTTTACTACAGCTTGGCACTGAACATTGAACCTACATGTGTAGGATAGGTGGGAGGCTTTGAAGCGCAGTCGCTAGATTGTGTGGAGCCATCCTTGAAATACCACCCTTGTAGTTTTGATGTTCTAACTTTGGCCCGTTATCCGGGTCGAGGACAGTGCCTGGTGGGTAGTTTGACTGGGGCGGTCTCCTCCCAAAGAGTAACGGAGGAGCACGAAGGTGGGCTAAACACGGTTGGACATCGTGTGGTTAGTGCAATGGCATAAGCCCGCTTAACTGCGAGAATGACAATTCGAGCAGGTGCGAAAGCAGGTCATAGTGATCCGGTGGTTCTGAATGGAAGGGCCATCGCTCAACGGATAAAAGGTACTCCGGGGATAACAGGCTGATACCGCCCAAGAGTTCATATCGACGGCGGTGTTTGGCACCTCGATGTCGGCTCATCACATCCTGGGGCTGAAGTCGGTCCCAAGGGTATGGCTGTTCGCCATTTAAAGTGGTACGCGAGCTGGGTTTAGAACGTCGTGAGACAGTTCGGTCCCTATCTGCCGTGGGCGTTGGAGAATTGAAAGGGGCTGCTCCTAGTACGAGAGGACCGGAGTGGACGAACCACTGGTGTTCGGGTTGTGATGCCAATCGCATTGCCCGGTAGCTAAGTTCGGGATCGATAACCGCTGAAAGCATCTAAGCGGGAAGCGAGCCTTGAGATGAGTTCTCCCTGGCGCTTAAAGCGTCCTGAAGGGTTGTTCGAGACTAGAACGTTGATAGGCAGGGTGTGTAAGCGCTGTGAGGCGTTGAGCTAACCTGTACTAATTGCCCGTGAGACTTAACCATACAACACCGAAGGGGTTTTAGGACTCTTAGAGACTTGATTGTGTACGAGAATCAGCTTTTCGAATTGAAGAAATTTGCTTGGCGGCCATAGCGTTTTGGACCCACCTGAATCCATGCCGAACTCAGACGTGAAACGAAACAGCGCCGATGGTAGTGTGGGGTCTCCCCATGTGAGAGTAGGACATCGCCAGGCTTTAATTAATTGTTTTCAGAAGAATCTGAAGGCAAAAGCTAGAAAAGACTGCATAGTCTGACCAATGCGGAGTGGTAGTTCAGTTGGTTAGAATACCGGCCTGTCACGCCGGGGGTCGCGGGTTCGAGTCCCGTCCACTCCGCCACTTATCTGAAACCCTGATAGCAATGTCAGGGTTTTTTTGTGTCTGGCGGATAGAGCAACTCCTCTGATTTCACCAACGACGATAGTTCAGTGGGTTCGCTTTTCTGTTTAAAAACGGCGGCCTGTATACTGCCGTGAGGCAATCGCGGGTTCGAGTCCCGTCCGCTTATCCGTAAAGAGAAGGCCACTTATCTGAAACCCTGATAGCAATGTCAGGGTTTTTTTGTGTCTGGCGAATAGAGCAACTCCTATGGTTTCACCAACGACGATAGTTCAGTGGGTTCGCTTTTCTGTTTAAAAACGGCGGCCTGTTATGCTGCCGTGAGGCAATCGCGGGTTCGGGTCCCGTCCGCTTATCCGTAAAGAGAAGGCCACTTATCTGAAACCCTGATAGCAATGTCAGGGTTTTTTTGTGTCTGGCGGATAAGACATTCTCATTTTCCATGATTATATTGCTATTCCCCCATGCTATTGAGCCTCAGCCGAAAGACTGGTTTTTTTGCATTTAGACAAGGGCTTTTGTGTTCTAGCAGATGGTTGAAAAGGTAGCCTGTTTACATTGAAGTGCGCGTTATTATTAAAGGTGTGAACAAGATCTCAATAACAATAATGATATAAAAACAATCGTTTTAGTAAGAATAGCTATATCGATGGACATATTAGCTGATTTATAGAATTTGCATATTATGCAACTGATAGTATTAATTTTTCAGATAATAATTCAGGTCGAAATTATGAAGATACCTGATTTTTTATTTCTATCTGAACGAGGTCTATTACTATGTATAAGTTCAAACTCTCAGTTCTTGAGAAAGTTGGATTTGGCTCAGGAGATATGGCTGTTAATGTGGTGATTTCATCAATGATGCTTATCATCACATTTTTTTATACCGATATCTTTGGCATCAAAGCAAGTGATCTGGCGATGTTATTCATTGTTGTTCGTTTGATTGATGCTGTGACTGACCCCATCATGGGGATGATTACGGATAAAGTGAATACCCGTTGGGGTCGCTATCGTCCTTACATGCTGTTTTTATCAATCCCCTTTGGCATATCGGTGTTCTTAACCTTTAGTACGCCAGATTTGGATTACAACGGCAAATTAGCATATGCCTATGCGACCTATATTTTTGTGACGGTGATGTTTACCGCTGTCACGATTCCATATATCTCTTTAATTAGTGTGCTTACCGATGATCCGAAAGAAAAGCTATCAGCCAACGGATATCGGTTATTCTTTGCCAAAATTGCCGCGTTTCTGGTTACCATTATCGTTCCCTTGCTCTCAGAAAGATGGGGCAGTGAAAGTATTCAATTGGGCTATCAGTATGCGATGGGTTTGATGGCTTTGATGGGGACATTACTGTTCTTATTTTGCTACTTTACGACGAAGGAACGTATCGACTATGTCATCGAGAGCAAACCATTTACCCAACAACTGAAATCCCTCATCAGCAATGATCAGTGGGTCATCTTATGTATGGTTTGTATCACCGGTACGGTCGGTTACACAGTGCGTGGGTCAGTGGCTGCATATTATGCCAAATATTATTTGGGGGGAGATGCCGGGACGATTTCTGCATTTCTCGCGACAGGGGTTGTCGCTGCGATTCTGGCGATGGTGGCATCGACTTGGATCACCAAATATTACTGTAAGGTTAAACTATTCCGCTACAGTCAGATCGCCGTGATGATCCTGAGTGCTATTCTCTATTTTTCTGTCGGGCCGTCTGATTTTGCCCTCGCTTTTATTCTCTATTTTCTATTGTCCTTCATTGTTGACTTACACGCTCCCATATTTTGGTCTGCGATTGCTGAAGCCGTTGATTATGGCGAATTCAAACTGGGTCAGCGTGTCTCTGGCTTATCGTTTGGTGGCATTTCATTTTGTCAAAAATTTGGGATGGGGATTGCCGGTGCGATTGTCGGATGGTTACTGACCTTTTTTGATTATGCGCCGAATCAGGCACAGTCCAGCTTTACATTAACGGGAATTGCTTTAATGCTCACCCTGATTCCCGGTATATTCCATTTGATTATGGGGCTCTTGATGTTCCGATACAAAGTTACAGACAGCTATTACAACGACATGATCCATCAGGGGGTCGTTAGTAAAGAGATGAGCGATGGTATCGATAATGTACATGATAAGGCACCGTTATCTGTCCCAGTAAAATGAGGTTATTACATGGTATTTAAGATAAAAAATCCAGTGATTGAGCAGCGAGCTGATCCACATGTCTACCTTCATCATGATGGGTATTATTATTTCACTGCATCGGTTCCTGAATATGATCGCATTGAGCTCAGAAGGGCAAAAACACTGGCCGGACTGGCCGAAACAAATGAAATCGTAACGGTTTGGCACAAGCCGGATCATGGTCCCTACTCTGATTTAATCTGGGCGCCGGAGGTTCACGCAATTGACGGGAGCTGGTATATCTACTTTGCTGCTGCACCCAGTCGGGAAATCAAGGATGGAATGTTTCAGCATCGGATGTATGTGATTCGCTGTGATGGGGAGAACCCGCTGGCGGCACCTTGGATGTTTTGTGGACAGGTTGATTCTGGCATCGATTCATTCTGTCTTGATGCCACGACATTTGAGCACCGAGGAACTCGGTATTATGTCTGGGCACAGAAAGAACAGGCGATTGCCGGGAATTCCAATTTATACATTGCAGAAATGCTGTCCCCGACAACATTAAAATTACCTGCCAGTCGGTTATCGATTCCTGAGTTTGACTGGGAAACACAGGGCTTCATGGTTAATGAAGGCCCGTATATTTTGATTCGCCACGGCAAAGTCTGGCTGACATATTCCGCCAGTGCGACCGACGAGCGTTACTGTATGGGGCTTTTACAAGCGGATGAGGATGCGGATTTGCTTAACCCTGAAAGTTGGTACAAATCACCACATCCGGTTTTCGTCACCAATGCCAGCGATCAGGTTTTTGGTCCCGGACACAGCTGTTTTACTCAAGATGAGCAAGGTAATGATATTTTGGTGTATCACGCCCGTGATTATACGGAGATTGAAGGGGATCCGTTATGGGACCCTAACCGCCATACCCGAATGAAACAGATTATCTGGGATGGTGAACAGCTTGTGCTTGGAGAGGCTGAATGACAAATTGATTTGGTGTTTGCCGCAGTTCAGACCTGAATAGTAAGAGAGAACACCAACACTAAAAACCTGCCTCGATGGGTGAGGAATCAACTGCGCACAGTTATCCTCACCCATACTTCATTCTGGAGCATGAGAAAAAATTTATATTTTTGATCTTCTTCATGTCACACAGTACCATCATCTTATTCATCTCCTTTGAACAATGGGTAACTGAGGTGAATGACATATTTTACAATTGCACATCAATGCCTATATGAGTTTAGTGCCGATGTTCGGTATAAACCCATAGTGTGATACTTGATGAGTATTAAGGGTGGGTTAAGTGAAGGATTTCGATATAAAGTGACTCCTGTAACTTTTTTATTCTGTGAATGTTTATGACCTTTGTTACTCGTATTTTTTAATGACGAAAAGGTTGTATTAGGGAATTTTTTGAGGAAATGGTGATGAATCAGTTCTCTATTCTTGGCTTTATTGCCTTTGGGGGTGCATTTGGTGCTTGCTCCCGATATTTAATTTCAGAACTTTGTGTCTTCTTATTCGGTAAAGGTTTTCCTTATGGAACCTTGACCGTGAATATTTTAGGCTCATTTATGATGGGGCTGTTAATTGCAGCGATTCAAGGGGAACTGATTTCTGTTGATCCATGGCGTCAAATCATTGGATTAGGCTTCTTAGGTGCTTTGACGACTTTTTCTACTTTCTCTATGGATAATGTTTTACTGATGCAGCAGGGGGCATTCATCAAGTTTGGTCTGAATGTTTTGTTGAATGTGATTTTGAGTATTTCTGCTGCGTGGGTTGGTTTTCAGTTGATTACCAAAAGCTAAACTATTTTTTTACTTTGTTTAATCAAATCCATTCTCTATAATGTTTTTACTTGTCGGAGTGCCAAAAGGCTGAGACCGTTCATTCGGGATCCGTTGAACCTGATCAGGTTAATACCTGCGAAGGGAACAAGAGAGAATATTCAGGCTATATTACATTTCATCACAGCCTCTCTATTGTCCGAAAATCTGTCTGTATATCGTTATGTTGTTTTCCTCACGATGCGATAATTGATTTTCACCTCTTGTCTATACGTCCTTCCGCCAAGCATTTATTTCTTAACCATTTACTGGAGAAAAATGCATGTCGAACCGTAAACAATCCAGACTGGAAGCAAAGCAGTTTATTGAAAACATCCAGTCAACACCTTATCCCAATTCAACAAAAATTTATGTGCAGGGTTCCCGGGAAGATATTCGGGTACCGATGCGATCCATTCAACTGGCCGATAGTCTGGTCGGTCATGTAAAGGATGACCCCGTCTACGAGCCTAATGAATCGATTTGTGTCTACGACACATCAGGGGTGTATACCGACCCGCAATATACAATCGATGTTTATCGAGGCTTGCCAGCTTTGAGACAGGCGTGGATAGAAGGGCGGTCTGATACAGAAAGACTCGATCAAATGACCTCTGATTATGCGCAAGAGCGTCTTGCTGATAGCACGCTAGACGATTTGCGATACGGTCATTTACCGCTTATTCGCAAAGCGCTGTCCGGCCATTGTGTCACTCAGCTCCATTATGCGCGGCGGGGAATTGTCACCCCTGAGATGGAGTTCATTGCGATTCGTGAGAACATGCAGCGTCAGCAGTATCGTGATGAGCAATTGAACTTACAGCATCAGGGGGAAAGTTTCGGTGCTCATATGCCGGAAGCGATCACCGCTGAATTTGTTCGCCGTGAGGTGGCAGAAGGTCGAGCGATTATTCCGGCAAATATCAATCATCCTGAATCTGAACCCATGATTATCGGGCGAAATTTTCTGGTCAAAGTGAATGCCAATATTGGTAATTCATCGGTTACATCCTCAATTGAAGAGGAAGTTGAGAAGCTCGTCTGGTCAACGCGTTGGGGCGCAGATACGGTGATGGATCTCTCCACTGGACGCAATATACATGAGACGAGAGAGTGGATCTTACGCAACAGTCCTGTGCCTATCGGTACAGTACCGATGTACCAAGCTTTGGAAAAAGTAAACGGTGTTGCCGAAAATCTGACTTGGGAAGTGATGCGCGACACATTGATTGAGCAAGCAGAGCAAGGCGTCGATTACTTCACGATTCATGCCGGCGTATTGTTGCGGTATGTTCCGATGACAGCGAAGCGAGTCACGGGGATTGTTTCCCGGGGTGGGTCTATCATCGCGAAGTGGTGTCTGGCACATCATGAGGAAAACTTTCTTTATACCCGCTTCCGAGATATCTGTAAGATCTGTGCACAATATGATGTCTCACTCTCTCTGGGCGATGGACTCCGGCCCGGTTCTGTCGCTGATGCAAATGACGAAGCCCAGTTTTCTGAACTCAGAACGCTTGGGGAACTGACCAAAATTGCATGGGAATATGATGTTCAGGTCATGATTGAAGGCCCCGGGCATGTGCCAATGCATCTCGTCAAAGCGAATATGGAAGAACAGTTACGCCATTGTTCGGAAGCACCGTTCTATACATTAGGCCCACTGACGACTGATATTGCCCCCGGATACGATCACATTACCTCTGGGATTGGTGCGGCCATGATTGGTTGGTACGGTTGTGCGATGCTCTGTTATGTCACACCCAAAGAGCATCTCGGACTGCCAAATAAAGACGATGTGAAGACGGGATTAATCACCTACAAGCTTGCTGCTCATGCGGCGGATTTAGCAAAAGGACATCCCGGTGCGCAAGTCAGAGATAATGCTTTATCAAAAGCACGGTTTGAATTCCGCTGGGAAGACCAATTCAATCTGTCTTTAGATCCGGTCACTGCTCGTACTTACCATGATCAGACGCTGCCTCAAGCGTCGGGAAAAGTCGCTCATTTTTGTTCAATGTGCGGCCCTAAATTCTGTTCAATGAAGATCTCTCAGGAAGTTCGTGATTACGCGAAAGCACAGCAGGATAGTCATTCAGAGCATGATCATTCAGTGAATATCCAGATGCTAGATATTTCTTCAGATGATGCACGTTCAGATCATGAGCGGCTGGTTGGTATGAAGCAAAAATCTCAGGAGTTTAAAGCGCAAGGTTCAGCATTATATCGCTTAGCTCAGGATACTGATCAGGAGGTGTAGGATGATAGGGCTACGCATTTCTAAAGCGCTTCTGACAGCAGAAATGAATACATTGGTGAAGGTTGAACTTCACCATTTCTTGGAGATTGCCCAGACTGAAGGATTAGCTGCACCGGATACGAGTCTCTTTTTTGATGTGAACGATGATGGCTGGTCAATCGATCTGAGAGCGCCGGATAAATGTCATGTCGAGGGGGTGGGTAAAAAAAGCATCATGCTGATGGCAGATGAACGCCCGCAGCTGAACATTCAGCAGCGCTATCATGTGACCTACTGTGAGCAAATCGATGATGCATCATTGGCTGATGAACAGAGTGAGCAACAGACAGAGTGGCAAGCACAACCGCTTTCCACAATAAAGCCAAAGGGTGGCGATGCTGTCAATGTTACGTCTCATCTTTCTTCTTATGTGGTGATCGCGTGTTCACCACTGCAAGATGCACCGCTCTCTGAATTATGGTTGGCGGGGGATGAAGTTCGCTCACTTACTTCAGCGGCTTTTCCTTCAACAATACTTTCTCCAGCAATATTATTTGCTCCAACAACACCTTCTCCAACAACATCAGTATCGAAAGTATCTCATGCTGATGGATCAAAACATCTCCCTGTTTCACAACATTCATTAGTCTCAAAGCATTTAGCTTGGTTGATAGGGGCTCTGATTTTAGACTTTCCACTTGAGGATGCTTTAATCATTGCCCGGGCATCGCTGAATGTTTCACGTGAAACATGGCCGCGAAGTGTGGATGATTTTCCGATTATTCCTTCGATTACCGCTGAAAATAGAGATATAGAAAATACATCTGGAGGAAAGTCATCAGCTGTCGGTGTGCTACCTATCTCAGAGGCTTCTATCCCAGAGACCTCTATCTCTGATACAAATGACAATCGACACTTATTTAACGCGGTCAATGCAGCAGACTTATCATTTTATCCAGTGGTCGATGATGTGATGTGGGTGGATCGATTACTTCGCTTAGGGGTGAAGACCATTCAACTACGGATTAAAAATCCACATCAGGCCGACCTTGAGCAGCAAATTAAACAAGCTGTTTTGCTGGGGAAAACATATCAAGCGCAAGTTTTCATTAATGACTACTGGCAACTGGCGATTCAATATCAGGCATTTGGTGTGCATCTGGGACAAGATGATTTACACACCGCAGATATTCAGGCGTTGCGTCATGCTGGTATTCGATTAGGGATTTCAACGCATGGCTACTGGGAGATTCTCAAGGCACAACAACTGCATCCAAGTTATATCGCACTTGGGCATATTTTCCCGACGACGACGAAACAGATGCCTTCTCAGCCTCAAGGTCTTGCCCGATTGCGGCTTTATCAACAGTTCGTCGATTCTATTGCAAAGGCACATCATCGGGTGATTCCCACCGTTGCAATTGGCGGAATAGATTTAAATAACGCCGCGACGGTTTTAGCGCAGGGTGTCTCAAGTTTAGCGGTGGTCCGTGCCGTCACACAGGCGACAAACACCGCAAGTGCAGTTGATGATTTTCAGCGCTTATTTTTATCGCGGGAAGGGGTGTTGTCGAGGAATGTTCAGTCTCAGCCAAGGAGGAAAGCCCATGGCATTGCTCGATGATCATACATTTCTTCGCTATCAGAGACAGATTGCTTTGCCAGAAATTGGCGAAACCGGCCAATGTGAGCTGAACAAAAAACATGTCCTGATGATTGGGTGCGGCGGACTCGGAACCAGTGTTTCATTGTATCTTGCCGGTGCTGGCATCGGTTCGATGGTTTTGGTGGATCATGATGTCGTTGAGGTCAGTAATTTGCATCGACAAATTGCTTATCGGGAAAGTGATATCGGGGCCAGAAAAGTGCGGGCACTTGCCAGTCAACTGCAAAATCTTAATCATGGATGCCGGATCAGAACGATTGATAAAAGACTGGATGATGAACAACTTCAGCTTGAGGTGATGTTGGCTGATGTGGTGATTGACTGTAGTGACAATTTTCCGACACGTCATCAAATCAATCGTATCTGTTATCAACAAAAGACAACGCTCGTCTCTGCATCTGCGATTGGCTGGGACGGGCAGTTATCCGTTCATCGCTTCTCAAGTGATACGCCCTGTTATCGCTGCTTAGTTGGTGACACTGCGAATTATTCCCCGAAACGATGTCATGAATCGGGTGTGTTAGGCCCGGTTGTCGGGACGATTGCTGCGCTTCAGGCGCTTCAAGTGATTCAACAACTATTGATGGATATTCACCAGCGCTCACCTTTCATAAAAGATAAAGCAACCGACGAACCGTCAGAATGGATTCATTTTGATGGACGAAGGATGCAACTGAAATCATTACGCTATGAAAAAGATATCGCTTGCCCCGTCTGTGGTTATGCAATTGATGAAGACGGTGCTGATGACTTTCGCGATGACAAGGGAAGATGCAATGAGCATACAGATAATTCTTAATGAGGCAGTTTATACATTTCCTGCTGGTATCACACTCGCACAAGTGATCAACCAGCTTCATTTACCTGAACAAGGGTGTGTTTTTGCGCTGAATGAGCAAGTGATGACTAAAAGTCGATGGTCTCAGGTGATGCTCAATGATGGTGATCAGATTTCGCTCTTTCAGATCATCGCCGGAGGTTAAGTCAATGACAAGCAAAACACAGTTCAATCACGGAGCATCGTTCGACATGAATACACCGCTCAATATTGCAGACCGGACATTTGGTTCGCGCCTATTTACCGGAACCGGTAAATTTTCCAGCGCTGAAATGATGATTAAAGCGATTCAAGCGTCAGGTTCAGAAATGACAACAATGGCTTTGAAACGGCTCGATCTACAACATTCAACTGATAATATTCTGGCGCCTTTGAATACGTTGAACCTGCATTTTCTCCCCAATACCTCTGGCGCGAAAACAGCCAAAGAGGCAATTTTTGCTGCGCACTTAACCCGAGAAGCGCTGGATACAAACTGGATAAAACTGGAAATTCATCCCGATCCCAAGTATCTGCTGCCAGACCCAATTGAAACGCTTCGTGCCGCTGAGCAGTTGGTCAATGATGGTTTTGTTGTTTTGCCTTACTGCCATGCTGATCCGGTGTTATGTAAACGTCTTGAAGATGTGGGGTGTGCTGCCGTGATGCCGCTTGGGGCTCCGATTGGTTCTAACCAGGGACTCGCGGCCAAAGCTTTTCTGGAAATCATTATCGAGCAGGCCAATGTACCGGTTGTGGTTGATGCCGGTATTGGTCTGCCATCTCATGCCGCGCAAGCGATGGAAATGGGGGCGGATGCGGTGTTGATTAACACTGCAATTGCCAGTGCAGCCGATCCGCTGATGATGGCGAAAGCCTTCAGACTTGCGATTGAATCCGGGCGAATGGCTTATGAGTCAGGCATCGGTGCTGCATCTGCTTATGCTGTGGCGACGAGTCCGCTGACTCAGTTTTTAGGGGAGGCGTGAGATGAGTTTTCTCGACGTTCTTCGTCAATTCAACTGGGATGATGTGCGCCTTTCACTCTATAGCAAAACATCCGCGGATGTGGTGCGCGCTTTAGGTAAAACCAAGCGGTCGTTAGAGGATTTTAAAGCGCTTATTTCACCGGCTGCTGAGCCTTTTCTTGAGCAAATGGCCCAACAGTCAATGGCACTGACCAGAAAACGATTTGGTAATACGGTGGGATTTTATATCCCGCTATACCTCTCTAACCTGTGTTCCAACTCATGTACCTATTGCGGTTTTTCAATGGAGAACCGACTGAAACGAAAAACATTGAGTCATCAGGATATTGCGGCTGAAATCGCTGCGATTAAACAGATGAAGTTTGATAGCGTTTTATTGGTGACGGGTGAACATGAAACGAAAGTCGGTCTATCGTATTTCGAGCAAGTTGTCCCTCTGGTTAAACAGCATTTTAATTATCTGGCGATGGAAGTTCAGCCGCTTGATACTGAGGCGTATATTCAGCTAAAAAAATTAGGTTTGGATGGGGTGATGGTTTATCAGGAAACATATCATCCCGCAACTTATGCCCAACATCACTTGCGTGGTAACAAGACCGACTTTGAATATCGTTTGATGACGCCGGATCGACTTGGCAAAGCGGGCATTGATAAAATTGGTTTGGGCGCATTGATCGGGTTAGATGACTGGCGAACTGATATTTTTCATGTTGCTTTACATCTTGCCTACTTGGAAAAAACCTACTGGCAGTCTCGTTACTCGGTCTCTTTTCCTCGTTTACGGCCATGTGCCGGTGGTGTTGAGCCTGTCTCTGTCATGACGGACAGACAACTGGTACAAACGATTTGCGCATTTCGCCTGTTCGACCCTGAAGTTGAACTATCGCTCTCAACCCGGGAATCACCAAGCTTCAGAGATAATGTGGTACCTCTTGGTATTACTGCTATTTCTGCCGGCTCTAAAACCCAGCCGGGAGGATATGCCGATCAATCCTCAGCATTAGAGCAGTTTAGTGTTGGTGATGATCGTTCAGTCGAAGAGGTGGTACAAGCGATTATCCATCAAGGATTGGCGCCGGTATGGCATGACTGGCACGCTGTTTTTTCAGGCTAAGATCTTTCATCTGATACGCGTGAACAAATATCCATAAGCCGGTGTTATTCAAGGCTGTTTGTTGGCGAGTATAAGAACCAATGGCTAAGATTAAGAGCGGTGGACTTGGTTCTTTCAATGTTTCACGTGAAACATTGAGACATGTTCTCATCTGTTTTGAATATCGGCTCGTTTGAATATTTGTGAGCCAGTAAGAGCAAGTTAGAAGGCGCAAGAATGCAGTAAGCAGAAGAGAAGGCTTATCATCGTAATCAGATTAAAGTCTTCTCTTCTTATTTCGTTTCTCTCTTATTTCGTTTCTCACGCGCGATTTCTTCAATTAGCACACAACCTTTAATCAGTACACTGGCTATGCCACTTTGGCGGTCTGGTTATATTTACCAAGCAGTGCATGATAGAAATTGTTATCACTGAGAATGCCAACCAACTGACCATCCTCAACTAACACCACCGGATGCCCTGTCAGGTAGCGAATTTCAATCGCATCACGCATTTCTATATCTGGTGACGCCAGAATAATGCAATGTTTATCCAGTGCTGTGATGTCATGATGTTGCTCCCAGTGAACTGTTTTGAGAGACGCCGAGCCTTGAATGACGAGCTCGCCATTTTGATTTTCTAACCATAAATCATGGTATTGAGAGATTTGCCAGCGTCCTTCCTGACGGGGCAGTTCATCGATGGGTTTCATCAGTGACCGCCCTTTGAGCACATTCAATGGATTGGTATGTGCAACGAATTCTCGGACATAGTCAGTCTTCGGTTGCAGGACAATCTCTTCAGGGCGGCTATGTTGGATCAGTTGACCTGACTCCATGATGGCGATGCGATTACCAATCTTTAATGCTTCATCTAAATCATGACTGACAAACAAAATCGTTTTGTTTAACTTTTTCTGTAAGGCGAGTAGCTCATCTTGCAGTTGGGTTCGAATGAGTGGGTCAAGGGCAGAGAAGGGCTCATCCATTAACAAAATATCACTGTCCATGGCAAAAGCTCGTGCGAGACCCACTCGCTGCTGCATTCCTCCGGAAAGTTCATGTGGATATTTATTTTGCCATTCTGCCAAGCCGACCATTTCGAGCTGATTATGCGCATGTTGGCGTCGCTCTTTCTTGGCCATCCCTTGCATTTCAAGACCAAAGGCCACATTGTCGAGGACCGATAACCAAGGCATGAGCGCAAAAGTTTGAAAGACCATCGACACACGTTGCGTTCTGAGCGTGCGTAATGTTTCTGCATCACAATTTGCCACATCAACGAAATCTTGGCCGTGTTTGACTTTTAGCGAGCCCCGGGTGATTGGGTTGAGTCCGTTGACGGCGCGTAGCAGACTTGATTTACCAGAGCCCGATAATCCCATCAGCACACAGATTTCACCTTCTTTTACGGTCAGGCTGACGTTATTTACCCCAACCACTAATCCAGTTTCATCAATAATCTCTTGGCGAGTTTTGCCTTGATCGAGCCGTATCGTCGCTTTTTCTGAATGCTGGCCAAAAACAACATCCAAGTTTTCAATTGCAATCGCATCCGCTGCGGTATGATTCACATGTTGATTCATTTAATTACTCCTTGGTCTGATTTGGCGTTTTGCACAGTCGATCAAGGATGATGGCCACCAATACAATGGCGAGTCCTGCTTCAAATCCTTGTGAAATGTTAACGGTATTCAATGCCCGAACAACGGGCTTTCCTAAGCCGTCTGCACCGACCAATGCAGCAATCACAACCATAGACAGAGACAACATAATGCACTGTGTCACACCTGCCATAATGCTGGGCATTGCTGCCGGAAGTTCGACTTTAAATAACAGCTTCATATGGCTGGCACCAAATGCTTTGCCTGCTTCGACCAACTCTTCCGGCACACGAACAATTCCCAGATAGGTCAGACGAATGGGGGATGCAATGGCAAAGATAATTGTCGAGATCAATCCGGGGACGACACCAAGGCCGAATAACACCAGCGTCGGGATTAAATAAACGAACGTTGGTACGGTTTGCATCAGATCCAAAATCGGCCGAATCACGGTATACAACCAAGGCCGATGAGCCGCCATGATACCTATGGGGACACCGATTAACACGGAAATGGTGGTGGCAGAAAATACCAACACGAACGTTTCCAGCATTTCTTGCCAGTAGCCGAGGTTTAGAATCAGTAATAGAGAGGCGACGATAAAGACGACCAAAGATATCCGACGATGAAGCCACCAAGCCAGTGCGGCAGTGAGCAGAATCGGAATTGCAGGCGGCATGGATTGGAAAATACCCACCAGAAACATAATCACCGTCTCAAGTGTGTATGAAATGGTGTCAAAAAAACCAGCAGCATGGATGGTTAACCAATCGACGAATGACGCCATCCATTGGCCGAGTGGAATTTTATCATCTGTAATGAAATTATTCACAATAAGGTCCCTCACCGATGCTGAGTGAACGGCACCGGCTGTTCAGTATGGTATTTAACGGATAGAGAATTAACTGGCGTGCAAATATTGGCGTAATGCGGCTTTACCAGGCTTACCATCTTGTGTTGTCACGCCATCAAGCCATTGTTCTAAAACATTTAAATTGGCCTTTAACCAAGCTTTTGCAGCCTGTTGCGGGGGCATTTTTTTGTTGAGGATATCGTCCATGATCTGGTTCTCCATAGGGAGACTGAACTGCAGATTTTTAAGCAGTTGACCAACATTCGGACATTGTGAGGTATAGTCTTTGCGAACGTTGGTATAGACCGTTGCACCGCCGTAGTTCGGGCCAAAATAGTCATCCCCACCGGCAAGGTAAGTCATTTTAAAATTGCTGTTCATGGGATGAGGTGCCCAGCCGAGAAACACAATCCACTGATGACGACGAATTGCGCGGGCAACTTGTGACACCATGCCGGCTTCACTCGATTCAATCAGATCAAAATCTTTTAACTGAAACGCATTGGTATCGATCATTTTTTGAATCAGTCGATTGCCATCATTTCCGGGCTCAATACCGTAGATTCGGCTGTGGAATTTACTGGCAAATTTCGCTAAGTCGGCAAAGTTGTGTACTCCCGCATCATAGACATATTGAGGGACAGCAAGGGTATATTTCGCACCGGTTAAGTTTGCCCGAACCTGCTCGACGCGGCCGCTATCAAGATATTTTTTGATATCACCTTCCATCGTCGGCATCCAGTTCCCCAGAAAAACATCAACGTCGCCATTGGCCATTGAGGAATAAGTCACCGGGACCGAAAGCAAATCGGTCTTGGTTTGATAACCCAGACCATGCAATATCTCCGTCGTGACCGCGGTTGTTGAGGTGATGTCTGTCCATCCTACATCGGAAAAATGGACCGTTTCACAACGGTCCGCAGCATAGCTTTGCGCAGCGCAGCATAGGCTCAATGCTGCAATTTTCGTAATAAAAGACCATTTTCTGAAATTCATCGTATTTCCTTCCTATTCATCATTTCATTTCCGTACGGATACAGAAGTGAGTTGAGGCTGAGTTGTCCGTTGTTTTGTCTGCCAGTCTTTTGCAATCCATACCGGTGCGTCGGTGCCGGGGGGCGGTGTTTTGCCTAAAATAAAATCAGCCGCTCGTTCTGCAACCATCATGGTGGGTGCATTTAAGTTGCCGTTGGTAATGGTGGGGAATATTGACGAATCCACGATACGTAGTCGGTCAATACCAATCACTTTGCACTGAGAATCGACGACCGCCATCGGGTCATCCGTGCTGCCCATTTTGCAGGAGCAAGAGGGGTGATAAGCACTTTCGACATTTTCTCGGACCCATTGATCAATCGCTGCATCACTTTCAATATCCAGTCCGGGCTGGATTTCATCACCACGGTAAGCGGCGAGTGCCGGTTGAGCCATTATCTCCCGGGTCAGGCGGATACAATCACGCCAATCCTGTCTGTCTTGTGCTGTAGACAGGTAGTTAAATTCAATCCTTGGTTTGATATGCGGATCCGCTGCGGTAATCCGTATCGTGCCCCGGCTTTGTGGCTTATTGGGGCCGACATGAACCTGAAAGCCGTGTCCGGCAAATGCTGCCCGGCCGTCATAACGCATCGCAGCAGGGAGAAAGTGATACTGGATATTCGGCCACTTCAATCCGGCTCTGGAGCGAATAAAGGCACAGGATTCGAAATGGTTAGTTGCACCGAGTCCTTGATGTGTGAGCATCCACTGCGCCCCGATGAATCCTTTACTGATGAGTCCTAACTTACTATTGAGGGTGATTGGCTGTTTGCATTGATACTGAAAATAGACTTCAAGGTGGTCCTGAAGATTTTCGCCAACGCCTGCGAGCTCGTGATTCACTTTGACACCGGCAGCTTCTAAGACATCTTTGGGACCGATCCCTGAACATTGCAGCAGTTGTACTGAACCGACAGAACCGGCTGATGAAATCACTTCTGCACTGGCAAAAGCCGTTTGAATTGCCCCTTGATATTCAAACGTAACACCGGTCGCTTGCTTACCGTCGAGCAGAATTTTTCTTGCCACAACATGCTTTAATAATGTCAGGTTAGTGCGTTTGAATGCGCGCTTGAGATAGGCATTGGCTGTCGAGGCCCGGACACCATTATCAACCGTCATATGCATCGGGCCGAAGCCTTCTTGTTGATAGCCGTTATAGTCAATCGTTTCTGGGTAACCCGCTTCGACACCTGCTTGAATAAATGCAGTATAGAGTGGGTTAAGTTTCATCTCGTTGCCGTTGCACGTTGCAACCGGACCATCTTGACCACGGTACTGATCGCCGCCTCCTGACCAAGATTCGGCGCGTTTGAAATAGGGCAGGCAATTGGCATAATGCCAGCCTGTTGCGCCTTGTGCTTCCCACTCATCAAAATCACAGGCATGACCGCGGACGTAAACCATGCCGTTGATTGACGAGCTGCCGCCTAAAACCTTGCCACGGGGGCAGTGAAGTCGGCGGCCATCCAGTCCTGTTTCCGGAACTGTTTCAAACTGCCAGGCATACTTCGGGGTATTCATCGGATAGGAGAGTGCCGTTGGCATTTGAATGAAGATACTTTTGTCACTGCCTCCGGCTTCGAGAAGCAAGACGTTGTATTCTCCGGATTCTGTTAATCGATCCGCCAGAATACAACCGGCTGATCCGGCACCGATAATGATATAATCAAATTGCTGTTTCATCTGTAGAATCCTGATACGGGTAAGGGCTTTCAAAGTTGCCTAACTCGATAAAGACACTCTTGGTTTGTGTGTAGTGAGTGAGTGTCTCGAGGCCATTCTCTCGGCCTATCCCGGAATGTTTGTATCCCCCGACAGGCATTTCCGCCGGAGAGTTCCCCCAGGTATTTATCCAGCAGATACCGGCCTGAAGCTGATGAATGATGCGGTGAGCGCGTGATATATCTCGGGTAAATATCCCAGCCGCTAACCCGTAAGCGGTATCATTCGCCCGTTGAATTACATCTGCTTCATCTGAGAATTTCATCACCGCCATGACCGGACCGAAGATCTCATGCTGGACAAGTGCCATGCTTTCATCGCAGTCATAGAAGACGGTCGGAGCAACAAAATTACCGTTGTCCAACCCGTTTTCTGTGACTTGGAAACCACCGGTCAGAAGCTGAGCACCACTATCACGGGCTTCATGAATGGCAGTCATCACTTGGCGACAATGTTTTTGGGAAATCAACGCGCCCACTTGCGTTGCCATGTCCATGGGATCACCGATAATCAATTGCTCTGTACGGGCTTTCAGTTGTTGTAAGAAATCTGCGTAGATTGATTCGTGGACAAATACGCGTGTGCCATTGGTACACACCTCACCCTGAGTGTAGAAATTAGCAACCATTGCCGCTGATACCGCTTGAGTGAGTGGTGCATCATCAAAGATCAACAGTGGCGATTTTCCGCCAAGTTCCATCGTGACAGACTTAAGTGTCCGGGCGCTGTTTGCCATGACTTTTTTGCCCGTTTCGACCTCTCCGGTGAAAGAGATCTTGGCAATATCAGGGTGAGATGTCAGTTGCTCTCCAACCTGACCATCACCCTGAACAATATTGAACACCCCATCGGGAAGACCCGCTGCGGTATAAATTTCAGCGAGTTCAAGGGCGGTCAGCGGTGTTTCTTCTGAAGGCTTGAAAATCATCGCATTACCGGCTGCAAGTGCTGGTGCAGATTTCCACATGGCGATCTGGATGGGGTAGTTCCAGGCACCGATGCCCGCACAGATACCCAGCGGCTCTTGACGGGTATAGAAAAACTGATGGTGTGTCAGTGGTTGCTGTGTACCGACTAAGGTCGGTGCCAGACCCGCATAGTATTCGATGACATCTGCACCGGTGACGATATCGACTTCAATTGCTTCTTGTAATGGTTTGCCGGTATCGAGCACTTCCAATTTCGCCAGTTCATCATTCCTTTCCCTGAGAAGCTGGACGGCTTTAAGCAGGATACGGCTACGTTCTATCGCGGTCATCGCTGACCAGCGGGCAAATCCTTGTTTCGCTGAGGTGACGGCCGCTTCAATATCCTGCGCGGAGGCTTGTCCAAGTTCAGCTAGCACTTCACCGGTCGCAGGGTTATACGAAGTAAATGTTTTTCCGGAAGTGGCGTTGCATCGCTTTCCATGTATATACAGTGATTTCATTGTTGGGACCTAACCTTGCTGTTGTCGTGATACCAAATCTGTTTGTCCAGATAATCGTTAATCATGGTTTTGGCAAATGCAGCATCAATGCCTTTTGGATTTAATGCGCCCCGCAGCCAGATACCATCAATCAGCGCTGCAATACCATGGGCAACAGATGAAGCTTGGGGCTGGGGGATTAAGGTTTTTAATTCGATTTTGAGGTGTGAAATCAAACGCTTTTCGTTGACACGCTGAAGTCTGTGGAGCTGGGGGGCATGCATCGCATAGGACCAGAATGCCAGCCACGTTTTGACCACTTCACTCTCGGTCTGAAATTCATTGAAATTCGCATCAATAATGGCGTTGATACGCGCGTAGTGAGCATTCGGTGGGAGCTGCTTTAAAGCGGCTGTGATCTCTCGGGAATGTTCACGCAAAATGGCGCGCATCGTTTCTTCGAGCAATCCTTGTTTTCCACCGAAATAGTGATTGATGATGCCAGTCGAAACCCCCGCTTCTTTACTGATAAGCGAGATACTTGCGCCGTGTAATCCGACTCGTTCGATCACATTCATCGTCGCCTGAACGAGTTGCGGTTTGCGGATATCTGGCATGCCGAGTTTAGGCATAGAGACTCCATATTTTTTTAATTGAACGATTAATTAACAAAAAAGTAACACGCAAATTGTTTTGATTTCAAATCTTTTTTGATCAAAAACTGTCTCAATTTAGTTTTTGTATGGTATTTTTTGTTTTAAATTAGACATTTAAATCATAAATAGTATTTAGTGGTCTAATCTTTGTTGGTGGGGGATATAGTGGGGGTTATACGGTTGTTAAAAAACCAGTCAATCAAAGTGATCGACTGGTGTACTTCAACGCGGGAAAGTTAGATCAGCATGATGATTCAGCGATTGGCTGAGTTGCTTGTTTGAGCCATGCTTTCACGGTACCACTGACGAGCGGTGAAACCTCATCCCAGACCTTTTGGTGATATGTATTGAGCCACTGAATTTCAGCATCGTTGAGTAATGACCGATCAATTGCGCGCTGGTCGATCGGACAGCGTGTTAAAGATTCAAATCCCAACATATTAAAATCGCCTGCGGTTGTTACCGGAGTAACCAGTTCCAGATTTTCGATACGAATGCCAAACTGATCCGCACGGTAATAACCGGGTTCATTTGACACGACCATGCCCGGCAGTAATGCGACGGTATTCGGGGCTTTGCTGATACGTTGTGGCCCTTCATGGACGTTGAGGCAGTGGCCGACACCATGACCCGTACCGTGGTCGAAATCGTAACCATGGGCCCATAAATGCTGACGTGCCAGTGCATCAAGCTGATGTCCGGATGTTCCCTGTGGGAAACGCGCGCTTGCCAGTGCGATATGACCTTTTAAAACCAGTGTAAATTGCTGTTTCATTAGGGCCGATGGGGTACCTATCGCAACGGTGCGGGTAATATCTGTCGTACCATCGGTATATTGACCACCGGAATCGACCAGATAGAAACTGTCCGGTGTCAGCTGCCCGGGGGTCGGTTGATTGAGGTGATTATAATGGCACATGGCTGCATTGCTTCCGGCGGCGGAAATGGTGCTAAAACTGAAGTCCAGCAACGTTGGATCTTGTTGTCTGAATTCAGCCAATTGATCCGATAATGTGGCTTCATTATGCATATGGCCTTGAGCAACTTCTTGATCCAACCAAGATAAGAACTTCGCCATTGCAGCGCCATCACGAATGTGACAGGCTTGCATTCCTGCGATTTCACTGGCGTTTTTCGCTGCTTTCGGTAGCATACAAGGATCGGCACCGTGAATGACGGAGACACCGGCATTTTGTAAAGTCAGGCTGAACCAAGCATTGCAGGTGTCGGGATCCAGTAAAACCTGTTTGCCTTGTAAGTTTGTTAGTGCGTGTTCCAGTGTTTCCGGTGGGCAGATTCTGACCCCCGGCCCGACATGGCGATCAAATTCTTCAATCACACGTTGTGGGTCGATGAACAGATCAACACTGGCATCGTCATAAATAATGGCATAAGTCAGCAGTACTGGGAGGCAAGCGATATCTTGTCCGCGAATATTGAGTAGCCAGCAGATCGAATCTGATTGCGTCAATAGCGCGCAATGAGCGGTTTTTTTTCTGAGGATGTCGGCAATGGCTTGTCGTTTATCTTCACTGCTCTGACCGGATTGTTTGAGGTCCATGAACCACATTTTTGAAAAAAATGGCACTGGACGGTCCTGCCATAACAGATCAATTGGGTTATCCTGTAGCGGACACAGTGTGAATTTTCCCGAGATTTTTTGTTGAGCATGTGTTATCCATAGGCTCCGGTGAAGACGCGGATCGAATCCGACTTTACTGTTTGGGGAAAGATGGTCTATTATCCAATCGAGAAATGGTTCTTCAATTAGATGATGATATTCAAATATTGATTCTGGTACTTGTTTGGTAACTTGGACCGTATAGCGGCCATCAACGAAAATTGATGCATGCTCTTGGGTAACGACGGCAACACCCGCAGAACCAGTAAAGCCTGTAAGCCATTGCAGGCGTTCATTGTGGGCGGGTAGATATTCTCCCAGATATTCGTCCTCATGAGGAACAATCAGCGCATCAAGTTGGTTTTCTTTTAGCCAGCTTCTTATATTTGATATGCGTTCAGATATATGACCTTGCATCTGTTGTTATCCTTTTTGTCGTAGATAGTAAAATGCTACTCGTGAGTGAGTGATGTAAAATAAGCTACGCTTTTTTTCTCTGACTCGCAATTTTGCATGATAAGTATCCTTATTCATATAGGACATCGAATGTGATGTTCTATATGAATAAATAGCAATCAATCGTTTGCGAAACCGTTTATATTTATATGTTCGCTCCCGATTATTATTTAGACATATCTTTAACATTATAATATTTTTTGGAAATCACATATGTCGATGACAACTTATGAAATGGCTCGAATTTTAGAGCAACTTGATGAAACACCTGAGAAGGTCATGTTTGGAAAATTGCTCAGTGAATTGGGCAACCAGAGTAGTGAGCGCATTCGTAGTGCCGCTAAACAAGTGCCTGTTCCTGTGCTGCGTGACTTGGTTTATCAATTTGAGCAAGTGATTGACTCCCGCAAATATGAGCAAGTTGAAACAATGGCAAAAAATTTAGCAGCTCAAGGTATTTCCGCGGAAGAGCTCTTGGATTATTTAAGTAAAAAATAGCTTTATAAAGTCAACTGTATTTACATGGTTTTTATACCGTCCATTATGGGATGACGTTTCGATTGATGGGGTTTTGTAATGAAATTAATGTTTCAGTAGATTGAACCTCATCAATACTTTGCAATTTATCGATGAGTACGTATTGAAGTTCTTCAATTGAGTGACACATTAATTTTGCAAATATATTGTATGCTCCCGTTGTATAATAGGCTTCGACAACTTCATCGAGCGCATTCAGCTTTTCTAAGGCTGAGTGATAGTCTCTTGCGGCGTTCAGATTAATACCAATAAAACAGCAGACGTCGTAGCCCAGTTTTTTGGTGTTCACGACGACTTCTGTTTTTTGGATGATATCTGCGTTTTTCATTTTTTCGATGCGAACGTGGATTGTTGCCGGGCTGACATTAAATTGCTTTGCCATTTCTGCGTAGGGTGTGCGGGCATCATCCATTAATTTTTGGAGGATGGCGCGATCCAAATCGTCTAGCTTAGCCGTATTGGGATGCATGATTATTCCTTGTTTGAGCTTTTATGTTTTTATAGGAAATAGACTCAGAACGTCATGACGTTCTGAGGTTTAGAGATTATATCGATATTACAGTGCTATCATATCAGGCTATTCTATCATTCAAATAGCCAAATGATGTATACCGTCAAGTTGATTTCATACGGATTACCGCAGCGGTGATCAGAGGAGAATGTTTTTTGCCACAACAGTTGTTAACAGAGTCCCCTGATAAACAGTCAACCTTAGATGCGATTGCTGAGCGTTGGCAGCTTGAACATACCCCTGCCAGCCCGTTTGCTTTAGTGCTGACCGAAACACGGTTGGAATTGCGTCAGTTGGATGAGCCCAAATTGGGCGCTATCTACGTTGATTTTGTCGGTGGTGCGGTTGCTCATCGGCGTAAATTCGGTGGTGGCAAAGGTCAGGCAATTGCTAAAGCGGTTGGACTCAACAAAGGTGTAACGCCTGTTGTGCTTGATGCAACGGCCGGATTGGGTCGTGATGCGTTTGTACTGGCGTCTTTAGGCTGTCAGGTTTTGATGGTTGAACGTCACCCTGTGGTTGCGGCTTTATTGGAAGACGGACTGAGACGAGCTTGTGCAGATGTTGAGATCGGCGCATGGGTCAGTGAGCGGATGACACTATTGCATGAGAGTAGTCACCGGGCGCTAGAGAATCTTGAGCATCACATCCAGCCAGACGTCGTTTATCTCGATCCGATGTATCCTCATCCGGTGAGTAAGAAGAAAACGGCATTGGTGAAGAAAGAGATGCGCGTCTTTCAATCTTTGGTTGGTGCCGATGAAGATGCTGATGCGTTGTTAATACCAGCACTGCGTTTGGCGAAAAAGCGGGTCGTGGTTAAGCGTCCGGATTACGCGCCGTGGCTTGATGAACAGCGACCAACCATGGCTGTAGAAACCAAGAAAAACCGCTTTGATGTTTACGTCAATGCTGCCATGGATGAGAAAGTATAGCCTGCCCACCAATCCCCAAGCGATATGATCGTTTGACTTGATAATTTTACTTGATTCCCGGACGATTGCTTTGTATATCTAATTAAGAATAATTATTATTTTTATTGGGGTGAAGCATGAGCAAGCGCCTGTGTCAGTTTGACCGACGTGAAATCCGCCATACACTAGGAGATATTCACCATTTGGTGAGTGCCCCAAAGTTTGTCTGCCTGTCTTGTGCGAGAAGCGCGAACCAATGCTCTCGTTTATGCAAGCCGGTAGAACTTCCCGCCCCGATGCATCAACCGATCACTCCGGAAATATCATCATCACAGCTGAATATTACCCTGCCGCTATGGGATAAAAAAACACTCAAACAATTTAAGAAGCAGCAGACAGACAAGAAAGCCCGTAAGCAGATTAAGAAATTAATCCGCCAGCAAAAGAAATTGTGTAAAGAATCCGGGAAAATTCAAAAAAGGCTGGAGAAGATAGCTTGCTGAACGCTTGTAAGTGATTAATCACTTATCTCTTGGTTTTATCAAATATGGATGTATAAAGAGAAAAAGATGGTCATAGGCCATCTTTTTATTTATACGGTCTTCGTGATGCGTTTTTGTTATAAATGGATTTTGTTATAAATAATGGTGTTACTGCGCAACTCTGCGTTTGACCCAAGTTTCATTGATCCACAGCGAAAGCATAATGATGGTACCACCGAGGATTAGTTTCGGTAGATTGGCATCTCGGTTCCAGATCAAGAGGTTTACGATCAAACCGGCTGGTACAAGCGCATTGTTCATGATCGCCAGCGCACCGGCATTGACCAGACAAGCCCCTTTATTCCACATAAAAAATCCTAATCCTGAAGCGATTAACCCCAGATAGACTAGTATGCCCCATTGCAGCGAAGTGGTCGGTAACTTATCTGAGTGACCAAAGAGTAGAAAAGCAATGGTTGCGACGATCAAAGCACCGAGATAAAAATAGCCAAATATCGTGTGTTGCGGGAGCTTTGTGTCATTATTTTCCACTAAATATTTGTAACCGACCTGACCGATAGCAAAACAAAGATTCGCCCCCTGAACAACCAAAAAACCCAGTAGAAAGTCTTCTTGGACGTCGGTTTGTTTGATAATGACGGTCCCTAAAACGGCGACAACAGCGGTGACGAGATACCAAGGTGAGAAACGGCCTTTGAGCAGATCATAAATCAACGTGACATATACCGGTGTAAATACCGTAAATAACAACACTTCAGGGACACTGAGTAACAAAAAGGATTGGTAGTAAAAGCAATACATCAGACCAAGTTGAATCCCCCCGATAGCCATCAGTTTGATGATCAGAGATTTAGCAACCTGCCGGAATTTCAAAAAGGGTAAAAACACCACACTTGCCAGCGCGATGCGCATGAGAACGGAGAACCAAGAATCAACCTGACCGGCGAGATAAACACCGATCAGGCTGAATGAAAAAGCCCATAACAGGGTAATCGCAGAAAGATAAGCCATATGATAATTTCAACATGATCAATAATGGCTCAGAGTCTAGCGAAGTTTTCCCCGTACGTCAGTCTTTGAGTGGCACGACCAGCATATCAACCGGAGAACAGTTGATGAGGAGTTTGGTTGAGGACAGTAGTTTGCTCCAGAAATCCTGATGATGCCCACAGACAACTAAATCGATTTCATATTCATTGATCGTTTCACAAATTTCATGGCCTAAATCACCACTGCCGACCAAGGTGTGATGAATCGGATAATTAGCGTGCGTTGCAATATCTTGTAAATGTTTTTGTGACATTTCCATGGATTGATGCTGTGTCTCTGCCAGATTGATATCGATTAGCCCTGTGTACAGTTCGGCATAATTCACATCAATATGAATGAAAGACAATTTTGCTCCGAGAGGTTTTGCCAATGCCACAGCTTTATCGACTAGAACTCGGCTTTCCTCAGACAAATCGACTGTAACTAAGATATGTTTATAGCTCATTGTATTGTCTCCGTTTCATATCTGATAATTTCACTTTAGCATCGCCCTGAAAAAAAAATTGTCGGAATGATCTCAGTTCCACTTCTCAGTCAGAAGATGATAAAGTGTTGACGGTGTTATATTTCAATCAATACGAGAGTAAATCAGGAGACACAGTTATGCTAGCACAGGCAATGGTTGATCAACTAAATGATCAAATTAATCTCGAATTTTTCTCATCCAATCTATACTTACAAATGAGTGCTTGGTGTGAAGATAAAGGCTTTGAAGGTGCAGCAATGTTTCTTCGTTCTCATGCTCAGGAAGAAATGCAGCACATGCAGCGTCTGTTTACTTATGTGAGTGAGACAGGAGCGTTGCCTATTCTCGGTGCGATTGATGCGCCCAAACATGATTATGACAGTTTAGGAGAGGTTTTCCGCGAAACATACGAACATGAGCAAATGATAACTCAAAAAATCAATAAGTTGGCCCATGCAGCGTTCACATCTCAAGATTACTCGACCTTTAATTTTCTTCAGTGGTATGTGGCTGAGCAGCATGAAGAAGAAAAATTGTTTAAAGGGATTTTAGACAAGTTAGAGCTGGTTGGTGAAGATGGTAAAGCCCTGTTCTTCATCGATAAAGATTTAGCAGACATGGTAAATGAAGGTTCATCTTCCGTAATGGATTCTCAAGCCGGGTAATCTCAGAAATATCACTGCTGATTGTCTTTTTCTTTGAGAGCCTCGTGAAGATGTAGGGAGGAAAAGATGATCAGCGAAGATACGATCTTATTCGCACTCATGGGAGTGACACTGGTTAATGTTGCGCGGTACCTCACAGCGCTTCGGGCATTGATTTATATCATGCGTGAAGCTCATCCTCTCTTGTATCAGCAAGTAGACGGTCCCGGATTTTTCACCACTCACGGTAATATGAATAAACAGGTCCGTTTATTTCATTACATCAAAAGTAAAGAGTATCTCCATCATCATGACTCAGTGTTTACGGGTAAATGTGAACGGGTAAGACAACTCTTTATACTCTCGTCTGCTCTTGTCGGAATCACGATGCTTACCTCGCTGATTCTGTAAAGAGAACTGCCACGTCGGGCGCTTGATTGGTAAAATGACGCGCTTGACGTTAGAATCATTCTTCAATTGATGAAGGATGTGCTGACTGGCACATCCTTTTTTCGTGTCTTTCATGGTTATAGATCGTTTTAGTTCGATGTTGGTGAGATAAGAATGAGCAAACAGGTTGATGTCGTTGTAATCGGCGCCGGAGCCGCGGGGCTGATGTGTGCTGCGCAGGCTGGTAAACGGGGACGACGAGTCTTGGTTGTCGATCATGCGAAAAAGCCGGGGCGGAAAATCCTGATTTCCGGTGGGGGACGCTGCAACTTCACCAACTATGATGTCTCTGCGAGCCATTACCTTTGCCGCAATCCACATTTTGTTAAATCCGCACTATCTCAATATACCAACTGGGATTTCATCACTATGGTCACTCAGTATGGCATTGCATTTGAAGAACGCGATCACGGGCAATTGTTTTGTCTTGATAGTGCCAAAGAGATTGTCCATTTACTCCTGCAAGAGTGTGATTTGCCTCATATCGAACAGCGTTATCAGGTTGACATTCAGGCCATTGAGAAAACGGAAGCAGGCTTTCGTCTTCAGACCGGGCAGGAAACCATTGAATGTCAGTCGCTGGTGGTTGCAACCGGTGGTTTATCGATGCCGAAACTGGGCGCAACCCCTTTCGGTTATCAAGTTGCTGAGCAGTTTGGGTTGCCGGTTATTCCGACCAGAGCCGCATTGGTGCCTTTTACGCTTCATAAAGAAGAGAAAGAGCAGTTTGCTGAATTATCGGGTATCGCTGTCCCTGCGGTACTCACGGCTGAAAACGGTACCTCATTTAAAGAAGCGCTGCTTTTCACCCACCGCGGGTTATCTGGACCGGCTGTGTTACAACTGTCTTCCTATTGGCAGCCGGGGGAGAAGGTCACGGTGAATTTGGTGCCGGATGAAGATATCGGGGAAATGCTGAACCGGTCCTGTGCCAAGCACCCCAATCAAAGTGTGAAAAATACCCTTGCGAAAGTGTTACCCAAGCGTTTGGTCGAAGTCTTGATCGAGCGGGGCGAGCTGGTGGATAAGCCGCTCAAGCAACTGCACGGCAAAGAAATGACTGCCTTGGTTGAAACACTCACTCACTGGCAGATCTTGCCCAATGGCACCGAAGGTTACCGGACTGCCGAAGTCACTCAGGGAGGCGTCGATACGGATGCCATCTCTTCGAAAACCATGGCTTGTAAATCCGTCCCCGGTCTGTTCTTCGTCGGTGAAGTGATGGATGTGACCGGTTGGCTTGGCGGATATAACTTCCAGTGGTGCTGGTCTTCCGGCTGGGTCGCCGGACAGTGGGTTTGATTGTTGTATATAGACAATAAAGTTTGTATTTAATGTTTTAGGTTTGTACTTTATTTTGATTATTTCCAATAAAGTTTGTATTTTATGAAAGGTAAACTACACTTTCTAGAACAAATTTAAGGGAATTACATGGGCAGAGGCAGAAAACTTCAAACAGAGGAAGACTTTAAGAGAGCTCTAAAAAATGGTTATGGTTTAGGTAGTTATAAAGACTATTTACCTTGGTACAGAGCTCAGGATGTAAAATCTGATGGGAATCGTTCAAAGATTTTTGGCTTTAAAACAAGTAGAAACCATCACACCCTGTCTTCGATAGAAAGCGAATTTTTTTATATCGCTGATTTTAGTGGTTCTGTCTTGGATATCCGTGAGCAGTTCCCCTTACTCCCTCTAACTTTATCCCAAAGGATTGCTTCCACTATTTGTGTGAAGCATCCCATTCATCCTGAAAGTAAGTCCCCTATTATTATGACGACAGATTTTTTGCTGACGTTGTACAAACCTCAAAATGCCGAACCTGTTTATCAGGCTGTAGCCATTAAGCCACCTGGCGAGCTCGATAAACGTACTGCTGAAAAGTTAGACATAGAGCGAATTTGGTGGGAGTTATTGGGTGTTGAATTCAAACTTTTTACTGGTAATGAACTCACTAGAAACCAGAGTAAAAACATAAAATGGGCCACTGCCCCTTTCCGTTCAAAGCCTGATAGCCTAGAGCAGAGCATTCATACCAATACGCTACTTGGGATGCTAAGTACAGGACGATTTTTAATCACCGATTTATGTGATGAGATAAGCCAAACGTTAAAGATATCTAAAGAAAGTGCTCTTCTTGAAATAAAGTTATTAATCTCTTTAAAACTGATTTTAGTAGATATGTCTTATCTAATTGCTGAATCCGGAATATTAATTATTCAAGATGTAGCATTAACATCATATGGACGGACTGCGAATGGTTCTAACTAAAAATAGTGTTTGGAAAATTACTAGACTCGAAGGTGTTGAAAATGGTGTGTATCGAGTCTTGGAAATATTTAAAGACCTTGATGCCGTTGTACTCTTCCCGTTAGAGCATACTAGACCAATTAAGCCCCTCCTAACAAAACTTAGCTCCTTTCATCGGACCATTAAACTAGGCACAACAACTAAAGAAGATTTTGCCTTACCTATATATATGCAGGTAGATGAGCTTGATATTCCACATAAACAAAAAGCCAAAAGAGACAAAAACTTACAAATAATAGAACGTATCATTAAAGACAAGGACTTTTTGTTTGAGTATTGCATATCCAAACGCTCAGACTTGCTTGTAAAATATGCTCAAAATATAAGCGAACACAGAAATACAGTCGACAGGCTGCTGCAGCTATATTGGAAGTATGGACAAGATAAAAATGCCTTATTGCCTGCATATGCAAATAGTGGGGGCGCAGGAAAGGAAAGGAAAGCAACGGTTCCTTTAGGTGCCCCTAAACGTTCTAGAACACTTGCAGTAGTTCGGTCCAGAAAATATATCCTAACTGAAAAAGACAAAGAAAAGATAAAAAAATCACTTAAAAAGCACTACCTTAAGGAAGGTGGGGACAGCCTTGTGGAAACCTATAAAAAGTTCTTGCGTAAGTATTTTGCTAGCGAAGTAAAAATTGCGGAAGCTCTTGAACAATTTCCACATGCGCCATCTTTGCGACAATTCGCTTATTGGAAGTCTAAGTTGATAAGTAAAGATGTTGAGATACAAGCTAGGACATCAGTTCGAGATTATTTACTTAATAAACGCGGTACAACTGGTAGTGCGACAGAAAGATCTCCTATACCAGGTGACGTATTTGAAATAGATGCTACCGTTGCAGATGTGCATATAGTCTCTACTTTCTCAAACCAACGAGTATTGGGTAGACCTACGATATATTCTATTGTCGATAGAGCAACTCGCATGATTGTAGGTTTTCATGTTTCTCTTTATTTCGCCTCTTGGAGGGCTGCTAGACAAGCCTTAGTAAATTGTTTTTTACCGAAACAAGAATATTGCTCTCAATATGGTATTCATATCAGTGAGGCCGAATGGCCTTGCCATCATATTCCGGAGGAGCTTGTGTGTGATAATGGTGAGATGATAGGCCTTCAACCTGAAGAACATTTAGTACCGTTTACCCAATTAAGTTTTGCCCCTCCATACCGTCCAGATCGTAAAAGCTTCGTAGAGCGTCGATTTGATATTTTAAATAAGAAGGCCATTCACCCCTTATTAGGTGCTACAAGGCGAGGTAAGGTCGTACGAGGAGAAATTGATCCTCGCAAATTAGCTATTTATACGCTTCATGAAGTAACACAGTTATTGATCGAAGCTGTTTTAGAACATAACAGAGATATTCTAAAACGACTTGCGTTTGAAACCCCATTGCTTATAGAAAAAGATCTGGCACCTACCCCAATCAATTGCTGGAAAGTAAATGTGGAGTTGCAAAGACACAGTCTAATTGAAGCTAATTACGATGACGTGATTTCAAGGCTACTCCCTCCAGAAATGGTTAGCATGACTGGTGATGGTATTTTATACAATGGTATGTATTTCACCAATAAACGTATCATAGAGGATGATCTGGCTTCGATTGCTAGAGATAAAGGATGGTGGCAACTTGAGGCTAGGATTGATGAAAATAGTTCAAACTACATATATGTGAGGTTTAATAGTCGAGAGCCTTTCGTTAAATGCAATTTGTCTCCCAAAAGTCGTATGTTTAGAGATTTACCTATCGTTGAATCCGATTTTGTTTTGGACTGGACAGACGAGAAAAGCGAAAAGATGATTGTTACTGCTGAATCTATAGATATGCAACACCGAACTGATGCAATAACGAAGCGAGCTAAGAACAGAGCAAAAGATAACCCTACTCCTCGAAAAGATAGATCTAAGGGGATTCAACAAAATAGAAAAGAAGAGCTTGAATTAATGAACGGAAAAGATACCACTCAAGTGAGTAAATCGGTAAAGGATCATGACATAGTCGAGAATAATAATGTCGTAACTTTGCCAAGGCGTAATAAAAGAGCTCAGGATGTGTAAATGAGAAATAGAATACAAGCAGTATACAGAGAAGCAATTCTACCTGAGCATCAAGGAAACCCTCTTATTGAGGCTCTGCCTCCAAAAGTTAAAGATGAAATTCTTATCGATGCTTTTACTTATTATCCTGACTTAGACGAGCATATTCGGATGCACCAAGATCCGCTAGTTCGTGAGGAATATTTAAGCCGATTAAAAACTTTAAGACAGCCACTTAGTGATTATATTCGGTGTTTTCGTCTCATTGAGCGAGCTATTAAGGATGGCTATTCCAGTAAGAACCCTTTAAGTCCATCAACCGTTCAATATGTGCATTATCTTATGGACGATAGACCACAAACCCAACCGTATTCAGGATTTTTTGAACCTAAAGCCGATACCATAACCCTTATAGGCGAAAGCGGTACTGGTAAAACAAGTATGTTGGAGCAAGTTCTTAATTATTTTCCTTCCGTTATAGAACATACGCAATATCGTGGACAGAGTTTAGAAGTTAGTCAGCAAGTTGTGTGGATTAAGGTTGATTGTCCTGATAAATCTAGTGTCAGAGATCTATGTGAAGAAATATTACTCAGATTAGATCTAGCTACTGGAGTGGAACAAACTAAGCCGGCTGGAACGATTGGTTCTCTTATGAGACAAATCGAACAGAGGATTAAAATTAATTACTTAGGCATTCTAGTTATAGATGAAATGCAACGCTTAGAGTTAAAAAGAACTAGGGGCGAAAATAATCTTCTGAATTTTTTACATAGTTTAGTAAATAAGCTTGGTATTCCTTTACTTTTCTGTGCGAACCCACCTTTTGATGAAACACTATCAAAAAAACTGAAAGCAGCTAGGAGAGCTGAAAGTGGTGGCTATTGGAAGATGCATCCTTTACGTCGGAATAGTAAAGATTGGGAAGCATTTATCTGTGAACTTTGGGATCTTCAATGGACAAACACAAAAACACCTTTGACAAAGGAACTGATGTCAAAAATGTACGAGCTTTCACTCGGCAATCTTGATATGTGCTGTCGTATATATCGGGAGGCACAAAGGGCCGTTATAGGAAGTGGAGACGAATGTATAAATGCCACGGTTCTAGAAAACGCGTATTACTACGCTTGTGCGTTATCAAATGAAACTGCTGAAGTTAATGATCTCCGTGATCAATTAGGAATTCATCTTCCTCGTCGCAACAAATCAGTTGCTACAAAAGACGAAGATAACACGAAGCCCAAGACTACGCCAAAGCAAAAGCCAGCGATTCTCGGAGATATAACCAGAGCTCAGCATCCTGAGTTTGAAATGTTAATCAGAGACGTGTTAGGTATGGTAAATCTACCGATAAAATCTGCTGATTTATTCCAGCAACTATCGGAATCTGAAGAGACGTATAACTCTACTAACCTTCCAGGTATTTTGTACGAAAATCCTTTAGAAGATCTGCAGTAGGAATTTTTTCAAAGTAAGAGGGCGGATATGCAGGTACCAAAAGCACAACCGGTAGTGTTCAAATTTCTGTGTCATTTCTTTAAACTGAACCAAAAAGGAAATGACACCTTATGTCTGACGATAAATTCGAAATTGATATTCAAGCTTTTGCCAAAGCATTGCAATCCGGTCAGGGCCTCAACGGCAAAGACGGTTTGCTCACCCCGTTGATTAAGCAAATCACTGAAGCCGCGCTCGGGGCTGAAATCGAACAGCACCTTGAAGCTGAGCCCGACAATCGCAAAAATGGAAAATCCCGCAAAACCGTTAAAACCTCATCCGGGGAATTTGAACTTGAAACGCCCCGTGACCGAAATGGCTCTTTTGACCCGCAAACTGTCAAGAAGCACCAGACCCGACTGACCGATGAGATGGAACGTAATGTCCTCTCCCTGTTTGCCCTTGGCAACAGCTATCAACATATCCGGGAATATCTGCTGGATATGTATGGTATCAGCGTTTCCAATGGCACGATTAACGCCATCACCGACCGTCTTATCCCTGAGCTCAGAGCATGGCAGGAGCGGGATTTAGACCCCGTCTATCCGGTCGTCTGGCTTGATGCCGTTCACTACAAAATCAAGGAAAACGGTCGCTTTGTTTCCAAAGCCATTTACACCATCCTTGCACTCAATATCGAAGGAAAAAAAGAGCTGCTGGGGATTTATCTCTCTGATGCCGAAGGCGCGCATTACTGGCTCAGTGTCCTGACCGACTTACAAAATCGCGGTGTCAAAGATATTTGTATTGCTTGTGTCGATGGCCTCAAAGGGTTCCCTCAGGCGATTGAAACCATTTACCCGCAGACTGAAGTCCAACTCTGTGTTATCCATCAAATCCGTAACTCGATGAAGTATGTCGCCAGCAAAAATCAGAAAGCGTTTATGGCGGATTTAAAATGTGTTTATAAAGCGGCAACCCTTAAAGCTGCCGAACATGAGCTGGATGAGCTGGAAGCCAAATGGGGACCACAATACCCGCTGGTGATTCAGTCATGGCGCAATAAATGGGAGAACTTATCGGTGTATTTCAAATATCCCGAACAGGTCCGCAGAGCCATTTACACCACCAATGCGGTTGAGGCGGTACATCGTCAGTTCCGCAAACTGACCAAAACCAAGGGCGGTTTTGCTAATGAAACCAGCTTGCTCAAGCTGTTGTATGCAGGTATGTTGAAAGCCAGTGAAAAGTGGACGCATCCGGTGCAGAACTGGAACCTGACACTGTCTCAGCTCAGCATCCACTTTGAAGGCAGACTCACTCCATATCTGGATTTATAAAAATGGGCGTGACACAGAATAATGAACAGTCTCGCACAACCCGATGAAACCCTTTTTAGCCGTATTGTCCGCTATATCTCTTTATCTGGATTGCAGAAAGAGCGGTGTTTAAATACCTTAGTTGGTAATAGACGAGCAGTGATCCATCCTTACCTTACAGCAGATCTTGATTTGATTAGTAGATTCACAAATGAATCTGCTAATTATCTATGCAGGGAGCAAACGCTAAGACCTTTGTTTTCTCACTTTCTACCGAAATACAGAGAAATCATTAATGATTGTTCTATTGGTACTAATGAGCTTGTAAGGGCTTGTCAATTGTCCACATTTAGAGAACATGAACCATTAACATTAAAGTATTGCCCTGTATGTGCTGAAGAAGATATTTATAACGTAGGCGTGGCTTATTGGCATTGTTCTCATCAAATTCCTGGTGTGGATGCTTGCTCTGAACACGGTGTTTGGTTGATACATCAAGAGTTGCACGAAAGAGAACATTTTAGATCTTATCTATTCCCGCCGACATGTGATGTAAAAGTGCAGTGTAGCGACTTAGCTTGGTCATTTGCTCAATACGCCGAAAGAAAATTTCGTTCGATCCAAGACAATGCATATCTTCAGTTTAAGCCAAGCGGGTATAAAAATCATTTATCTGATAAAGGGTTTACAACGTTTACCGGTAGAATTAAACGTATAGAATTGATGGCAGCACTCTATTCTATCTCTGAAAAAATACTCTTACCTGATAACCCACTGCGTATCACTTCAGCACAAGACTTGAAATACATGTCGTCTTTGATTGATGGTACTTATCAAGTACACCCATTCAAACACTTGTTACTTGAATTTTTACTTACTCAGACTCAGTTATCTGAAAATCCTGATGAGCATGTTTCTACATCTAGGTCCAAGGACGATGATGTTAAAGAGCTCGAAACTCGCTGCTGTGATTTGCTGCTTAATGGATACTCGATGGCACAGGTAGGGCGTGATATAGGTAAAAGTCGATGCTATGTTAAGGCGGTTGCACTCAGACATCATATCCCGGTAAACCTGAAGCCTTATAAAATAACTGATAGCTTAAAAGATAAAGTATCTAGACTCGCATATAAAGGGGTGCATCGCTCTACTATTGCTCTGCAACTTGGTATTTCTTCAGGTAGTGTAGAGGCGATTATCTCCTCTATTGAGGGCTTGGTTGAATGGCGAAAAAAATGCAAAGCGGACTCAAAAAGAAGGCGTTATCAGTGTCAAATTTTACGATATTTTGAGAGTCACCCTAAGGGCATACGGAAAAATGCTAAAGAAGAATGTGAGGCAGCCTTTTTCTGGTTGTATTTGCATAATCCAGAGTGGTTGGAACAACACCTTCCTGTACCTCAAAAAACACAGCATGTAGACAGGGTTGATTGGGAAAAGAGAGATAATGAACTCTCTAAAAAAGTCTGTTCAATCATAGAGTCTTGCGATCCACCGATCTGCAGGACAAAACTGGACAAGATACTGGGAGCACATGGTTGGCTGACATCAAAGCTGTTCAACCTACCTAAGACTAAGGAAGCCTTACAGCAGTATAAGCTATTCCCCAGCGACAAAAACTCACCTAATTAAATTCATATCCATCTAGTTGTAAGAGTGGAATAAAGTTCATATTAAACAGCCAAGTAACCCTGATCGAACCGTTTAAGATTAAACGAGACCAAAAATAAAGATTCATACTAATGGCTACTACCAAGTCACAGCTACTACCAAGTCCAAAGTAACTGATTTTTGGACAAAACTTACTTAGATTTTTTACTTAATTTAGTAAAACACGAATTACTTTACGTAGGGGAAACTCCTTTTTCTCTGCCAAATTTAGCAGTCCACTATGACGATCTTCCGTCGGACTCTGGGTTGATTAGTACACTGAGGTATTCTCGATTACTTAGAAAATTCAACCCGAGGTAGATCAGACAAAGAAGTAGCAAACTTACACATATAACGTGTCTTTCTTCATTGAGTTAATAGCCTTTTATGTAATCCAATAATTGGATTACATACCTACACTTTATGACAAAAAAGTCATTTTTCAGAAAGCATAATGTCAGTAGCAATAGTCCAAAATGTTAGTACTGAAAATCATAACTCTGAGGATAAAAACATGAACACAATCAAAACTGCTCTTGTTGTTTCTATAATGGCACTGACAACTGTACCTGTATTCGCACAACCGTTGTACATCGGTGGTAATTACATCAGCCGCGAAGACATGAAAACTGTCTCTGTTGCTCCAACGTCAACGTCAGATGAAGCCTATCGATTAGCATTATCTGAACTGCATCATCTAAAAACGATGTCAGCACAAGAACTAAATGATGAACTCCGTGTTCTAACTTTTAACGTGAATTCAAAAAGAACACATTTAGAGAATGCCGGTTTCGTAACAGTACAAGAGCGAATGAATGAAAATGGTGAGCTGGAATACGTGGGTAAGGTTAATGTTAAAGTACATTATGTAGAGCGTGACAATAATCGATAGCAATAAATATTTTGTTGTATTACTTAAAGCCAATAAGTAGAATCGCGTTTTAGTTTGCAGTAATTTAAATCGATTTTATTGGGACGTATATAGGATCGTATCGATTTACTTAATACTATCATTCAAAAATAGATATAGAGTATGCGCTTAAATTTCATTCCGACAACTTGGATCACTCTCTGGACATTAGCAGCTTTGCTTGTGTCTGGATTTGCATCAGGTTCAACAGTGATGAACAGCGCAAATTCGCACGACTTACAACAAATGGTTTCCTTAATGAGTTGTCAGGCACAGCAGATGTCATCTCATCATCAAACTATTGAGGAAAAAGACACTGTAAGCACTAAAGGGCACTGTGAAGTCGTCTCTGATACAGCCCAAAGCTGCTGTGACACTACCTGCGTAGCCTCTGTGGCGACTCTGACCACACCTCATGTTTTAATCACTGTAAGTACCTCACTCGCTCTGGTCACATCACCAATCTCTGGTGATGTTATCCGTAAGACGCAAAGCCTCTATCGACCTCCGATCGCTTAATTCCATCTCAAATATTTAGGTTCCGTAAATTCATACGGAAAAGCTCTCGTGCGCGTCACGCGCTCTGTGATGGATTAAAAAAGTGAAATTTAAACAATGTCTTTTGGCGCTGTCTATCAGCGCTGCGGCATGGACGACTGCGTCTGTATACGCTGGTGAGCAAAAGCCAGGTAACGCAGAGTCTATGGCCGCCAATCAGCTGTCTCAAATTATCGCGACAGCACTGACGAATGACGATTCTCGTCGTCAATTTTATGCACAGGCACAGGCCATGCGAGCAACAGGGAAAGCCAGTTCTACCCAGCAAGATCCAAAGCTCAAATTTGGGGTATCCGGCCTGCCGGTAGACAGTTTCGCATTCGATGAAGATGCGATGACCAATATCTCTGCTGGTATCTCACAGCAATTTGGCCGTGGGGATACGCTTGAGTTAAACAGCGTTAAAGCCAACCAGCAAGCCAGTGGAATCGAATTAAAAGTGACCGCCAGAGAGCTGGAAGTCATCAATGCGATCACAAAAGTTTGGCTGGAATTGGGTTATCAGCAGGTAGCACATAAGATTCTGTTAGAAAATAAACAACTGATGGAAGAGCTGGAAGCTTTCATTCAAACCAACTACTCCATCGGTAAAAGTGAAGCTCAGGATCTGATTAACGCCCAGCTTCAGGTCACTAAGCTTGATGAAAAACTTCAGGCCAATGCACAGACACAACAAAGACTGACGGCTCAATTATCCGAGTGGCTTGGATCTGATTGGTTACTCAGTGCAAATCAGTTACAGGCTTCAAATACACTTGACTGGTCCGTGTTGCAGGCGTTGGAAAACACCGCGAGTAATGGCAACTACTACTCGCGACTTAACCAATACCCAACGGTTCGTATGGTTGATGCTTCTATTGAAGCCAGCCGAACTCAGGTCGATATTGCAAAAGAGTCCTACGCACCACAATTTGGTGTGGAAATGGCATATGGCTATCGTCAGGCCAACAACATGAAAGGTGAACCGGCATCCGATGTGGTCAGCGCCTTTATCACTATGGATATCCCTTTATTCACAGGAAACCGTCAGGACCAAAACTTAGCCGCGGCTCAATATCAGGTAGGAGCCGCTCAGTCTCAAAAAGATACCTTACTCAAACAGCTCAATGCTAAGGTAAACTCGTTATTTGTTGATCAAAACAACTTGTCACAACGCATTGAACGTTTTGAATCAACACTGATACCTCAGGCTATTTCTCAGGTGAAAGCCACTGAACGTGGTTATCAGAACAACACAGCACAATTCAATGATGTGATCCTCGCCACCCGAGATGAGCTCGCTCTAAAACTCGAATATCAACGCCTTATCACCGATTTAAATCTGACGAATAACAATCTGTCAGCGCTACTCAATAGCTACCAATATCAGGTAGATACGCCACAACTCGCTACATCGTCAGAGCAGTAATAACGAGGTCAACTAATGAAAACTATTCACGTAACAACCATTGCGCTCATTATTGGCGCGACACTGGGCTTTGGTGCGCAAACGATATTAACGCATTCGGCTTTGGGTAATGAGACAACCAGCAATACCGCAAGTAATGCTAAAGCCAGCAATGAGCCTCTTTACTGGGTCGCACCCATGGACCCAAGTTACAAACGCGATAAGCCGGGTAAATCCCCAATGGGTATGGACTTAATTCCCGTTTATGCCGAAGATGGCGCCGGAGAAAGTAAACCAGGAACGGTCACTATCGATCCTTCCGTTGAAAACAACTTAGGTGTCAAAGTGGTCAAGGCTCAGCTTACCCCGCTGTCACCAAGCATTGACACAGTTGGTTACATTGCGTTCGATGAAAGCCGTTTATGGCAAATCAACGTCCGTGTTGCCGGATGGGTAGAAAAACTTAACGTCAACGCTATCGGCGATAAAGTGAATCAGGGTGATGTCTTGTTTACCCTTTACTCACCTGAACTCGTTAAGGCACAGGAAGAACTTCTGAACGCTTACCGTACCGGTCGTAGCGGATTAATCAAAGGCGCAACTGAGCGTCTCATCACATTAGGCGTAGACCGCCCACAAATCCAATCCATCGTAAAACGTGGCAGAGCGTCTCAATCCATTGATATCAAAGCGAAAGCAGACGGCGTCGTTGCCAGCTTAAATGTTCGAGAGGGTGGATATTTGTCACCGGCTCAAACCGTGATAAGTGCGGGCCCGCTTGATAACGTGTGGGTTGATGCCGAAGTCTTTGAACGTCAGTCACAATGGGTTAAGGCCGGTAGCAAAGCGAAAATGACGCTGGATGCACTTCCGGGCCAGGAATGGGATGGTGAAATTGACTACGTCTATCCTATCTTAGATGCACAAACCCGAACTCTCAGACTGCGCCTTAAATTCCCCAACCCACAAGGCGAGCTGAAACCTAACATGTTTGCCAACATCACCTTACAGCCTGTCACCGATGAATCCGTACTGACCATTCCCAAATCAGCGGTCATTCGTTCAGGAGGCATGACGCGTGTTGTACTGTCCGAAGGTGAAGGTAAGTTCCGCTCTGCCCGTATCCGTCTCGGACGTGAAGCCGGAAATGAGGTCGAAGTTCTTGAAGGTCTGACCGATAAAAGTAACGTCGTCTCTTCCGCTCAATTCTTGTTGGATTCAGAGTCCAGTCAATCCGCTGATTTATCACGTATTAATGGTGTTAGCACCAATGAGAGCGTATGGGTTGAAGGCAACATCACCATGCTGATGGCCGATTTTGGCATGATTACCCTTCAGCACTTACCCGTATCCAAATGGCACTGGGATGCAGGAGAAATGAATTTCAACGTTGACCCCGACGTTGAGCTATCCGGTATTCAGGAAGGTGACCGTGTCCGATTTCTAGTTGAAAAAGATAAGGATAATTATTCGTTAAAAGACATTGAGCACCTGGGAGGCGAACAATGATCAACGCCATTATTCGCTGGTCCCTGAGCAATCGCCTTATCGTGCTACTGGCAACGGTTGCTCTGGTCGCCGCAGGCCTGTTCAGTGTTAAGAATACTCCGGTCGATGCTATTCCGGACCTTTCCGATGTGCAGGTTATCATCAAAACCAGCTATCCGGGACAGGCACCACAGGTAGTGGAAGATCAGGTCACGTACCCGCTCACGACAGCAATGCTGGCTGTACCCGGTGCGGAAACCGTTCGTGGCTACTCCTTCTTCGGCGACTCCTACGTCTATATCATTTTTAATGATAAAACCGATATGTACTGGGCTCGCTCCCGGGTGCTGGAATATTTAAGTCAGGTTGCGCCTAAATTGCCTGAAAATGCCAAACCGACGCTTGGGCCAGATGCGACTGGTGTCGGCTGGGTGTTCAGTTACGTATTGCAGGATAAAACCGGACAGCATGACTTAGCTCAACTACGCAGTTTGCAGGATTGGTTCTTGAAATACGAACTGCAAACCGTCGATGGTGTATCAGAAGTGGCTACCGTTGGCGGCATGGTTAAGCAATATCAGATCCAGATTGATCCTGCAAAACTACGAGCCTATAACCTGACACTTCAACAAGTAAATATGGCGATTAAAAACGGTAACCAGGAGGCCGGGGCCTCCGTTATCGAAGTTGCTGAAGCTGAGCATATGGTTCGTACCACCGGTTACCTGACCAGTATTGAGGACATCCAGGCGTTACCACTCAAAGTAACGAAAAAGGGGACTCCTCTGATGTTAGGTGATATCGCTGATATCTCAGTCGGCCCGCAAATGCGCCGTGGTATCTCAGAGTTAAATGGTGAAGGGGAAGCTGTTGGTGGCGTTATTGTTATGCGCTTTGGCGAGAATGCGAGCAAGGTAATCAGTAATGTCAAAACCAAACTGGAGGAGTTGAAACGTGGCCTGCCAGAAGGTGTTGAGATTGTTCCGACTTATGACCGTTCAACGCTCATTAATGCAGCCGTCGATAACCTTTGGAAAAAACTGGCGGAAGAGTTCATTGTTGTGGCGATTGTCTGCGCCTTGTTTCTGTTCCACATTCGTTCATCCCTGGTGATTGCACTGAGCCTGCCTGTCGGGATTCTGTCTGCATTTATCGTTATGCACTGGCAGGGTCTTAACGCCAACATCATGTCACTGGGCGGTATTGCCATTGCTATAGGTGCGATGGTCGATGGTGCCATCGTAATGATAGAAAATGTGCACAAGCACATTGAACGCACACCACTCACCAACGAGAACCGCTGGAGGGTGATTGGTGATGCTGCTCAGGAAGTCGGTCCTCCGCTATTTTTCTCGCTGCTTATTATTACCTTAAGCTTCGTTCCGGTGTTTTCTCTGGAAGGTCAGGAAGGTAAGATGTTCTCGCCTCTTGCTTTCACGAAATCCTATGCGATGGCAGCATCTGCGGGCCTGGCGGTGACATTAGTCCCTGTGTTAATGGGCTATTTTATCCGCGGTAAAATTCTCCCTGAACATAAGAATCCGGTGAACAGAATACTGGTTGGGCTGTATCGTCCGCTGCTTAACATTAGCCTTAATTATCCAAAATCTATAATAGTCATTGCGATTGCTCTAATGGCTTCCGCTTACTATCCAACCAGCAAACTTGGCAGTGAATTCATTCCTCCTCTGGATGAGGGAGATTTAATGTACATGCCAACCACTTTCCCTGGTATTTCCATTGGTAAAGCCCGTGAATTATTGCAACAAATGGATAAGCTGATAAAAACCGTTCCGGAAGTGAAATCTGTGTGGGGTAAAGTTGGCCGTGCTGATACTGCAACTGACCCGGCACCACTGACGATGATCGAAACGGTTATTCAACTGAAACCTCGCGAAGAATGGCGAGAAGGAGTCACAACAGAATCTCTGCGTAAAGAATTCAATAGTTTGATCCAGTTCCCCGGAGTCACCAATGCCTGGGTAATGCCGATTAAAACCCGTATAGATATGCTCTCTACCGGTATCAAAACGCCTATTGGTATTAAAATTGTCGGTCCGGAGCTAAAAACGATTGAACGTATTGGCTCTGAGCTTGAACCTATCTTAAATGGTGTCAGAGGTACCGCCTCTGTCTACGCAGAACGTGTTGCCGGTGGGCGCTATGTGACTGTGGATATCAAGCGTCGCGCCGCTGCACGCTACGGGTTGAGCATTAAAGATGTTCAGCAGGTGGTATCAACAGCCGTTGGCGGAATGAATGTGGGTGAAACCATTGAAGGGCTTGAGCGTTACCCTATCAATGTTCGCTATCCACAAGACTACCGCGACTCTGTCGATAAACTGCAAAACTTAACATTAGTCACTCAAAACGGTGCCCGAATTGCGCTGGCTGATGTCGCAGATGTTCGCTATGAAGACGGTCCTCCTGTTATTAAAACCGAAAATGCCCGCCCGAATGGCTGGGTATTCGTCGACATTGAAGACCGTGACCTGGGCTCTTACGTCAGTGAGGCTCAAAAGCGCGTTGCCGACGAACTGAAACTCCCATCGGGGTATTCACTTGCCTGGTCTGGTCAGTATGAATATATGGAACGTGCTAAACAGCGTCTCAGCATTGTTATTCCAATAACGCTTACCATTATTACGCTACTGCTGTTTTTCAGCTTTGGCCGTGTGGGAGAAGTACTGATCATAATGACGACACTGCCGCTGGCTATGGTTGGCGGACTGTGGCTCATGTACGCCCTCAATTACAACATGTCTATCGCGGTTGGGGTCGGTTTTATCGCTCTGTCAGGTGTGGCCGTTGAAATTGGGGTGATCATGCTGGTTTATCTCAATCAGGCCTGGCACTTCACCAAGCTGAAAGCTCAGGATAAAAAAGAGCCCTTACTGCCTGATGATCTGAATAACGCCATTCGTGAAGGCGCCGGGTTGCGTGTCCGCCCGGTAATGATGACTGTCGTCACCGTTATCATTGGTCTCATCCCCATTATGCATGGTGAAGGAGCCGGCTCACAAATCATGCAGCGCATTGCTGCACCCATGATAGGGGGTATGGCATCAGCCTTGTTGCTGACTCTGCTCGTTATCCCTGCAATCTTTAAGCTGTGGAAACAGCGCGAAACAAAATAGATACCAGCCATTATATTAAGGAATATAAACATGAAAAAACTCGCTCTAGCTATTGCCCTGACGGTAAGTTCTTCTGTTGCACTAGCGGATATGACAATGACTAACCAAGGATCAATGGATCATGGCAACACGATGAGTTCAGAGGGGATGTCAGATGTCGGCATGCCTGCCCCAGGCGTAAAACCGACTAAAATTGCTTATGTCATGCTCTCAGACGATATGAAAATCACCTTTAAACAAGAGGTAAACATTGAACCTAATGACGTTGTTCAGTTTGTGGTTATGAATACCGGAAAAATCAACCACGAATTTACGATTGGTTCTGCAAAAGAGCAGTTAGAACACCGAGAAATGATGAGAAAAATGGGCGGCCAACACATGCATGATTCAGGCAACTCAGTCACTGTCGAGCCAGGAAAAGCCAAACAGCTAACGTGGCATTTCCATGGTGATACAAATGTAGAGCTTGCATGCAATGTTCCGGGCCACGCTGAAGCGGGTATGACTAAAAACATGACGCTTTAACCCCGATAAGCCCCAAGAGTTATCTTTTGGGGCTCAATTTAACTCACTAAACTACAATCAAAGTAACTTTTCCCCATCAAGTGACTCTTATTGCAATTTATAAAAGATACGAATCACTGATCTGTAACCGATGTTTACTGTAGATAATTCGACATGACAGTCATATATAAATCAGGCTCAAATAGAAACTATTCTGCCTTATATGTCTTCCTTTATTCTTTTTTCATACACTTCTTCTGGGAGATGTGGCAGATGCCATTATTTACGTTCTCTCAGTCGACAGACCTGCCAGCAATGAACTGGATGTGCACTCAGGCTTCTCTGGGGGATGGTGTCATCGCTGTTATTTCATACTATTTTGTCTTCTACACAAACAAAAAGCATTGGCTATCAACCGCTTCTTTAGTGGATGTTTTTCTTTTTATTCTTCCAGGAATCGCATTGACCATTGTGCTGGAGCACATCAATACTGGATTTTATTCGCGCTGGGAATATGACCCGCTTATGCCGATTGTGCCAATAATTGGCATAGGTTTGTTTCCACTTTTTCAATGGATTGTCATCCCTCCAATAGTTTATCTCGCAAGTAAAAAAAGAGCTGAGCAATAAGCTCAGCTTCAAACATAAGGCAGGATTGAATGAAAAATACGATTATGATGATGTTCTATATCATCAGTAAACTAGGGAACGGAGTCAGTATAAAGAGTCACACCTGAACTTCGCCTGACCAAAGAATGACAATAATGTCATAAACGTATTTTATCTTTCTGATAAACCCCAATAGACACCATTACATCTGAAATGAAAGCGCTCAATCATGCAAAAGTAATAGAATTGCGTACATAAAAATCCGAGTGACTTAATACCACTCGGATTATGGTTTGCTATAAAGCAATCAACTCAATGATGTTTTATCTTGCTTACCACCAAACCTCCGCCTGTACACCTAAATTGAATTCACTGTCTTTCCCTGCTCCTAAAGCATCCGTATTATCGAAATCAGTAAAGTGGCTGGCATACAAACGAATTTCTGGTCTTGCCCAATAACTTAAACCTGCCGTCCAAGCTTGCGCCACTGTAATTTTACTCCCTGACTCTTCGGAGCCGTCGCCTACATTTCTATTAAAATATCCGACTTCAAACAAGGTCTTCATGTTCTCATCCCACTTGTAAACCGGGCGCACAACGGAAGAAAAATAGGAGATATCCTTCGTCTGACCTGCATCAATATCATCGGTTGAAGATGACCAGACAAGCTGGTGCCCCATTTCCCAACGGTCTGCAATTTGAATAACGCCCCAGTTAATAACTCTGTACGCTGCCGCACCGCTCTCAGCTTCAGCCCCGTACCAGGAACCGTCACCATAGTCAGCTATCGTTTTACCGTAGCCTTCTGTACCGTACTGGAAAACCGTTTTATTGTTACCAAAACTAAAATTTTGCGTCAGCTCTACATTGAATAAAAAACCATTTTTTACATCGCCTTCATAACTACTGCTCTCATTTGCGATAGCATAATCTCCACCCACTTCTAAAGAAGCATTACGCCAAAGCGGGATCTCAGCCAATCGAGCATCCAGGACATTGACGTTCAAGACTCCGCTATTATTTCCCTCATCGACGACTTCATCACGGTCTGTTCTTATCCAGGCAACCGAGAGTTTGCCTGATCCAGTTTGTATGCCTTCAACACCTGCACCTGCTCCGGAAATATTCCAGTAGTAAAAGTCAGCCAAATCGACATTATGTCTTTGGTAGTAACGTTTCCCTGCCCAAAGCGTTGCTTCAGGGGCAGATTTGATTATCCCTTTCGCCTGAACATCAATCTGAGGTAGTGCAACGGTGAAATCTTCATCTTCGCTGGTTTCCCATCCCGTAGAGCCATCGGTGTAAATAGCAGCCATCGACTCAACGTCAAAAGATACGCCATTTTGATTGTATACCTCATTCTTAATACCCCATTCACCATAGGTATCATTCTCATTTCCTAAGCGACCTAGTTGGTTTTTGTGGAACTGAACATCCTGCCCATTGTTTCCACTCATACCAATACCACTACGAATATACCCAAAATAAGAAGTATCAGAATCGGCTAATGCATTAAAAGCACTGAATACAGATACCACTAATATTGTTTTTTTGAGTTTCATTATTAACACCTCTTTATATGAAGTTTTATTTACGGAGTGGTGTCAGACTAAGTCGCTGAAAATGACCAGAAACTGTCAGAAAAATGACAAAACCATAATATGAGGTATCTGCGGATAAAATTGCGCACTAAAATGTGGTTACAGACCATACTCTGTAACTTAACGCTAAAATAAACTTAACATATAGCAATAACAACTGAGTGCATGAAAATTGACATGGCTGTCTAACTTGATATTTATTTCTATTGGGAAGTAATTGGAGAGCAAAAAAATGCTGAGTTGTCACTCAGCATAAAATGAATAAGAAATGAAAAAAGTACTATTGCTTTAACATTCTCATCGAACCAATTAATTATGAGAACAAGGTTAGAATAAAGGATACATACTGATTTTTATCTGACTGAAATATGACAATAATGTCATGAAGCGGAGTCAATAGGTTCTTAGTTTAAGCTAGACAACAATACCCGATCCGCCACAAAACAGAATCAATAAAAAAACCTGACCAGGCCCATTTATACCTCACCCTTTTTCATTGTCAGAGCAAACTCAGTGACTCTTTCACTGGAAGACACAGTGATTTCACCACCATGAGCCTGAACAATAGCTCGGGTAATGGCTAAACCAAGCCCAGCGCCAATACTTCTGCTATGTTTCCTGGATTTATCGGCTCGATAGAACCGGTCAAACAGGTAGGGTAAAGAACTTTCCGGGATTGTCTCTCCGGTATTTTTTATCTTGATAGAATTGTATTCTTCACCTTCTGCAATCTGTATGGATACCACAGAGCCAACATCACAATGCCTCAGCGCGTTAGAAATAATATTTCCAACTGCACGTTGCAGCATCTGTTTATCACCAAACTGCTCACCATCTCCACGTAACTCTACACAAACTTCCTTTTCGTCAGCCATAAATTCATAGAATTCAAGCAGTGGCCTGATAACTTCTGCTAATTGGAGCATCTCTTTATTAGTATGAAGTAAATGATTTTCAGACTTAGCCAAATAAAGTGTATCTTGGATAGTCTTGTTCAGCCTTTCCAGTTCCTCCACATTGGAAAGGAGTATTTCCTCATATTCCTCCACGGTTCTTTTTGAAGATAAAGTGACATGCGTCTGGGTCATAATGTTGGTTAACGGAGTTCGGAGTTCGTGTGCAATATCGGAAGAAAACTCACTCAGCCGGTTGAAGCCATGCTGTAAGCGTTCCAGCATTTCATTCTGTGTTTCAACCAGTTGCACCAGCTCTACAGGAAGTGCTTCAACCGGAACTCTGATATCCAGCCGATTCGGGCTAACTTTACTCAGATACTTCTGCAAAACGTGCAGAGGCTTTAGGCCTTTGTGAACAATAAACACCGCATACACCCCTGATATCACGCTCGTTATGACAAACGTCCACAACAGAACAATATTGAATTTACTAATAAATAAGAGATGGAGGTCAATATTGAGTCCAAGTACAATAGCGCCGTATTGTGGATGTTTTAGCTGAAACCGGAAAGCGCGATATGTGTGTCCATCGACCGTCCATTCCATCGAGTTTAACTTTTTTGAATCCTCGGGCAGAGATAACGTCGTGTTTGTGAACAAAGGTATGCCATCCCGGTCTAATACCCAAAGGTAAGCCGATTCTGCTTTTAACGCTGTAATATCATTATTACCTAAACTATCAAACGCGGAAAAGATCGTGTGATAATTGTTATTAAGGCGTTGGTAATCTTGCTGATAAAAATGATGTTTAATTGAATACTGAACAATTAAGGCAAATGAAGTAAGGACGACAAATGAAGACGCCATGTACATGACAATAAGCTTTGTTGCCATTGAGTTTTTAAGTTTCAGCTTCATTCTACAGAATCATCGAGTTTATAACCCATACCACGCACCGTATGAATTAATTTAACATCAAAAGGTTTATCAATTTTAGATCGCAACCTTTTGACCGCCACATCAATAACATTGGTATCACTATCAAAGTTCATATCCCATATCAAAGAGGCGATGAGTGAACGCGACAGAACTTCGCCACGTCTTTGCAAAAAGAGTTCTAATAAAGAGAACTCTTTGGCGGTCAGAAGGATCGCGTCCCCCCCTCTGTGAACTGTCCGCTTCAAAAGATCCAGAGATAAATCAGCGATAGCTAAGGTCGCATCATTCTTCACTTGCCCGTTTTGGTGTCTTAACGCATTTTTAACCCGGGCAAGCAACTCAACAAAAGCAAAAGGTTTGACGACATAATCGTTCGCTCCCAACTCCAGTCCCTTAACCCTGTCTTCTACCTGATCTTTTGCAGAAAGCATAATGATTGGTGTATCTAATTGACTGCTTCGCATTGTTTGTAACACTTGCCAACCATTTAACTTCGGAAGCATGATATCTAATATAATGAGATCATAATGATTGGTGGTCGCCTGGTAGAGTCCATCGACGCCGTCATAAGCAAGATCAACAACGTAGCCTGACTCTGTAAATCCCTTTTTTAAGTAACTGCCTGTTTTAGGCTCATCTTCAACAATTAATAGCTTCATTTCTAATAAATATTATAGTGTTATGTACTTAGAGCGTTAATATACAGACTAGCTCAAATAACTTGAATCGGATATTGCCGAATGACTGTTCAACCGATGTCATTTAGCGCAAAAAAAATAACAATGACTCGATTACCCTATAACGCTAGAGTATCGAGTCATTGTTATTTAATCGTTTTAATCGTCACGACGTTCTGCGTAATGATAGCTGACGTTAACTTACCTTTGTACAGTATCTGACCAGCATCGTTCATAAATTCCTGTACGGTTACATAACCGTTTTTATTCAAATGGATATCATTACTACTATCGCTGGTGACCAATAATTTATGATTGAGCTCTTGTGTCGAGCTATTGTCAAGTTCATGTAGTTGCTGTAACCCCAGCTTATAGGCTTCCTGTTTTGAAGAGACCGCTTCGGTGTGAAATGTACGAGTGTCCAGTCTTTCCTCAAAATTGCCATAAGTATTAATATACTGACCTGCCAGGACGTTTCCACTTAGTAAAATCAAGGCTGCTGTCGTAAAAGTCGTTTTCATCAGTTTCATTGGATTTCCTTTTGTTGCGTTGATATTTGTAACTTGATCACATCTTAATGGTGCCATGGTGTCGAACTCTGGTCTTTAAGATGACAATTTTGTCATATTTCTTTAAAATTTAATGAGTTGAACTCATTGGTTGATATTAACGCTATACACAGAAAGATTATCAATGGAAACGGTCCGAATGGTAAAAATCGGTTAATCCATTAACGAAAAAGGTTATCCATAAGGCTCGACTTTGATTAAGACTCATGAGAAGAACATCCTGGATTCAATAAAATAATAATCTTGAATGAGTTGATAAAACAGAAAAGCGGTCAAGCGACTGCTTGACCGTCATAATAAAATTAATTGTATTTAATGATTCAATTAGAATACGACATTGAGCATAGCAACAATCTTGTATGTGTCCTCAGAGCTTTCTTGATAGAAATCCCCCATAAAACCGTAAGAACCACGCAAACTCAAGTCATATATACCCGCAAATTTTTTGCCAAACTGTGCAGCCAATTCAGCACCAAGATTCGAACCATTTGCCTGTGAAGCACTCTGAGGGGCATCGTCAGCCACTCTGAAGTAACCAGCGCCATACTTAACATAGTAGTCATCTTCTAGCATCTGATCACCAGAAAGCATCAGTCCCAACAAGCCGTACCCTTGGTAAGCTGCATCTAAAACTGCCTTACCTCCTTGCGAGCCGTTGTTGTAGTATGAATCGGTTCCAAAGATCATCAGGTTACTACTGTTGAGCTCATAACCTGAATTGTTTTCAGCAAAACGATCTGTCCCATTACTGCTGTCGTCAGCAGGAATATAGATACCGTGGACTTTAATATAACCGCCAGTCCAATGCTTTTGAGCATAGAGATTTAACATGAATGCTTCGCCATCAGAAGCATTTGAGTCCATTCCTGACGCAATCTTATAGAGTACAGAACCGCTATAAGCCATGTCACCATAAGTGTAGTCAACGTAGGATCCAAGATAAATATCGTCCGTTCGAGCAGCCGTGCCATTAATGGCATCTTCGTTCCTGTTGTTGATTGAGCCTCCAGTAAAACCGTAACTTAGATTATCGTTAGGGTTTAACTCACCATTCAACACGTAGAAGTCGACGTCGTCTGACGAATCTCTTTCTCCTTCATCCCATTTAAACCAACCCCCGCTCAGGTTGACCATGTCTATATTGCCCAAAAACGAGATGCCGTTCATGTCATCATCAGTCACGAAACTCTCATATTTGCCAAAACCATACCCTTGAATACCCGTTCGTACCTTCCAGTCCGTATTCGGTAGTCTAAAATCAACGTAAGCGTTTTTTGTCTCAATACCAACGCCATCAGAGCTGAGTTTGCCACCTGAACCTGCGACCGTCTTACTACCTTTTTCACCAAAGGGAGCATCGTACTCACCGTACCAAACCACAGTAACATTTTCATTCAGGTCGCCGGTGACCTTCATGCGCAGACGCTGATCAACCCAAGTACTACTATTATCGTCAGTTTCATCGAGGCTTTCCGCCGTGCCTTGCATACGGTAATAACCATTAAGCCTGATAGCAGATTGGTCATTTTTTAGGTTAGCGACTTCTGCGGTCAGTTGATCAATTTCACCCTTCAAACCATCTAGCGATGGTGAAGCGACATCAGCCAGTGCCGGAGCTGTAATTAGTACCACTGCCAAAGGAGCAGCCATTTTTAATTTTTTTTCAATCATTTATGCAATTTCCTTGTGTCGTCGAAACAGGACAAAAATCTATCGATTCTCATATGATTTTCGACATTCCTACCCCCTACTACAGAAAGAGAGGGGCCATTTAATTGCATGCCAGTACTAACAAAGTCACGAGGGAGACAAAGAAAAATATGCCATATAATATTATGGTATCGCCCCACTCAACAAAATTAAAATACTGGCAAAGCAATATCACGCTGCTTTCTACTCAAACAATAATTAAGCAGACAAAGCTGCTTAATTTATTCTAACCATGCATATTTTTGAATAGGTAATCATTCATCTAATTTCTATAACGGAGAAATTAACAATTCATTCATGTCATAAACATGACTCAAAAATGACATTCGTGTAATTTTAATATCCTTTGCTATTTATATTTTAAGTATTCCCAGCACAGGGATAAATATAGAAAATAGTGATACAAGCAATTCATTGCGGTAGGAAAATATTTGGGAATGTAATATTAGTAAAAGCAACACTTGGGATGAAAAACAAAAAAATCATAAGTTTATAGATAAAAGACAACAAAACATCATCTGCATCGTAAAGTTTAACCTTTACCTCTCATCCTATTAATTTTTCTGTAATTAATGATTAAGAACAATGGCGTTATATCTTATATTTATTGTTAATTCCATGACAAATCTGTCATTCTCTGGTCAGGAAAAATTCATTATATTGCATTTATACTAGAGATCCACTGCTTACTCATATGGTAACATTTGAGGTTCATTATTTTATTTATCATTTATAGCTGAGCATTAGGCTCAGCTTTTTTTATTATCACTACTTAATAAACGTTATCTCTAATACGAGATTAAACATAGGAGAGGATGAATAATAACGACAGAAGATAGGAATACGAAAAATCTGGTTCGATCTTTTCACCAAAGAAACAAGTAGTACTAAAATGAATTATTCGCAATACACCTAAGGAAGAGTGCACCAAATTTCATATTTGTTGAACTTCCTTGTCTCTTCAATGGCAGAGAAAGAAAGAGTGCCACGGTAAGCCCGCGCAGACACAGCACTTCAATATATGAGAACCAACCTGAACAACCTATCAACCTCATTTCATGTGGCTCAGCTACCCAACGTCTCTTTTTAATTAAAGCGAATTTTTATGCATCTCAGCTCAACCAGGCACCATCCAAATAATTTGCTGATTTATGAAAGCTTAAACTGACTGATCAGCTTACTCAGTTGAATTGATAAACTACCGACATCACTACATAACGAGTTGATATCCATAATCGTGTTTGTATTTCTACGAGCAATTTCACCAACGGATTTCATATGTTCACCGACACGATCCGCGACAATACTTTGCTGACCAGAAGCACTAGCAATTTGAGTATTCATATCAGAAATAACCGACACGGACTCTTCAATAGCCGATAGTGCGTCGCCCATGAGGCTAACCTGTTCAACACTGGACACGGTTTGAGTTTTACCATTGTTCATTGCCTGAACAGCATCTTGGATACCATGTTGTAGTTTTTCAGTGATAGTATGTATCTGAGTGATTGACTCTCGAGTTCGCTGTGCAAGTAGCCTTACTTCGTCAGCAACAACCGCGAAACCACGACCATGTTCCCCCGCTCTTGCTGCCTCAATGGCCGCATTTAAAGCGAGAAGATTCGTTTGCTCCGCGACTTCATAGATAACATTTAATATATTGCCAATATCACCGGACTCAACTTCCACTACAGATAATTTTTCAGCAGAATCACCAACGGATTGAGCTAGCTTATTGATTATCTGCGTGGTCTCTTTTGCAATGATATAACCTTTCGTTGCTCGCTCCCTTGCTTCACTTGCTGTTTGTTCAGCCATTAAAGTATTTTGAGCAACATCTTTTACGGTCGCTGTCATTTCCGTCATTGCAGTTGCTACGGAATCGGTTTCCTGTTCTTGTCTCTGGATACTGTTGGAGTATTTCTCCGTCAGATTGATCATCACCGAAGATGTTTGATTCAGCTCTTTACCGGCTTCAGCAATCGTGCTGACCATACTTCTCAATCGTATCGTCGTAACATTGATCGCATTGAGTAACGTTCCGACCTCATCTTTTCGAACACTTGATTCGTCAGAGCAGCCCGATAAATCTCCCTGAGAAAGCTTATCTGCTGCATCGATAGCTTTCAAAATGGGCTTAGTAATCGAGATAGTCATCAAGTACGCCAAGACAGTACCGATTAAAATGGCAATAAATGAAATAGCAGTAGTAAACTGGATACTCTGCTTTGTTGTTGACTTCAATGCCAGTTCGGTTGTTCTCTTGCTATCATTGACGGTAGATTGAATCTCTAATATGTCTTTTTCTATTTCAGTTTCTAAACCTTTAAGGCGAACTTGAATCAATTCTTTTCGGGCAACTTCGGCCTGTTGAATCAAACTCATTGCTTGAAGATACGATTTGTGTGACGTGTGATACTGAGTAAGGAGGCCTTTCAATGAATCCTCGGTTAACAGGTTCTTTAACGCCATAGCTTCGCCTTTCAACTCTTGCATATCTTTCAAGGCTATATCGTAATTTTCATCACTGCTTGACTGTAGAAACTTCAACACATTGATCCGACTTGATAGCAGCTTTTCCTGAACCAGAGATGCCCGATACGCAGAGTCTGTGTCACCATAATCATAAGCCTTGACTGCAAGTTGACGCATGGTACTGAACATATGCTCACCACTCGGTTCAAGGACACCATTCAAAACATCGCTTCTCTGTTTTGTTTGGTTGATTACATCTGAAAATATTTCATCATATTGATGCAGTTTATTTGATATGTCGTTAAGCACTTTTGCATTTTTCATGTCGAATGAGGGTAAGTGCATCTGAAGGGCTTTGTCCAACTCCGAGATATGTTTGTTGTAGCGTTGAATGTCTGTATCACTATTTGACAATAAGTACGCTCGTGTATCTTCTTTCACTTCAATCAATTTATTTCGAATATGATAACTAAAGTCAGACACTTCACTAAGGCGACTATACGATTCTATACCCAAATCAGCCTTATTCAGCGTGAAAATACTCATCATCACTATAATGGAAAGAAATACCATAAGAGTCGCAAAACCCAAGCCTATCTTTTGACCAAGTTTCAAGTTATTAAACATTTATATTAATCCAGAAAACATTCGACACATCAGATGGTTATACATGAAGTTACAAAATATTCAGATGATCTATATCATGCTAAATATCAATTAAAATTTTGAAAAAAAGAAAAAGCCCGGCCATAAGCACGAGCTAAATTTGAAGTAGATAAAGAGAAATTATGTACGGAATCGGTAACTAGCTTTCTTTTTCCATCATATTTTTTCCCATTGCTTTGTCGCAACCTTTCTCTGACATCATCTGATGCATTTCAGTCATCATGGCATGCATCTGCGACATCATCTGCTGGTGATTTTCCATGTTCTGCATCATATCCATCATCGGCATTTCAGCGGATGAAGAAGTGTTACTCTCCGAACCGTGGTGCTGATTATGAGAACCTTCGGTTGCGCTGTCTTTTACCATATCCTGTGCAAATATTGGTGCAGAAATAAGGCTACCGATCAGCATTGTTGTAAGAACAGTTTTCATTATTCAATCCTTATTCTCTTTTTTAAATTTAAAGTTGTACGGCGTTATCAAAAGACTTAGAAATCTTGGTTTCCTGATTCGTTGCTTTGAATGAGATAAATCAAGCGCTAAATCGACCACCATCATTCGTTTTATCTTCTACCATTTGCACCTCTTTCTTATCCTGCGGTTCTTGAGAAGCATCCTGATCTTTTGTACTTCCTGGCATCATAAATTTCATCATCACCCCGTGCATGACCAGACATAAAATCAGAGGCACAAGTGCGGTACCAAGCAGAGACGGACTAAACGAACTCATGGTTGAGGAGATAACCAGGAACGGTATTCCGACCATAAACAGTACACATAGAAGCATCATCCAACCATGGCCTTTGTGCTCGCCGTGTCCCGAATGGCAACTGTGATTTTTGTTGTTAGCTTTCATAACTTTCTCCAAATTACTTACTCTATCTAGTGCTGATCTTAGCCTACAGTACCTGTCAGTAACCGGACGGTAATGATGACAATATTGTCATTTTCTGCCGAGTTGTTTCCCCCAAAACCACCAGATGATCAGTACAATGGCTGTAAGACCTATTACGTTCACCCACATATCAACCTCCTATTTATTACTGATAGAACGGCCAGGCTTGTATAAGCGCAACCGGTTTGCGTTAGTGACGACCGTAACAGATGACAGCGACATTGCTGCTCCTGCAATGATTGGACTTAGAAGCCAGCCCGTAAATGGAAATAGTAATCCTGCTGCGACCGGTATACCCAGGGAGTTGTAAATGAACGCCCCCCAGAGGTTCTGTTTGATATTTGTCATCGTTGCACTGCTGATCCCTATAACATCTGAAATACCATGCAGAGAGCTTCGCATCAGAGTGATATCCGCACTTTCAATGGCAACATCGGTGCCGCTTCCGATAGCAAACCCAACGTCGGACTGAGCAAGTGCCGGAGCATCATTGATCCCATCGCCAACCATGCCGACAACTTTTCCCTGTACCTGAAACTCTTTAATCCAGCTAAGCTTATCCTCTGGCATTAGCCCTGCGTAAAACTCGTCAACATTGGACAAGCTCGCAACCGCCCTAGCCGTATTTTCGTTATCTCCGGTTAGCATAACGACATGAATACCTTGTTTGTGAAAACGCTCAATCGCACTTCGGGCATCTTCTCTTATAGGATCGCTGATACCAAAAAGAGCCTGAATATCGTTATCAACAGCAAAGTACACCACAGTATTTGCATCTTGTTCCCACTGGATGGCGTATTCACTCACGGTCTCTGTTTTCAGTCCAAACCGATTCATAAGCTTATCGTTACCAAGGAGCAATCTTTTCCCGTTGTAGTGAGCCTGCACTCCCATACCGGTTAAGGACTCAAACTCGGATACTTGTGGTGACTCTCCAGATTGAGCGTGGTGTTGCGCATAGCTGGTTAATGCCTGAGCCAATGGGTGGTTAGAGCCTTTTTCCAAAGTCTCAACCAGCGACAAAATATTTTCTTCACCCGAAAAGACACGGAAGTTTGTGACCTCAGGTTTACCCTGTGTGATGGTCCCGGTTTTATCCAATACGACAACATCCAATTCACTTGCCCGCTGTAAGGCTTCTCCGTTGCGGATCAAACCACCAAACTCTGCCGCCTTCCCAACTCCAATCATGGTAGATATTGGCGTCGCCAGCCCGAGAGCGCAGGGACAAGCGATAATAAGTACTGAGGTTGCGGCAACAATCATATAGGCCAGAGTTGGCTGCGGACCAACGTTGTACCATATCAAAGCAGTCATAATGGATAAGATCATAACTGTTGGTACAAAAACGGCAGAAACCTTGTCGGCTAAGTGACTAATAGGAGGTTTCGAGTTCTGCGCATTGGAGACCATGCTGATAATCTGAGCAAGAACAGTGTCACTACCTACCTTTTTCGCTTCAAACACAAAACTTCCCTGACCGTTTATCGTGCCTGCGGATACCTGGCTGCCGGGTTGCTTCTCTATGGGAATCGGTTCACCGGTTAACATAGACTCATCTATCGTCGTACGCCCATCAGTGACCACACCGTCCACAGGAATTTTCTCACCTGCTCTTACCCGGATCTTGTCACCCCGCATTACCTGTTCGACAGGAACGGAGACATCTTGTCCGTCACGAATCACCACCGCAGTTTTTACTCTCAGATCAAGTAACCGTCTGATAGCCTGAGACGTTCTGCCTCTAGCCCGAACCTCAAGCGCTTGCCCAAGGTTGATCAAACCGATTATCATTGCGGTCGCCTCAAAATAGAGGTGTCTGGCACTTTCAGGTAACCATTGAGGTCCTAAAACTACCACCATTGAATAGAGCCAGGCCGTCCCAGTGCCGAGTGCAATAAGGGTATCCATGTTGGCGTTACGATTTAAGAACGCTTTCCAGGCTCCCTTAAAAAAATGCCTGCCGGCTCGCCACAAAATAACCAATGTCAACAAACCGATACCAAGCCAGAGAGCTTGCTCTGAGAGGGTATTTACGTTCATAGGGCCACCCAGCAGGCCATAACCCATCAATGGAATACCCAGTCCCAGACCGATAATACTTTGCCTGATTTTAAACCGATACTCTTGGGCTTCCTGCTCTGCTTTGATATCTTCCGCCTCATCAGCATCAACGATTTCACTGGCATCGTAACCAACCGCCTGAATCGCCTGAATAAGTGATAGTGTTGATTGATGAGACTGAACGGTCGCTGTACGGTTGGCAAAGTTGACATCCACTGATTCAACACCTTCCAGATTTGTCAGAGCCCCCTCAATGGTATTGACACAACTGGCGCATGTCACTCCCACTAAAGCCAGATTCACCGTCTGCTTTTGAGCCAATAAATCCATATGAACACTGGTCGTATTAGATTCAGCCACATCGGGAACAGCGGTATTCCGCTCTCCGTTTCGGCCACTGTATCCTAACTCCAGTAAAATACGTTCCACCTCTGAATCACTGACATGGCTATTGACAACTAACCGCTGAGCCAAAATGTCCACTGACACATCAGCGTTGTTATCCACATCTCTAATGCCAGACGTGATTTTTTTAACGCAGTTTTGGCAAGAAACGTTAGCCAATGTTGTTTCGTATTGGTGAATTACGGGCAAAGTCGCAGCATATCCAGTGCTGGAAATAATTTGTATCGCGTTTTCTGGTTCCAATGTGGTAATAAGATCTGTTTTATCTTTACTATTATTAATAACCAGCGAGATATCAGGATCGCTTTCCCTTAAAGCGGAAACGATCTTTGTAACACAATTGCCGCAACTGACACCTGATAACGCAAGAGAATATTCTTTAACCTTCATTTTTTTCCTCCTGAGAGTTAATCGATGGATGTTTATCTGACCAGTCTTCAATCAGGCAGCATATCGCCTTCCCGTCGGGAGTCATGTCTGGTTCATGCACCCACTGGGAATAAGTTTCTTCCATAACAGCCAGGTGCATCTGATATTCTTTAATTTTTTGTTGTGTCTCAGAAATTTTATCACTCAGCATTTTCCGTACTTTCGGACAGGGAGAATTTCCTTGCTGAGAGTATTCTATGATCTCTTCAATCTGGCTTAAGCTAAAGCCAATACTTCGTGCATGACTAATAAACCGTAATCTATCCACAGCACTCGGCGGGTAAATTTTATAGCCGTTACTTGGATCTTTCGTCGCAGAGATCAGTCCTTTTCTGGTATAATAACGAACCGTTTCCGCAGTAACACCTACTGTCCGGGCAATTTCAGTTGTCAGCATACTTAACCCTCCGAATGGCAACAAAATAGTGAGATAACACAAAATTCCTAAGGATAATCAACCAAATAAAAAAACTAACAACACAATGACCGCTAACATACCTAAAGTCACTTTCAACAATAATTTAGGGTCACTGGTTCCGCCATTAGGCGCTTTATTACAACAACTCATAACGAACTCCTTACATCTTTATCTATGTTTCTATTTTAAGTTTAAAACCTGTGTGCAACACATAGGTCAAGAGACTATCGTCAATTTTTTCGGTGCTCATTGGGGTCTAACCCTATACGATAAAAGAAGAGAACATGAAGATGAGTAACTTAGAATAAATTGATTATTAATCGCTAAGTTACATGCCCTATAGATTTTGCATAATCACTGACATCTTCGTATTTTTAAACCCAGATTATAAAAACCTGATAGACCTAAGTACCCATATTATTGCGCTGCCCCGATGCGTTAACGCACCTGTACTAAAATCCTTGTATATTGAACAGAAACAATGATTATTGGATATATAATCCGGCTACTGAAAGGAGTAGCCGGAATTACTATTTGGCAGCAAAATGGTTGTTAGCCAAAGAAATAAGCCAAAACTAAAATCAAGACTAAAAACACGCCTAACCCTTTAAGCATGGTACCCATTTCATTACTATTGGGACCTCCAGCTGGAGGCCGATTACAACAACTCATAATATTTTCTCCATGTCATTTGTTGAATACTGTGCCGGTATTAAGATACTCAGACATCAGCAGAACTGTTGTCAGTTGCTAGTATTTGTTAAACAGACTTAGTTTGCCTTCTCTATCAAAAGCAACAATATTAAAGCCTTGATATTCTTCACCCTCTCTAGCCATACCTGGTGAATAACGAGGCATTCCCGGGACTGACAAACCTGATATATCCTGAGGTCTTTCTATTAAGAGACGAGCAATATCTGCTTCAGGAACGTGGCCTTCAATCATATATCCGTCGATAAGCGCCGTATGACAAGACGCTAGCTGTTTAGGCATATTGAATGGGGCTTTTACCGACGCCCAGTTTTCCTGTTTGTGAATATTGACGAAATATCCCGCCTTTTCCATTGTGGCTGCCCATTGACTGCAACAGCCACATGTCGGCGACTTATAAAGCTCCACGACAGGATTAGCAAAAGTGCTTGCACTAAACATAAGAGCTGAAATAGCGGTAATGTTGAGATACTTATTCATTAAATTTTCCTTTTATTCAGAACCTGAAGGACATATCAAGAACATGCTGGTTGTATTGCAATCTGTATTCACCGGGTTGTGCTTTCCACGTATACGATTCTGTTGCATAGGGTTCGATTGAAAGTGTGTGATTATTACCAATCGGCATCAAAGACAAATCGATAGAGTCAAAAGTTTTGTTGAATATAACCAGTTGATTATCTGATTCTTTATCAATTTCCACCTTGGTGTATGAAACCTCTCCATCAATCGTCCACTCAATGAGTTCCAATTTACCCAAAGCTTTGAGATATCCAGCCAGAGCATATTTATCTCCATCGCTAAGTGCATTATTCAGTAGCTTCATTGTTGGCTCATTCTGAAGGGCATAATTTATCTGGCTTAGTGAATGGTCTCTTATATTTCCCCCCACGTTACCGCCCCCTTGAGCAAACAGACCATGGCATGCGGTGCAGCCATAGCCACCAACCGTACGAAAAAGGTTTTGGGCTTGTTTAAATTCAGCAGAATCCAGTGCTAATGCTGGTACGTCTTGGTTCACTTCTTTCAAACCAGAGTCCCTCTCTGAGTCATGCATACCTTCATGAGCGAATGCTGTGATCGAATTCAATCCAAGTAGCAAGGCAGCAAAGCAAGCTAAAGGTTTTCGCATATTCACTGATGATTTTCCTTTTCGAGTTGATAGATACTGCAAAAATGCTCGTTAGCTAATAACGAAATTGAGCCGGTTATACAGACAAACGTCATGCAAAATAAGCATGTCAAAGCCACTGTTGACGAGGGTATTAACCGTTAAGAAGGAATCAGACTATTGGAGGGTGATACAAATTGCCTGTTACCGAGTTGATATACTCAGCAGTTTCCCTGAAGAAAGGGATACGTTGGGGTGTTTGATAGTTTGTAATGATGACTTGAGAAATCAGCAGAGCGCTAGCTAAACAGCTCGAAGGGTAGCACTGATGCTCTGGATTCATATCATTGGTTGAATCATGACAATCTGTTTCGGTCATTATTGATTCGAGTTGTGATGACAAACACTTTAAATGCTCATCATGTGAAAGAGACGATACAGTTAAAGAATCGCCCCTATTTTTGAGCGGCATATTAAGAGAGGCACTGGCAGATACACTAGAGAGCAATAAAGCAAACAGTGTGAGTCCGGTTAACCAAATTGTATGCAACGGTTTTAGCATCACAACCTCTCAGGTATCCTTACAAAATTGTGTTTATGACACAACCTAAGAGAACTTATAAACCCTTCCCTTAGGGGAAGGTCAATAGACACAGGGAAAGTAATGCTGTTAATCTTTCGCTTCAGATTCATGCTCCATCATCTGTCCCATCATCATTTGCATCATCCCCATGCGCTCTTCCATCATCTCCATACGCTTCATCATGTCTGGCTCACCCATTTTATCCGACATGCCTTTACCTTGATGTTCAGTCATTTTCATACTGTCTTGCATAGGCATACCTTTATTCATCATCTGCATCCCCTCCTGCATGGCCTGCATATGTTCCTGCATTAATTGCTGACGTTTTTCCGGATCGGTTTCACCTTTGATTTTGTCCATTATTTTGAGCATTTTTTGCATGTGCTCAGACATATCTGCCATCTGTTCTCGGCTCATCATACCCATCATCATGGAGCCGCCTATGGATTGGTTTTCATCACCGTGTGCATATCCTTTTTCCGCAAAGATCGGTGAAGACATTACAGCGGCAACAACGATGGTGGAAAACAGTGCTTTCATAGAATTTTTCATAGCATAATCCTTAATAGGTTATAGTCGTTTAATCGATAGTAATTTTGGGAATCCATCCTGGTGTCGATTCCATATAATGGCGATAATCATCGCCAAACTCTTCAATGGCTACACGCTCTTCACGTTTAGCCAGTCGTACATAAACCACCACCAATATAGGGAACATCACCAATGTGGGAAGCGTAGGCCACTGCAACAGGAATCCAAACATAATCATGATGAAAGCAATATATTGCGGGTGACGACAGCGAGCATACCAACCTGTAGCCGCTAAGGAATGAGCTTGCTGTGCTTTATGCAGGACATTCCATGCCGACGCTAACAAAAAGAAGCCAAGTACGATAAGTATATTGCTGGCGATATGCAGCGGGTCCCAATGAGGGTTGCCTTCGAAACCCAAAATCGTGTGCAGCAGATGTCCGTTGTCGTGACTGAAAAAGTCCACATTTGGATAGTGTTTACTCAACCAACCGGACAAAAAATAAATTGTTAGCGGAAATCCATACATCTCGGTAAAAAGCGCAATGATAAAGGCAGAAAAAGCCCCAAGACTGCGCCAGTCAGTTTTCGTTTTCGGCTTGGTAAAGCTAAAAGCGAAGAAAATAAAGATAGCCGAATTCAATATCACCAGCGGCCAAAAACCATAAGCGGAATCGTCGTGCATTTATCGTTCTCCCGTTCTAAATCGTTTCAATGGTGATGCCGATGATCGTTGTCCCTGTGTCCATCATCTAATCCACGTTGATTAGCATCTTGATCAGACTTACCTTCGTGCCGATGGTCCCCACCATGCCCACCATGCCCACCATGATGCATAAATAGATGCATAAAGGGGCACGCTAAGACAATCAGGTACGGCAAAAACTGCCAGACATGCTGCTGGTGTTCCGTCAGTAGGAAATACGTTGCTGCACCGATAAGCCCAAGCGCCGCCAACCCTTTAGGAGTTAACCAGAATGATGATTTTTGTGTTGACATATCACACCTCACAAATGAAATTGAAAATCGCCACCTATCGCACTGCGCTCAAATTATTTAATGGAGCAAAACAAACCACCCCTAACTAACTATGATCTGGCCACGATACATTTGCATCTGGCAATGAAAGGCGTATTCACCTGACTTCAGTGCAGGCAACTGGACGGATTTCAGTTTGTTGAGTGGCAAGGTGTCACTGATTTGCAATTCAGGAATGAGCAGAGTTTCTGAGCAAGGGGATTGATCTTTGCGCAGGAATTTAAGTTCGACAGGTTCGCCTGCGGGCAACTTGATTCGCGAAGGCGAATAGGTGCCGTTTTCAACTGTAATCACCAGATCATTGTCTCCCAACTCCGCTTCTTTGGGCTTGTAAAGCCAAAACCACCAAATAATGAGTGCGATCAGAACCATGCCAGCAATATTAATAAACCACATACCTGCTCCCCTTAATGTTCCTGCGCTTTAAACAACCGCAGGCGGTTAGCGTTCGTCACAACAGTTAATGACGAAAATGCCATCGCAGCACCGGCTATGACAGGGCTTAACAGCAAACCAAAAAATGGATACAGCACACCCGCTGCAAAAGGCACTCCCGCAGCGTTGTAAATAAAAGCACCGAACAGATTCTGTTTGATATTTCGCATTGTGGCTTTGCTTACGGCAATGGCATCGGCAAGCCCATGCAGTGATCCGCGCATTAAGGTAATATCAGCACTCTCAATCGCCACGTCCGTACCCGTGCCGATGGCAAAGCCCACATTAGCAATTGCCAGAGCCGGTGCATCATTGATTCCGTCACCGGTCATTCCGACCACTTCACCTTCCATCTGTAATTCCTGAACCTTTTTGGATTTATCTTCCGGTAGTACTTCAGAAAAGAACTCTTTGATGCCCGCTTTATCGGCGACGGCTTTTGCAGTGGCTCGATTGTCGCCGGTTAACATGACGACGCGGATGCCGTTATGTTGTAAGCGTTTGATGGCAGCGATTGAATCCTCCTTAATAGGATCGGCCACCGCAATAATCGCGGAAAGCTGGTTGCCCACAGCGAAGTACATCGGGGTTTTTGCTTCGATGGCCAGGGCTTGTGCCTTTTCAATAAAATCACCGAGTTCGATGTTATGCTCACGCATCAGTTTTTCATTACCGAACAGTAGTGTTTTGCCATTCACTTCTGCTTGCACACCGTGCCCGGCGATAGCTTTGAAATTGGAAACCTTCCCCATTTCGATACCTTTCTCCCGGGCGGATTCCACAATCGCCAGTGCCAACGGATGTTCGGAGCCGGATTCTAATGTTGCCGCCAGTTTGAGTATGGTGTCTTCATTCTGCTCACCCGCAACCAATACATCAGTGACTTTAGGTGAGCCCTGGGTGATGGTGCCGGTCTTATCAAGAATCATTGCAGATATCTTCGATGCGGTTTGCAACGCTTCGCCATTGCGAATCAGCACACCAACTTCTGCCGCTTTACCCACCCCCACCATGACCGACATAGGCGTTGCAAGACCTAACGCACAAGGGCAGGCGATAATCAGTACTGTCGTTGCCGATACGATGGAAAATGCCACAGCCGGATCCGGACCAAAGTTGAGCCAAACCAGTGCACTGCTGACTGCGATTATCATCACCACAGGAACAAAATACGCGGATATTACATCAACCAAACGGCCTATTGGTGGCTTCGAATTCTGCGCCCGTTTAACCATGTTAATGATCTGCGCCAATGCTGTGTCCTTACCAACACGAGTTGCTTTAAACAAAATGGAACCACTTTTATTGATGGTACCCGCCGCGACAGAATCACCTACGTTTTTTTCAACGGGCATAGGTTCACCTGTTAACATAGACTCATCAATAGCGGTATGCCCTTCGATAACGTCACCATCAACTGGAATTTTTTCACCAGGACGGACACGCACAACATCGTCCATCAGCACCTTTTCAATGGCAACATCCAACTCTTTATTATCGCGAATAACTCTGGCAGTTTTGGCTTGCAGACCTATTAGACGCTTAATGGCCTCCGATGTGCGTCCACGGGCTTTGAGTTCGAGTGCCAGCCCCAGATCGATTAAACCAATAATCATGGCCGTGGCTTCGAAATAGACGTGGCGAGCCATTTCCGGGATAGCATAAGGTACGAACACAACGACCATAGAATAAACCCATGCGGTCCCGGTACCCAATGCAATCAGGGTATCCATATTGGCCGAATGATTTTTAAAGGACTGCCAGGCTCCTACGAAAAAGTGTTTGCCCGAAAACACCATGACTCCAAGGGTCAGTAGCCCAACAACCAGCCAGGCAAGACGCTCGCCTGTTGTGCTTACCGTCATTTCGCCAACGATAATACTGTAAACCATCAAGGGCACACCCAGTGACAATGCGATGGTCATTTCACGCATTAGTCGTTTGTAGTAAGCCCAGTCTTCCTGCTCTTTTTCGTTCAGTGCATCATCTTCACTCTCAGCAACAGCAACTTTTGCCTTGTAGCCTGCTTTTTCTACCGCTTTAACCAAAGTATCTGTCTGAGCTGTTCCAGTCACACTTACCGTACGCTGGGAAAAATTCATCTCAGCGCCATCCACTCCGGGCACTGCCTTTAACGCTGATTCGATTTTCCCTACACAGCTTGCGCAACCCGCACCCTCAATGATGAGTTCCTGTAGAGCTGAGTTATCAGCTTGATAGTGACTGTGCGTCTCATGTGCATGATGTGAAGTTGCTGATCCTCCTTCATGACAAGAGGAGGCACCAGATTTGGTATTTGTTGAACTCATACACATCTCCCGGTTTGAGCAGTGACAGCTAACGGATAACTACCGCCGAAAGACCTAGCCCGCCTCAAACACTTCAACAAACTCATTGCATACGACTCTGCATTTGCAATATTTACTTACATTATAGCTCGTATAACGTTATTAATTATAATTCATACACCATCAAACGAAATGAGTAGATTCTGAGAATTGTGACCTCATTGGCCGGTTATCCAGGTTCTATTAATCTTTAATGGTTAAATTTCGTCGACGTAAAAGTGTTTTTAATCGTGGAGGGAAACGCGTGGCCCATAATTCTAAGTAAATATCTATCAGAATAGCCAGCGACTCAGAAGGTACCATTGTTTTGATGTTGCGATATTAGAAAAAGTATCGAAAAGTCCGTGGAGTAACTCATCACTGAGTATTTACGTTAAATTGGAAAGGGGCATTTTTGATTCAGGTTTGGCAGCAAATCAATGTTATCGCTGCCATTTTCTTCATCTCAGATAATCAATGACATCACTGAATTAAAGAAGCAAACTCTGGATTACATGGTTAAAAATACCTCTTTTATGTTTTGGTTGGCCCAGCAAAGCGTCCATATGCAGACTTGGGCGCTTTAACTTTAAGATGTTTACCAAATGATGATCTGGTATTTCTTGAATGAGATCGCATACGCTTGATAGCACCTTCAACATCTATATCTTCGCTATCTCTTCTGTTTTTATCTAGAGTCAAAATAATCCCCCTTTAGATATTATGACTATCAGTTATATTTGCTCCCAAGTAAGTTTTAGTATAGCAAAACCAGTTTACCAACAGTTGAAAAGAAAATGTAACTAGAAAGGTTTGGGGCATTCACTGGAACCTGACTTAAATCAGTTAAGACAGTACCCAGGAAGCGAACACAGCCTAATTGCAGGGCGACACCAAACCGATTGTGATCACCGCGACGCAGAGCTATAAACTCCAGGTCGGTTTCATCTAAGTGAAAGTAACGTGCAAGCTGAACATCATTTGGGTCTCCGCTGAATTGCCCGTAACTTTGCTTTTGGTCAGTTGTTAGAAAGTCGACGGGCATATCTGATTTCCCTTACAAGTACTCTTTAATTACATTCATTGAGTAATCCCAGACTTTCTGTTCACCTTCAACTAGGGCAAGATCAACGCGTTTACTAATTTAGGTTATAGATATGTTTGTTCCACATCTGAAGGCAAGTGAGTCTCTGTACAGTTACATATATAGGCTTGCTCGTTTTAATAGTATTTTAACTGCACCGTTTTTTCACAAGTATATCCTCCTGAAAAATGGAAATTTTGTTAATCCTAAAAAAGCATCCGATAAGTTATATGAATTAGTTGGCGAAAGTCACAGTTTGCTCTTTGAAGAAGCTAGTAAAAGAGCCAAAAGTGCTCCGAACAGTCAACTCATTACTTCACAATCTCTTGGGAGTAATGAGGTTGTATTTCCTGATGAGAAAAATGATAAATCAATGCGTTATTGTCCGGATTGCATCTCTGAACAGATCTATTACTATGGGCATTCGTGGCTAAGGAAAGATTGGATGTTTAATCATCGGTGTCTAGTCCACGGACACAAGTTGTTAAGCATTTTTGATACGTCAGATAAATTAGGATTAAGTCTGTCCGATACATTTATGAAAGTATTAGACGGAGATTTCCTCTCTTATCCAGAGAGTGCGATTTCAACAAAAAACTTATACGAAAACAGATCTAGTGTAGTTGCTCCATGTGTATTGGTTGAGTATTTTAAAAGTACTCGTAGCTTTGGTTTTTTTGATTTTAATGGTTATGAGGGGGCTTTCTCCAATACGATCAGTTTGTTTTATCAATACCTGAATAGTTTCCCTGATAATGAAAAAGAGGTATTAAAAACGTTTCTATATGCCAGCGTTGAAGCTTGTGTAAGAGATGGTTTTTATTTTTATAAAGCACGTCACGACTGCCTTTCATGTCCTTATAGAGAGTATTGTACAGATATTGAAGATGGTACTGCTTTCAGGCCGGTCGATGAAGTTGATGTAAGAAGTATTCTTGTGTCAATATTTCAAAATTCGAGTTTGCCCGTCCATATTAGTGATCGTCAAATATCGATTTATTCTGATTTACTATCCCATATTGGCCATTTTTTTGAACCATCTAGCTATGAGGCTGATACTGTCGAGTGGCTGTTCACGCTCATGAAATCGACGTTTAGTACACATAGTGAATTAACATCTATAGGAGAGACTTTTCCAATATTTGATGACATTAGTCGTGAGCCTATATCAGGTTTATTAGTTATTCGATTGAAAAGAGAGAGGGTTGGTTGCTCCTATAGAACGGCTCTGTTACCAAGGAATGTTGAAAAGAAAATGAAAAGGTATATCGAGAGTAGGCTTAATGGCAAATTTAATTCAAATAGTCCTTTGTTAGTCTCTAAGTCTGGTCTAAAGCCGATTGATCCTAAGGTGCTCAACAAGATGTTCAGAGAAGCTTTTAAAGTATTTGATACTGTTCAAGCCGAAGGGAAAACTTTGCACTCAATCCGAGATATAATGGCGGTATCTGCAATTCTAGCTGGAGCCAATATGCAATATGTCACAAAGGCTTCAGGGTTAGGTGCTTCTCAACTGATAAAAGAAAATATCTTGCCTGTTTAGCGCTAAATATAATCGATAACTCTAAATTGGTTGTTCTAGGAAATGGTGCGTAATCTCTGGATTTTAGTGTGTAGCCCAGTTAGGTGCTAAACCGAGATCGTTAAAAATAATTTGTAAAACATGAAAGTCTGTTGGCCAATATTTTTTTATAACTGATTTTTTCTTTTTGGCTAAAAAATAACAGACAAGAATCACAGGAAGTTTAAATTCAACAAAAGCTTTATTATTTTGGTGGGATTCAATTCGTGATGCCAAAAATGAATATTCATGGTCACCTAAAAATTCAAGCAAGTCATCAATACTTAACGTACTGAGCAATGGTTGGAACTCTGACAGGTAAAATTCAATGTTTTTGGTATCATCAATCCAATGCGAAGCTGGTAAAAGCTTGCTGGCTTGACTTAGTGCCACTTCTCGCCATTGTGTAATAATGCCTGCACATTTTTCTAATTCGGCTTTTGCTCCGCACAATAGTTCATCTGTGGTTTCCATTAAGGCCATGCTTTTAGCAAAGCAGCGTTTGACTGTTGGAGATGCATCCACATCTCCTTTGTATATGGTGTCATGTGCTAATTCTGCGTAGGCATGTTGTAGCAATGTTCTAAACTGAACTTCACAAGGTGTATCTTCATCGATTGTTACGCCTTTATGGACGAAGGTCATTTGGGCGCGAACGATGTAGTGTACAGATTGATAATCGAACATTCGAGGATCTGATGTTCGCCACTCATCAAATTCTTTGTCTTTGGAATATGTCCAAGATTTGTGGTTTTCGATGATAGAACAAAGTTGATCCAATTGTTGTGTTAAGAGAACGACAAAACGAATCCCAGCTTTATCCGTTATTTGTGAGTAAGGATCTTGGTATTTATCTTTTTTTCGAATAAAAGCCTTTGTAAGAAGAGACTCTGTTGTTTTGACTCTGCTGGATGGAGTCATTTTTACGTATTCATCGTACTTAGGTTTACTGTTACCTAGCAAATTAAGTAAGCCGGACTTAATCTCAGACAACACAAAATCAGCCCATGCTTCATACATAGGCTTTTCTTGTTCATAACGTGCAGCAAATTCTTCCTGGGTCATTTGTCTTGTTCTGAAAGCTTACCTTTGACCTGGATTGTTGTATGGTCATCAGTTGCTTCAATAATCTTCACTAACTCTGAGAACTTCTCTGCTGGTGCAGTTAGCTTTACATCACTAGAAAAGTTCATCTTACGAGTGGCTAACTTCCTCTTTATCAGAGAGGTGTCTTTTACTACTGCAGTAGCAGGAAAACCTTTTTTAACGACATAATCATTATAGTCATCCCGGTACTCCTCCGGCAGGTATTTTTCTGCGAATTCGGAGGCCTGGATTGTATTACTTTGATCAGTTTTTAGGTAGGTGTGTAGAGCTTGTTGAACATCTATTTTTTTCTCATCAGGTAGCCGAGAACCATTTATGTACTCTCTAGAATATTCGAAAAAGTCACGAGTTCTTTGTTCTGCATTTTCAGGCACTTGAAGGCCTAGAAAACCGGAATAGAAGTATTTAGCCGCGTTACGATCATCTTTTGCCTTAATGTTGCTATCGAAAACATAGGCCTCAAATTCGTCTTTATCGCGAATCTCATCAGCTAAGGATTTGTCATCTTGTTCGACAAAAACCCCCACTTTGTAAAGCCTCGCTTGGGGAGTAAGGATCAGATTTTCTATGTAAGACAGTTTGATAGTGTTTTCTTCTTGGCTTTCAATAAATCCGGCTTGCTGCTCGGCTTTTATTATGAATAAGCATCTCCGGTTAGCTGCACCAGATGTTCCGTCGATGATTACCAGTGTGCCACCGGGCCAAGATTTATTTGTATGGGCGGAAGTATGCAAATTTGCAAGTTCACACGAATCTTTTATGAAGTCACTGTCTGATGCGTCCAGTAGTTGACTGGAAAAGTGAAAGCAACTTGCTTTACCGTCTTGGGCTATGTTCATCTGTAAGCTATGTGAACTAGACCCTAAAACTGATGTAAGACGTTCTTCGAGCTTCTGTGAAGCGTTATGATCTAGTTGCGTTAAAACAGTACTGCAAAATGGTGTTACCAGTCCTTCATCATTTGGTGGGTATACGTTATGGAGAATGATTCGTTTGAAATTTAGATTGCTAAATGTTTCGGCCATTAAAGGCTCCTTCCCTGATGACGTTAGGTGAATAGATTCCAATTTGTATATATATGCATCAGTGGTAGCTTACTCTATATTCAAGCGATATGTTTATGATATGGCACACATTATAGTCATATGGCATTTGGTCTGGGTTAGGTCTTTTGCCAAATGAAACCTAATTTTAATTCTGAAGGTTATTGCTGAACACTAGATTTATAGGTTGAGTCAGGCTCAACCGTTACGATTCACTTAGCTATATCGATTTATGTCGGATTACTGTTATATATATAACTAATTGATAGTAAATAAATAATTGACACAATATAAGTATATCACCCCTACGAACGAGCATACAAAATCTTGCATAATCATAACTGTATACGTAAGTCCTGTGTGGGACAGTTGAACCTGACATAAAGATATTGAAAGACTTTAGCGTTTTTTCTGGTAATAGTGATGGGTCGACCACCTTAAAGGATACATTTTCTAGGTTGAATTCTTTTAGTGTAGGGAGCAACTCGTCGAGATTTTCGTTCATCAGAGACCTCTTATGGATCCACAGGGAAGTGTGATTTTCTAGAAAGATAGATGGATTTCATGGATAAATGAGGGATAGTGGTCAAATTTACACGGAAAGAATATTTACATGATTCATGTAAATTCACGTTTCGTGTAAATTTAGGGGAAGCAATAGGTTCGGGCTTTAGGTTAAGTACAGAATCTACTTGTCTTAAAAATACAATTAAATACAAACTTTATTGTCGCTGCACAATTGTGTAGAGACAATAGATTGAGTGGGTCGTGACGCGGATGAAAAAATAAAATCGGCTACCCTATTTTAGAGTAGCCGTTTCTATGACGCTAATGAAGCAACAATACTATTTTTAAACGATCAAATTCCAAACGATCTGATGAGAGTCAAACGACATATTTTTGAGTTTCAATATAAACCAAGGGCAAACAGGTAACCAATCAGTACCGCGATCGGCCCTGTAATTTGCCTCGATATTAATAATGCCGGAACACCTGTTTTAATGGTCTCAGGTTTAGCATCTTGCATCGATAGCATCAGAGGAATAGAGTCCGCTGCCGCTTGGACATTAATCGCAAATAGCGCGGGTAAAGCGTACATCGGCGGTATAATACCAGTACCAATGAGTCCGCCGACGGTGACCCCGACAACTTGCGCAACGGCGGCGCCCGGGCTCAGGATCGGGGCAATTAACGGAAATCCGCAAATCGCCGAAAGAATGATAAGGCCAATTAAACTGTCTCCGAGCGGTGTCAATACGTGGGCTATCAGATCGCCTAACCCCGTTTCTTTGACAAACGTAATCAAAATCGCCACAAACGCCATAAACGGCAGTACCGTTTTTATCACCAATTCAAAGGCATCTTGTGCAGCGGCAAATACATGGCCAACGACAGTCCCGATATTGCCACCCAACTTTTCCACAACGTTTAAAAATATATTCAAATTCATGATATGGAATCCTTATGATTTGGTTTCTTCAGGCGATAACGTTGAATCCAGTGACTCGCTTTCATCTGGTGTCGATGATTGCGCTCGACGCTTCAGCACAGCATGAATCGCGTCTGTCATAAAGCCTCGTACAATGCCGATACATATTGCTGCAGCGATAAAGCGAATCGCTAAATCTTGAACCGGTAAATCAAGCTGAGTGATACCCGCAGAAACACCGAGCCAAATAAATAATTCAGATGGCAAAACATGTGGGAAAAGTGATGTGAGAGGGTGGGCGGTCGTCACAAGTGCACCTTGGTATCCGAGTTTGTTTTTTTCAGGTAACAACTTGCCGATTGTTAATGCGCCAGGGAAAGACATTAACAGCCATGCAATCGGGGGCAGGATGCCATATGCCAAAATCCTATTTTTACCTAATAATGTTGCGACTTTATCCATTCGTTTTTGACCAATGAAGCGGAAACAAGTATTCACAACGATAAGGAGCGCGATTAGCATCGGAATAATGCCACCGGCCATACTCATAAATGTTTCTCCGGCTTTGCCAAAGAAGCCGATAAATATTTGTATGTATTCCATTATTATTTCCTTTTTTGTAGGGGACAGAGGCTCTGTATGATTAACAATCAGAGCCTGTTTTTATTATTTTTGTGGTTGTCCGTAGGTCTTGAATTTTTCTTGCATCAAAACCATTTCATCTTCAGGAAGTACAACAGGTTGACCCATTGCAGAAGCAATACAGTGAATTTTGCAGCAGTGTTCTATTTCCTCAGCAATATTGAATGCCGCATCTAGCGTTCCTGAACCCGCCAACAAGCCATGGTTGGCCAGTAAAACCGCTTTTCTGTCAATCATGGCTTGGTATGCTGCTTCGGCAAGCTCTGGCGTCCCGAATGTTTCGTAGTCTGCACAACGAACGTCCAGCCCTGAAAATGCGACTAAGTAGTTGGATGCCGGCAGACCTTGGCGGAGTGTGGCGAGGACGGTGGCGTATGTAGAATGAGCGTGAACAACCGCATTAATGTCATCACGGCGATCATAGAAAACTTTATGCATGCTCCATTCTGAGCTGGGTTTTCTTTGGGAATCTACAATTTTTCCATCCATATCAAAAATAACAATATCTTCTGGTTTTGCGGAAAAATAATCGACACCAGATGCACTAATTGCCATAAGTCCCTGTTGTCGGTCAAATACCGAAATATTACCGCCGGTACCAATCGTAAGACCATGGGTGACTAGCTTTTTACATGTTTCAATAATTTCTTCGCGTTCGTATTTCATTAACATAATCAATGTCCTTAATATATGTTTATTTAATTTTTAATTACGGGTAATTAATTATATTGATGTAACATCGGCTCATTTTTCAAAAAGCGATTAATGTCATCAATAATCATGTTGGTATGGTTGGTTAGCACTTCTACCGTTGCGCCGGCAATATGTGGTGTGATCGTGACATTATTTAGTTCTTTAATATAAGGATGGTCGGCATGAATGGGTTCATGTGCATAGACATCAAAACCCGCACCTTTAATTCTATTTTCACGCAATGCTTCAATCACTGCTTCTTCATCCAAAACAGCCGCTCTTGATGTATTAATTAAAAATGCACTTTCCTTCATCATGCCAATTCGTTCTTGATTTAAGAAACCAATGGTTGATTCCGATACTTTTAAATGCAAGGTGACGAAATCTGAGTGACAGAGTAGTTCATCGAGACTCACAATTTTGACGCCAGGTTCATTGACATCCACGGCGGATAAAAAGGGATCATAAATCGCCAGCGCCATGCCGAAACCCCGGGCGATTCGACCCACTCTTCGGCCAATAGAACCATAGCCAATAATACCCAGTGTTTTGCCATGGAGCTCAAAACCCTTAAATACTTCATAAGGACTGTCTGATGTGACATCCCATATTGCGTCTTTTTGTACACCGTCTCCTGATAAATCTGCGCGATTCGCGTCAGTATATTCACCGTTTTTTAACGCCATATAGGCTTGCGGTATATTTCTCGCGACACAGAGCATATGGGCAATTGTCAATTCAGCGGTGGCATCAGAATTTCGCCCCGGTGTATAAATGACAGGAATATTTCGTTTTGTCGCTGCTTTACAGTCAACATTCACAGGGGTTGCCCGTGTACAAGCAATTAATTTTAACTGTTCACATGCAACAATGACTTTTTCGGTAATATCATCATACGATGTAATGATGATGTCACAGTCTTTCGCTAATTCAATTAATTCATCTTCGGTAAGTTTGGGATCCCCTAATGCCCATCCTGATATAATCACATCACCGAGTTCTTTTAATTTATCCAAGTTATTATCATGTTCCGCTGTAAATAGAATTTTCATTAATTTCCTCTTCTTATATCAGCTCTTAAATTCCATAGATCATTTGCTTTAATTCGGAATTCTTTATAAAAAGAATATAATCTTTCATAAGCAATGACATTTTCTTGAATCGGTTTTATTTCTTCGTCTACGTTGAAATACTTTTCATCATGAATATCGTTTAAATCGCCCACGGCAATGCCAGCCAACATCGCAGCGCCTTTGGCCGAAATTTCTTTATCTCCGGGAACAATCACGGTTCGATCCGTCATGTCGGCAATAATTTGTAACCACGATTTAGAGTTAGAGCCTCCTCCGGCTAAATAGATAAACTCGCCTTTGGGGTGTCCTTGTAATGCATCTTTAATGGTGTAGCTAATGCCTTCAAAGACGGCCCGTAACAGATGTGCCTGAGTGGTTCCCTGACTGATACCGAAGAAGGAGGCTCTGGCATTGGTATTTAGAAACGGCGCTCGCTCGCCACCAATATAAGGGTGATACCAGACACCGCCTGCACCAACCGATACGCTGGAGATGAGCGCTTCTATTGCTTTAAAGTCTTTAGGACAAGACAGGTTCTCGATCGCCCAGTCTAGATTCGGTGTTCCTGAAAGTGTTGCAATTAAATCAATGAAAGACGCTGAGACGACATTGGGAATACATCGCAGTCCTTCGCCCTTAATTTCAGGGATTTTACTAATCACGCCGGTACAACAGGTGGTGCCAAGAATGCTAAATACATCCCCTTCTTCACATGCCCCCAGACCTAATGCAGCACAAGAAACATCGACACCGCCCATCACCACGACAGTCTCTGCGCTTAATCCGGTGAGTTTTGCCACTTCATCGGTGATTTTACCGGCTATCTCCGTACTATTCTTGATCTGAGGAAATAGTGATGAGCAGGCATTTAAATTGAGTTTCTCAAACACTAAATCAGATAAGGATTGTGTTTTAAGGTTTATCATCGAGGTGCCCACATCACTCAGTTCTAAATCCATGCGGCCCGTGAGACCGAAGCGGATCCAATCTTTCGCAAAGACTGAGTAGCTGGCTTTTGCTAACGTGGCTGGTTCATTGTCTGACAGCCACTTGAGAATCATTGACATATTGCCCGGTTGAGGCTCCGAGCCTGTCTCACATGCCAACGCTTTGATTAAATCGTGGTCAATCTTGCTGATAACGGATGATGCTCGTGTATCGCTCCAAATAATTGCATTTCTGACAGGATGACCATTTTGGTCCACCAACCAAGCCCCTTCACCTTGCCCGCTGATACCAATCGCTTTTATGTCTTTTACATCGACACCCGCGTCGTTGGTTAAGTGCTTGAGTGACTGAATGGTTTTGTTGAAAACGTCATTCATGTTCTGCTCACACCATCCATCTTGTGGATAAATGGTTTCATTTGGAATCGATGAGGCAAACACCTGATTAAAAGAACGATCAAACAAAACCGACTTTATGTTGGTTGTGCCTATGTCTATCCCGATATAGTAGTTTTTCATTGTGTAGGGTCCTAAAGGTTATTGTTTTTATCTTAAATTCCCCTAGTTGTCTGACGTCTTTGGCTTAAATCATTTGTTTTTATACGTTATTAGACTGTTTTTTGTTCTTATTATCTATCGTTGTCTGACAGCGTTATCATGTTGTTAAAATTCTAGCTGGATTAATGTGATTAAAATCTCATTTTGAAATAGAGCCGAATAAAAAAAGAAAATGAAGAGTAGAATTCAGATAAGAATGAATTGGAGTAGTTATGGATAAAAGCCACAAAAATAAAGACTTTGTGAAAGATGCGATTCTGAAAATGGGTGAATTATCAGAGAGTTGTGGCGACATGAAACTGCCTTCTGAACTCTCTTTGTGTTCCATGTTGGAAGTCTCTCGTTCAACCATCAGGGAAGTGCTCGCCCAATTGATCCAAGAAGGGGTGGTATATCGTGTGCGGGGAAAAGGTGCTTATCTGCGACGTGGTCTGACATCGCTGAATTTAGATTTAACGAAGCTATTTAGTGTCAGTGATGCAATCAAAAGTTGTGGCCTGTCTCCAAAAACCATCCTCAAATACAAGCATGTGAAAACTGCCTCTCAGTTAGTGGCCAGCAAGCTCAACATTGATGAAGGGGATAAGTATGTTGAGATCAAAAGATTGAGGTATGCCAATGACAAAATAGCGGTGTTTAATATTCATCATTTCAGGCTGCATGCCATTGAACATGCGAGTGATGATGCGTTGTGTGGCTCTCTGTTCGATTATCTTGAGGAGACCGGTAAAAGTATTTCTTACGCGAAAACCAAAATAAAATCCGTTGTCCTGACACAGCGAGATATCCCGGAAATGGAGGTGGCGCTGGAACCCTTTATTTTGTTAGAAGAAACCTATTATAGTGATTCAGGCGAAGTTTTTTGTTATACCGAAGATTACTATTCCGATGAGATTTTTAGCTTCGACATTATTCGCAGACGCTCATAGCGTGGCTGTTAGGCACGCTTTCATCCATTCCACCGAAGCCCCTGATAGCTGTTAATATCGAGGTAAATTGTGCATGGCAGTCTGTTGCCATGATAGCGGCGATGCCGCTATTCTTTCCTTCAGAAAAGCCCCCCTCTCCCCAATGAACGGCCTGTCTCTTCCGGCTGCGCAAGACTAATTGACCGATCTCCCGATGGACTCGCGAGAGCACAAAAAAGCGCGACAGTTATCCATCCCCGGGCGCTGCAATTCAGCGAATCAATCGGATAGAAGTCAATATTTTTGTGACCCAATCAAACTTTTTGCATATGCGTGCTAATGATTATTGCAATAAAGTTGTATGTTATCCGCGATTTGGCTTCAGGTACTGATAAATTATTCATGATAAATCATAAAACAACGGTGATTCGCTGGGTGTTAGCGCTTTTACTGCTGGTTGCAGTTATGGCCAGCATCAACCTTTGGTTATCCAATCGCGCTGTGATTGAACCGACGCTGCCGCGCCCCGAAAAAAATAATAGCCTGCCGCCAAACGCAGCAACACTGACCGTAGAAAAATTAAATCATCAGGTTCAGGTGAAACAGTTACGACAAGCTCTGATTCATGAACAGCCGCTGTCAGCGACTGAGGTCGTCTCCGATCAGGATCTTGAGCAGCAAATTGAATCACTTGAGCAAGCGCTACAGCAGTTCAGTCAGGAAAAGTAGCGCGGTATTAAATGTTAAGTGGGTTAAGTATGAATAAACGGATTGGCCTCTTGTTAGGTCTGGGTCTTTTTGTGTCTGCGTCATATGCACAATCTGCCGCTATCACTGAAACAGTCGGTACTTTGCCGGGAGAACTCAGTGTTCATCAAGGGATGGCGACTTATCAGATTCCGATTGAACTGCCGGAAGGTCGTGGCGGGAATACGCCACAGTTGGCGATTCAGTATTCCAGTCAGGGGGCAACGAATTCAGCATTTGGCGTCGGTTTTGATATTGCCGGCCTCTCCGCAATTTATCGCTGTGGCAGTCAGGTATTTACCGATCATCAATTTCGTCCGGTTGAAAACAGCAGTCAGGATAATTTTTGTATGGATGGCAATCGGCTCATTATTGCCGATGGTGTCCGTGGTGAAGATGGTTCGGTCTATTTTTTACAGCAGGATGATTTTACGCGTGTTTCATTGAGCGGTGATGCATTCGCGTCAGACAGCTATTTTACTTCCCAGAGTAAGAGCGGTGAACGGATGACGTATCGTTATCATCCGCAAAGTCGTTCTTGGTTACTGAGTGAAGTGACCAATCCATCGCGCAAGAATCCAATTAAATACAGTTATACGACGCACGGCACGATAGCCCGGGTTGATTATGATATTTACGCTCTGGTGTTTGTTTATCAACCGATGGCCAATCCGCAATTCAAACTGTCTCGGTTCAATCAAGATGGCGAAACTGCTCAGTCCGCGGAGCGATTATCCCGGATTGAGCTGAAAACCAGCGGGCAGTTGGCTAATTATTATCAGTTCACCTATCAAGCCACGACCGGCGAGCAAAGCTCTTCAATTGATACGCATACCGTGCGTGCGATTCAATATTGTGATCAGCATCATTTGTGTTTACCCAAGACGCAATTCAATTGGCATTCCATCCCTAAGCCGAGTCAGTCGGCGGTATATTTTAACCGGCAGGTTGTCAGTACCACTGTGGGTAAATGGGGGAATAACAGTATTCCCGCGTCTTGGAAGAATAAACCGCGGTCATGGTGGATTGACCTGAATGGCGATGGTGAGCTTGATCTGTGTAAAACCGCCACCGGTGGTCTTCACTGTCATTTCAGTGTTGCCGGTGAAAACAGAACCATGGCATATCCGCTGACAAAATGGGGGGACAGTGATGCCCATTGGTGGTTGGATCTCAATGGTAACAATAAAAGTGAATTTTGCCGTAATGATAATGATCAGCTGGTGTGTACGGAATTCTCCCTGAATGGCCAACAGACTTCTGAAACTTATCCGTTACCACCGCTTGGCAAAAAAGAGAACCGTTGGTGGATCGATACCAATGGCGACGGCAGTCCTGAATTCTGCCGTCGCATCGATGATGATTTGGTTTGTAGTCAACTGAAGCGGGCAAGCGCAGCAGCGCAAGCCATTATCTCAGACCAAGAAAGTACCGCGCAAGAAAGTACAACGGATGCATGGCAGGAGACTGTGCGCCTGAATCATCTGGTTTGGGATACAGCGAGTGACATCGATTGGGTTGACCTTGATGGCAACGGAAGTATGGATTTCTGTCGCATCAGTGGCAATATTGTCAAGTGCACGCTATGGAATGCCAGCGAGGTGAAAGGTGAGCGAGTACGGGTGTTCTCGTTGGCCGATATTGGTAACAAAGATAAACGCTGGTGGGTCGATATCAATGGCGACGGAGCCACTGATCTGTGCCGGGCAACCAAGAATAACGCCGGTCAGGAGAAGAATCTGACCTGTTCTTATGGCTCTCACGGCAAAGTTTCCGGCCTGAAGAATGATCTGGTTTTGGTCGGAGGACCGGACTGGAACGGAAACTGGGGAGATGCCAATAAACGCTGGTGGCAGGATCTGAATCAAGATGGGGTGATTGATTTCTGTCGGGGCAGTGGCTCTCAGGTTTTTTGTACCAATATCAATCGAGAGAACTATCAGTTTAAAGTTGATACTTGGGGAAGCACTCAGCGCTGGTGGCAGGATCTGAATCAGGATGGTCAACTCGATTACTGTCACGATAAAGGGGGTGAGTTGATCTGTAAGACCGCGGAAAATCTCGTCAATCGGGCTTTACTGTTGTCTCAAGTGACCAACGGGCTTGGTCATTCATCACGTGTATGGTTTGGTGCTTACGGGCAACATACGGATCGAGGCACAATTTCTCCCGTGGTATTACCCAAACAGAATCTGTCTTTTGCTCATCCGGTTGCTTATCGGCTGGACAGTGATAATGGCAGTGGGACCACGAGTTATGTGTTCCAATATGGGCCATACAGCTATGATACCCAAGGCGAAGGCTCGGGTGGTTTTCAGTGGCTGAAACAACGCGAATTCGTCAATGGAGAAAACTACCGCAACCGATATATCGAGTTTTACACGGCCTTCCCTTATAGCCAGTACCAGAAGCATCGTCGAGAATTTTTAGGCAATGATGACACGCTGGATGAAAACTGTCGTACTTGTCATGACACGAATTTCTGGAACTTCCGTCATCTGACGCTATTGAATGAATCTGATGCTGTCTATCAGCATCAATCGGTGACGCGTCAGGGATGGGCGCGACCAAAATCTCAAGCCCAAATTCAGCAGTCAGTCGAAGCGCTCGCTCAGCGGTATGAATTGATCGAATACCAAGATAAAACTTATGCTAAAAAACCGGATAAGGCATTGCTGATTCCGGGGCCGGTAATTATCTCGATCATTCAACCGAGTCATCAATATTATCTGGTCGAAAACCGAGAGGCAGTTCCGGAACTGGCGCAGGGGTCACAGGCGGTTTTATCCCCGGTTGATGACGCGCTGCAACAAAAACTGGCGATGCAGCAGAAAACGGTCACCACTCAGATTATTGCCCACGAACAGTATCAGCAGTTGGTGAGTAACACGCCACAGGTAACCCGTCATTCGAGTTATCAGGTTTATATCCAACAACAGACGGATAAAAGCTATGATCTGGATAAAAACCTACTGATGACCACGACGGTCAGTCATGAGCAAATTGATGATTATGGTAACATCGGAAAAACGACAACGGTGACACAGGGGCTTAACCCAGTGACCGGTGCCACTGATACTTACCGTAAAATTGTTGAAAATCAGTTCAGCAATCATGCTGCTTCTTGGTTGCTGGGGTTACTGACCCGCTCACAGACGACCAATATTCATACCGATGGTAGCCGAGTCAGCCATGTTGCCGAATTTAGTTATGATCCGGTGACCGGGAAAGTCGTGAAGGAAGTGCGCGATCCCGGTGATGCGCTGGCTGTGACGAAAACCTACCGCTATAACAGCGACGGTTTGGTTGCATCAGAGACGATTGCTGCACAACAAAATGGCGCACAGGTTCGTCAACAATCGCAGCATACCCTGACGTATGCACAACATCTGACGACAGCAACCAACACCAATCCATTAGGGCATCAAAGCCGTACTGTCAGAGACCGCTTGCTCGGTGTTATGACCAACTGGGATCCGAACGGACTTGAGTCGCGGGTCTATCTTGATGGTTTAGGACGGCGGACCGAGTCTTGGCAACAGGCTGAGACCAGCTTTATCAAAACACAATATCGCTATCTGCCGGCATCCGATAACCGCTGTGGTATCAAACCGTCTGATGCGGTTTATTGTGTGGTCTCTGAGACCCCGGGACGCGCAACCCAAGTCGCGTTTTACGACAAGTTGCAGCGCAAGGTGCGCGATGCGCACCGAGCTCTGAACGGTAAATGGGTACTGGTCAATCATCAGTATACGCCGTTGGGGCAGGTGAGTTCCGTCACCCGTCCTTACTATGCCGGTGATGTACCACAGTATACGTATACCCGTTATGATCGGTTGGGCCGTATCCATACCGTTTCTCAGCCGGGCCCGGCAGGGAAAGACCTGAGTTGGGTGTCTTACCAGTACCAGCCATTTGTCACCACAAAAATTGATGCTAAGGGAAGAAAAGAGTCAACCTACCTTAACGTGATGGGCTGGGAGATTCAGAAACTGGAACCGGCCGGCGGGAGTCTCACCAAGGAATATTACGCGGATGGGAAGTTGAAATTCGTGATTAGTTCTGCCGGCAATATGACTGAGTCCCGCTACAACGCGCAGGGCAAAGAAATCTATCGCAGTGATCCGGATTTAGGCACTCGGACGTATGTCTACGATGGGTTTGGCAACCTGTTGCGTCAGACCGATGCTAAAGGCCAGCAGACGACAATGACGTATGATGCGCTTGGCCGGATGACCGAGAGCAACGAAGAGACGATCACAGCGACGGCTGAAGGCAAACAAAAACAGATCCGGACGACCCAATGGCATTATGACACGGTGTCAACGGCAACCGGTACCCGTCAATGGATCGGGGCATTGCTGCAAAGTGAAGTCAAAGGCGAGCTGATTAAGAATTTTTATGTTGATGCTGTCGGCAGAGCGAGCAAAGAAGAGCTGATTACCGACGAGCAGACACTCACTCGTCAGTTTGAATATAACAACTTTGGTCAGTTGATTGCTGAGCATCGGCCGAACCAGTTCACGCTTAACTATCAGCGTGATGCGCAAACCGGAATTAATACCGAGATTTGGGGCGATATCAGTCAGGCACAGATCCACTTTAGTGCCGAAGAATATGATCGCGTGATTAAGCCCTTGATCGATCAAGCGCTCGCTCGGGCAGGGGATTATCTGCGCAAAGCCAAAGAACTCAGCAGACAGCAACATTTCTATCAGGCCCGCAAAGAAGAATATCAGGCACTGAAAGACCATGTCATTTCAGCCGATGGTGTTGCAGAGAATGAGCGGTTTGCGCAGCAAATGTATGCTGAGCTTCATGGTCGTGCTCTGGAAGCATTTTATGATGAAAATGGCGAACGCTATTTTAAAGTGCCGAGCCGGACGGTGCTGATCAATCCACCGGTCACGATTACCGTGGTGCAGCAACCTAAATTCCACCTCAAGCTGGAGGGCAATCTATTACGTAAAGTGAGTCTGGCGGAATGGGCAAGTGTTCAGTCTGGTTTAACCGCTGCCAATCAAATTGCTTATTACGGTCACTATGCTGACAACAATCGTGGCGGGTTGGTGACTTTCACATTAGATAGAGACGATCCATTATACGACCAGCGCGTCCGGGAGATGTTCAGTCGTCTGACGGTACTGGCTGATGATGTCGGTCGCCTCGAATATGTTGCGGATCACACCCATCGCAAAGCAACCAGCTACATACAGGCGGCTAACCAACTGGTTCAACTGGTGAAACAGGTCAAGCTGGTTTCACAACGGTACCGGAATTTAGGGGAAGAAAGCGGCACCGAGTCACTCCTGTTACAGGCACTGAAAGATGACAGCCCGGCTCAAGGCAGGCTCAGCTACTGGAAGCTCAGTGATCTTGATGCTGAAGGCCGCATTGCTGCGGAAATCTATGGCAATGGTCTGACCAACCAGTACGACTATCAGGAAGATAGCGGTCAGTTACTCAATATCACCACGCTTCAGGGCAGTCAGACTATTCGATCTCTGCACTATACCTATGACCGGATGGATAACGTCACGTCGCGTTATGATGCCATCAATAATATCCGGGAAGAATATTATTATGACCAGTTGGATCGCCTGACCACCAATCGTCTCACCGGTACCAACCATCAACATCAGGATAATCCGTTGTTCAATCGGGATTATACGGTCAGGTATAACGCTGAGGGTAATATCACCTATAAATCCGATGTTGGTCGTTACTTCTATGCCGATCCCGATCATGCGCACGCGGTGACGCGTGCCGGAAACAAGACGTATGCATATGATGCCAACGGCAATATGGTCTCCGGTGGCGGGCGAGAGATAGACTGGAACGGCTTCAACAAACCTGAGCGGATAACCTCGGGTGAGCAGTGGGTTGCGTTCAAATACGATCCGGCCCGTCAGCGCTACTTGAAACAGAATCAGCAAGGTGAAAAAACCTGGTATCTGGGCAAAGTGTATGAACGCGTTGAAAATGCGGACGGTAATACGCAGCATAAACAGTTTATTTATGTGGCTGGCCGTCTCGTTGCCCTCAATGTTGATGTCACTAAAACCGATGGCGAAGGTCATGCGGCCTCGGTTGACCGGCAGATCCGCTATAGCCACAGCGATGCACTGCATTCAATCGATCTGGTGACCGATATGTGGGGGAATGTGGTTGAGCGCAGAAACTACGATGCCTGGGGTAAAGTCCGACCATTCGCATGGCAGCAAGACTCACAAAATGTCCCGCAGGCCTTGATGCAAAATCGGGGGTATACCGGGCATGAACAGATCGAAGAAGTCGGCCTGATTCATATGAATGCGCGGGTCTACGATGCCACGCTGGCTCGCTTTCTGAGTGCCGACACCTATATTCAGGCTCCCGATCACAGTCAGTCCTATAACCGCTATAGCTATGTGATGAATAACCCGATGAAGTATTACGATCCATCGGGACATTTCTGGAAAAGGATCAGAAAGGCAATTAGTCGAGGCATAAAGAAAGTCACCCGAGAAATCTTTAAAGGGGTGGCCAAGGTCAAGTATCTGAACACGGTCTTACAGACTGCGGCCTGTGTCATCGGCGGCCCGGCCGGATGTGCCGGTTATGCAGCGGCATCGACTTTGGGGAATACCGGCTCATATAGTGATGCATTCCGTGCTGGCGCGTTCTCATATGCCGGCGCAAGAATTTATGGGGTTGGCAATCCGTTAAGCTCAGTCAGAGGGACGGTTTCCTTTGTGACCTCCGCCACGTTAAGCCGTGAGCAGTCTACGGTGGTGAATTTCGCCTTATATGGGCTGGGCGGCAGTTTCGGCCAGGTTGCTGCGAATGCGGTGGTGGAGGCGAAAAACTATTACTGGAAAACGCGAGTCGAGCACTATGCGGATAAACTCGGCCTGAGTCTGTATGAGGCGAATGTCTTACTGCAACTGAATTCGGAGTTGGGGTTATCTGTCGCGGGCGATACGGTAAAAATCGATGACAAAGGTGTCCAGATTTATGGGTTTACCACCCGGAACAAACATGGCATGTGGGGCGTGCTCTGGGATATAAACGACACCATCCTTGGCTACCAAGGGGAAATCGATGCCGTTGGGCGGAGCTTTATTCGTCAGGCTGAAGGACGACGAATCGAGATTGGTCATAGCCTTGGAGCTTTGCGTTCAACCAACCTCGTGCGTCGCGGATACGCATCAAGTGCTCATGTATATGCGCTGCCTGCGACCAATATCGGCGGGCCGGGAGTGACCGTGACCAACGGAATGCATGACGGGGTCAGCGGTGGCATGCTCGGAGGACTTTTTAACCCCGGTTCTCTGATTTCCAGCCCTTACAGTCAGTTCGGTTTTTATCCACCGATCTTTAGGCTGGATAAAAATCACCCTTACTGTTCCGCTTATGGAAAATGCTAACCCGAATGAATCTCTCGACGGTATGCCAGCGCGTACCGTCATCACACATGATGAAGTTTTGTAAAACCGGCCCAGCAGACATGCGACACAGTGGCCACTGATGATAAAGCAAGGAACTATGATGAAATTACCAAAAACACTATTGCTCGGCGGTCTGCTGCTCTCTTCGACCGCATTTGCCGGCGCTTGGACGGAGCCATTAACGGTTAAAGATGTGTCTGTGAGTGCTTCCGAAGGCAGATTTTCTGGTGCAGCTCAGCTTCGGGTAACCTTTGATAAGCCTCCGGTCACCTCGGTATGTGCCGCAACCGAGAAGCTGGCGGTCTATGATACCGGAGATATCAATGCTTGGATGCAGACGTGGTCTTCGATGTTACTCACGGCACAAGCTCAGAATAAGAAAGTGCAGATCTACACGTATCTCTGTCGTGCTAACAACGTTCCGCTACTTTATGGTGTTCGAGTGATAAACCAGTAATTCGTTGACTATCTTTCTTGGAAAAAAGCTTTGAGTCAGCGACTTGAAGCTTTTTTATTGTTGATGAAGCTGCGAACCAGAGCAAATCTGTTGCAGCGATTCATTGGTCATTTTGACTTGTGATCAGGTAAACGCGTATTGGCTATCTGCTCGTAGAGTTCTCTGGATATCGCTTCGTTATACTGACGGACAATTTTCTGGGAGAGGAATAGTTGGGGGAGTTCGTAGCCACATAACGCAATCAAAATCACAATGCCTAGCCCGTTACCACCGAGAATAAAACTCAAGATAGCAATAATCAGCAGTATCAGCTCCGCGAAAAACCGTTTATACCTGCCAAGATACAGATGGTGAACGCCACCGAGAAAGAAATAGTTGAGTACCGCGTAATTATCGGGGTCTTTGATGAGCTTTGACTGCTCATGATAAAAGGCTTTTCTTTCGGCATCAGACAGCGCGTTGATCTGTTCTCGCAGTTGTTCTTCTCTGGCTTCGAGTTGTTCCTGGGGCTCAAGCCAGTTCATCAGGGAACTCATTAGGGCACCTCGTCATAAATTTTTTCGACCAAATCCGGCTGATTACAACGTCTGATGCGGGCAAGTCCGAGTTGCCACCCTTTGAGCGCACCGTACTTCTCAATGCATTGTTTGGTGTATTCCGAGCAGGTTGGTTCGAAGTTACATTCAATATTCAGCAACTGTTTAGAACCGCCTTTACGTTGGTAAAGGCGGATCAAACGAAGAGACATCATCTTCAGCAAATCAACGACCTAAAGTCAGCAGGATCGCTTCACGTTTCCAGAACAGCATAAAACGTTTTTGTTCAATCACCTGAAAGACGACTTGCCAGCCATCGGCGGCATACATGTTCAGATCTGCTTCCATTTTTTGCACAGGCAAACCACTTGAACCAAGCAAGATTGTACCGCAACCCCCTTCCACGATATGAACCACTTTATATTCTTTATATTGAGTCATGTTGATTATCAACCTATTTTATTGAAAACAGAATATTATCTAAAATTGATTGTTTCATCAACGAATAACATTATGATTTATATAATTTTATAAGGTCTATTTTCTTTAAATATGACTTGGTTGCCACATTTTGATGGTGTTCTATTGCATTTTATTTCAGCTTCAGAGTCATCAACATATTACCATTCTGAATAGGACGGTATTTCAGGCCATCTGCATCTCACCGGAACGTAAAATAATAGTCTGGCTGGCTGTGGGGACGTGACTTAACAATGCCCGGGCAACTTTTTGTGCCTCAATCGGGCGATAGTCTCGTGGAATGAGCGGCCTGACCGCTTGACTGACATATTTTGTGAGCGTTTCACTCAGACGGACCGATTGTCCTAACGTTTGCCGATCTCCCAGAAGCATGGACGGGCGGGCAATGACCAAACCGTCAGGGGACAGCGCGGTTAAAGCTTGTTCCAGCTCGCCTTTAACGCGATTGTAGAAAAAACGTGACTTTGGATTGGCCGCCATGGCACTGACCACTCCGATTCGTTGGGCGCCGGCAGCAAGTGCCGCTTGCGCGACTGCTAAATTGATCGCCAAATCAACCGCCCGAAATGCAGCACGGCTGCCAGCTTGATGCATGGTGGTTCCGACTGCCAGATACACTTCATCGATTGCTGGCAAGGGAGGAATCAATTGAAAATCGACCTGATGTTCCAAGAGTTTTGGGTGACTGACTTTCACGGGGCGACGACAAAGCACATGAACTTCTCCGATTGACGGATCATCGAGTGCGGTGCGTAACAGTGCATTGCCAACCAGACCCGATGCCCCTGCGATCGCTATATGCCGTTGGCCTGTCATCAGTATCTCCTTTGTTGTGACATCTGTTTCAGCCAGAAACGTAGAGCCTGTAAAGTTCTGAACCTGAGTGTAGAAGTAATCAACACATGCTTCCATTGGCTGATAGTGCTGTAGCAAAAAAATGAACGCAAATTTGAAAAAACGTAGCACTGTGCTAGGTTTCATAAATGAAGTTGATACATTGATTCTTCGTCGATTTCAGTGTTCTGACGCTTAGATGTTTTCACCTCAATCGGCATATTATTGAAGCACATTCTTGGAGGACATGTCGTCATGATTATGTGATGAACTCTCCATCTTGAATAAGGATGTTCAAGTGATTGATGAAGCATTGAACTATGTCCGGACGGTCTTAAGCCGACAATTGAGCCATCAATTTGGTGTTGATGGTGAGCCGGCAATTTTGAATCATCTGGTGGAATCCGGCGGGTCGGTACCTCTCAGTAATCAGAATAAAATGGTGCTGACACTCATCAATCTTGAGCATGAAACCGCAAAGCAGTTTTATGGTGGGACGCGCCCCGATTATTCGACCAAGACCGCTCAGCAAGTACAGCCGGCTATCCGCTTTAATCTCGATATCCTGATAACCGCACATTTTGATGTATATAGTGAAGCGCTCAAATTTCTATCGGCAACAATCGCTTTCTTTCAAGCACATCCCACCATGACCTCGCAATTATTTCCTGACATGCCGTCATCTCTGGACCAACTTCAGTTTGAAATTGAAAACTCTCCCTACGAACGAACCCATAACCTATGGAGTGCCCTCGGCGCCAAATATCAGCCTTCAATTATTTATAAGGTTCGCCATGTGACGGTTCAGGCCGATCAAATTTCAGGTGAAGTCGCTCGTATTCAGCAAACAGCCAATGAGGCGAAACCCTGATGTTTATGCTTTTCTCGCTGCGACTTCAACATCAGTATTTCCGCCAAGCTCAGTGGCTGGGTACGCGGTTGATTCCGGATACTCAAACTCGTGGCTGGATGTCTCGTTTTCAGTTGCAATTGAGGTCCAACCTCAATTGTTGGTCGTTGTATGGATTTGCGCTATCGGGACGATCTGCCGTTTTAGACGGGTTAACACTGTTGAGCGACGGCCAGCCGTTACGGTTCTGGATCTGCCAGCCGCTGGACAACTTTGTCCTGCTGACCGCGTTACCGACAAACTGGCAGGGACTGTTGCATTACGATAACCGACAGATTGTTACTGACCATCAAAATATTGTTACTGACCATCAAAATCATGAAGTACAGCCGGATTCGGTCAGTCTTGTGATGGGACATGTGCCTTTTGACCATGCTCCGGATGGTGCCGTGGCTGAAGTCCTGTTTTATCCAGAGGCGCTGACCAAGTATGCGCACTATACGATTTCATTACAGAGCCGAACTTCTCGCTGGGAATATCGAATGGTTCAACAAGGCCAGTTGAAACTGCATCAGCCACAGGTGGTTGATGAATCCGGGGAGTTCAAGTTTCCGGCACCAACCCGCTATGAGACAGCAACCGGAGAATCGGGGTGGCGGATGAGTAGCGGTTCACAGCGTTTGCCGCTGGCTCAGGTACCGGAACAACGATTTAAACTGATCGACAAACAGGTGATTGATGCTCAGACAGGTCAATCGATTCAACGGACGATTCTGTCGGCTTTACCGACCCCGGGCACCGATCAGTTTCACGTGGAACAAGCGCAAGAGGAGGGGGATCTGGTTTCAGTCATGTATGTCTATCTTTGAGTCGTTTGTTGTTCGGGATGTCATCATCAGGTAACCCGTCAGGACAGGAAAACAGGTTGTTTTGATCAAAGTAACTGTATCTTTGGATACAGGTTTAACAGCAAAGGCGACAGTAGTATTTAGTTTCGACCGATGTTGGTGGTGCTCTCTTTACCGGATAAAGAATTGCTGTGCCGTTACGACAGCGTAGGAGAGCGGAAACATTTTCACTACATGAACGAAAGGCGAACCATGACATGATAACTTCCAATATAAAAACACCGGGAGTATACATTGATGAAGTCAATGCATTTCCGAATTCAGTGGTGCCGGTGGCAACTGCGGTACCTGCGTTTATTGGCTATACCCCGACCGCTGAATATCAGGGGAAATCTTATTATAACCGGCCGCAAAAAATCACATCGTTTGCTGAATTTCAAGCGATCTACATGAAGCCGAATCCTGCACCACCGGCCGACCCGTCATCTCAATACAGTCCCGAATACTATTTGGTTGAGCAAAAAGAACAGCCAGCCAAAGGGGACTACCTGATGATTAGCGGGAGCTATTATTCGATTGTCCCGGATCCGAATACCATTTATTACCTCTACAACAGCATTCGCCTGTTTTTTCAAAATGGTGGCGGAGACTGTTACATCGTTTCAGTGGGGACTTATGGTCAACCCAGTGGTAAACCGGGGGAGATCGGTACTCAGATTGTGAATCCGAATGTCCAGTTGGCCGATTTGAAACGGGGATTGGCATTGCTGAAAAATGAGCAGGAACCAACGATGTATATCTGTCCGGAAGCAACCCTGCTCTCCGTGGACAATAACGGTACCTTGATGCAAAACATGTTATTACAGGCGGAAGAGATGCAAACCGCAGTCTGTCTGTTTGACATCATTGGCGGCAACGCGCCTGATCCGATCATGTATACCAACGATATCGAAACATTTCGCAATAATACCGGCAGTAATGGACTGAAGTTTGGCGCTGCTTACTATCCGTTTATCGGCACGACGATTATGCAAAATGCCGATATCAACTTTACCAATCTGTTCGGTGGCGATACCAAACAGCTCGGTGCATTGCTCAATCCACCGGCTGCACCGAATGCTGCCGTTGAGAAAATTATTGGCATGATTGAGAAGCCGCCAGCCAATCCGCTGACTCATTCGCAACTGAATTCAGCACTGCTGAATGCGTCGAAAACCTACAGTCAAATCATCAAACATGTGTTGTCCGATGCCAATATATTACCGCCGAGTGGCGGCATGGCAGGCGTCTATACCGTCAATGACAATGAGAACGGTGTCTGGCACGCCCCGGCAAATACCAGCATTGTCGGTGCCGCCCATCTGCCGATTCGTCTGACTGATTCTCAGCAGGCAGATCTGAATGTGGATGCGGTTTCTGGCAAATCCATCAATGCGATTCGCTTTTTCAATGGTCAGGGGATTTTGGTGTGGGGGGCAAGAACGCTCGATGGCAATAGTCAGGACTGGCGCTACGTTTCCGTGCGTCGCACCATGACGTTCTTAGAGCAGTCGGTCAAATTAGCCGCCCGTGCCTATGTGTTTGAACCGAATACTGCCAATACGTGGGCTGCGGTGAAAAGTGAGATCGGTAGTTTTCTGACCAATATCTGGAAAGAAGGCGGTCTGCAAGGAGCCAAAGCATCCGATGCTTTTCAGGTCAGTTGCGGATTAGGTTCAACCATGACCGCAGAAGATATTCTCAATGGATTTTTAAAAGTGACGGTTCTTGTTGCGGTCGTTCGTCCGGCAGAATTTATTGTGATCACCTTTGAGCAGGAAATGGCGAAGTCTGGCTAAGCCACTTTGTCTTTGTACGACTGATGTCGGCTTCGGCAGACACGGTTGATGACTGAATGCTTGTGATTGAATCGATCGGTCAGTGAACCGATCGGGACTAAATAAATATAAGGGGAAATATCATGGCAGATGACGGCAGCAAAGAAGGCAGCACATGGCCCATGCCGAAATTCCGGTTCGAAGTTGATTTGGGCTCGGAACTCAAAGGTGTCGCATTTCAGGAAGTATCCGGGATGGATAAGGAAGTACAGGTCATTGAATATCGTCACAGTAACAGCACGTTATTCTCGACTATTAAAATGCCGGGTATCGCGAAATACAACAATGTCACCATGAAGCGAGGGGTATTTGTCAATGACAACAACTTCTGGAAGTGGATGGACGAAATCAAAATGAACACCATTAAACGGCGAACCGTGCTGATCAAACTGCTTGATGAGAATGGTGCGGTAACGATGCAGTGGCAACTGAATAATGCATGGCCGACCAAAATCACCGGGACTGACTTGAAATCGGATGCCAATGAAGTTGCGGTCGATACGCTGGAAATTGCGCATGAGCAATTGATTGTCACGAATGGTTCATAAAGAAAGCGTTCATGAGGAGATGAATACGGAATGGCACCACGATGACTGATTCCCTTCAGACCAGTTTTTATTTTCGGGTTTCTGTTCCCGGAACGAGCAGTAGTGATGCTGCCTTTCAGGAAGTGTCGGGGCTCAGCAAAGAACTGGGTACGGAAGATGTGGTATGCGGTGGAGAAAATCGATTTAAGTACCGACTTCCCACCGTCGCTACGTTTCAGAATCTGGTTTTAAAACGGGGGATCACTTCCGCGGAATCCTCACTGATTGATTGGGTGAAAGATACGCTGGATAACGGATTGGCGACTGCGATTCAAACCAAAGACATCAAAGTTCAGTTACTGAATGAAAACGGTGATGTCAGCATGAGCTGGAGTTTTGTTTGCGCCTATCCGGTGAAGTGGTCTGCCAGCGATCTGAAATCTCAGGAGGGCGAAGTGTTTATCGAAACACTGGAGTTTGCTTACCAATATTTCGAGATCGATGACAGCCGGGAATCACAGATAGGTTTATTTAGCTAAGGAGAATATCTATGCCAGTAGAAATACGAGAATTGGTCATCAAAACTGAGATTCAGAGCCAGCCGGAATCGAAACAGGACACCCTGAATGAACAGCAGTTGAACGCGCTGAAACAGCAAATCATTCAGGAGTGTCTGAAGCAGCTGCGCCACCGCGCCCGCAACTCGCCATTGGAACGGTGAAGCCAGCCAGATGAAGGAACCGGACAACACAGAGGCGGATGAATGAGTGGATTGAAGAAAATGCGGATAGTTGCCTACAGCGACGAAAAATTCTCTAGCAAAGCGGGGGAATACGTGGTGATGCTGAATCCGGAATCGCTCAAGATTGATCGGGGCGTAAATTATAACGATGAGCAGGCTCCCGATGCCGGGAAAAGCTCACCGAAATACCGCTCAACACCGGGAGAGCGGTTAAGTTTCGATCTGGTGATTGACTGTAGTGGTGTGGTGGATAGTTCCCGGACGAATATGCCGAAGGAAATCAAACAGCTCAAAAATGTTGTCTATGACTATCAGGGTAGTATTCACCGTCCTAACTATGTTGCGGTTTATTGGGGGCAGGGGTTGTCATTTAAAGGTGTCTTGACGGGCATGGATACCAGCTATACCTATTTCAAACCAGATGGTACAGCGCTGCGGGCTAAAATCTCTTTGCATTTTACTTCTTACCTCGACCCGGCTACCGCTGCGCAGGAAGAAGATAAACAGTCACCGGATCTGACGCATTTGGTGTCAGTCGTCGATGGCGACAGCCTACCGCAAATCAGCCAACAGGTTTATCGTCGTCCGAACCTCTATGTGCAGCTGGCAGCGTTTAACCAACTGGATAAATTTCGCCATCTCTCAGCCGGAAGCCAGATCGTGGTGCCGCCTTTAAAACGCGGAGGTGACTGATGAGCAGTGAATCAAATGGTGCGGTGGCGACCATGGAAATCACAGCCAATGGCAGTACCATCCCCGGTGATTATCAGGTGCATCGTATTCAGGTGCAGCAACATCTGAACCGCATTGGTCGGGCAACGTTAGAAATACTCGATGGTAACCCTTCTGCAGAAACCTTTCAGATCAGTGCATCGGATACGTTTGTCCCCGGAGCTGAGATCGTGATTAACCTCGGTTATGAAGGCACTAATAACAAAGTTTTCTCCGGTATTGTGACCAAGCAGTCACTCCATGTGAATCCGGGAGGGGGACCGATATTACAGGTTGAGTGTCGGGATAAGGCCATTCAGATGACCGTTGGGCGCAAGAGTTCAGCCTATCAGAATCAGACCGACAGCGACGTAATGTCAACGTTGATCGGACAATACAGCGGATTGAGTGCTGATGTGACCAGCACATCAGCAACGCAGCCTGAGTTGGTTCAATACTACACCAGTGACTGGGATTTTCTGCTGAGCCGGGCTGAGGTGAACAGCCTAGTCGTATCGACTGATAGTGGCAAAGTCTCGGTTTTCTCCCCGACGGCACAAACCAGCGCCGTTCTCACCGTGACTTATGGCGACAATCTCTACCACTTCAATGCACAGTTGGATGCGGTTACCCAACTGGCAAACGTCAAGTCTACGGCCTGGGATTATAAAAACCAAAAACTGGTCTCTGAGTCGGCCGGTAATAATCTGAGCGGACCGGGAAATCTCAGTAGTAAAACGTTATCGGACGTGATGGGGTTGACGGACTTTGAGTTACAGACCACGGCCGCAGTTGCTGAAGATAACCTGACTCAGTGGGCCAAAGCCCAGATGCTGAAAAGCGAACTGGCGAAAATTACCGGAGAAGTGCGTTTTCAGGGCGATGCCAGCGTCTCCGTCGGTCATTATCTGACCCTCGACGGTATGGGAAGTCGTTTTGACGGTGACCATTTTGTTTCTGGTGTTGAACACGACTATTCCGACGGGAACTGGTTTACCACGGCTGATGTCGGGCTTTCCCCTTTCTGGTTTGTGCAAGAGCATGACGTAATGGCTCCGCCGGCTGCCGGTCTGCTGCCGGGTATTGACGGGCTGTTCAATGCCACCGTGAAACAAATCGATCAGGATCCGGACAATGCTTATCGGGTGCTGATCGAGCTACCGTTATTCAATGATAACGGGAAAGGTTTGTGGGCGCGCCTGACGAATTTCTACGCCAGTAGCGGGTTTGGCGCGTTCTTTTTGCCGGAAATCGGGGATGAAGTCATGGTCGGTTTTCTCAATCAGGATCCGCGTTTTCCGGTCATTCTGGGCAGTGTGTACAGTGAGAACCGTAAACCATACAGCGAGCTGTCCCCAGATTCGGAGAACTCGAAGAAAGCGATTGTGACGAAAAGTGAGCTACGCATTGTGTTTGATGACCAGAATAGTGTCATGACGATTACCACCAAAAACAACAATGTCATCACGCTCAGTGATCAAGACCAGAAAATCTCGATTCAGGATCAGAACAGCAATTCACTGGTGATGTCCTCGGCCGGGATAGAGATGAAAAGCCCGGCCAGTATTACCATTCAGGCGGATCAGAATGTCACGATTAAAGGACAAACCGGAGTTGCTATCGAAGCATCGGCAGGGGATGTCAAAGTATCCGGGATGAACGTCAATGCCAGTGCTGATATGCAATTCAGCGCCAAAGGGAGTGCGACGGCAGAGGTTCAGGGAGGCGCAGAGCTGACGCTGAAAGGCGGTATTGTCATGATCAACTAATGGCCCGAAACAACGGTAGTTCTGATTAACGGATGGCACTGTTCAATCGTCATTCTCAAGAACAACATGATTCACAAGGAGTAAACCATGCCACCTGCAGCAAGATTGACGGATTTTCATCAATGCCCGATGGTGACCCCCGGTATTCCGCCGGTGCCTCATGTCGGTGGGCCAATCACCGGACCGGGATGTCCAACGGTCCTGATCGGCGGTCTGCCGGCTGCACGTATTGGTGACATGCTGGTGTGTGTCGGGCCACCGGATACGATTGTCGCGGGTTCAGCGACGGTTTTAATCGGTGGGATGCCGGCTGCCCGGATCGGTGATTCGACCGCGCATGGCGGCAGTATCGTGTTGGGCGATTTTACCGTGATGATCGGAGGCTAGTCATGGACAAGAATCAGTTTCTCGGGCGTGGATGGCAGTTTCCCCCTGCGTTTTCTGCCGGCAACCATCAGGTGATGATGAATGAGAGTGAAGCCAATATTAATCAGTCGATTAATTTGGTGTTACAGACTTATCGGGGAGAACGCAGTCTACTGCCTGACTTTGGGAGTGATTTGCATCATTTCCTGTTTCGTAACCGTGATGCGACACTGAAGGATGAGATTGCTCTGTCCGTCAGACAAACACTGCTCCACGATGAGCCGAGAATCCATGTCGATCAAGTTGAGGTGCTCTATCTGGCGGAATCCGATGAACTGGTCGTGATTCAGGTGGATTACACCATCCGCCAAACCAATACCCGGCATAATCATGTTTTTCCGTTTTCCTTACTCGAAGGAACTAATTTAACGGTGGGACCGAACGGTGCAGAGCCACGTTGATACCGATGCACTGTTACGTGATATCAGTGCCAGACTTGACCCCAATCGTATTCTGGTTGATGACCGGAATCTTAGGGATCGGCTGGCCTTTATCGCCTCACTTGCAGAGCTAATTGTGTTCTACGATGAGCACAATCAGCCGGCTGGTAACTGGCGTGCTTTTGTTCTCAAAGACCCCGTGATTTTGTTGGCCGTGATCAGTAAAACCTCCTATCAGCAGCTCGATGCTCATTTCAGTCGTGTTCAGCCGTCTTTTCATTTGATCAGACAGCAGATGTCGCAACCGGAAGGCGTTGGTGCATCAGCATCGCCCGATTGGCCTGAACGCGTGCGGAACACGGTCTGTCAGTTGTTGAGTCTGTTGGATAAAATGTTTGAGTCACTCGAAGGCTGGATGACCGTGATGTCGGCGGGGGAAAAGGATTATCATCTGCGTCAGTTTCTCGAACAGAAAATTCGGTATTCACTTGCACCGGCATTGTCGCAGCGTGTTGCGGCCCAAAATTATCTGGCAGCCACGATGAAGTCATGTGTGACACCGATGGCTGCGCAAGCCTTTCGTCATTGGTTACCTTTATGGAAATCGTCTGCCGGCATTAATACACAATTTGGCTCCGTGCCTGAAGCAATGGATTTGCTGGAGCAGCTCTATCAACAGGTTTTTTCCTGCTACGTGCAAGTGATTACTTCAGCCCGTCAGGCCTTTGAACAGTTGAGTGAGCAACCCTGTGATTTTCCGGATACGGCACTGCTGATGGCATTCCATCGCTTACTGATGTTTTCCCAACAGGGCTTGAATCAGTACAGTCAGCAACATCTGCAATTCTACTATCGGGATATTTTGCACCAGCAGGCGAGAGGTGTGCTGCCGGATCGGGCCTACCTTTGCCTGACGTTGGCACCGGGGCATACCAGCCTGACATTACCGGCCGGAACCCGATTCACTGGGGGACGTTATGCAGATAATACGCCAATTCTGTTTGCATCAATTCGTCCCTGTGAGGTGAATACGGCACAACTGGGACAACTGTTCAGCAGCAGTTATCGTCTGGTGGGCGATGAGCTTCCGTCAAATGAGACACAGCAACACGATTCAGTCAGCCGGCGGCAATATCTCGAACAATTACCCGATACTCGCAAGATTCGGCACGATAGTACCCAACAAGTATTGGCCTGTGATTGGTTTGGCGGACAACCAACCCAAACGGTTCAACAGGGATTTGTGCTGGCAAGCCCGATGTTGGTATTGAAAAGCGGTATTCGGGTGCTGACGATAACTTTCTCACTCGATCAGCCCGTCAATGCCGAATCGTGGCAGGGAGCAACGAGTTGGTTCAGTGGTAAAAAGGGATGGTTTCAGGCTCCCGATGTCCGGTGGACACAAGGGGAGACCGGACATCAGCTCCGATTGACGATCACATTGCAATCTGACGAGCCTGCGGTTGAAGCTTTTAGTCAGCCTCCGGGCGGTTATGAGGCCATTCTGCCTTATTGTCGGATGATGCTCCCGGAGTCTCTCGATTTACGCTCGGTTCCCCGTTTGTTGACCCTCGATATGCAGGTCTCCGTGACGCAGAGTGATTCGTTCTCTCTGCTCAGTGATAACGGTCCGTTAGTGCCGGGCAAGCCGATGCCGATTCTCGGGGCTATCCCGGAGGTCGGTAGTCACTGTTATATTCGTGATGCGGAAATTGTCGATAAGCCGCTCACTCAGCTTGATTTGACATTATCGTGGGAGAACATACCAGCTGATTTTAGTGTTTATTTTTCAGCATATAACGCCTTCCTCTACCATCAGGGCGGCGCGAAACAGACATGGTGTAACACCGCTTTTCGGATCGCGTGGCAAGTCTATACGGCCAATGGCTGGCAGCCTGCGTCAGCACAGATCTCGGCTGTCTCCGATAACGATGAAGCAACCGATGCGCAGCCCTCGTCACCGAATCGGCATTGGTGGCAACGTTTGTGGCACCGACAACCTTCTCCTCCTCAGCCGATCGTGCAGCAACACGATGGTTTATTTGCGCAGCAGTGGGGGAGGCATAAACGCAAAACGGTTGCAGAGAATGCCTTGGGAACCCACTATCAATTCTCTTTTTCCGAACCGCAGCGATGTCTTGAGTCGCCGCTCACCGGACAACCTCAGCTACGCATGACCCTGATCGCCCCAGCCGATGGATTCGGTCATGCAATTTATGCGCAGCTGGTGTCTGCGACCAGTTTAGAGAACGCAAAGGTGCTCATGAACGGGGCCGGGTTACTCGGTCCGGTTGTGAAAATTCTGCGCGGATTGGGACATTTGGTCGGGATGAAATCGTTGGGCAAGGTACAACCGCTCCCCCCCTTACCATGGGGGGTGAAGGCACAACAGGCGACATTAAGTTATCAGGCCACACAATCATTCGATTTTACCGACCCAGCAGCGCCAGCCGACAAAGAACAAGGGCATGGGACACTGACGTTGCTACATATCGGGGCACTGGCAACGTATCCCTATTTTTGTTGTCAGTCCGGTCAGGCGCATCCGAGCCTTGATCTGCGCCATGTGAGATTGCAACCAGTTCCGAGTCCAGAGAGAACGTCTCAGGGGCTGGCGCTCTACAGTGGTGTCAGCCGTCCGGCCAATAGTCTGTATATTCAGTTGACCGACGTTGTACGACCATGCCGGGTAAACTTGCTGATTGAATTGGCTCAGGATCTCAGTCGTGAGTCGCAATCTCGTGAACCACAGCGAAGTGAAGTGAGTTTATATTATTGGGGGGACAATGGTTGGGAGGCGCTGTCGGTCTTGTTGGATCAAACCTGTGGACTGACTCGTTCCGGCTTGGTACAGATCGATTTACCGCAAAACGTGGTTTTGAACCCACCTCAATTTCCTCAAGCAGAGGGCAAAACAGCCAGTGATGCAACAGAGCAAGTTGACCCGATAACCCAAGGATGTGCCTGGTTATTGATGACACAGGCTTCAGCGCGTCGGGTCGCCTGTGTTTATTGCAATACACAGGGCATCGAGGTGATCCGGCAGGCACCGATAACGCTACCTGTGGGATCCCCCCCGGCTTTAGCTGCCGGGAAAATCAGTGCGCCGGCAGTCAAAAATCCAGCATTGGCCGGTGTGGTTCAGCCTTTTGCTTCCTTCGGGGGACGGGCGCAAGAGTCTGAACCGGTATTCCGGGAGCGTGTGAGTCAACGACTGAAAACCAAAGATCGTGCGGTTGCGGGTTGGGATTATATCTTACTGACCAAACAGATATATCCGTCCTTGTTTCATGTCCGCCATCTTCAGGAAAAGGCTTCAGGTTGTATTCATTTAGGGGTTGTCCAGTCATATCCGTCGGCGCGAGTCGTTCATGCATTTCGGCCTGTTGTCCCGCGTGACCAAATTCAACAAATCATTGTAAGTCTGACCCAAAGAACATCAGCGATGACTCAGGTTCGAGTGACAAACCTCCAGTATGAGCCGGTGTCAGTGGTTGCAACGGTGGTGATCCGCGAGACGACCAATGCCAGTGATTTGTTGAATGCACTGCATGAAGGGATGAATCTCTATCTGTCACCGTGGATTGATGCAGAACAGCAGCAATATCAGCTTGGTGATGGCTTAAGCTGTACGGCAGTGACGCGGTTTCTGGCAACATTTGATGGAATTGTTGCCGTGCCATCGCTGCAACTGACATTAAGCGATACAGCAGAGAAACCACATTCAGAGCGTGCTGAGGCGATGACAAGTGCGGATAAGTCTGGTCCGGAAAGGCTGATGCCCTCAGCACCGGATCGCATTTTTGTTTCGTCATTCAAGCATACCTTTCGGCTCACCCGTGCTGGCTCTCCAGAGAGTCAATCGTCCGACATCGCACAGAACCAGTTGACGGAGGCTTACTGATGAATGAGACCCGTTTACAGTCGTCAGCATTGCAATACTTGGTTCAGGAAAACAGCATCTCTGCCGGAGCGCTGCCGCCACAGCAAGATTTTACTTTTTTGAAGCAGGAGGGCATCCGGCAACTGAAATCACAGGTCGGTCACATTTGGAGTAACTTCAATGACAGTGATCCGGGCGTGACGATTCTGGAACAGCTCTGTTATGCCCTGACCGAACTGGGGTATGTCAACAGTTTTCCAGTGGTGGATGTATTAACTCAGTCTGACGGCCAGATCGACTATGCGCAGCAGTTCTTCCGAGCGGAGGAAATTCTAACGACGGCTCCGGTGACTATTGATGATTACCGCAAGCTAGTTCTGGATCGGGTTGATTGTATCGAGAATCTCTATCTGACACCGCTGCTCATTGCCGGTCAATCCACAGGTTTGTATCAGGTTGAGGTTTATGTCAAACACGAATCGACCACTGTGGTTAAAAAAGAGACAGCAGAAAACAATGACGTAGAAAGCCGTGCTTCTGAAACAGGGTCATCAGCCCCGAATCGTTCAACTGAAAAGATGGCTGCGGATATATTGATTCAATCGGTGCACCGTTTACTCAATCAACACCGCAATCTGGGCGAATATTTTTTATTGCCGGTATTACTACAACCTCAGGTGATTGCGCTTTCCGGACAGATTCTACTGGCGCCCGATGCAGATCCGCATCTGGTCGCTGGGCAAATCGATTTAGCTTTGGCTGATTATGTCAGTCCTCCGTTCCGGCAACAGGGGTATCAGCAACTAGCCAAGGACGGTTATGAAGCTGATACCATTTTCAACGGCCCTTTATTGCAACATGGCTGGAACTGTCATGAGAAGCAATCTGCGGGGGAAGGGGCTAAAAGCAGACTCGGTGAAAAACGACAGGAAGTCCGGTTGATCGATTTGATGTCACGCATCAGTGAGGTGTCTGGGGTCGCGGTTGTGGTACAGCTGGCTTTTCGTGATCAACCGTCGCATCAGTCGATAGCCGTGGCTGCTGACAAGGTCGCTGCCATTGTACTCAGTGATGACTTTCAGATACAGAGTCGTCAGGTCTCACTGAATGTTGCTACAAAATGGGAGCGGAGCCGTTTTCTGACCCGGTTACATGCGCAGCATCAGGCCAGCCCTGTTGATGCGGGCGTTGATATTGCTCCTCCGTTGCCCCAAGGGCGTTATCGGAATATCGAAAGTTATTATTCGATCCAACATACTTTTCCGGCCAATTATGGTGTGGGAGCGAACTCATTGCAGTCCGATATGTCGGATTTTCGGGTGGCTCAGGCTCGTCAGCTGAAAGGTTATCTGCTGCTATTCGATCAGGTAATGGCAAATCAATTTTCTCAGTTGGCCAACCTCGGCCACCTGTTTTCTTTTAGTTTTGGCAGTGGAGCGACCGCAGAAAACACCTTGATTCAGCGTTATGCTCAAAATTGTGCCGATCCGCGTCTCATGGCGATACCCAGTCAGTCGTTCGTTCGCAGTTATTTCTATCAGCCACTCTATGATGTGCCGGATGTTCAAGCGCTATTGCAGGGAAAAAACCGCTACCAATATTTTTATCCCGATGACCCGGATGAGCCCAAACAACGCGAGAAACTCGTCTGGCAACGTTTTCGGCGCGATCCATTCAATACGTATGCCTACGGGCTCAATCAGTGCACTGAAACACAAGAAGAGGCAGAACAGCGGCGCGATGCTATGTTGAGTCATTTGCTCGCCCGCCACGGTGAACCGGCTGATCGCTATGATGAAATTATCGATGGCTGCCAGTGGTTCGGGGGGCATTTGAAAACCCGGATTATCATCAAAGGGATCTGGCTGCAAAATTTACAGGCACTTTCTTATCGGCGTAATCTGGCGGGAGACTTCTCACAAGCTCAGCCGTTAACGACACCGGGACGCTATCGGTTAGAGACACAAGCTTATCGTCAGCTCATGGTATCCCGCTATTCGAATGCATTGGCCCCACTGCTGAGGGGAATTTATCGGCGAGGATTTATCGATCAAAAAACCTTGGTTGCCACGATGGCTCAGGCCCGGATCGCCCATTTGCGGACCATACTCGCAAAGCAGGGACAAACCGAGCAGGACATTCATCATGATCAGGTGGTGAAGCGTTGTCAGGCTATCGCTGCGTCATTGCCATTGCAAGATGGCAATCAACAACTGCTGGAGAGCGAGCGGACACAATACAAGGCTTTGATGAGAGATGGTGTTTTAGATGCCAGCGCATTGGATCAGTTTGTGAAGCTGACCGATCAGGATTATGCCGATTTTTCCGTATTTGAACTCAAATGTGCCATTTTGTTAGGCATTGCCCGCCATCTGCAAACACTCGCGACTGCACTGCTTCGGCTGAAACTGGTGCCCGAGTTTCTCCGCTGGCTGGCTGCTAACCCTAAAGACGGGGAGCGATTCCCAACCCAAAACACAGCCGCAGATATGGCGGAGACACTGCGTGATATTTCCGTCCTCAGACAAACCGATGCACTGGTGGTGCAAATCGGGACACAACCGGTGTTGATATTACCGTATGCAGAAGGCGACTTCGGGCAAATACAGTTACAGCAATATATTGACCAGTTGGACTGGCTCGGGCGGGTCCGGCGTGGATTCGTACTGGTTGAGCAAACCTTGTTGCAATCTGATCCGTTACCGCCCGATCCGTCTGTGAATGAAAGTGTGACGAAAAGCGAACAGACAGCAGGGAAGCAGGCAGACAGCGGAACGAGCGGTGCAGAAGATGCAGAAAATGCAGAAGATGCAATCCCAGCAAATGAGGCCGAAGGGTTGTGTGCGACGTTAGCATTTCCCGATTATGTCGTACTCACGCAACAACATCAGTTTCAGACTTTTCTTGCCGAGATGGTTCAGTTTCATTGGCCCGCACACATTCGGTTACAGTGGCGTCAGGGCAACTATCAGCAAATGTCAGCACTGATAGCCTGCTACTGTCGATGGTATAACCGTCAGATCCATCAGACCAATACGTCACTGTGTAATGCATTGGCTCCGGCAAATATGAAGCAATCCGACTGTCAGGCCGCATTGTTGCGGGCGATTTCAGTGATGCGAGAGGTGCCTTATGATGAGACATGAGCACATGGTTGCCTGCTGCCAATGGCAAACGCAGTTTGATGACCGGGAACATGCCGTCGCGTTGCAGAATGCATTGAGTCAGTGGAGTAATCAGGCGCTCCCCGGTATTCTGAGTCAGAGTTTTGAGCGTTATTGTCCGGCTGCCCAGATTTGGCAAATCGAGCGACTGGAACTGGATCTGGGAACCCTGTCATTACAGGATTTGGATCGGCAACTCCCACAGCGAGTCAGAGATGCGTTGGAAGATGCGCTGATACAGTTGTTCCGTCGGCATCGTTCCGGGTCGTATATGGACAGTGGGCAAAGTTTACGGATTGTCGATTTACATGTTTCGACACTTGCTCAACTTCGGTGGTTCTTATTGCACGGGACGTCCCCATGGTGGACACCGCGCTTGAGTCATCCGATGACTATGGTTGAGCAGCTCTTTGAGCAGCAACCCCAGGCTGTGGCTGATCTGTTGCGTCAGGTTGGGGCATCAGCCGCAGTCCGACGCAGAATCGTCTGGCAGTGGGGTGAACCTCGGATCCGAGTAACCATTCAGCTATTAGAACCGTGGCATTCGGAATTCATTCTCCGTTATGCCGATCATCTCGCTTTGAGTGAGCAACAACAACCTTCGGGCGGTATGCATTCGCGGACGCTGAAATCCAATATTTGGTACTGGATTCTGACCCACCTGCTGGTGGAGCGGGGAACACTGTTTAATACGCTGCAATTTGTTCGCTCGACATTATTTCAGATGGCACAGCATGAGCAGCTAGATTTCTCCACGCTGTTACATCGTCTCAGTGATATCGCTCGTCAGATGTTGTCACAGGGGCTGATGGCACCGCAGTTTTTACAGGTTTTGGGGATGTTGGAACAGCAGCAGCAGCGGCCGGCCAATGCCGTTGTTGTGACTGAACCGGACTTGTGGCAACGGCTACAACAGATGCTGCACAGTCGCGAGCGCCTCTATCAGCAAGCGATACGACCGGTTTACTTCAATGAGTTGTTTGTCCGCTTAGCCGGGCAGGATGCGAGTCGGACTGCCCGGATCATTCGTGAGGCAGGGCGGCGCGAAGAGGTTCGGCTGTTTTTACTCCAGCAACTGAGTCACGAACAGTTGTACACACTCGTCGCGATCATTGCACCGGGCGATCAGCTTTTTATTCAGACGCATGTCCGGCATACCCAAACAATGCTTCGGGCACAGCGGCTTGACCCATTGTTGATCTGGCGGATTTTACTGGATTATCTGCTGGCAAGTAGTGGCAGTTACTTCAATCGTCGTCAATTGGTGCATACCACGCTGGTCGGGTTGAGTCGTCAGTATCATCTCGACTATGTGTTGCTACTGACAATGTTAGTGAAGACGTCGGTGCAGTGGCAATTGGCGCCTCATCACTTTGAGTTGCTGGCGATTCTTCAGGAACTACAACGTGCAGCGCTCAATCAGCAAAGCGCCGCAGCGTGGTTCCGCGTTCAAGCGGATGATGCGACCGGGCTTGATATTGATCCTATCCGGAGACTGATTGTTATCTTACATCTACGCCCGGAAACGTGTCACCAGCATTTCCAATACCTGTTCCGGCAACAGCAGTGGCAGGCACGTCCAGCCAAGGCGCTCAGTCAGTTTTGGGTGCATTCACTGGCAGCGCGTGGTCACCTGAGCCTGAGTGAACTTCGCGCACTGCTGGTCACACTATCACCGCAAGCAGGAGCGTCAGCCTTCCTGTTGCTGGCTATGCTGCAGCGGTGGCAAACACAGGGGGGATTACCCCGGATTCCTGCTGCTGATCCGATGCATTGGCTGGCGACCCTGATGGTCCAAGCCTTATTCAATCCGTTGACATATCCGACGCCGATATCTCGCTGGCAGGACCGTTTTTTTTCAGCATTACAGCGTGAAACCGGTCAGGATTTTCAGGTGTGGCATGAAGCTCTTGCACATTTATGTGCGGCGGTGGCCAGCGTGTCGGTCTGTGCTGAGATGGTCGCTGCTGCTGCACGATGGCGGCCTGAAGTCTTTACTTTATCCGATGGAACGGTCCCCTTATCGCAAATCTCCTCTTCGGAGCAGATATGGACTGTTCTTCAGCAACACCCTGATGCAGTCGGATACTTGATGAAATTTGCCCGGACTTCAGCAGGGCAACAGGCGTTGGCACCATTATTACCGACAGCGTTACAGCGATCGGCTGATTGGCAGCAATGGTTACGGAAGCTGGCTGATAGTGTCGCGGGAATCGGTGGGAGCTATCCATCCGATCTGAAGGAGAGTCTTGCTCGGAGTTGTTGGGCGATTTGGCTCAAGGAGTTGCGGGCCTACCGGCATTTGCATCACCGTGTGAGGGGATTTAGGCTCAAGGTGTCTGGCTGGGTTGCCGCGTCATTACAACATTGGGCACAACGACACAATGTTCGCTGGTCAGTGCTTGCCTCGCGTCTTCGGTTACAGCAATCGGTTGACTCATCAGGTGTTCTGGATTGGGTCGCGATTCTTGCACAACTCAATCCGGTTCATCATGATGCTGAGTTTGTTGCCCCGCCACTGCCGATGATTCATCCCACTGTTGCGGCGACCTCCGTGTTGTTACCACTATCTCCGGCACCAACAGGTGAGAGTATCGATTCAACTCACCAACCTGATGATATTTCTGCCTGGTATCAGGATCAACGCGGACAATATCTGCAACAACCGCAGTGGCGTGCTCGGGTGCTGCAATGGTTGAAATCAGGGCAGAATCCGTCCCAAACACATGACAGACCTCCGGTTGACTGGCAGCAGGCGTTATTGGATTGGCTCTATTTCTATCCGGACTCATTCCGGCAGCAGATCATGCCACTGATGCGCATTTCAATTGTCTATCATCGGCTATTGATTCATCTGTCGTTAGCATCACTACTGGACGTCATGGCACGTTCGCCGCTGTCACTTCAGGCTGAGATTGAGACCATTCAGATATTGGAACGACTGGTATTGCAATTGAATTTGCCGCAGATGTCGTTTGCAGAGCGACAGCAGCATTTGCTGAGTTGTGTTGTAGAGAACTGGCTGCGTCAGCACTGGCAAAACCTGACCCCTGATGCGTTGGTTGCAGCGCTATTCGGAAAGATATTACAGGTCGGAACGGTTTTGCCCGCGTTACTAGTACAGCAGTTATCCCGTCCGGGTCTTGTGACGACACATACATTGGCACCGTCGATTCAAACGTTCATTCGTATACTTCAGCGTGCGACGGCGCGTCAAACCATATCGTCTGAGGCAATATCGGCTTCGAGCTGTGCTCCGAACGAGCGTGAAATCTCAATTGACACCTTACGGCCGGACTCCCGGAATGAGATTGGCCGATGGGGGCTTGCAGACGACCCACATCAAGCATCATGCCATACAGTTCCCATGGCACTATTCAATGCCGGTTTGGTATTGCTCCAGAGTTTTATTCCCGCATTTTTCGAACGGTTGCAGCTGACACAAGACAACCAGTTTGTGACTTTTGCAATGCAGCGGCGAGCGGTCCACTGCTTACAATTTTTAGCGACCGGTGCTCAGGAAACCGCAGAGCCTTACCTGTTACTCAATAAAGTGTTATGCGGCTTGCCATCTTCTGAACCGGTTGAAACCAGTGTCTCTCTTTCAACGGAGGAAACAGACATCGTTCACAGCCTGATTGAGGCGGTGATCGACTATTGGCCAGCAATCGGGAAAACGTCCATTGACGGTTTTCGCGGTAACTGGCTGGTCAGGAACGGCACCCTGACTGAATCACAGGACCACTGGGACTTGATCGTTGAAAAACGGCCTTACGATATGTTGATTGCACGAGCGCCGCTGTCTTATTCGATCATCAGGTTACCTTGGATGAAGAAACCGATTTACGTCACCTGGCCAACTTAACCTTCGGGTTGGTCGTTTGTACTGTGAATTGTGAATCACCAATTAACCGACGAAGGGTAAGGTGAACTTATGAATTCGTATCAGGAAAACTTGCAAGAAGTGGTAGGGACATCTCTTGATGCTTTGTATGCCCAGCAACAAAAGCTGGCATCTCAGCGGCGGGGCGCACAGTACAGTCTGTATTATGCGCAAGGAGCACAACTGACAGCGTTCGATAATCTGGAATCTACCAGTGAACAGTTGGAAGCTGTCCGGTTGAGCAATCAACAAGGGGTGAAAAACGATAATCTGATGAACAATCTGGTTGAATCGACTCACCTGATTCAGAGCAATGTTGCCACAACCGTGAGCAATAGTGCGACGGCTGCAACCAATGTTCAGACGGCGGCGACCGCCGTTGCCAAACTGGCGGGTGATATCGGTAGTGCTCTGAATATTGCCGCTGCTGCCTGCTACGGTACAGATATTTACAAAAAGACACTGGAGGCCAACGCTTTTATCCGGGAAACGGCCAATCAGGCCGAATATGCATCTCAGAAGGCGATGGAAGCGTCGTCTTCCAGCTCTGAAGTTATTGCAAAAGAGCTGGAGTCGAGCGCGACCCGTTCGAAGTCGGAGCTGGAAAAACTGCTGGCAGCTGCTCAGACTCAGTTCAAATCGCTGTCGTCTGCCAGAGTTGCGGATCAGGAGGCTCTATTCACCGCCAGTCAAACCGAGAAAAAAGCAGAAGGTGCACTGGAAGATGCACAGTCGGCGGAAAGTGCGATCGATGGAACCGTTCAGGACAGCAATGACACTCTGAACTTTAATCTGACTGCGGTTGCCCAAGGGGATCAGCAGATCACGGTGAGTTTCCAGCCATTTACATCGGCATTCACTCAACTGCCGGAGCAATGCGCTACACAGTTAGGTAAGACCGACGGCAGTACATTACGGGATCCCGCACAACATTATTTTGTCTTCGTCGTCAGTGCTGATAAAAAGTCCAGCATCAAACAGGATCAGGTTGAATCAACCTTTGCCGAATACCAGAAAGATCGGTTTACCGAGGTAACGCCAGACGATCAAGGGCATTATCAGACTACCCTTAAATACGGCGATTCCTGCTTAGATTTTTCCGGAAAACCTCTGCAACTGGGACGCGATTATCTGGTGTATATGTATGTTGTACTGGATTTGACGTATCAGAAATATATCGGTTCATACAGTAATGTACTCTCAAGTGCTTCTCCGGCGGTGACATTACTGACCAAGCTACCTGTTGCACAAAAAATCAGCTTTGATGATGACTCCCGGCAAATCCTGTTCATGGTGACGGGCAGCAAAGGGAAGTATGAACCCGAGTTCCGTGTCATGTTGTTACCCGCCTACCAACCTTCGACCGGCGGATTGATGGTCGCACCTTTGCCACCGGAAGCCGGGTGCAGTGCACTGAATTTCTATTTTAATCAGTCAATTGCGATGCAGGTATCCAGTGCCAACTATCAACTGGCTCATATCGAATCCAGCAAGGTGAAAAGCGGGAAACGTGTCCACAGGATGGCCGCTGCAGTGCCTGATGACATGACTGATAACTTCGGTAATCCACTGATTGCGGGCGCATCCTATATCCCCGTTGTGCTCACTACACCAGCGTCTGGTGTGGATCAGGGATGCTATGCGTCATCACTTTCCGCACTGGATACTGATCCCGTCATAATTATTCCTAGTGAAGATCATCTGGGGCAGCTACAACCCTCAGCATCGACAGCACAAGTGACGGATAAAGATGACAGTGAAGAAAAGAAAACACGTCGTTCCGCTAAAAAAAACGAAGCCGATGATGAGCAGGAATAATCAATAATCTGGAGAATTATTTATGCAAACAACAATGAAAGTTGGTATCGCTGAGCAGAAGAATTTTGAGATTGAGTCATTGACCAGTCAGGTTGCCAATGTGCAATATCAGATTGATGAGATGAATGCTGTCGTCAACTCGCTTACCGATAAACAGAGCCATTTTGCTCAGCTACTTACAGATGCTGAAGCGAAGAAAAATACCGCATTGGGTCAGTTTAACCAAATTAAACTGGTGGTGTCTCAGGTGGAGGAGCTGAAGCAATACTCTAAAGTCGTCAATCAGCAAACCGGAACTGCCAAATCAGAAGTGACAGAGACCTCTCAGCAGGTTGCCCAGTTGGTGAATCAGTTGATCTTCTCGGTTGATGTGATTGAAAAACTGACCGATTTCGTGAATCGGCAGAAATCGGTTAACAAGGCCATACCAAATGAGTTGGTCAGCATGCTCGGGCAGGCGACAGCAGATGCAAATCAAGCCATTGCGACGACACTGACCGCCTTGCAGAGTTGTTATGCAACGGTCTCTTTTGCCAGTGAATCCTATTCAATTTCAGACCTTGAACTGCAACAGTCCGTCGATCTTGAATCACTTCTGACCGGTGGTGATATCGATCATGCTCAGAGTCATACGCTGTTTGATCGTGCTTCGGCAGCATTACAAAGTGTAGAAACACTGATGACTCAGCTACAGAATGTCCAGCAACAGACACAATCCCGACTCAGCCATATGCTCGATGTGGAAGAAAATCACGCCAATCTGACGGCACAACTCGAAGATGCCAAAGATGATGAGGCCGCTTCTGAAGTGCAGCAAAACCTCGTGAAATCTCGTGCGGATGTGGTGCAGGCCAAAAAAGCGTATCAGCAGGTCAAAACTGTGTTGGCTAATATTTCTATGCAGTCTGAGATGAAAATTGCCCGGCTCAAAACTATTATTCAAAGTCAGCAGGATACTGCGTTATTGACCCTGATTCAGAAGGCCTATCATCAGGCAGTCAGTGATTATCAGCAAGCACTTGAGGCCAGTAATATGGCTGAGACTCAGTTGGAATATGCGCAGGCTGAGCTGGCGCGGGCAACGACCAAACTCAATTCACTGCAAGCTGGTTTGGATGCAGCCAAAGCAGCCGCTTTCGCTGCATAATCGGGTTGAGACGCGATGCCGCTGTCCCTGAATATGACCGAGTGATATTGGTGTATTCAGGGGGTTATCGTGGCGATGATGGTCACGACGGGTCTCGATTATAGCGTCTCAACAACGAAGGAGGGGATGATGATTATCCCGCCGGAACGTAACTTAAATGCACTCTATCGGGAGATGGAGTGGCTCTCTATGGTTATCAATCAAGTGATTTGTAGCTACCTCAAACAGGATGGGTATGAAAATCACTGGTTAGAGATTCCACCGCCATCGCTTGAACAAAATGACAGCCTGTTTGCCAATTTGATGCTGGAATGGGAGCTGAACACCTTTGAGCGTCTGGCGCTTGATTTAGCGCTGGCACCTGCGATTCGCCCGGAAGTGCTGGATATTCTGTTTGGCATGAACCAAATGATTGAGCGGGGATTCAGTGAGTTTGGCGGTATCACGGACAAAGCATTCAGTGGCTTTATCCCGACCGGTCAGACGCTGAACTTTTTAGTGACAGCCAATGACCCGCAGTGGCGACTGGAAGTGATGTATATTCTTTCACCGCATCACCGATTGATGGCCGAACAGGTCACTGAACTGCTCCCTGTCGATCCGGCTTTGCCTGACTGGGCCGGGGTTTTTAAAGCCAGTGAATCGTGGCTCAATTATCTGATCACCGGTGAGCAGATTCGCCCGGAGCTGAGTACGAGCTTCCCGGCTCATATTCTGGAAACACCGCTGCAATGGGAAGATTTAGTGCTTGATTATCGGGTGATGAATCAGGTTGAAGAGATCCGCGCATGGCTGGCTTATGGTGCCACGCTGATGCATGAGTGGCATCTCGATCAGAAGGTCAAACCGGGGTTTCGTGCTGTGTTCTTCGGCCCGCCCGGAACCGGAAAAACCCTGACGGCAGCATTGTTGGGTCAATCGACCGGAAGAGCGGTCTATCGGGTCGATTTGTCGATGGTGGTTTCCAAATATATCGGTGAAACCGAGAAAAACCTTGCCAAAGTCTTTGATGCAGCCAGCTATAAAGACTGGATTCTGTTCTTTGATGAAGCGGATGCGTTGTTTGGTAAGCGCACTGAGGCGACCTCATCGAATGATCGTCATGCCAATCAGCAAACGGGTTATCTGTTGCAGCGTATTGAAGATTTCCCCGGGACGGTGATTCTGGCAACCAATCTTAAAGCCAATATGGATGAAGCCTTTACCCGCCGTTTCCAAAGTATGATCCAGTTTGCCATCCCCGGCTCGGAAGAGCGCTTACAGCTATGGCGCAATGCTTTTGACAATGTCTGTGAGCTGAGTCCGGAGATTCAGTTACAGCACATTGCCGCAGAGTTTGAAGTCACCGGCGGGCAGATCGTCAATATTCTTCGCCAGTGTGCGCTCCAAGCGATTCGTCGCGGAGCAAGGGTCGTCCGGCGGGATGAATTGCTCAATAGCATCCGGCAGGAATTTCTCAAAGATAATAAAACCATCAAGCTCAACTGAGCAGGAGGTTGTATGACGCACGCAGAACTGAAATCCAAACCGACGCTGTCCCGGCAACAGGCGGCGCAGCGGCAGAGTCGGGCAATACTGGCGGATAACCGGCAATCTGCAACGCCGGTCATTCAGCAGCAACCGAACCATACTGGTTTGCCGGATCAGTTGAAATCGGGCATGGAAAACTTATCCGGGATGAGTCTGGATCACGTCAGAGTGCACTATAACTCTGATAAACCGGCAACTGTTCAGGCACACGCTTATGCGCAGGGCAGTGAAATCCATCTTGCTTCCGGGCAGGAGAAACATCTTCCTCACGAGCTGGGGCATGTGGTTCAGCAGGCGAAAGGGCAGGTTCAGGCAACCACTTCGGTCGGTCATGTTGCGGTGAATGATAGTCCGGTTCTGGAGCATGAAGCTGATCAGATGGGAGCAATAGCCTTACAAAGATACCCGATAGAACCAAACACGTCACAGATATCGGTTTATCAGACAAGAGGCCCCTTGCAATTATCGACTTCAGTGATCCAGCGAGTCATCGATCCGGCTGTTGTTCGGGCTGCCTGCCAACGATTAGGACTCCCAGATTCCGGTCATAAAATTGTTGAAGTTCCACCTAAAGTGATGGCGAATACCAAGTTTAAGGATTATCCCCCGGGACATGTGATCGGATTCAGCGCAGAAGAGTTGGATTTATCAATGACGTCGGCTCAGTACGGTACAGGCCAGGAATCCGAATATGAAGAAGCAACGGCTCAGGATCTCCTGAGTCTGGCTGGTGGTGCTGCTTATAATCACCATCTGGGGGCCGTGTTTATCACTGCCAAAATGGTGAACTATGAACGCAATCTTCTGCATGAACTGGGGCACCATAAGCAGAATACCGTGTCAGGATTTAATGGGGACAATACCACGACCTTGCTACTGGAATACCACAATGTCCTGATGAACGAGAATTTACATCCCGGAGCCAAACGGGTCTCGTATGGCATGGACCGCACTCAGGGGTGGTTGACGAAATGGGAGAAATTCACAACGGAAGATCAGAAAGTTGATTTTCTTGAACAAAAAGCCCGAGAACTGATAGAGATGGAAGAAACGCTTTATCAGAAAATCAGTCATTCCGCGAAGAAAAAAGAGAATGATTTGGAAGTCTATGGTGAAACTGCCCATAAAATGTCGGAAGAAATATCAACCATTGATAAAGGGTCTGATAACAACCTGTATGTGGTCAGAACACTCTACAACATGATTAAGGAACTGGAATCGAAGTATTGAGCGGCTTCCGGAAACTAAACAAAGAAGGAAATAGTGATGTATCGGATGAACCTTAAACATGGGCGGGATGTGTCACAACAGCAATCGGCTCGGCGTCAAGCGCGCCGTACGGCACTTGAAGATAACCGAGGATCTGCATCGCCGGTCATCCAGCAAAAGCAGGAACGGAGCGGATCAGCAATGCAGTATTCTGCTCCTTCAATGACTGCAGCGCAGTCCGGAAATAACACATCCGGTATTGTACAAAGAACAGTTGAAGATATGGGGACTGCGGTCAATTGGGCGAAGACGAAATCAAACAAGAAATTGGTACGAGACAATCTGGCTCTGATCGCTGTGGATATTCATAATGACAATAACCTATACCAACTCAATGAACTGAATGCATTTTATGACGCTGAACTTAAAGGAAAGACACATTCGGAATTGTCGGATACGGCAGACTGGTTTCACAAGTTTAAGCGATATGTCGCCGGGATTCGTGATGATGAGGGGGCTCATGGTGCGGCACTACATGGTGGCAGTGGAGATAAATTCATTGTTGATCGGGTGAATACGGTGGGTCAGCCCAACCGGGCTTCTTACCTGATGATGGATGATTATCTGAAATGGGACTCGATTCTTAGTTTGAATGCAGAGGAAATCTGGGGGAAATACAAAGAGGCTGTTGGTGAAAGTCTGGAGACTCTGAGTGGCTTTCTTCCCTATGGGATTGCTGATGCAGAAGCTGCGAATGGTTTCGTCACATATTCTGCATCTGAGTGGCTGGACTTTAATGTGACATGGGATAAGAAAACATTTCCGGTCCAGTTGAAAACAGAAATGCGTGGCACTGCTGTGACGGCAACCGCGAAAGTTGGTGAATATCACGTGAAAATCAATGCCAGTATTGAAGGTCTGCAAGACTTTAATTCACGGCAGGTGAGAAAAATTGGTGCGACAGACGCGACGACTTTTGATGTGACCACACATAACAAACATCCCGTTGCTCATACGGGGGGATTAAGTCCAGAATTTACGATTGATAAGTTCTGTAATCTGGAAAACGAAGGTCATCCCGTCGGCGATAAAAAACTCAAATGGGTGACGAAGTTTTAGAGGCAGTAGGTTTGAGATCGGAACAAGTTTTTGCTTGATATGGGATTCTTCGGGTACAGATCCGTTCCAAACAAAACCGTTCTACCAATCCTCCCGAATCCCGGCATGAATATGACGCACAATGAATTTTTCCGATTTCAGGGATATCAGTGCCATATGCGCCAGAGGATAGGTGTCGAACGTTATCTGTACTATGTCTCCCGGCAATGACAGTGGGTCAGAGAATCAGTTAGAATTACTTTTATCCCCTTGTTCCCATATTCAGGAAAATAATCCCGTTATGTCCCGAACCCAACGTCTGTTTGACTTGCTGCAATTACTCCGTTGCCATAAATATCCGGTTGCTGCTGCGACACTGGCAGATGAACTGAACGTCAGTGTCCGGACGATTTACCGGGATATCGCGACTTTACAGTCTCAGGGGGCTGAAATTGAAGGAGAGGCTGGCCTAGGTTATCTCCTCAAGCCGAATTTTATGTTGCCGCCGCTGATGTTCAGTTACGAAGAGTTGGAAGCTCTGTTACTGGGAGCTGAATGGGTAACCCATCAGGATGATTCAGCCATGACTCAGGCGGCGCGACATGCGATTGCGAAGATTTCGGCGATCTTACCCGATACGCTGAAATGGCAATTGGAGCGGGAAACGTTCCGGGTTGGCCCCGGTCTGGAAAAGCCCCCGTTACTGGTGGATTTAGCCCTGATACGTCAGGCGATACGTCAGGAGTCCATTATTGAAATTGAATATGTCGACCAACAGGGCAACCTGACAATTCGCCGACTTTGGCCGGTGTTGCTGGGATTTTTTGAAGCTTGTTATATGTTAGTTGCTTGGTGTGAGAATCGGCAGGCATTCCGCCATTTCCGGGTTGATCGTATTCGGACTTTCCATGATACGACACAGCGTTATCCCCGTCGTCAGCGAGACTTAGTAAAAGCATGGCAGGCAACTCAGGGGGTGGCTGATAAACAAACTCGCTATTGAAAACAGCCCGATTGATCAAAATTCTATAGACCCAAACACTACTGACAAAAACTGACAACATGCCTGAGTAAGCTATTTGTAACTTATAAAGAGCAGGAGTGATGTGATGTCAGTTTTAAGAAGTACAGTTGTTTTCTACGTAGCGGATATAGAAAAAAGTCAGGTGTTTTACAGTGCGCTGTTTGGATGTCATCCGGTTCAAGCTTCCGGTGAGTTTGTTTTGTATCTGGTACATGATGGTTTAACTTTCGGTATCTGGAAACAAAGTGCGGTTATACCGACAATAACCCCAGGTTCAGCATTGCCATCAAAGAATCAGGGAGAGTTGTGTCTGTTTGTGGAAGATCAGGATGCCTTCCAGCAAATGCATCAACATTGTTTGCTGAATGAGTTTCCTATTCTTCAGGAACCCGCCGTGATGGATTTTGCGACGGCATTCACAGTCACAGACCCGGATGGTCATCGGATCCGGTATGCGGTTGGCAAATGACTCGTTACTGGATTGCGGTCGCTTCGGCCGATCATGTCAGGAATGGCCGTGAATGGGGAATCATGCAGGTTTGTCATGGTAAGTCGGCTCCGCTCAAACGGCTCTCTCCCGGAGATGGTGTGGTGTACTATTCACCGAAGCAACGTTTTGGTTACCCGGAAAAATGTCAGGCGTTTACGGCGATAGGGAGAATTCGGGAAGGACAGCCATATCAGGTTGATATGGGGAACGGGTTTCTTCCATATCGCCGGAATGTGCAGTGGTTCGATGCTTATCCGACGGATATTTACCCGCTGTTACCCGCCTTGCACTTTCACGATGGAAGCCGTTCCTGGGGAGCGAAGTTTCGCTATGGTCTGTTCGAAATTTCACAAGGGGATTTTGAGACGATTATGCATGCGATGCTGCGTCAGTTCTCTTCACCGGTGCAAATGGCGTTGTTTTCTGGTTCAGGACGCGGGATGTCCTGAACCGGTAATCTTTTCACATTGTGCTATTGTCATTTTGCTTTACCTTGACTTAATTTCTCGTATTGACGTTATGATTGATACGTTTAATAGAAAGTGCGCAGAATCGCTACATTGGTTCAAGGTTTTTAAATTGCAATTGAGCATTGCATACACATCGGTCTGTTTTTGTGTAGAATAAGCACCTTGTAGCGTTTCATTCGCGTTGGTTAAAATAGTCCCGTATTCATCAATAAGAAACGTCAGTGAACCCGTATGATTCAGTCAAAAATCAGTGCCGATATCCTTGCAGAATCGAACTATTCTCAGTCTTCCTTTTCAACCTCTTCTCACTGTGCAGCACCGACGCTTCCGGAACGTCCGGATCAGATCCCGAATGTCAGGTTCGAATATCATTTGGAAATCGCCTGTTCGGATGAATCCCGTCGTGCAATGCTTCGCTATGGGTTTGCCCTGAGAGGGCAGGAGGTTGAGCTGACGACCAGCCCGCAGAATCAATATTCGACAGAATATGGCACCCGTTATACTTACTATACCGCTTATAACGACCCGAAACGGATTATGGCTTTTAATGACCTCAGTCCTTTGGGGATTAGTGTTCCGCATCCGATTCAGGTCAAGCCGATTGGTTCCGGTTTTGTGCGCGAGGCATTTATACCGGTCCAGCCGGCAATTCAGGTTGGTGACCATCTGGGGCTGCCAACCGAAGGATATATTTACCATTTTCATCAGGCCCGGTTGGTGCAGGAATACCATCTGATGCCGGGTGGTTCGGGGAGTTTCTATGCCACGTTATCGCGGCATGAAAAACTCAATCAGGCGCGAGGTTGTCCTTGTGCCCATGATGCGTTGCTGGTGTTCTGGAAGATGGGTTGCCGGGATGTGCATAATCAGCATCTGCTTTACCTGAAGAAACCGATCACAAGAGCTCAACTGGATGCTTTGAATGAAACGTGGCTGGACAAACATGCTGTCAGATTAGATCTTCAGGCTTTACTAGAGATCACGCGTGAGCCGGTTGTCCTGCGGCCGTTGGAGCAGCATGTTGAGAATACACAAAAAAACGCAGCAGATACACTCCATACCGTGCAGCGGATTCCCGGGACCAACCGACGAGAGAGCTGGCTTGAGATAGCGGTGCGTTATGGCTTGTCAGCCAAAGCGCTATTAGATTTAAATCCTCAGTATCATGCTGATCCGATGGTGTTGAAAATTGGCGATGTGCTGACGATTCAATCTCAAAAGAGCAACGCCCGGCAAGACACCTTGATTGGCCTGCCCCCCAGAGCGCCCCAAACCTATAATCATCCGCTGAACAGTTATTATGCTCATCAGGCGTCCTACCTTAACGGTACGACGATGAAAGCCATTAATAGCCGTGCTTTGATTAGAAAAGATATTCCGGTGGTGCGTCTCAACCGCCTCGGTTAGTTTGCTCGTCGAGCATGCACACCGACAGACCAACGCGGCTCTGTCACAAAGAACGACTGGCCGCCAATATTGGTGAAACATAGAACGCTGGTAATGAGAAATGACACGACTGGTATGAGGGAAAGTGCGTGACCAAGCCGTTTTATTGGTAGGAATTGTGGTGCAATCATGGTGATTGCTAAACTCGACTGCAATCCGGTTCACAAAGCGTCAACAACGGTGCTTCTATGCCAGTCAACAGACTCAAATATGCCAGTCAACAGACTCAAATGACTTCAGACACTGCGGTCTCAGTGACACTATTGGTATAGAGTGTTGTGGTTGTATGCAGTGCCATGATGGCTCGGTGTAGTGCATCTTTTTCAGCCGGCGAAAGTTCTCCTGACGTTGGAACGCTGCACTGGCTAACGACGTGGCACCAGAATAAGACATCATCCACACCGCTTTCATTTTCTTTTAGTTCTGACATTGTGCCCATAATATTACCCTAACCACCGATTGTTGATATTTATGTAATTAGCAATTTACAATTAATATTATATTGATTTTGAAGACTACTGATCATAAATTTAAAAGTTAACCAATAGTCGTAAATTTGCTGTTTATCATTTTAAAAACGGAATCTTTTAGTTATTTTACAGAACGTAGCCAAAAATGTTCAATATTTGGTTGTTTAATGTTGATCTAGATCACGCAATTTGTTTCGCTTTGAATAGGTATCGATTTATTGATCTCTATGATACGGCGTATGGTTGGGCGGTACATGAAATTAAGTAAACAAGAAAAAATAGATAATATTAAAAGTAATATTTCTTATGCGATGAAAAGTCGTAACGAAAGTAAGAAATCCTTTTCTGAACGCACGGGAATAACCAGAACGACCATTTACAATATTCTGGACGGTAAAGTCGATCGAATTCAGACTCAAACGGTTGAGAAGATTGCGAGTTTCTTTGGCACGACGTGTCGGGTCATCGAAGAGAGTAATCTGGAAGCCATTGAGTACCGCAATCAATTAATCTCTCCGGACGGCAATAAAAATCCGTTGTGTATCCCGATTGTTAATGAAAAAGAGCTCATTGCTTCACTAGATAAATATATTGGTGAGTTAATTGTTGTTCATCCGACGACGTATTATTTCTCGGATGAATCCAATATGATCGGTTTGAATATTACAACGCCATTTACACATCGATATCAGGTGGGTTCATTACTGGTGATTGAACGGTTTAAGCATAATGATATTGATGATCTTGTTATTTTAACATCCAGAAATTCTTTAAAAATTGAATCTGAAAATTATGTACTCAGAGATGGTGAAATATTAATTGGATGCGTCAGGGAGGAAAGGTTACATGCAGAATAGAAAGTATAAATTAATTGGGTTCAGTCGCCATCCGGAACATGTCGCGAATGTCATGGTACTGGCGACCGGCAAACAATTATCCATTCCACTGACTGAAATATTTAACAGTACGGTGGCCGAAGACCTGAGCTCGATAGAGACCAAAGAAATTTGTCGCAAGTTATACAGTGCCGAAGGCTTTCAAGGTGCTTACGATATCCAAGATCGCAAAGAATCGTACTGGATTACATTTGCCATCATCGCCACGATACTTTCGGCTGTTTTTATCTTGTCAAACATCACCGGTGTGAAGCCGATTGAGATTGCCAACTCTGGTTTTATCGTCCCTTTTGCGATTTTCTTATATCCAATCTCTTTTATTCTGGTCGATATCCTCAATGAATTTTATGGGCTACGCATGGCCCGGGCTGCGATTCTGTTGTCTACTGTGACTAATGCTTTTCTGCTATTGATGCTCAATCTCTCTGGTTACGCACCGACAATCAGCGACTGGCAAGTGGTTAATGAGAGTTATCAATCGATTATTCATAGTATCAACTCAGTTTTTCTGGCTTCAATGATTGCTTACTTTGTTTCGGAAAACGTGAATGCGTATCTGTTGCAGAAAATCAAACAACTGACCAATGGCCGACGATTGGTCGTGCGGGTCTTTTTCAGTACATTCTTTGCGTCGTTAATCGATAGTGCGATTTTCATCTATCTGGCATTCAGCCATATCCTCAGTCCGACGGTCTTATGGAGTATGTTTATTTGCCAAGTGCTGGTGAAAAGTATCTATGCGATTATCGGTGTTGGCCCGATATACGGTGCAAGGGCGTTATTTAATAAATATATCAATCGATAAACGACAACGTTAGTGGAACATTATGGATACGACTTATTCTAAAAATCTTGGTAAGAAAACAGACTATGTATCAACCTACACCCCCCAACTGCTTGACCCAATTCCTCGGGCACGCGGGCGCGGCAATATTACAGCATGTGATAGTGCCGCTTTCTCCGGGTATGACTTATGGACCGGTTATGAACTGTCCTGGTTGAATTCTAAAGGCAAACCGATGGTGGCCGTTGCAGAATTTATGATCCCGTGTACCAGCCCAAATTTGATTGAGTCCAAATCTTTCAAGTTGTACCTGAACAGCCTTAATCAGACCTCTTTTGTATCAGAGCAAGAACTGGTCGAAACGTTGACTCAGGATTTGAGTGCGACGTCGGGTGGCGATGTTCAGGTGAAGCTGATCCCCGTAGATGAAACGTTAGAAATTCGTGCAGATAAATCTTTTACCTGTATTGATGATCTGGATATTGAAATTGACAGCTATGAGTATGATGAAGATCGCTTGTCAGGGGCGACCTCTGCAAACATTGTTGAAGAGAAGCTTTGTTCGCATCTGCTGAAATCGAATTGCCTGGTCACGAATCAGCCAGACTGGGGAAGTGTCTATATCCACTATCAAGGTGCTGAGATTGATCGGGAAACTCTGTTGCGATACATCATCTCTTTTCGGGAACATAATGAATTTCACGAACAGTGCGTTGAACGTATCTTTGCTGATATCAAGCGGTGTTGTAACCCCGAAAAACTAACCGTACTCGCTCGTTATACCCGTCGGGGTGGGTTGGATATCAATCCATTCCGGAGTGATTTTGAAGACGTCATGCTGGTCGGACGAGAATACCGTCAGTAATCGCTTACCTCTTGCCATAAAAAAAGGCCTCCCTATCGAAGGGAGGCCTTTTTTATGGTGCCTGCCTTGATACATTTTTTTGAGTCATATGTCTCAATAATTGATTTGAGCTCGATTGCATAATAACTGGTTGCAGCTCCGAGCAGTGCTAAATAGGTATGAAGACACAAAATTATGAAATAATATGCATCAAGTGTATTAAATTTGATAAAAAGGTGCATTAATGTCCTTCCTCTCTTGCAGAATAGAAATAGGAGGTTTCAGGCAATGAGTGATGCAACAAAAAGCCGTCCGATGAATGGGGCTGAAAGTCTGTTGCGGACATTGGTCGAAAGTGGCGTTGAAGTCTGTTTCGCCAATCCGGGGACGTCAGAAATGCATTTCGTTGCAGCATTGGATCGCGTGCCGGGGATGCGTCCGGTTTTGGCGCTTCAGGAAAATGTGGCAACTGGTGCGGCTGACGGGTATGGGCGCATGACAGGCAAACCTGCATGTACATTGCTTCATTTGGGACCGGGATTGGCCAACGGTCTGGCCAACTTACATAATGCCAGACGAGCCTGTTCTCCGATTGTGAATATCGTCGGTGATCATGCCACCACACATCTACAGTATGATGCACCATTAACATCTGATATCCACGGATTTGCGAGCCCAGTCTCTGAGTGGGTTTATACCGCTTCTTGTTCGCGACAAATCGGAGAGGATGCGGCCCGGGCTGTGCATGTCGCTGCGCAAGCTCCGGGGCAAATTGCGACATTGATTCTGCCGGCAGATACAGCATGGAGTGACGCTGAGTGTGTTGCTTCACCACTTGCTCCGTCTGCACCGACCGTTGTCTCGGCCGAGAAAATTAATCACGTTGCCGGTTTGATCAACAGCGGTCTAAAAACAGCGATCCTCATGCGAGGTTCTGCATTGTTAGAGCCGGGATTAACGGCGGCTGGGAAGATTGCTGCAAAAACGGGTGCCCGATTATTGTGTGATACGTTCGCACCGCGTATTCAACGCGGGGCAGGCCGGGTTCCGGTTGAACGGCTCCCTTATCTTTCCGAACAGGCTGCTGATTTTCTGGCTGGCACGGAATTGATTGTTTTGGTTGGTGCCAAGCCGCCGGTCAGCTTTTTTGCTTATCCCGATAAACCGAGCTGGCTGACACCGGAAGGATGTCGTTTGACTCGATTAACCGAGATTCATGAAGAGAGTACGCGTGCACTTGAAGATTTAGCCGAAGCTTGCGAGGTCGGGAACATTGAGCCATACCGCACCAGACATCTGGTACCGCAGTATACGCTTGATGGTCCGATCACTGCGGAATTTGTCATGCAGGTCATTGCCAAATATTTACCGGACAATGCCATTATCAGTGATGAATCCGCATCATCCGGTTTCCCCCATTATGAGGTTACCGAAACCGCTGCGGCGCATGACTATCTTAATCTGACCGGCGGCGCTTTGGGGAGCATGATGGCGGTCTCGATTGGTGCGGCGATTGCGTGTCCGGCACGTAAGGTGGTCAACTTGCAAGGGGATGGGAGTGCTATGTATCTGTTGCCTGCACTCTGGACCCAAGCGAGGGAAAACTTAGATATTGTGACGGTCATATTCAGTAATCGTTCATACAGGATCCTGAATCATGAACTCCAACGTGTCGGGGCAAAAAATCAGGGGCAATCTGCGGCTTCGCTGATGAGTTTGGAAAATCCATCCATTGATTGGCTTGGTTTAGCTTCGGGGATGGGGGTTTCTGCTGTTCAGGCTGAAACGCGTCGGTCATTTGATATGGTTTTTCAAAAGGCGATGCAGGAATTCGGGCCGAAATTAATTGAGGTTATTTTGTGATGATTTAATTTTAATCACCAGTTGTATTTTATTGAAGGTGATTTTGTTATGTAATATTAATTTTTGTATTTGGATGAATATTATTATCGTTTGGCTGGTGGTTATTATTTAAATGATTTCCGGCCTGTTTTTTATGATGTTTATTTATTATTTGGCATTTTTTTATTTATTTGCTGTGACTTTTTTATCCACTTATTTTCTTCATGTTATACTCATCTGAGGCATAAACAAATTAGACCACAAATTTTTCACTCAACTGCCCCTGTTTTTTTACTTCCATTTTTGTTTTATAACTATCTGTTTTAATTGATTTTATTTTAATTTTTGTTTTTTGGATATTATTTGAACATGGTTATTGTCAATTAAATTTATTTTAACTTTGATCTTTTACCAAAAACGAGAAAAAATAATTTATCTCACTGGAAAATATTCATATTGTGTTTTTCATGGATTTCGTGCTTTATCGGTTGTTTTGATTGCTTTTATTATTCATTACTCATCGGTTTATTGAATATATTCGTTACATTCTCATGATTGAATTGAATAGTGTTTTATTATACAAAGTAAAAAGATTTCATCTTAATAACATTGTCACTTTGTTGGCTTTTTTATTTTGTCTGTGTGTTTGAATTTTATTTATCAGAATGTGTGAGTGAATATCAATATGAACGATAACCATAAATCCTCTATTCAATTAGAGCGAGAAAGTCATTTGGCGCTTCCATTATCATCGGCTCAACGGGGAATCTGGTTTGCGCAAGAGCTCAAGCCCGATGCTCATGGCAAATTCTTTAAAATTACCGAATATCTGGAAATCTCTGGTGTGGTTCAGCCGGATCTTTTTGAAGTGGCTATCCGCAGGACTGCCAGAGAGATCGAGTCCTTTCAACAGGTTTTTGAGCTGACGCCTCAAGGACCGAAGCAGCGGTTTGGTGTCGATCCGAGTTGGGAATTACCCATGCTCGATTTTCAGGCAGAATCAGATCCACAACGCGCTGCTAAAGCATGGCTCGATGACGACTTGGCCCGCCCCTTTGACCTAGAGCAGGGACCTCCGTTTTCTTTTGCGTTGTTACAACTCGGCCCGGAACGTTTTTGGTATTACGCCTGTGTTCACCATTTGGTGTTGGACGGCTTTGGCGGGGTTCTGTTATCCAGCCGTGTGGCTGAAATTTATTCTGCACTGGTGGCAGGAGAAGAGCCGCCAGCCTGTCAGTTCATTTCGTTGGCTGAAGCAATTGAGATTGAGCAGGAATATAAAGCATCGAAGCACTACCTCCGAGACAAAGCGTATTGGCAAGAGGTTCTGAAAGATCGGCCTGCGCCTGTCAGTTTGTCTGACAAACAAGCCCCCTGCACGCATATTATTCGCAAACAGATGTATTTACCGGCGTCCACCAACCGAATGTTAAGAGAACTGGCGGTTGAATGTAAAAGTCAGGTGCCACAACTGCTGATCGCTTTAATCGCGGTTTATCTGTACCGCGTCACCGGAGAAGATGATTTGGTTGTCGGGTGCCCGATGGTGGCCCGAACCCATAAGAAACTGCGTTTATTCCCCGGCATGGTTTCCAATGTGCTGCCCTTGCGGCTCAATATCGGTACTGAGGATACGCTTGTCGATATCGTCTCTCAGGTAAAACGGCGCATTCTCGGTGCCGTGCGGCACCAATGTTACCGCGGTGAAGATCTGGCGTCAGATCTTGGCATTCTGACCGAGAGTGAACAACTGTTCTCGACCGATATCAATATCCTGCCGTTTGAATATGAAATGAAATTTGGTGAAGCGCCTGTCAATGTCAATAACCTGACGCTGGGGCCAATTGACGACCTCTCGATCAACATTTGTGATCGGGGGCCTCAACAGGGGCTGGAGCTGTGTATCGATGCCAATGCCGCTTTGTATAGTGAAATGACCCTAGCTTCTCATTTCTATCGTCTGATGCACTTTTTCTCTTGCGTAGCGGCTGAGTCGGCACTGACGGGCGTGAATTATTATCATCTGCAAATGCCGGAAGAGGCGTCGATGATTGATGCATGGAATCAGACGCAAATTGCATTTCCACCGGCACAGTATGTTCATGAACTGTTTGAACGACAGGCCAGTGAAGAGCCGGAACATATTGCATTCGTGTGTGCCGGAGAAAGTGTCAATTACGGTGGACTGAACATTCGTGCTAACCGTCTTGCACATTACTTACGCTCTCTCGGGGTTGGTCCCGAAAGCCGGGTTGCAATCTGCTGTGGTCGGGGACCAGACTTGCTGATCGCGATGTTGGCAACGCTGAAAGCCGGTGGGGGATATGTGCCGATTGATCCAGCGTATCCGGCAGAACGTTTGCAGTACATGCTTGCCGACAGTGCACCGGCCGTGGTGTTGACCGACGGGGTGATTGATCTCAGTGACCTGATGGCAGCAACATTACCCGAATCTCGGCTGATTCATACCCAGCAAGATCGGGGCTTATGGTTTGAACAACCGTCGTCAAATCCGACAGTTAGTGCGCTCGGTGCCGAAAATCTCGCTTATATTATCTATACCTCTGGCTCAACCGGTCAGCCGAAAGGCGTCATGGTTGAACACCGTCAACTGCTGAATCTGGTCAACTGGCATAACCGGGCCTTCAATGTTCAACAAGGAACGTGTACTTCAAGTGTCGCGGGTCTCGGGTTTGATGCGGTTGTCTGGGAAGTGTGGCCGCCATTGAGTGCCGGTGCGACATTGACGATGCCATCGCTGGAAGCCTCCCGTGATCCCGAGCAACTGCTTCATTGGTGGGTTGAACAACCGATTGAGGTCAGTTTTTTACCGACACCGATTGCTGAACTGGCATTTGCACGTCAGGTTGCACCGAAGACGTTACGCTATCTGTTGGTTGGCGGTGATCGGCTGACGCGCCAACCGGCTGAATCGGTCTCTTTTACTTTGGTCAACAATTACGGTCCGACGGAAACGGCTGTTGTTGCGACATCGGGCGCGATTCGGGCAGCGGATGATGTGCTGCATATCGGTAGCCCGATTGCGAATACGCGTATCTATATCCTTGATGAATTATTACGTCCCGTCTCGCTTGGGGTGACCGGTGAAATCTATATCGGCGGGAATAGTGTCAGCCGCGGGTACTTGAATCGTCCGGAGATGACCGCAGAACGCTTCTTGGCCGACCCTTTCTCGAAGCAGCAAGAGAGCAAAATGTATCGCACGGGGGATCTTGCGCGCTGGTGTTTAGATGGAACGATTGAATATCAGGGCCGGAATGATAGTCAGGTCAAAATTCGGGGCTTCCGGATCGAGCTGGGTGAAATTGCAACGGCATTGCAGGCTTGTCCGGAGGTTCAGAGCGCGGTCGTCACCGTCTTGCATGCCGGTGAATCATCCGAGCGTTTGGTTGCTTACTATACCAGTCAACACCTGGTATCGATTGACATTGAAGCGTTAAAACAGCGGCTGAGTGAATCACTGCCCAGCTACATGGTGCCAGCGGCATTTGTCGGGTTGGATACGCTTCCGCTGACAGCCAACGGCAAAGTCGATTATCGGGCATTACCCGAACCCGATGCTGATGCGTTTGTGCACCGGAGTTATGAAGCACCACGTGGCAACGTAGAGCAGTTACTGGCCTCGATTTGGCAATCCTTGCTGCATGTTGAGCAAGTGGGACGGCATGATCATTTCTTTGAACTGGGTGGACACTCACTGCTGGCGGTACAGTTGATCGAACGGTTGAGACATCACGGTTACCATTTGGCGATCAAATCGCTGTTTACGACACCGACGCTGGCTGCTCTGGCGCAAACTTTGAGTCAGTCATCGAAGACCGAGCGTCAGGTTCCAGCGAACCTGATTCCGGAAGGATGTACGCAAATTACCCCAGACATGCTGTCACTGGTGGCGTTGAGTCAGTCTCAGATCGACACCATTACGGCTTCCGTTCCCGGTGGTGCAGCAAACATTCAGGATATCTATCCGCTGGCACCGTTACAGGAAGGGATTTTATTCCACCATTTGTTGGAAGAAAAAGGCGACCCTTACGTAACACGTGCGATTAAAGCGTTCGCCAGTCAGGATGCGTTGCAACAGTTTGTTGATGCGTTGCAGGCAGTCGTGAAACGTCATGACATCCTCAGAACCAGCCTCGTCTGGGATCAGTTGGATGTACCGGTTCAGGTGGTATGGCGTGATGCGGTGTTGCCGCTGACCTCACTGACTCTCGATGGTTCGAACACCGTTAAAGCGATTCAGCAGCGATTCGACCCAAGCAATACCCGTCTGGATGTTCATCGGGCACCGATGATTGAAGCTTATCAGGTTGAAGATGCTGCGGAAGGGCGATGGTTACTCTGCTTGCTGATGCATCACTTCTGTCTGGATCACACCACATTAGAATTGATGATGGAAGAAGTACAGGCGCATCTGCTCAACCGCGTGGAACAACTGCCAGCGCCACTCCCGTTCAGAAATTTTGTGTTTGAGAGTCGGCTTGATAGCGATCCGGAAAAAGAGCGAGCTTACTTCACCGAGTGTCTTGGTGACATTGATGAGCCTTCTGCGCCATTCGGATTACTCAATGTGCAAGGTGATGGTCACGAAATTCATGAACTGCATTTGCCGGTTGATGATGATCTGTCTCAGTTGCTCCGTGAACAGGCTCGCCGTCAAGGGGTCAGTGCTGCCAGCTTGTTCCATTTGGCTTGGGGGTTGGTGGTTCGTGCGACGACTGGCCGTGATGATGTGGTTTTCGGCACGGTGCTGTTTGGCCGGATGGCCGGTGGCGAAGGGGCTGACCGCGTTCTGGGAATGTTCCTCAATACATTACCGTTACGTTTGTCACTGGCCAATGAAACGGTCACGGAAGCCGTGCAGTATACGCATCGGCATCTGGCGGAAATGCTTGAGTATGAGCATGGTTCATTGTCTCTGGCTCAACAGTGTAGCGGCGTGGCACCACCAACGCCGTTGTTCAGCAGCTTACTCAACTACCGTTACGATGGGGGCAACAGTCAGACCGGGATTGACACCGGACCGATGAACCTGCTGTTTACGGAAGAGCGAACAAACTATCCGATCACGCTGTCGGTCAATGACAACCCCACACAAGGTTTTTCTTTAGATATTCAAGTGGATGAGAGTATCGGTTGTGAACGTGTCGGTGCCATGGTCACGCGCGCTTTGCGCGAGGTGCTCTCGGCACTGGAAAATGACCCCAAACGGTTGATCCATTCGTTGAACATCTTGCCGAAAGATGAATACCGCAAAGTGATTAACCAACTGAATGCAACACGCACGTCTGCGGTTACTGATATCGGTGTTCATACGCTGTTTGAACAGCAGGCTGCCGCGTATCCGGATGTGATGGCGGTCATGAGTGATGCTCAGAAACTGACATACCGAGAGCTGAACCAGCAAGCCAACCGTCTGGCGTATTATCTGCGGGCTCAGGGCGTCTCTCCCGACCAGCGGGTTGGCCTCTGTTTTGACCGAAATACCGATCTCATCGTTGCGATGCTGGCGATACTCAAGGCTGGTGGTTGTTATATCCCGATGGATCCGACTTATCCGGCCGATCGGTTGCAATACATGGTGTCGGACAGTCAGCCAACATTAATTTTGTCTGACGGCATCCTCGATGCGGAAACGATTGTCGGCAAAGCGGGAATCCGTGTGATTAACGTCAGTACCGACATGTTTATGTGGCGCGATTATCCGGCAAACAATCCGCAATCTGAGCATATTCGACCGGATCACTTGGCTTATATCATTTACACCTCTGGCTCAACCGGACAGCCAAAAGGGGTGATGGTTGAACATCGCAATCTGGCAAATCTGGTGCATTGGCACAATCGGGCGTTTGAGATTCAGGCCGGTACTTGCGTTTCCAGTGTGGCGGGGGTTGGTTTTGACGCAACCGTCTGGGAAGTCTGGCCGCCGCTGTGTACCGGGGCACATATCATGTTGCCGACGCTTGAGATTTCTCGCGATCCGGAGCAGTTACTGGCGTGGTGGATATCACGACCGATTGAAGTGGGTTTCTTGTCGACACCGATCGCTGAACTGGTCCTGTCAAGACGACTTGACCACCCGACGCTGCGGACATTGTTAGTGGGAGGGGATCGATTAAACCATCATCCGCATCCGGAGACCTCATTTACGCTGGTCAATAACTACGGACCAACCGAAACCACCGTGGTTGCAACATCGGGCGTGATTCAGCCGACAGACGATTTATTACATATTGGTTCACCGATCGATAATACCAGTATCTATATTCTGGATGAATATCTGCAGTCGGTTCCTGTCGGTGTCAAAGGAGAAATCTATATCGGTGGTAAGAGTGTCGCCAGAGGTTACCTCAACCGCCCCGACATGACGGAAGAACGTTTCCTCGATGACCCGTACTCTTATGAATTCGGTGCCCGGATGTATCGTAGTGGCGACTTAGGCCGTTGGACTGCCGATGGGACGATTGAATACCTTGGTCGCAATGACAGTCAGGTTAAAATTCGGGGCTTCCGAATCGAGCTGGGAGAAATCAGTGCCTGTATGAGTACCCATCACGGGGTCGCTGAAGCCGTCGTGATTGCGGTGCAAACACAGAATCATGATCAGCGCTTGCTGGCTTACTATGTCGGCAATGCGCAAACTGCCCCGCTGCGTGCTTACTTGTCTGCGCGTCTGCCGGATTACATGGTGCCCGCGGCTTATGTCAAACTCGATCAGATTCCGCTGACACCGAACGGCAAAGTTGATCATAAATCACTGCCAGAGCCGGAAGGCGATGACTTTGTCACGCAAGTTTATATTCCGCCAGAAGGTGAAGTGGAAGAAACCATTGCTGCGATTTGGCAGCGATTGCTCGGGGTTGAAAAAGTCGGTCGCAACGACAGCTTCTTTGAATTGGGCGGTCACTCACTGGTGGCGGTACAGTTCCTCAATGAAGCCCGTCAGCATGGTTATGAACTGACACTCTCAACACTGTTTTCTGCATCGCGACTCGCCGATATTGCAGATTACATTCAGCGCAGTTCTGAGGTGTTAATTGAACATGCTGTGGCACTTCGTCCTGCAACCGGTAATCAGCGGCCACTATTTATTGTGCCGGAAGCCAGCGGAGAGATGCTGTATTCACCTTTGCTGACCTCTTATATCGATCAAGATATTGCTGTTTATGGTCTGGTGGCTCCGGCACGTCATACACCACCGTTCTACACCATTCAGGGCGCTGCGGCACGTTATGTCAGAATTATCCGTGAAACCCAACCGGAAGGGCCGTATCGGATGACGGGCATTTCGCTGGGCGGCACACTGGCTTATGAAGTGGCGAGACAACTGCTCGGGCAAGATCAGGAGATTGAATACGTCGGTGTGATTGATACGAGAGCAGAGAAAGCCTTTGTTCCGCGTCATGTGGGTGAAGAGCATCTGACCGAAGAGCAGAAAATTCTACTGATGAGTAAAGAGATTTACGATGGTCTTGCGTATGACATCTATGGTCTGGCTGAATCGGAAAGTACGCTGGAAGCGGGGATGACATGGAAAGATCACTACCGGATGGCCAAAGATATGGGCATGTTACCGGCTGGCTGGACAGACACCTATTTCATGAACTGGATGTTGCACCGCGAGGCGTTGATCCGGGCGGAATATGAGTACAACAATCTACCGGTCGATATCGATCTTTATGTTGCTGAGCTGCGTCCTCAAGGTGAAGAGGACGATGTCGTGCCTTATTTGCGCTGGGATCGCTTCTTACCTGAAGCGTCGATTCGTCCGACGACCATTCCGGGGGCAACACACTATCACTTGATTGTGGAACCATATATTGGCTATGTCGGTCAGGCGATCTCAAACGATCTGCATGATCGCGAAAAAGACTATGCTGCCGGTAACGTGATGCGCAATGCCGAGTATGATCCACTGGTAACCCTTCAGGAAGGCCATGGTCACGGCCCGACCGTCTTGTGTATTCCCGGTGCCGGCGTGAATGTTTGTGCCTTTATGGGACTGGTGCAGTCCATTGAATCGGACTGGACGGTTCTTGGGCTCCAACCGCGTGGTTTGAAAGGCCATGAGATTCCGCATACCACGGTACAGGCAGCAGCGGCTTTCTATCTGCAAGCGCTGGAATCAAGGCCTTGTGTCGGGCCGATTCATATTGTCGGACACTCGTTCGGGGGCTGGGTTGCCTTGGCGCTGGCCGCATTGCTCGAAGCAGCAGGGATTCCGGTGGCCTCACTGACGGTTGCGGATTCTGAAGCGCCGGATGCAACGCCACGTGAATACAGCGATTTGTCCGCACTGATGTTGCTCATCGAGCAGTTTGAAAGACAAGGTGCGGCTTTAGGCCTGACAGAGCAAGACCTGAAAGCTCTCAGCCACAGAGAACGGTTGACGTTGGTGCATGGTTATCTGGTTGAGCAAGGCGTGCTGACGGGCAATACCAGTGTGGATGACTTGGATGGTATTTTCTCGGTCTTTGCGACCAACATCCGAACGCATTACCAACCGGCGGTACAACCCAAGGTTTTGGTCAATCTGGTGTTTACTCAGGATATGAAATCCGGTGTCAAAGAAGCTTGGCAGGCGCAGTCACTCAATCTCCATTGCATTGAGAGTCGTGCTGATCATTTCAGTTTGCTCAGACCACCCTTCGTCGATTTGATTGCTGAAATCATGCAGCCGACATTCCGCACTTTGGTGACCGATATCTAGGCAAACTTAGCGCAACGTCATAAAACCAATTGCCCACCGTCTGGCGGGCAATTTTTTGCGAGTGAATCATCGGTCATTACTTATGGCTTAAATCACGGGTCTTCTGGAATCCCGGATTAGCGGCCTTGAGTCGCCAGTAACGGATCCGGTGTGACCTGACCCGGCTTCAATTTATCCGGTCGGTTACAGAGTAGAATCCCCACAATCGCAAGCAAGCCACCCACACCCATTAACACGCTGAGACGCTCATCCAGTAGGAGCGCGCCCAGAGAGACCGCTGCAATTGGATTGAGTGCAATAAAAGCACCAGCCCGGGTTGCCCCGATCTTGTCAATGCCACTGTAGTACCAGATATAAGCAAGCGCTGACCCGATAATCCCCAGATAACTGAGGCTCATGAAATCCTGAACATGAATCGATGCCAGTGTCCCGAGATGAAACTGACCGCTGAACAGGGTGGTCAGTGTGAGCATGGCTGCACCGGCTAACACCGAATAAGTCACCGTATGCAGCGGGCCGATGGTTTGTACGGTGTGTTTACCGAAAACGCTATAGGCAACCCAACTCAGTACGCAGCCGACAATCATGAGATCACCGATGATTGAGGTGTGTGCCTGAAACACGGATTGAGGGGATTTACTGATAATCACCATTGCTGCACCGGCGATACAAAGGGTAATCCCGCATAGGCGGGTGAGTGAAAACCGTTCTTTGTGGAACAGAAAAGACGCGATAGCAATCATGGCCGGATTCGCGGCAACGATCAGCGAGGCTCGGGAAGCACTGATATGTTGTAATCCATAAAAGAAAAACAGGTTATAGGTATAGATACCACAGAAACCAAGCCCCAACAGGACACCGACTTGTTTTTTGGTGATGCGGACAAACCCTTTTCCGCTCAAGGTTAACACCAGTACCAGTGTCGCACCGGCCAGCAAGAAACGCAGTGTTGCAGAGACGAGCGGCGGGATTTCCGGATTGATTGCCCGTCCGGCAACAAATGTTCCGCCCCAGATGACTGAAACCAAAGCGAGTTTGAGATAGATGCCGGGGTGGCGGGCTCGGCTGTCATGCAGCTGAGAGAGGGGATTTGTTGTATGACTCATCTTTCATTAACTCGCTATATTGAGGGCGTGTTGTGTGTGTTGTGCCGCATACACTTTGGTCAGGCGGAGGATGTCGCGCTGTGCATGACTGCCACCGATGAGGTGCCAAGATTGCTGGCTCTGTTCCAGTTCCGATACACAGGTTTGATACTGTCCGAGTGTCAACTGATGAATCGCTCTTAAAATGGCGACACCAGTACGGTGTGTTTGCGGGTCAATCCCGAAGCCGTCACATTCAGCGATGAGCTTTTCAATCAGAAGCGGTTGTTTGGTCGCAGAGAATGACAACGCGGCATGGAGCTTGTGAAGATAAGAGACAGAGTTTTCAATCACACCCGTCCAGAGTGTTGCAAGCCTCTGCCACTGTGTCTGAAATCCATGATCGGTCTGTTTCAGGTGAAGTCGCCATAGAAACCCGACGGCATCGAGATCCTGTTTCGCAAACGGTGTTTCTTTCATGTCACACAAGGTGTGGAAGGTCTCTAAGGCAGCTTCCGGCATCTGATTTTGTTCATAGGCAATGACAAGATGCCAGCAGATATGAATTTTCATTCCGGGATTATTCATCCATGATGAGGCTCGGTGATTTAAGAATTCGATGATTTGTTCCCATTGGCCGGTTTCGTGCAACGTGTGGACAATCGCGTGAATACCGTACACATTGTCCGGACAGTTTTCGATAGAATCCCAGCCAGCGGCTAAGGCTGGCTCATATTGCTGACATTCACACAGCACAAAAGACTTGATCGCGAGATAGAAAGGGTAGAGCGCATGGGTGCGGGGTAAGGCCGCTCCACAATGTTCCAGCACATCGAGCAACCGTGTGGTTCGCCCGGTACAGAACTCAAACATATGCAAGATATACAGCGCAATCACATCGGTCGGAAAGCGCTTTAAGTGAACTCTCATCAGCGTATAGGCTTGTTCATACTGAAACCGCGCCCAAGCTTCACAAGCCTGATAGATGAGTTTGAATTCCGGTCTTTGGATTTCACGCCAGTTCATTTGGGCAAGATGTAAATTAAACCGATAAAACTCTCGGATTTCACAGCTGGTAGTGCCGTCAAATCCGGCCAAGAGCTGATAGACCGTCTGTTGCGTTTTATTTTGGGGCTGACAATGTGCCGGAATTTCCTGAAAAGATAAAAAATAGCCGTTCATTGCCGGCCATAAAGATGAAACGCCATCCGTCGAGCGTTGTGACTGATGAACCATACTTCCACTCCTTTGCCATCATTTTTTATGGTGTTGACCATAGAAAAGATTTGATTCATATGGTTTTATATAATTATCGATATGATCACTCATAAGGAAATGAGCATTTACTCATGGGGTGGGTATGACATTCACACAGTTGGAAATATTTTCGGTTTTATCGGATAGCCTGCATTTTACGATTGCGGCCCAGCGGCTCGGCATCTCTCAATCGGGGGTGTCACATGCGATCAAAGCGTTAGAAGATGAATTTGGGGTGAAACTATTCCACCGTCATCAGAGCCGTGTCGAGCTGACCGATATCGGCACTCGGTTGTTAGCGCGCTCACGGACCTTATTGGGCATCGCAGAAACAATGCGTCAGGAAGCGACCGATGCACAGGGGATGAAGCAAGGCATGTTGCGTATCGGTTCATTTGGGCCGACCTCATCGGTCCGCTTGTTGCCGCATATGATTCACCAGTATCAGAAAAAATTTCCGGGGATCGAAGTCTATATCGATGAAGGGCCGGATATGCAGGTGGTTCAGTGGTTGAGAGAGCGTCGCGTCGATGTGGGTTTTGTGGTTTTGCCGGAAAATGATCTGGATGTGTTCCCGTTATTGGACGATCAGATGGTGGCTTTACTGCCTGCGGCACATCCACTGAGTCGGCTTGAGTCGGTGACGTTATCGTCACTGTGTTATGACCCGTTTATCTTGACCGGGGCGGGATCCGGTGAGTGGGTTATTCGCCTGTTTCATGCCGAAAAGTTGCAGCCGCAGATTCGCTATCGTACGTCGCAGTTGCTCAGTATTCTGTCGCTCGTTGAAAGTGGTGATGCGATTTCCGTTGTGGCGGAATCGTCGCTACCGGATTACGACTCGGATCGTTATGTTTGTCGGCCATTGTCTCCGCCGATCAAGCGGCGTATTGGTCTGGCGGTGTTGGACAGTTATCAGGTCAGCCCTGCGGTCAAGGCATTCATTACCCTGGTTCAACAGTTGCATTCGGTGGGGGCGTGATTGTGTGTCCTATTCTGGAAGGTAAATTATATCAGGTGGTACATTGATATGAGTAAAAGGTCATTTGTAACGATTTCCCTTGTATTTGTATTGTTTCTATCGGTTTTTATTTATGCCTTGATGATGCAGTTTGCAGAGGATCGCCAATACAGCCAGAATAGTCTCGATTATTTAATTTTAACGCCTGAAGACATTGTCGATATAAAAGATCTCTGCCAGACAGCTCCTCAGTTTAGATATCGTTCAGCGGATGGCCCGAAACCGATGATGATGCAACTAGACTGTCATCTAGACACAAAAACCTTACACTCATATTTATCTCAGAAAAAGTACATTGGAGATAGCACCCACAGGACATACAGACAAGGAACATCTGAAATTATACTGACCGATGTCCAAGATGGTGCAGTACAATCCTTAATGTTTCTTGAATACACTCAATAGAATTTGTGTTGAAACGACGTCAATGACCTGTGCGTTATTTCAAACACTGAAAGTGTGGAGGTTTTGTGCAGATAGTTAGTGCAGGTAAGCAGGGCACTGGTCAGAAAACGTTCGGCAGATTGAGGTAGCATAAAAGAAGGGGCTAACAAAGAACACCATTAATCCCAACTTTGTGCATGTTGCTAATAAAAATTTGTTGTAATTCAAAGCTATAACACCTATAGAGGTTGGAGTCGTAATTGGGATTTCTCCCAAAACTTACCTTTCTTTTTTACCGGATAGATAGATCGGAGTGGGTTTCGCTTGGGAGCTTGCAGAACTTCTAATTGCCAAGATTGATCATTATCAAAGAAGAAAAAACGGATCTTATTTTTTTCAATGACTCGAATATCCCGAAGTATTCCTGCGGTATATTCAGCTGAAAGTTCTAATGTTTCAATAATCTTCAGTGATTGATCGAGCAGGTACATATGGAGCGCTTCTTCATAAGGAACATCTTCAGTCAGAAACAAAAGGTAGTCTCCTGCGTCAGTTTGATACTGGGCCTCCAGAATTTTTCCACTTAGTTCAACCTCCTGATTCAATTCTCGGTGGGAGAGGGTAACTTGGGAGACATCACTGTTTGCTGAGATATCTTTCATCACATTGAATACATTAATTTTGTTCATTCAAAGTACCACCCAAATGTCATATCAGCTCCAAGTGCACCTAATGCTCCACCGATGAATGCCCCTATGGTCACGCATACTGGTGCTCCTGGACCACAAATAAGACCTGCTGTTGCTCCACCCAATGCACCTCCAGCAAAACCACCGCCAAGTACAACACCTTCTTTCGTTGTGGCTTCTAATTTATCTTCAGCTGTTGCGATGTTGTATACGGAAACACCTAAGGTCACAATTAATAATCCCCGTCCTAAACGGGAATATCTGATTGCTGCTGCATTGACTGATGGTCTCGATCTGCCAGAACTTTCTATAATTTCCAGATAGACCTTATTCTGTTCAAAGGAAGATAATTGTTCAAAAGGTTTATTGAACTGACGAAGAGAATATTTTTCCGTTAATGTTTCCAGAGTTAGTCCTGTCTTCTTGAGGCTGACTGTTTTTGCTTTGCCAATATCACTGGAACGCAGTCTCGATACTTCTAGTATCTCATTTCGCAGTTGATTGACTTGCCTTGCGGCATCAGACGCAGAAATCGTTCCTGAAGAAACTTTTAAACGATATTCTTGAGATAATTTCTTCGTCTGGTTGATGTAGCTTTGTCTGACATTTCCGTCATTGATATATCTATAAGCAAAATTGAATGTAGCGGATTCCAATTGTGATAATGCCGTTTCTAACTGATCCTCATTTAATTGAACCATTACAGATTCCCTACTCAGTAACTGGTGAATAAAGTAAAAATAAACCTATTATAGTAAAACGATAAGCCCTAGATTTTGGGGAAACTTATTCACTTCCCCTGCCACCATTTCCCCAACTATCGTAGCCCATAGTTCCTGAAACATTGTGTTTCCACACAATGTTTTGATAGCTTAGTGCAATCACCTCATGCATTTCTTCTTTGTGAGCATGAGTCGTATGAGGAAGAGAAAAATCGAGGCTGGAAATTACTGCTTTTTCGAGTTCAATTGTATAAAACTTTTCGTTATAACCTTGTTCATTGGTTCGGTAAAAATTGATAGTACAATTTAAGTGTTCTTGCTTGGCAAATGCTGTGGCAAGCAGAGGGCTTGATTTATCTATGTTTTTGGAAATGATAATCGGATTATGATTTTTCCGATGTTGCTGTGCATCTTTTGCCATATGATGAACACAGGATAAAATTGTAATCTCATCAGTATGGGATTCCTGATATTTATTCCCCATAGAATCTTTAGTATTACAGCCACTAGAAATTAATCCTTGAGTCGCACCATTTATTGTAATATACGCAATATGAGATATATGAACCTGTTGTTATAATGAGTTGATAACGTGAGTCTAAGATTCTGGTTTATATGTGTCTACTACCATTAATAAAGTCCTCTATCCGCCAGTTCTTGATTGGAAGCATTGTCACTATTTAATATTGCTAGTGAGTTTACACATACAACTCCCACTCAGAATTGTAGGTATAAAAGTTCTGCGTGTAATATCCTTGCTCTAAAGTGTCATTCACCAATGACACACTCAGGCTGACCCAAGCCGCAACAGACAAACCCGTGCCACCAATTCTTTTAAGCGCTGAACTTCACTTTCGAGATACGTCAGCTCTTCTGCGGTAATTTCATAATGCTCTGAATAACGGGCTTCAATATACGCCCGTTGCAGTCGGCGGAAGGGGCTAACAAAGAACACCATTGCCCCCGACTTTGTGCATGTTGCTAATAAAAATTCGATTTAATTCAAAGCTCTAACACCTGCTTGCTATTCAGCTTTAATTAAAGCTTCAGCATCAACCGCTGCGTTACAACATGAAACTGATCCTGATAAAGGCGATAAGCCGTCTCTTGAAAGGGGAGACGGCAGCGGTTGATCAGGCTTTTGAGCGCTGCCACTGCTGGAAAAGACCGGCAATATCAGACGAACACAACAACGGCATTGCTTGTTTAATCTGTTCCAACGGCCAATCCCACCATTGCATCTCCAACAACATTGCAATTTCCGGTTCTGAAAAGCGTTTTCTTATCGCTTTTGCGGGATTACCGCCAACAATGGTGTAGGGGTCGACATCTTTGGTCACCAAAGCCCGGCTACCGGTGATTGGGAAAGTTTTGCGCGAATGTCAAAAGAGGGCGGGTACGTAATAATGAACTGTCTCTGAGGAAATGATTGAAATAAGTTCGGTTTAACTTGACCGAAATAATCAAGTAATGAAACAATTGTGCAACCATCATCATAAAAACATTTGAAAGCAGAAATTTATTCAATCAACTGAAGGAATCCCCCAGTGAAAATACTCTCAACAGCGGGTTTGTTAATGCTAGGTTGTACGGCGTATGCAGAAGGGTTAACCACATCTAATGATGGGAAGGCGTTAACCGTAAACTTTGGTGAGCCAACCTATAAACAAGTGCTTCACTACCGGAAAATGTACAGTAAGAAACCGTTTCCCGATGCAGAGGTTTATTACTATAACAACGGGACGTATAAAATCATTTCTCAAGGCGAAAACCATTACGGTGTTTATGTTATGCAAGGGGATTTTAGTGATGAAACCTATACGGTTAGATTTATATCCTTGCCCTCTCCAGACTGGGGAAATAAAACCGCATATCATCAGCTGACTTTCGTTCGGGGCGATAATGCTAAAAACATATTTATCCAGAATGCAATTGTCGATACCGGGGAAGCGATCGCACAGCAAAATGGTACTTACACTTTGGAAAAAAACACGGTATCCAATCCAATCAGTACCGACTGGAAAAACAAATAAATCCGGCCTCCTGAGTTTTTCTCCCTGATAATGCGCAGAAGTGCCTTAAATATTCAAAGCCCCCGGACAGGGAAATCTGCCGAGGGCTTTGGGGGGAAGTCATTATCTGCTGTTAAATATCACAACGCCGATAACTTAAACCTTTCTGGATTTCTGTTTGTAGCGGTCAAAAATGACGGCTGCTAACAGAATCGAACCGCGAACCACATATTGTGCGAACGGAGACATATTCAGTAGGTTCATCGCATTCTCGACGGTGCCCAGAATCAGCACCCCTGCAATCACGTAGGATACTTTTCCGATCCCGCCTTTCAGTGACACGCCACCCAATACACAGGCGGAGATAACGACCAGTTCGAAACCGACAGAGGTCATCGGCTGTCCACTGGTCATCCGTGCTGCGAGAATCACACCGGCCAGCGCGGAGATAAATCCCGATACGGTGAAGATGATGAGTTTGGTTTTTACTACATTCACCCCAGCTAATCGTGCGGCTTCTTCGTTGCCTCCGATGGCGAGCGTATTGCGGCCGTAAACCGTCCGGTTGAGCAGGAATGCAAAGACAATAAATGTGATAATTGTCAGCCAGACCGGTGTCGGAATGCCCAGCACTGAAGAGTTACCCAGTGCGAAAAAGTTTTCTTCGGTAATACCGACCGCTTTCCCGTCAGAGATAATGTAACCCAGTCCGCGCGCGATCTGCATAGTCGCCAGTGTGGTGATCAGGGCATTGACCTGTAGTTTGGCGATGACGAAACCATTGATCAGACCAAAAAAGACCCCAGAGAGTAATCCGGCAATGATGCCGAGAGTGACACTACTGGTGGCATTGATTGCGACAGCGGTAACGACGCCGGAGCAGGCAATGACTGAGGCAACCGAGAGGTCAAGGTCACCACAGGCAAGGCAGAATAACATGGCACAAGCGACCATGCCGCTCATGGAGATCGCCAGTCCCAATCCTTTCATATTGATAAAGGTGGCGAAATAGGGCACAAAAAAGGCGCAGAGCAGAAATAGCCCTGCAAATACAATGAGCATCCCGAATTTGTCCCAGATGTGGGAGAAATCGAGGCCCGGTTTCTTCGTCTCATTGGTATTCGGTTTGGTGGTTGTAATGGCCATTACTGATTTCCTCTATGCTGCGACAGGGTTGGTTGTACCCAACATCGCCAGACGTAATGCGGTTTGTTCATCAAACTGTTCACGTTGTAGTTCTCCGGAGATCGCACCGTCTTTCATGACCAGTAATCGATCGGAGATCCCCAACACTTCTGGCAGGTCACTGGATACCACGAGTACCGCGACACCGTTCTCTGCCAATTTGAAGATCAATTCATAAATTTCAGATTTTGCACCGACATCGATTCCCCGGGTCGGTTCGTCGAGTAGGATGACTTTCATGTCCGTTGAAAGCCAACGGGCAAGAATCACTTTTTGCTGGTTGCCGCCTGAGAGCTCACCGATAAGTTGGTCAAGGGAGGCGGCTTTCACGTTTAGTGCTTCGCACTGTAACTGGGCATTTTTCTCTTCCCAGCTAAAATCAATGCATCCGCCGGGCTTGAGAAAGTCTGGCCGGGCACTGATATTGGTGTTTTCCCGGACTGAAAGAATCGGCACGATACCATCAGCTTTACGATCTTCCGGGCAGAGGGTTACACCGGCCCGAATTGCTTCACTGGGGGAGTTAATCCGGACGGTTTCACCTTGGATGGTGAGTGTGCCGGCAGTCGCTTTATCTGCCCCGAAAATCAGCCGTGTCAGTTCCGTCCGACCGGCACCAACCAAGCCGAAGAGTCCGAGAATCTCTCCGCGACGAATGTCGAGAGAAACTGGCTGGGTAAGCCCCGGCCCCATCAGCTCGTCAATTTTAAGTCCGCTTTCACCGTGCTCGCGGTTGCGGTAATGATAGATATCATTGATTTCTCGCCCGACCATCAGTTCGACGAGTCGGTCATTGGTGAGATCGGTCAATGTATCGAAAGTCTGGACGTGGGTACCGTCTTTGAAAATTGTAATGGCATCACACAGCTCGAAGATTTCTTCCATTCGGTGTGACACATAAAGAATGATTTTGCCGTCATCACGCAATTCACGAATGACTTTAAATAAATTCTGGATTTCCCGTTGTGACAAACTACTGGTCGGTTCGTCAAAGGCAATGATGCGTGCATTGCGGCTGAGGGCTTTCGCAATTTCAACCATTTGCCACTGACCAATCGAGAATTCTTTCAGTGGACGGGAGGGGTCAAAATCTTCCCCGAGTCGGATTAACTGTTCTCGTGCATTACGGTGAAGGGTTTCCCGATCAACCGATCCATTTTTCGTCGGTAACTGGCCCAGATAAATATTTTCAGCAACACTGAGTTCCGGAACCAGATTCAGCTCCTGATAAATAATCGCAATACCGTGATTGAGTGCATCAACGGTTGAGGAAAATACAGCGGACTGACCATCAATGATCAATTGTCCTTCTGTAGGTTGATAGAGCCCGCTGAGAATTTTCAGCAAGGTCGATTTCCCGGCACCATTTTCTCCCATCAGCGCATGAACGCTGTTGCTTTGGGCACGAAAACTAATATTCGAGAGCGCTTTTACGCCCGGAAAGTGCTTAGAAATCTGACTAAACTCTAAAGAAGAGGGCAATGCTGCCATAGTGGCCTCCTGTGGGTTCAGAAGGTGGCACAACACGGTGCCACCGACCGGGGATTACAGTCCTTTTTTCTTCAGTTCTGCTTTGTAGTTCTCGCGGGTAATCAGAACAACATCAGTGACTTCAACGAATTTCTTCGGTTCGACACCATCTTCAACCCATTTATATAGCGATTCGATACTCTTAAAGCCGTGCACGTCCGGACTCGGGAGTAACGATCCGTAGAACCCGGTTGGTTTGGATTTTGCCAGCTCGTTGACGGCATCCACACCATTGATACCAATACCAATCACGTTTTTCGCATCAAAACCCTGACCTTCAGTTGCCCGAACGCCACCCAACACGGTGTTGTCATTCATGCCGACCACCAGCCAGTGTTTGACATTCGGATATTGCACCAACAGCGAGTTGGCGGCATCCAGTGCACCGGGAATGTCGTTGGTTTTGGTTGGTACGCGATAGATTTGATCTGCTGGGAAGCCTGCTTCTTTCAGTGCCAAGATGGAACCATCGACCCGACGACGAGCGGTATCGAGTTCATCTGCGGTAATTGCCATAACGGCACTGTTAGCCGGGTTCCATCCGCGTTTGGTCATTTCTTTATACAGCTCTTTTCCCTGACGTTGACCGATTTGACTGGCGGCCATCATCACCAATGGGACATCGGTCATCGGTTTGCCTTTGGCATTGAGGAACTGATCGTCAACCGTGATGACTTTGAGATCATAACTCTTGGCTTTTGCCATAATGGCTGGCCCGAGTTTAGGGTCAGGGGTACAAATGACAAAACCTTTGGCACCGCTCGCCGCAAGGGTATCGATCGCATTGAGGGTTTTCTCTCCATCGGGGACGGCCATCTTAATCACGTCGAAGCCATACTCTTTGCCGGCTTTTTCCGCAAAATTCCATTCAGTCTGGAACCAAGGTTCTTCTGGTTGTTTTACCAGATAACCGAGTTTGAGCGTGTCATCATCGTTACCAAAGAAAGCATGAGCAGAGGCACTGAGTAGTGCAGTCCCTGCTAAAGCGGCGACAGCGAGTTTTTTTCTTATCGTCTTCATTTTGCTATTCCATCCACTGGTTGTTGTAGGGGTGTTTCGGGCACATTATTTATATAAGCAGCTTCGGATTGAAGTGATGAAAATCACAGCAATGAAAGGTAGCGGTTTTGTCCATGCATATAGCGTGAGACAACATGACTCAGCTCTCAAAATAATATTATCTACGATTTAAATAGCCTTTTATCCTTACGTGCATAACTTTTTATGACTCATCTCGCGATAAATCCTCAATAAGCATATTTTTTAAGCGAAACCTCAAAAAAACAGTCGTAACGTTTTTATCCATATTTTTAGCTGTGGCGTTCATGTTCCCTTCTTCGTTACACCGCTATAACTGACAACAGTGAATATTAGCTGTGAGTTTGCGATACCGTCTCATGATGGCGACGATTTATCCGTGGTGATGAACGGTTCGTGATGATGACTTGTTGATGCCAGTCGTTTGTCGATAGTGATAAGCGTTGCATGGTGCAAGTGACTTGAATATGGGGATAGTTATGGAGAATAGGCAGAAGAGTGAGCCTTATGTGATTGGTCTGGATTTCGGTTCAGATTCGGTCCGGGCTTTATTGGTCAATGCTCGTACCGGTGCTGAGCTGTCATCCGGGGTTGCAGAGTATCCCAGATGGAAAGAGGGCAAGTACTGCCAACCGGCACAATCGCAGTTTCGTCATCATCCAAAGGACTATTTGGAGTCAATGACACAAGCCATACAAGATGCTGTGGCTCAAGTGAGCACCGACATCGCGCAATCGGTCGTCGGGATCGGGGTGGACTCAACGGGTTCAACACCGGCACCGATTGATGCAGATGGACAGATATTGGCACTACGACCGGAGTTTGCCGATAACCCGAACGCCATGTTTATTCTCTGGAAGGATCATACATCAGTCCCCATGGCCGAACGGATTAACCAACTGGCACACAGCAGTGACTTTCCTGATTATACCCGCTATGTCGGCGGGATTTATTCTTCAGAATGGTTCTGGGCGAAAGCGGCTTGGGTCAGTGAACAAGACGCAGCCGTTGCACAACACGCCTATAGCTGGGTCGAGCTGTGTGACTGGGTGCCTGCGGTACTGAGTGGTCACCAACATCCGGATGTGTTGCGCCGGGGCGTTTGTGCCGCCGGGCACAAAGTGATGTGGCATGAGTCATGGGACGGACTCCCTTCAGAAGCGTTCCTGACCGCAGTTTCCCCGACGTTAGCCGGTTTGCGGGATCGAATGTATCACGAGGTTTATACCGCGGATCAGGTTGCTGGACATCTGACGGATGAATGGGCTGCTCAGCTTGGTTTACCCGCTGGTATTGCGATTGCGGTCGGTGAATTTGATTGTCACATGGGAGCAGTCGGAGCCGGAGCCGGAGCTCATGATCTGGTCAAAGTGATTGGCACGTCGACCTGCGACATTTTGATGGTCGATCCGCAGCAGGTTGCGGATAAGGCAATTGCTGGCATCTGTGGTCAGGTGTTGGGCAGCGCACTGCCGAATATGACCGCACTGGAAGCCGGGCAGTCTGCGTTCGGCGATATTTATGCTTGGTATAAACGGTTGTTGGTCTGGCCGGTTGAGCAATATCTGCATGACCATCCCGATGTCAATTTTGATCTGGCTGAGTTTGAAAGCGCGCTCATTCCACAATTAGCCGAGGCTGCCGCGATGTTGGAAGAGGGCGGTAATCAGGCGCTGGCTGTGGACTGGCATAACGGCCGTCGGACACCGAATGCCAATCAACGGCTGAAAGGGGCGATCGCAGAACTGAACCTTGGCTCGACCGCTGTCGATTTATTTGCCGGGCTGGTTGAAGCCACTGCACACGGTGCGAAAGCGATTGTGGACTGCTTTGTCAGTCAGGGCGTGGATGTGAACCGACTGATTGCCATTGGTGGGATTTCGCAAAAATCCCCCTATGTCATGCAGACCTGTGCCAATGTGATTGGTCGGGAAATTGTCGTCGCTGAATCTGAACAATGTTGTGCGCTGGGTGCGGCAATTTTTGCAGCCGTGGCTGCGGGTGTCTATCCGACGACGCAAGATGCTCAGACACAAATGGCGAGTCCGATTAGCCGAACCTATACACCGACCTCCGCTATCTCAAATATCCGGGCAACGCGCTACGACATGTATCGCCATTTAGGTCAGTCACTCGAACAGTTATCTCAGGATCGTTTAGATGATGCGACATCATCGTTATCAAAGGAGGATGCATGAACATAGATGTTTCTTTCACACCGGACTTTGTGGTCAATGCGGCATGGAAAGCCCGGATGGATGTGCTACGGGAACAGGTCTGGAAAGCCAACATGGACTTGCAGAAGCATAATCTTGTGACCTTCACATGGGGGAATGTCTCCGGTGTTGACCGGGAATCCGGCTTGGTGGTGATTAAGCCGAGCGGGGTCGCTTATGAAGATCTGTCCCCTGCGAATATGGTTGTGGTGAATCTGGCTGGTCAGCGCGTCGAAGGCGATTTGAATCCATCTTCAGATACGGAAACGCATCTGGAGTTATATCGAACCTACCCTGAAATCGGGGGAGTGGTGCATACCCACTCGATGAATGCGACCTCTTGGGCTCAGGCTGGGAAATCGATTCCCCCCTTAGGCACAACGCATGCGGATTATTTTTATGGTCATGTGCCGTGCACCCGCTCGCTCTCTGATGCTGAAATTCAACAGGATTATGAACTGAATACCGGCAAAGTGATTATTGAGACGATAGGAACGCAAGAGCCGCTTGCCGTGCCGGGCATTATTATCAAAGAGCATGGCCCATTTAGTTGGGGTAAAACGCCCGATCAGGCGGTACACAATGCTGTGGTACTCGAAACAGTGGCTGAGATGGCATTGAAAACACTGCAAATCAATGCCGGAGTTGAGGCGATCAATCAAACATTGCTGGATAAGCATTACCTGCGTAAACACGGTAAGAATGCTTATTACGGACAGCAGGAACATCACGAAAAATAAGGATACACGATGAAAATTTTCGATAAGAAACAGATCTGGTTTGTCACGGGTTCCCAGCATCTGTACGGACCAAAGGTCTTGCAGCGAGTTGCTGCCGATAGCCATGAGATGGTTGCCGGGCTGAATGCGGCTGCTGATATTTCTGTTGCAGTGGTTGAGCAGGAAGTGGTGAAAACGCCGGATGAAATTCTTGAAGTGTGTCGCAGAGCAAATAATGATCCGGATTGTGTGGGACTGGTGTTATGGATGCATACGTTCTCTCCCGCCAAAATGTGGATTGCCGGTCTGAGTCAGCTCAACAAGCCGTTCTTACATTTACACACGCAGTTTAATGCCGAACTACCGTGGCAAGAGATTGATATGGACTTTATGAACCTCAATCAGAGTGCACATGGTTGTCGGGAGTTTGGTTTCATCGGCACACGATTGAATCTCAACCGGAAAGTGGTTACCGGGCATTGGGAAAATGTTGCGGTGCATCGTCAGATTGATGATTGGTGTCGCGCAGCGGTCGGGATTGCTGAAGCACAGCAACTCAAAGTGGCCCGGTTTGGTGACAACATGCGCCAAGTCGCTGTGACGGAAGGGAATAAAGTCTCAGCACAAATTCAATTCGGTTATGAAGTTCACGCCTATGGTTTGGGTGAATTGAGCGAGCGCGTCAATGCAGTCGCTGATAACGACGTGGCTGCGCTGATTGATGAATATGCCTCAAGCTATGAGATTGCCCCCGGCTTGCTCAATGATCGGGATTCACTGGCAATCCTCCAACAGGAAGCCCGCCTTGAATTGGGAATGGAGCAGTTTTTGATTGAGCACGGTGCGCGTGCATTTGCCAATACATTTGAGAACCTGACCGGCTTGACGAACCTGCCCGGATTAGCAACACAACGCTTGATGGAAAAAGGGTACGGTTATGGCGGTGAGGGCGACTGGAAAACCGCAGCAATGGTCCGGATGATGAAAGTCATGGGACAAGGCAAGCCCGGTGGAACGTCCTTCATGGAAGATTACACTTATAACTTTAGTGAGCGTAGTCAGGTGCTTGGTGCCCATATGCTGGAAGTGTGTCCGTCGATTGCCGCTGCACGGCCGAAAATTGAAATTCATCGGCATACGATCGGTTGTGACTGTCCGATTGCACGGATGATTTTCACCGGTAAGCCTGGCCCGGCGCTGAATGTTTCGGTGATTGATTTAGGGGATCGTTTCCGGATGCTGGTGAATACCGTTGATGCAGTCACGCCGCCTCAGGGTTTACCGAATCTACCGGTTGCTCATGCACTGTGGGAACCGCACCCAAGTCTTGAAGTCGCTGCAAGCGCTTGGATTTATGGCGGTGGTGCTCACCATACAGTCTATAGTCAGTCAGTTTCTGTCGATATGCTTACAGATTATGCTGAGATTGCAGGCATTGAAATGGCGCTGATCGATCAGCAGACTCATTTACGTCAGTATAAACAGGATTTGAAACATAACAGTTTGTACTATCGGCTGAATGGTCAGATATAACATCGGATGGTGCCTGCTCTGGCAGGCACCTCATAAGGAGCCAATGTGAAGATAGACCCGGATGAATTTCAGGTGTCGGATCGGGCACAGTTGTTTCATGATCACTGGCAACTGGAAATTGTGTCACATACACCGGTGGTATTTCAGTTGTTCTTCCGTCGTCAATTGTTTTTTAGTGGTCAGTTAGAGCTGATCAACAATGATGAGGTTGTCAATACCGATGACTTTCACTGGCGGTTTCGGATCAAAGATAACCGGATTGAGCAGTGGTGTAACGTGCAGCTCGGAGAAACCCTCTCACTCGGTATCACCTATTCTTTTCAGCCGGATGCGTTGGTGATCGAATATATGGCACGAAACCGTGTACCGACCCGTTTGGATATACGCCATAATATTCAGGCGATTCAGACTGAGCACGGTTCTGAACCGCGATCCGTGGCAGATATGAAGGGTCGGGTGGATCAGTTACAGCGCCAGAATAATGAGCGGCCAAGTGATTATCTGGTTGAGTCTGGGAATCAACATTTCAGAGAGGCATTTTCTGCCACACAGTGGATTTTCCTGTCATAGCTTACGGTTTTAGTTTTACGTCATATTTTTGCGAGTATCGAGTGGCTTTTAGAGCAAACAGGTGTAACAAGTTTTATACGAAACTGTGAAGTCTTAAATCGTATGAAATCGGAGAGTTAGCGTACACTCGGTCGTTAAAGGAAAGTAGTATAGGATGTAGGATGCAAGACGATCCGCTCAAACCAGGGTATAACTTCGATGCACATTTAGTGGCAGGGCTGACGCCGATTATTGAAGGAGACGAACTGGATTTCACCATTGACCGCCCCAACGGTATGAAAGGGTATATTATCAACCTGACGAGTAAAGGTGAGGGTACGCTTTTTGCCGGTGATCAGGCAATCAATGTCGGCCCCGGTGATTTAGTGCTGTTTCCCCCGACAGCGGCTCACTATTACCATCGTGAAGCAGACAGTGTGTGCTGGTTCCATCGCTGGGTTTATTTTCGTCCCAGAGCTTTCTGGCATGATTGGTTGAATTGGCAGGAAGAGCAACACGGGGTGTATATCACCCGAGGATTGGACCAAACCACAGTTCATCATCTGGAACGTTTATTCATTGATATCGAGTATACCGCCAAATCCGATGAACCTTATCGGAGTGATTTATCGATCAATCTGCTGGAACAACTGCTGATTCGTTGTAAGAGTTTGCAACCGGATGTGGTGAGTAAACCGCTCGATCCGCGTGTGATCGAGGCGATGAATTATATGACGCAGAACCTCAATCAGGATTTCACCATGGAAATGGTCGCCTCGCACATCTGCCTGTCTCCGTCGCGGTTAGGACACCTGTTCCGTGAAGAAATGTCGATGACCATTACGCAATGGCGTGATGATCAGCGCATCAGCCGTGCCAAACAGCTGCTGGTCACCACTAACTATTCGGTCAACCAAATCGGTCGAATTGTCGGCTATACCGATCCCCTCTATTTTTCCCGGGTGTTTAAACGTAAGTCGGGGGTCAGCCCCAAACGCTATCGGGAGCAAATTACCTAAGCTCGACGTTTGCCTAATCTTGGAGCAAGCTTCAGGACAAGTCCTGAAGCTATTGTTCGGTTTCTTGAGGTGTGTTTGCGCGTTTTGGCTTGAATTGCTGAATCGTCAGCCCGGTGATAATACAGACCAGTCCAATGAGCGTTGCCGGATGAATCTGTTCTTGAATGATCACCGCTAACAACAGCAGTGAAATAAACGGAGAAATAAAAATCAGATTGCTGATTCTGGCAGTGTGGCGGGTCCGTTTCAGTGCGTTCAGCCAAAGGAAAAAGGTGATGCCCATTTCAAACAACCCGACATAAACGGCACTGAGCCAGCCTTGTGCTGTGATATGAGACCAGTCGGCACCTTCGTAGAGTGACAGGATGAGTGTACAAGGGAGAGCAACGAGGAATCCTAATAGCAGGCTAACGACAGGATCCGCCGTGTTACGGGTATTGAGAATCCAGTAACCGGCCCACAGCAGTGTGGATAATAGGGCGAGTCCGACACCCACAGGGCTCGCGAAATCCAGCGCAAGCAAATTGCCCCGGGTCGCAATCACCAACACCCCCAAATAACACAGAGCCGCTGCCAGATAGTCTTGTTTGCGGATCGTTTGTTTCAGAAAAATAGCCGCCATAATGGTTAACATCATGGCCCAGCTATAGTTAATCGATTGTGCCTGAGAGGCGGGGAGCAGGCGATAGGCCTGAAACAGAATCAGATAGTAACAGAGCGGGTTAATCAATCCGGAAATGATGAAATATTTGGGATTGGCGGTAAATGTCGGCAGGATTTGCCCCAGTTGACGCTGATAGGCGCAAATCATCAGTAATGAAATGACTGAAATAACGCACGCGACAGCCAGCATTTGAATGGGGGTCAGTTGTGCCAGTGTGAGTTTGAATGCTGTTGCGACCGTTGACCACAATAAGACCGCTGTCAGACCGAAGAGCAAGGCTTGTTTTTCATTGATTAGGTTGTTATTCATCTTGGGTAAGCCATGTATTTCAATCCGCCACTCGATGGCCTGAGCATAACATAAGCTTCTGCCAACCATGTTATTTGTGTCATATAAACAATAAATCCAAGTGTTACAACATGATGAGTTGGTGAGATGTTGCTCGCATGACGAAGTGACGGGATTCGGATTGCCTGCGATCTGGCGGTAAGATTTTCGGGCGAAAATTCGCGCTTTCGCAATCGTTGCTCAGCACGGTTGATAAGGGAAAAGTTACTAAGGAAAAGAGGATGACGGAGACGCAATCTGGTGGGAAAATTTGGGGGATCTGTCCGTTATGTGGTCCGGTGGAATTGCGCTCTCAGTTGAGAAACGTGCATTTATTGGGGCAAACCGGCATGGTGATGGGCATTGTCGTCACGACGTGCAAGCAATGTCGACAGGTTGTGCATGTTCCGGATGAATCACTGGAATCGGTCACAACCGCATATGCTCAGCTCACTCCGCCTGTCATCGGAGGTTAGTTTGACCGGTTTGTACCGCAAATCTACTGGACATTGATCCAGTCCCGCAATACCATTTTTAGTTCGAATATGCTGAGAAACAGAATTGATTCCCATGATGCAATGGATTATTGAATACCAATCCCTACTGTTGATGTCTGCCATCGGTATTGTCGGTTCTGCTGGCATCACGGGCTGGTGGATGAAGCAAAGAATGCAACTGCAATTGAGTCAGTTGCAGCAACAACTGGCGAGTCAACAGCAACTCCACGAACAAGTGTTGGATCAGCTCACCACGCAATTGCGACAAACCCAGGCTGATTTGCATGAATCAGAAGATGCCCATGATCTGGCAATGGCTGAGCTGAAACAGTTGCATGGGCAGTATATGGCAGCCACTGAAAAACTGGGGCAAATGGCGACCTTACAGCAAGAGCGGACACAACTGAATGATGAGCTGGCTCTGTTACGGGAACAGCACGCGCAATTGCAAGGGGAGCTTCGAGAACAGGAAGCGCGACATCAAGCTCAGATGGTTGCCAGTCAAGAAAAATTACAGTTGCTGGAACGCGCTGAAGAACGCTTGAAGCAGCAATTTGAACAGCTGGCGAATCAGTTATTTGATGTCAAAACAGCGAAGGTTGATCAGCAGAATAAACAGAGTCTGGAAGGATTACTGAATCCGCTGAAGTTACAATTGGAAGGATTCAAAAAACAGGTCAATGACAGTTTCAGCCAAGAAGCGAAGGAACGCCATACACTGACCCATGAGTTGAAGAATCTACAACGTCTCAATGAACAGATGGCGAAAGAAGCGCTGAATCTGACGCAGGCACTCAAAGGCGATAATAAACAACAGGGTAACTGGGGAGAAGTGGTGTTGGCCCGGGTTCTGGCGGAATCAGGGTTACGCGAAGGACATGAGTATCAGACGCAGGTCAGTTTGCAAAATGAAGCGGGTAAGCGCTATCAACCGGATGTAATTGTCAACCTGCCGAATGAGAAGCAGGTGGTGATCGATTCAAAAATGGCACTGGTCGCCTATGAACGTTATTTCCATGCCGAGAATGACGTTGAGCGGGATAAAGCACTTGGTGAACATTTACTTGCGATTCGCGCTCATATCAAAGGACTAAGTAAGAAAGATTACCAGCAGTTGCAAGGTATCCAGACGTTAGATTACGTCTTGATGTTTATTCCGGTCGAACCGGCATTCCAATTGGCCATACAGGCAGATCCCGCTTTAATCAAAGATGCGATGGAACAAAACATCATTATTGTCAGTCCAACCACACTACTGGTCGCTTTACGCACCATCGATAATTTATGGCGCAATGAATTTCAGAATCAAAATGCCCAACGCATTGCGGAAAAAGCCGGAAAACTCTATGACAAATTACGCTTATTTGTTGACGATATGGACACGCTGGGCAATGCAATAGAGAAGGCCGGACAGAGTTATCAGAGTGCCATGAATAAACTGTCGAGCGGGCGTGGCAACGCAATTCGACAGGCGGAAAGTTTTAGGCAACTGGGCGTTGAAGTGAAACGGTCGATTGCTCCCCGGTGGGTTGAGGCGTCGCAGAGAGAGGGGGCTGATGTCGGTTCGTCTGAGGCGGTTTTACCGGCAGAGAGCGGAGAAAATGACAGTGTATACATCGGCACAAAATCTGCCGATTGCTGAAAGACATCCGTCAGGGGATCCAGTAAACTAGCGCAACCAATCAGTCACATTGGTTTATCAAGCATCTGTTTATTCAGCATTATGGATGATGTGGTAATGTGATGTGTGGCTTATATTCGATCATGCAAGGTAGGTAAAGGCGTGCAATCTGAAAAAATGGCAGAAAATCAAGAAACGACCCATTTTGGTTTTGAAACCGTCGCCAAAGCGGAGAAAGCGCATAAAGTGGCAGAAGTTTTTCATTCTGTCGCAGCGAAGTACGACATCATGAATGACTTGATGTCCGGTGGTATTCACCGATTGTGGAAACGATTTACGATTGATTGCAGCGGTGTTCGTGCCGGACAGCGAATTTTGGATCTGGGCGGTGGTACTGGAGACCTGACGGCCAAGTTTTCCCGGATGGTGGGTGACACTGGACACGTCGTGCTGGCGGATATCAACAATTCAATGCTATGTGTCGGTCGGGATAAGCTGCGCGATAGTGGTATTATCGGCAATGTACATTATGTTCAGGCGAATGCGGAAGAACTGCCATTCCCCGACAATTATTTTGACTGCATTACAATTAGCTTTTGCCTGCGCAATGTCACCGATAAAGATCAAGCGTTACGCTCGATGTTTCGGGTGCTCAAACCCGGTGGGCGTCTGTTGGTACTGGAATTTTCGAAACCCGTATTTGAACCGTTATCCAAGGTTTATGATACATATTCCTTCCATCTCCTGCCGAAGATGGGGCAGCTCATTGCCAACGACGCTGACAGTTACCGTTATCTTGCCGAATCGATCCGGATGCATCCGAATCAGGAAACGTTAAAAGGGATGATGGTTGATGCGGGTTTTGAGCAAGTAAGTTATTACAATCTGACTGCGGGTATTGTGGCGCTTCACCGTGGTTATAAATTCTGACAAGGCGGTGTCTATGCCATTTGCACCTTTACTGACCGCAACGATTGAAACCATCCTGAACCGATTGATTCAGGATGATCCTGTGCTGATTCGTCAGCTTGCCCGCCTGAAAGGTCATGTGATTCAGATTCATCTGAAAGAGCTTAATCAAACGTTGACGTTTGTTTTCAGCCAGCAAATTGATGTGTTAGCACGGTACGAAGGCACACCGGATTGCTATCTGTCTCTGACATTATCGACGCTGCCGCAGTTACGGGAGCAGGCCAACATCACGCAACTGATCAAACAGGATAAGTTGATACTGGAAGGTGATATCCAACTGGCTCAGAAGTTTGCTCAACTGATGACGGACTGCAAGCCGGATTGGGAAGAGTGGTTATCACGCCTGAGCGGAGATGTCGTCGCCCATACGGTGACGCAAGCCGCCAAAGATTTTAGTCATTTTCTGCAAACACAACATCAGCGTCACCAATCCCATGTTGCACAGGTTTTAACCGAAGAGTGGCAAATCGCTCCGGGACCACTCGCGGTGGCTGATTTTTGTGATCAAGTGGACGAAGTACACAGTCAGTTAGCCCGGCTTGAAAGCCGGATTCAGTCGCTGGCGGAGAAACTATGACACCAACAGAAATCAAGCGGTTGTACCGGATCATCAAGGTACAGCTGGAATATGGTCTTGATGAATTTCTCCCTGATCATCACTTGCTCCGTGCCCCATTATTAGCGAGAAAAGCGCTCTTCTGGCTGCAGAATCGTTATCCTGAGAAACCATTAGGTGAGCGTCTGCGTTTGGCGCTTCAGGAGTTGGGCCCGGTCTGGATTAAGTTTGGTCAGATGATGTCTACCCGACGGGATTTGTTTCCCCCGCATATCGCCGATCAATTAGCGCTGTTGCAGGATAAAGTCTCACCGTTTGACGGTCACTTAGCGAAGCTACAGATTGAAAAAGCGTTGGGCGGTGCGGTCGAGACTTGGTTCGATGATTTTTCGGTTGAACCGTTGGCCTCCGCGTCAATTGCTCAGGTACATACTGCAACATTGAAATCCAACGGCCGTGAGGTGGTGCTTAAAGTAATTCGTCCTGATATCCAGCCGGTGATTGCCGCGGATATTAGACTGATGCATCGAATGGCTCGTCTTGTTGCCAAAGCACTGCCCGAAACACGCCGATTAAAGCCGGTTGAAGTGGTTCGGGAATATGAGAAAACGTTGCTGGATGAACTAGACTTACGGCGAGAAGCTGCGAATGCGATTCAGTTGCGACGTAATTTTGAGGGAAGTGAAGAACTCTACATTCCGGAGGTCATTTCGGAATACAGTAATGAAACCGTGATGGTATCGGAGCGTATCTATGGGATTCAGGTCTCGGATATTGATGCGTTACAGGCAAACGGCACCAATATGCAGTTGTTGGCGGAACGAGGCGTCAGTGTTTTTTTTACGCAGGTCTTCCGAGACAGTTTTTTCCATGCCGACATGCATCCGGGCAATGTGTTTGTGCAGCCGGCTCACCCTGAGAATCCGCAATGGATCGGGTTGGATTGCGGGATTGTCGGAACGCTGAATAAAGAAGATAAACGCTATCTGGCGGAAAATTTTCTGGCGTTTTTCAATCGTGATTATCAGCGCGTTGCTGAACTCCATGTCGAGTCCGGTTGGGTGCCATATGATACGGATATTGATGCCTTCGAGAGTGCTATTCGGGTCGTGTGCGAACCAATTTTTGCCAAGCCGTTGTGTGAGATTTCATTTGGCTATGTGCTGTTGAATTTATTTAACACGGCCCGCCGCTTCAATATGGAAGTCCAGCCGCAACTGGTCTTACTGCAAAAAACGTTACTTTATGTGGAAGGTTTAGGGCGACAGTTATATCCTCAACTTGATCTATGGAAAACGGCCAAGCCGTTTTTGGAACGTTGGATGATGGATCAGGTTGGGCCGGGGGCAGTATTGCGTTCTATCCGTGAGAAGGCACCATTCTGGGTAGAAAAGTTACCGGAATTGCCAGAACTGGTCTACGAAAGTCTCAAGCAAGGGCGCGTGATGAATCAACGGGTCAATGCGATGTATCAGGATTACCGTCAGGTGAAACGGGATCAGGCCCGAGGAAAGTTTTTCTTAGGGATTGGGGCAACTGCGCTGATCTGTTCAGCGGTCTTTTTGGCGAGTGGGCAAGCGCCACATCTGTCAATCAGTACTGCTGTGGTCGGAGGGATGTCTTGGTTAATCAGTTGGATGTTCTACCGTCGGTAAGCATATCTGCTGAGAAGTTTGACGAAGCATAAAAGGATTGTGATATGGGTGGCATTGGTGTTACGGAATTACTAATTATTGCAGCCATTGTGGTGTTACTGTTTGGCACTAAAAAACTGCGGAGCATGGGTAGCGATCTCGGTGGTGCCGTGAAAGGCTTTAGAAAAGCAATGGATGAAGATCCTGCTGAAGCGAAGCGTGAAAAGCCGGATGAAACACAACAGAAATCTGCTTCTTCTACGCAGAACCATCAAGACAAAGAGTAGATTTCGGTGTTTGATATCGGTTTTTGGGAGCTGGTATTAATCTCGGTGATTGCACTGGTTGTTCTGGGGCCGGAGCGCTTGCCCCAGGCGATTCGAAGTCTCGCCCGATTGATTGCGTCCGTGAAAAAAGTCGCTAATCATGTCCAGCATGAACTGTCTCAAGAGTTGCAGATTGAGGAACTCAAAGACAACCATCAACAAGCTGAGCAAATGAAAGCGAACGATCCATTTCCTGAATTACACCAATCACATGAATCCGTGGACACGCCCATTCGTGATGTTGAGCAACCTCCAACGGATGATAAAAGTGCAGAGAAACCGTCTGAATAACAGCGGTGATATAACTGCTGCGATGTATTTTGCATGCTGTGTGTTGCTTAAACTTGGTTTTTTCTGACGTCACCTGTTCCTGACGTAATATGGAGTCAATATGTCGTCTGTTGAGCAAACCCAACCTTTAATTCGTCACTTACTGGAATTACGTGATCGATTGCTGCGCTGCATTGTGGCCGTTATCGTTGTATTTTTTGGTTTGGTCTATTTTGCCAGTCATATTTACGAGTTTGTTGCCCGGCCGCTGGTTGAGCGGTTACCCTCAGGCGCCACCATGATTGCCACCGATGTCGCTTCACCATTCTTTACACCGCTCAAGTTGACATTGATTGTTGCGTTGTTCGTGACGGTACCGTATCTGCTTTACCAAATCTGGGCCTTTGTTGCTCCGGGGCTGTATAAACATGAACGCAAGCTGGTGATGCCCCTGATCGTTTCGAGTTCGATCTTGTTTTATTGTGGGGTCGGATTCGCTTATTTTGTGGTTTTTCCTTTAATTTTCAGTTTCTTTACAGCAATTTCGCTCGGGGGCGTGGCTTTTGCGACCGACATTGCCAGCTATCTTGATTTTGTGCTGGCGCTATTTTTAGCATTTGGGATTGCATTTGAAGTGCCGGTTGCCATCATGCTGCTTTGTTGGACGGGGGCAACCACACCAAAAGCTCTTCGGCAAAAACGACCTTACATTATTGTCGGAGCATTTGTGGTCGGGATGGTGCTGACCCCACCGGATATTATTTCTCAGACGCTGCTGGCTGTTCCGATCTGTTTACTGTTTGAGGTCGGGGTTTTTTGTGCCCGTTTCTACAGCAAAAAACAACCTGAAAAAGAAGATCTGGACGCATGATTGATTCCAGATCTTGTCATTGCTGCTGCCGAAGTCTGTTTAAGCCAGCAATCGCTGTGCGAGCTGACTTTGGAATGACGTCAGCTTTTGGGGCGTTATATCCATCGCTTCATGAAACGCTAATGGTTCAATAAAGGTCATCCCAACATATAATGCACTGGCTTTCATCGGCGTCAGCACTTCTTTGATGGTACTTTGAACCCGTCCGGTCGATGAATAGGTCGTTTCATTTGCGCCGGTGCAGGTGACGATCAGCATTTCTTTGCCTTGGAGCGCTTTGCCTTCCGGGCCAAATGCCCAGCCATAAGTCCAGACTTCATTGAGATAGGCTTTCAGCATCGGCGTGATGTTGAACCAATGGATCGGGAACATATAAACGACTCGGTCCATCCCTTCGTAGGCGGCCTGTTCTGTGGCAATGTCAAACTGACTGACATTCTTGCCATAAATTGTGTCCAGATTGCGGACGGTGACCGCCGTCGTATCGAGTGCCACTTGTTCAAGTGCTTTGATGACGGTGGACTGCTCTGCGTAAGGGTGTGAAACAATAACCAGTGTTTTCATTCAATCTATCTCCGGGAATACATATGAATTTTGGGGCTGAAGCTGTCCGCAGACGTTTTTATCTGGCCCCGTTCGCTGTTCAGGATTGATAGTATGAATGCATTTATTTATAACTTTAATGGCGTGTATGGTTGAACAGTTTTCAACTTAAAGTTAATAATGCGGCTTCGTGTGCTTTAACAACAATCTTCTTTTGGAGTCGTCATGGAAGTTTCGCAGCATGTCCGCGCCATTTTGTCATTTGTCGAAGCTGCCGATGTCGGTAGCTTTTCTGCCGCGGCCAGAAAGCTGGGCATCAGCGCTGCGGCGGTCAGTAAGAATGTCGCTGCTCTGGAGCAGGTGTTAGGTGTTCGCCTGATGAACCGGACAACAAGAAAAATCAATTTGACGGAGGAAGGCGCTGCTTTTTTATCTCAGGCTCGTATTGCTTTGGGAGCGCTGGATAGTGCGGTTGATAATCTGGTGGCAAGCAAGGTCGAAATGAGCGGTCATGTTAAGATCGCAACCAGTGCTGCTTTCGGCCGGGAATATTTATTACCGGTGTTACCCGGATTATTTGAGCTTTATCCGGGATTGACCGTTGATGTGGATTTTGATGACCGGATGAGGGAGCTCATTCACGATGGTTATGACATTGCGATTCGTGGGGGACGAATTGTCGATTCGTCGTTGATTACCCGGCCGGTTTGTCGGTTAAAGACGGTTCTCGCTGCTTCGCCAGACTATTTAGCCATACATGGTGCACCCCAGATACCGGAAGATTTAACGCGACACCGTCTGATTGCCCGACGTTTCTTAGGCGGGCGTATTAATCCTTGGGGATTCAAGAGTCAGGACGGCAGTCTGACGACGGTGGATCCGCAGCCAGCGGTATTGACCCTCTCAGCCCCTGAAGCTTTGGTTCAGGCTGCTGTTGCCGGAATGGGGATTGCACAAATCGGTATTCATCATGCGATGCAATATCTTGAAAGCGGTCAGTTAAAGGCTGTACTTTTGGGGCAGTATGATCCCGGAAGTTATGAGATGGTCATTCAATATCCGCATCGCACGCTGATCGCACCCCGGGTGAAAGTTACGGTTGATTATCTGCTGGCAGCTTTCGCGCGTAACCCGTCGCTGCATTTTCCCGAAGAAAAACTGACCGCGTACCAGTTTCGACAAGGGGATGAGTGACCCCCTTGCTCAATCTCGTTCAATGGCAATGGTACGGCAGTGCTGTTGTTTTGTCTCAAGGCAGGCGAAATAACTGCTGCGCATTATCCGTGGTCAGTTTGTCCACCTCTTCAAGCGACATCTTTTTCAGTGCTGCAATTCGTTGGGCGACAAGGTGAGTGTAGGCCGGTTCATTGCGTTTCCCGCGGTGAGGCACCGGGGCCAGATAAGGACAGTCTGTTTCCAGAATGATTTGCCGGATATCCAGATGAGGAACGATTTGGTCCATGCCACCATTTTTAAATGTTGTGACACCGCCTAAACCAAGATGAAAGCCTAAATCCTGAATCGCTTTGGCTTCTGCAACACTGCCACCAAAACAGTGAAAGACGCCTTGCAGCGAACCATCTTGTGCCTGGCTGAGTAGCTGAATGGTTTCTTGCATTGAGTTGCGGGTATGAATCACCACCGGGAGCTGCTTTTCTTTTGCCCAGCTCAACTGAGTGAGAAACGCTTCCTCTTGTTGTGCTTGATACGTGGTGTCCCAGTATAGATCGATGCCAATCTCACCGACGGCAATGAACTCATGTTTATCAAACCATGCATGAATGATATCCAGCGTCTGATGAACATTTTGATCCACGTAGCAAGGATGTAATCCCATCATCGAACGACATATTTCAGGATAGGTGGCTTCGGTTGCCAGCATCGGTTCGATAGAGTCGAGATCGATATTCGGCATACAGATCATATCGATCCCTTGTGTCAGCGCTCGTTGAATCACGTCTTGTCGGTCATGGTCAAATTCGCGGGCATAAACATGGGCGTGCGTATCAATCATGGTATTTTCCAGTCATGGGGTGAATGAGGCATTATAAAAGATCATCGCCTTGAGATCATTTTTTGAATTTTTATCTCAATAGGCATGGTGTGTCAGTTGGACAGTGATATGATTTCAGCTTACTGCCAGTGACAATACTGCGTCTCCTCAACCACCGTATTGTCAGATGAGCAGGTCATATTCGTGTTGTGAGAGCAGCAGGTCTTTGTCGCCGCGTACGTTTTATCGGTGCTTTCCGTTTTCAGAACGGCTCATAAATAGAATGGTTCGTGATAGGTACAGGGTGTGGCGAGGCTTGATGTTGTTTACAACCCACATTAGAGAAGGAGTTACATGTGTCAGTTTCTATCGTAGGTCAGTTTCCCGGCCGTCGTATGCGTCGTGTGCGTAAACATGATTTTAGCCGTCGCTTGGTTGCAGAAAATCAGCTATCAGTCAGTGACCTGATTTATCCGATATTTGTGTTGATGGGCAAAGATCGTCGTGAACCTGTTGAATCGATGCCGGGGGTGAATCGTTTATCGATCGATCTTCTTCTCGAAGAAGCGCAGTATCTTGCGAGTCTCGGTGTGCCAGCCATTGCCCTGTTTCCTTCTGTCAATCAGGATGCAAAAAGTATTGATGCTGCCGAGGCTTATAATCCTGAAGGTTTGATTCAACGGGCGGTCCATTCTTTGAAAGAGCATGTGCCTGAGATCGGTGTCATTACCGATGTAGCATTGGATCCATATACCACCCACGGTCAGGATGGCATCATTGATGAAGCGGGATATGTGATCAATGATGTGACAACTGAAGTGCTGATTAAGCAAGCCTTGTCTCATGCTGAAGCCGGTGCAGATGTGGTTGCACCGTCAGATATGATGGATGGCCGGATTGGCTTGATTCGCGATGCGCTCGAAGAGGCGGGATATATTCACACGCAGATTATGGCTTACTCTGCGAAATATGCATCGAACTATTATGGGCCTTTCCGCGATGCAATTGGTTCATCAAGTAACCTGAAAGGCGGCAATAAAAAAACCTATCAGATGGATCCGGCGAATATTGATGAAGCCTTACAAGAAGTGGCGTTAGATATTGGTGAAGGGGCTGATATGGTGATGGTGAAACCGGGGATGCCGTATCTGGATGTTGTCCGTCGGGTTAAATCTGAGCTTCAGGTACCAACATTTGCTTATCAGGTTTCCGGTGAATATGCGATGCATAAAGCTGCTTTCATCAATGGCTGGTTGAAGGAAAAAGAGACGGTCATCGAATCGTTACTCTGTTTTAAACGGGCTGGTGCGGACGGTATTCTGACTTATTTTGCGAAGGATGTTGCGCAGTGGCTTGCTGAAGAGCAAGAGGAGCGGGTTGCCGCGCTGAAAAAGCATCAGTGATATCAATGTCGGTGCTCTCATTGAGTTAAAAAGTGTATCAAAGGCTGACCGTTGTCAGCCTTTATTGTTTTACTTATGAATGAGTTACACCAGTTACGGCAAGTAAATGAGATTTTTTCTCATTTAATGCTTGATCTTTTAAATGAGAATAATTATTATTACTATCGTCTTAGGGAAATGAGGAAGTCCACCACAGCGCTTAGATGTAGCTCAATTTATTTTTGCTGCTTAATGCGATGGTATTTACGGGCTTGCACTCTTCTTTTTGACACGACATTGCTCACATTGCTTCCAGTGTATTTATAGCTTTATAAGAAAGCGATCTGGTCACACGTATCACTTTCTTGCTTATGCTAGGCGACATCCTTTGGGTGTCGCTTTTTTCTTTTCTAATGAGATAAGTTCTGTTAACAGAACGATATACTTTTCCACAGTGATTGATCCCGGAAAGATCATGTGTTTTTACACAGATCTTTTATTTAACAATTAAAAATCAAGTGTTTATATATGTGTTTTTAGTTTTTTTTACTGGTTTTATATCAATGGGAATAAAACTATGAACAGACTTATCCACAATATCAAGTCTCTTCTATGGATTTCAGCCGTTTGGGATTTCGGTAAAAACCCGGTAGAACGTGGCATCCTCGGGGAACTCATGGCATTCTAAGCAGATAATTTTGAGACCTCCACCTCGGATACCAAAAACTATGGCCCATATTCCTGATAACCCACTCATTTTGATTGACGGTTCTTCTTATCTTTATCGTGCATTCCATGCCTATCCAAGCACCATGAGCAATGGTGAAATCCCCACTAATGCCGTTTATGGTGTCATTAATATGATCCGTAGCATGATGCGTCAGTATCCTTCGGAGCGGATTGCAGTCGTGTTTGATGCCAAAGGCAAAACGTTCCGCGATGAAATGTACGCCGAATATAAAGCCAATCGCCCACCGATGCCGGATGAATTACGTTGCCAGATTGAGCCGCTGCATAAGATTATCCGTTCTATGGGATTACCGTTGCTCGCCATCGAAGGTGTGGAAGCCGACGATGTGATCGGGACGATTGCAATGCAAGCGACCAATGCCGACATGCCAGTGCTGATTAGCACGGGTGATAAAGATATGGCGCAATTGGTGAACGATAAGGTGACCTTGATTAACACCATGACGAATCTCGTGATGGATCGCGAAGGTGTGGTAGAGAAGTTCGGGATACCTCCGGAACTGATCATCGATTATCTGGCATTGATGGGTGATAAAGTTGATAACATTCCGGGCGTGCCGGGTGTCGGTGAAAAGACGGCGACTGCATTGCTTCAGGGAATCGGTGGTTTGGAAGCGATCTATCAGAATCTCGATAAAATTGCTGACTTGGGATTCCGCGGCTCCAAGACGATGGCGAAGAAGCTGGCAGAGAATAAAGACAATGCGTGGCTTTCTTACCAACTCGCGACGATTAAACTGGATGTCGCGCTGGAAGACACACTAGATACGCTGGTCAAACGCCCTGCGGATCGAGAAGAACTGATTCAGCAGTATGGGCAACTGACATTTAAATCCTGGCTGAATGAATTGCTTGAAAGTCCGGAGGGAAGCCCTGAAATGAATCAGGCATCTGATGCGGCTTCGGCAACGATGGATACATCGGCGGTCAATATTGATCGCAGCCAGTACCAGACTGTCTTAAATGAATCTGATTTTATGGCTTGGCTAGACAAGCTAAAAAATGCATCTCTGTTTGCTTTTGATACCGAAACCGATGGATTGGATTATATGACAGCCAATCTCGTCGGGGTGTCATTTGCAATTAACGAGGGTGAAGCGGCCTATGTGCCGGTTGCGCATGACTACATGGATGCACCGGAACAGTTGGATCGCGATTGGGTATTAGCTCAGCTTAAGCCGGTTCTGGAAGATGAACACTGCCATAAAGTCGGACAGAACCTGAAATTTGATATGAGTATTCTGGCTCGTTATGACATTGAGTTACGCGGGATTGCGCACGATACCATGCTGGCTTCTTACGTATATGACAGTGTGGGCGGTCGGCATGATATGGATAGTCTGGCGCTCCGTTTTCTGCAACATAGTTGTATTTCATTCGAACAAATTGCCGGCAAAGGTAAAAATCAGCTGACATTTAACCAGATCGATCTGGAACAAGCGGGTGTTTACGCGGCAGAAGATGCGGATGTCACACTCCGGTTACACCATCGCTTGATGGATCATCTAGCGCAGAATGAAGCACTATTGCGCGTCTACCAAGACATTGAAGTGCCACTGGTGCCCGTGTTGTCAAGGATGGAGAGAACCGGTGTTCATATCGACGACATGCGTTTGAATGTTCAGTCTCAGGAAATTGCTCAGCGTTTAGAGGAATTGGAGAGCAAGGCATTTGAGATTGCCGGAGAGTCATTTAACTTGAGTTCTCCGAAGCAGCTACAACATATCTTCTTTGAAAAAATGGGGCTGCCGGTGGTGAAAAAAACACCGTCGGGGACCCCATCCACTAATGAAGAAGTTTTACAGGAGCTGGCACTGGATTATCCGTTACCGAAAGTGATTCTGGAGCATCGTGGTTTGGCGAAACTGAAATCGACTTACACCGATAAGTTGCCCAAAATGATTAATCCGGTCACAGGGCGCGTGCATACCTCTTATCATCAAGCGGTGACCGCAACCGGACGGCTTTCATCTACGGATCCGAATCTACAGAATATTCCGGTGCGGAATGAAGAAGGCCGGCGGATTCGTCAGGCATTTATCACTGAACCCGGTTGGAAGATTGTCGCGATCGACTATTCTCAGATTGAGTTGAGAATTATGGCACATTTGTCTGGTGATCAGTCGCTATTGGATGCTTTCCAGCAAGGGAAAGATATTCATGCCGCCACGGCCGCTGAAATTTTAGGGGTTTCACTCGAGCAGGTCTCCAGCGAACAGCGTCGCCGCGCCAAAGCCGTTAACTTTGGTTTGATCTATGGCATGAGTGCGTTTGGTCTGGCTAAACAGCTTGGTATTCCTCGGACAGAAGCGCAATCTTATATGGAGAGATACTTCGAACGTTATCCCGGTGTGATGCAGTACATGGAAGATACCCGTGCGCAAGCAAGCGAGCAGGGCTATGTCGAAACACTCTTTGGTCGTCGTTTGCATCTGCCGGAAATTCGCTCTGGTAATGGAATGCGGAGAAAAGCCGCAGAACGCGCTGCGATCAATGCACCGATGCAGGGAACTGCCGCTGATATCATCAAAAAAGCAATGCTATTTGTTGATGCGTGGATCGAGCAAGAAGGTCATGGGAGAGTCCGGTTATTGATGCAGGTACACGATGAGCTGGTTTTTGAAGTCCAAGAGTCATCTCTGACCGAAATTGAAAGTAAAATACAAAAACTCATGGAATCCGCAGCAACCCTGCGTGTGCCTTTAGTTGCAGAGGTAGGACGGGGTGAAAGCTGGGAAAAAGCCCATTAATTAGTTTTTTTGACCAAAATGGCATGGTTTTTATGAGCTGGCGCACAAGTGTCAGCTTTTTTTTGACATAAAAAAAGTAACAAAATATCAGTTTCTTATGTTGTCTGATTTAATATGAGTGAAAAAAAACTACAAAATGGGTTTTCTTTTTCATCAGTTTATTGTACATTTAATGACGTAGGGTACAGAGGTAAGATGTTCTATCTTTCAGACCTTTTGTTTCACGTTATTGGATTAGGCTGTTTCAGCCGCCCCAGTCAGTTTTTGACTGGGGCGTTTTTTATTGTGTTAAGCCTATGTTATTCATCAATAAATTTGAATTCCCATCCGTATTTAATGCTCATGTTCCAACGTCTATTCTACAAATCATTGATAAAAATCTTGGTTTCTCTTCGGGCACGTTAAAATTCTTAAATGAAGTAATGTAACGATTCTGTAATTAATTACCCTTCACAGAATAGTTATTTCATTGAAGAAACAAAGTGTTAAAATTTAGTTAAATTTTATGTTTTTCAAGGGATTAGATCTATTTTGAGGTCGATGAGGGATCGGTGCGGAAGGATTGAAAAATCAGATGAATTCAACGATGCTTATAGGGACACAAAAACAAAACAATTAGAAGAAGTTCATTATCTCTCCCATTACCCTGCCAGGAAGGCGGGGTTTTTTATGCCCGGAAGAAAAGCATGTTTGTTGCGCTATTTCTTCCGAAGCTCAGAGCGCTTGATTTAGTGAGTAGACTCGCTGTTCGCGTCACTATCTTGCTCATCCTGAGGGGCAAATGCCGGTGCATACCAGCTATCGAGTTTTTGGCGCAGCACATCAACGCCCAGTCCTGAAGTTGAGGAAAATGCATCAACACAGACATCACCACAAAATGCCAGTGCCGCTTCGCGAATCTTCAGCACTTGTGCTTTTCTCGCACCACTTTTGAGTTTATCGGCTTTCGTCAGCAGAACCTGGACCGGAATATTGCTTTCCACCGCCCAATCGATCAGCTGTTGGTCGAGATCTTTCATGGGATGGCGAATATCCATCAAGACGACCAGCCCTTTCAAACACTGGCGTGCTTGCAGATACTCTCCGAGTGCTTTTTGCCATTTTTTCTTGAGTTCCGGTGGGACCTGGGCGAATCCATATCCCGGCAGATCGACAATATGGCAGCTATCCGTAACCTGAAAGAGGTTGATTAACTGAGTTCGTCCCGGTGTCTTACTGGTTTTGGCTAAGTTTTTTTGATTTGCCAAGCGATTCAAAGCACTGGATTTTCCTGCATTGGAGCGCCCGGCAAACGCGATCTCGATGCCTTCATCTTCCGGTAAGTGGCGGATATCTGGGGCACTGGTAATAAAATGCGTATTTTGATAGTGGATTTTTACACTCAAGGTAGACTCCATGGTCACTGTCTGCTGTTGATGAATCATGTGCCGGAATGCAATGGTATCACAGCTCTAATCTTAAAGATGATCTCTGCGAAACGCTCCCCTGATTCAATGGGACTGGCGATTATACACGACTCCTATCAGGATCTGGAACATTATCACCGCTCAACGGGCAGAAGTTCGTGAGTGGTGGTGTGGCGAGTGACGGGTTTGACGGGGACTGACATGCCTCTGGCCCGGGGTGTTCCCTTTTTTCTATATAGATTGTGCGAGATCTGCTATAGATAAGCTGATGATTACACTAGAAATGATTTTAATTTAATGATTTTATTATTATTTTTAATATTGCGTATGAAATGTGACCAGAATCATTTTTTGATGGGTTGTGTCTGACGGGAGAAGGGGTAAAGTTGCTGTGTTGCTTCAGGGATGAATCGCTCATTCTGAAGTGACTGACAAACAGGATGTTTGTCTGATAAGGATGGTCTGCTTGGCCCTATGGAGTGGGGATGTAATGGAACCAAGCCACGGAAGTGCTTTGTTACAATGATGTTTTCAGGGATAGGGAAAATTCATCAGGATTGATGACGAACAACAATGTTTTTGCAAGGAAAGCACGAAAAACAAAAGGAATATTGTGCGCATCGCTATGTGCCAGAATGGTTTCCGTCACTACGGTGACTGTTTAGAAAGCGACAGACCATTCTGTCGCTTTTTTTATCTCTCTCTTTTGGCCAAACTGAAAGTCATCGCGTCTATCTGCTGAATAAAAAGCTGAAGAAAAAATAAGCTTAAATACTCCACTATCGAGTGAGTTTCTGGTATGTTGCGCATCCTGTAACAAGGAGCCCATATGATCTCATGTCCACTGTGCGGTGCTGAATCGCTGGGGGTTTATCATCGGGATAAACATCGCGACTATTGGCAATGCCACCAATGCTATTTGGTGAGTGTCGCACCTGCATTCCATCTGGATGCAGAATCAGAAAAATCCATCTATGATCTGCATGAGAATCATCCATCTGATACGGGATATCGGCGATTTTTGTCTCGCCTGACGGTGCCTTTGGTGGCGCGGATCGCCCCAGATGCACATGGGTTAGATTTTGGATGTGGCCCCGGGCCAACGCTCTCTTTCATGATGGAAGAGCAAGGGTTCCGGATGGCTGTGTACGATGTCTTTTATTTCCCACAGAAGACGGTGTTAGAATCAACCTATGATTTTATTACCGCAACAGAAGTGATTGAACACTTATATTCTCCGGGCCAAGTGTGGCAGCAGTGGCTGACATTGGTGAAGCCGGGAGGATATATCGGAATCATGACCAAATTAGTCAAAAATTTGGACGCGTTTACACGGTGGCATTATAAAAATGATCTCACCCATGTAAGCTTTTTTAGCCGAGAGACTTTCTGTTTTCTAGCAGAACGGGATGCTCTCGAAATTGAATTTATCGGTAGTGATGTAATTTTACTGAGGAAGAGCCAGTAATGAGCCGTAACAAGAAAGTAAGATCATCTGGGAATACAGAAGTCGTTGTCGTTCGTCAGCGCTCTCAGACTGATATTGAAGGGCGTTTGCGCAAGAAGCTGAAAAAGAGAAAAGGCTTGAAAACCGGCAGCCGTCATTCGGAAGAATCCGGCAATGCACGTCGGTTGAGTACTTCGCAAACGCAGGATCCTCGTCTGGGGAGTAAGAAAAAAATTCCGCTGGTCGTCGAAACCCAGCCCAAAGTCATCGCTGAGAAACGGCAAGTGCAAGCAGAACAAGAGCTGGCTTTGCTCGAAAATGATGCGCAGCTTCATGCTTTACTTGCTCGGTTAGATCAGGGGGAAAAGCTGGGTGCAGGCTTGCAGCAGTATGTTGATGAGAAGCTCAATCGAATTGAACAGCTGATGAAACAGCTTGGGCTATTTGATGAAGATAGTGATGAAGAGAGTGATGAAGAGGTATCCTCTGAGTCTCCGGTGGTGAAATCAAAGCAAGGCGCATCAGATGACGAACTTCTGGAGAAATTTACCGGATTGAATTCGGATGATTTTCAGTAATAGGAGTGCCATATGAATCTGACTGTACTCGTGATTGTTGGGTGTCTGATTGTTGCAGGTCTGGCGATTTATGCCGGATACTTGCTGGTGAAGTTGAAGCAGCAGAAAGCGTTGGTTGCCAAACATCGTGAGTTGGCGATTGAAAAGCGAAATGCAAATATTTTCGAGAACGTAAACACACTCTGTATGGTCGGGATTCAAGGACAATGTGATCTGTCGGAAATCAGTATTCGTGTTTATTGCATCATGGACTATGTTCAAGGTGAGAATCGTATTGATTTTGACAACAAATTCCCAGCGATTTCAGAGCTTTATCATACCGTTAAAGATATGCCTCGTGGCGAGGTGCGGCAAGAGATGCCTAAAAAAGAAAGGATGCAGCAAAATCTGGAACGGATGAAGGCTGAGAGTCGGCTGGAGGATGATATTATCCGAGAGCTGACCACGCTGAAGGATATGATTCAGCCATTGAATCAACAAATTCAGGTTCAGATGGTTTAAATCTCGAGTCTTACAGCGACTCATTCGGTGATCTCTGTAGCACTTTCACACAATAATCATGGATTTCTATTTTGCTGCCCGACTTGTCAGTATCGCAGTGTGGCAAAATAGGGGTTCATCGACCCATTCGGAAAGATAAATATGTTTCAGCAGGTATCTCGTCAGCAGGTTGTCTGGGATCAGGCAATGTTGGATAAATATAATTACTCCGGACCTCGCTATACCTCCTATCCGACAGCCGTCGAATTCCATGAAGCATTTACGATTGCGGACTTTGATATGGCTTGTGTTCAGTATCCGGAGCGTCCACTTTCTCTTTATGTCCATATCCCTTTTTGCCATAAGCTCTGTTACTACTGTGGTTGTAACAAGGTGGTCACGCGTCATTCCCATAAAGCGGATGAGTATTTGGATATGCTGGAGCTGGAGATTCGTCAGCGTGCAGCACTGTTAGCGGGTCGCCGTGTGGTTCAGCTTCATTTCGGTGGTGGTACTCCGACATTTCTGACCGCTCCCCAAATCACGCGTTTGATGACACTGATCAGGCAAGAATTTGATTTTGAGCCTGAGGCTGAAATCAGTATTGAAGTCGATCCACGCGAGATAGAACTGGATATTCTGGACCATCTTTATCAAGAAGGTTTTAACCGTTTAAGCATCGGGGTTCAGGATTTCAACAAAGAAGTTCAGCTGCTCATCAATCGGATTCAGGATGAAACGTTCATCTTCGCTTTGGCAGAACGTGCCCGGGAATTGGGTTTCCGTTCGACCAACCTTGACCTGATTTATGGTTTGCCCAAGCAGACCTCCGATTCATTTGCGCGGACGTTAAGCCGGGTTCTGGAAATGAAACCGGGTCGGTTATCCATTTTTAACTACGCACATATGCCTCAATTGTTTGCTGCACAGCGGAAGATTAGAGAAGATTTTCTGCCGACAGCGCAAGAAAAAATGGATATCTTGCAGATGACCATTGGTACGCTGACGGATGCGGGCTATCAGTTTATCGGTATGGATCATTTTGCGCTGCCCGAAGATGATCTTGCGATTGCCCAAAGAGAAGGTTGTCTTCATCGTAATTTTCAGGGGTATACCACTTATGGTGATTGTGATCTGATTGGTTTTGGGGTGTCAGCAATATCGATGGTGGGTGATGCTTATGCTCAGAACCAGAAAGAGCTGAAGAGATACTATCAGCAAGTGGAACATCAGCGTCATGCGTTATGGAAAGGGGTGGCGTTGGATAAGGATGACTTAGCCCGTCGGGATGTGATTAAGCAATTGATGTGTAACTTTGCTCTCGATAAAACTCAGATCGAGCGCGCTCATCAGCTCGACTTTGATCGGTATTTCCAATCAGACTTAGCACTACTGGAACATTTCATCGCAGATGGGTTGGTTTTAGTCCGTGATAAGCAGTTGACGGTGACGCCAAAAGGTCGCCTGTTGATTCGTAATATCTGTATGTGCTTTGACCGTTATTTGCGAGAAAGAGCAAGACAGCAGCAGTTTTCCCGGGTGATATGATTGCATGTCGTGTTGCGGCTCTGCGTAACACAACTCACGATGCTGATACCACGGTACAACTGATATCACCGTACCAAAAAAGCCAGCAGAACAGATGCTGGCTTTTTTGTTGTTGGTTGCGCTAAAACTGCCAATATGGTTAAGAGGTCGGCTCAATCAGTGAGAGTGCTTTTTTACTGACATGATGGGCTGCCTGAGACATATTTTGCTGTTCCAGAACCTGAGCAAGCAGCTGATAGTCTGAGATGCTGTTTCTGATTTGCAGCGCTTTTTCCAGATGCCCTTGTGCCAACGGTAATTTTTTCTCCTGAAAATAGAGCTGTGCTAATGCACTGTGCGCTTCGGCATGTTGCTCATCTTTACGAATCACATCTTGTAATAGTTTGATTACCGGCTGGCGACTCTCTAGGTTGAGTTCAGGCAGTAGTGGATAACTGTTTGAGTTTGGATGCTTCTTGATCTGCTCTTTCAGGAGCGAAAATGCTTCTTCATCGCCTTGATGCTTCAGGAGTAACTGTACATAGCACACCATCAGTTCCGGTGTGTTTTTCAGGCGCTTGGGCAAATCTTTCCAGTATTCGGTCAGGGTCTCTTTTCCTCGGATCGCTGCGGCTTGTTCCATGAGGTGGCTGCGGGATTCGATTTCCAGACGGATGATTTCCTCTTCTCCGGCTAATTTGAGCTTTCTGAGCTGCGGCATCAGACCGAGTAGCGGCTGCCATTGGCGGAGATGGTGATATGTCGTCTTCAGCAGGCTGACGACCACCGGGTTATCCGGATGCTGGATAGCGACCTCACTCAACACGTTGAATGCATCCTGATAACGCTGCTCTTTGGTGAACTGTCTTGCTTTGGTGAGTTCGACGGCGAGGGTTGAGTTCTCTTGTTTGGCGGCAAGAGACAAGTAGTGATCCCGTTTTTCTTGGTTGCCTTGCTCGAGCGCCGCTTCAGAGGCAATGAGATAACACAGCAGTGGCATATCGTGATTTTTTGCCAGTCGGGTGACTTTCTTTTCGGCCTGTTTCCAGTCTCCCTCGATGAGTTTCACGATGCCTTCGTTGGTATCCCGACGAGACTGTTTTAGTTTTCGTGAGCCAAACCAGTTCCAAGTGCTGCTACTAATATGCAGCGCTTTTTTGAGCAAAAACTCGATGCCGAACAGGACTGCCAGTAAAGCAATGACCAGCAGGATCAACGTGGTGACACTCATCTCAATAGTTTTGTTAGCAATTGAAATCAGAACGTATCCCTGTTGACCGGAATATTGGGTGCCGACATATAATCCGATACCGAGGACCGCAAAGAGAAAAATGGCTCGAATCATTACTCTTCCTCCTTCATCAAACCGGAGACTTGTTTACGCAAACGTTCATGAATGAGATCAGTGAGCGGTTGTTGAGATGCCAGCTTTATCGGATATTGAATGGTAATTTTCTTCTGACTCAGGGATTGAGTGGCTTGGTTAAACTGTTTGACCTGAGCATTATCAGGGTTCAAGAACGAGATTGACCATTGATTCGCTGTGGTTAAAGCCGTTGTATAAATCTCCTGATTTTCGTCGTAGATGGCTCTGATTGCTGTTTCTATTTTGGCTTTCAGGTTCTCTCTCAGATAAAAATCTTGTTCTGGAGACAGTAACGGAATGACGTTACCATCTCGGGTTCTGAAAGTGATGAACTGCTCAGCGAAACTTTTCATCGATGTGAGCAGGTTATCTTGCCAGTGGCTGATGTCCTCGCTGACTTGTGGTTTCTGTTCTTGAGGAGCATCCGGAAGAATGGCGTTGGCCAACGGCAGTTTATCGATGAGCTGCTCCAGACTGGTGAGGCGCAGAACCAGACCATCTTTATCGATCAAAGGGAGAGACTTCAGCGTGGTGATATCATTGGCCATCGCCTGACGCAGTGATACCAGACTCGGATCATTGAGTGCTGCGATTCGTGCATCAGCACTTTCCATCAAATGAGTCGCAGTCAGCACATCGTGCTCGAGGAATAATTTCCGACCGGCAAGTTTGACCAGATAATCAGATTCAGCCAACAGCCAGTCATTCGGACGACGTCCTTTCATATCAGCAAGCGCATGTTGCAGACTATCAATACTTTTTTGCTGTTGATCCAAATGAGTATCAACCTGATTGATGACCGTGGCTGTTTTTTTATCGACGTCTTGATTGAGTTGCGTCACTTGTGTTTCAACTTGGCTTACGGATTGACTCAGTTGTTGCTGAAGTTGGGTGATTTGTTGCTGATAGCCGTGCATGGTGTACTGAACATAAGCGGCAATTCCGCCACCGCTGAGTAAGGTCAGCACAATGGCAATTTTACTGAGCCTCGCACCCGATGCGGGAGTTTTTTGCTTTGATTTCGCGCCAGAAGGTGCTGTTGCTTCAGGCTTAGATGCTGATGCGGAAGAAGATGTGGCTGATTTTTGCTTATCTTCTGAGGTTGGGGTAACGGCTTTTTTTGTATCAGTCATTCATGATTCCTGTCATTCTTCTCGGCCAGAATTGCGGCCACTAAGTCTGAATTGCTGGCACTACCCACAGCAATGGTATGCTTGATTCCCAGCGACTGTGCATCATGTGCAATCCGTTCACTGGGAACATAAAATGTTTGATTTAATAACCATGGCATATTGTATTCAGCGAGCTGCGTGACGAAAAACCGGAGTTGTTGCTCACTGGTGATGATGACGCAATCTATCGCTGCCTTTTGCCATTCGGAAACTGCAACCCGAGTATTAAAAGGGAGCATCTCTCGCTGATAAACTTCGCAATAATTGACCGCTGCTCCCTGAGATTTTAACTGTCGGGCGATTAAATCCCGGCCGCCATTTCCTCTCAGTATTTCAACGCGTAACCCGACAGGCGCACTAAGCTCGGGGAGAGAGAGAAAATTTTCACTATCGCTTATCGCAGGATAGTTTACCGTTTGTTGGGTAAAATTACTTAGAAGCTGTGCGGTTTTTTGACCGATGGCAAGATATCGAATGTCAGACGGCCATGAAAAGCCGTGCAAGTCGAGATATTCCTGACTATAAAGAACCGCTTGCCGGCTGACAGCGATGACCAGATCACACTGTTTCAGTCGAACCGGTAGTTGTTCAAGTTCCGAACCGGCATGAAAATCAATTAAAGGATGATGGACCGCTTTGATACCAACGGCCTGAAGTTGATGACAGAGTGCTTCTCCCGGTTGACCGGGGCGGGTCACCAGTACCGACATGATTAGTCGTGCTCATGGTAGAGATTGGCGAGTATCTCTTGGGCACCACGCTGCAAGAGTTGTTGGGCGAGCGCGTCTCCCAGTTGTTCCGCATCGTTGCGAGCGCCTCTGATCTCCCCGCGAATGATTTGACTGCCGTCCGGTTCGCCGACCAGAGCCCGTAGCCAGAGTTGATCATTCTCCAATAGCGCGTAACTACCGATTGGTACCTGACAACCGCCTTGAAGGGCAGTATTCATTGCGCGTTCACAAAGGACCCGATCCGTGGTTTCCTGATGGCTCAGTGGTTTCAATAATTCAATTAATCGCTCATCATCTAAACGACATTCAATCCCCACAGCTCCCTGACCAACCGCCGGCAGCGATTGCTCCGGTGTCAGATAACTCCGGATTCGGCTTTCAAGTTCGAGACGCTTGAGACCGGCAGCAGCAAGAATGATCGCATCATATTCTCCGGCATCCAGCTTGCTGAGTCGGGTGCCGACATTGCCACGGAGTTCTTTGATGACGATATCCGGACGGGCTGCTTTTAATTGGCACTGGCGTCTTAAACTACAAGTCCCGACGATGGCACCATTGGGAAGTTCATCGAAGGTTGCATAATGATTGGAGACGAAAGCATCACGCGGATCCTCCCGTTCACAGATCGTCACGAGTCCCAATCCTGGTGGAAATTCAACCGGGACGTCTTTCATCGAATGAACTGCGAGATCAGCCCGGTCTTCGAGCATTGCCATTTCAAGTTCTTTGACGAAGAGTCCCTTACCGCCCACTTTTGCCAGCGGGGTGTCCAGAATGACATCGCCTTTCGTCACCATCGTAACCAGTTCAACGGTCAGACCCGGATGGGCCGCCTGAAGCGCATCCTTTACATAATGGGCCTGCCACAGGGCTAGCGGACTTTTTCGGGTAGCAATACGAATAGGAGATGAATCAGTCATAGGTTATGAGTCGGTCAGAGAAAAATGATAGATCACATCCTATCACTGTTTTTTTCGATCCCCAAGTTCACCTAAACGGTTGAAAAATAGCACTTGGTGCCGAGAAGTGTATTCATGAAAAAGTGCATAGGAAAACTTGTAAATTTTGAGATATACGACCATAGTCTAATTTGAAATATGTGATGTAGCTCTTGTTTATAGTTTGAGCTATGATAGCTAGATAATATGAATGAGATATGTATCAACGAAAAAGTATCCCTAAATTCTCTGGATGACCCACATGGTTCTCCGGGAGAGATATCTTTACCATCGATAGATAAAGTGTTAAATTGATCACGTTTTGACGGCGATTTTGCACAAAGGGCAATCAGTTCGTTGAGTTTTGAGCCAACCAAGGAAACACCCTTGCAGACATACACCGAGACTTTAATCAAAAGATTAGATAATCTGAATCGGCAGCGCACCGAGCGTGCGTTGGCGTTAATGGATTTACAAAGTCGTCGTGTTTTTCACTTAATTCCAGCATTCTTTCAATTCAATCATCCATTAATTCCCGGTTACTATGCCCAAGACGTGCCTTTCGGGGTGTGGGGGTTTGAAGCGGATGACGCACAACAACAGCTTATCCACGATACAGAACTAGCGTTGGGGCAGTCACTTCCGATTTCAAGCGAGCCTGAAATTCAGGGGCTGTACACCATGGGAAGCACCTCATCGATCGGGCAGAGTACTTCCAGTGATCTCGATATCTGGGTGTGTGTCTCTTCGCTGATGAGTGCCAGCCGTCGGGAAAAACTGGCCAATAAATGTTTGCTGTTGACCGACTGGGCAAAGACACAAGGTGTTGAAGCCAACTTTTTTATCATGGATGAGCAGCGTTTCCGGTGTAAGCAGTCCGATGAAATGACAGGTGAAAACTGTGGTTCTTCGCAACACCTATTATTACTGGATGAATTCTACCGCTCTGCCGTGCGGATGGCCGGGAAACGTCTTTTGTGGCAAATCGTGCCACCGGAGATGGAAGAGTGCTATGACGAATATGTCAGCCATTTGTGTAGTTATTCTTATATCAACTGTAATGAATGGTTTGATTTTGGCCGACTCAATCATATCCCGGCAGAAGAATATTTTGGTGCCAGTTTGTGGCAGTTGTATAAAAGCATTGATTCTCCTTATAAATCAGTGCTTAAAGCGATCTTACTCGAAGCGTATTCTTGGGAATATCCATTTACGCAACTCTTAAGTATCGATACCAAGCGGCGCTTCTTTACCCATGAGCCCGATTTGTATGGGATGGATGCTTATTATCTGATGCTGGAAAAGGTCACTCGTTATTTAGAACGGATTAATGATCAGCCTCGATTGGATTTGGTACGGCGCTGCTTTTATCTGAAAACACATGAGAAATTATCTCGTGAACCGGGTGCCGGCTCCGTTCCATGGCGACGGATGGTATTGGAAGAATTGACGCAAGTCTGGCAATGGTCGGCAGGTATTATTGCCGAGCTGGATAATCGACGAAACTGGAAAGTCGAACAAGTTTCTTTCATGCATACGGGGCTACTGGATGCTTTGATGCAGAGCTACCGTAATCTCATTCAATTCGCCCGGCGCAATGATATTACGTCTTCTATTAGTCCTCAGGATATTTCGATTCTTTCCCGTAAACTGTATGCTGCTTTTGAAATTCTTCCGGGAAAAGTCACGCTGCTTAATCCGCAGATTTCTCCTGACTTGCATGAGTCAGATCTGACCTTTATTGAAGTGCAACAGAACCGTAGTAACCCTGCTGGCTGGTACCTTTATAAGCAACCGTTGGTACCGCGTCGGATGATGGGGCAGCATTATCTGGAACATCATGAATATCTGAGTAAGTTAGTCGCTTGGGCATTTTTTAATGGTTTGATCACTGAATCAACAAGGCTTAACGCCGTTGTTCAGGATGCTCAGCTTGATATTGACAAGTTTTATCAGATGGTTGGTGATTTGCGAAATACCTTCTCTTTGCATAAACGTCGTCCAACCATGCACGCACTCGCTAGCCCTTGTGAAATTAATCAATTGGCGATGTTTATTAATTTTGAACAAGACCCCACTTATGCCGTGTCGGGAAAATCTCTTCGCGTTGATTTAAAAACGGTCGATATTTTAAGCTTCGGGCCGGAACAGCGCTGCCTCGTCGGTAGTATTGATCTGGTTTATCGTAATTCGTGGCATGAAGTCAGAACACTTCATTTCGAAGGCGAAGGTGCGGTTCTTGATGCGCTTAAAACGGTATTGTGCAAGATGCATCAGGATGCGTTACCACCAGAATCAGTGGACGTGTTTTGCTACAGTAAAAATTTGCGGGGATTAATCCGCAATGCCATTTATCAGTTATTGGCTGAATGTATTGATTTACGGTTGAAACCAGTTGAAATCGAGCCGGAAAAGCGACGCCGTTTCAAAGCATTGCGGGTCGGTCGTCAAATGTACGGGCTGTTTTTTGAACGGCGGGGCGTGTCTGTCCAGCGGTTGGAAAATTCGGTCGATTTTTATCGCAGTATCTCGACCAACAAACTCAAAGGTTCGCCATTGATGATGATTGATCGGGAGCAGGATTATCACTTGCCTGAAGCGATCGATGGTTTTGCCAGTGAAGGTCTCATTCAGTTTTTCTTCGAAGATAGCGAGACCGGCTTTAATATCTATGTCCTTGATGAGTCGAATCGTGTCGAGGTCTACCATCAATTTAGTGGTAGTAAAAATGAGATGATTCATAGCCTAAATAGTTTTTATTCGTCGATACTGGATGAAAACAAAGTGGCATCGAAACTGATTAACTTCAATTTGCCGCAGTATTATCAGGTGATCCATGCGGATAATGGCAGCACTTGTATCATTCCTTACCGTAGTGACCGATCTTCAGGGACTGTGGTGCCAACCAAAGCAGTAAACGCCTAAACGAGGCCGAGCACGCGTTCCTTCATTGTTCGTGTCTGGTTATTCCTGAATCCGGCTGTTGGTCAGAGCCCCGAGATTAGACTTATCAGCGGGACTCCGATGTCAATCGATGTGGCAGGTATTGCTTGTCTCAATCCCACTCAATTGACTCTCCGGCTTGTTTTTCACATTCCTGACGAATTAATGCGATGAGTTCCAGACCGGTTTTAGAGCAGATCCATTGTTGATCCGTGTACTGGAAATGGAATCCGCCGGATTTGGAGGCCAGCCAAATTTCATGCATCGGCTCCTGACGGTTGATCACAATCTGACTGCGATCTTCAAAATCCAGTGTCATGACATTGCCTGTTGTCTCGTAGTCAATGTCGGCACCTGAGTCATCAATCATTTGCTCAATCTGTTCTAGCATTTGATCAACAAGTTGGTGGAATTCAGTATCGTTCATCCTCACATCCTATTGCTTTTCCTGAATCTGGTGCGATTATAGGGGGCATTGAATGAATAATCACGATATATGCAAAATGAATAAAAAGTTTACTGCACTTTTAGTGCTGTGCGTGTTAGCGTTGGCAGGTTGTGGACAGACCGGACCGTTGTATATGCCTCAAGACAATACACCGCAAAATCAATCACAACCTTAATCCTTAGTCATTGATAATTAGGAAAGTATTTTGGATTATTTTAATTACCAGAACGATGGACAGCTATGTGCTGAAGGGGTTCGTCTCGCAGAGCTGGCAAAGGACTATGGCACACCACTTTATGTTTATTCAAAAGCAACGCTAGAACGCCACTGGAATGCGTTTGATCAGGCTGTTGGCGCACATCCACATCTGGTTTGTTATGCCGTGAAAGCAAACTCCAATTTAGGGGTGTTGAGTGTCTTGGCGCGGCTTGGCTCTGGATTTGATATTGTATCCCAAGGGGAGCTGGAGCGGGTTTTAGCGGCTGGCGGAAATCCCGAGAAAATCGTGTTTTCCGGTGTGGGTAAAACCGAAGCGGAAATGAAACGTGCACTCGAATTGAAGATTAAGTGCTTCAATGTTGAATCCGAATCCGAGTTACACCGTTTGAACCGTGTGGCTCAGTCTCTTGGTGTGAAGGCCCCGGTATCTCTACGGATTAACCCGGATGTTGATGCCAAAACACATCCATATATCTCGACAGGACTACGTGACAATAAATTCGGGATTGCTTTTGACCGCGCGCGCGAAGTCTATCGCTTAGCGCATCAATTGGAGCATCTGGACGTTCATGGGATTGATTGTCATATCGGTTCACAGTTGACTCAAATCGATCCCTTTATTGATGCAACGGACCGTCTTCTGGCGCTTATCGATGCGCTTAAAGCGGAAGGCATCCATATTCGCCATCTGGATGTCGGTGGTGGTTTGGGTGTGGTCTATGATGCAGAAACGCCACCACAGCCGGCAGAATATGCCAAAGCATTACTCTCGCGTCTGGGAAGTTATCAAGATTTGGAGCTGGTGTTTGAACCGGGGCGGGCGATTGCCGCAAATGCCGGAATTCTACTGACCAAAGTCGAATTCTTGAAGCATACCGAGTATAAGAATTTTGCGATTATTGATGCAGCGATGAATGATCTCATGCGTCCGGCTTTGTATCAGGCATGGCAGAAAATTGTACCGGTTACTCCCCGGGAAGGAACGGCGCTGGTTTATGATTTAGTGGGGCCTGTTTGCGAGACCGGTGATTTTATCGGTAAAGAGCGCGAGCTGGTGCTTGAGGAAGGTGATCTCCTGGCGGTTCGTTCGGCAGGTGCTTATGGATTTGCCATGTCATCAAACTATAATTCGCGTTCACGCGCCGCTGAGGTCATGGTTGATGGAGAACAGGTTCATCTGGTACGCCAGCGCGAGCCTCTCAGTAGTTTGTGGGCTTTGGAAAGTGTTTTACCGGAGTAAAGAAACCTATGCATTTTCATTTTTCTAAAATGCACGGTTTGGGTAATGACTTCATGGTCGTTGATTGTATTACCCAGAATATTTTCTTCTCACCGGATCTGATTCGTCGCTTAGCGAACCGGCACACAGGTGTCGGTTTTGACCAATTGTTATTGGTTGAAGCGCCTTATGATCCGGAAACAGATTTTCACTATCGGATCTTCAATGCAGATGGCAGTGAAGTTGAGCAGTGTGGAAATGGTGCTCGTTGTTTTGCGCGCTTTGTTCGACTGAAAGGTTTGACGAACAAATACAGCGTTCATGTCAGCACCAAGAAAGGAAAGATGATTCTGAATGTCGAAGACGACAACCAGATTACCGTGAATATGGGATTACCAGTATTTGAACCTGCGAAAATCCCGTTTAAGGCAAAGCAGTCAGAAAAGACTTATATTTTACGCATTGCAGAACAGACACTGTTTTGTGGCGTGGTCAGTATGGGGAATCCCCATGTGGTGACAACAGTTGAGGATGTCGATATCGCAGATGTGGATCACCTTGGGCCACTACTGGAGTCCCATGAACGTTTTCCTGAACGCGTGAATGCTGGTTTTATGCAGGTCGTGAGCCCCAATGAAATCCGGTTACGGGTTTATGAGCGTGGGGCTGGTGAAACTCAGGCGTGCGGCAGTGGCGCTTGTGCCGCTGTTGCTGTGGGGATTATTCAAGAGCAGTTGGCCGAGAATGTCACCGTACATTTGCCGGGTGGTGACCTGAATATTAGCTGGAAGGGGCCGGGACAACCACTCTATATGACCGGACCTGCCACACATATTTATGAAGGTCAGATTGCGTGCTGAGAAGCACTGAAACTATTGAAGAACGTTGTAGAAAGGGTTGTTGTGTCAAACACTGAAACTGAAATTAATGAAAATGATGTGTTAACCGCTGAAGTGGTGGCTGATTATTTACAAAATCATCCGGATTTCTTTATGAATCGTCCGGCGTTGGTTGATCGCCTTGCACTACCACATCAGCAACTTGGCGCAGTGTCTTTGGTTCACATTCAGTTGAACCGGCAGAGACACCGGATCGAAGAGCTTGAAGAAGAAATTACGGCGTTGATGTCTCTGGCAGCAAGTAATGACCGGACGCTGCATGCATTTATGGATCTGCAAGAACAGATGTTTCGGTGTGATGAGTTGAGTCAGGTCATTGAGGCGATTGAACGGAAAGCGGAGCAGATGTCGCTGAAAGCGCATATCCGTCTGTCGGGTGTGCCGACACCATACGCCTTGGACTTGGCCTATTGGCAACGTTTTTCCACCAACAATTTTAACGGGAACCGTGCTTATTTAGGCAGAATGCGTAAAGCGGATCGCGATGGTCTGTTTGGTGAACACTCAGGCGCGCCTGAGTTCGGTTCTTACGTGGTACTACCGATCAGAAGCACAGACACGCATGGTATTCTGGCTTTTTCCAGTGAAGACGGCGGTCATTTCCAGCCAAGTATGGATACATTGTTCTTGCGTTATCTGGCGGAGGTGTTGACCCATTTATTATCTGTACTGCCATGGAAACGCGTCTAATATGAGTCAGTAACATAGAGATGAACAAGTTCGTCGTATGAATAGTGAAAGTCTGAGATTACCGGATGAATTACAGCAACCCCTTCAACGCTTCTATGAATATCTGAGAAGTGAGAAGGGGTTGAGTCTATATACGCGTCAGAATTATCAGCAACAACTGACTCAGATGACGGCTTATCTGGCTGGCAATGGGGTGACATGCTGGCAGCAATTGGATTCGGCATGGGTCAGACAACTGGCAGCGAAAGGGATGCGTGACGGCATCAAGGCCAGTAGTTTAGCGACGCGCTTGTCTGCCTTGCGTAGCTTTCTGGATTTTCTGGTATTAAGGGGGGATTTAACCGCAAATCCGGCCAAAGGTGTTTCTGCACCGAAGAAGAAACGCCCCTTGCCTAAAAATTTAGATGTCGATGAAGTCGCTCAGTTACTTGAAGTGAATGAAGATGATCCGCTCGCGATTCGCGATCGGGCTATGATGGAATTGATGTATGGTGCCGGTCTGCGTCTGGCGGAAATGGTCAGCGTCAATTTGAAAGATATTCACCCCGGTCTGGGAGAAATCCGCGTGATTGGGAAAGGTAACAAAGAACGTAAAGTACCGTTTAGCGGTCAGGCTGTGACGTGGGTGAAAAAATGGATGGCTGTTCGCGGGCAACTTGCTCATGCCGATGAGCCTGCTCTGTTTGTTTCGAGTCGTGGCGGAAGAATTTCGCATCGCAATGTCCAGAAACGGATGTCAGAGTGGGGAATGAAGCAGTCGGTCGCCAGCCATATCAGTCCCCACAAATTACGTCACTCTTTTGCCACTCATATTCTTGAATCAAGCCATAATTTGCGTGCGGTTCAGGAACTCTTGGGGCATGAAAATATTTCAACCACTCAGATATATACCCATCTCGATTTTCAGCATTTAGCGCAGGCTTATGATCAAGCTCATCCGCGCGCCAAGAAGAAACGGAAACCATAGCGCATGTTTTATTATCGCTCTCTCCCTGTGATTCAGGCAATGACCTTTGATTTGGACGATACGCTCTACGATAACGTCCCTGTGATTCGCCAACTGGAACGTAAAATGTTGGATTGGATGCATTTGAATCATCCGGTCAGTGCGTTGCATCCGATGGCGTGGTGGAAGCAATTGAAAACCAATGTCGCCCAGCAATCTCCTGAGTTGGCGCATGATGTGACGCAATGGCGTTATGAGCAGGTTATGCAGGGGTTGATACTGTTGGGGTATTCAGCCGATGACGCTCGTCAAGCCGCTGAAGATGCAATCAATGAAATGTTCTATTGGCGTCATCAGATAGCGGTTCCGGAAGAAACACACCGTGTGCTGACCTTATTGAGCCGACAGGTCCCGTTAATTGCTGTGACCAATGGCAATGTCGACCCGAATAAAATTGGGCTGGGGCACTATTTTCAGCAAACACTGCAAGCGGGTCCTGACGGCTTTGCCAAACCTTATCCCGATCTGTTTATCAAAGCGCAACGCACTCTCGATCTGCCTGCTGACCAGATTCTGCATGTCGGTGATCATCTGAATACTGATGTTTATGGCGCCAAAATGAATGGGTTTGCAGCCTGCTGGTTGAATGACCAACATAAAAATATCCGTACCGAACCGGCAGCGATGTTACTGCCGGATGTCGAGATTAAGCAGTTATCAAGCTTGTTAGGTCTTGTGTAACGTTATGATGATCTGACATGTTCCGCTATCGCTGAACCTATCGTCCCGGAGCGCGGTTTTTATCCGCTTGCAAGGCATCCATAAACAGGTGTAAAAAATCGTTTAATGCCTGAGCATCCTTGGTCTCACCGCGTTGTTCGAGCAGGGCGGCTACGACTTCCAATGTGCAGAGTGAGTCAGGCTGTTGGTTGCGTCTCAACCGGTAAGATGAGGTTGTATTTGGCGTGATCTGCATGCGGGGCAGTGCTGCCAGCCAAGCACTCTTTCTTTCCATCTTCCGCGCTTCTTGCCAAGTCCCGTCGAGCAAAATGAAATGTGGCACGGGTTGCTGTGGTTGATGATCGTGCGCTTGAGTCTGAGGTTTGTGCTCAGTGTATATTTGAGCGCAAAGTTCATCCGCTGTAAGTGCGTCGGGAGCCGGGAATAGCAGCACCGGAAAAAATCGGGGATCGTCCAACTGTTGTTGGAATTGCACATCGGCTTGTTTGCGTTGCCAGAGGTATGACTGACACTGCGGCAGTGCATGGACGAGCCAGCGTCCGGTATTGGTTGCCCGATTGATCTCCCGTTCATGAACCAGCAAGGACAGCTTGATGCCACTCGCGCAACGGGGAATGGCCTGACAAATGCACTGATAGACCAAACCACAGCCGGGGCATGGGGTCGGTAATTGTTCCGGCTGTTGATTCACTTTCATGGCTCACTCCGGTACAGGGTTAACCCGCCCTCATTGATATGATAGATCTGCTGCCCGACTTGTTCTTTGGGGGCGTGAATTTGATCGCCCTTGCGTGTGAAAATCCGTTGGGAGAGCAGGTATTGCTGTTGATGTTGGGTCATGACCACCTGAATCTGATCGGCATTCAGTGCCTGCCAAAAGCCAGTTTCGACAATGGGAACCGGATCATTTTGATAACGATAAAGTGTTCGAGCGGTGTGATCCGCCTTTAGCGTCAATGTCACAGAAAAGTTGTCTTGTCGGGTTGAGCTTGCATGATAGGTCGCGATCCATGTTGTGGACGGATCCTGATTGCCGAGTCGGGCACAGCCCCGGTATCGGCCTTTCTGAGTGTTGAAGGTTGCCATCCAGCCGTATAAGGCCTGATGATTCAGTTGGCAGACTGATGGTGATAGTGTCAGCGTTCCCTGAGGTGTTGTATACACACGATGTTCTTCGGTGTGGTTCACCCGTTTAACGGGCCACTGCTGAGGTGATGAGTTGCCAAATTTAACCGCCAAGGTCTCTGGTGATGTCATACGAACACGCCAGGGCGGTTTTTGTCCCTGCGTCTCGGTGCTTTGTACTGGCTGACTACAGCCTTTGACGGCATCCTGTGAGACATAGTTAATCTGATGAGCAATCAATCGCGCTCTGAAGTCAGCGTTGTAACCTGTCTGACTTGGCGCAGTCAGGAAACCAATGATTTCGCCGTAGATCGATTGATAAGGTGAGGCGACCTGTTGACTCAGTGTCTGATATTGTTGTGCCGACAGCGTCAATAGAAATTGTTGGTTACTGTTACAGGGGGTGAATGAGCTGGTTTGCGGGCCAATCACGAGCTGACCCCGGAACATGATTCGCGGGAGCTGAATCTCTGCCGATTGCCCCAGCGTAACGTGATCGGAAGGAGAAGACACCATTGATGATGTACAGGCTTGCAAGAGTAACATCAATGAGCTGAATATTAGAATTTTCAAGGGCTTCATGGTATATCTTCCTTACCTTAACCGGATTAGACATCGTCTCGTATAGCGACAGCATAACATTATGGCATATTGGTTATTTAAAACAGAGCCTGATACTTTTTCAATTGATACTTTACGCGTGCAGCAGCGCGCTTGTTGGGAAGGCGTCAGAAACTATCAAGCGCGTAATATGATGCGCGATCAAGTCCGTCGTGGGGATCAGGTCCTGATCTATCATTCATCCTGTAAACAGGTTGGGGTAGCTGGTATTGCTGAGGTGGTCCGTGAAGCCTATCCTGATCACTTTGCATTTGACCCCGCCAGCGAGGTTTACGATCCCAAATCAACCCCGGAAAACCCGCGTTGGGTAATGGTTGATGTTGCTTTTGTCAGCCAAATGGCGCGGATTATTCCCCTCGCTGTTATGAAAACAATGCCCGAACTGACGCAGATGCCTTTGGTGAAACAGGGCAACCGGCTTTCCATTATGCCAGTCACTGAAGCGGAGTGGTTGGCAATACTTTCCCTGCGTTGAAATCCGCTCACCCATACGCGGCTCTCACCGCCTGTCTATTGTTCATGCATCGGCCATCAATACATTCACGTTTAATTCACGTTTAACGATTCTGATTCATCAATTTGCTTATGGATAACAGTCTGATAACGGTCTGTTATCATGTGAATTAACACTATATGAGTCAGAAATATAGGAAATAATGCGATCTTTGCTGTGAGTTAAGAGGATTTATATTGGAGTTTATACGTGCATTGGTTGTATGCTAATAGCTGCTGTTGCAGTGCAACGGTGAAGCAAGTATTAACGAGAGATCCAGAAAAATAATCATGAATGTTTGCTTTGGCAGACAAGGTTGAGTGCCCGGATGGGGGTGGCTTACTCCATTGTTTGAGACCTATTTTCAATTGATTTGCACATATGATGAACGAGTTTAGGGAAGATAAGTGATGACATTTCTGATCTGGCAAAAGCAATTATGCTTGGGTGGACAGATGCTTTTTATGAATCGCTATGTGCGTGATCAGTATACGGCAGGGGCAGCACAAGAAGGCATCACCTTACCTGAGTCCCTGCTCGGGGCGGTCAGCAAAAGAAAAGCAGAATTTGTTGCCGGCAGAATTGCTGCAAAATATGCCTTGCTGCACCGAGGCGCATCTGAACCTTGGGTCGGAATCGGAGAGCATCGTTCACCGCTGTGGCCTGACGGATTTATCGGCTCCATCTCACATACGGATGATACGGCTATCTCTACTGTGGCGACGAAAGCGGAGCGGTTATCAATCGGGGTTGATGTCGAAAACATCATGGATGAAACACTCTGCGAGTCGATCGGAAGAATGATCGTCACGCCTGAGGAAATCCGGCTTCAGGATGTCACCGATTGGCATAAAGCACAGTTTATGTCTTTGATGTTTTCTGCCAAGGAGAGCCTGTTTAAGGCGCTTTATCCTTTAGTAAAACGTTACCTTGACTTCCATGATGCGCAATTGATTTCGCTTGAGCCGCAGTATTCACATTTCACATTTGAACTCTCCCCAATACTTCAGCAACAGACCGGAATACAGTTTTGTCATGGACATTATCTGTTTCTGGAAGACGCACTCGTAACATTGATACCGATTGAACGAGATGCCTGATGTAAACAAAGTATGAATATTTCCCTTAGTTGGCAGGGTGGCTTAAACATAATGAATGATAAAAAATATACCAATCCATTTGATGATGTGAATCATCGATTTCTGGTACTGACCAATGACCGTGGTCAGTACAGTTTGTGGCCGGAATTTAGTCCGGTTCCTCAAGGTTGGCAAGCGATCTTCGGTCCGAAAGATAAATCTGACTGTCTCAGTTATGTCGAACAAAACTGGCAGCATGGTCATCTCTCCGGGCTGAATTCATGAAGGAATTATCGCTATGTCTATGAGCAATATGATCGATCAATCGCCGGCACAATGGTCGCAGGCCGCAAGACAGCCAGAAGATATTGATTTTGTCAAAGATACGGAGCCGGGTACCTTCCCATTGAACCCGGCCGGTGGCCTCGCAGCACGTACACCGCAAGCGAAACTCGCTATCCAGCCTTGGTCTACCGGTGCGACATTAGCGCTTCCGAATGAGTATCAAACCATTCTTGACCTGCTGGGGCAGCAAGTTGAATCATTGCCAGCACGACTGGCATTGTGCGACGGGCAGACATCATGGACGTTCGCGCAACTGCATGAACAGGTTAATACACTTGCTGCCAACTTCCTGCAAGCTGGCGTCCGTCATGGCGATGTCATTGGCGTCGCTCTGCCAAGAACAGGGATGGCGGTGATTGCGCTTTTGGCCGTGATGAAGTGCGGTGCTGTGTATCTCCCGATTGATCCGGATTACCCTCAAGAACGAATTGAGGCGATTCTGGAACAGGCGCGTCCCCGGGGTGTGCTGTTCGATGAGCATCCATCGTGTGGTTTGCAACAAGCGATGCAGCATGTCACCAAGCCGCTGTCTGCCTCGTCGCTATCTACCTCGTCGCTATCTACCTCGTCGCTGTCTACCTCGTCGCTATCTATTAAGCGAGAATCTACCAAACGAGAATCCACCACACCACGGCCCACCATACTACAATGGCGGCTCGCGACCTTGCTGTGCGCCGGGGAAGACTTTCCCTCCGATTATCCCGCCCCGCAGAGAGAGGATACGGCTTATATTATTTTTACATCCGGTTCGACCGGCAAGCCGAAAGGGGTTTTAAACCATCATGGCGCACTACTGAATCTCGCGCTGTCTCATCGACAGACGATTTTTGAACGGACGTTGTCGCAGTTGAAGCAAACGTGCGATTGCCCTGTGGTCCGGGCTGCACATACCACCTCTTTTTCTTTTGATGCGTCTTGGGAACAAATTTTATGGATGATTCACGGACATACACTGTATCTCTATTCAAATGAACAACGTCGGGATGCGTTTGAACTGACCCGGTTGGTTGAACACGATCAAATTGACGCGTTAGATCTGTCTCCGTCGTTGTTTTATCAGATGTTGGAAGCCGGACTGATGACGATGTCGCATGTGCCGACGCTCGTCTTGGTCGGAAGTGAGGCAATACCGCATAAATTGTGGCAGAAGGTGAGAGAGTACCCTGCGCTGATGGTTGAAAACTTCTATGGGCCAACGGAATATACGGTTGATGCGGTCAGTGCCAGTTTTAAAGCGGATGATACCCCAGTGATCGGCCGCCCCATCGCCAATACGCGGACTTATGTATTAGACGAAACACTGACACCGGTGCCGACAGGGTATGTAGGAGAGCTTTATCTTGCCGGGGCGGGCATGGCACAGGGATATTTAAATCAACCCGGTATGACCGCAGAACGCTTTGTCGCGGATCCATTTGTTGCCGGTGAGGTGATGTACCGGACCGGAGACTTAGTGCGTTGGTCTGAAAAGGGGCAACTTGCTTTTATCGGACGTTGTGATGATCAGGTGAAAATCCGGGGTTATCGAATCGAGCTGGGCGAGGTTGAAAATGCATTGTCAGTGCAGCTAGGTGTTGCTCAGGCTGTCGTTGTCGCAGAGCCTTTTGCTGGAACGCACCGCTTGATCGGGTTTTGTGTGCTGACGCCTGAGCATGCCTGTCAACGCAATGAGGAGTGTTTATCGGCGGCTCTTGCGCAAGTTCTGCCTGACTATATGGTTCCTTCGGTGATTGAGATCCTTGATGAAATGCCGATTAATGCGAGCGGTAAGATTGATCGCAAAGCGTTGGCTGCGATGCCGCTGTCGGTGACCCGACGGATTGGTCGTGCACCGCAGACTGATATCGAACGACTATTGTGTCAGGAAGCGCAGTCATTATTCGGGGTCTCGGTGATCTCTGCGGAAGATGACTTTTTTTCACTCGGTGGTGATAGCATCTCGGCAATGGCTTTGGTTAACCGGATACGTCAGCAAGGATACATTTTGAAGGTCAAAGATATCTTTGTGGAAAAGACGCTGGAAAAAATAGCATTGCAAATTGATCACCATCAGCACACCCGTGTGCCGCATGTGGATGATTCCGCAGTCCCGCTCCGGATGAGTGATGATGTTCGGGCACAATTTACGGCTGAATATGGTGCAATTCGTGACATTATTCCGACTTTACCGGTTCAGAATGGTCTGCTGTCTCATGCCCGTACCCGCGGGCAACAGAGCAACTATAACGCCCTGACAAAGATGCAGTTCGTCGGTGACATGGATGTGCAACGCTTACAGCAAGCGCTCGATTGTGTTGTATTACGCCACCCACAATTACTGGCTCGTTTTGACGTTCATATTTTAGATCAAGCGGTTCAAGTGCTGCCCCAAATTACAGTGGCGGCAGTGGAACAAGGAAGCAGCTTATGGCCGCTGGAAATTTGTTCTCTCAATGAATTACCGAGTGAGGAGCAAGATGCCGTGCTGGCCACCATTGAGTCCCGGGAAATCTTACGTCCCTTTGATATGGATGATACCCGCCAGCCATTACTTTATGCCGTATTAGTGCATCACCATAACAATCAGCATACGCTGTTTTTATCTGAACACCATTTGGTTATTGACGGGTGGTCAATGCCGATTTTGCTACGCGATCTGCTTCAGGCTTATGTTCAGGCTACGGGGTTGGTCACACCGCAAAGTCCTGATCGTTATGCCAGCGTGATTAGACAATTAGCTTCACGAGATAAATCTGTCGCCAGACAAGCGTGGTCACAGGCATTGGCTGGCGCGCAACCAACCCTTCTCTATCAAGGTGAATCACCGTCAGCACAGGTCAGAGATGCATCTTTTCAGTTATCACCTCTGATGACGCAGAAGCTGATGACGCTCTGCCAACACAATGGTTTAACCGTCAATTCGTTGATGCAAGGGGTGTGGGGAATGATCTTGCGTGATATCTCCGGATGTGAAGATGTTATTTTTGGTTCACCGGTTTCGGGACGTCTTTGTGACATTGAAGGCATCGAATCTTATGTCGGTCTGTTTACCAATACGGTTCCCGTCCGGATGCGACTCCAGCCAAATCGTCCATTGATTGAACAACTGAAAGACGTTCAGTCGGAACAGATTCATCTGTGTGAACACGATATGTTGGGGTTGGATGAGATCGAGCAACTGACGGGAGAGGCGTGTTGGTTTGATACCATGTTGTCTGTGGATAATTATCCGAATTATGATCATTGGTTTAGCATCGATTACCATGGCATGAAACTGACAGCGATGGAAAACCGAGGTTATACTCATTTGCCACTGACCGTTTTCGTGACCCCCGGAGAATCTCTGGATGTGCTGATTGCGTATCGGTCAATCCGCTATTCACCTCAGCGTCTGGCAAGGCGGTTTGAACAACTGCTGGTGCAGATCATTGAGCAACCGATGATGGCGCTGAAACACTATACTTTGGCGCCTGACTTCGCCGTGTCAACCGAGTTACCGACGATGGGGGGCGAAAACCGAGCGGCATCGGTTGACGCAAGTCACTTTGTGCAAACGACTATACCGATATCCGTCAACTGAGCGATATCACTCTGTCGTTATATTCAATCCCGACTGTCGGACATTCACCACCAGCACTATCGAATATCGATTGCTGGTGGATCGGATAGATAACGGATGCGCGGAGGAAGCGTTACGTGTGAACTACAGTAAGTGTTGATGTAGATAGTGGGCGACAGCATCATCCGCATGGCTACCGATATGCTCAGTCTGTGGCAAGGCGGAGAAGACATTTTCATGTGCGGTTTCCATGATCAGCCCCCGGCCTGCCATCGACAACATTTCAATATCATTCATCCCGTCACCAAATGCGATACAGTGGTCTAATGTATGATTCAGTGAATTGGCAACCACTTGTAATGCATGGCCTTTTGATATATCCGGCCCCATAACTTCAAGGCACGTCGCGCTGGAGAATACGATCGTCACTTTCCCTGCGAAACGTTGATTGAGGATTTTCTCATAGCGCACCAGCGCATCGTGGCTGGACTGACTGTGCGTGAAGAAAATTTTTGCGACATTATCCAACGGTGGGTTTTCCGGGTCAAACATCTGAAACGTGAATTCAGATTCATTGTGATATTGTCGAATCGTTTCATCGATCGCGCTGAGTCGCCATTGATCATCGTGGTATATATGAATGAAGATATCCGGATCATCTTTGCAGAGATCAATCAGGCTTTGAACCAACTCTTTTGGGACATTACGGCTGAACATCAGCTGATTATCCGGGCTATGGATCCGGGCACCATTCGAGGTAATCATGAACGCAGGGATACCTGCAATTTCACGGATACCTGCCACATCAATATGATGACGTCCGGTTGCAAAGATAAATGTATACCCTTTCTGATGGAGGTCTTTCAGTGTGCTCTTAGTAAATGGGCTTAACTTATGGTCTGGAGCGAGTAATGTACCATCAAGATCAGAAGCAACAATACGAATATCTTTGCTGGTCAACGTCATAAAATCCTCATGTGAAAAAATGAAATGCAAAACTGCTTTATTGACTATTTTACGAAAATATAAAGGGGAAAAAGAGGGTAAAATCTAGCTTATCAGTTTTCCTCTTTTATTGCTGCCGGCTATTCTGTTACCAAACTTGTCATCAATGGGCAAATCAGGCTGAGCGATGGGATGAGAAGTGTCGGAGAATCGCATCCAGAGTGGGTATCCGATATTGATCGCTTTCAAATAACAACTCATGATTTGCACCTTCAATCTTAAGGCAGGCGCTGTGTGGGTTGGTTTTCGCGACTTTGCGACAGAACAAATCCTGGGCATGATTACTGACGATTCTGTCTTCTCCCGCTTGTACGATCAGCGTGGGCAGCGTGACTTGCCGCGTCAGTTGATGGCATTGTTTGATTGCCATGAGACTTTGCCAGACCCACTGCGCACTGGGCCCGCCTAATTTTAATTCAGGATGATTATCATACAGCTGTCTGAACCAGCGATATCTTGTCTGGCTATGGGTCAACGGATTATTTTCAAACGGTTTAGACAAGTATCCCTGATAGCCCGGTGCATATTTCGGCTCAGATGTTAGTGCAGACAAAATCTGAGTCAAAGGGAGCGCAATCGGACGCAGTAAGTAGGGGATGTGGACTCCGAACATCGGTGCGGTTAATGCCATGGCATCAAAGCCATGCTCTGGATGGGTCTGAATATAGCGCGTGACGACTGCGCCCCCCATCGAGTGGGCGAGGAGAAAACGGGCCCGGTAAGTTTTGGTTGCTAAAGTTTGGGCAAGGATGGTCTCCATATCACGAACATAGTCATGAAACTTACCGACATGGCCGATTTGCTTGTCAGTGCTAAGTCGCTCAGACAGCCCTTGTCCGCGGTGATCATACGTATAAACATCATACCCTTGGTGAAATAAATCGTAGAGTAGCTCCTGATATTTCCACACGGACTCTATGCGTCCGTTTGCAATCAATATCATTTGGTCATGATCGGGATGAGTGAAGCGGCACCAGTAGAGTCGCTTTTGATCAAAGGTACGGAGTGTCCCCTCCTGTCTCTCCTGCCAGAAAGTTGAAATATCGGTGCTGACGGCTTGCTCAAAGAGAAACTCTTGCGTATAAGGGAAGGTCAGTATTTTATGTTGATTCATAATCCAACTGATTGCTGATAGTATGAGAACTATTCGTATTGCGTTAAGTGTCTTTATTATAGAGGAATTCCCATGGAACTACACGTCTGGCTTGCTTATGTAGCCACGGCAATTATTTTCAGTTTGGCTCCCGGTTCTGGCACTGTGAATTCTATCAGCAATGGTCTCAATTACGGTATCCGCAGGTCTTTGTTTGCGGTTGCAGGGCTACAGTTGGGATTGTGCTTTCATATCTTGTTGGTTGGCGTTGGTGTCGGTGCTTTGGTGGCTCAGTCAGTGCTTGCGTTTAGCATCATTAAATGGGTTGGCGTTGCTTACCTGGTTTGGTTGGGAATCCAAAAATGGCGCGATACTAGCACGTCTTTTACAACTGAATCACAGACTTCGCATCAACCTTGGGTTATGTTACGTAAATCGATGTTGATCAATTTAACCAATCCGAAATCAATTGTTTTTCTGGTGGCACTTTTCCCTCAATTTATTCAACCGGAAGGCCCTCAGATGATTCAACTCATTATTTTAGGTGTCACAACCATGTTTATCGATACACTGGTGATGCTGACATATACTTCGCTTGCTGCGAAGCTCAGACGATATATGCGCTCGGAGTTTGTGATGCGTCGTTTAAATAAGGTGTTTGGATCTGCATTTTTGGGTTGTGGTGCTTTATTGGCTGTGGCAAAAGCCTAGGTTCGAAAAATGCGATATACATATGTTGCTCGTCAGCCAATTCTTAATGCAAAAGGCGTCACGCTAGGCTACGAATTACTTTTTCGTGACGGAGAAATGAATGCGTTTCCATCTCACATCAGTTCAGAGCGGGCAACCTATCGTTTAATCGCTGAAAACTTCCTGGCAGTTGGCAGAATATCTGAGCGACGGTCAGCGCGTTGTTTTATCAATTTTCCCTATAAAAGTCTGATTCGTCGCCTTCCCTTTACGCTGCCCAAGCACCGGATTGTCGTCGAGGTATTGGAAACTTGTGAACCGACCGATGAGTTATACTATGTTATCCGTGATTTACATCGCCACGGCTATTTACTGGCACTCGATGATTTCGTCTATTCACCAGCGTGGGAACGCTTTCTCCCTTATGTTCATATCGTCAAACTGGATATTATGGCTTTGGGTGTGGATGAAGCTTGTCAGTTTGTCCAAGAAAAAATTGCCGAGAAATGTCAGTGTCGGTTTCTTGCGGAGCGGGTAGAAACGGAAGAAGAGTTTCTGCAAACCAAAGCTGCCGGCTTCTCCTTTTTTCAAGGTTATTATTTTAGAAAGCCACAGGTGATGAAAAAGCGCTATGTGGTTCCAGAATACCTGACTGCAATGAATTTATTTATTGAAGTCTGTCGGCCCGAAGTGGATTTTGACCGAGTTGAAGAAATCCTCTCACAAGATGTGACTTTGTCTTATAAACTACTACGTTTTGTGAATGCACTTTCAGATCGCCTTTGTGTCAGCATCTCCTCGTTCCGCCAAGCGCTTATCTATTTAGGTCAAGACCGACTCAAGTCTTTTGTATCTCTGACCGTTGCATCTTACATTGCCGTGGATAAGCCGAAAGAACTCTATCGTTTATCGCTCCAGCGCGCTCATTTTTGTCAGTTGATGTCATCCCATGACGTTTTTCATGAGTTGAAAGGGCAGGCATTTATGATCGGTCTGTTTTCTGTGCTCGATGCCATTCTGGACGTTTCCATTGATGATTTAATGGAACAGTTACCATTACCTGAATTAGCGAAAGAAGCGCTGGCGAAGCGCAAAGGTGCTTTTGGCGACCTACTGACGATTCAGGAATATTTTGAACGAGGTGACTGGCATGGCATTGAAACGGAGAGCGCAAAAATCGGCCTATCGGTTGAGGAAGTCAGTCTGTCACTCCATGAAGCATTGTGTTGGAGTAACAATGCTCAATATATCGTGTGACTCCTCAGACCGTCGATCTCTCAGACCGCCATCCCTCAGACCGATAGTTATAGAACGTTCTCAGAATTTAGCTTGGGTGTGATACGCGAGTTCGAAAACCAATCACTTTACTGTAGCCAAGCGTTAAACATCCAGATTTGTTTTTCTTGTTCTCTGATGTAATCACTCATCAATGCTGCGGTTCCTTCATCGCTTGCATCACCTGCAATCCCTAAAATTTCTCGTTGCTGTTTTACCAGCGTTCCGAACCCCTGTACTAAACCTTCAACCGTTGCTTTTGCCTGTGAAGCTTGCTTATGCTCCTGAATTTCAGAGCATGCTACATAATCACTGAAGGTATGCAGCGGTGTGCTTCCTAACGTCAGAATTCGCTCAGCGACTTCATCGATTTTAGTCAGTAGTTCAGTATAGATCTCTTCAAACTTGGTATGAAGTTCAAAAAACTCTGGCCCTTTAATGTTCCAGTGGTAACCCCTGACATTCATGTAAAATACCTGATAGTTGGCAAGGAGTTGATTTAAAGATGTGGCAAGTTTTTGGCTCGTTGTACTGTCTAAGCCGATAACATTCGTTTTCATAAGACACTCCATCTATTGCTGAATTCTGTTTAATTCCCGTTCATCATACGTCGGCCAAACAATGAAATAAATTCGGTTAAGTTGATTTTATTAATTGGTAATTCCTATCAAAATGAATTTCTGACATAAGCTTGAATAAAAGATAACCATAGATTGTTGTATCTGACAGGACAATCTCGCTAGAGTCATCGACAAGATAAGAGGAGAGATTCAAGATGAGTCCCAGTCGGGTTTTCTATTTCGATTTACTGCGTTCTTTGGCTGCACTGTTTGTTGTCGGTATTCATGTCTTGGGGCCATTTCGTCATCAATACGGTGCGATTCCTTTTGAGCACTGGGTGGTTGCTGCCGGTTTAAATAGTGTCAGCCGGTGGGCCGTTCCGGTATTTATCATGGTCTCTGGTGCGCTTCTTATCAGTGATGCCCGTCCTTTCGACGGGAAATACTATCTTCAGCGCAGAGTCATGAAAGTCGTGATTCCGTTTCTGATCTGGTCCGTATTCTATGCCTATTTATCCGGGTGGGATGCGACTGGTTTTGATTGGGATAATGTCAAGGAACGACTCATCGAGATGCCCCATGAAGCGACCTACTATCATCTTGGATTCTTTTATTACTTTATCCCGTTATACGCTTTAATCCCTTTCTTTCACTGGGCTGTCAGACGATATGAATGGTTTACGCAAGGCTATCTGTTGCTATGGATTTTCAGTTCAGTCGCGTATTTGTTTTATTGGAATGGGTTTTGGTCTTATTCATTATGGCTTTACTCCGGTTATCTGCTGTTCGGATATTATCTGTCCCGGGAAGCGGTTCATGTCTGGCTTTGGGGGCTGCTGGGAAGTATTGGCTTGATGGTAACCGCGTATATGGTGATTCATCTGAGTGTGGAAGCGGGGGAATATACCGTCAAGCGCTGGCTTTCCTACAAAACGATCAATACCGTTGTGGTTGCAGGGATGATTTTTGTCATGTGCCGACACTGGGGGGAGCGCTTATCTCCGATGTGGCAAAAAGTGATACGCTTTACCAGCCGCTATAGTTTGGGGATCTACATCCTGCATCCGCTGGTTTTATGGCCCATGCATCATTTTGAGCTAAATTTATCGGGGCATCCGCTTTGGGTGATTCCATTATGGATTATAATGAGCTATATCGGTGCTTTGGTGATGAGTTGGGTATGTGCTCGTTTCCGGTTGACTCACTGGTTGTTGCCATAATGTCAGCATCATAGGTTCTCTGGGTATCAGGAGAAATCGAGGGGATTGCCATGTCAGAGATTGAAAAAGTTGTTATCAGAACACGAAAACTGGAACATCTCCTTCGTGTTCAATATCACGCAGAAGGACGAGGGTTGCATCAACTGATCTCGAGTTGTGAAAATCGATTACCGCATGATGTTATCAAAAAATTGAGATATATCGCGACGGTTCGGAACAAGTTAATGCATGAAACCGACTATCAATTAGACGATTGTGAAGCATTTTTGGATGCTTATGATGAGTGTATGAAAGAGTTAATGCCAAGGAGTGGTCGCTTTATCTGGCGTGCAGCGATCTCTGTGATGATGGTGATGACGATGATTGCTCTCGGTGTTTATTACATCCATTGGGAGTTTGTATCTGCGAAGTTATTTGAATGAATCATTTGATAAACAAAAAGGGACGCTTTTTAGCGTCCCTTTTTGTTTATCAAGATGTCAATAAAACAGAGGCAGTGTCATAAGGCCGAGAATAACTGCAATCATGACAAGTCCCTGCTTTTGCGATGGCGTGATCATAACACACTGCTCCTAAAATTTAGTTGTTAATATTTATACAGAATATCATTTTTTCATGATTGATCAAATTTATTTTGTAAAATCTTTGAAAAACTATGTTTATGATGCGTTAGATACGGTTTGTGGCTGGTTTTAATGTTGGTTTTGTTTGTTTGTTATTTGTTCTATATCGATATTTAGCTATAAAATGTTATTTAACTTGTTGATTTTTATTTATAATATTACTGTTGAGGGGTGGTTGTTATATAGCCTTGTTGGTTTTGGTTGTTTAGGTGGTTCTATGGTTTTTATGGGGCTTTTTAAGCAAGAAAACGGTCTATTTATCGATGCATTTGACAGTGGTTATCAAATTGAACGTCGTGAACGTCATTTTTCAGTGGTCTGATGTGTTTTTTTATCGGTTATGCCCGAATTTTAACTTGTGTTTTTATTTTTTGAGGTTTTATTTTAAATAATTGTTTATAATGGTGTTTTTATCTTAAGGTGTTCTGCTTGTGACATTTAAAACGGGTTAAATGTTTATCTGTTTGTTGGGGTTTTTTGCTAAAAATTAGGGTTCATTCATTTCTCGTCATTTTTATGGTTTTTTAGCGGATTTTTACGGTTTTTATATCGTGCAGGTTTACTTCTTTACCCAGATCCAAGTTTTTGACGTCATCGGTGGATTTCTCATAAAACGGCTATAAACTAGCAGCTGTTCAACACGAAGGTAGCTTGTATGCAGGAAAGCCATGTCGGTCACCAAAACAGACTCTCTTTTTATTTGGGGCTCATTTGTACCACAGTATTACTGGTTTTGATGTGGAGCCTTACGTCAGAATGGCGTGCTTCAATTGTCTGGAGTTCAGTCGCATTATGTTGCTGTCTGATTTTTACTTGGTCTTTTGTCGGGAAAACTAAATCTCGCTTATCTTTTTCCGCTTTCCTATTGAGTTGCATCGCTTTCAGCTTGGCCTTTTGGCAACATATTTTGTCTCCGATCCAGTGGTGGTTGCCGGTTACCCTGATCGCGCTTGGTATTGTTCTCTATTTGCTTTTCCTGCCTTATATCGATAAACGAATGACCGTTGTTGCTGTTTTAGGCACGGGTCTACTCGGGCTGATTTGGTCTGCCAGTGGCTGGTGGCTTCAGGCTCGCAGTTGGAGTGCTTTGGAAGCTTCTGTCGGTGCCACGCTATGGTTTGTCGTGTTTTTTCGGGTCATGGTTTATCCCGGTCAAAAAAAGGTGAATCAACTCTCTTTAGTCACGACCTGCGGGTTTTTAGTGGCATTATGTCTGCTTGTTGTTGCGATATTGCCAGCGTATCCCTGAGTTGATTCTTTGGGTGCTTCTGACAGATGGAAGTGACCGAATACAGAGCATTCCGACGAGCTCATTCGGACGTCGAAATCTTGCTTGCAGGTTGTTATACTCCGTTTTTTACTGAACCGTCTGAGATGTAAGTATGGAAATTATTTCCGTCGCGACCATGATGTTTTTGATCATGGATCCGCTTGGCAACCTCCCTATCGTGCTTGCGATATTAAAACACCTCGACCCGAAACGACGACGCATCGTGTTGATCCGGGAATTGTGTTTTGCACTACTCATTCTGATGATTTTCCTGTTTGCCGGCAAAAACATCCTTGGTTTCCTGAAAGTGGCACCGGAGACGTTGAGTATATCCGGCGGTGTGATTCTGTTTATCATTGCCATTAAGATGATTTTCCCCAGTGCCGGTTCAATTACGGGTCTGGCTGCTGGCGAAGAACCTTTTATCGTACCGATGGCTGTTCCGATGATTGCCGGTCCGTCTTTGATCGCATCGTTACTGGTATTTTCTACACAATCGCCAAATGACTTACCAGAGTTGGCGTTGGCTGTTTTTCTGGCATGGTCCGGCACTTCAGTTATTTTGATGTTTTATGACTTTTTCCACCGGATTTTAGGCGAAAGAGGTTTGAAAGCAGCCGAGCGTTTGATGGGATTACTCTTGGTGATGGTTTCAACGCAGATGTTTTTGGATGGCATCAAAAGTTATGTGGCAGGCTGAGTCTGTTTCAGGCCCGCCATTGGAAAAGCCCCGTTTTAAGGGGCTTTTTGGTATAAGCGATAGCAAACTTGTCCGGCAATTTTTTCTCGGTAGAGTTGCCAAGATGCAGGAATGGCGGCGACTGGCCATTCTTTTTCACTCTCGATATAAATCATTGCCTGTTCGTGTAACCATTGGTTGCTCTCCAGTAACCGGAGTGTATCCTCTAGTAGCCCTTGTCGGAACGGTGGGTCGATAAACACAATGTCGTAGGCCCTTTCTGGCGGCGTTTGGGCGAGATAAAGCAGCGTATCGCTCTGAATGACTTGGAGTTGCGTTGCTGACAGCGCCTGCTGATTTTTCTTGAGTTGCTGAAATGCGGCTGGGTTTTTCTCAATCATCGTCACGTGTTCAGCCTGACGTGATGCCGCTTCGAAGCCCAGACTCCCTGAGCCGGCAAACAGATCGAGACAACGGGCTTGAGGGATATCGGTCGCCAGCCAGTTAAACAGGGTTTCTTTGACTCTGTCTGTGGTGGGTCTGAGACCTTCAGCATCATGAACCGGCAGTTTTCGGCCTCTCCACAATCCACTAATAATCCGAATAAAGCCTGATTTGTCTTTTTTTTGTGACTGGTTTGGCTGACGATGTTTTCCCATGATTTTTTGACCGAAAATAAAGTGTTAATATAGCCGCCCGGCCTGTGTTGTTGCAGACGGGTGAAGGTACGAATTGAAGCATGATGAAGTTTAACAGCCTGAGTTTAGATTTTTCACGGCTTTGTCATTTTTCTTTTCTTGAGCATATCAATATTCTGAGAAAAGTATGATACCAATGACGTCATCAGTAGAACTGGTATTATAACGTTTTGAAGCGATGAATAAATCTAGGATATTTCCAGATGACAGAAAAAAAGAAGCGTGGCCTGCTGTCATGGCTTGGTTTTGGTGATGATGAGACTCCCAATGAAAAAAATGATCTGACTGAAACAACGACCGATAGCGATGTTGGTGAAGATGTCCCTGAGGCGGAAGAGTCTTTGGCAGATGTTGCACCGACAGATGTAGCGCCGACAGAGGAAAGCGCGGCCAGTGAAGTAGCAGAGCTTCCTGAACGTCAAATCGAGGTGGAAACGGATCGTATCCAGGAACCGAGTGAAGCGAGTGAAGCAGACGCTGTCCCGGCAGCACCGCAACCCGTGAGAGTTGCCGAACAGGAAAAACCGACCGAAGGCTTTTTTACACGTTTAAAAAGAAGCCTGAGCCGGACCAAAGCTAATATCGGTGCCGGATTTTTTGGTTTATTCAAAGGGAAAAAGATCGATGAAGATCTTTTCGAAGAACTTGAAGAGCAGTTGTTAGTTGCCGATGTCGGTATGAATACAACGGTCAAGATCATCAATAACCTGACAGAAAAAGCGAATCGCCAACAGTTAAAAGACGGTGAAGCATTATACAGCTTGCTGAAAGAAGAAATGGGAGAGATTCTCTCTCACGTCGAGCAGCCTTTAGTGATTGATGAGCAGAAAACCCCTTACGTGATCCTGATGGTCGGTGTCAATGGTGTGGGGAAAACGACAACCATTGGTAAGCTGGCGAAACAATATCAGATGCAGGGTAAAAAGGTCATGCTTGCTGCCGGGGATACATTCCGGGCCGCTGCCGTTGAGCAGTTGCAAATCTGGGGGGAGCGTAATCAAGTGCCAGTGATTGCCCAGCATACCGGCGCCGATAGTGCCTCCGTGATTTACGATACCATTGAAGCTGCCAAGGCGCGGGGTGTCGATGTGGTCATTGCTGATACTGCCGGACGATTACAAAATAAAGGCAACCTGATGGAAGAGTTGCGCAAAATTGTACGCGTTATGAAGAAGCTTGATGAATCGGCGCCTCATGAGATTATGCTGACCTTAGATGCCGGTACCGGCCAGAACGCGATCAGCCAAGCCAAATTATTCAGTGAGGTTGCACCAGTGACGGGGATTACCCTGACAAAACTGGATGGAACTGCCAAAGGTGGGGTGATTTTTGCGATCGCTGATCAGTTTAAAATCCCGATTCGCTTTATTGGCGTCGGAGAAGGCATTGATGATTTACGTCCTTTCCAAACGGAAGAGTTTATTGAGGCGTTGTTCAGTCGGGATGAATAGCAGCAGTGAGATCAATCGTTCAGGTCATGCCTGTGAATAATGATCGTCAAACTGGGATCGTCAAACTGGCGCGGTTCAAAACTGACGATGCTGCAAACAGACTGTTGTAAAGAAAGTATATAGACGGGCAACAAACATGGATTATGCTTGAGGAAGGGGATAGCGAGTGATCAGGTTTCAGCAAGTGAGTAAAGCCTATCGAGGAGGACGACAAGCCTTACAAAAAGTCGACTTCTACCTCCGTCGTGGGGAAATGGCATTTGTTGGTGGGCATTCAGGTGCTGGGAAAAGTACATTACTGAAATTGATTTGTGCTATCGAACGCCCGACTGACGGGCGGATCCATTTTAACGGACACGATATTACACGTATTCCAAATCCCGATATTCCGTTTTTACGGCGTAATATCGGGATTGTCTTTCAAGAACACCGGTTGTTGATGGATCGCAGCGTGTTCGATAACGTGGCACTCCCAATGCGGATTGAATCGATCTCTGAGAATGAGATCAAAAGACGCGTCTCAGCGGCTTTGGATAAAACCGGACTACTGGATAAAACGCGTTGCCTGCCGAGTCAGCTTTCCGGCGGGGAACAGCAGCGTGTCGGTATCGCAAGAGCGGTGGTGAATCGGCCGACTTTGCTATTGGCTGATGAACCAACCGGTAATCTCGATCCGGATTTATCCAACCGGATTCTTCGCTTGTTTGAGGAATTCAACCGGGCAGGTGTGACAATTCTTCTTGCTACACATGATATTAATCTGGTCAATTCCCGTCCGATGTATCGTCATCTCGAGTTAAATCAGGGTTTCTTAAGCGAGGTTGAAGATTATGGCAACTAAGCCGAAAAACAAACGCGCCTCCTCCAACTCAAAGAAAAAACGCGAACAAAAGCGTCCGCCTCGCGATCACTTTCTGGCAATACATTACAAGCAGGCGAAGTTGTCTTTTCTGGCCCTTTGGCAGCAGCGACCGATGGGAAACTTACTGACATTGGCGGTCATCTCGATGGCGTTAACGATGCCTGCCTGTCTGTATCTGTTAAGTAAAAATGTTGCTTCGGTTGCCAGCCATGTTGCTACGCCTTCGCAAATCAGTGTTTATCTTGAAGAAGGGACGCCGGAAGCTCGGGTGATGGTGCTGAAAGATGAAATAGAAGTGCGTCCGAGCGTTCAAAAGGTTGAATACATTTCTCCGCAACAAGGGTTGGCCGAAATGAGCCGACATGCGGGGTTTGAGCAAGCGATCAGTCTGTTGGATGATTATGCATTACCCGGGGTGATCGTGATTACGCCTACGGTGAACAATCAATCCGAAGTAAAGCAGTTAGCTGAAAGTCTTCAGCATGAGCAGAATGTGACGGATGTGCGCCTTGACGAAGATTGGCTGACACGTCTGGATGCGATCGAACATCTGGCGACAATGGTTGTCGTGTGCTTGTCATTGCTGATGTTTGCCGCTGTGTTCTTAATTGTCGGGAATACGTTACGTTTTAATGTGTTAGCCAACAAAGAAGAAATTCAAACGATGAAACTCATCGGAGCGACAGATGTGTTTATTCTGCGTCCTTATCTGTACTCCGGCATGTGGTTTGGTTTTCTCGGTTCAGTCAGTGCATGGCTATTTACGGCTTTGCTGACTATATTATTCAATGGTGCAGTGAATCAGATTGCAACACTCTACGACAGTCAGTTCCGTCTGTTAGGATTAGGCTGGGATGAATCTTTGCTACTTCTGATGGTCGGTACATTACTCAGCTGTATCGCAGCCAAGTTATCGGCACAACGACATTTGAAAGAAATTGAACCTGTGTAAAAAAGACGTGTCTTATCTCCTGAAATGCATAGTGAGTAAAAGTGGGAGCTTGACTTCCGATAGAAAATTGTTTATCTGTATCTGTTGGACTTAACTCGTAAGCAACAAGATGATAGAGTCCTACATAAATAGGTTGAGTACACTCTTAATCAGAAATTGATGAGGAATTGAATGACAAACCATACGTATCCAATGGCAGCTCTGACAAAAGATAGCCTGGACAGCTATATCCGTTCTGTGAATAGTTATCCGATGCTGAGTGCAGAAGAAGAACATGAGCTTGCGGAACGATTATATTACAAAAGTGAAATTGAAGCCGCGAAAGGTTTGATTCTGTCGCATCTTCGTTTCGTCGTTCATATTGCTCGTGGTTATTCCGGTTATGGATTGCCAATGGCAGATCTGGTTCAGGAAGGTAATATCGGCTTGATGAAAGCAGTCAAGCGCTTCAATCCTGAAGTTGGTGTTCGTCTGGTCTCTTTTGCTGTGCACTGGATTAAAGCTGAAATTCATGAATATGTACTTCGCAACTGGCGTATTGTCAAAATCGCTACAACGAAAGCGCAACGGAAACTTTTCTTTAATTTAAGAAAATCGAAAAAGCGTCTTGGTTGGTTTAACCATAGTGAAGTTGAAACGGTTGCGAAAGAGCTGGGTGTTGAACCGTCAGAAGTTCGGGAGATGGAATCTCGTTTGGCGGCTCAGGATGCGACCTTTGATATGTCTGTTGATGACGACGAAGGCAATGCAGCTTCAGCGCCGGTCCTTTATCTCGAAGATAAAAATTCTGATGTTGCTGAAAGCTTGGAAAGCACCAACTGGGAACAGCATACCAATCATCGTCTGTCGTTAGCGATATCGAGTCTGGATGAGCGTAGCCAGCATATTGTCCGGTCTCGTTGGTTGGATGAGCCCAAAGTCACTTTACAAGATTTAGCCGATAATTATGGTGTATCCGCTGAGCGCATCCGTCAGCTGGAAAAAAATGCCATGAAGAAACTGAAGGATGCTGTCGGAGAAATGTAGACATTCATTTTTCTCAGCAAGACCAAATTCAGAAACCGGGATCCCAGCGATCCCGGTTTTTATTTTTTGATCCAAACCTGTGCAGTATTGTCAATATCATCCTGTGGATAAGTCTGTGTTTAAATGATTGACTTACGGTGTATGAGACGTCATTACCAAGCGCTGAACGGATTGTTTCGCTTGGGGATATCAAAAGATTTACACACAGTAAAATAAAGATCATCACTACATCTTGTGGATCATTTTCACTCTGACTACTTTATCAACACAATTCACAGCTTTATCCACTGATGGTGAAAAAATGATCAATCATGGATAACCCTTGTGATTCGATTGTATTGATAGGACCTGAATAGGTTACAATAGGATTCACCGATAGAGTGCGGGAGTGATAAATCATGGAGCAATTTCAACATATTGATGTTCAGGGGGCGCTGAACATGATGCAAGAGCTGGGCGCAACGTTAGTCGATATTCGTGATCCCCAGTCGTTTGCCGTGGCACATGCTGAATCTGCGTTTCACTTGACCAACGATACGATCAATCAGTTTATGGCCGATATTGATTATGAGCACCCGGTGCTTGTGATGTGTTATCACGGTGTCAGTAGTCAGGGCGCGGCACAGTATTTGATTAATCAGGGGTTTGAAGCGGTATATAGCATTGATGGTGGTTTTGAAGCTTGGCATCGGGCGAATTTACCGGTCTCATCGTTGTCATAATATCAGCGCCCTCAATGGCCATTGTGAGCGCATAACATGACGTTGTGAATCATCCAATGTTCCCACTATTCGACGAAGAAGAGACAGAGATATGATGCGTCTGATTACGATCGATAATCCTCGTTTGGGGCAGGCATTTATCGATTATATGGCTTTAAAGCATATAGAGATTGTGATGGTACCGGACGTAGAAGCAACGTTCTGTTTATGGTTAGTCAAAGATGAACACTTGCATGAAACCGACATCGAGCTGAAGCAGTTTTTAGCACACCCTGAAGACCCGAAATATAGTGCGGCATCTTGGCAGACCGACGGCAAGCAAAAACCATTATTTCGTTACCGTTCACCAAGTGTTTTACAACTGTTTTATGCCAAAGCCGGTTATATGACATTAGGCGTGTGCTTATTGTGTATCGTTGTTTTTGTGCTTCAGATGTTTGGATTGCAACAAACGATGTTCAATCTACTCCATTTTCCCACCTCTCAAACTGGCGCTTGGCAGATCTGGCGTTGGGTTACACCGGCTTTTCTGCATTTTTCTATTCTCCATATCATTTTTAACCTGTTGTGGTGGTGGTATCTGGGGGGCGATCTCGAAAAACGTTTGGGCGCTTGGAGACTGGCTAACCTATTGGTGTTGTCTTCAGCCGGATCCGGGATCGTACAATATTGGAGTGATGGCCCGGGGTTTGGTGGCTTATCCGGTGTGGTTTATGCGTTGGTCGGCTTTATTTGGATGTTCGGCTGGAAGCGACCTGAACTTGGATTATCGATTCAGAAACCGCTACTCGGTTTCATGCTGATCTGGTTAGTGATTGCTTTTGTGCAGCCCTTTATGCCCATTGCCAATAGTGCGCACGTGGCTGGATTGTTGATTGGAATGGGACTCGGACTGTATGAAGCTAAGCGAGCCCCGGTAAACGTATAGGTAAACAAACTCGTGGAACCTTGCCGGACAGGTTGGCGGTCTCTTGTGAGCAGATGGTAGCAGATGGCCTCTGTGCGGCGTTTACTGATAAATATATTTAGTAAATAGCAAATCAGCGACGATAGAACGTCCCGTTTCCGGCAAAAGCAAATCATTGATTTTTTTCACCAACATCTTTCTCAGATCTTCTCTTCCCGCAAGAGAGCGAATCGTATCAGCGGTCTGTTTCCCCATCAGCTCGACCACCGTATCGCGAATCAGTGGTTGATGCTTTTCGATGATCGGCAGATCTGAATTACTGGCAACCATAATCTCGATACGGACTTGAATATATCCAAGCTCTTTCCCTTTGGTAAAGAAATTGGTGGTGAGATCGGGTTCCAGCGTAAAATAGGCAAGTTTAGGTGCGCCTGAATCCTCAGCCGCATGGCTAAGCGAGACAGTGCATAGGCCTGTCATGAAAATGATGAGGGCTAAATAACGTTTCAGCATAATAATGTTATAATCTGACAAAGGTTGATGATATTCGAATCGCTCTGATCTTGTTACAATAGTTTACCCGTTGATAACAAAGCTGACAGCCTTCGACATTCGCTTCAAAACAATATCCTAATCAGGATATTATGCAATCACAAAGGCATTCACATAAAAATAGTAGTATGCATCAATCAGTTTCGCCTTATCTACCGCTATTAAACCAGATAATTTGGCAAGAATGCGGAAATTTCTATTTTCCGACGCCAAAGATTAGACAATGGTTACAAGAACAGGGATCGCTTTCCCTGTTGATGAAAAACTATTGCCATTCCCTCTCCGTTGATGTACTCCGGCATGACTGGGTGGATAGGGCCTGTCTTTCTGTGCAAGAGCAAAGCTTGTTGTCTTCTCCTCAACGATGTCTGATCCGTCAGGTGTTATTGTCGGGAGACAACACACCATGGGTGATTGGTCATACGTTGATTCCGCGACTGGACAAGAGTGACTTATCGAATCGTCTCTTTCAATTGGGAGCGAGTTCACTGGGGGATTTTGTGTTTCAATCTGAGGATGTTCAACGAGATGCGTTACAGGTCGCAAAAGTAGACACTGAAGATGGCGTATTGTGGGCGCGTCGCTCAAGGCTATGGATGGCTCATCAACCGATGCTTGTCACTGAACTATTTTTACCTGACGCCCCGTGTATGTGAAGGAGAACAAAGAATGACGGTATCAAAGGCAAAAGCATACTGGCAGTTGATGCGGATGGATCGCCCCATCGGCTCTTTGCTGTTGCTATGGCCGACGTTATGGGCATTGATTCTTGCTGCCGAAGGCATTCCGGATCTGAATGTGCTGTTTGTATTTGTTCTTGGGGTGATTTTCATGCGGTCTGCCGGCTGTGTGATTAATGATTTTGCGGATCGTCATGTTGACGGTCATGTTCAGCGCACACATATGCGTCCCTTACCGGCTGGCCTCGTGACCGAGAAAGAGGCGGTCGGCTTATTTCTTATTCTGTCGTTGTTCTCGTTTGCGCTGGTTCTGACGATGAATAAACTCACCATTCAGCTCTCTTTTGCTGCGATTGTATTGGCGTTTATTTATCCTTTCATGAAACGCTATACACATTTACCTCAGGTTTTCTTAGCACTGGCTTTTAGCTGGGCGATTCCGATGGCTTGGGCGGCCCAGTCAAATAGCTTACCGGGCGTGGTATGGTTTATTTTTCTGATTAATTCGGTCTGGACGGTGGCTTATGATACACAGTATGCGATGACCGATCGGGAAGATGATTTAAAGATCGGCGTGAAGTCAACCGCTGTTCTGTTTGGCCACTTTGATAAGCTGATCATTGGTGTTCTCCAACTGATCACGTTACTGATGCTGATTGGCGTGGGTGTGATGTATCAGTTGAGTGCCGCGTTTTATTGGAGTGTGCTGATCGTGAGCGGACTATTTGTTTATCAACAGCATTTAATTCGACATCGGCAGCGAACCCTGTGTCTACAAGCATTCTTGAACAACAATTATGTCGGCATGGTGATTACTGCGGGTTTGCTGGTTTCCATGTGGTCCCATTGAGCCGTACATGAAACGCGGCAAGAAAAACGGCATCAAATGATGCCGTTTCTTTTTGCCCGGATGATCCCGAGCCTCAATGTTTACCTCTAACACAGGTTCACCCAGCATCGATTCATCCGACACAGGTTTACCCAGCACTGATTTACTCAATCAGATAGATGCTCTCTCTGATGGTTAAGCGGATTTCAGGATAGAGCAAGGTGAACATCAGTTCAGACAATTGCTGACACTTTTCCGCACAGAGTTGCTGATCATGATTGAGATAATCCTGCTGTTTCAGCGTGGTCATTAAGGCCGTAAATACACCTTTATCAAAAAACTCCGGTGCATTAATACCATGGAGCCGTCCCAGCCGACGGGCGATTTCCTGACTATTTTTTTCGAGCTCGCTTTTCGTCATATCCGGTGTCGAGACCAGTAAATTTAACGTAATCGCATAACGCTGTAGTGTTTCGGAAATCGTTCTGCCGAGTAAGATTAACACTTGTGTTTTGGCCGGATTGATCGACACCGTGTCATCTTCACATTGGATTAATTCCTGACGCTGTAGTTCGCACAGATAAGCATCAATATGATTGTTGAGTGCTTCCGGTTGGAAACTCAGGAACAACTCTTGCTTGATGAATGGATAGATAAGCGCCACATAATTGCGCAGCGTATCGAGCGATAGCGATTGATGGCTCACCAATATCTGAGAAATCAGTGACGGCAATGCCAACAGATGAATAATATTGTTTCGATAGTAAGTCATCAGAATCGATTGATGTCGATCCAGTGAGATGATTTCACCAATACTGTCGGATTCGATAAGAAACTTATCGAGAGACGTCGCATGTTCCACCAATGTCTCAGCACTATCTACCGGAACGGTCATCGTTTCCGAGTAAGGGACATTGCGTAACAGTTCAAGATAACAGTCGATCTGTTTGATCAAGTTTTCCCGGGCCAGCGCACGCTGACGGGAAGCGAGCAGCGCGGTTGCACATAGCGTCATGGCATTTGCTGCCGCAGCATCATTGACACGGGTCATTACTTTGGTGGCGAGTTGATTGACAAGCGGTGTAATCCACTGAGGACGGCTGCTCCCAACCCGATCAATATCTTTGGTCCAGTCAGGCACTTCCTCATTCAAAAACTGGTTGAGCAAGATGGGTTCGCCAAAATTGACATAACCTTGGCCGAAGTTCTTCAGTTTACGAATTGTCCGGATCACCAGACTGGCATTTTCTTTTTCTTTCTGCTTACCGCGCAGTTCTTTGGCATAGGTCGAAACTTCCATGACATGTTCATAGCCAATGTACACGGGCACCAAAGTGACAGGGCGGTTGAGACCTCTTAACATGGCTTGGATCGTCATCGCCAGCATTCCCGTTTTGGCGGGTAGTAAGCGTCCGGTTCGCGAGCGTCCCCCTTCGCTGAAATATTCAACGGAGTATCCTTTCGCGAACAAGTCAGCCAGATATTCGCGGAAAATCGTCGAATAAAGCTTATTGCCTTTAAAACTGCGTCGGATAAAAAACGCCCCGCCGCGACGGAATAACGGCCCTGCCGGGAAAAAGTTCAGATTCAGCCCCGCAGCAATATGGGGAGGAACCATCCCTTCGTGATAGAGCACATAGGACAATAACAGATAGTCCATGTGACTCCGGTGGCACGGCACATAGACAATTTCATGGCCATCTTGAGCCAGACGGCGGACACGCGCCGCATTGTGCACATTGATCCCTTGATAGATTCGGTTCCAGAGCCATTTCAGCAAGCGATCACTTTTACGCACGAGAGAATAAGAGAAGTTTGCTGCGATCTCATCCAATATTTTCAGCGCTTCTTTCTGCGCTTTTTTCTGCGAAATATTTTTGGTTTTAACTTCGTCATTAATCGCATGGCGAATGGCTTGGGATTGCATCAACCGTTGCAATAATACTTCACGTTCCGGCAGTTGCGGCCCTGAGGCTGCCAGTTTCTGGCGTGAAAAATGAATCCGGGCGACCCGTGCAACTTTATGGGCAATGGCGGCATCCGTGCCGTGGCTGTCTGCCATATAGCGCAGAGAAACCACAGGGCTGAAACGCACTAAGCAGTCTCTGCCGGACAGCAATACCGCTTTGGCCTTTTGTGGGCCGTTCATGGGTTCCAGATAAGCTTTACTCTGGTTTTCTTTGCCGGGTTTTCTGCCCCACAGGACGGATGTCGGCAGTAACTGAATATCAAGCTCAGAATTGGCTTGATGCAATGCAAGTAACTCTGTGAACTGAGTGACGGAGCCGTATGGTACATCGTCATCGCTGCGAATCAGCGTTGGGCGGGAGGCAATAAAAATATAACGCGTGAGTTTTTTACCATCAATTTCTAAAGGTTGAAATGGATCCGGTAGCCCTAGTTTCTCCGTTTGCTGTTTTAAAGTCAGCAGATCGACGGTCGATTGAAACGGGAGCGCATAGACGATGGGCTTCTCCAGATCAATATGGTGATCTGCGATGGGATCGGCAGGAACAACCGTGCTCTTGGTCAAAGCAGATACAGGGATAGTTAATAGCGAACGTGATACTGATTGTCGGACTGACATAAAAGCTCGGACTCTCAAGAATGAATAACGAAATAGGGACCAGATTGTCACAATATCAATCACGTCAACCTAGTCGCCGGAATGTGGTTTAGAATAACAGAAACAGGGGCAACCTTTTACTATTCACGACTATTTTTGTGTACCACTACAGTTCTCTGCCACCGTCGTGATAGGATTCTTTCTGCTTGTCCAGATGTCCCTATTCACACTCATTAATCGGAAAAATATATGCAACAGAAACCCGCTCAAGGTGTAACACGTATATTGAACGCAGCGAAATATTCCTATCAGGGCATTCGTGCCGCGATCACTGGTGAAGCTGCTTTTCGGGAAGAGTTGATCGTGTGCCTTATCCTGATACCGATCGCCTTGTTCGCCGATGTGACCCAAATCGAACGCTTACTGCTCATTAGTTCATTGCTGGTGGTTTTGATCGTGGAGCTGTTGAATAGTGCGATTGAGGCAGTTGTCGATCGCATCGGGTTTGAGCACCATCAATTGGCGGGACAGGCCAAGGATATGGGGTCTGCAGCCGTATTACTCTCGATTTTCATGTCGCTCTATATCTGGGTCGATATTTTTGTATTCTAAGTCTTTCAAAGACTGGGTTTGAAAGATTCACTTTTCATTTATCAGAATACTGGATATACTCACAGTTAACTGTATAAAAAGACAGGTGAATTATGAAGCCTTTAACACCACGCCAACAACAGGTCTTTGATTTGATCAAAAGCCGGATTGAAGATTCCGGAATGCCACCGACTCGCGCTGAAATTGCCAAAGAATTGGGGTTCCGTTCTGCCAATGCGGCTGAAGAACATTTGAAAGCGCTTGCGCGTAAACAAGTGATTGAAATTGTTCCGGGCGCTTCGCGTGGCATACGCATTCTGCTCAATTCAGCGCATGATTCGGTTGAAGAGGGTCTGCCACTGATTGGCCGCGTTGCCGCGGGTGAACCGATTCTGGCGCAGGAACATGTGGAAGCACACTATCAGGTCGATCCCGCCATGTTCAAACCTCAAGCTGATTTTCTGCTGCGAGTCCATGGTGAGAGTATGAAAAATATTGGCATCATGGATGGTGATTTGCTGGCCGTGCATAAAACGCAGGATGTCAGAAATGGTCAGGTTGTGGTTGCCCGTGTCGAAGATGATGTCACGGTGAAACGACTTGATCGCCAGGGCGCCAAAGTGTTGTTACATGCGGAAAATGAAGACTTTACTCCCATAGAGGTGGATCTCACTTCTCAGGAATTGACCATTGAAGGGGTCGCCGTCGGAATTATCCGGAATACTGATTGGATGTAACTGACCGATTGGATGTTGCCGATCAATTGAATGTAACCGATCAATGGTGAAATAGATGGGCACACATCTGACAGCGCAAGTTATTGAGAATGGATCTCAATAGCTTGCTAATGGAATTGATATTCATTATCATCTAAGCCGACTTTAGAGGATAATGACAATGTCATATTATTGCCGGAAGCATAGAGAACACTATCAAATTCCCGCACATCTCATTGAGCCGCTTTGGTTCAGAAGCCGGGAAAGCTTAGCAGACAACGGCCTGATCTATGATCCGATTGCTGCCCAAGCCTGCTTATCCTGTCAGGTTGCTCCCGATTGCCGGAGTGGCAATATTGATCAAAAGCAGCTATTACACGTCACGCTGACTCAAATCTGTGATCAACAGGTTCGTGAGTTTCTTTCTACCTATCCGGATGCTTGGGTGATCAACGTCGGTGCCGGCTTAGATACCCGGTTTTATCGGGTTGATAATGGTCGTTGCCATTGGCTGGAAGTCGATGTGTCTGAGCATTTGATCTGGCGACAACGATTATTCCATCCCAGTGAACGTTATCAGCATATGAGTGGCAGCGTTACTTCATTGACGTGGTTAAAAACCATCAATATTTCAGAGTCTGTCCCGGTCTTGATTCTTTGTGAACATGCGTTGCTTGAAACGCAGTCAGAGCACGTGGCCGCTTTTATCAAGACACTCGGGCTGACCTTTCCTCATGCACATGCGTGTTTACTGCTGGCCGGCGATAAAACCGGGACACGTTTAGGGCAACGGCTGGGATCCGGGGCTTACCAACATGGCTTTGCTGCACCAGAGCATGCGGTATTGAACTGTTTACCGTGGATCAAAGCGGTACACAGCGTCTCACCATTAAATTATCCTTGCCGACGTTGGAAAATATGGCAGCGTTTGGTGTGTCGCCTGACGAGCTGCCAATTCCGTTACACGCCAGTTGTGATTCATTGTCATTGGTAATGAGGTATTGCTCGTATCGTGGCAGGCTTAATGTGCAAAAAAACCGAGCGTGTAAAAAACCGAGTGTGCAAAAAAAACCGGCCACGAGACAAAACCAAGCATCAAAGACGGAAAGACAAAACCCCTTGCGCAAGTGAAGCCTGCAAGTAAATTGCCTCTCGATTAGAACAGGCGGTTCAACCCATTTAATGCCGCGACCCGATAGGCTTCCGCCATCGTTGGATAGTTAAAGGTCGTATTGACGAAATATTCAATGGTATTGGCGGCGCCTTTTTGTTCCATGATGGCTTGACCGATATGAATAATTTCCGCAGCCCGTTCACCGAAACAGTGAATCCCGAGGATCTCTTTGGTTTCCCGGTGGAACAAAATCTTCAAACTCCCCACATCCGTACCTGCAATTTGCGCGCGTGCCAGATGTTTAAAAGAAGAACGGCCCACCTCATAAGGGATTTTGGCATTGGTCAGCTCCTGCTCGGTTTTGCCGACGGAACTGATTTCAGGAATGGTGTATATCCCGGTCGGAATATCTTCAATTAGCTGACTGTTACTCGCCCCGAATGCAATGATTTGTGCCACGAACCGGCCTTGGTCATAAGCCGCGCTGGCGAGGCTCGGGTAGCCAATCACATCACCGACGGCATAAACATGTTCCGCCTCGGTTTGATAACTGCGATTGACGGCCAGTTGACCACGAGAGTCAGCGGCTAATCCGAGTACTTCAAGATTTAATCGATCCGTGTTGCCCGCTCTGCCGTTGGCATAGAGCAGGCAGTCAGCCTTCATTTTCTTGCCTGATTTCAGGTGAACTATCACCCCGTCTTGGCAACCTTCAATGCTTTGATAGGTTTCATCATTACGAATCACCACACCGTTATTCCAGAAATGGTATGACAGCGCATCTGAGACTTCATTATCCAGAAAAGATAATAAACGGTCACGGGTATTGATCAGGTCAGCTTTTACCCCAAGTCCACGGAAGATCGACGCATATTCACAGCCAATTACCCCAGCACCATAGATGAGGATATGGCGCGGATCATGTTCCAAGTTGAGGATCGAGTCACTATCGTAGATCCGAGGGTGATTGAAATCGACATCATCAGGCTGATAGGGGCGCGAACCGGTGGCGAGCACAAATTTATCTGCGGTATAACGTTCTTTGCTGCCATCAGGCTGAAGAATTTCGATGGTGTGACTATCGACAAACTGGGCGACACCAAACAGTAACGTACATTTGTTGCGATCATAAAACCCCTGCCGTAATCGCGTCTGTTTATCGATGACGGATTTGGCGTGTAACAAAATATTGGGGAATGTGGCATGGAGGCTGGTGTTGTTATGGCAAAACAGCGGATTGCTGTTAAATTCGATGATACGGCTGACGGCATGTCTTAAGGCTTTTGAGGGAATCGTGCCCCAATGGGTGCATCCGCCCCCGACACTTTGCTCTTTTTCAACGATGGCGACATTCAGCCCTACTTTGGTTAGCCCCATCGCGGCACCTTCACCGCCGGGACCACTACCGATGACAATCGCATCGAAATGATGAGTCTCTGACATATGACTTCCTGATGAATATACGTTGGTTTTTTTTGGTACTTATATTGTAACGCATTATTGTAACAGATCATTGTAACGTATTGTTTACCTGTGTCGCTGTTCTGCTATGTGAGCAGTGATCATGATCGTTGATAGTCGCGTGAAATCAGTTTGAATAGACAATTTTGGGCGGGATGAGATATTGTTTATCGATAAAAAAGTAATTCGCGTTATAGTAGATTGTTTTTAGCTGTGATTTAGGAATTGTACGCCATGGGAATCCGTGCTCAACAGAAAGAAAAAACCCGTCGTTCATTAATTGATGCTGCATTTCGCCAATTGAGCGCACAACAGAGTTTTTCCAGTTTGAGCCTGAGAGAGGTCGCCAGAGAAGCCGGTATTGCTCCGACCTCATTTTATCGCCATTTTGGTGACATGAATGAGTTAGGGCTGACGATGGTTGATGAAGGGGGATTATTACTGCGACAACTGATGCGCCAGGCACGACAGCGTATTGCGACCAAAGGCAGTGTGATTCGCACCTCGGTCGAGACCTTCATGGAATTTATTGAAAACAGTCCCAATGTGTTTCGTTTATTGCTGAGAGAACGCTCCGGAACGTCTTATGACTTTCGGGCAGCCGTTGCCAGAGAGATCCAACATTTTTCTGCCGAACTGACCGAATACCTTGTCCTCAATGGCTTAGCGCGAGAAATTGCAGCGCCTCAGGCAGAAGCTTCCGTGACACTGGTGTTTAGCTCAGGCGCAGAAGCGATGGATCTGGATAAGAGTGAGCGGGACGAACTGGCAGAACGATTAATTGTTCAGTTAAGAATGATTGCCAAAGGTGCGGCAAGCTATCGGGCTGCTGCGCGTAAACATCAACAGAGAGATGGAGTTGATTAATGTCGAGTCAAAAAAATACTTCAGAGCGCAAGAATCTGATTCTTGCTTTTATTGTCGGCGTATGTGGTGATGCCATTCTGTCTTCTATGACAATGAGTGAAATCACGTTTTCTATTTTTCCTTGGATCGCGTTAATTCTCGCTGTTCAGGCATTGTATCAAGAGTACTTGCGTCAGCCGGTCTCTGAAGATTTTCCGCTGGTCGGACTCGCCTGCTTTTTTGTCGGTGCTTTTGGTCACTCGGCCTTTGTCAAAGCGCAGTACCCCGAGTCTGGTTCGAACTTTTTCGCGATTGTCGTGGTATTACTGCTCATGACCTGGATTGCCCGGAAAATGGGTTACTGGGGCAAACATTAGGCGACTATTGGCGCCGGACGCCTTTTTATTGTCGTCAGCCTCTGGTTGCGACCAGCGCACCCAGAGGCTGAGCTGCGATAAGTCTTGGTGAAAATGAAAAACGGCTGGGAAATCATCGACAAGAAAGTCATGTTTCTAAAGGCATATCGCTGTCCTCTGAGCTCTCTCCGACATTATTGCGTTGTTTCAGTATCTTCTTCCACTTTCTGAATAAACGCGCGCCGTACCGGGTCGGAAAAATTAGCATTCCATAACAAACCGACCAACCATTTAGCATGATCACCTTCTAACGGAATAAAGCGGATCTGTGGCTGACTGATACGTGCAACGCTTGCCGGAATAATGGTGTAACCCAAACGGGCAGAGACTAAAGCAAGCAAGGTAATAATGTCGTCTGCTTCTTCAACAACATTCGGTCTTTGCTGCGTTTCCCACAGATAAGTGGTGATATGTTTGTTCATCGTCGGGTTTTTATCCCGACTGAGCGCAAGATAATGATGATGGCTCAATGACTGCCATAAATGTTGTTCATCAATATTTTCTTCTTGATGAATGGCGATGGAGAGCCGATCAGAGAAGAGGGGGATTGCGGTTAATGGCGGCTCGACCGGGAGACGATCAAACCCCAGTTGCAGATTGCCGCTCAGGAGTTCTTCGACCAGTTTATGAGATGGGTAATCATTGAGGGTGACATGAACATCCGGATAGTTCTGCTTGAAGCGAGCGATGTACTCGGGGGCTTCATGAAATGAAGAAATACCATAACCAATGTTCAGATGCCCTGAGGTGCCCTCAGCGACAAATGCAGCCAGAGTCCGGAATGACTCAAATCCTTTCAGCACACGTTTCGCTTCCGGTAGCAGGACGCTTCCCATCGGGGTCAATGCTGCCCCATGGCGACCTCGATCAAATAATACCACATTGAGCTGTTCTTCTAGCCGCTTGATCTTTTTGGTGAGTGCAGACTGCGTAATATATAGGTGCTCTGAAGCGACACGATAGTTTTTATCAGCAGCAAGCTGGCAGAAAGTGCGAAGTAAATCTATATCCATTCCGTTTTGGACTCAAAAACTGAATTTTTTTCATTATAACTAATCGATCAGGTTTTTTATAGTCAAGTATGTGGGAACGAAAATAAGCGCATTGATGTCTTTTGCTGGTTTTATTGTTCGGTTTACTTTGATTGATGGGGTGCTCTCTTTACAGGTGTCAATCTGTTTACGGGCTATTTTCGTGCACCGGTTATTACCATATTCAAGGTATGGCATTTGATTCATATTTATTCGCTATTTTGTTGTGATATTGCAATGCAACAAGATGAATTGCTTAAGGTCATATTCGTTATTTCGTTGCACTTTACTTGTGTGTTGAGATACATATTTTCAGAACGATATTATTTCATTGTGAAATTTTAAATTGATTATATTTTTTCACGATAATGGAACACAAAATAAGGTTGTGACTAGCCTCACTCTCGTGAGTTATCTAAGAATTATAAAAACTGCTCTTCGACGGAATAAAGCATAATAAGAAGAGTCGGAATCAATAATCCAATAATGTAAAAGGGAAAATATATGAAAAAGACATTACTGAGCCTGGCGATTGCTTCACTTGCGCTTGCCGGGGCTGCCAACGCTGAAACATACAAATTAACGGTGCCTCATGTCACCTCCACCGATGGTTATAACCACCAATCACTGCTGGTATTTAAAAACTATGTTGAATCTCGCTCAAATGGCCAAATCAAAGTTGATATCTACCCTTCAGGCCAGTTGTGCTCTAATGCAAAAGAGTGTATCGCCGGGGTACAGGCCGGGATGTTTGACTATTTTCAAACCACAATTCCTGAGCTGGGTAACTTTTGGAAGCCGATCGGTGCATTCGATCTGCCTTATCTCTTGCCAAACGATCGCGTGGCAGAATGTGTTTATGACGATGAACAGCTCATTAGCGATGTACGCAAAGAGATTATAAAACATGCGCCAAATGTGCGCTTGATGGCGGTATCAAACTCAGGTGGCTGGCGTAATATCGCAACCACTAAAAAGCAGGTAAAAAAACCGGAAGATGTGAAAGGACTGAAGTTGCGTACTGTTCCGGCCAAAACCCAGCAGGATTTAGTCAAAGCCCTGGGTGGGGCTCCAACACCGATTGCATGGCCTGAAGTTTATACGGCACTGTCAACCGGCATGGTCGACGGAACGAAGAACGGTATTGTTGACATCATCATGAACAAATTCCATGAGAGTCTTCGTTACATGATTCTGGATGGGCACGGCTACATGGGGGGCGCTTGGGTCTTTAATGACAAGAAATTCAACGCATTCCCGGATGATCTGAAACAGGTCATTGTCGATGGGATTGCTGCCCAGAACCAATATTTACGTGCCTATCCCAAACATAAAGAATACTCCGCTTACGAAGAATTTAAAAAGGCTGGTGGTGTTATTTATAACCCGACAGCAAAAGAGAAAGACGCATTTAGAGTTGCTGCCGAACCCGTTAAAACTGAATTTTTGAAAGAAAATGGAGCGGAAGGTAAAAAATGGCTACAGCGTTTCGAGAAGGAAATTAATACATGCGAAATGAAAATTAAAGCAAACTACAAACTTCAGCTTAATTAATTTTATAGCTACATCCTGAAAATATTAAAAACAATCAGGTGCACTTTATTCTGAGTGCACCTTTATTTTCTCAAAATTTTGGAAGCCGCCATTATGGAACTGACCTATAGTCATACTGGTTTTAAAATCACCCATAAGGGTCGAGTTATTTTAGAACACACACCAACAAGTCCTGCATTTTATTTAGGTGTGGGTCAAAGTACCTTCGATATGTATCGTGGGAATTTTGATATTAAAGACTATCTCACTGAGCGTTTGCCGCTCACACAATTTACCGTGACTGAAAATTCTGATGATAGTGTGATCACCTTTAGTCTGAATGGTCAGTATGCACTGACGGCACGGGTGTTTGAAACCGCAGAAAAACGACTGAAAATAGAATTTACCGCATTGGATAAAACCTATAACCGTTTCTGGATTCGCATCGCTGCGGCTGAGGATGAAGCGGTTTACGGGTGTGGTGAGCAGTTGAGTTATTTTAATTTGCGTGGCAAAAACTTCCCGCTGTGGAGTTCAGAGCCCGGGGTTGGTCGTAACAAAAATACGTACACGACATGGCAAGCTGACGTTAAAGATAAAGCGGGTGGGAATTATTACAATACCAATTATCCGCAACCGACTTTTGTGTCAGATAAAAAATACTTCTGCCATTTAGAAACTACCGCTTACGCTGATTTTGATTTTACTCACGCACCCTATCATGAACTACAGTGCTGGAATATTCCTGAGTATTTATTATTGGATGCTGAAGATTCATTTCCTGAATTAATGACTAATATTACCGATGTATTTGGGCGTCAGCCAGAATTGCCTGAATGGGTATATAACGGCGTCATTTTAGGTATTCAGGGCGGCACGGAGATTACCTTGGATAAAATCGCCGCCGCAAAAGAGGCTGGCATTGAGGTGGCGGGTGTCTGGTGTCAGGACTGGCAAGGGATCAAGATGACCTCATTTGGTAAACGCTTGCAATGGGACTGGCAGTGGAACGCAGCGCTTTACCCGGAATTGGATAGCAAAATCCATCAATTGAAAGCGCAAGGTATTCGTTTCCTCGGTTATATCAACCCCTATGTGTTGCAAGACTTTCCGCTTTATAACGAGGCGCAGCGTCAAGGTTATCTGGCAACCCAGAGTGATGGCTCAAAATACCTTGTTGATTTTGGCGAGTTCTATTGCGGCGTGGTTGACTTTACCAATCCGGATGCGTGCACATGGTACAAAGATATCATTCGTCACAACATGATTGATTTTGGACTGGACGGTTGGATGGGCGACTTCGGTGAATATTTACCGACTGATTGCACTTTATTCAACGGGGAGAGTGCAGAAATAGAGCATAACAAATGGCCTTACCGCTGGGCAAAAGTGCAGCATGAAGCAGTTGCAGAAGCCGGTAAAACGAATGATATTCTGTTCTTCATGCGTGCCGGCGGGACCGGGATTCAGGGGCATTGCCACGCCTTATGGGCGGGGGATCAGTCTGTTATCTGGGAAAAAGATGATGGTTTAGCTTCGGTTATTCCGGCAGCGTTATCTGCGGGGCTGATGGGCAACGGTATCAGTCATAGCGATATCGGCGGTTACACGACCTTGCATGGTAATCAGCGGTCGAAAGAACTGTTCCAACGCTGGGCTGAAATGGCCGCCTTTACACCGCTGATGCGCAGCCATGAAGGAAACCGCCCTGATGACAATCATCAATACGACACTGATGCGGAAACGATGGCTCATTTAGCGCGGATGACAAAAATCTACAAGCACCTGAAACCGTATATTCAGTCAGCAGTCTCTGAGAATGCGACAAAAGGTATTCCGGTACAGCGTCCGCTGTTTATGCATTATGAGCAAGATAGCGAAGCCTATCATATACAGTATCAATATCTGTTTGGTCGTGATTTACTGGTCGCACCGGTTTATAACCAGGGTGAAACCGTGAAACATCTCTATCTGCCGGAAGATGAATGGGTTCATGTCTGGTCCGGTAAAACGTATACCGGTGGCTGGGTTGAAGTCGATGCACCGATCGGGCAACCCCCAGTATTTTATCGTCAACAGTCAAAAGATGCGCGGTTGCTGGCTGAGATCAGCCGCTACTAGCTGTCTGTTATGGGAATAACTGTCCGTTATAGGACTAACTGTCTGTTATAGAACGAACTGTCTGTCATAGGACTGACGATCGTCAGTCCACGCATGATTTTCAACCTGACATGAAATGTATGTGTCCCTCCGGGAGCCGGAGGGGCAATCCCGACTTATTTAAAGAAAAGTGAAACGCTATGTCTGAGCTAATTTTTAATCATAAAGAATCTTTCGTGATGGATTCGATTCGGGGCACGTTGTACACCGCTTGCCGTGATAATTTAACCCTGCTTGATTTTGATAACGGTATCAAAGTCGTCGCGCGTAATGACTGGCACAAAGATAAAGTCGCGCTGATTTGTGGCGGCGGCTCTGGTCATGAACCGGCACATGCCGGCTTTGTCGGTAGAGGTATGCTTACCGCTGCGGTGTGTGGTGATTTGTTTGCGGCCCCGAGTGTCGATGCTGTGCTGAGTGCTATTTTGCATGTGACAGGAGAGGCCGGATGCTTAGTCATCATCAAAAATTACACTGGCGATCGCCTCAATTTCGGGCTTGCTGTTGAGAAAGCTAAAGAGATGGGACGTCACGTTGATTTGGTCGTCGTCGGTGATGATATTTCTATTCCGGAAAACCCCCAACCCCGCGGGATTGCCGGCACGCTCTTGGTACAGAAAGTTGCAGGCTATGTGGCTGAAAACGGTGGCACGCTTGAGCAAGTAAAACAGGCAGCTCTGGAAGCTCATGAGAAAATCGCCTCGATCGGTGTGGCATTAACCAGTTGTTCTTTACCGGGAGACACAGAACGCGCCGAGCGTATTGCACAAGGCAAAGCAGAGCTTGGTTTGGGCATTCATGGTGAACCCGGCATTGAGACCATTGATTTACCGAAAGCCAAAGCTCTCGTTGCGATGATGGTCAGTAAGTTAACAGAGGCTAAACCGACCACAGAGCATGCAATTTTACTCAATAACCTCGGTGGCTTATCCCCGATTGAGATGAACATTGTGGCGAACGAAGTCATGGCATCAGCGCTGGGCCAACAGGCGAAGTTGATGATCACCGGTGCGTTAATGACAGCCGTTGATATGAAAGGTTTCTCGCTTTCAACGATTCAACTGACAGACGATATCGCTCAAGCACTCTCATCTGAGGTCGAGACGGCTGGTTGGCCGGGTGTGGCCCACTGTCGTGAATTGCCTGTGACTCCGTGTGATAACCCGATTCATAAGAAAACGTTTGAGCCGTCTCACGATGAAGAAACAGCGGTGGTTTTGCAGCGAGTCTGTCAATCAATCATTAATATCGAAGCGGAGCTGAATCATCTGGATGCGATTGTCGGCGATGGTGACACCGGGTCGACATTTGCCGCCGGCGCTCGTCAGGTATTCGCGCAGTTGGCAGCAAAACAGCTACCGTTACAAGATAAAGCTCATTTAATGACCACTATCGCAGACTGCCTGACATCCGTCATGGGAGGATCATCCGGTGTGTTACTTTCGATCCTGTTCACCGCGGCTGGTCGCGATTATGAACAGCATGGTTCTCTCCCCAAAGCGCTGAAATCCGGTCTTGAGCAGATGATGGCTTATGGCGGGGCAAAACCCGGTGATCGCACCATGATCGATGCGCTTTCTCCGGCGCTGGACGCTTGGGAACAAGATGGTTTTGCCGCAGCGATTGATGCCGCCAAAGCCGGTGCCGAAGCGACAGTTGTGATGACACACGCGAAAGCAGGTCGTTCCTCTTATCTGAACAGTGACAACCTGTCTGGTAACAAAGATCCCGGTGCTTTTGCCGTTGAAGTTGTCTTTCGCCAGTTTTCATCCAAATAGGTGACGGCCGGGTTGGTCGTACACGCCTATAAAATTAAGCATAAAAAAGGATTCAGTTATGGACACGATTATTATCTCCCCAAGTAAGTACATTCAGGGCAATGGTGCACTGGATAATATTGGTCAATATGTTTCGGTGTTTGGTCAGAAACCATTAGCCATTGCGGATAACTTCGTGATGGGGTTAGCGCGTGAACGTGTTGCAGCGAGCTGTGAAGGTAAAAGCCTCAAGACCAGCTTTGATATATTTGGCGGTGAATGCTCTCGGGTGGAAATTGAGCGTCTGGTCGATGTATGCCGTACTCAAGAAAACGATGTGATCATTGGTATCGGTGGCGGGAAAACACTGGATACCGCCAAATCAGTCGCGTATTACTCGAAAATCCCAGTCGTGATTGTGCCAACCATTGCATCAACCGATGCGCCGACCTCTGCATTGGCGGTCATTTATACGCCAGAGGGAGAGTTCAGCGAATATCTGATGTTCCCGTCAAATCCGAATATGGTGATTATGGATACCGGGATCATCGCGGCAGCGCCGGTTCGCACATTGGTTGCCGGGATGGGTGATGCGATGTCAACCTACTTTGAAGCGCGTGCGAATGGTCTGTCGAATAAAGCCACAATGGCGGGCGGCTTACCGACCCGGGCGGCTCAGACACTGGCGAAGTTATGTTATGACACGTTAATTGCCGATGGTGAAAAAGCCAAAGTTGCGGTTGAAAATGGTGTGGCGACCAAAGCGGTAGAAAACATTATTGAAGCGAACACGTACCTTTCCGGTATCGGTTTTGAAAGCTCAGGTCTGGCTGCTGCACATGCGATTCATAATGGTCTGACGAAGCTGGAAGAGTGTCATCACCTGTTGCATGGTGAGAAAGTTGCCTTTGGTACGTTGACTCAGCTAGTGCTTGAGAACGCGCCACAATCAGAGATTGATGAGGTTCTGTGCTTCTGCCGTACCGTCGGTTTACCGACAAACCTCTATGAAATGGGCGTTCAAGAGCTGAACCATGAAAAACTGATGGATGTTGCGAAAGCATCATGCGCAGAAGGCGAGACCATCCATAACATGCCATTCCCAGTCACGGCTGACTCGGTGTATGCCGCGATTCTGACGGCGCATCAACTTGGTTTGTAAAGCGGACTGTTGGTAAACTGGATCGTTGGTAAACCTAACAGTTTGTAGGCCTGACAGCTTGTAAACCGGACTCAAATCAAAAGGCGGCTTTCTTAAGAAAGCCGCCTTTTTTGTTGGATTCAAACGGATTCTCCGTGTTTAAAAACTGACATTTTTAAACACAAGGGCACACCCGATGACCAACAGAAAAATATGCACAATCCGGTGATAATTAATTTTATATTTCTGGAGTAAGTGATACCCCACCATACCGCCGGTCAGGCCAATGGCAAAAGCCGGCATGGCAGACATGACATGTGAGACGACGGTGTCGGTGATCAGGCCTTCTCGCCAGAAACCGATATTGGCCCCGATCATTTGTAGCATGAAGAAAAAGGCGAGTGTTGATTTTGTTTGATCGGCTGTCCATGGCTGCATCGATGTGTATGCAATCACGGGTGGACCGGATTCTCCGACACTGGCACCTAATACCCCGGATGTAAAACCAGCCCCGATCGTTATCGGTACCGATGTCTTTTTAAACAATGGCTTCTTCGAGGTCATGGAGTGAATACTGGATACAATAAGAACCACTCCCATGGTGATCAAAATGTACTGGGATGGCATGTTTGCGAGTAATTTCGCGCCAACGAATGATGCCGGGATGGAGCCGGCAAAAAGAATGAGGCCCGTCTGTCGCTGGATCGAATGACGCATTTTCCATACGACGGGCAGGGTGACTAACCAGCCGAAAATGGCGGCAATCGGTACTGCTGTCTGGGCTGTAACAAGGAGTGAGAGTAACGGAACAGAGACTAAAGCCGCCCCGAACCCAGTCAGTCCCTGTGTGAAACCTGCCAGCGCGATAATCATCGAGATGAATAGTATTGTGGTGTCCATATATCCTGAGTTTTTGAACTGAGTGAATGTCCATATACTATAAATTTATCAAAAATAATTACCATCGAATTTGTCACATTTTGTCCGAATGTGTTTGGTTGTTTTCATTTTGTGACAACAAACGCAGATGGTTGTGACCGGTTTTGTATAATCAATTAACCTGCTTTCGGTCTTTCAGCATGATTAAAGCACCAAGGTCTGTGTCTGAGCCGTCACTCTGAAAATGGGCATCAAATCACGAATATGAATAAACCAATCATATGAATAAACCAAGCATATGAATAAACCAATAAAGAGATAAGCGCGTGAAGTTGAATATTGAAAACTGGGGACAGATTGCGGGACAACACGTACCGGTGAAGTTAATCACTCTGCAAAACAGTCAGGGAATGATCCTGCGTGTCACCAACTATGGCTGTATCGTGACATCGATAGAAACACCGGATCGTGATGGTCATCAGGCTGATGTGGTACTGGGATATGAATGTCTGGACAAATATGTCGAGGGACATCCATTTTTTGGTGCACTGGCAGGACGGTATGCAAACCGGATAAAAGACGGTCGCTACACCATCGATGGCACAGCCTTTCAACTGGAAAGAAACGAGCCGGCCACCCAACAGCATTTGCATGGTGGACAGCAAGGCTTTGATAAATACGTTTGGGATTTTGCGGTCGAAACACAAGATGATGCGATCTATCTCCATCTGAGTCGCATTTCTCCGGATGGTGAATCCGGTTATGGGGGCACATTGCAGGTTCGGCATACCATCGGCTTAGATGAACAGAATCAAGTCCATTTCAACTTTCAGGCGACCACGGACAAGCCGACCGTCGTCAACCTGACGAACCATAGCTATTACAATCTTGCGGGACATGATTCAGGAACCGTGAATCACCATGAGCTACAACTGTTTTCCCGTTTCTATACCCCGGTGACCGAGCAAATGATTCCAACCGGTGAAATTTGTGCGGTGACGGACTCCGGTCTGGATTTTACGGCAGCAACGCGTATTAGCGCTAATCTGTCCCGGACAGACGACGCCGGATTTGACCATAACTTTATCTTAGATGGCCTCAAGAAAGAGGGGGAATACCACTATGCCGCAGCGTTGTATGAGCCAACAAGCGGGCGATTGATGACGGTGCTTACCACGCAACCTGCCGTTCAATTCTACAATGGATTTAAGTTATCGAATAAACATTGGATCGGTCGTCATGGTCAGCGTTACCAATCGAATCAGGGGCTGTGTCTCGAAACTCAGCATTACCCTGACAGTCCGAACCATGTCCATTTTCCGACAACACGTTTGAATCCGGGCGAGGTCTTCGAAGAGAAAACGATATACCGTTTTTCTACCAAGTCATGATTCGATAAGAGCGGTATACCGGCAGCATTTTATATCAGAAACAGTTTCAGGCAGAGTGGCTCTGCCTATTTTCGGTTCGTTAGTCATTTGGTTCGTTAGCATTCAGTTCGTTAGTCGGTATGCGCATGCGTAGAACACTGGCGCGTCATTACGGACAGATCACCAGCTCGGTATCATTTTGTTTTGCAACGGCCTCAATGGTGGGGCTAGGCTGGGTATCGGTAAAGAAGTAACCGACATCTTTGATGTTGGCTAAAGTGATTGATCCGCGTGGGATAAACTTACTCGAATCCATGGCAACCAAGACATGCCGTGCTGATTTCATCACCATCTGAGTGATCATCGTTTCGTTGAGATCATACTCAAGTAATGTGCCGTCAACATCAATCGATGCCGCGCTGGTTATCAGATAATCGAACCGGAAGTTCGCAATAAAATCAATTGCTTCCGTACCGACAATCCCCCCGTTAAACGCTTTAATTTTTCCGCTCGGGATCAGCACATCGATAGACGCGTTGGTATGCAGTACATTGGCAACGCGAAGGCTGTTGGTAATGACCTGTAAATTATTTTTCTGTGCCAAATAACTGGCAATCACTTCTGCCGTTGTGCCTATCGTAATAAAAACAGTCGAATTATCAGGAATGAGATCCGCAATCGCCTTGCCAATCGCATGTTTTTGGGCCGTGCCGGAAACCTTACGTACTTCATAATCAAGGTTATTCTTGGTGGCCGGAGAGCTTGCACCACCGTGGTGGCGAATCACCAGTCGCTCATGACTGAGTTTTTTGATGTCACGGCGAATCGTCTGCGTTGATACTTCCAACAGCTCTGCGAGTTCTTCGACGCCGTAATACCCTTTTTCGTTGACTAAATGAATTAATTTATCTTGTCTGGGATTAGTCACATTAACCCTTCGCTTTGTTTATTTTTGTAGTTTTTGATCCACTTCAACCCGAGTCGGGATTCCTTCCCGACCACCCCTTTTGGTGCATTTTAACGCTGCTACGGTATTTGAGAATACAATACTTTCACGGCTTTGTTTAGCCTCGGCTACGGCAACGGCCAACGCCCCATGGAATACATCCCCGGCTCCAGTGGTATCAACAACGTCAACTTTGATAACCGGCTCGTGGCATAGCTCCTGATTTTCTAGCCAGTAGCAACCTTGAGAGCCAACGGTAACATAGACTTTTCCCGATGTTTGTTTTTGAGCTATTTTGAGCCCTTCTATCGGGTCGGCACAACCGGTAAATTTCTCTAACCCAGGTTCAGAAAATGCGACGTGGTCAGCAAGTTTGACCAGTGAGTCAATCGGATCCGGGGACATATCCGCATCCAGAACCGACGGAATACCATAATGTTTCGCTTGTTGCAGGGCATACTCAGCGCCTTCTGGCCAGCGCACATCGGTGAGAATCGTGGTATAGCGGGAAAAGTCGATATTTTCAAGCGGGGTTGGATCGCGACTGAGTGACGGATCTTGATAGTTGACGATGATCCGCTCGCCCTGATCATCAACCAGTACCACTGAAAATGCGGAGGATGCCTCGTGAATATGGACAGTTCTGTCTGTATTGACACCGTATTGTTTCAGTTCTGTCAGCAGCGTTTCTGCGACACTATCTTGACCTAAGCGGCCAATAAAATCGACCGCATGACCTAATTTTGCAACAGCAACAGCCGCGGTTGCCGCCGGGCCGCCACCGACTTCAAAGTAATCCTTGGCAATATACTTGCCACCCTTGTCCGGTAAGCTTTCTACCCGTTGAATTCGGTCGAGTACCGTAATACCTATACATGCAATCGTCATCGTCTTTCTCTTGGTTCGTTACTGTTGGCTGATACAGCCAGCGTGATGATAGCGCAGTATAATTATTTTTTGACATTTGGCTGGGATTTTTATCACAAAATAACTAAAACAAACAAAAATGGACAAAATGTGACATTTGTTGTGGAGAGAGTCCGCATAAATGTTTTATATTGTTTTTCACTTATCTATCTATGTGAAGGAATAACAATATGTCGGCAATTGGTTTTATTGGTTTAGGCCAGATGGGAATGCCCATGGCGCTGAATCTGCTCAAAGGGGGACATGCTCTCAAAGTTTTCGATATCAATGAGGGGGCTGTCCAGCAACTCGTGACACAAGGGGCTACCGCAGCGACATCACCCGCTGATGCGGCTTTGGATGCTGAATTTGTGGTGACGATGTTGCCCAATGGTACCCTTGTAAACCATGTTCTTTTTGGTGAGGACAGCGTGGTATCGACTTTAAATAAAGATGCGCTCGTGATTGATATGTCAACCATCCATCCACTAGAAACGGATGCACTGATTCAAGCCATGACCGATAAAGGGTTTGCCATGATGGAAGCACCTGTCGGTCGTACGTCAGAGCATGCTGTCCGGGGTGAGCTTCTGATTATGGCCGGCGGTACGAAAGCACAAATCGAGCGGGCTCAGCCGTTATTCGACTGCATGGGCTCTGAGACGGTTGATGCGGGCGGTGCGGGAAAAGGTATCCGCGTTAAAATCATCAATAACTATATGAGTATCGCGCTGAACGCGCTCTCAGCAGAAGCGGCAACACTGGCTGAAGCGATAGGGTTGGACTGGGATACCGCAATGCAAGTTATGAGTGGCACACCTGCCGGCAAAGGCCATTTTACCACCACATGGCCGGGTAAAGTTCTTGCCGGTGATCTCTCTCCTGTATTTATGATTGACCTGGCCCATAAAGATTTAGGGATTGCTCTCGATCTGGCGAATCAGGTGCATGTCCCGATGCCTTGTGGTGCTGCTTCTCGTGAACTGTACAGTGCTGCCCGGGCGGCAGGACGTGGACGTCAAGACTGGACTGCTATTCTTGAACAATTGCGTGTGACTTCTGGTTTCGCTGCAAAGGTGAAATCATCGTAACATCATAACGTTGTTCTTGATAAAAATTGTCCTACTGCAAGTGATAATTATCTGACATTTTTTGACATTTCGACACAACGACTGATGACGATTCATCAGTCGCTCTCTGCTGTTTCCCCCACCGTTCACAGCCTTTCTTTACCGATCAAGTTCAGCAAGGCTTTTCATCACCGTGATCTTGATTATCTCTTTTTCATTGGCCCGTGATTCCCAATAAAATAACCGCCATAACCCGCTATGCATAAGGGATTGATAATTAATATCTTATGATAATGGGTGCTGTCATCCTCAACCCATCATTGGGTGTCCGAACCTTTCTGGATTGGCAACCGATGCCTGATTATATGTGAAACGAATATATGAGCATTATGATTCATTTCGATGTGATCGTGTGTAAACTTTTGGTGGTAAATGTCACTTTATGGACATAATTGTTATGTGGGTAACAGAAATTGACAAATACGATTGGTAAATTGTTCCTAACAAACCACCGTCTTAAAGACTAAATTAATGATAAGGGAACACGATAAATGTCGTATGTATCTGGTAAAACAATGATTCAGGAAGCGTGGACAAATGGTTATGCCATTGGTGCCTTTACCGCGCACAACCTAGAAACGATTAAAGCGGTACTCCTTGCTGCTGAAGAAGAGCAGTCACCGATCATGATTCAAATTGGTCAAAAAGCGATCAATGAAATGGGAATGAAACCGCTCCGGGACGCGATTGATTCTCTGATGAAATATCACCGTATCACCGTACCTGTATGTGTTCATTTAGACCATAGCCGTCAGTTTGAACAGTGTATGGAAGCTGCGACACGTGATTTTCAATCACTGATGTTTGATGGCTCTGCATTGCCTTTTGAAGACAATATCCGGATTACGAAAGCGGTTGTTGAAGTTGCCAACGCTTTAGGGCTCGGCTCTGAAGGGGAGATCGGTAAGATTGGCGGCACAGAAGATGACATCACCGTTGATGAGAAAGATGCGATGATCACCACCGTCGCTGAAGCATTAGATTTCTCTGAGCGTACTGGGGTTGATTATCTCGCGGTCTCTATTGGTACGGCGCATGGGGTCTATAAAACAACACCAGAGCTGAAGTTTGACCGACTCTCTGAAATTAAACAGGCAGTAAAAAAACCCATCGTCCTGCATGGTGGTTCCGGGGTACCGGATGATCAGATCGTTGAAGCGGTGCAGCGCGGGGTCGCAAAGGTCAACGTCGATACTGAGCTGCGTCAGGCGTTTATCCTCGGTGTACAGGCTCATTGGAAAGCAAATGAGAAAGACTACATTCTGGCTGATGTGATGAATAAAGGCATTACAGGAATGAAAGAAGTTGTACAGCATAAGATTCGTCTGTTTGGCTCAAATGGTAAAGCAAAATAATAACAATATGACAGTCTGTTTCGGGGGCTGAGCATCAGCACCCGATGGTTTTCTCATTCAATAATGGTGATTCTATGTTAAGAGCCATCGAAAAAGCACTAAACACTGTGACGACGCCTTTGTCGAAGATACTCCGTCATATGGGCGGCATTTTGCTACTCGTGATGACGGTTATCGTTGTTATCCAAGTTTTGTTCCGTTACATCCTCAATATTCCGTTAAGTTGGACGGATGAATCTTCCCGCTTCCTGATGATTTACATGACGTATTTATGTTTGCCGTTTGTTTATCTGACCGACAAAAACATCGCGATGACCTTTGTCACTGAAATTCTGGAAAAGAAAACACCGCGACTGTTTGCTTTCTTTGCCTTACTGGCTCATATCTCGGCAATATTCGTCTTTATCGTCTGGATCAAATTTGGTTGGAACTTCTTCCATACCGGAGCGGTTATGGCGGACAGTTTGCCCATTCCAATGTACTACATCTATGTCATTCCTCCGGTGATGATGAGTGTCACGCTCTTATTCGCTTTGCAAAAATGTGTGTCGTCCTTACGGAATATGTTCGGTGATTTTGAGGATATCTCTCACACCGCGCTGACAGCGGCACTGTTCGAAGCGTCAGAAGATGACGAAGACTCAACGCATGAGCAACAGAAAACACAGCCGCTTGGATCGAAGACGGCTTAATGAGGATGGTACGACAATGGTTTCTCCAATTTTTTTACTCTACTTTTTGATTTTTTTAGTTGTTGGTGTGCCGGTACTGTTTACCTTGGGCTTATCACCTGTGATTGCACTATTCCAGAATGATCAGATGCTGTTTGCAAATATGCTGTATCAGCGATTGTATTCTGGTCTTGATAGTTTTCTGTTGCTTGCGCTGCCATTTTTTATGCTGGCAGGAGAATGCATGACTGCGGGCGGGATAACCCCACGGATTATCGCTTTCGCACAAACGATGGTACAACACCTGCGCGGCGGGCTCGGTCACGTTGTGATTCTGGCTGCAACTATCTTTGGGGCGCTGACGGGCTCAGCGGTTGCTGCAACTTCTGCGATCGGCGGTATGCTGATTCCGGAGATGAAGAAGTATAAATATGATGCCGGTTATTCAGCCGCACTGACGGCTGCCGCCACTGTTTTGGGGAATATTATCCCCCCGTCAGGCATCATGCTGCTGTATGCATTTGTGATGAATACCTCGGTTGCAGCCATGTTTCTGGCTGGTGTGACACCGGGGCTTATTTTCTGTATCGGTCTGATGCTCATGAACCGCATTCAGATTAGAAAATATCCGGATGTTCATCCGATGGAGCGCGCACCCGCAATGGAACGCAAACAAGCGTTCAGACTTGCAATCATTCCTCTATTAACACCGGTCATTATTCTGGGTGGGATTTACGGTGGCATCTTTACGCCGACAGAAGCGGCAGCCGTTGCGGTTGCTTACGCCATCGCGGTGTCTCTGTTCATCATTAAAGTGACCAACGTGAAAACAACTTACGCCCTGTTTGCCAAGGTCGCGGTCAATGCAGCATCGATTTTAATCATTGTCGCTGCGGCCAGTGGTTTTGCATCGTTGATCAGTTTGTCGGGTGTGTCGAACATGGTTGCCAATTTCATGAATGGCATTACTGAAAACCCTTATTTGTTGTTCGCCATTATTAACGTGTTGCTGTTTCTCATCGGGATGTTCCTCGATGCCGGCCCTGCGATTCTGATTTTCGCGCCGATTTTTGCGCCCATCATGATTAATGCAGGTATCGACCCGGTTCACTTTGGGGTGGTGATGTGTGCCAACCTATCCATTGGATTAGCCACACCACCAATGGGGCTTGTGCTGTTTGTTGCCTCTGGGGTGTCTAAGGTTCCGGTCTCTGAAATATCCAAGAAAATTATTCCGTTCCTTTTCGTTGAAGTGGTGCTGATTTTTGTCATCTCCTGCTTCCCTGAACTAGTGATTGGTCTGCCGAAACTGGTCGGCATTATGTAAGTGATATACGCACTCAGGTACAGGCTTATTTCAGTAGGAGATAACAAATGATCAATGACAAAGGCAATTTGCAGGCCAAAGCACAGAAGATACTGACCGCATTGGGAGGGATCACCAATATTGAGGCTAAAAATATTGATAACTGTGCAACCCGTTTACGGATTCAAGTCAAAGATATGGGAGCCGTGGATGAAAAACTGCTTCGCCGACAGGGGGCATTAGGGTTTATCCACTTGCCGAATAATCAAATTCAGGTGGTGTTTTTTGATGTGCATAAATTAGCGGATGAATTAAGAAAACAAGTCGCTGAGCATGAATAACCCCCCGCGATACAGGTTTGCAATATAAATTAATTTAACTGAAAGGTAATGTTGAAATGAAATGGATTAATACGCGGTCTCATCATTCGTGGCTGGAAACGGAGACGGATCGGATTTTCGAGTTTGGTCGTCATGCCGTGGTGCCGAATGGCTTCGGCTGGATTGGCAATAACGGCAAAGTGCGCGAAGAGATGGGGACGTGTCTTTGGATCACCGCACGGATGTTACATAGTTATGCGCTGGCTGCCCATATGGGGCGTCCGGGCGCCTACGAATTGGTTGAACACGGTATCAAAGCGCTTGAAGGCCCGTTGAAAGATCAGCAATACGGGGGGTGGTACGCAACCATCGCCAATCAAGGGCAAGATATTCTTGATGCATCGAAGCAAGGCTACCAACATGCATTCGTCCTGCTTGGTGCGGCGAGCGCGGTAACCACCGGCCACCCACGAGCTCAGGCGCTGTTAGATGAAGCGATCAATGTTTATGAACAACATTTCTGGGCCGAAGAAAAGCAAATGTGCTACGAGTCTTGGGATGAAGCATTTACCGAGACCGAAGACTACCGTGGTGGCAACATGGCGATGCACTCGGTAGAAGCTTTCCTGATTGTTTACGATGTAACCCAAGACCGTAAATGGCTCGATCGGGCGCTGAATATCACCGAGTTTATGATTCATAAAACAGCGAAAGGGCTCAATTATCGAGTCAACGAGCATTTTGATGCCAATTGGAATCCATTGCCGGATTACAACAAAGAAACTCCGGCCAGCCACTTTCGGGCCTATGGTGGTACACCGGGCCATTGGATCGAGTGGGGGCGTTTGATTTGTCATCTGCGTGCTACTTTCTTGAAGATCGGTGCTGACTGCCCTGACTGGTTATTAGAAGATGCCATCGGCTTGTTTGATGCAACAGTACGCGATGCATGGGCTGCTGATGGTGCCCCCGGGTTTGTTTACTCTGTTGACTGGGAAGGGCAACCCGTTGTGCGCGAACGGATCCGCTGGGCTCCCGTCGAAGCCATCGGGACAGCTTATGCACTGTATGCCGTGACCGGTGATGATAAGTATCAAGCGTGGTATCGCACTTGGTGGGACTACTGCCGGACATACTTTATCGATTACGAAGGGTGTTCATGGTGGCAGGAACTTGATGCCAATAACCATGCCGGTGGCAGTAAAGTGTGGGATGGCAAGCAAGATATTTATCATTTAATGCACTGTTTGGTGATTCCGCGTTTGCCTTTGACACCGGGGCTGGCACCTGCGTTGGCTGAGGGATTACTGGATACGAACCTGAAATAATCACCGAGTGCTCAGGCTGATGTTTACCGGGGCAATCCATACCGGGTTGCCCGTCCGTCAAAATATATGAAAAACGCGCATTGATATAACGATATCTATATTTTATTCATCACCCTCAATAGGAGACATTATATTCAATAAAATAAATCACTGAGTTATTCAGTCACTGAATTTAGATAACATGAAAATGCTGGTGGTTATTCAATTAATTTCCTTATTCAATACACAGAATGAGGCGCGAATAGTCATGTCCTAAATTTCTAATAATATGATAAACCCTACACTTAGGATTAATTCAATGAAAAATATAATTCCTTTAAACATCGCACATATGATCTGTGCGGGCTTGGTCGTTATGTCGGTAAATACCAACGCAGAAGATTTAAGCCAAGCAAATGCAGCAGCCATTGAAAAAATGCAAGCGCAGCTTGATACACAAAAAGAAGAAGCGGTGCAATGGAATGGTTATTTCCGTGCCGGTTTTACTTCGAATGAAAATGGTTCGGGCTCCGGAAATACAACCATAAAAGCACCGAACTCAGGCGGATTTTACCGGCTTGGTGGTGGCGAAAGTAACTATGCAGCGACAGCTTTAAGCCGAAAATTCAACGTCAACGGGGCATGGGCCAAAGCATATTTTGGCTTGGTATACGAAGACCGTGATGCCAGACGCTGGGTTTTTGATACGCAAGATAAAACCATTTTTATGGACAAAGCTTATGTCGAAATGGGGAATTTATCGTTTGCACCAGACGTTACATTCTGGGCCGGTCGGGTAAACTGGTCTGACGATATTCATATTCTTGACCGCAAATATTATGAAATTCGTTCGCCCGGTATTGGTGTCAAAGGCATTGACCTTGGTGATGGGAAAATGGATCTGTTCATCACCTCTCACGATAGTGACAATGATAAAACCTATACGGATGAGAGCGGCACAACCGTCACCTACGATGATGAGGCCAGACCAAGAACCCATACTTTGGGGGTTGAATATCGTACCGGGCAATGGTGGTTTGCCGGTAGTTTGCAGACGAACAGTGATGACAGCCGCTATTCGGTAACCAAAACGATTAATGGTGTCACCGGCGTTTATACCGGGAAAGCCGCCACAGCCGGTGCCCATGTGATGGCCCGTTACACCCAGCCATCCTATTTTGGGTTGACCGACGGACGAGTTAAATACGTCGCGCAATACGCAACAGGAACAGCAGCGGCCTTTTTGGGGCGTAATGGCGATACGAACCAGTCGAATGATGACGGACAAAATTACCGTGTGTTTGTTGATGGCTTAGCCACATTTGATCAATGGGAAATCAATACCATCGCTTTATTCCAACATAAGGAAGATGTCGATTTCGATGGCAGTGAGAATACATGGTGGACGCTTGGCGCACGCAGTGCCTATTATCTCAACGACAATTTGGCACTCCAGTTTGAAGCGGGTTACAACGGCAGTAGTTATTCTAGTGCAACAACCAAAGAAGAAGGCGGCTTAGCAACCTTTACATTCGCGCCGACTCTCAAGCTGAAAAAAGCCTTCTTTAGCCGTCCTGAAATTCGCTTCTATGCCACGTATGCAAAATTCACGGGTGACTATAATGCTGCTAGCCTAGATGGTTATAACAAAAATGATGACGATAGCTTTACCTTTGGTGCTCAGGCTGAAATTTGGTTCTAGCCGAATGAACCCCAAAGCTTAATGATTGATTCAAGTTATCTCTGACTAAAGTAAGGAGAGATTCTCCTTACTTTATTTTAATGATTGCTGTTTCTGTATAGGTTATTTCTGCTGATTAATAAATTATTGCTGAATCATATTTATGATAATGGATATAAAATCATGTGCACTGATATGAGCAGTAAAAATAATAAGATGACAAATTACAGACGTAGATGAGCGTTTGTAAGATTTTTATTCAAAGACGTTCAATATATTTATGAAAAATAAACCGGGTTGTAATCATTGAGGTTGCCGTGAAATTAGATCATGACCAATTACAAGATAAATTAATTCATGCGAAAGCAAACTATTGGATCCTGACATTGATTTGTGGCGGGCTTCTGGCTCTGTTAGTCAATAAACTTAGTCTATTGGAGTTTGACGGCGTCGCGGTATGCTATGCGCTTTTGTTTGTCGGGGTGAGCACGGTCTGTGTCAAACTGTCGGCCTATATGAAAAAACTGAAACAGTTAAAACAAGAGTAACCTACCGCACCGGAACACTGTGAAATTACTCGCCTTTGTCTGTTATGTCTCTGTTTCCGAGCACTGTATGATGCGCTGAATATTTTCGATTTCAGTCACTGCCGCGTCCGCGCATCAGATACTTTTGGCTTGGCCCCAAAAGTATCCCAAAAGGCCTGTTTTCGTCTGCTGGGTTAAAAATGTATAGTCATCTTTTCCGGTAGACGGGTCTTCACCGAAGTGACATGCGTTATTGACAAGTCAGCAGTTTTGAACTTATCAATCAGCTTATGATTGTTCTTGATAAACTGAGCTGCATCTGAGTTAACATCTTTCAGCACAAGCAGTTTTCAGCACAAGCAGTTGTAAATTTTGTTGAATTTCCAGACCTGCGTTTTTGGGTATTAGGGCTTTACTGGTTGATGTAATCTTCTCACCGTCTACCGACAAATCACCATGAGCAATCAGTTATTCCTGCATATTACGATAGGCCGCTGACGACTGCTCAGACTCACCCTAGATTTAGTGCCGGAACCATTGAGCCCAATCTCATACCTTCAATTTTTTACCTTTCACTGGGACAACACTTATCGATTTTAACGTGTTACCGCCCAGTATTTTTGCCATGCCTACAGCATCGGCATATGGCTTTTTAAATAGCACGGAGATGGTTGCTTATTTCGTCTCGGCCAATACGGCTAAGTCCAGCCTATGTTGGAATAACATCGATAGGGTGTTTAGGACGACGCCAGAGAATTGGTGGTCGTTCATCAGGTAGTAGCTGATATCTTGTTTTGCTTCCAGAACGATGAGTAACCCACTTCTGATACTCATTCAGATTTTAAACTGTGGAACAATTATTCCAGCAAACTCCTCGAAGATCCATACTCTGACGGATTTGATAGCGCTAGAGTCACTGCTTCCAGTGGAGCATGATTAACACTCTCTATACAACATGACGAACAGCAAGTAATTGTAATAATATTCTGGACTGATGTCATATATTAAATATATTGTTAGGTGTCAGGCTTTAAAATTGTTTGCATTAAAGAGGGATCTATGAAAGGAGGTTACACACTTATCTCTTTCGCCAGTAGTTGGGGGTATACGAGAGGTGGAATTAACGCGTTTAACACTGATTTTTTGGGCGGCATAAAAGAGTTCTATCAGGATGAAGTGCAGGTTATTTGCGTTGTTTTAAAAGCGACAAAGGAAGACATTTCGAATGCTGCGAAGAACAATATCAGGCTAGTTGTAGCACCTTATGACATCGATCCTGAAGACGCAGTGGACATAGTTGTGAGCAAGCTCAAACAGCTGGATGTGCAGCTCAATAGAGATCGGACGATTATTTTGGGGCATGATCGAATTACGGGAGAGATCTCTATTTTAGTTGGCCAGAAGCTCAACATCCGCTCTTCCGTTATTCACCATATGAGTTATGAGCATTATGAAAGTGTGGCAGAAAACGCAGCGTCAGCCGAAGCAAAGCGTAGGATACAACAACACATCTTTGAACAGGCTGACGTCAAATTTGCGGTAGGTCCTTTGCTGAGAGATGCACTTAGCGATCTTCTGGATACCGATGATGTCCATATGCTGGTGCCGGGTTTAGCTGACATTTCCCCCCGAAGTCATATCAGAAAAACCTTTTCACTGTATGTTAGTGGTCGATTAAGTATTGATACTTCAAAATTGAAACAGGGCCAGTTAGCTGTGGCTGCGTTTGCTTCAAGTGTAAAACAGGCAATGCAGCATCAGTTTCCAGAAAATCTGACCCATCCCAAGCTGATCTTAAGAGGAGTGGATTTTGATCCGGGTGCAGAAGATGATTTTGTGCAATCGGAGAAATCTTTAAAGCAATTTGCAGCCGATTATGCGGGCAGGGTGATAAATATAAATCCTTTGCCCTACGCGACGGAAAGAGCAGTGGTATTGGAAGAACTGAGGTTGGCTTCAGCCGCTGCGATGCCTTCATGGCATGAAGGATTTGGCCTAGTGGCCTGGGAAGCGATCGCTGCTGGTGTACCGGTGATTCTCAGCCGAAATAGCGGGGTTTATCAACTGCTCAAAGAGAACCACGCGGAGTTTGCCAGTGGTTTCACTTGGCCAGTCGATATTGGCGGTCAGGTGACCGCACCTTATTTCTCTGATCATGATCTTCATAACATAAGCAAAGCGGTGATAGAAATCGCCCGAGATACTCTTGGTGCAAGAAAGAAAGCCCTGAAACTCAAATCAGAGCTTGCGCATTATACTTGGGGAAATTGTGCTCAAATTTTCTTTCACGCTCTTGGTTGGTATGTGGAAGGGGAATCTGTCCGGCAGACTATTCCAGATCATGGCAATCGGGCTGATAGCAATAGACCGGGGGAAGGCGATTCTATGGGGCAGCAACAGCGCTCAGAGCCAAATACACATGTAGGATGCCAAAATGTGATTTATGGAGATCAGCAGATTATCACAGGTAATCAGGAAGTGATAACGGGAGGGCATGTGACCATTATTCATGATAACAAATATTAATCGGGGTGGGATGAAAATGAGTGACGAGCAAGATTCAGGTAACAGAACAAATCTCCCAGTTGATCAGCAAGAAGAAACGTTAAAATGCGATAGTGAAGGGGGATGCGGAGAAGCTTTTGTGGAAACGTCTGAGGCGCAAACAGTTGTTCATGGTCGGCAGGAGCAAATATCAGGAAACCATCAGGTGATTACAGGGAATGCTCAGGTTCATTATCACCAGAGTCATTCCCAAGGGGAGTGGGGAATACTTCCCGAACATTTTAAAAACCCTATAAGGGTTCTCCCATTTCCAAAAAAGAACAACAATATGACGTTTGAAGACTGTTCCTTGCTTAATGGTCGGCGCTGTTTTTACAAAAGTGCCAACTGGATAGTAATCGAGTCTAATCGCGACAATTATTACTATATCTCAGAGGCGATCGCGAACCTGATTGAGGAGGAGTCAAACAGCCAGTATAGCGAGCAACCCCCTTTCATTCAGTGTCAGCACTACTTAAATTTCAGTAAGCGTTTTTATAGCGATACTTCACAGTTTGTCAAATTGGTGGTAGATGATTTAAAAGCATTCCGACGTTTTATTGAAACCAGAGAAAACCTGAAGCAGCTGTCTGATGCCCTAACGTCAAGCAACAACACTTTATTGCTTATTGTTGAACGAGATGAGGAAAATGACCAAGTGGATGCCATTGCTAAACTGATCGGTCAATATGACAGGATGGCGTATTGGTCTCCTCGCCTCACCCAACCTAAGGATGAGGAAATATCTGTTTTGGAGCAAGACAATCTGTTGAGGAGGGTGATGTTTGGCTTCGTCAGTTGGTTTACGGTTTTACCATCCAATGTTTTTCACGCTCTCGTCACCGATTACTTAGAGTACAAGTGTCGCCAGACTCTATTTTCAGAAGACGGGGCTCATGATGCAGAGGATGTCTCTTTACTCCAGTGGCGTAAGCAATGGAGCATCGATCCTGATGCTCTTCTACGGACAATGGGACTGAAACAATCGCGATACTCCATGGATGTACATGGGATTGGTCTCGCAGATGGAGTATACCGACAACGCTACCAAGATAAACTTGTTTCAGGTTCTCCTTATATGCTCTCAGACATTGTCCGTTTACTTACGGACAAACTATTTAAGATGGAAAACTACCGAGTGGAACACACTGAAGGGAATTTACTTGCGGAACTGGCTCGGTTTTATGTTCACTTGAATGAGCATGGCATCCTCACACTGAATACCGATTATCTACTCGATATGTTTGCTAAATACAGGTTTGCGACAACCCAATCGAAACACACTATTTTTCGCTACGTCGAGTTTCTATCTTATTTGTACAAACACCCTCAGATACGTCCTGTGTTATACGGCTTTGTGGAAGCATTAACAAAGAGAATCACCAACTTTGAGCCAACTTCAGCTGACTCTCTACATTGGAATATTGGACAAAGTGAACAGGCTACAGCGCATTCTACGCTGAGTTCTCTTGCGTCACAAACTGCTGCGCCAGCAGATGACGTCAGTGAAAACCTGATTGATTTAGTTTATGCGACGTTTAATGTCGTGACTTGGTCTATTGGAATTGGTGATGTACGAGGAATGCAATACCTCGAACAGATCCTCGATTACAGTGGCAAGTTGGAAGCGTACTCTCAAAGTCTGAACTCAAAAACATTGTATCACCTATTCTGTGGGCGCCTTTATTGCTCGGCAGATGACTATCTGCGATTCACTAATATGCTGATAACGCACCGGGCACACGGCGAGGTTCGGCTTCCACACTTAGATGGTCTGGCCCGAACATTCTTTCAGTCTGTTTGTGATGGACTGTGTGACTTTTCAAGTGAACAGGCTAGCTTTTATAAGGACTTGAATTATCTGTACGCAATTGTCAGTGTACCTCATGCTTACCCCTTTTTATGTCGTTTATTGGTTTCAGAGAACCATAAAGCAGATCAGTGTGTTCGCAGTGCAGGGGAAGCACTTATCACACTCAAATACCAGATAGCCACCTTAAAACAGACCGTTGATCCGCTTAATAAAGATGCGTTTGAGCAGTTGGAATCGGTAACAGAAGCAAACATCAAAACTTTGCTATCACAACTTGCTAGCGAATTGTCGCGACAAAACTACCAGAAAGTGAAAAACAGCTATAAACACCAGGTAGATCAAGCTCGTGAACTGGTCTATCAGAGTGATAATAAGTTGATACGCGTTCGGTACAGGGAGTATCGGCAGGCATGTTATTACATAAGTAAACATTTCCGACGAGTCAAAGAAGGAGGCTGAGCCCAGATGTCATTACACCCACTCAATGAGCTCTTAATTAAGCAGGAATCCGATTACTATAACCCTCAGTATCATGGTGATGGTGTCGTCGTCAGTTGGAATAGAGATGCGGGAAATGTGGTTACGAAGAAAGGCCTTTTTTCTTCTTTTCGAAGTAAAAAAAGTCTTGAGTACTACTTTGTCAAATTCCACCCTAAGCCCCTGGTAGTCAAGCAATTGCCGTTTGAGTGGAATGAAGGCACTAGTGATATTGAGCTTGAATTTGATGCCATATTTAAAATTCGGCTCACCTCTGAGGGAGATGCACAAAAACTTGTCGAAGTGGTGGCAAAGACAGGTCGGCCAGAAGAAGGGTTGGTAAGGCTCATTGATAAATGCTTAGACCAGTGTATGACTGATTTGTATAACCAAGTCAAATCACAACCAGGCAAGAATCTATTAGATGAATTCTATCAACTGGAGCTACAAAAAGGTGAGAGTCTGGAGCTGAATCAGGCGGTCACTGAGATGATGTTACGTGAATTGGAGGGGCTCGACTTTGCCATAGGTTTTACGCTAAGAAATGCGCCAGAAAGAATTATTAATTTCAATTATCTTAGCGAGATTGAAGAAACAGGGTTGGAAGTGACCTCTAAGTGTCAACTAAGACTTTCTAACTTTCAGTCATTTCGAAAGTCTGGCCTGAACGGTGTCGACGATGTCCAAACATTTATGAAATCAGCGATTGACCGAGCGGTCCGTCAACACATACTCGGAAAGTCGGATATGGAGTTGTTAAGTAATTTTAATCGGCCATCGAGTCAGGATGTTTCTATTTCTGATCAAGTCAAGAACAGTGTTTCTCAGGATGCATTATCAATTGGGTACGAACTGAAGTCTTTCCATACCTTACCGGATATCGCTCCTTTGGATCTGTTGAATGGGATTCAGGTGATATTTGATGAAAATGACGGTGCGTTTCGAACTGGCCAGTTTGGTGGGCAGATTCGATTACATATGGACATGGATATTAAGTCGGTTGATGGAGAATTTAAAAAATACTGCCACCTGTTTACTCATTCGGATAACGATCAACAGGTTGACTTACTTCAAGTGACTAAATGTCAGATTATAGAAAGGATTAAGGTGATTTTGGCGACAATTTGCCGCCAGGCCATGAGGCTGGAAAAACAAGATCATTTTACGTTGATCTCCAGGTTTGAGACCGATGTCAAACCAGAGCTTGAGGCTCATATTGTTGAGAGCATGCGTGAACAGCATGGTTTGGATGTCTATGTAAAGAATATTGCCCCGGTTGAGTCTGAGGATGCTTCGAGACAGGCGGAGCTTTGCCGGAAAAAATGTGCTTTTGAGTTCGATTTCTTCAATGTTCCCAGTGGGGATAACTTGACTTTGAAAAGTGTTTTTGAAGTAATTTCATTGTCTACCGCAATGGACAGTGCTGGGAATCAACATGTATCACCTGTTGCCTGGGAGGCTTTTGAGCGGCATGACTATGGCTACAGGGCTGATTCCCCTCAACGTTTCGAGCAAGAAATTACCCGCACCGATAGAGAGTGGAAAACACAAGCGATACAGGCTGAACTCGAGGATATTCGTAAAGAGTTAATACATTGTGTGAGTGCATCCGACATCCTCAATGCCGACATTCACTCGTGGTTATACGATCGGAAGCATAACAAAATGGTGCAACAGGCACTAATCGATGAGGCTAAAAAAGCTATTGAGAAAAGCCGTGGCTTGGTAATCGATATTGCCCGGTTTGAGATCAAAAACCATCTTCTGAACTCTGCATTACAAGAGCAAAAAGAGAGAAAGTTTGAAAATATAAAAACTCTCGAAGAGCAAAAAGCGAAACAGCAGCATGATCAACTGCTGCATGAGGCGAGTCAGAGTCACAAATTGTCCAGTACGATTACTGATAAAAAAATAGAAATGATCGACAACGACGACGTTCCACTGGAAGAGTATAGCAATAGTCTGGTGTCAGTAAGTAAAGATGAAAGCTTGCAGGATATAGTCTCCCGCCAGCTTGGAGGTGGCCGCAGTGGTACGGTTAAACAGCTTGAAGATGTGCTGGGGAATGTTAGTGTAATTGAGGAAGATAGTAATGATAGCAAGGAATAGCAAAGGATTCGTGAGCATCGGGTTGTTTGGATGTTTACTATTGTCTGGGTGTGCTTCAACGGACAGAGAAAGGACTGTATACGAGGGGACAGCTATCGGTGGTATTGTCGGTGGAACCATTGGTGCAGTATTTGGTGATTCCAAAGGTGCGCTCATCGGGGGGGTTATCGGGGCAGCGGTTGGCAGCATTTATGGTGATTCTGTAGCAAAGAAAAAAGAAAACTATGCCTCGACAGAAAGTTATATGAATGCCGTTATCTCTGAAGGAGAGGAGACTCTCGTAGGAATTAAAAGTGAGCGGATTAATCTGACAAAACATGTACAGGCACAGAGAAAGCTACTAGCACAACTAAAAAACAAGAGATTAGAACAAACGGAAAAAAACCAGATTTTGAGAGACACTAAGAAGCAGGCTCAGCAAGATTTGGAATATACCCAGAAATTGCTGGCTCACTTAGATGAAGAGCTCCGAATCCAACAGAAAACCATGGAAGAGGAAAAAGATTTGATTTCTGTGGCGATGATTGATCGCGGAGAGTCCGTTATTTCTTCAATGCAGTCTGAGAAGAGGCAACTAGAGCTAGTCAGGGTTCAGCTTGCTCAGCTTGATCAGAGGAAGATGTATTAATGAGAGTCGTCACCGTTCTTTTTTTGGGGGGGGCTCTTGTGGCCTGCACTACTACGGGGGATCCCCGTCAAGGGGGACTTTTGGGCTGGGATGAAGACAAGGCGAAACTTCGTCAACAGGCATTGAACGACACCATGCAAGCTCAAAAAGCCGAAATTGTGGCTATCAAAATGGAAAATAGTGCGCTGGCCCAAAGTCAGCATCACCTGGAGCAGCAGCTGAGTATCTACCAGCAGGAACTGAACACTTTGATTTCTGAAAAAGAGGGGCTTTTGGTGACGATCAAGCAGTTGGTCCAGAGTAACCAATTGTCTGAGACACGGTATCAGTCGATGTTAACCAATAATCCGTGGCTAGCGAAAACCCGAGAACAAGTATTGCTGGAGTTTAAAGAGCATCGGTCAGAAATGGTAATTCAGAAAGAATTACAGAAAATTGCAGCTGAAAATGAACAACTGACCAATGAAATCATTATGTTATTGGGGCATTGATATGAACCTGTCTCCGTATTCGTATACTTATGTGTGTACTAATGTTGCCACCTGCCACTGTGCTCAGGTTCGAAGGCCATTGGTGTTCAACTTACTCGATGAAAAACGGTGTCCGAAGTGTGGCGAAAAGCTGTTGCGAATGAAGTTCAGGCTCAATCTTGTGGCATGTTTAGCATGGGGTTGCTTGATTGCGGTTGGTTACTGGGTGTTTTCAAATGTTATATTTAAACCGGATATTGAAGGGGTCAGGTTCAGTAAAACGGTCACGAAAGTAAAGGAGGAGGATGCGATCGCAGAAGTAGTGTTGCTCCTCGAGCACCCAGCGACTCAGGCTATTGACGTTAAGTATGAGACGCGGGATAGGACAGCACAGTCTGGAGTCGATTACACGAATACCAAAGGTACAGTGCACTTTTCAACTGGCGACACTCAAAGAAGTTTGTTTGTTTCTATTCAGCCAGATAGAAACATTAGTGAACCTAATGAGACATTTGACATTATTTTGACCAACGTCAGGTACCAACCTAAGCATACGATTGTGATCTTAGAGCAAGGAGTCAACAAGGATTTACTGGCGAAAAGTGAATTGGTTATTGCGTCTTTGTCAGTGTTAGCTGCTGATATTGCCAACGATATAGCCACGATAAAAATTATAGAGGGGGTGTCTGCACCATCTAAAGAGTTAGCCAGTCGTTACGAGATGGTAAAAAGCAATTTATCCAGTGAGAGAGAGCGTTATTTATTGCTGTTCAAAGATGCATTAGCTCTTGATCCTGAAGTGATAAAGCTCAGTATCAAAAAAAGGCTCACCGCCTTGGAAAAAAAAGGGTACAAACATCAGTTGATTGCCACTACGTTGATGGAAAAGCAACTTATAAACTATATGAATGATCAAATTCCTATGCTCGATTTATGGATAAGTGAGCTAGGGGAACTCGTAACAGTTGAACAAGTGCCGCAGGAAACTGATGAGAACGAAACCAGGTTAAGTGCTTAGACTGTAGTTTTGCATAACCTGGTTCTATGATTGTTAAATTAACTTTAAGTTTGTTTAGCTGTTAGCTTTAAATCGTATGTCTTAAAAAATTTCAGGGGTATTTCTGCGTATTTAGGAGCATTCCGATCATATGATTAATTATTTTTCAGCTATTGAGTGAGTTTTTAATAATTCGTGTTTAGTTAATAGATTAATATTATTTTGATCTATAGAGAGGGCGTTCAAAAATCTGTGTTAGCCAATTTTGGTTAAATATCTAAGACATTATCCAAGCGGCCATCGAAGTGAATCGCCAGTTGAAATAATATCATATTCCAGTTCTGGATTGGCATTTACAACGGATCACTGGGACAGAGTATCCAGAAGCGCTTTATTGAGCGGCCGCGCACGCTATCAGGGGCGCTTTTATTCGCATCCTGCTCATGAAAAGCTAAAAAGTTCGTCCTGAACTTTTTCCCTGAGTCCATCGCTTCAAGCGACATAAGCACACAGGACGTTCTGATGCTGAGATTTACGTTAAATCACTTTGTTTCAAATTGAACTTGTGAATAAATTCATTTGAGCGGTTTGATTGTAACCCAATCTAGATATGAATCCTGATGAATTGCTTGTTCCTCGACAACACTGTGAAATTACTCGCAAAGTAGAGAGGATTAACTATCAGAACTATTTTAAAGGAGAATATAAATTATCGGATATCAACTCTTGGGTTCATTTTATCTATATAGATAATAGGTAGTTTATTCTTAATTAATTCTCTTGCCGATTTTCTTGCTGATACTATTTCTTCCTTTGTTAGAGGGTTTACTTTTTTTTCATATAAACTATATTCATACAAAGATAAATTTCTATCCTTATCATTTTCTATAAGTATATCATCTCCAATTGCACATGCCGCAGACTTTAATATGTCTTCTCTGGTGTGCTCTTTTAATTCAGGGTAATAGTAGGTACATAAAAAATATCTACTACTTAGTAGATTACTCCTCTCAACAACTTGTTCAGAATACTCTTTGGAATAAATAGAAATATATGCAAGTGTTCTTTCAAATGCAGGAGGGTAATTATTGTTAATCATCAGCTTTGTTAACTTTGATAAAATCAGATGTTCACTTTCTGATAATGGTGATTTTCTATCAAAGTAAGGATAGTACAACCTTTTTTCATAATCGATCATTATTCTCATCAATGGCTGGTAATAATGATTCTTAGCATTTTCTGTAACGAGTTCCTCTAACTTCTTATGTACCTCTTCTGAGCTATTTTCATCATACTGAAGCAGATAATATGCTGCCTTTTTATCACCTTGCTCTGCCCGCTCTTGCAGTAGTTTTCGCCCGAGCTCACCCCATTTTTTATCACAGTAACTACTCATTCTCCTGCGGCACTCGTAATTATTGATATCTAATCGCAATGCAGCATAGGGATTCCCCAGCTCGGCAGACTTCTGAAATAGCTTGGCTGCTGGTCCTCCTGAATAATAATTGTCTCGATAAGTGATTTGAGCCAGCCAATACATGGCATCAGGATTGCCTTGCTCAACCAGTGGTCTCAACAAATCTTCCGCTATCCCCTGACGATGCCTTTGAATATACAGCAATGGTTCGTACAGTGGGTCACCGGGGCGATAGGTGCTGGAGATATACGGATCCGGGTTAAATGGCTGACTCTCTTCCGCCATTTTTAACAGTTCCGTCAACACCTTGGGGCCTTCTGCCTGCCGGGACTGAAAGCCGGAAGGAATCATCAGGTAGGCCAGTAGTCCACCGGCCGCTAAAATAATCACACCAACGATGGTCAGCAGTGTTTTGTAAATCAGTTTCTTATTGATATTCATGATTTAAAGTGTCCAGCTTTGTTCTTTCCACGGGGTGTAGGTGGTTTTATTCCACAAGTAACCTTTGTCTTTTCTCGTCTCTGTTTCCGAGCATTGTATGATGCGCTGAATGTTTTCGATCTCAGTCACTGCCGCGTCTGCGCATCAGATACTTTTGGCTTGGCCCCAAAAGTATCCCAAAAGGCCTGTTTTTCGGCTTCAGTGCATATTATCAGGGGCGCTTTTATTCGCATCCTGCTCATGAAAAGCTAAAAAGTTCGTCCTGAACTTTTTCCCTGAGTTCATCGCTTTAAGCGACATAAGCACACAGGGCGATAAAACTGATTGTGCGTGATGCTGAGATTTACGTTGAATCACTTTATTTCAGGTTGACCTTGTAAATGACTTCATTTGAGCGGTTTGATTGTAACCCAATCTCAATATGAATCATGATGAATTGGTATTTCAAAAACAGCACAGTGTGAAATTACTCGCAAAATATTGATTTTCTTGCTACCAGCACAGCGCCTTCCGTTGACCAACACGAACTGCGTGAAGTGCTGTTGTTTCTCAATAATCTGATTACCTTTGATGAAATAAACTTGAGGAAGGAAGACGCAGAAGGGGTTTAATTAGAATAGAAGAGGGGATCTATGATTAAGATCCCCATTACATCAAATTTATGGTCTTGTATTCATTTCATCAATGTAGATAACAGGAGTCATATTATTAAGTATTAATTTTGCAATTCTATCTGATTCTCTTTTTTCTTCATCTGTAAGTGGAGCAATATTATTTTTATCCAAGTTAAAATCAAAGATAGAAATCCTATTATTACCATTGTCACGAACTACATCATTCGCCATTGCACAAGCAGCCCCTTTCACCACATCACTTCTCAGTCTGTTAGATACTTTAGAAAAATAAGCTTCACAAATATAAGATGAAACATTCAAAGATATACTGTGTTCAACTACTCGTTTTACATAATCTTCAGAATACATGTCATTATAAGAATATACATAATACATAGATGATGGGAAATTATTATTTGCTCCCAGTCTCAATAAATTGGAAATTAATTTTTTCTCTATAGAAATAGATTTATTTTGTTCCAAAAATGGTAAGTATAATCCACTAGTATAATTATAAATTTGTCTCATCAATGGCTGGTAATAATGATTTTTTGCATTTTCTGTGACAAGTTTTTCCAATTTCTTATGCACATCTTCAGAGCTATTTTCATCATACTGAAGCAGGTAATACTCCGCCTTTTTATCGCCTTGCTCAGCGCGCTCTTGCAGTAGTTTCCGCCCAAGCTCCCCCCATTTTTGATCACAGTAACTGCTCATAAACATCTGACACTCACGGTTATTGCTATCTAGACGGAGTGCGGCATAGGGATTCCCCAGCTCGGCTGACTTCTGGAATAACTTGGCAGCCGGTCCGCTAGAGTAGTAGCTATCGTCATAAGTGATTTGAGCCAGCCAATACATCGCATCAGCATTGCCTTGTTCGACTAATGGTTTCAACAGCTCTTCGGCTTTTCCCTGCCGATGTCTTTGAATATACAGCAATGGCTCATACAACGGATCTCCGGGACGATAGGTACTGGAGATATACGGATCCGGGTTAAATGGCTGACTTTTTTCAGCCATGTTCAGCAATTCAGTGAGTACCTTGGGGCCTTCCGCTTGGCGGGACTGAAAGCCAGATGGAATCATCAGGTAGGCCAGTAGTCCACCGGCCGCTAAAATAATCACACCAACGATGGTCAGCAGTGTTTTGTAAATCAGTTTCTTATTGATATTCATGCTTTAAAGTGTCCAGCTTTGTTCTTTCCACGGGGTGTAGGTGGTTTTGTTCCAGAAGTAACCTTTGTCTTTTCTCGTCTTTGTTTCGAGTGTTATATGATGCGCTGAATGTTTTCGATCTCAGTCACTGCCGCGTCTGCGCATCAGATACTTTTGGCTTGGCCCCAAAAGTATCCCAAAAGGCCTGTTTTTCGGCTTCAGTGCATATTATCAGGGGCGCTTTTATTCGCATCCTGCTCATGAAAAGCTAAAAAGTTCGTCCTGAACTTTTTCCCTGAGTTCATCGCTTGAATATACATCGGCAAACATGACGTATATGTTTTTGAAGCCACCAAAATGATGGTGCGTCATTTACGGAGCCGACATGATTCAAGATTCATTTCATTTTAATAATTTCGATAAACTCATTTGAATGATTCCGATTATAACGCAACCCAGATATGAATCCTGATGAATTGCTTGTTCCTCGACAACACTGTGAAATTACTCGCAAAATAATGATGAACCCAGTGTGAGCAAAGTATGAGATTTTGCTCTATCACTCGCGCTTTATTTTCTCGCGACTCGCCAACAAACCAGACTCTGCTTACCCTGAATTTGCACCGATAAAAGCGGTGTCGGGATTGGAACACCGAGTAATAACACCAAACGCATAAACCATCGCCTTGTGCTATTTCATGTTTATGTGTAGCCTTGGCTCACTCATATTATGGTGAGCTGACAAGGCAACCTCGTGTTGACCGTTCGGTGTTAACGGTAGTTCCAAACCTTGTTCAGCTTGCCACCCATGGAGATTGGAACCTTCAGTGTGGCTGTTCTCTCATTAACACCAAAGAGGTTACGATGCCTAACTCACAACCTAATTATGACCTACACCTGACTGCTCGCGGTTATCTGATTGATTTTCTCGTCACCAATACGGCACCTTCCGTTGACCAACACGAATTGCGTGAAGTGCTGTTATTTCTCAATAATCTGATTACGTTTGATGAGATGAATTTAGTGAAGGAAGACGTCGAAGGGATTTAAGGAATATAAAGAGGGATCAGATTGCTGATCCCTCTTTTTGTATTTTTTATGGTCTTGTGTTCATTTTATCAATATAAATTGCAGGAGTCATATTTTTAATAATTTCTCCTGCTATTGACTGAGCCTTTTTTAATTCATTTTTTGTTAATGATTTAATGCTATTGTTATTTATCGAATAGTTATATATTCTCATGTTTCTCGTTTTATCTTGCAACGTATCATCAACAATAGAACATGCAGTTCCCATTATTATATTATCTCTGTCACTATTATCTATATCAGAATAGTAGTTTCTACATAGATATAAATTACTATAGTTATATATAGTGTGCTTAACTAGTTTTGACATATAAGAATGAGAAATTAAATCCACATTGCTATATATAGTGTTATTGACCAATGGAAGGAAGTTATTGTTTGCGGCTAATTTTGATAGTTTTATTATTAATTCCTTTTTCTCCAAAGATAATGATTCATTTTTTTCTAAAAATGGTAAATATAATCTGCTGGTATAATCATAAATTAATCTCATTAATGGTTGGTAGTAATGATTCTTAGCATTCTCTGTAACGAGTTCCTCTAACTTCTTATGCACTTCTTCTGAGCTGTTTTCATTATACTGAAGCAGATAGTATTCCGCTTTTTTATCACCTTGCTCAGCGCGCTCTTGCAGGAGTTTTCGCCCGAGTTCACCCCATTTTTGATCACAGTAACCGCTCATAAACATCTGACACTCACGGTCATTGATGTCTAACCGTAATGCAGCATATGGGTTACCCAGCTCCGCTGAATTCTGGAATAATTTCGCTGCCGGGCCACTGGAGTAGTAACTATCGTCATAGGTGATTTGAGCCAGCCAATACATGGCATCAGGATTGCTTTGTTCGACTAATGGTTGCAACAGCTCTTCGGCTTTTCCCTGCCGATGTCTTTGAATATACAGCAAGGGCTCATATAGCGGATCTCCGGGACGATAGGTACTGGAGATGTACGGATCCGGGTTAAATGGCTGACTTTTTTCAGCCATGTTCAGCAATTCAGTGAGTACCTTGGGGCCTTCCGCTTGGCGGGACTGAAAGCCAGATGGAATCATCAGGTAGGCCAGTAGTCCACCGGCCGCTAAAATAATCACACCAACGATGGTCAGCAGTGTTTTGTAAATCAGTTTCTTATTGATATTCATGCTTTAAAGTGTCCAGCTTTGTTCTTTCCACGGGGTGTAGGTGGTTTTGTTCCAGAAGTAACCTCTGTCTTTTCTCGTCTCTGTTTCCGAGCATTGTATGATGCGCTGAATGTTTTCGATCTCAGTCACTGCCGCGTCTGCGCATCAGATACTTTTGGCTTGGCCCCAAAAGTACCCAAAAAGGCCAGTTGTTCAGCTTCAGTGCATATTATCAGGGGCGCTTTTATTCGCATCCTGCTCACGAAAAGCTAAAAAGTTCGTCCTGAACTTTTTCCCTGAGTTCATCGCTTGAATATACATCGGCAAACATGGCGTATATGTTTTTGAAGCCACCAAAATGATGGTGCGTCATTTACGGAGCCGACATGATTCAAGATTCATTTCATTTTAATAATTTCGATAAACTCATTTGAATGATTCCGATTATAACGCAACCCAGATATGAATCATGATGAATTGCTTGTTCCTCGACAACACTGTGAAATTACTCGCAAAATAATGATGAACCCAGTGTGAGCAAAGTATGAGATTTTGCTCTATCACACGCGCTTTATTTTCTCGCGACTCGCCAGCAAACCAGACACTGCTTACCCTGAATTCGCACCGATAAAAAACGGTGTCGGGATTCGAACCCCGTTTCAACCACAGACGCACAAATTACCTCATCTTGTCCTGATGAACCTTTGTGTGTAGCCTTTACTCACTCCTATTATGGTGAGCTGGGTTGGGCTGACTCAGTCAGGCTGCAACCTGTGGTGCGGTAGTTCGAACCCTCCCAGTTCGCCACCTCTGAGATTCGGACCTCCGGTGGTGATTTTCGACAAACTACAGGAGGCTACAATGCTGAACTCACAACCGAATTATGATCTACACCTGACTGCTCGCGGCTATCTGATTGATTTTCTCGTCACTAATACGGCGCCTTCCGTTGACCAACACGAACTGCGTGAAGTGCTGTTGTTTCTCAATAACCTGATTACCTTTGATGAAATAAACTTGAGGAAGGAAGACGCAGAGGGGATTTAATTAGAATAGAAGAGGGGATCTATGATTAAGATCCCCATTACATCAAATTTATGGTCTTGGATTCATTTCATCAATATAGATGACAGGAGTCATGTTATTTAGTATTAACTTAGCCATTTCACGTGCTTGGTCAATTTCCTCATTAGTCAAAGCTTTTACATCGTTTTTATCTAACATAAATTCGAATAAACCTAGCTCATTTTCTTTTTTAGTCTTATTCTTTGTAATGTCGGTTGCGTATGCGTATGCAGCACCTTCTATTATTTTTTTACGATCGTTAGAATTTGATAAATACTCCATGCATGAATATTGCTGAGAATTTAATGTTAGACACTTATCTATAATTCTTGAGATATATGCTTTATCTAAAAGATCTCTATCAGTATATAAAACTTTATTAATTGCCGGTGTGAAATTATTATTAGCTGGTATGTTTGAGATTGTAACTAATATTTTTTTTTGTTCCTCACTTGGGGGGGTTCCTCTATTGAAGAAGGATAAATATCGACCATCATAATAGTCATAGATTAATCTCATTAAAGGCTGATAATAATGATTCTTGGCATTTTCAGTGACTAACTGCTCCAGTTTTTTATGTACCTCTTCTGAGCTGTTTTCATCATACTGAAGTAGATAATATGCTGCCTTTTTATCACCTTGCTCTGCCCGCTCTTGCAGTAGTTTTCGCCCAATTTTTCCCCATTTGGGGTCACAGTAGCCACGCAGATAAAGGCTGCAATCTTCACTGCTCACATCCAAACGAAGAGCTGCATAAGGGTTGCCCAATTCAGCGGATTTCCGGAATAGTCGAGCAATTTCTTTGCCTGCGTAGATACTGCCCCCAGAAATATGAGCCAGCCAATACATTGCATCAGCATTGCCTTGTTCAACTAAGGGTTGCAGGAGTTTTTGCGCAATATCCCAGCGTTCCCGCTGGATAGCGAGTACAGGTTCATACAATGGGTCTCCGGGGCGATAGGTGCTGGAAATGTATGGGTCCGGGTTAAATGGCTGACTTTTTTCAGCCATGTTCAGCAATTCAGTGAGTACCTTAGGGCCTTCCGCTTGGCGGGATTGAAAGCCGGAAGGGATCATCAGGTAGGCCATAAAGCCACCTACGGCTAAGATAACAATGCCAATTAAGGTAAAGAGTGTTTTGTAAATCAGTCGTTTATTGATCTTCATGATTTAAAGTGTCCAGCTTTGTTCTTTCCACGGGGTGTAGGTGGTTTTATTCCACAAGTAACCTTTATCTTCGGTCTCTTTGATGGTCTGTTCAAGTCTCTTCCGATCTTCAATCACTTGTGGCTTATCACCGTCTTTGGCGACCCGGATGGTTAAATAGTCATATTCGCCATCTACAAAATGAGCAATTGCATCTGTACGCTCTTCAGCCACATAATGATAGCGTTTCATATTGCCACATAAGACTTTACTATATGAAATAAAAAACGATTTACCCCTTTTAATTTCGACTTCTCTTTCTCTAATAGAAGGTATAGTTCTTATAAATTCAGCCAACCGCATCCAACTTTGGCTAAAGCGTCGCCATTGCTCCATCGGGAGTCGGGCTGATTCATAGTTGCCCCCCATGCGGATCAGAGTTTTCTCAAACTGTCGGCGTTTTTTCTCAATATCCGCTTCACTGGCACCTCTTCCGGGGGATATCCATTCTAAGATCTGCACAATGGCTAATGCTTTGTCTACTTCCTGACTCTGTCTGACTCTTTCTTCTGCTTTATTTTCGAACCAGCCAGCTTCATTTTGGTTACTTAAACAGTCGAGCAGATGGCACAAAGTTTCCGGTGGCAGGTTAGTGACCCAGCTCTGATTTCGATTTGCTTTGGTTTTATCCAAAATATTTTTGGCGATTAACGGCGCATAATCTTCCTGCAAGCCGTCTTTGTGGATAAATGACAAGGCTTTGGCGGGCAGGAGCAGGACTTCGCCCAAAGTCAGACCCAGCGCAACCGCGAGGGTCAGGCGGCGGTTGAGCTCTTCAAAGTCTTCGTTGCGGCCTTGCTCATCGACTTCACCGAAGGCTTCGATGCGTTTAAAACCCGATTCATTGAGCATAGCGAGCAGACACTGAATAAAGCGGTCAACGTTGAGGGCATCAAGGGCGATGGTGACTTTACCGGACGCACCGGGGCCGCAGACCAGTTTTGCAGCGGCAATCACATATAAGGCCCCGCGATGGAAGGTTATGCTGAACTGAGCCGATAAACCGACCCCGTAGCTGACGGCTGCCTGAACCGCTAAACTCCCTAAGCGCATCATCTTACCGCGCTCCGCGCTATTGGAGATGTCAATCGTCGGTGGGCGCCAGTAGATTTCACCGCTCAGCTCACCCCCGACTTCAACCCCGGCAAAGGCATCGACGGTTATCCCTGCTTGTGCGGCTGAGTTCTTTTTGAGTGTGCCGAGTGCCCTTTGCCCGACGGATTGCTCTGATTGGGGCAGGGGTTGGGGTGAGGCGGCGCGGACTTGTCTGATTTCTCCGGCATTATAGTCGGCGGTGGTAATTGCCTTACCCCGCACACCAAGTTCGCCTGATTTCGTTGTTGCCGGGCCGAAGCACAGATTTCCGGCAATACTGACACTGGCTGCCGCCAAGCCATAGATTGTGGCGGAGACGCGCATAAACATCTCACCGGCATCATAAATGTCCTTTTTATCTTGCCCATCGACGTTTTTCAGATAATGGATTGTTACCGGTTTCCCTTTGAACTGACGTTTATCTTTATTGTCATCATTTTCAGGCTGAAGCGGGAACCATGCTTTGGCTGTCAATTGTGCCCGGAACAAATCAGCACTGAAATTGAGCGAGCCTCCGGCAGTAATATCGGTATTTGTCGTGAGTTTATTGTATTCGCTTAACGGCAGATTAAGGTTGGCTTTCATACTGGATGACAAGCGCATAAATTGGGCGGAGGCATCGACCACATATTGAGAGGATTTGCTGTCCGGCCCGAGTCCTTCTTCCCAGTGATAGCTGTCTGACCAGAATGCCGGTGGCTCTGATTTTTTCTCCGCAGCCAGATTGAGTGGGTTGAGCATGAATTTACCCTGAACGCTTCCCTCTTTGATGGATGTGCGGATGGTTTTCATTGCCTCAGACAGGGTCGGAAATGCATTGGCTTGTGCGGTCTTAATGTTTTCCGGTGTTTTGCTGTCAGCCGCCGGGCTGACCAGCGCAACCTTGGTGGTAATATCTTTGAGGTGGCCTTTGGCCAGCAGGGTGTCCTTATCATCTTTAGGCAAATACCAAGCCGGGCCGCGCACCCAGCCCAGCGTCCCTTCAGACATCAACACACATTCAACCACCTGAAGGTCGGCTTTCCCTGTTTCTTTGTGGAATACTTTGGTCTTTTTCTCTTTCGGTTGATATTCTTTTTCGTCCCATAGCAGCAGGTAGCTAGTCGGGATTTTATCACCGCTGAGGTAGAAGTTGCGCAGTGAGTCGGTGCCTTTTTTGGCTCTTGATGTGGCGATGACTTTCAGCGCATCAATCCGCGCCATCGCGAGCTTTTTCAGCCACAGTAAGTCACTGAACATATCCGGGGCCGGCATCCGCTTATACTGCTCATCTTTATCAAGGCCGAGTAGTTCGTCCAGATCGGCTATCCATTTGGTGATCGTGGCATCGACCAGTTTGACCAGCGCCAGACAGGGGTAGTAGGCCCATTGCCCTGCGCAGCCCTGACTGAGCAGTGACTTAACGAGTTTTTCTTCGGTCTGTTTGCGGGTACCGTCGATATTTTTGGTGTGCAGGTCAGCTTTATTCACTTGGAGTTCGTTCAGCAAGTCGTTGACCAGTTTTGTCCCTTCGGTAATTTTGACCGGCAGCCCGTCGTCTGTGAGGAACTTGTTATTCCGCCATTCTGAAAAGTTTTTCTCAAGGGTTTTGGGGCCAAGATGTGCCGGGCTGGTACCTTCCATCCTTATAATTTTTCTCCTTGAGTTCATCGTTTCAAGCGACATAAGCACACAGGGCGATCAAACTGATACTGCGATGCTGCTGAGATTTACGTTAAATCACTTTGTTTCAGGTTAACCTTGTGAATGACTTCATTTGAGCGGTTTGATTGTAACCCAATCTCAATATGAATCATGATGAATTGGTATTTCAAAACAGCACACTGTGAAATTACTCGCAAAATAATGATGAACCCAGTGTGAGCAAAGTATGGGATTTTGCTCTATCACTCGCGCTTTATTTTCTCTCAACTCGCCAACAAACCAGACTCTGCTTACCCTGAATTTGCACCGATAAAAGCGGTGTCGGGATTCGAACCCCGCCTTAACACTCAAGACATGTAGACGCTGGCCTATGCTGGCCTTACTATATGCAGCCTCACAGATGTAAATTATGGTGGGCTGATGAGGCTGACTTCGGTCAGGCCGTCTTCTTGAGTGCGGCAGTTCGAACCTCTCAGCTCACCACCAAAAGATTCGAACCTGTTGGTGGTAAAGACATTCAATCACTCAAGAAGGTATTATTATGCCAATGTCAAAACCCAACTTAGATATCCATCTCACCGCTCGCGGTTATCTGATTGATTTCCTTGCTACCAGCACCGCACCTTTCGTTGATCAAAACGAACTGCGTGAAGTGCTGTTGTTTCTCAATAACCTGATTACCTTTGATGAAATAAACTTGAGGAAGGAAGACGAAGAAGGGGTTTAATTAGAATAAAAGAGGGGATCTATGATTAAGATCCCCATTACACCAAATCTATGGTCTTGGATTCATTTCGTCGATATAAATCATTGGTGTCATCTCTTGCACTATTTTGACTACTCTTTTTCTAATTAAATCCATTTCTTTTTCACTTAATACATTCTTACCAGATTTTTCTAGATCCTCATTAATAAACTGAATGCTCCAATCATTCTCTGCTTCTTTTATATCATAAGAAGTCCAGTTGTTGGTGGCTTTTTTAAATATGTTACCAATGATAATACATGTTACTGCATCTATAATATTTGTTCTGCTTTCATAAATTCTGTCCTTGTAGTAATGTTCACAAGAAGACCAGTTACCACCTATTTTAAAATAATGATGAATATATTTGTTAGGGCTTTTAATATCTCCAGTATAAAAAAAACCATCAATAGCTGGTGAAAAGTTATTGTTTGCCATTAGCATGGATAACTTATTTATGATTTTTTTATCTTCTAATGGTAGTTCTTTTTCTTTTTGGAAATAATTTAGATAATACTGGGTTGAATAATCAATAATCATATTCATTAAGGGCTGGTAATAATGATTATTAGCATTCTCTGTAACGAGTTCCTCTAACTTCTTATGCACTTCTTCTGAGCTGTTTTTATCATACTGAAGGAGGTAATATGCTGCTTTTTTATCGCCTTGAGCAGTGCGCTCTTGCAGTAGTTTCCGCCCAAGCTCCCCCCATTTTTGATCACAGTAACCGCTCATAAACATCTGGCATTCACGGTTACTGATGTCTAACCGTAGCGCGGCATACGGGTTACCCAGCTCCGCTGATTTCTGGAATAATTTCGCTGCCGGGCCACTGGAGTAGTAACTATCGTCATAGGTGATTTGAGCCAGCCAATACATGGCATCTGGGTTACCTTGCTCGACTAATGGTTGCAACAGCTCTTCGGCTTTTCCCTGACGATGCCTTTGAATATACAGCAATGGTTCATACAATGGATCTCCGGGGCGATAGGTGCTGGAGATATACGGATCCGGGTTAAATGGCTGACTCTCTTCCGCCATTTTTAACAGTTCCGTCAACACCTTAGGGCCTTCTGCTTGGCGGGACTGAAAGCCAGATGGAATCATCAGGTAGGCCATAAAGCCGCCAACACTCAGAATGACAATGCCAATCAGTGTAAACAGTGTTTTGTAGATCAGTTTTTTATTCATCTTCATGATTTATAAGTGTCCAGCTTTGTTCTTTCCACGGTTTATAGGTGGTTTTGTTCCAGAAGTAACCTTTGTCTTCGATCGCTTGAATCGTCTCTTCAAGGCGCTTGCGGTCTGCAACTACTTGTGGCTTGTCACCTTCTTTGGCAACCCGAATGGTTAAATAGTCATATTCGCCATCGACAAAATGAGCGATTGCATCCGTTCGCTCTTCTGCTTCATAGTGGTAGCGTCTCATATTGCCACATAGGATGCGACATACTTCAATGAAACCATTTTTAGCTCGATGAATGTCACCCCCCTTACCTGTTGGGCCACCGCGTTTTGAATCGGGTGATAGACTTACCATAAACTCTGCCAATTGCATCCAACTTTGGGTGAAGCGTCGCCACTGCTCCATCGGGAGTCGGGCTGATTCATAGTTACCGCCCATACGAATCAGGGTTTTCTCAAACTGTCGGCGCTTTTTCTCAATATCCGCTTCACTGGAGCCTGTTTTCGGCGAGATCCACTTAAGAATCTGCACAATGGCTAAAGCTTTATCGACTTCTTGACTCAGTCGGGCGGTTTTCTCTTCGTCGTTTTCAAACCAAGCACTTTCATTTTTATTGCTTAAACAATCCAATAGGTTGCAGAGTGTCTCCGGTGGTAAATCAGAGACCCACAGCTGAACTTTATTTTTACCCTCTTTACCTTCATCTTTTTTGATGATCCGTCTGGCAACCAATGGCGCATAATCTTCCTGCAAGCCGTCTTTGTGGATAAATGACAAGGCTTTGGCGGGCAGGAGCAGGACTTCGCCCAGCGTGAGGCCGAGCGTGACTGCGACGGTCAGGCGGCGGTTGAGCTCTTCAAAGTCTTCGTTGCGGCCTTGCTCATCGACTTCACCGAAGGCTTCAATGCGTTTAAAGCCCGATTCATTGAGCATGGCGAGCAGGCATTGAATAAAGCGGTCAACGTTGAGCGCATCAAGGGCGATGGCGACTTTACCGGACGCACCGGGGCCGCAGACCAGTTTTGCAGCGGCAATCACATATAAGGCCCCGCGGTGGAAGGTTATGCTGAACTGAGCCGATAAACCGACCCCGTAACTGACGGCTGCCTGAACCGCTAAACTTCCTAAGCGCATCATCTTACCGCGCTCCGCGCTATTGGAGATGTCAATCGTCGGTGGGCGCCAGTAGATTTCACCGCTCAGCTCACCCCCGACTTCAACCCCGGCAAAGGCATCGACGGTTATCCCTGCTTGTGCGGCTGAGTTCTTTTTGAGTGTGCCGAGTGCCCTTTGCCCGACGGATTGCTCTGATTGGGGCAGGGGTTGGGGTGAGGCGGCGCGGACTTGTCTGATTTCTCCGGCATTATAGTCGGCGGTGGTAATTGCCTTACCCCGCACACCAAGTTCGCCTGATTTCGTTGTTGCCGGGCCGAAGCACAGATTTCCGGCAATACTGACACTGGCTGCCGCCAAGCCATAGATTGTGGCGGAGACGCGCATAAACATCTCACCGGCATCATAAATGTCCTTTTTATCTTGCCCATCGACGTTTTTCAGATAATGGATTGTTACCGGTTTCCCTTTGAACTGACGTTTATCTTTATTGTCATCATTTTCAGGCTGAAGCGGGAACCATGCTTTGGCTGTCAATTGTGCCCGGAACAAATCAGCACTGAAATTGAGCGAGCCTCCGGCAGTAATATCGGTATTTGTCGTGAGTTTATTGTATTCGCTTAACGGCAGATTAAGGTTGGCTTTCATACTGGATGACAAGCGCATAAATTGGGCGGAGGCATCGACCACATATTGAGAGGATTTGCTGTCCGGCCCGAGTCCTTCTTCCCAGTGATAGCTGTCTGACCAGAATGCCGGTGGCTCTGATTTTTTCTCCGCAGCCAGATTGAGTGGGTTGAGCATGAATTTACCCTGAACGCTTCCCTCTTTGATGGATGTGCGGATGGTTTTCATTGCCTCAGACAGGGTCGGAAATGCATTGGCTTGTGCGGTCTTAATGTTTTCCGGTGTTTTGCTGTCAGCCGCCGGGCTGACCAGCGCAACCTTGGTGGTAATATCTTTGAGGTGGCCTTTGGCCAGCAGGGTGTCCTTATCATCTTTAGGCAAATACCAAGCCGGGCCGCGCACCCAGCCCAGCGTCCCTTCAGACATCAACACACATTCAACCACCTGAAGGTCGGCTTTCCCTGTTTCTTTGTGGAATACTTTGGTCTTTTTCTCTTTCGGTTGATATTCTTTTTCGTCCCATAGCAGCAGGTAGCTAGTCGGGATTTTATCACCGCTGAGGTAGAAGTTGCGCAGTGAGTCGGTGCCTTTTTTGGCTCTTGATGTGGCGATGACTTTCAGCGCATCAATCCGCGCCATCGCGAGCTTTTTCAGCCACAGTAAGTCACTGAACATATCCGGGGCCGGCATCCGCTTATACTGCTCATCTTTATCAAGGCCGAGCAGTTCGTCCAGATCGGCTATCCATTTGGTGATCGTGGCATCGACCAGTTTGACCAGCGCCAGACAGGGGTAGTAGGCCCATTGCCCTGCGCAGCCCTGACTGAGCAGTGACTTAACGAGTTTTTCTTCGGTCTGTTTGCGGGTACCGTCGATATTTTTGGTGTGCAGGTCAGCTTTATTCACTTGGAGTTCGTTCAGCAAGTCGTTGACCAGTTTTGTCCCTTCGGTAATTTTGACCGGCAGCCCGTCGTTTGTGAGGAACTTGTTATTCCGCCATTCTGAAAAGTTTTTCTCAAGGGTTTTGGGGCCAAGATGTGCCGGGCTGGTACCTTCGAGCTCAGCCATGGTCAGGCATTGCTCTTTGAGAACATAGCCATACAAGTTTAATTGATTCAGATTCTCAGCAAACATTCGAGAAAAGAGCAATGGCGGCGGACCAAGCGTTCTATCCGACTTGCCGGCAGCCCGTGCTTCCTCAGCTCTTTTGGCAAACTCGTTCGCCTGTTTAACTTCCTGATCCCAGTGATATTCAATGCTCTTTGTTGCCTGCTCATGGGAATGAAGAGCCAATGTTGCATCGCTCCCCCGTCTCTTGTGTATCAGGTTCACAGCTTTCACCGCACGCTCGACCTTTTTTTCATGCGCACTGGTGAAGTAACTCAGTTTTTTGTCATAAACATAAGAAGAGCCGTCATCGGCCTTTTTGTTTTTTGCGGTCAGTTCTGCGACCTTATCCAGTTTTTCGAGCTCATCGTCGAGATGATCTTGTAAGGTTTCTTTTAAGTGCTTTAGGGCTTGCTCGAGCTGATAGGCTTCTTTACTGGCTTCCTTGAAATAATCTTTCATATTATCGTTGGTGAGCAGTAATGTCTGAGCAATTGGACTGGTCCACATGACACCGATAAATGTCCAGTATTTGACCTTTTCCCAAGTGGTATAACGGTCAAGGAGTTTCTCGGTATCAAGGCCTTCTTGTTTGGCAAGACTGACGATAAATCCATCTTCGCCACCGTGTTGATAATCTTTCGCCGCACCAGAGCGAATGGTCTTGCGTGCATGGAACAGAAAGCGGTAACGCTTCAGGTCATTTTCTGATTCGAGGAACATCTCATGCGGGCTGGTATAAAAACGCGACAGAATACCGAGGCGGTTGAGGTTTTGGATGGTCTCGGTTTGATCTTCAACGATCGATTTTGCTAATAGTTGATGTTCCGCCTGAATCGCTTGTTTGACTTCATCGGTAATGGCGTAAAACCGCTTTTGTTTTTTGGTCGGATGCGACGGCACATACAAAATATCGGTAAACGGCGTATCCTTCCCAGAGCAGAGATCGCCTGCACAAGCTGATTTTTCGGGGGGCTTGGGGATTTCATCCCGGCTACCGGGCTGGTTATCGATTGCAGAGTTTGCATCTTCACCGGGCAGAATGATGGTATCACCGGCATAGATTAGATCGATATCATCAATCAGATCGCTGTTCAGTTTTGCGATGATTTCCTGTTCGGTACCAAAATGGTCGGCAAGCAGACTTAAACAGTCACCGGGTTCTATTGTATAAGTTTTCGGTGTCTCGGTTGGATTAGCCATAACGTTGTTCTACCAATGCGTTGAATACGGGGGAGTTTAAATGGTACGGTAACTGAAGGTCGGCCTCGATTTGAGCCTCGGGATACTGCCTGAGTGAATGGCCGTTCTGTTGACTGTCTACCCAGCTTAATACCCGACACGGGCCCAGTAGCGTACATCGATCCTCTGCGGATAGTTCGGGTGCAACTTCATCCCACATCGGGCTGGCGTAGTAACGAAATAGAATCGGAGACTCTGCGACGACCACATAAAGCAGTGCCTGAAAATGCTGAATGACCGATTCTGTCGTAACCGACGGCTCACAGGAAAACAGCACACTGCTGGTGCGTAGTGCAAAGTCTTCTTTGAGTTGCCGCTCGATTTCTGCCACACCGCTATAGCGAAAAGCAACCGGACTCTGCTCAATTAAATGATCGAACGGTGTATTCGCAAACAGACGATATAGCTCAACATTCTGCTCATGCTGATAAACGAGCTGGGTAATATCCGGCACTCGCACCGAATCGACAACCAGCCAGTGGGTCAATGAGTTGTCCTGTAATTCTGGAAAAATCTTCATAGGTTATGCCTTCCCTGTGCAAGGGCAGTCTGAACGCGGACAACTGCCATCTTTCTGTCGCTGACACATTTTCGACATCGGGGTGTTTTGCATCGATACTTGCTCAAATGCTTCTGCCTGAATATTTTTCGGTGAAGCCTGTGTGTAGATCTCTGGTGATGCCGGTGTTTGTGTGGCTGTGATATCTGGCGCCTGCGCCTCGGTCGGTGGTGTCAGTGCTTTGAGGAGATTCGGCATGGTTGCCGGCTGGCCGCCGTAACCGGAGCCGCTGCCGGCACTGCCGCCGGAGTTGAGGTTGATGGCACCGCTGACCACATGCACACCGCCCGCATCGACTTTGATAAAGCTGCCACCGACTTTGACGGTGATTTCATTACCGGCATCGAGGACGACGGCCTTACCGGCCTTGAGATGCACTTCGCTGCCGGAATCAACAATGGTTTTCTGGCCGACTTTCTGATGCAGCGAGGCATCGGTTGCAAGGGTGAGGTTTTGTTTGATGGCAGTGCGCTGCTCACCGTCGATGCTCAGGTGGTCGTTGACCTGCACATGACTGTAACGGTCGTTTTCGACCGTGAGGTGGCGGTCATGCTTCATCTGGGTGGTGCTGTCGTTTTCAACCAGCGCTTCGTAGTCTTTCTGCGCGTGGAGGTAAATCTTCTCGCTGCCGGACTGGTCTTCAAAACTGAATTCATTGAAGCCGGTGCCCTGATGGGTCTGGGTGCGAATCACGGTTTTGGTTTTGTTATCCGGCAGAGAATAAGGCGGGGTGTTGGTCGCATGATAGGTGCGTCCGGACACCAGCGGTTGGTCCGGGTCCCCGTTGAGGAAGGTGACAATCACTTCGTGGCCGATACGGGGGATTGCGACCATGCCATACTGTGCGCCTGCCCAGCCTTGGGCGACGCGCACCCAACAAGAGCTGTGCTCATCTTCATTGCTGTAACGGTCCCACGGGAAGGAAAGCTTCACCCGGCCGTGTTCATCACAGTAGATTTCTTCACCTTGCGGCCCGACCACGGTGGCAACCATCGGGCCGTCCACTTGTGGTTTAGGGGGTGGCTGCATGCGCCACAGCGTTTCATTCGGAATGACTGTAAACTGGTTGCTGTAGGTAGTGGCACCGCTGCCACCGGACTCTTCCAGTGCTTGTGGCTGACTGCCCTGATGGTCAATCCCGACAATCAGCCAAGGGCGGTTCATTGCGCTGTCCAGATGGTCGGCCAGAGTGAATACCACCCCGGCCTGAAGCTTGGCTTGGTTACTTTTGCCCGATGCGGTGTGACTGTTCCGGCGCAGATGTTCCAACCGAATCTGGCTGAAGGCTTTGCCGCTGGCATCATCTTTATACCGTCCCGGTGCATCGTAGTACTCGTAGTCCGGCAACTGGTAGGCCATCTCACTGCCAAGGGCCGACTGTTTAAAGTTGTAGGCTGGTTTTTTAAAGCTGTAATCCCGCATGGCGACTTCCGTCACCGCAGATTGTTTGGTCTCGCTGATGGCGGAAACATAGGGGGTATCCGCGACGCCACCGGACAACACGTTATAGGGGACCGTGCCATCAAGCTGGGTAAATCCGGCCGTATTGTCGGTGACCACCAACGTGTGTTTTTCGGCCTGATGGCTGAAGGTATACATCAACCCTTCTTCTGCCGCCAATCGGTGGAAGAATGCTAAATCCGTCTCCCGATACTGAACACAGAACTCGCGCGGCGCGCATTCCCGTTTGACGGAGAAGGCGTAGTCAGTGATGTTCATTTCCTCAAGAAGAATCGCCAGAATCTCCGGGACGGTTTTGTGTTGGAAAATCCGGCTGTTGTGGCGCAAAGAGAGCCGCTCAAGGGCAGGCACCAGAGTCAGGGCGTAATAGGTGTGATGGTGGCCGGTATCACCGCGGCTGAAGCTGCGCACAATGCCGTGGACTTGTTGCACGACTTCACCATCGCGGATGACTTCTAAGACGGCGGTCGTATCGACCAGTTGCTCGGCACTGATGCTTGAATTGCGGCTGGCGAGCTCGATTTGGTAGCGAAAGCCGTAGACCGGGTTGCCCTGTGCATCCAATGAATCAGAAACAGATTCATGTCCCTGATAGTCACGAACCACCAACGCTTCACCGACACCACTGACAAGACGGAAGTTCAAAGTCCCCATAGTTTTTACCTGACATTGTTGAGTTGACTGAGTTTTCACATACCCATTGATTTTGTCACCTGTGAAATCAGCGCGTCCTTAAGGATCTTCGCCGCCGTGAATGACATGGGTTCGGCCCGGTTTTCGATTATAACCGGATGAATATATGAGTCTTGATGAAAATGAAAAATTGGCGGGGAAATCAATGAGAAAGCAATTTTCCTGAAGGAATCTCTCAGTTTTTGAACCGTCGCCCCAGCCATCTTGCCTAACAACACATATACCTGAGCAACCTCTGAAGCGAGTATCTTCTGATTAAAGTTGTTCAGGTATATTGTCTTATTGATTAGAAGTTCAATACGATGTATTGAACGAAAATAATGTTGCCCACCAAGGGTGAGCAACATGACCATCAAAGCATTGTCGGACAGACACGCACGGTGCCTGTTCATCAGACAATTAAGCTTCGATTGGCTTACGCCAGTCGTCAGCACCTGAAGTACCCGCGTTAACGTGGTCCCAAGTGATCTTACGGTAAGACATTGACACAGTCAGGTTCTGAGTGAAATCAGAGTCTGCTGGATTTTGGCAGTGTGGCATTTCACACTTGATGTCAACGATAGTTGCGTTTTCAAGTGTTGTGGTGAAGAAGTTTTCTTGCTTGCCTTCGATTGAAGTGCGGTACCACTTCAAAGTAACAGCAGACATTTTTTCACCTGAAGCCAATGCGTTATACAGCAGAGGAACAGCTTTGTTCAGGTTCACAGTGAATTGGAAAGGCTTGTGAACACGTTGACCCGCAGGCTGACCAGACTGAGGATCAGTCGGAACACTGACAACGTGGTCAAACTGTTGAACCATCATTTCATCTTCGTGACCTTCAACAAAAGAGTCACCGATAGAATCAGCAGTACAAGCGCCTGACGTGATTAGCCCCTGAGTTTCGCCTTCGATAGAGATATAACATGGAGTTGGCATTCTGAAATTCCTTTAATTATCTATAATAAGTTCATGTTTTTAATACACAGAGAACCTTTAGGCTCTTGTACAGTCAGAGCAAGGGCTGTGCCAACCCATACATATCAATAAAATCAAATGGTTATAAAGATACAAATATAGATACAAGCAACTTCTTGCCCAGAGGCGAGCAAGAAGTTGCCCAGTGAGCAAGAAGTTGCCCGAAAGAAGTGGAATAAGTATCACGGAAGTGTCTCATTTTTGATAACAGAGTGGACAATGATAAACGTTGCGATTTCTGCGGGTAAGTGAGCAACCAACGGAGATAAGAACTCTTTTGGCTTCCTGAGCGTTACTGGCATGAACTTTCGGAGGGGGCAAGAGCTGATTCATCGGGTCAGCTCTTGCCAGTGCATAAACTGAAAACTACTGAATAGATAGTTATAAAGTTACTGAATAGATAGTTATAAAGTTACTTAATAACTGCTATCGCGATACCTTTATGGTTTGCATTTAGGCAGCCTGAAACTCTGACTTGAACTTTTTTACCTGTATGGAAAGCAGATAAAGCGATGGATAGTATGCTTTTTAGCATTGGGTCATCACGTTCAAAAAGAACTCTAGAATTAGTACAACCTTCAACTTTATTGTTTTCAGCAAAGGATAAATAGATGCCTTCACTTCCCCAACCGGTCTCTATTCTTGATATTGTTTGGGGTGGAAGATTAGCATCCGCATAAACACTTCCACTTATCGACAATATGACTAACCAAATCAATTTTTTCACTGATACTCCTCAGTTATAACAGTGTCTTTTAACTAGATATTATCTGTATAAGTCTGGTAGAGAATACAGACATTCCACTCATATCAATCTGTTTTATCTCACAAAGTTATATTAATAAAACGGCAATAAGAGACGGAATTTATCTAACTTCGTATAGAACCAAGCACATAATTGACCATTAGTAAAAGTAGGTCAACTAATGACAAGAGAAACGTATCCAAAACCTATGGCTAGATGATTTTGTGGGCATTTTCGAGTTAGAAACAGCAGTGTACCGAAGCGAGCTCCGCCATTTTCTCTTACAGGATGTCCCCCACATTCATGTAAGGGACTCCTATTCCAATTTTCTGAATCGGCAAATATGGGCTATGTATTCGTTTCTGTCCGGAGAGATAACGATGGCGCAGAGAATACGTAAATACCAATGAGTGCCGGTATGGTTGTCAATGCGGCATATGCACCGACATAACTGGCATCATACTCAGATAAGAAACTCACAATTAACGGACTCATCCCGCCAAAAATAGAGAGCGCAATGTTATAGCCAAGCCCCAGAGAGGTTGTGTTATTTCGGGCAATGGAAAATAGCACGGTGGCCAGATTGGCTAGGATAAGCGCTGAAATCAGGCTGATAGCCATAAATGCTATCCATTGCTGCCAGCCATAATGACTATGAATTAAAAGATAATAGGCCGGATAAGAAATCACTAGACCAGCCAGCAGTCCCCATGAAAAACTTGTTCTTGGTGACAATATGTATTTGTCAGTGAGCCACCCGACCAACAATATCATCATCAGTAAGGTGACTGAATTGACTAAGGCAAAAGGCTGAATGGGAAAATCTTTCGCTAAAATGCTGCTGGAGATATTTTGCACATAGAAAACGACCGCTCCGGTTATCGATACCAATCCGACCCGCACGGTGGCTCTGACGTCATTGGTTAAGCGGGGAGACGGTGGAGCAGAAAGTACAGCAGGCAACCGCAGCCGGAACCAAAAACTCATCGCGATATTGATTGCACCGATGACTAAAGGAATCCGCCAGCCATAAGATTGCATCTGGCTCTCCGACAAGGTGTCTTTCAGCCCCATAACGATCAGGACGGACGCAATTACACCAATTATTGAACTGGCAACAATCAGGCTACTGATACGAGCATGTTGTTCGCTACGACTACTCTGATGCAGGTATTGAATGATGGTCGGATATTCTCCGCCAAAACTGAAAGCCTGAACCATTTGTAGACATAAGAGGAGTATGACAAGGCTCTCTCCCAATATATTCACGGGCAAAGCCGCCATCAGTAGTGTTGCGGTTCCTGTCAGGCTACTGGTGATGATCAGCGCTTTTTTTCTTCCTTGAGTGTCAGCAATTTTGCCGATCACCAGTCCCCCTAATGGACGGATCAGAAATCTTAGCGCGAAAATGCCCCAGACCATCCATTCAGAATGAGCGATTCCATGACTGGATAGCAAATGGGACAGGTAAGGAGAAATGGCAGCGTAGACTGCAATATCGTAAAACTCGAATGCATTACCCGAGACAATACCTAACCGTTGTGGCCAACTTAACATGTTAATTCTCCATAATAATTTCTATTTGGTTTTCGTCTGGGTCATGCGTGAAAAAATAGACAAAGCCTCCCAGCCGGGCCGTTCGGATTTCTGTACAAGGGGCTGACTTAATGAGTTGCCGGCGTGTCGCCGTAATGTCGTCAACCTGAATTGCTATATGCGTGATTCCAATGCTTTGAACATTGGGCATAGAATCGATACGTGAAGCGGGTGAATGGTCATATTCGCGGCTTGTGAAACAGAAAATCTCTATCGCTGGTCCGAAGTCTGAAGTCATTATGACAATAGAGACTTGTTCATCGGTGTAGCTTTTGAGTGTGGCGTAGCCGAACTGTTCGTAAAATCTCTGGCTTGCGTTGAGATCACGACACGTTAAAGAGACGTGGTGTAAACATCCAGACATGCATCAAGTATCCCGTGTTTGTGTAGTAACTGAAAGAAGGTGGCACGATTGCCGGTACAGTTAATCTTTCTCTTGATTGTTTCAATGCGTTTTCGTTCCGCTGATTCACTGCAGTGATGTTGCCAGGCAATTTCTTTGGGGGAATGAAAAGATAACAGAAGGCGGATGGTACTCACTTCTTTCGCGGTCAGGACAATATCACCAAACCGGAAATGGTTTTGATCATACATATGAGTATCAGGTGTATCGGATGAAACCGGCATTGACTGATAGGGGAGCGTTGCAACCTGATGTTTCAGCCATAATTTATGAGCATGATAAGCCAGATAAGGGCGAAGGACTGCCAGTTGATGACTCTCCTGACTGGTTAGCTGGTGGCGACAGGCCAAAGAAACGATTTCAGCCCGTTGTGGACATAACCATGTATAGTCTACTTTATCCGGGATACGATGTTTTCTTAATAGATGATGATATTCTTCATCTTTGTCCCGCCATGATGAAAGCCCCGGTGATATGCGTTTTCCCACAGTCTTGTTTAATCCTTGATCCCAGTAGCTGAGGTGCCAGTCATAATCTGTCGATAAGGTATAGATTTCCCGAGTGTCCAGCGAAACCACTGAATAACTAATATGTATGGCATCGTCATATATTTTGGAAACAAGTCGGCCGAACTGAGTACAAGCCTTTGCCATTTCTATTGAACTAACATCCATTTTTTGGTGGATTCCTATGTTACTTACCATGCATATAAAAGAACTGGCACGAGTATACTACTAGTTGCTATTCCATTTGCAACCTGTCAAAAAATACCACCTGTTTTTTATATTTTTTTGCGGCATGATCAAACGATAAAAATCAAAAATTTGGTTAGAGATATGGCTTATGAATAGTACCCAACATAAACTTGACGAAATCTTTTTTTGGTGCAACGTGGTGATGGAGTGCCGTAAACACCAAGAAGCATGCCCGACTCAAAATCGAGAAAGAGCAGCGCTGCTTCGTTCGATTGAGGCATTACAGACGACCATCAGTCTGAATATGGAATCACTGATGATTGGTGATTCCAAGGGACAAGCCTGAAGAAATTATGAGATACAACACGAATCTTCGTTCAGCAATTGAATGTGATGGCTGTGAATCACGACTGACTGGGCAGTTAGATTTTTGAGAATAATTACTACCCTCATACCCAAGCCGTACCTGATAGTCATTTGCAATAACGAAGTTCTTTATGCGCTCTAGCATCACACCCGCTTCCATATGGTGGGTGTATGGTGACATAATTCCATTAACGTCCACTAATGTTTGTTGTTGTTTTATAAATCAATATCTTATGTTGGTTTGTTTAGATTCGTTGTCCATTAAAGTCTTTATAGGTACAATAAAAACCTCATCATTGCCGTACCCCGAGCCGTACCCAGAATTTTAGAGAGTTGCTTATAATGACAAAACGAATAAACAGCAATGCCACGCTACAAGCTCTGAAGCCACAAGATAAAGAGTACCTAATCCCAGATAAAAAAATTGAAGGGCTAAATATACGCGTTCGTCCTACCGGTACAATGACATGGACATTTCGGTTTCAGATTGGAAAGAAACACGAAAAAATCTCTATGGGGCGATATGTTCAGTCAAAACCTGGGTTCTACCCCGTTTTCACGGACGGTTTAGTAAAGACGTAAACTTGCTGTCTTGATTCGCCAGTCTACGTCGCATTCTTGGATTATGGAACCGTTCGATATAATCAAAAATATCTGCTCTGGCTTCATTTCTTGTCCGGTATTGTCGATAATTGATTCGTTCCCGTTTCATCACACCGAAGAACCCTTCACAAGCCGCGTTATCTGCACAATGGCCTACAGCACTCATGCTGCTGGTTAGGTTCTTTTGCTTGAGAAAGCGCTGATAGTCTCCGCTGGTAAATTGTGTGCCACGATCTGAATGTAAGATAACATGATGTCTTTCCTGTCGCTGCCAAACCGCCATTTCGACGGCTCGAATCACCATATGACGGTCTTGTCGATGATGCATCGACCAGCCAACGATGAGCTTGTTAAACAGGTCAAGCACCACACACAGATAAAGCTTCCCTTCAAGTGTCCCAATTTCTGTAATGTCTGTGACCCATTTGGTTTCCGGCTCCAAAGCATTAAAGTCCCGCTCAAGATGATTTTTTAAACCGTCAGGACGTGCGGACTGTCGCTTTGCCCCTCGACCTTTTTTACGCGGCCTGCCATAAAGTCCATTCGCTGACATCAGCCTGGCTACACGATTTAAGCTCGCTTTCAACCCTTCGGCTTGCAGATCTTCGTGCATACGTGGTGCGCCGATAATGCCACCGCTATCATCATGGATCTCGCGCATTCGTTTTAATCACGTTGCGTTAGCAAGAGCACGCGCACTTGGCTGACGTTCCACCCAAGCGTAATAACCACTAGGAGAGACGCGCAAACAACGGCACATGAGGCGAATAGAAAACACATCGCGGCAACGCGATATCGCAAGATACCTTACGGTAACTCTTTGGCGAAGAACGTTGCCGCTTCTCGCAAAAAATCACGTTCCTTTTTCACTTTCGCTAATTCGCGTTTTAGCCTCGCCATTTCTTCATCACGAGGAGAGCCACTGCCTTGAAATGCTTTATCTTGTGACTGCTCCGCCTCTCGTTTCCAACGGTTTAATAAGTTAGGATTGATGCCGATATCTAATGCTATCTGACGACAACTCACACCCGGTTGCTGAGTCAGCGCAACGGCTTCGCGTTTGAATTCTGCAGAATATTTTCTTCGCTTGGTCATAGACACTCCTTTTAGGCATAGTATGCCTCTTTATAGATGTGTCCGTAAAATATGGGTAGAACCCATGGGATTTGTACGAAGACTGAAGGTTCTGAGGTTGAGATGAGAGGATGCCCCTGTTGTAGAAACGAAGAGCAAAGGAATTTATGGTTTCGATTTGTGTCTTATGCCTATATACGCTTAAGTGCTAGTTTTGCTAATCTATTAAGCAATCTGGTGCATTTTTTAGGGGGGAGGGGTACTTCGATCTGAAAAGTGTTGATAGATTGCTTTTGATATAAATATCAAAAGTTTATTTGGGTATGGCAATCTGGTATTCATTCTGAATATTGAACTTCAATGTAGTAAATATTAATGAATCAGACTACATCCCTATCGGGTGTCGGATAGAAGCTCAATGGTAATCAGTATATCAAATATGAGAACTACCTACATGAAGCACTTTTCAATCAAGGAAGCATGAGCATGGATCACACTCATATAGTCCAAGCTGGCGATCTAGACCGATTTGCTCCAACAAGAGAAAGTCAGTCAGTTATTCCGGAACTAATTTATTGGCTTGTGACCCAATCTTGTTCCAATCTCGTTTTATGTCGAATTCCGTATGGTGATGCCGTCAACCAACCAGGTTGGGATGGTATGGTTGAAGTTGAGGAAGGGTTTCTCGAATTTGTTCCAAGTGGTAAATCTTTTTGGGAGATAGGTACAAACTCTAATCCAAGAGCTAAGGCTACAGATGATTTTAAAAAACGAACAGAGGAAATTGATGATGTCGAACGTGCAAGCTCGTCTTTTGTTTTTGTAACTCCGCGATCATCAGGAGCTGGTGGATGGAGTGAGCCAGCACAAACTCAATGGTTGGAGACACGAAAAGATACAGGGTGGAAACTGATTCGCATAATAGATGGAGTTAAGCTTGCTGATTGGTTAAGAGAATATCCAGCTATTGGAAAATGGATGGCCAAGAAGCTGAACTTGACTGCCAATTTAGGAGGTATCGCGACTGCGATTGAACATTGGGAAAATGTAAACTCCGAGTGTGAGGATGGTGAAGCTCTCCCGCCTAAGCTATTTACTATAGGAAGAAATAGTGCATGTGAAGCGCTGCAGGCACTATTTGAAGGAAGGACATCGGTATTAATGCTTTTTGCGGAGAGTTCGAATGATGTAGCTGATTTCGTCTCAGCTTTTATTGCAGAATTAGAGCCGGAAGCATCAGCAGCATACAGTAATCGTTGTCTCTACATTAGTGATGAACAAGCTTGGCGTAGCATCGTTGAAACTCGTTCCCCACATGTTTTAGTTGCAGATCCCCGCCTTGGTTTAGAAACAGATGAAGGTGCTACTCTCCAAGCTTTAGCTCGTCGTAAAGGTCATGCTGTCGTTGTTCCTCTATGTGGTGCTTGGTCTGGTGATAATCCAGAAATTTTAAAGCTAAGAAGCCCTTCACAATCACAAATTGAATCGGTTCTAAAAGAATCGGGTTATACCGAAGGAAGAGCGACAGAACTTGCAAGAGTCGGTGGTGAGAGGCTTTCTGCACTTCGACGTTACTTAAGAGGATATGGGGCCTTACCACCATATGCAACTTGGGATGCTGCAGCTCATTTAGCTCAGGCTGGGCTAGTTGGAAAATGGGACGGTTCTAATCCTTCAGATCGAGCTTTAATTGAGATGCTGCTGGGAAAAGATTACGGGGAGTGGATCGAAACTCTTAGGCCTGGCACACTTCGCTCGGACTCTCCCCTAGTTCAACATGATGAGAAGTGGAGATTTGTCGCGCGTGGTGAAGCCTGGGGGGCTCTCGGATCGCGAGTTACTGATGATGACCTAGAAAGGTTTGAAAAGACCGCCCTTTTTGTATTAGGAGAGGAAGATCCTAAGTTTGAACTTGCTAAGGAAGATCGGTTTGCTGCCAGTGTTCATGGAAAAGTCCTTACACATTCTTCCCTAGTTAGAAAGGGTATTGCCGAAACGCTAGCTTTAATTGGTTGTCGCCCTCAAGCATTGACTTCATGCTCCTTCGGAAAAGCGACTTCTACGGCTGTTATTGTTGTACGTGAGTTACTAAATAAAGCAGACTGGAAACGTTGGGCAAGTTTAGACTCTCTCATGCCACTTTTAGCAGAAGCTGCTCCTGACGAGTTCCTTGATGCATTAGACTCTGTCCTTATGGATCTGCGAGACACACCATTTCATAAAATTTTTAGTGAAGAGGGAAGTGGGGCCGTAGGTGGCGAGAATTATATGGTTGGCTTGCTCTGGGCGTTGGAAACATTGGCTTGGAGTCCGGAATATTTGTCTCGTGTATCAGTTATCTTGGCTGATATTGCTTCATTTGATACTGGCGGGCAATGGTCAAATCGTCCTTCTAATTCTTTAGCTGACATTTTTTTACCATGGCATGTACAGACTACGGCTACTTTTGATAAACGCAAAGCTGCTATTGAGTCTGTGATTAGGGAGCACCCTGTGGTTGGATGGCAGCTTATTCTTGCACTTTTGCCACACAACCATGGCTTTACAAGTGGGTGCCATCGCCCTGTCTGGCGTGAATTTATTCCTAGAGATTGGAAAGATGGCGTTTTAAAAAGTCAGTATTGGGAGCAGATTGATACATTTACGGTTCTCGCTGTTAATTTAGCTAAAAGTGATTCAGAGAAGTTGTGTGAGTTAATAAAGAGGTTATCTGACTTACCAGAGCCTGCTCACGACAGTTTACTTGAACATTTGAATTCCGACTTAATTGTGTCCTTACCAGAAGTAGAGCGTCTGCCTATTTGGGAGTGTGTTGATGAGCTAGTTCGGCACCACAGGAAGTTCGCTGATGCCGATTGGGCGTTACCTGAAAATACGGTTAACAAAATAGCGAATACAGCACAAATACTTGCTCCTACTTTGCCTGAGCTAAAATATCGGCACCTTTTTAGTGGCAGAGATATTGACCTTTATGACGAAAAGGGAGATTTTGATGAGCAACAAAAGCGACTCGATTCATTACGCGAAAGAGCTATCATAGAGATTATAAATGATGACGATAGTGATGCCGTGTTTCACTTTGCTTCAAGCGTTACTGTTCCCAATGAAGTTGGACGGGTGCTAGGAACTGTTGCGTCAGATAATTTGGAGCTGTCGATTCTTCCTTCTTTTTTAGAACGTAACGATGATATATCTGCTCGACTTGTTGCTGGTTATGTTTGGTCTAGATACTGGAAATTTCAAATAGAGTGGGTTGATGAAATCCTTCAAAGAGCTTGGACTATTGAGCAAAAAGCTAAGTTTTTAACTCATCTTCCTTTTGAAGAGAATATATGGGAGAGGGTTTCATCGTTCTTAGATGAGCAAGAGTCACTGTATTGGAAAAATGTGGTTGTGAATCCATATGGTCCAGCTCGAGATTTGACTGTAGCGATTGAAAATTTGTTAAAATACGGGCGTGGAGGTTCGGCAGTAACGTGCGTTTCTAGAATGGCTGACCGAAGTTCTCAATTTAATGAATCCCTCGCGATACAAGCTTTGTTAGATGTTATTGAAAAAGGTAGTGGAATCTCGGAGCTTAATGCTCATCAAACTGTCGAATTGATAACACATCTTCAAAAATCTAAAACCGCAGATCAGGATGCCTTGTTCAAAATCGAATGGAATTTCCTTCCATGGTTAGATCGTTTCTCATCCGGCTCACCAGTTACGTTAGAAAAGCGATTGGCGTCTGAACCAGGTTTCTTTGCGGAGGTTGTTGGGCTTGTTTATCGTTCGAAAAAGTCTCATCAAGAAGATAATGAACAATTCGATGAACATAAAAAAAGCTTAGCAAAAAATGCTTATAAACTTCTTACTGAATGGAAGCGTTGCCCTGGAACCCAAGAGGATGGGACGTTTATTACTGAATCATTTAATACTTGGTTTAGTGAAGTGCGTAAATTAACAGAAGAATCGGGACATGCAGAAGTTGCTCTGATTCAGGTTGGCCATGTATTAACCTGTGCTCCCCCAGACCCTGATGGTTTATGGATTCATAAAGCGGTTGCGACGGTCTTAAATTATCGTGATACAGGAGATATGCGCTCAGGCTTTACCAATCAACTTTTCAATGATCGTGGAGTTTATGGATTTACGCATGGGCAAGAGGAACGTAACCTAGCAAGAGGTTATAGGGATAAAGCGGAGGCCTTAGATGCGAACGGATACACGAGGTTTGCGACTGAAATGAGAGAGTTTGCTGAGCGATATGAACGACAAGCTGAACAAGACGAAAAGCGTAATCCATATGAGTATTAATCTAAACAATGTCTTTTAGTATGAACTAACAAGAGGATGCCAAGCGCATCCTCTTTTTGTTTTTTAACACTTCTAGTTTTAAAGTCTTAAGCTCTATCCGTACCTAGGGCCGTACCCAAAGGTATTTTTTGATGTTATAGATCCTGGTTTTCCCTTATTTTATAAGCTCCAATAGCACGCCCGCTTCCATATGGTGGGTGTAGGGGAATTGGTCGAACAGCGCGAAGCGAGTGACGCGGTGCGTTTCACTCAGAACGGCCAGGTTTTCCTTGAGGGTTTCCGGGTTGCAAGAAATATAAAGAATTCGAGGATATTTCTGCACCATTCTACAAGTATCGATATCCATCCCTGAGCGCGGTGGATCGACAAAAATTGTGTTGCATTGGTAGCTACTGAGATCAACACCGGCATCTTTGAGGCGGCGGAACTCACGCTTTCCTTCCATGGCTTGTGTGAATTCTTCCGCGGACATGCGAATGATTTGTACATTCTCAATATGGTTGGCAGCAATATTGTATTGCGCAGAGTCGACCGAAGGTTTCGCCAGTTCTGTTGCCAGTACACGGTTGAAATTTTGCGCCAGAGCCAGAGAGAAATTGCCATTTCCGCAGTAGAGTTCTAGCAGATCGCCCTGACTGTCACGGGTGCAGTCAACCGCCCACGTCAGCATTTTTTCGGCAATACGTCCGTTGGGCTGAGTGAAACTGTTTTCAACTTGCTGGTAGGTGTAGGTTTGATCATGGACGGACAGTTTTTCAACCACGTAATCGCGATCTAAGACCATTTTTATTTTTCGCGCCCGACCAATTAAATTTAGGTTGAAGCCTTGTTGACGTAATGTCTCTTTCAAGGTTTGAGCGGCTTGTTGCCACTGTTCGTCAATCTGACGATGGTAGAGTAGTGAGACAAGAATTTCGCCGCTGAGTGACGATAAAAAATCAACCTGAAACAGCTTATGGCGCAGGGTATGGTTATCACGCATCTGATCGAGCAAGGCAGGCATCAGTTGATTGATCAGCTGGCTTGCTGCCGGAAACTGATCGACCCGATATTTTTGGCGGGTCTCCTGATCGAACATAATGTAGTAGAGGTCATCCCCTTCATGCCAGACACGAAACTCCGCACGCATCCGATAATGTTGTTCTGGTGATTCAAACACGGCCAGTTCTGGCATTTGAAATTCAGAGAACATCTCAGTAAGCCGAGTGACTTTCTCTTTTAGTTGATTCTGGTAGCGTTCGGGATTTACATCAAGAGTAGTCATCGTATTACCTTACAGAGCGAACAGTTAAAGAGCGCAGATTTTATTCGATTCCATCATGATGTCCAGTCTGTTCGTCGATCCGCAAGAATTTTCTTCATACATACCGTGAATATCATCTGGACAAGGGTTAGGTAGGCCAATACTATCGTGCCAGTTGGTACCCCCAGTGACAACGAGTATGCATTTGCTGGGGTGTTGAAAAGGGAATCTGGTGAAAATCCAGAACTGACGCGCAGCGGTAAATAGAAGACAAGATCTCAAGAGACACTGCACCAGATGTGGGAAGTCGAGGTTTTGGCGGTTATCTCAGGGTAATCATATTCTTAAGTCCGAAGACCTGCCAGCAACCGGGAGAAAACAGGCGTCCCGGTCAGATTAACGCGAATTCAGGATATAAAAATGAAAAAAACAGTTTTAGCGATAGCAGTGGTATCGCAGCTCCCTTGTGCTTTCTATTCTTATGCAGACAGTTCAAATGCTGACACGATGGTGGTGACAGCGAATCGGTTTGAGCAACCGGCTAAATCGGTTCTTGCTTCCACGATTACAGTCACAAAGCAAGATATCGCAGCACTTCAGGCTCATAGTGCATTAGAAGTGTTGAGAACTTTATCTGGTGTTGAAGTCGTTTCTTCTGGAGGAAAGGCACAAGCAACGTCTATTTTTCTCCGGGGGACAGGATCTAAGCATACATTGATGCTTCTGGATGGTGTACGAATCAATTCATCAACAACTGGTGGGTCTTCAATTGGTCTAATCCCTGCCTTTGCGATTGAGAAGATTGAAATTATCAAGGGACATCGAGCAGCTGCTTATGGTTCTGATGCCATTGGCGGAATCATTAGCATTACGACAAGTAAGGATTTTACTTCCGAGCATCAGGGGCGTGTAGGATATGGTTCACATGGCCATAGTTTATTGGGATGGAAGAGTGTTGGCCAGTTGAACGACTCCACTCATGGTGAAGTCATCGTATCGCAAGAGAAGAGTGATGGTTACAAAGTGTTGGCAGCATCTCCTGATAGTGAAGAAGATGGATATAAAGCACAGACTTTTGTTGGTCATCTTCAGCATCAATTTAATGCCGAGTGGCAGGGCAAATTGACGCTTCATAAAGCAGATTCTTATGCTAAATATGCGACTAGCAATATGATCGAGCTGAAGCAGAAAAAAACTGATACTGAATCTGAACTTTTGGCTGGTTTACTTCGTTATGCTCAGGGTGACTTTTTCTCAGAGTTGCAAATTTCAACTCGATACAACGAAGCGACTGATGGATTAGCTGATGATTCTGATGCAAAGCAAATCATTCGAACGCGTCAAAACGTATTGAGTTGGCTCAATAATAGTGTTCTTGCAGATGTAATACATTTGCAGGTAGGGCTGGAGTACTCACAAGATAAGGCCGATTTACTCGGTAGCTATTCGAATAGTTATGACGAAACGGAAAAGCACATGCAATCGGTGTTTTTTACGTCGTCTACTGATGTCAATGATGTAACGTTTGAAGTTAGTGGTCGTTATGATGACTCCAGTACTTTTGGGCACCACACAACATGGAACGGTGGTATTGGTTATTGGATTACAGATGAACTCCAAATATTGGGGAACTTTGGCACAGCATATAAAGAGCCAAGTTTTAATGATCTATATTGGCCGAATAGTGGTAATCCAAATTTAAAACCAGAAGATTCGAAGTCAAGAGAGTTGGCAGTCAAAGGTTTTCACGAGCTTCTTTCTTGGGAGCTGTCGGTATACCGAACAGATCTTCAAGATATGATCGATTGGAAAAATGTGGGAGGTAGTGTATGGAAACCGTCAAATGTTGCGCGAGCACGAATTGAGGGAATAGAGCTAAGCGCTACTGTAGAGACTGGTCCAATTGAACATAAATTAAGTGCTGCATGGAAAAAAGCAGAAGATGCATCAGATGGTTCATTGCTTGATAAAAGAGCTCAGAACAACTATAGCTGGGCGATGCTGTACTCACAGAATCAGTGGCGCGGGACAATTACAACAAACTACGTTGGTAACCGTGCAGACTCAAGTAAATGGTTAGGATCTTATATTACAGTGGATACTGGCGTTTCTTATTTGTGGAATCATCAGACGTCCATAGGTATAAAAGTCGAAAATCTGTTCGATGAAGATTATGAGACCGGTTATTACGGTTCTGCCAACACCTATTATAAAGGAAATGAAAGAACGCTTTTTGCTGAAGTCGGTTATCAGTTCTAAGTTTCATCTCTAGACCAAAAAACCGCCTTCGGGCGGTTTATTTTCTTTAGAAAATCATGATTGTCAAAATCGATTGGAAGCGTATCATGCATTTTCATCTTTAGTTCTTCGATGTAGTTAAACGTGTCCTTACAAGTTTCTAATATCCTAATCTTTGATTCCGGTGTCGGTGGCCTTTCGGTTTATCGGGAAATTCATCAGCGACTCCCCGAGCATAACTACGTCTATCTGTTCGATAATGAAGGCTATCCATATGGAGAGCTGCCCCAACAAGAATTACTCTACCGGGTTGAAGCGTTAGTCACATCTATCGTGACGAGAATGGCAATTGATCTTGTTGTGATTGCTTGCAATACCGCGAGTACGATTGTTTTGCCGGGATTACGGAAGAGATTAGATATTCCTGTTGTCGGTGTGGTTCCCGCAATTAAACCTGCTTGTAATTTGGCTCAGCGATGTGTCGGCCTTATTGCGACTCCCGCAACCATCAAGCGGCCTTATACGCATGAGCTGATTCGGGATTTCTCATTTGATAAAGATATCTGTCTGCTTGGATCAACAGCGTTGGTCGATATGGCTGAGCGGAAATTACGTGGCGTCACAGTGAACATGTTTGAACTGGCAAGCATTCTTCAGCCGATTCAAGGGAAAATTGATGTTGCGGTACTCGGCTGTACACATTTCCCGTTATTGAGAGATGAGATTCAGCAGGTATTAGGCAGTAAGGTTATTCTGGTGGATTCTGGTAAAGCGATTGCCCGAAGGGTGGAGAGTTTGATTTCTGAAGCAATGTGTAGACATGCTCCCCAAACACCTCGGATTTTTGCCAGCACCTCGCCATATGATGGCGAAGCACTGACAAAAGTTTTATCCGGTTGGGGGTTTAATCAAATTGAGAATGATCCGATTCAGGGTTTTTCGGATCATTCGCAACCCGAACTTTGAGAGTCCGGTCCATATAACTAGACTCATTCAGTTTCGTAACTGCTTTTTGTGCGTCAGCCTCTGGCATCACCACAAAACCAAATCCACGTCGCTTTCCTGTCCGTTTGTCTTTCATTAAACGTACTGCGAAGACTTCACCATAATCTGCAAATAGGCTTTTTACATTCGATTCATTGGCTTTGTAAGGGAGATTGCCGACATATAATGTTGTTGTCGCCATCTGTGATTGTTGTTGAGAAGACGAATTTTGTGAAGTGAGAATAAAAATAAGCGTCGCTCCTGCCAACCCGACAAGAAAAGCAACGATTGAGGGAATTGCGAGCTGAGAAAGTGCAATAACACCTAATACAGCAAACGTGGCAAGCCACAAAAAAGATTTAGTTAAATTCATATGGAATACTACTTATCAATTAATAAGGAAGATGAATACATAAATAAAATAGAACAGATAAATGAATCTTACGTTTATGTCCAAGGTTTTTCCAACCTATTGCTGTGATAATCTTCAAAGGTTGTGACATTGTTTATAACGTTTCTGATTTCTTTTTGAGCAAACGAAAAAAAAAGTAAAGAAATCACTTGCTACAAGTTATTTGTTCCCTATAATGCCGCCTCACCGACAGAGAGTGTCTGAAAACGACAAACTCAAGGTAAAAGAAAATCCTTAAAATTGTTAGCAAATATCTGTTGACTTGATTTTCGAAAAGCGTAAGATACGCACCCCTAGCTAAGGCGACAAGCCAGACACTAGACGCTCTTTAACAATATAGACCAATCAATCTGTGTGGGCACTCGTCGATAAATATCAAATAAGATTTTATCAATGAACCGAGTGACCAATATCAAGTTAGAAAGCAGTTTTACTGTTATCTAACGAGAGCACAGTCAATTCAGCATTACTTATGTAATGTGACTTTTTGCTTCTGCTTTTTTAAAAAGCGGAGACGAAAAGCAGTATTCATTGAGCCGACACGCAAGTGTCAAAAAAACTTTTAATTGAAGAGTTTGATCATGGCTCAGATTGAACGCTGGCGGCAGGCCTAACACATGCAAGTCGAGCGGTAACAGGAAAGAGCTTGCTCTTTTGCTGACGAGCGGCGGACGGGTGAGTAAAGCCTGGGAAATTGCCCTGATGTGGGGGATAACCATTGGAAACGATGGCTAATACCGCATGACGTCTACGGACCAAAGAGGGGGACCTTCGGGCCTCTCGCGTCAGGATATGCCCAGGTGGGATTAGCTAGTTGGTGAGGTAAGGGCTCACCAAGGCGACGATCTCTAGCTGGTCTGAGAGGATGATCAGCCACACTGGAACTGAGACACGGTCCAGACTCCTACGGGAGGCAGCAGTGGGGAATATTGCACAATGGGCGCAAGCCTGATGCAGCCATGCCGCGTGTATGAAGAAGGCCTTCGGGTTGTAAAGTACTTTCAGCAGTGAGGAAGGGGGTAGTTTTAATAGAGCTGCCTTTTGACGTTAGCTGCAGAAGAAGCACCGGCTAACTCCGTGCCAGCAGCCGCGGTAATACGGAGGGTGCGAGCGTTAATCGGAATTACTGGGCGTAAAGCGCATGCAGGTGGTCTTTTAAGTCAGATGTGAAAGCCCGGGGCTTAACCCCGGAGTTGCATTTGAAACTGGGAGGCTAGAGTACTGTAGAGGGGGGTAGAATTTCAGGTGTAGCGGTGAAATGCGTAGAGATCTGAAGGAATACCGGTGGCGAAGGCGGCCCCCTGGACAGATACTGACACTCAGATGCGAAAGCGTGGGGAGCAAACAGGATTAGATACCCTGGTAGTCCACGCCGTAAACGATGTCTACTTGGAGGTTGTTCCCTTGAGGAGTGGCTTTCGGAGCTAACGCGTTAAGTAGACCGCCTGGGGAGTACGGTCGCAAGATTAAAACTCAAATGAATTGACGGGGGCCCGCACAAGCGGTGGAGCATGTGGTTTAATTCGATGCAACGCGAAGAACCTTACCTACTCTTGACATCCAGAGAAGCCGGAAGAGATTCTGGTGTGCCTTCGGGAGCTCTGAGACAGGTGCTGCATGGCTGTCGTCAGCTCGTGTTGTGAAATGTTGGGTTAAGTCCCGCAACGAGCGCAACCCTTATCCTTGATTGCCAGCACTTCGGGTGGGAACTTCAGGGAGACTGCCGGTGATAAACCGGAGGAAGGTGGGGACGACGTCAAGTCATCATGGCCCTTACGAGTAGGGCTACACACGTGCTACAATGGCGTATACAGAGGGCAGCCAACTTGCGAAAGTGAGCGAATCCCAAAAAGTACGTCGTAGTCCGGATTGGAGTCTGCAACTCGACTCCATGAAGTCGGAATCGCTAGTAATCGTGAATCAGAATGTCACGGTGAATACGTTCCCGGGCCTTGTACACACCGCCCGTCACACCATGGGAGTGGGCTGCAAAAGAAGCAGGTAGTTTAACCTTCGGGAGGACGCTTGCCACTTTGTGGTTCATGACTGGGGTGAAGTCGTAACAAGGTAGCGCTAGGGGAACCTGGCGCTGGATCACCTCCTTACGAATAGATATTGAGATGAGTGTCCACACAGATTGATTTGGTTTATAAGCAAAGAGAGTTTGGGTCTGTAGCTCAGGTGGTTAGAGCGTTCGCCTGATAAGCGAGAGGTCGGTGGTTCAAGTCCACTCAGACCCACCAAATTTTTCTTCTTCGGCGTTACATTGTTCGTCGCATAGTCAACTATGCTTGCTCACAATGTGGCTTGAATAAGAAAAATTGACTACACGATGGGGCTATAGCTCAGCTGGGAGAGCGCCTGCCTTGCACGCAGGAGGTCTGCGGTTCGATCCCGCATAGCTCCACCATCTTTAAGGGTTTTTGATAAGAATCTTTAAAGATGGTTTTGTGAGAAACAAAATCTTTGCTCTTTAACAATTTGGAAAGCTGACAAAATAATGTGTGTTTCATTGGAAACAGACGATTATTTGTAAAAGTTCTCAATACTTTCTCGAAAGAGAAAGACCAACACAATCAAGTGTTCTTGGAAATGCACAGTTTTTCTGTGTCATTCAATTGAGTCCGGCAAAACCAAGTCACACACTCATGTATAAAATATTGTGTGACACCTAATTAGTTGATGATATCAACCCTTAGGTTTTTGCGCTGAGAATTTTTGCCTGAGACAAGGCAGCAAGAAGGATATCGCAGGGAGCTATCGTCTGATAGTGACCAAGCAGCCTTCGACGCTAACGCTGTATTCAGGGAAAAAGGCCAAGCAAAAAAGACTTCTTCGGGTTGTATGGTTAAGTGATTAAGCGTACACGGTGGATGCCTTGGCAGTCAGAGGCGATGAAGGACGTATTAACTTGCGATAAGCGTAGATGAGGTAGTAAAAACCACTTGAGTCTGCGATTTCCGAATGGGGAAACCCAGCTGCAGCAGCAGTTATCATTAGATGAATACATAGTCTAATGAGGCGAACCGGGAGAACTGAAACATCTAAGTACCCCGAGGAAAAGAAATCAACCGAGATTCCGAGAGTAGCGGCGAGCGAAATCGGAGTAGCCCTTAAGCTTTTGCAGCGTTAGGTGAAGTGTCTGGAAAGGCACGCAATAGAGGGTGATAGCCCCGTAACCGAAGGCGCTGTTTAGGTGAAAACGAGTAAGGCGGGACACGTGATATCCTGTCTGAACATGGGGGGACCATCCTCCAAGGCTAAATACTCCTGACTGACCGATAGTGAACCAGTACCGTGAGGGAAAGGCGAAAAGAACCCCTGTGAGGGGAGTGAAATAGAACCTGAAACCGTGTACGTACAAGCAGTAGGAGCCTCCTTTGTGGGGTGACTGCGTACCTTTTGTATAATGGGTCAGCGACTTATATTCAGTGGCGAGGTTAACCGATTAGGGGAGCCGTAGCGAAAGCGAGTGTTAACTGCGCGTTCAGTCGCTGGATATAGACCCGAAACCGGGTGATCTAGCCATGGGCAGGTTGAAGGTTGAGTAACATCAACTGGAGGACCGAACCGACTAATGTTGAAAAATTAGCGGATGACTTGTGGCTAGGGGTGAAAGGCCAATCAAACCCGGAGATAGCTGGTTCTCCCCGAAAGCTATTTAGGTAGCGCCTCGGACGAATACTACTGGGGGTAGAGCACTGTTAAGGCTAGGGGGTCATCCCGACTTACCAACCCTTTGCAAACTCCGAATACCAGTAAGTACTATCCGGGAGACACACGGCGGGTGCTAACGTCCGTCGTGGAGAGGGAAACAACCCAGACCGCCAGCTAAGGTCCCAAATTACAGCTAAGTGGGAAACGATGTGGGAAGGCTCAGACAGCTAGGATGTTGGCTTAGAAGCAGCCATCATTTAAAGAAAGCGTAATAGCTCACTAGTCGAGTCGGCCTGCGCGGAAGATGTAACGGGGCTAAGCTGTAAACCGAAGCTGCGGCAATGTGATTTATCACATTGGGTAGGGGAGCGTTCTGTAAGCCGTTGAAGGTGGATTGTAAAGTCTGCTGGAGGTATCAGAAGTGCGAATGCTGACATGAGTAACGATAAAGGGAGTGAAAAACTCCCTCGCCGGAAGACCAAGGGTTCCTGTCCAACGTTAATCGGGGCAGGGTAAGTCGACCCCTAAGGCGAGGCCGAAAGGCGTAGTCGATGGGAAACGGGTTAATATTCCCGTACTTGTTGTGAATGCGATGGGGGGACGGAGAAGGCTAGGTGGGCCTGGCGACGGTCGTCCAGGTTCAAGTGCGTAGGCTGTAGAGTTAGGTAAATCCGGCTCTGCGTTAGGCTGAGACACGATGTCGAGCATCTACGGATGTGAAGTCATTGATGCCATGCTTCCGGGAAAAGCCTCTAAGCTTCAGTTCACAAGAAATCGTACCCCAAACCGACACAGGTGGTCGGGTAGAGAATACCAAGGCGCTTGAGAGAACTCGGGTGAAGGAACTAGGCAAAATGGTACCGTAACTTCGGGAGAAGGTACGCTCTTGACGGTGAAGTCCCTCGCGGATGGAGCTGTTGGGAGTCGCAGATACCAGGTGGCTGCAACTGTTTATTAAAAACACAGCACTGTGCAAAATCGTAAGATGACGTATACGGTGTGACGCCTGCCCGGTGCCGGAAGGTTAATTGATGGGGTTAGACTTCGGTCGAAGCTCTTGATCGAAGCCCCGGTAAACGGCGGCCGTAACTATAACGGTCCTAAGGTAGCGAAATTCCTTGTCGGGTAAGTTCCGACCTGCACGAATGGCGTAATGATGGCCACGCTGTCTCCACCCGAGACTCAGTGAAATTGAAATCGCTGTGAAGATGCAGTGTACCCGCGGCTAGACGGAAAGACCCCGTGAACCTTTACTACAGCTTGGCACTGAACATTGAACCTACATGTGTAGGATAGGTGGGAGGCTTTGAAGCGCAGTCGCTAGATTGTGTGGAGCCATCCTTGAAATACCACCCTTGTAGTTTTGATGTTCTAACTTTGGCCCGTTATCCGGGTCGAGGACAGTGCCTGGTGGGTAGTTTGACTGGGGCGGTCTCCTCCCAAAGAGTAACGGAGGAGCACGAAGGTGGGCTAAACACGGTTGGACATCGTGTGGTTAGTGCAATGGCATAAGCCCGCTTAACTGCGAGAATGACAATTCGAGCAGGTGCGAAAGCAGGTCATAGTGATCCGGTGGTTCTGAATGGAAGGGCCATCGCTCAACGGATAAAAGGTACTCCGGGGATAACAGGCTGATACCGCCCAAGAGTTCATATCGACGGCGGTGTTTGGCACCTCGATGTCGGCTCATCACATCCTGGGGCTGAAGTCGGTCCCAAGGGTATGGCTGTTCGCCATTTAAAGTGGTACGCGAGCTGGGTTTAGAACGTCGTGAGACAGTTCGGTCCCTATCTGCCGTGGGCGTTGGAGAATTGAAAGGGGCTGCTCCTAGTACGAGAGGACCGGAGTGGACGAACCACTGGTGTTCGGGTTGTGATGCCAATCGCATTGCCCGGTAGCTAAGTTCGGGATCGATAACCGCTGAAAGCATCTAAGCGGGAAGCGAGCCTTGAGATGAGTTCTCCCTGGCGCTTAAAGCGTCCTGAAGGGTTGTTCGAGACTAGAACGTTGATAGGCAGGGTGTGTAAGCGCTGTGAGGCGTTGAGCTAACCTGTACTAATTGCCCGTGAGACTTAACCATACAACACCGAAGGGGTTTTAGGACTCTTAGAGACTTGATTGTGTACGAGAATCAGCTTTTCGAATTGAAAGAAATTTGCTTGGCGACCATAGCGTTTTGGACCCACCTGAATCCATGCCGAACTCAGACGTGAAACGAAACAGCGCCGATGGTAGTGTGGGGTCTCCCCATGTGAGAGTAGGACATCGCCAGGCTTTAATTTTGTCACTTGCTTCTTTTGAGGCAAGTCACCATAAATCTTTTCAGAAGATGAAAGTTTTATGTTGACTTTCAAAGTGGGTAGCGTATTATACGCGTCCTGCCTAAGTGCTAAGGCACTGAAAGCAAAGCTCTTTAACAATATAGACCAATCAATCTGTGTGGGCACTCGTCGATAAATATCAAATAAGATTTTATCAATGAACCGAGTGACCAATATCAAGTTAGAAAGCAGTTTACTGTTATCTAACGAGAGCACAGTCAATTCAACATTACTTATGTAATGTAACTTTTTGCTTCTGCTTTTTTAAAAAGCGGAGACGAAAAGCAGTATTCATTGAGCCGACACGCAAGTGTCAAAAAAACTTTTAATTGAAGAGTTTGATCATGGCTCAGATTGAACGCTGGCGGCAGGCCTAACACATGCAAGTCGAGCGGTAACAGGAAAGAGCTTGCTCTTTTGCTGACGAGCGGCGGACGGGTGAGTAAAGCCTGGGAAATTGCCCTGATGTGGGGGATAACCATTGGAAACGATGGCTAATACCGCATGACGTCTACGGACCAAAGAGGGGGACCTTCGGGCCTCTCGCGTCAGGATATGCCCAGGTGGGATTAGCTAGTTGGTGGGGTAAGGGCTCACCAAGGCGACGATCTCTAGCTGGTCTGAGAGGATGATCAGCCACACTGGAACTGAGACACGGTCCAGACTCCTACGGGAGGCAGCAGTGGGGAATATTGCACAATGGGCGCAAGCCTGATGCAGCCATGCCGCGTGTATGAAGAAGGCCTTCGGGTTGTAAAGTACTTTCAGCAGTGAGGAAGGGGGTAGTTTTAATAGAGCTGCCTTTTGACGTTAGCTGCAGAAGAAGCACCGGCTAACTCCGTGCCAGCAGCCGCGGTAATACGGAGGGTGCGAGCGTTAATCGGAATTACTGGGCGTAAAGCGCATGCAGGTGGTCTTTTAAGTCAGATGTGAAAGCCCGGGGCTTAACCCCGGAGTTGCATTTGAAACTGGGAGGCTAGAGTACTGTAGAGGGGGGTAGAATTTCAGGTGTAGCGGTGAAATGCGTAGAGATCTGAAGGAATACCGGTGGCGAAGGCGGCCCCCTGGACAGATACTGACACTCAGATGCGAAAGCGTGGGGAGCAAACAGGATTAGATACCCTGGTAGTCCACGCCGTAAACGATGTCTACTTGGAGGTTGTTCCCTTGAGGAGTGGCTTTCGGAGCTAACGCGTTAAGTAGACCGCCTGGGGAGTACGGTCGCAAGATTAAAACTCAAATGAATTGACGGGGGCCCGCACAAGCGGTGGAGCATGTGGTTTAATTCGATGCAACGCGAAGAACCTTACCTACTCTTGACATCCAGAGAAGCCGGAAGAGATTCTGGTGTGCCTTCGGGAGCTCTGAGACAGGTGCTGCATGGCTGTCGTCAGCTCGTGTTGTGAAATGTTGGGTTAAGTCCCGCAACGAGCGCAACCCTTATCCTTGATTGCCAGCACTTCGGGTGGGAACTTCAGGGAGACTGCCGGTGATAAACCGGAGGAAGGTGGGGACGACGTCAAGTCATCATGGCCCTTACGAGTAGGGCTACACACGTGCTACAATGGCGTATACAGAGGGTTGCCAACTTGCGAAAGTGAGCGAATCCCAAAAAGTACGTCGTAGTCCGGATTGGAGTCTGCAACTCGACTCCATGAAGTCGGAATCGCTAGTAATCGTGAATCAGAATGTCACGGTGAATACGTTCCCGGGCCTTGTACACACCGCCCGTCACACCATGGGAGTGGGCTGCAAAAGAAGCAGGTAGTTTAACCTTCGGGAGGACGCTTGCCACTTTGTGGTTCATGACTGGGGTGAAGTCGTAACAAGGTAGCGCTAGGGGAACCTGGCGCTGGATCACCTCCTTACGAATAGATATTGAGATGAGTGTCCACACAGATTGATTTGGTTTATAAGCAAAGAGAGTTATGGGGCTATAGCTCAGCTGGGAGAGCGCTTGCATGGCATGCAAGAGGTCTGCGGTTCGATCCCGCATAGCTCCACCATCTTTAAGGGTTTTTGATAAGAATCTTTAAAGATGGTTTTGTGAGAAACAAAATCTTTGCTCTTTAACAATTTGGAAAGCTGACAAAATAATGTGTGTTTCATTGGAAACAGACGATTATTTGTAAAAGTTCTCAATACTTTCTCGAAAGAGAAAGACCAACACAATCAAGTGTTCTTGGAAATGCACAGTTTTTCTGTGTCATTCAATTGAGTCCGGCAAAACCAGTCTCTCGCTCATGTAAATCAATGAGAGACACCTTGGTTACTGATAATGCAGCTCGAAACTTCTTCGGGTTGTATGGTTAAGTGACTAAGCGTACACGGTGGATGCCTTGGCAGTCAGAGGCGATGAAGGACGTATTAACTTGCGATAAGCGTAGATAAGGTAGTAAAAACCACTTGAGTCTGCGATTTCCGAATGGGGAAACCCAGCTGCAGCAGCAGTTATCATTAGATGAATACATAGTCTAATGAGGCGAACCGGGAGAACTGAAACATCTAAGTACCCCGAGGAAAAGAAATCAACCGAGATTCCGAGAGTAGCGGCGAGCGAAATCGGAGTAGCCCTTAAGCTTTTGCAGCGTTAGGTGAAGTGTCTGGAAAGGCACGCAATAGAGGGTGATAGCCCCGTAACCGAAGGCGCTGTTTAGGTGAAAACGAGTAAGGCGGGACACGTGATATCCTGTCTGAACATGGGGGGACCATCCTCCAAGGCTAAATACTCCTGACTGACCGATAGTGAACCAGTACCGTGAGGGAAAGGCGAAAAGAACCCCTGTGAGGGGAGTGAAATAGAACCTGAAACCGTGTACGTACAAGCAGTAGGAGCCTCCTTTGTGGGGTGACTGCGTACCTTTTGTATAATGGGTCAGCGACTTATATTCAGTGGCGAGGTTAACCGATTAGGGGAGCCGTAGCGAAAGCGAGTGTTAACTGCGCGTTCAGTCGCTGGATATAGACCCGAAACCGGGTGATCTAGCCATGGGCAGGTTGAAGGTTGAGTAACATCAACTGGAGGACCGAACCGACTAATGTTGAAAAATTAGCGGATGACTTGTGGCTAGGGGTGAAAGGCCAATCAAACCCGGAGATAGCTGGTTCTCCCCGAAAGCTATTTAGGTAGCGCCTCGGACGAATACTACTGGGGGTAGAGCACTGTTAAGGCTAGGGGGTCATCCCGACTTACCAACCCTTTGCAAACTCCGAATACCAGTAAGTACTATCCGGGAGACACACGGCGGGTGCTAACGTCCGTCGTGGAGAGGGAAACAACCCAGACCGCCAGCTAAGGTCCCAAATTACAGCTAAGTGGGAAACGATGTGGGAAGGCTCAGACAGCTAGGATGTTGGCTTAGAAGCAGCCATCATTTAAAGAAAGCGTAATAGCTCACTAGTCGAGTCGGCCTGCGCGGAAGATGTAACGGGGCTAAGCTGTAAACCGAAGCTGCGGCAATGCTCGTGAGAGTATTGGGTAGGGGAGCGTTCTGTAAGCCGTTGAAGGTGGATTGTAAAGTCTGCTGGAGGTATCAGAAGTGCGAATGCTGACATGAGTAACGATAAAGGGAGTGAAAAACTCCCTCGCCGGAAGACCAAGGGTTCCTGTCCAACGTTAATCGGGGCAGGGTAAGTCGACCCCTAAGGCGAGGCCGAAAGGCGTAGTCGATGGGAAACGGGTTAATATTCCCGTACTTGTTGTGAATGCGATGGGGGGACGGAGAAGGCTAGGTGGGCCTGGCGACGGTCGTCCAGGTTCAAGTGCGTAGGCTGTAGAGTTAGGTAAATCCGGCTCTGCGTTAGGCTGAGACACGATGTCGAGCATCTACGGATGTGAAGTCATTGATGCCATGCTTCCGGGAAAAGCCTCTAAGCTTCAGTTCACAAGAAATCGTACCCCAAACCGACACAGGTGGTCGGGTAGAGAATACCAAGGCGCTTGAGAGAACTCGGGTGAAGGAACTAGGCAAAATGGTACCGTAACTTCGGGAGAAGGTACGCTCTTGACGGTGAAGTCCCTTGCGGATGGAGCTGTTGGGAGTCGCAGATACCAGGTGGCTGCAACTGTTTATTAAAAACACAGCACTGTGCAAAATCGTAAGATGACGTATACGGTGTGACGCCTGCCCGGTGCCGGAAGGTTAATTGATGGGGTTAGACTTCGGTCGAAGCTCTTGATCGAAGCCCCGGTAAACGGCGGCCGTAACTATAACGGTCCTAAGGTAGCGAAATTCCTTGTCGGGTAAGTTCCGACCTGCACGAATGGCGTAATGATGGCCACGCTGTCTCCACCCGAGACTCAGTGAAATTGAAATCGCTGTGAAGATGCAGTGTACCCGCGGCTAGACGGAAAGACCCCGTGAACCTTTACTACAGCTTGGCACTGAACATTGAACCTACATGTGTAGGATAGGTGGGAGGCTTTGAAGCGCAGTCGCTAGATTGTGTGGAGCCATCCTTGAAATACCACCCTTGTAGTTTTGATGTTCTAACTTTGGCCCGTTATCCGGGTCGAGGACAGTGCCTGGTGGGTAGTTTGACTGGGGCGGTCTCCTCCCAAAGAGTAACGGAGGAGCACGAAGGTGGGCTAAACACGGTTGGACATCGTGTGGTTAGTGCAATGGCATAAGCCCGCTTAACTGCGAGAATGACAATTCGAGCAGGTGCGAAAGCAGGTCATAGTGATCCGGTGGTTCTGAATGGAAGGGCCATCGCTCAACGGATAAAAGGTACTCCGGGGATAACAGGCTGATACCGCCCAAGAGTTCATATCGACGGCGGTGTTTGGCACCTCGATGTCGGCTCATCACATCCTGGGGCTGAAGTCGGTCCCAAGGGTATGGCTGTTCGCCATTTAAAGTGGTACGCGAGCTGGGTTTAGAACGTCGTGAGACAGTTCGGTCCCTATCTGCCGTGGGCGTTGGAGAATTGAAAGGGGCTGCTCCTAGTACGAGAGGACCGGAGTGGACGAACCACTGGTGTTCGGGTTGTGATGCCAATCGCATTGCCCGGTAGCTAAGTTCGGGATCGATAACCGCTGAAAGCATCTAAGCGGGAAGCGAGCCTTGAGATGAGTTCTCCCTGGCGCTTAAAGCGTCCTGAAGGGTTGTTCGAGACTAGAACGTTGATAGGCAGGGTGTGTAAGCGCTGTGAGGCGTTGAGCTAACCTGTACTAATTGCCCGTGAGACTTAACCATACAACACCGAAGGGGTTTTAGGACTCTAGAGACTTGATTGTGTACGAGAATCAGCTTTTCGAATTGAAAGAAATTTGCTTGGCGACCATAGCGTTTTGGACCCACCTGAATCCATGCCGAACTCAGACGTGAAACGAAACAGCGCCGATGGTAGTGTGGGGTCTCCCCATGTGAGAGTAGGACATCGCCAGGCTTTAATTATTTGTTTTCAGAAGAATCTGAAGGCAAAAGCTAGAAAAGACTGCATAGTCTGACCAATGCGGAGTGGTAGTTCAGTTGGTTAGAATACCGGCCTGTCACGCCGGGGGTCGCGGGTTCGAGTCCCGTCCACTCCGCCACTTATCTGAAACCCTGATAGCAATATCAGGGTTTTTTTGTGTCTGACGGATAAGACATTCTCATTTTTCATGATTATATTGCTATTCCCCAATGCTATTAAGCCTCAGCCAAAAGATTGGGACTTTCTGTTTTCTGCAATGAGACTTAATTTATTCTATCTTCGATATAACTTTATATATTGAAAAGAATATAACTGCTGAATGGTCATCCTGTCTTTTTTGCTGCTTGGATGAATTAGCACTGTCATATCATGATTATGGTTGGGGAAACAGTGACTATATTGCTATTGGATGGAGAAATAGTCACTGAAACATATTTTTGTTGTCAAAAGAATGAGTGAGGTTTAGTAAAGTTCCTTTAATTTGCGAGTCAATGTATTTCGCCCCCACCCCAGCACTTTTGCTGCATCTTGTTTATGTCCATTGGTATGACTTAATGCCGCTTCTAAGAGAATTCGTTCAAATTCAGGTAAAGCATAGGATAGGAGATCCGTTTCTCCGGCAGACAGTGCCGTTCTTGCCCAAGCGTCCAATTGTTTCTGCCAGCTGGAATCATTATCGAATTCAACATTTTTCTTTTCTGACAACAGTTCTGAGGGTAAGTCATTAGGAAGGACTTCTGTACCACTTGCCATGACAGTTAGCCAACGACACATGTTCTCTAACTGCCGTACATTACCCGGCCAGTCGAGACGATTGAGAGTCTCTAATGATTTAGGATGCAGTGTTTTCATTTCCACACCGAGTTCCTTGGCCGCAAGTGCTAAAAAATGTTTAGTCAGCTTTTCGATGTCCTGACGACGCTCTCTGAGTGCGGGAATTTGAATTCTGATGACGTTTAAGCGATGAAACAGATCTTCCCGGAACTTACCTTGATGAACAAGCTTCTCAAGGTTTTGATGCGTTGCAGCAACGATTCGGACATCTACTTTTATTGCTGAATGTCCGCCAACACGATAAAACTGCCCATCAGCCAGCACTCGCAACAATCGAGTTTGAATATCGAGTGGCATGTCACCTATCTCGTCTAGAAATAGCGTTCCGCCATTCGCTTGTTCAAAGCGGCCTTGCCTGACATTGTTTGCACCGGTAAATGCCCCCTTTTCATGACCAAATAACTCTGACTCAATCAAGTCTTTCGGAATGGCAGCCATATTTAAGGCAATAAATGGCTTCTGCGCACGTGGGCTATGTCGGTGTAAAGCATGAGCGACCAGTTCTTTCCCTGTTCCTGATTCACCATTGATTAGTACGGAAATTGAAGAACGTGAAAGACGTCCGATGGCCCTAAATACCTCTTGCATGGCCGGAGCCTCGCCAATAATCTCAGGGGTATCATCTATATTTGTCAGACGACCCGACTGATCTTTTCGTTGCTCTTGGCCATGAGCAATGGCGCGTTCAACTAACGTGAGTGTTTCATCAACATCAAAAGGCTTGGGGAGGTATTCAAAAGCACCTTTTTGATAGGCGTTTACTGCGGCATCTAGATCAGAATGAGCCGTCATGATGATGATAGGGAGCTCTGGTGAGCGGGAGTGGACTTGATGTAATAGCTCGATACCATCGATACCGGGCATACGTATGTCGGATACTAATACGTCAGGAGATTCTCTTTCCAGAGCCATCAGAACACTCTCTGCATCGGAGAAAGTTTCGCATTTAATGTTGGCTGAAGACAGGGTTTTTTCCATCACCCATCGAATAGAGCTATCGTCATCGACAACCCATACGTATCCTTTACTCATAATTAGTATTCCTTAAACAGCATCTGTCACTAACGTTCGCTAAGCGTTAAAATTTTTATTCCGTAAATGGTTCGTTCATTGGTTCATTTCATTGAACGGATCATCATTAGTTTATCGGTAGATAGATGGTAAAAACGGTCTGTCCCGGCCAGCTTTCAACCTCGATCTTGCCATTATGTTGATCAATTAGATTTTGAGAAATCGATAATCCTAGTCCGCTACCACCTTCTCTTCCGCTGACCATTGGATAGAAGAGCGTATCTTGCAACTCGTTTGGAATTCCCGGTCCGTTATCAATGATTTCAATTCGGGCTACAAGCTTATGCCGTTGTCCATGTATATTGGCTTGATGCACTGTTCTGGTGCGAAGCGTGATTTTACCATGTTGTTGTGATGACAAAATTTGTGCAGCATTACTGACGATATTTAGTAGTGCCTGCTCAATTTGATCCATATCCATCATAATATTGGGCAAACTGGGGTCATAATCGCGTTCAATCACAAGGTGAGAACGGGCATCGAGTTCGATCAATTGACGGACTTTCTCCAGAATTAAGTGCAAATTTTCAGACTGTTTTTTCCCTGGCTTTTGAGGCCCAAGGAGTCGATCAACCAAAGATCGAAGCCGATCAGCCTGTTCAATAATAATTTGTGTGTATTCTGTCAGACTCTGATCTGGGAGCATCCTCTCTAATAATTGTGCCGCTCCTCGTAGCCCCCCCAGTGGATTCTTAATCTCATGGGCCAATCCCCGGACGAGTAACTTAGCGGCCTGTTGTTGGGCATGTTGGTTCAATTCCTGACTCAAACGGCGCTGTTGACCAATTTTCCTCATTTCGACTAACAACATTAATTTTTTTTGCCAAGTTAACGGGCTAACCGTGACTTCTAACATCAGGGGTTTACCATCAACCACAAATGTCACGTCACTGTCGGTAATACTTTGACCACTCTGTAATGGTTGTGAGAGGAGTGCGAGATCAAGAGATGCATGTTGAATTAAATTGGATAGGGGTTGATTGATAATCCGCTTGGCACTTTGTGAGAATAACTGCTCTGCTGAAGGGTTTGCATAGCGGACGCATAAAGACTCATCCAGTATTAGTGTGGATGTCACAATATTGTTCAATATTGTTGTACTAAGTTCACTACTCATGAGTGATCACCATGTTCCAAAATGACGCATTGCACAAAAATGGTGCATTGATAGAATGAGTATGGCTAACTAAGGGATAAATACAAGTCTCTCTTCTTTGAAATCAGTCAGTTCAACAGCGCTTTGAGTCCAATTTCACAACAGCTGTAGCCATGGTTTATTACATTAGATATGAATGCAATTATCTTGCCTGATATGCTCTTTGTTTGTGAGATTTTCGAAAAGATTTATGATGATATTTCAATAATTAATCTTCAGTTGGTGTAAAAAAAGCCCGCCAGAGGCGGGCCTGATAATATGGGTATGAAATATGGACTTATACAGAGTAGTACATATCGAATTCAAGTGGGTGAGTCGTCATATTGATGCGAGTTACATCATCTGATTTCAGAGCAATATAAGAATCGATGAAATCATCAGAGAATACGCCACCCGCAGTCAAGAATTCACGATCTGCATCCAAAGCTTCCAATGCTTGTTGGAAAGACTCTGCAACCGTTGGAATTTGTGCTGCTTCTTCTGCTGGCAGATCATATAGATCTTTATCTGCTGAATCGCCAGGGTGAATCTTGTTCTTAATTCCGTCTAGACCAGCCATCAGCATCGAAGCAAAAGCCAGATATGGGTTAGCTGTTGGGTCTGGGAATCGAACTTCGATACGGCGTCCTTTCGGGCTTGGCACGACAGGAATACGGATCGATGCACTTCGGTTACGAGCTGAATAAGCAAGCATTACCGGCGCTTCAAATCCAGGGACCAAACGTTTGTATGAGTTTGTTGAAGCATTCGCGAATGCGTTGATTGCTCGAGCATGTTTGATGATACCACCAATGTAGAACAACGCTGTTTCAGATAAACCGCCGTACTTATCACCAGCAAACAGGTTGACACCATCTTTTGCCAGAGATTGGTGACAGTGCATACCAGAACCGTTGTCTCCGACAAGTGGTTTCGGCATGAAAGTCGCAGTTTTACCGAATGCATGAGCAACGTTATGGACAACGTACTTATAGATTTGGATTTCATCTGCTTTCAATGTCATGGTATTGAAACGGCAAGCGATCTCGTTCTGACCAGCAGTTGCGACTTCGTGGTGGTGTGCTTCAACAACCAGTCCCATCTCTTCCATAATCAAACACATAGCACTACGGATATCCTGAGATGAGTCAACCGGAGCAACAGGGAAGTAACCGCCTTTAATGCCAGGACGGTGACCTTTGTTTCCGCCCTCGATCTCTGAACCTGTGTTCCATGCAGCTTCTATATCATCGATTTTGTAGAAAGAACCGGACATGGTTGTTGAGTATTTTACATCGTCAAACAGGAAGAATTCTGGTTCAGGACCGAATAGCACGGTGTCCGCGACACCGGTAGAGCGCATGTATTCTTCAGCGCGTTGTGCAATAGAACGTGGGTCACGATCATAGCCTTGCATAGTTGCTGGCTCTAAAATGTCACAACGAATATTTAATGTGGAGTCTTCTGTAAATGGGTCTAAAACAGCAGTTGAGGCATCTGGCATCAGAACCATGTCAGATTCGTTAATTCCTTTCCAGCCGGCAATAGATGAACCATCAAACATTTTACCTTCTTCGAAGAAGTCAGCATCGATTTGGTGAGCAGGAATAGAAACGTGTTGCTCTTTACCCTTTGTATCTGTAAAGCGTAAATCAACAAACTTAACTTCGTTTTCTTGGATCAGCGATAGAACATTTTCTACTGACATCTTGGACAACCTCCAGTGTTAAAAAATCGGTAAAAGCTCGACTTGGTTTAAGCATCAATTAACTTTGTGATGATCACGTTAACTGAAGCTGAAACTTTATAAGCCAAAATCGTGCCATGATTAAAAATCCTTTTGATTCAATGCATTAATAAGATAACGAGCTTTCGATTATCAATCATTGCACTAAAATGATTTGCGCTTTGCACTGACATGGTGCGATAAAATTAAAGTTGCACCAATAGTTGCCAACCGCCCCTCTATTCAGCCCTATGAATAGGCAATTTGTCAAACAGCATTTGATGGTTTTTTCTGCTTTCTGGTCGTGAAAAAGGTTTGATCGCAATTGTTTTTTAACATGATGGATTCCAAAGACTAAACTATAGAAGAGTGACTTGATGTACGAATAGAAGAAATAAGCCTGTTTTAGATCACATATTTCTGGGAATTTCTTCAAAATCTGGTACATTATTGAGCGTTTTTTTTATCCCGAAATGCAGTAACACCAAAGAGCGGGAATTGAACTTTGACAATGATGATGAATCCATGACAACACCACAGATTGATAAACTAAGAAATATTGCGATCATTGCGCACGTTGACCACGGTAAAACGACCTTGGTTGATAAGCTATTACAACAATCCGGAACTTTACAGTCTCGCGGTGAAGTTGAAGAACGAGTCATGGACTCGAATGATATTGAGAAAGAGCGAGGGATTACAATCCTAGCTAAGAATACAGCGATTAACTGGCACGATTACCATATCAATATCGTTGACACCCCTGGACACGCGGACTTCGGCGGTGAAGTTGAGCGTATTATGTCTATGGTTGACTCTGTTTTGCTTATCGTTGATGCCGTTGATGGCCCGATGCCTCAAACTCGTTTTGTTACCCAAAAAGCATTTGACCATGGTCTGAAACCGATCGTGGTGATTAACAAAATTGACAGACCGGGAGCTCGACCTGATTGGGTTATGGATCAGGTATTCGATCTGTTTGATAATCTTGGTGCAACCGATGAACAACTTGATTTTCAGGTTGTATATGCCTCGGCGCTGAACGGATGGGCAATTCTGGAAGAAGGAAAAGAGGGGACGGATATGGAACCTCTCTTCCAGACCATTATTGACAATGTGGCACCACCAGAGGTTGATCTTGGTGGTTCGTTACAAATGCAAATTTCTCAGCTCGATTACAGCTCTTATGTCGGTGTTATCGGTGTTGGTCGGGTAACCCGAGGTGCCGTAAAACCGAATCAGCAAGTGACCATTATTGGTGCAGACGGTAAGAAAAGAAATGGCAAAGTCGGCACTGTTTTGGGATATCTAGGGCTTGAACGATACGATGTTGAACGGGCAAATGCTGGTGATATCGTTGCAATTACGGGTTTGGGTGAATTGAAAATTTCAGACACGATTTGTGACGTCAATGCTGTTGAAGCACTACCCGCATTATCTGTCGATGAGCCGACGGTGACGATGACTTTCCAAGTCAATACTTCTCCGTTTGCGGGTAAGGAAGGGAAATTCGTTACTTCTCGTAATATTCTGGAGCGTCTGGAAAAAGAATTGGTCCACAATGTGGCCCTCCGCGTTGAGCAAACAGATGATCCGGATAAATTCCGTGTTTCTGGTCGTGGTGAGCTGCATTTGTCGATTCTGATCGAGAATATGCGCCGGGAAGGTTTTGAATTGGCCGTCTCTCGCCCAGAAGTTATCCTCCGTGAAGAAAATGGCCAGTTGATGGAACCGTTTGAGACCGTGACGATCGATGTTCTTGAAGAGCATCAAGGCGGTATTATGGAGAATATCGGCATACGTAAAGGTGAACTGAGAGATATGTCTCCGGATGGTAAAGGACGTGCTCGTCTGGATTTTGTGATGCCATCTCGGGGTTTGATTGGTTTCCAAACTGAGTTTCTGACACTGACTTCCGGCTCCGGTTTGCTTTATCATACGTTTGATCATTATGGCCCTCACAAAGGCGGCACGATTGGTCAGCGTAATAACGGTGTGCTGGTTTCTAACGCAACGGGTAAAGCGTTGACTTATGCCTTGTTTAATTTGCAAGAGCGAGGTCGTTTATTTGCTGAGCATGCGGATGAAGTGTATGAAGGTCAGGTTATCGGTATTCACAACCGTTCGAATGATCTAACCGTGAACTGTCTTAAGGGTAAGCAGTTAACGAACGTTCGGGCATCGGGTACTGATGAAGCTCAGGTTCTTTCTCCTGCAATCAAATATACTCTGGAACAAGCTCTGGAGTTTATCGATGATGATGAGCTGGTTGAAGTCACGCCTGCGAGCATCCGAATTCGTAAGAGACATCTTACTGAAAATGATCGTAAAAGAGCGTTTCGTGGCGGAAAGTAAGTCCTTATAGACTGATGATGTGATAAAGGCGGAACATTGTTTCCGCCTTTTTTATCAGCGGGATGAGATAGTCACTCAGTGAATATCCTGCTAATCTAAATGCATATTCTTGCTTAATTGATATAAGAAAAGGGATAAGATTATTCCTCTGACTCATATATCATCTTCAAACAACGATGTTGTTATCTATAAAACCACCACGGTGTGCTGATGAGGTATCTGTGTTGAATACAAAAATAATCATCGATACTGGTGCTGCTTTTTCCCGATACTTATGGCGTCGGTTGATTCATGATCGAATTCAGGTCAATGCGGGATATCTGGCTTATATCTCGTTGTTGTCCTTTGTGCCGATGGTGGCGGTTTTACTCTCAGTATTATCTGCATTCTCTGCTTTTAATGATGCCGGTGAAGTCATTCAATCATTTGTTATTACTCACTTCTTGCCGGCTGCGGGTGAAGCGGTCAATCAGGCATTGCATGATTTTGTCTCGAATACGAGCAAAATGACAGCGTTGGGGGGATTGTTCCTATTCGTCGTCGCACTGACGCTGATTTCTAATATTGATAAGATGTTGAACTATATCTGGCGGGTTGATCAGAAGCGTCGCTGGGTTTTTTCTTTTTCAATGTATTGGATGGTTTTAACGTTAGGCCCGTTTCTGGTTGGGGCGAGTCTTGCTGTGACATCCTACATTACGTCACTGAACTTGGTCTCCAATGAAACCTTGCATGGATTTTCTCAATGGGTACTCAGAAGGCTGCCATTCTTACTCTCGTTTGCTGCATTCACCGGGTTGTACGTCCTTGTCCCGAATAAAAAAGTGAAGTTGGGTCATGCTCTGTCAGGGGCGTTGGTTGCCGCGTTACTGTTTGAAATCAGTAAAGCGGGGTTTGCTGCCTATATTACACACTTTCCATCTTATCAGCTCATATACGGGGCATTAGCCGCGATTCCGATTCTCTTTATCTGGGTGTATTTTTCTTGGTTGATTGTCTTATTGGGCGCAGAAGTAACCGCCTCTCTGGGTGAATATGAATCTTGGCAAGCAGACATGCTAAAATCCGAGCAAGCGGCTGATAATGGTGGAGAGAAGGGAAGACATTGTGATCGCACTGATTCAGAGAGTAAGTGAAGCCTCCGTTACTGTGGATGGCTCGGTTGTGGGAAATATTGGGCAAGGATTGCTGGTATTGCTGGGGGTTGAAAAAGATGATGATGAAGCTAAGGCGAAACGTCTGGTTGAACGGGTGACGACCTACCGAGTATTTGAAGATGAACAGGGAAAAATGAATCTCAATGTTCAGCAGATCGGCGGCGAAGTTTTAGTGGTTTCACAATTTACATTACCGGCAGATACGAAAAAGGGAACACGCGCTGGATTTTCTCGTGGTGCGGCACCTGCAGATGCTGAGCGTTTGTACGATTATTTCGCTGAGCAATGTGCAAGCGTTCTTTCTACGGAGAGAGGACGCTTTGCTGCGGATATGAAAGTGGCGTTGGTCAATGATGGACCGGTGACCTTCTGGTTACAGGTTTAATCAATAAGATAGGGACAGTTCATGTTTAAGATTGTTAGCCCTCAGACGGAGAACCAGCTGAGTAAATACTATTTATTTCGCTGGCAAATGCTACGTGAACCATGGCATTTGCCGTTGGGATCGGAACGGGACGAATATGATCCAATGAGTCATCATCGGATGATTGTCGATAGCCGGGGGCGTCCTATGGCGGTCGGCCGATTGTACATTACCCCTGACTGTGAAGGACAAATTCGTTATATGGCGGTGAAATCGAACCGTCGGAGTCGGGGGATGGGGTCACTACTTTTGGTGACATTAGAATCGCTTGCCCGTCAGGAAGGCGCGAAACGGCTGGTATGTAATGCCAGAGAAGATGCTATTGCTTTTTATGAGAAAAATGGGTTTGAGCGTCGCGGTGAACTGAGTGATGAACGCGGACCTATCCAGCATCAACAGATGGTGAAAACACTGGATCCGATGGCGAATGTTCAGCGTAAACCGCAGTGGTGTTCAGAGTTGCAGGAACGTTGGGAAAACCAGATCCCGATCAGTGAAAAAATGGGGATTAAGATTAATCAGTATACCGGTTATCAGTTCGAGTGTTACGCGCCGATGAATCCCAATATCAATCCGCATAACACGATGTTTGCCGGTTCCGCTTTCACCTTGGCGACATTGACAGGATGGGGGATGGCATGGCTACTCATGCGGGAACGCAGTCTTTATGGGGACATTGTGATGGTCGATAGCCGTATTCGGTATCGGCTGCCCATTTGTGAGAATCCGATTGCCGTGACCTCTCTAGATGATATTAGTGGTGATCTGGATCGTCTTGAGTCTGGGCGTAAAGCTCGGATCATCGTCAATGTGATCATCAAAAGTGGGGATAAACCTGCAGTCCAGTTTGTCGGAACATACATGTTGATCCCGAATTATAAGGCTTTAATTGGCCGATGAATTCGAAGTCTCTTGTATGGGGCCGGTTTCGGTCTGAGGGGCTGGTGGCTCTGTTTGCGATGGTTCCAGTAAGTTGTAATGGATCTGTTTTTCCCCTGTTGTCACCGAGAGAGTGAACGAGCCTTTATCAGATTGAGTCAAATCCCAACGACCACTGATGGTTGCATTGAGGTTGTCAGATTTGAGGTGAATTTCAGGGACGGTGATGTTTCCCCGATCTCCGATGATTTCCAAGGCATTCAGCATAAAGTCTTTTGGTTGAGTATGGTTATCAGGTAGCTGGAGTTGACCATTTCTGATATCTAGGTTCAATAAGCCACTTAACGTGTGATTGATAATCACTGAATCTCCGGAAAGCCCCTGAGCGGAACCTGACAAATCAGCGAGTCCTTTCATCTGGAGTGGCAGATGTTTGAACAGGTCCAGGGGAAGGCTATCCGCGTCAATTGAAAACTGCCATGGGGCGCCTTTCAATCCATATTGCCATTGTCCTTTAGCGGCCAGATATCCTTTAGAGAAAGGAAGAAATAGTCGATCCAGTATCCAGTTATTCTCTTGACTGTGCATTTCGATTAATCCTTGGGATACCACGAACTGCCCATAGCTAAGATTATTGACTGAAATCCTTGCAGCGCCCTGCCATAATCCCCACCGTTGAGCATCGAGCAATTGAGCATGATCGATATCTGTATTGACCCCTGATAATTGCCAATAGGGCTGGTGGGCGAGTTGGATAATCTGGCTATTCCGGATTTTCAGCTGTTCGACGTTCACTTGTTTGAATGATGATATGATTGATGCGAGCCACGTGAAGTCCGGCTCAGATCCTGACTCGATAAACATTTTCATGCTTTGTATCTGTAAATCCCGAATGGTCACCGTCTCCGGTGTGATTGAGCCGGACGCATGGATTTGGCCGTCCATGAGGGTTGAATTGAAGTCATCGACATCTAACTGACCGGGCGTCAGGATGAGGTTGATACTGGGCTCTACCCACATCATTTCATCGAGAACAAGGCTTTCCGCATCCAACGAGAGCTCTGCATGAGTCTGTTTCCAAAGTGATTCAGAGACGGTCGGATGAAAATCAGTGAGCGATAAATCGAAATGATTGAGTTGAATATGTGGCATCTTGAACTGGCTGTTTAACAGATCAAGTCGATCAATCTGCGCGATGTGTTGTTCAATCAGATCTCTGAATTTATAAGACAGTTGCTGAAACTGAGACAGAGACAAGTTCAGTTTGTCTGTGGTTAGGTTTTCGATTGACCAGCGTTGTCCGTCGGTTTTTCCTTGCAAGGAGAGTGAAGCGCCTCGCCATGTTGCGGTCAGGCTATCAATCTGACTATGTTGTGATTGATGGCTGCCAAGAATGAGCAAATCGGTTAGAGTTTCTCCCTGCCACATAACCTGAGGCGCATAAAGTTGGATGTCACCATCAGGTAGATAGGTGTTGGTCTCATGCCAACTCGGGTTTTGAATTTGTACATTGAGCTCGTGAATCATCAGATCGTCTGTGGTTGCCACAGAAAGGTTGCGGATAGCAAGCTGGTTGATTTTTAATGTCTCTGATGGTGTTGGTAGAGATGCTTGCGCATTGTCTAGAGTGAGACCATCAATGAGCACACTATCGAATGCGAGCTGATTGAGGGTGCTTTGATAGGGATTGAGCCAAACATCCACCGTCTGGATCGGTGTCAGTTGTTGAGACAGAGTGACGTGCTCAAATTTCAGATGGAATGGATATTGGTAGCTGATTTTCTGGGCATGGAATTCAGGAAACCCTATTTTTTGAATCGTCCATTGGGCAACAGGTGTAATATAGCGAGACTGGACAATCACGATTCCAGCAGTGATCCCGATCAGGATGAGTAGAAGACATATAAGGAATACCCGGGTAATACCTGTTTTCATTTTTTAAGACCATTGGTTCATTCGCTCTAACAGATTGGAACAAAAACCGCTTTGCTTCAACAAAATTCGCACGATCAAAAAAAAGCCCCTGAAATAGGGGCTTACTGATATGTTTAACGGCTTATGCGTCGATTTGTGGTCCGGCAGAAATGAGCGCTTTACCTTCATCATTATCGGTGTACTTATCAAAGTTTTTCACGAAACGAGAGGCGAGGTCTTTGGCTTTGCTTTCCCATTGTAGTTCATCGACATATGTATCCCGAGGATCGAGAATTTCAGAATTCACGTTCGGTAATGACGTTGGGACTTCAAGGTTAAAGATCGGCACAGTTTTGGTCGGTGCATTTTCGATCGAACCATCCAGGATGGCATCAATGATTGCCCGGGTATCTTGGATTGAAATCCGTTTTCCTGTGCCATTCCAGCCTGTATTGACAAGGTATGCTTCAGCCCCTGCTGCTTCCATACGCTTGACGAGCACTTCCGCATATTTGGTTGGATGCAATGTCAGGAACGCAGCACCGAAACAGGCGGAGAACGTTGGTGTCGGTTCCGTGATACCTCGTTCTGTACCCGCTAATTTTGCGGTAAACCCAGAGAGGAAGTGATATTTGGTCTGCTCAGGGGTGAGTTTAGACACCGGAGGCAGAACACCGAACGCATCAGCAGACAGGAAGATGACTTTGCTTGCATGTCCGCCTTTCGATACAGGTTTAACGATATTATCAATATGATAAATCGGATAAGAAACACGGGTATTTTCCGTTTTGGATCCATCATCGAAATCAACCGTACCATCAGCACGCACGGTGACGTTTTCAAGCAATGCATCTCTGCGAATGGCATGGTAAATATCAGGTTCGGCTTCTTTGGAAAGTTTGATGGTTTTGGCATAGCACCCGCCTTCAAAGTTGAAGACACCATCATCATCCCAGCCATGTTCGTCATCGCCAATCAGTGCTCGTTTAGGATCCGTCGATAATGTTGTTTTCCCGGTACCAGATAGACCGAAGAAAACAGCAACATCACCATCTTTTCCCATATTGGCAGAGCAGTGCATTGCTGCAATGCCTTTGAGTGGCAAGAAGTAATTCATCATGGCGAAAATACCTTTTTTCATTTCGCCGCCGTACCAAGTACCGCCAATCAGCTGCATTTTCTCTGTCAGATTAAAGACCGTAAAGTTTTCTGAGTTCAGGCCCTGCGCTTGCCAGTCAGGATTGGTACATTTTGCACCATTCATTACCACAAAATTAGGTTCGAATGTTGTCAGTTCTTCATCACTGGGACGGATAAACATGTTTTTCACAAAGTGTGCCTGCCAAGCAACTTCCGTGATAAAACGAACACAAAGACGAGTGTCAGGGTTGGCACCACAGTAACCATCGACCACAAACAACCGTTTCCCAGAAAGCTGTTTGGTGACGAGTTGTTTCAGATCGTCCCAAACTGCCTGAGTGATGGGTTTGTTATCATTTTTTACTGTGTCAGACGTCCACCAAAAATTATCTTTGGTGGTGTCATCTTTCACAATGTACTTATCTTTCGGAGAACGGCCGGTAAAAATACCGGTGTCAACAGAAACGGCGCCTAATTCGGTTACGATGCCTTTCTCATAACCATCTAAGTGAGGTGCTGTTTCTTCTTCAAATAACTGCTCATAACTTGGGTTATGAATCACTTCTGTGACATCGGCGATGCCATAAGAGGTCAGATCCATATTTGCAGCCTTTATTTGTTCCATTACGGTCATAGGTGCTCCTTCGTAGGAATTGTAGGGATTTTGTAAGAAATTTTTATGTAATCTGTACGCCATGCTAGCAACGAGAACCATCGAAAACAGGGAGGTGGTTCAAAAAACATCCACATTTCTTATGAGTATTTAAGCGTGTCGTCACATATCAGGGTAAGTTATTCTAACGTATAGAGACTAGTTTAGACTAGGTGATAGAAATTATTAATTTATGCAAATTAAGTGTTGATAATATGTTGGTTTTTATAGCGGTTATAGTTTTTTGTATTGAATTATTAGCAATTAAGCCAGTTTTTCAACTGGCTTAAAGTATAAAAAATGCTTAATAAGTGACGGGAATTAATGAATGGTTTTGTTTTGTGCCAGCGAACTGTAGCGTAACTCTTTGATATCATTTTCATCAAATTGGTAGTCGGTGCCACAGTATTCACAATGGAGAGAAATTGTGGGATTTTCTGCCAGCATTTCCTGCACTTCATCTTCAGGAAGGGTAATGATTGCTGCACCACAACGTTGGCGAGAGCAGCCGCAGTGGAAAGTAATCGGTTGTGGTTCAAACAGTCGCACGGTTTCTTGGTTATATAAGCGGTAGAGCAATTCATTTGCTTCCAGAGAGAACAACTCTTCATCAGTAATTGTGTCTGTTAACTGTTCAAGATGTTCGAAGTCGTCTGGAGAACCGGTGCCATCCGGCATAATTTGTAGGAGCATTCCTGCCGCGCAGAGCTTCTCTTCTGATTGTCCTGTTTTGATCCATAACCGAGTTTTCAACTGTTCCGACTGTTCAAAATAAGTTTCTAGAACATTCGCCAAACAATCCCCGTCTAAAGCAACAATCCCTTGATATCTTTCACCTTGGTCTGGGTCGATGGTAATCACTAAATGCCCGTCTCCCATCATTTGATGCAGGGTCGCATCCTCAGGAATATCGCCTTTCCAACGGGCTACGCCCCGGACATTTTGCTCGTGATCGCCATTGAGGACGGCCAGAGATACAGGGCCATTTCCCTGGAGCTGCAAGGTGATTGAGCCTTCAAACTTGAGGGTTGCGGTTAAAAGAGAGGCTGCAACGAGTAACTCTCCCAGCAGAGATTGAATCGGTGCCGGATATTCCTGACTGGATACGACTTGTTGGTAAACGTCATCCAGTTGTACCAGTTCGCCACGTACTGATAACTCGTCAAACAGGTAGCGATTTAACATATTGCTTGCCATGAAGGAAACTCCAGCTTTGTTCTTTATTGATGTTTAAATTTGATGATATCGCGTCGTTGCTTTTTATCGGGACGCTTATCCGGACTCGGATTATGCGCATTCAATTTGCGTTGCGCCGCATGTGCCTCACGTTTTTGAATGCTTGCATCCGTTTCTGTATACAAGGTTTGAGCTTCGGGCGCACCCCTGCGTTGAGCCGATATTTTGTCAATAATGACAACTTTTTCTTCTTGGCCTTGTCTAAGCGTGACAGTTGCTCCGACTTCTACGATTTTACTTGGTTTAGACCGTTGCCCATTATAGTGGACTTTACCACCGTCAACCATATTTCTGGCAATCGAACGGGTTTTATAAAATCGCGCAGCCCAGAGCCATTTATCTAGCCGTATCGGTTCTTCATTAGAACTCATCGCAAAATCGTCCTCTGAATTTGTTGTTTTACTCAATAATAAAAGGATAAATGGTGGTTTATACCTAGGTTTTCAAGAAAATGATGAAATTTGAGTATAAAACAGTGGATAGTAAAATGGGTGTGTTATATTAGTCAGGGTCTTAATATGGTGTAGTCCAAACTGATTACACCAATTAATCAGGGATAAATTCAAAGGGTTAGAGATTGCCACACGTTGACACACTAAAGAACTCAGTACCTGCGTTATTCATATCTTTATTGCGTTCTTTCATTCACTATCAATCATTGTTCAGCACCATTATTTCAGCAGGAATATGGTTGGTTGCTGTCTGGATATTCGGTCAGCTGGTCTGGGCACCATTTGAGACGATGCCGGTTCAGTCATGGAAACCCCCTTCTGCAAATGAAGCGCGAGGTTCAACAAATAGCTTTGACAGCGCATTTGTGAAAGAAAAACAACTTTTTGGCCAGTTGCAAAAGCAGAGTGATAAGTCAGTTGTTCAAGAGCATGTCGTTAATGCCCCGAAAACAAAATTAAATCTAAAGCTTGTCGGTGTTGTTGTGAGTGATAACGACACTGAAGATCTTGCCATTATTGATTATCAAGGTGTTCAGGCAACTTATGGATTGAAGGAACGAATTGAAGGGACTCGAGTGACACTGGAGTCGGTTCTGAATGACCGAGTGATTATCCGTAATGCTGGCAGAAGCGAAACGCTTATGTTGAAAGATGTGGAGTACAGCCGTCTGGGGAGTATGAAGACTCAGCCTCATTCTATGCTAAACACCCCATCTCCGGATGACTTTGTGAATTATGATACCGGAAAGGTCAGCACCCAGAAGGAACGATTGACTGAAATCAAACATGAAATCGCGGAGAATCCACAGACTTTATTTCAGTATGTTCGTTTATCTCAAATGAAACGTGACAATGATATTCTCGGTTACCGTTTGAGTCCCGGACGTTCACCTGAGTTATTTCAATCTGTCGGATTAAAGAGTGGTGATATTGCCGTTGCATTGAATGATGTCGATTTAAGGAAGGAAAGTGCAATGTCAGATATTGCCTCCGTTTTATCAGACCTTTCGAATGTAAAAATCACGGTAGAGAGAGATGGACAGACTCATGATATATATATTCAATTTTAGTGCAGCGTCGCTAGGCATTGAGGGAGTAAAGACGTGAAGTATTGGCTAAAAAAAAGCGCGTGGTTGTTACTAGGAAGTATGATGCTTTCTCCGGCAGCTTTGGCGAACGAGTACAGCGTCAATTTTAAAGGCACTGATATTCAGGAATTTATTAATATTGTCGGTCGTAACCTACATAAAACAATTATTGTTGATCCTTCTGTGCGAGGGAAAATCGATGTACGGAGTTATGACACGCTCAGTGATGACCAATACTACGGTTTTTTTCTGAATGTTTTGGAAGTCTATGGATTTGCCGTGGTTGAAATGGACAACGGTGTTCTGAAAGTCATTAAATCCAAAGATGCAAAAACCTCAGCCATCCCTGTATTGGATTCGTCCGGTAACACAAATGCGGACAGTGTGATTACCCGGGTTGTCTCTGTTCACAATGTTTCCGTTAAAGAATTATCTCCATTGTTGCGTCAGTTAGTGAACAATGCGGGTTCCGGTAACGTGGTTCATTATGAACCTGCGAATATTATTTTGTTGACCGGACGTGCCGCGGTCGTTGACCGTTTGGCTCAGATTATTGATCGCGTTGACCAAGCAGGAAACACGGATATTGATGTCGTGACACTGAATAATGCTTCGGCACCGGAAATTGTGCGGATTGTCAGTGCACTTGATACCAGTAAAGAGACGAGAAGCCTGCCTCAGATTCTCCAGCCACAAGTCGTTGCAGATGATCGAACCAATTCGATTTTGATCTCGGGTGATCCGAAAGTCAGAAAACGGATCGTCCGCTTAATTAAACGGCTTGATATTGAAATGGCGACCAAGAGTAACCACCGGGTTGTTTATCTGAAGTATGCCAAAGCTGAAGATTTAGTCGATGTGTTGAAAGGCGTCTCTGATAATATTCAGTCGGAAAAGCAAGGTGAGCAAAAGTCTGCTCCTTCGAGTCGGGCTGATGTCACGATTGCCGCACACAAGGATACCAACTCACTGATTCTCAGTGCGCCACAAGATATTATGAAACCTTTGCTGGATGTGATTAGCCAATTGGATATTCGTCGGGCTCAGGTACTGATTGAAGCCCTGATTGTCGAAATGTCTGAAGGTGAAGGGATCAACCTCGGGGTTCAATGGGGCTCGATTGAAAGTGGATCGGAAATCCAGTTTGGGAATAGTGGCGCTTCTATCGGTAAGGTCATGGTTGGTCTGGAAGAAGCGAAAGATCAGAGCACCACTGAATATTATACCGATAACAACGGTAATCGACGGCCTTATACGACCAAAGAATCCGGTGATTATTCATCATTGTCTGATGCATTGAGTGGTGTAGAAGGTGCTGCGGTCAGTATCGTGATGGGCGATTGGACATCTCTGATCAGTGCGGTTTCTAAAGACTCCAGCTCAAATATTCTGTCGTCACCGAGTATTACCGTCATGGATAACGGTGAAGCCTCATTTGTGGTTGGTGAAGAGGTTCCTGTACTGACTGGGGCGACGTCAAGCTCCGGGAATGATAACCCTTTCCAAACCGTAGATCGGAAAGAAGTTGGGATTAAGTTAAAGGTTGTTCCCCAAATTAATGAAGGGGATTCGGTGATGCTCAAGATCGAGCAGGAAGTCTCGAATGTTCTGGCCGCTAATGGTGCTGTCGATGTCCGTTTTGCCAAACGGCAGTTGAATACCTCGGTTATGGTCAAAGATGGTCAAATGCTGGTCTTGGGCGGTATGATCGACGAACGCACTCAGGAAAGCGACTCAAAAGTTCCCATTCTTGGGGATATCCCTCTGCTCGGTTACCTCTTCCGTTCAACCAGTACCAAAGTTGAGAAACGAAATCTTATGGTCTTTATCAAGCCAACGATCATTCGTGATGGTATGACCGCGGATGGTGTGACTCAGCGAAAGTATAACTTCATTCGTGCTGAGCAGCTTGTTAAAGCCGAGAGAGGTCTGAGATTGATGGGTGACAGGAAAACGCCAGTGATACCCGAATTTAAGTTACAGAGCCATTATCCGGAAGAATTACAGGCCTTTATCGATCAGATTCCTAAGGATCAGGATCAGGATCAGGAGTAGCGTTGTGCAGCGTTTACCTTTTAGTTTCGCAAACCGGTATAAGCTCGTATTTGACGCCTCACATGAAGATGAGACACCTTATCTCTATTATGTGGAGCCGGTATCGATTACGGCTTTGGTTGAGGCCAAGCGGGTGTTGCAAAAGTCGTTTGAGCTGGTGGCACTTCCTGAAGCCGAGTTCGAGGCAAGGCTGACAAAAGTCTATCAGCGTGATACGTCCGAAACTCGCCAGTTGATGGAAGATCTCGGTGCAGATAATGATGATTTCTTTGCCCTCGCAGAGGAACTGCCCAATAATCAGGATTTGTTGGACTCAGATGATGATGCGCCGATTATCAAGCTGATTAACGCCATGTTGAGTGAGGCTATCAAAGAAGAAGCTTCCGATATCCATATTGAAACCTTTGAAGTATCTTTATCGATCCGTTTTCGGGTTGATGGCATGCTTCGTGAGGTTTTATCGCCCAGCCGTAAGCTAGCGCCTTTATTGGTTTCACGCGTGAAGGTCATGGCGAAGCTGGATATTGCTGAAAAACGGGTACCTCAGGATGGCCGTATTTCACTGAGAATCGGTGGTCGGGCCGTTGATGTCCGTGTTTCTACCATGCCTTCCTCTCATGGAGAGCGGGTCGTCATGCGTATTTTGGATAAAAATGCGACTCAGATGGATCTCTACAGTCTGGGAATGACCCAGACAATTTTCGTTCGGTTCCGAGAACTGCTGCAGCGACCACATGGTATTTTATTGGTGACGGGGCCAACCGGTTCTGGTAAATCGACGACGCTTTATGCCGGTTTACAAGAATTGGATCGGAATGAGAAAAACATTCTGACGGTTGAAGACCCGATTGAGTTTGATATTGACGGTATCGGTCAGACTCAGGTGAATCCGAAAGTCGATATGACTTTTGCCCGAGGGCTGCGAGCGATTCTGCGTCAGGACCCTGATGTCGTCATGGTCGGAGAAATCCGGGATTTGGAAACGGCACAAATTGCGGTACAGGCATCTCTCACCGGGCACTTGGTTCTTTCGACATTGCATACGAATACCGCGATTGGTGCGGTAACACGTCTGCGAGATATGGGGATTGAATCTTTTCTTGTGTCATCTTCTCTCGTTGGTGTTCTGGCTCAGCGGTTGGTTCGGACGTTATGTCCCGATTGTAAGCAGCCATTTGAGGCCGATAAAGAACAGCGTGAGCTATTCGATATTCAAGAGGATGAGCCTCTGACGCTTTATGCACCAAAAGGGTGTGAGAAATGCCATTACAAAGGTTACCGGGGACGGACTGGGATTCATGAATTATTAGTGATTGATGAAAAAGTCAAATCACTGATCCATACCGAAGCCGGTGAGCAGGCCGTTGAACAGCAAGTTCGCGAGTCATGCCCAAGCATTCGTATGGATGGATTGAGTAAGGTTCAGGTGGGGATCACGACACTTGAAGAAGTGTTGCGGGTCACCGAGGAGGTCTGATGGCTGCATTTGAATATCAGGCGCTTGATCTCAAAGGAAAACGCAAAAAAGGTGTGATCGAGGGGGATAGTGCCCGCCACGTTCGCCAACGCTTGAAAGAGCAAGGGCTGACGCCGATTGCTGTTCAGGCCACGCAAGTCCAGAAAAATAATCAAACCCAAGGCAGCACCACGTCGACTTCGTGGAAAAGAGGTATTGGGGCGACGGACCTTGCACTGTTAACTCGGCAAATGTCGACATTACTCCAGTCAGGAATGCCGCTGGAAGCGTGTCTGCAAGCGGTGATTGAACAGACAGAAAAACCACGAATTCGCAGTGTTCTTACCCGTGTCCGGTCAAAAGTGACGGAAGGTTTTTCCCTCGCAGATAGTATGGCCGATTACCCACATATTTTTGACGGTTTGTTTCGTTCCATGATTTCAGCCGGCGAGAAATCCGGGCATTTGGATATGATTCTGAATCGATTAGCGAGTTATACCGAAAATCGACAGAAGATGCGCTCGAAGCTCTTACAGGCATTGATTTATCCCATTGTTCTGGTTGTATTTGCGGTCACGATTGTTGCTTTTCTTTTGGCTGCTGTGGTGCCCAAAATTGTGGGGCAATTTATTCAAATGGGGCAAACGCTGCCGACATCGACTCAGATTTTATTAAATATGAGCCATTTTGTTCAGGACTGGGGCTGGTTGGTTTTGCTGCTGACGTTAGGTGGGTGGGTATTCATCCAGTCAGCATTAAAACGGCCACATATCCGCTTTGCATTTCATCGTAAACTGATGAGTGTCCCCATGATTGGTAAAATTGTTCGAGGTCTGAATACCTCTCGTTTTGCACGAACACTGGCGATATGTTCTTCGAGTAGTATTCCGATTCTCGATGCAATGCTTGTTGCCAAAGATGTTGTGGAAAACACATACATGAAACAGAAAGTACAGGAAGCGGCAGAGTCCGTCCGAGAAGGGGCGAGTATTCGTAAGTCTTTGCAACAAACGAAGCTTTTTCCTCCGATGATGCTGCATATGATTGCCAGTGGTGAGCAGAGTGGTGAATTGGAGAACATGCTCATTAGTGCCGCAGATAATCAGGATGAGCAGTTTGAAGCAACGGTGAATATTGCTTTGGGTCTGTTCACCCCGATGCTGATTGCATTAATGGCTGGGTTGGTTTTGTTTATTGTGATGGCAACCCTGATGCCGATTTTAGAAATGAACAATTTAATGACGCGCTAGTCTTAGCTGTTCATTGGGTAAGAAACGTGAGTGTTGGAGTAGGAATGAAAATAAAAAATCAAGTAAGCAAACAAGGTGGTTTTACGCTGTTAGAAGTGATGGTCGTGATTGTCATCCTTGGGCTTTTGGCGAGTTTTGTTGTCCCGAACCTATTGGGAAATAAAGAGAAAGCCGATCAGAAAAAAGCGATTGCCGATATTGTCTCTCTGGAAAATGCATTGGATATGTACCGATTAGATAACAATGTTTATCCAACCACTGATCAAGGGTTAGAGGCGTTGGTCACCAAACCGTCCAATCCCGAACCGCGCAACTATCGCGAAGGCGGTTATATCAAGCGGTTACCACAGGACCCTTGGGGAAATGACTATCAATATTTGAGCCCTGGCGATAAGGGTAAAATTGATGTCTTTAGTTATGGTGCTGATGGCCAGGAAGGCGGTGAAGGGAATAACAGCGACATCGGTAACTGGAACTTACTTGACTTCCAGTAATCGCGGAATGGATGAATACTGCTCATGAAATACCACCGTGGTTTTACTCTGCTGGAAATTATGTTGGTTCTGGTGGTGATTTCGCTGGGCAGTATGGTCGTCGTGATGTCTCTGCCTGATAGGTCTCAGGATGAGGTGCAACAAACGGCTGAACGGCTTTATCAGCGTTTACAGCTTTTGAGTGAAGATGCGATTTTCAGTGGGCGGACTTATGGTCTTTATGTCGATGAAAAAAAACATGAATTCCGCTTTTTGAGGCTATCGGATGAGGGCTGGAAAGATCTTGAATCTCAGTCATCTATCAAAGGTGAGTTGACGGCTGAAGAGGGAACGACTTTCCGTTTTGAACGCGGTGGTGGTGTCTGGAATAATCCGGAGCGTTTGTTCAGTCAGGAATCTTTGTTTGAAGACATGGATTTTCCCGACCAAAACGAGGATGAGAAGCCCATCCCGACACCGCAGATATTTATTCTCTCTAGTGGTGATGTTACACCATTTTCTATCCAGTTTTGGGCGGATTCCACACCGGATTCATTGTGGTTAGTGGAAACCGCTGAAGACGGCATTCTGCATATTCGGACTCCCTCGGATCAAGATGATGAAGCAAATTAAGGGAATGACATTACTGGAGGTGCTGATTGCATTGGCAATCTTTGCAACGGCATCGATCAGTGTGATTAAGGCTGTCAGCCAACATGTCAATACAGTGCACACACTCGAAGAGAAGATGTTTGCTGCAATGGTGGTTGATAATCAAATGGCTCGAATCATGCTCGCGCCGGAAACTTTGTCTAACCAAGAAGGGAAGGAAGAAATGGCTGGAACGACTTGGTATTGGAAAGTGTCTTTGGTTGAAACGAGCAATGATGTGCTGAAAGCCTTTGATGTGAGCGTTTCCCAAAGTAAATCCGGCCCGTCGGTGGTGATTGTGAGAAGTTATGTTGCAAATGAAGCGTCATAGTCGGGGATTCACTTTAATTGAGGTGTTGGTTGCGCTGACGATTTTGGCGAGTCTGACGATTGCTGCGTATCAGGTCTTGAACCAAGTTCAGCGTAGTAACGTTGTCAGCCAGGAGAGTGAAAAACGGCTGGGTGAAATTCAGAAGGCGTTAGCGATTATGGATAGTGATTTTCGCCAGATGGCGTCCCGCCAGTTTCGTAATCAGGGAGAAGAGCCCGGATCTCAGTTGTTGTGGATGCAGGACGGATTATTATCTTCTGAGAGTGTCGGCATTCTTTTTACACGACATGGTTGGGTCAACCCTCAAATGCAGTTTCCCCGAGGGGATATCATTAAGGTCGGATACCGTTTAACAGGAGAGCGTCTGGAAAGAGTATGGTGGCGTTATCCCGATACGGTTGCCGGTGATAATGACATCGTTCGGCCATTATTGACACAGGTTGAGTCAATCAGCTTTCGTTTATATCGTCATCATCAGTGGGTTGACCGATGGGAAGACAAAGGGGTTCTGCCGGAAGCGATCAGTGTAAAACTAACACTGAAAGATTATGGAGAGATTGAACGGATTTATCTGGTCTCTGGAAGTGAGTTGAGTGTATCCAATGCATCCCATTAGATCGTTGCAAAGACAGCGTGGCGTTGCCCTGATTCTGGTGTTGCTGATATTGGCAATGATGGTTTCCATCGCGGCTACAATGTCAGAGCGTTTGTTTACTCAGTATCATCGCTCAGGAAACCAACTCAAATATCAACAGGCATATTGGTATAGCCTCGGTGTTGAAGCGTTGGCTAAATCGGCCATAAAGCAGAGTTATGAAGATAATGATGAGGCTATCAACCTGAGTCAGCCTTGGGCGGTAAAAGATAAACAATACCCACTGGATTACGGCACGGTGGAAGGAAATATTCAAGACATGCAGTCTTGTATAAATATTAACGCATTGGCGGGAATTAAATGGAATCCGGCGGACACCGGGACACCTTATTTAGTACAGGTATTACAGCATCTGTTTGAAGCGGAAGAAATTGATAATTATCAGGCTGAAGTTGCTGCCAATTCGGTTTGGGAATTTATTGATTCGAATCGTTCGATTAATTCGGTCAGCGGGGTCGAAGACAGCTTCTATGAGTCGATGTCGCCAGCCTATGATGCCCCCGATAGTTTATTAGCCGATGCCACAGAGATTCGGGCAGTGCAGGGCGTCAGTGGTAAGATTATGATGAAAAGTATGCCGAGTTTATGCACTTTGCCGACCAAAGAATGGCGATTGAACATCAACACCGTTTCTGTCAAACAGGCAAACATTTTAGTTGCGATGTTTTATCCCTATCTCAGTTCGTCCGCAGCAGTGCAGTTGATTGAGGATCGGCCTTATTCCGGGTGGGATAGTCTCGATGATTTTTGGGCACAGGGTGAGTTGAGTGGGATTGATGAAACCATCAAATCAGACGCCACCGGTTTTCTCGGGATTGATAGCAATTATTTTGAATTGGATGCTCAGGTCATGGTCGATGATGCCCGGGTGAGGGTTCGGAGTCTAATGTTTAGTAAAGATAGAAAAACTGTGACGGTCATTCGCCGTCGCTATGGAGGAGAGCGTGAGCGAATATCTGCTCGTCCGGCTGAGTAAGCAACCCCAAGCCAAAGGGCATTGGTGGATCGGTGCTGAGCATGCGACAACGATTGAAAAGTCAGGAGAGATAGCATCCTGGACCAATATAGATGAGCTAGTACCTCATGCTGAAGGCCGGCCTGTGATCGTGTTACTTTCGGGGGCCGATGTGGTGATGAAGACCGTTTCATTACCGGCTGGTGGTGCTCGTCAGTATGAAAAAATGCTACCGTACTTAGTGGAAGATGAACTCGCACAGGATGTGGATGGATTGCATTTTTCCGTATTAGCCAAACAAGAGGATCAGGTTTATACCGTCGCAGTGGATCGGAATTGGCTGAGTTGCATTCTGGAACAGTTTGAAGCCTGCGGACTTCAAGTCGAAAATGTGTTGCCGGATGTGCTGGCATTACCGACAGAAGAGAATGCAACGGCTGTTCAATTCGGTCATGAATGGCTGATTCGTCAGGGTCAATTCAGTGGTGTTTGTGTTGAACATTCGTGGTTACCCATACTGACCCAGATGAATGAAGATGAAGAGGAAAGCCCGGTACTTGAGATTACGTCTTACAGTCAGGTGCCGGAATTGAATGATTCGAGTTCACAAGTCTGGACCGAGAAGCTGGTTGATTCTATAGACTTGTTGCTGTACCGCGGGGCATTAAGTAGCCCGATCACGTTATTGACCGGTCCGTTTAAGAAGTCTTCTTCGGTGATGAAATACTGGCAGATCTGGCGAGGCAGTCTTATCGCGTTGGTGGCGTTGATGACTTTGTTGTTGATTCATCATGCCGTTGATATCCGCCGAATGTCTCAAGAGGCAACAGCCCTGAGAACAGAAAGTGAACATATTTTCAGAACGATATTTCCGGAGCGGCACAAAATCCCGACAGTCAGTTATCTGAAAAGCCAGTTTACCAATGCAATTCAGACGTTGTCTGGTGGTGAAGGGCAAGATTCTGCACTGTCATTATTCACGTCGCTGGCGGAGATGATTGGCAGTACTTCAGGCGTACAATTACAACGTATTCACTATGATAGCGTGCGGGGTGATATTCGTATTGATGTTCGAGGTGCTGATTTTCAGGCATTTGAAGCAACTCGTAAGAAACTGTCCCAGAAGTTTGATGTGGAGCAAGGACCTCTCAACCGAGATAACAATCAGGTCTCAGGGTCTTTCATCTTAAAAAATCAGTAGGTGAACGATATGAATCAATGGATGAGTCGTGGTTATGCTTGGTGGAAGACATTGTCCTCCAGAGAGCAGCGATTATTACTGGTGACTGTCGGTTTTAGTGTTTTGGCACTGCTGTATGGTGGTGTTGTTCGCCCCATTCAGGAACAGCGTGTTCTGGCGCAAAATAAGTTGACCGCAGAGAAGAATTTATATGCATGGGTCACAGAAAAAGCCGATACGTTAACTCAGCTTAGACAGCATGGGGATGGTCCCGTTTCAAATGAGCCGATGAACCAAGCTGTTGCGGGGTCTACTGGTAAATTTGGTGTTCGGTTAATTCGAATGCAACCCAAAGGTGAAGGCTTACAAATTTGGGTGGAACCGGTAGCGTTTAATCAGTTTATCGACTGGTTGGCTTTTCTACGGCAGCAGTATGGTATTCAGGTGATGATGATGGATATCGATAGGGCTGAAAAAAATGGCATGATTGATATAAAACGCCTGGAATTAGTTCGAGGTTAAATAAAGTGAAGAAAAAAATTATGTACGTCGTTGGTTTGTTTTTTGTTTTTGTGGTCAGTGTGTTGGTCCACTTACCTGCAAATATGGCTTTGAAATTTATTCCTCAGCCCCGAGAGCTATTGCTGAGTGGGGTTGGCGGAACAATATGGCATGGTGAAATCCAGTCTGCTAAATGGATGAACTATGATCTGGGCTCACTGGTTTGGAATATGCGCCCTTTCTCTCTATTTAAAGGTCAGATCGCTGCCGATATTGCTTTAGGTAAGCGTCATGAGGTGGCGCTTCGGGGAACGGGTGAGGTCGGCGTCGATTTTTCTGGTGCCTATGTTCGCAACCTGTCAATGAGGGCACCGGCTCGGTTTGTGGCCGAAAATATGCATTTACCGCTGCCGGTGAGTGCTGATGGCGCATTCAAACTTGTCATTGATAATTATCGATACCAGCCACCGTTTTGTGCTGAGGGGGAAGGGGAAATTACTTGGACAAATGCACAAATTTCGATGCTCTCTCAATCGGTCCCATTAGAAAAAGTCTCCGCCCGACTCACTTGTGAAGATGGCCGGATCAGCCTGAAAGGCCAACAGTTATCGGATGCACTACAAAGTGAGTATTCGATGGTATTGACACCACAGGATCACTATCAAGTACAAGGCTGGGTAAAACCGGGTGAACGTTTACCTAAAATGTTCAACCAGTGGATTCAGACTTATGCATCGACCGATGCTCAGGGGCGGTACTCATTTCAGTCGAATGGTACACTGACACTCCCCAACTGATAGCAACGCATTCCGCAACGCATTCCGCAACGCATTGATACGCGCCTGACATCGGTCATGTTAGGCGCGTTAGCCTTTATGGGAGAGAATCTCTTGCCAGGGAAGTGTTGGATCACCGATGACGATAAAATTCGGGTTTTCCAATGTTTCTCTGAGGTTATAAGAGAGCGGTGACAGTTTCGTACTGAGGATCTTTCCGCCAGCCTCTTCCACAATACATTGTGTTGCTGCGGTGTCCCATTCTCCGGTTGGACCCAGCCGCAAATAACAGTCAACGGCCCCCTCGGCAACTAGGCACGCTTTCAATGCTGCAGAACCGAGCGGTACTAAATCATAATTCCATGCTGTACTCAGCCGATTGGTGATCCGGTTGATATTTTGGCGGCGACTGATGGCAATCGCAATCGACTGACTGGGAAATTCATGCTGGTGAGTCTGAATCCGTAAGCTGTCCGATAAATCAGGGATCTTCCAAGCCCCTTTACCACGACAGGCATAATAGGTAACACCTGATACCGGGCCGTAAACCACCCCAATCACGGGCTGATTGTCTTCTACCAGTGCGATGACTGTCGCAAAGTCGCCACTGCGTGCGATGAACTCTTGCGTACCATCAAGGGGATCGACTAACCAGTAGCGAGACCATTCCGAACGTTTTTCCAGACTGATATCAGCATCTTCCTCCGATAGGACCGGAATGTCGGGAGTCAGCGCGGTGAGTTTTTCGGTAATGAGTTTATGGGCCGCTAAATCAGCGCTAGTGACGGGGGTTTGGTCTGATTTGGTAAATGACTCATAGGATTTAGTTTGGTAATAGTCCAGAATGAGCTGCCCGGCTGAACGGGCAATACCAATCAGTTGTGGTAACAGGTGTGAATAATCCCGTTTCATAATGTGTTCACCTCTGGCAGCAGCGGATGCTGCTTCATATAATTTAAGGTGAGAAGAAGCGCTGCCACACTACGGGCTTCACCAAAATCGAGATGAGTTAACAGTTCTTCTGCCTGATTTAACGGCCAACGGATAATTTCAAGGGGTTCTGGCTCATCGCCAACGAGTTGCTCCGGGTATAAATCCTGAGCGATAAACAGCGACATTTGTCCTGAGAAATAAGAGGGGGCAAGAATCAGATCTTTGAGATGGGTGAGCTGTTTTGCACCAAACCCTACTTCTTCTTTAAGCTCGCGTACGGCTGCTTCTTCAGGTGTTTCTCCTGGGTCAATCAATCCTTTCGGAAAGCCCAATTCGTAGCGTTGTGTGCCTGCTGCATATTCACGAACCAGCAGAATATCTCCCTGTTCGGTCACTGGAACCATCATCACTGCATGGCGTCCACTGGGGCGCATCCGTTCATACGTGCGCTGTTCACCGTTGGAAAAACGTAAATCCAGAGATTCCACTGTAAAAAGACGCGAGCGGGCAACCGTCGTGATATTCAGGATCTCTGGGTTCTGTTTAGACGTCATGCTGATACTCCTCCGTGATATCTATAGCTTAACTATATGAAAAAACTGATGGGGATGAAAACACTTGTCTGACGATATTCACAATAGTTTTACCAACAAGAGTCACATAATAGAAAGTCGATGCATGGACATCGACTTCTTTTGACAGGCTTGGGTTGATCCATTTAGTAGTATGAGTGCTCTCCATGGTCATGCTCCGTCAGGTCTCTGACCGCATTCAGCTCCCCGGAAAATTGCTCGAGCAGTTCTTTTTCGATGCCGTCTTTCAGTGTGACATCGACCATTGAGCAGCCATTACACCCGCCACCAAATTGGATAATGGCGACACCGTCATCTGTAATTTCCAGCAGCTGAATATGACCCCCATGACTGGCTAACTGAGGATTGACTTGCGTCTGGATGGCATACTCGACACGTTCAAGCAGCGGCGCATCATCCGCAACTTTACGCATTTTTGCATTGGGTGCTTTGAGCGTGAGCTGAGCACCCATTTTATCGGTCACATAGTCGATCACAGCATCTTCGAGAAAGGGAAGGCTCAATTCATCAACGTAAGCAGAGAACGCCTGAAACGGGATTGTAGTATCAGCACTTTCTATCGCTTCAGGCGGACAGTAAGAGACACCACACTCAGCGTTCTGAGTACCTGGATTGACAACAAAGACCCGAATATTGGTTCCTTCCGGCTGTTGTTCGAGAAGTTTTGCGAAATGTTCCTGAGCGGATTCAGTAATAGTAATAGAATTTGACACGACGAATACCTGAGTAATTTTGTAGGCTATTAATTCACCATTTTACTCCTGAGAAATCAGAGATCCAATCCTTTTTACGGTAATTATTGGTTGTGATATTCAGGAGTTCTGCATAAGCAATAAATATCAATGTATTCGACGCCGACTTCAAGTAATAATTGGCATAATTGACTGATGGTACTACCTGTTGTCACCACATCATCAACGATCGCAATATGTTTGGCTGAGGGGCGGTTGCGTAACATAAACGCTTTTCTCAGATTCTGTTCTCTTTCATTTTTATGCAGACCTTCTTGCGGTGGCGTTGAACGAATTCGTTGTAACAGTTTGGTTTGATAGCTCACTGACAGCGCTTGACTGAGATGGTGTGCCAGTAAGTCACTCTGATTGAACCCGCGATAAAGATAACGTCGCCAGTGTAGGGGAACCGGCAGTAGCAATGGTGCAGGGGAAGGGATGACCTGCGCCAAAAGCGCAGCGAGAGACGGTATAAGCCAGAACTGGCGTCCGTATTTGATTTGGTGAATCATGGGTGCCAATGGGTAGGCATAATCACCAAGGCAATAGAGCGCGTTCCACAGTGGCGGGGACTGAAGGCAAGTGCCGCATCGGTCCGTTGGGAATGGCATCGATAAACCGCATCGTGTACAACGGGGTGTTGATTGAAAGTATGTCAGGCAGCTGGCACACCAGTGATGGTCCCAAGCAGTTAATGGTAACTCACAGAGCGCGCATAATCGGGGGGTACGGTGACGGACAGCGTGTTGAATGCGTTGCAATAACATGTGGTACTTCTCCGGTGATGAAGGAAGACGTTATATTGTATTGGCGATCAAGGCAGTGAAAGTATGAGTTTTGTAGGAGATAACGTGAACATGGTGGCATCTTTGTATTGGCAGGTGGAAGGTTGTGGCAAAGATCTCGTATTGGTCCATGGCTGGGGGATGAACGGGGGCGTTTGGCATAATACCGTTGAAATGCTTAAACAGAGCTTTCGGGTGCATGTGGTTGATTTACCGGGATATGGACATAGTGCAGACATCCATGCGGAGACTTTGGAAGAGATTGCCCAACTCTTGATCCGGCAAGCTCCCAAAGATGCCGTCTGGGTCGGTTGGTCACTCGGGGGACTGGTCGCGACGCATATGGCGTTGCATCACGCTGATTATGTCAGTCAGCTGATCACTGTAGCCAGTTCTCCTAAGTTTGCTGCTGAAAAGGGGTGGAAAGGTATTCAGCCACAGGTTTTGTCAGCATTTACGGCGCAACTGGTCGATGATTTTCAGTTGACCATTGAGCGTTTTATGGCGCTTCAAGCGATGGGCAGCCCGACAGCCCGACAAGATGTGAAACAATTAAAACAGATGGTTTTTTCTCGTCCGGCACCACAGCCGCAAGCTTTGATGGCGGGATTAAACATGCTCGCGAATATTGATTTTCGTGATCATCTGACTCAGATTTCGGTACCGATGTTGCGTCTTTACGGTCGGCTTGATGGTTTAGTCCCCGTGCAGATTGCTGCGCAATTGGACAAAATGGCACCGGATAGCCATTGTTATATTTTTACTCAGTCATCTCATGCACCATTTATGACCGAAACTGAACTGTTTTGTCAGCAGATCCGTGGGTTCGCACAGTAGTTGATGTTTGACGATTGTCAGTTTTTTGTCATATTGTTCAAAATATCAGCTTTTTTTGTTAAATATTTGAACGGTTGGGTCGATATAGATTCTAACTCATCAGTGCTTGGACATTGAATGGGCTGGGCGATGCTGAAGGAGGTTTCGGCAATGATTGTGTCACCAAATAATATCAGTGTGCCACTTATCGCCCCATCGGTGAATGTGCCGACGGAACAGGCAGAGCATGATAATCGTGTCAGAGCGCCTATCGTACCTACTGTACAACTGGAAAAAACCAACGCAGAGCGGCGGTTGAAATCCGATGATAAACAGCGCAAGCGAGCGTCTTGGGATGCAGCAGATCATCCTCAGTATGAGATTGATTCTGAGCAGGAACAGGACATTGTCTCTTCCCATGAGGAAGAAGCACCAAGTGAACTTGAGCGGCTTTTCAAATTGTTAGCTTTATCGACCTACAGTCAAGATCAGGGCAAAGGTTATACAATACGGTTCCGGTTACCGAAACACATCATTGATGCAGCGATAACCGAAGGACAAATGGCGCGAAGGCGAACGGTCATAAAATATCATTATGGACACGCCATCGCACCAAACACACCTTCGGAGGTCATCGCAATATTGTAAACCTCATCGTTACCGAGGAAAGCATATTGCTGCTATGGAATTCCCTCACTTCAGCTGAAGTGAGGGTTTTTTTTATGGCAGGATTGAGCTGAGCCTCAGTAAACCATTATTCCCGGTGGGAGCGAATGAATTACTTTTTCGCTTTCGCAAAGGCTTCGGCAAATGCACCCCCCATGGCATTATTAGTGGCAGTCGCATCACGGTGAGGTTTTTTTTGAGCCGGACGTGAAGTCTGGTTACGTGCTGTGGGACGATGCGCTTGACCCGGTTCATCAGACAGACGCATCGAGAGGCCAATTCTCTTCCTTGCGACATCAACTTCCATGACTTTGACTTTGACAATCTCACCGGTTTTGACCACTTCTCGCGGATCAGACACAAACCGATCAGTCAGCGCGGAAATATGAACTAATCCGTCTTGATGAACGCCGATATCGACAAAAGCACCAAAATTAGCAACATTGGAGACGACGCCTTCGAGAATCATTCCGGGTTCCAGATCCGATATTTTGTGAATATCGTCGGCAAACGTGGCCGTTTTAAATTCAGGACGAGGATCGCGTCCCGGCTTATCGAGTTCTTTGATGATATCGGTGACCGTCGGCAGGCCAAAGTGATCGTCAGTGTAATCTCTTGCATTCAGGCTTTTAAGAAATTCACTATTCCCAATCAATGATTTCATCTCTTGCTGATTGTTGTTTGCGATCGCTGAAACTACCGGATAGGCCTCTGGGTGGACTGCCGAAGCATCCAGCGGGTTTTTGCCGTCCATCACTCTCAAAAAACCGGCACACTGCTCAAAAGCTTTTGGCCCAAGGCGAGAGACTTTTTTCAAGGTGGTGCGGCTCTCAAAGCGGCCATGTTCATTCCGGAAAGCCACAATGTTGTCCGCCAGGGTTGCCGAGAGTCCGGCTACGCGGGTGAGTAGCGCCGGAGAGGCGGTATTCACATCAACACCGACCGCGTTGACACAGTCTTCTACGACGGCGTCCAGACGTTTGGCAAGGAGTGACTGATTGACATCATGCTGGTACTGACCAACCCCGATCGATTTCGGATCGATTTTAACTAATTCTGCCAATGGATCCTGTAAACGCCGGGCAATCGAAACCGCGCCACGCAGTGATACATCCATCTCCGGAAATTCTTTTGCCGCCAGTTCGGATGCAGAATAGACCGATGCCCCCGCTTCACTGACAACAATTTTTTGCGCTTTCAGATTACCCCGTTTGATTAAATCTGCGGCAAACAGATCGGTCTCACGAGAAGCCGTGCCGTTGCCGATCGCAATCAAATCCACATTGAATTTGTGCACCAGACCGCCAATGATCTCAATGGATTTTTCATACTGTTTTTGCGGTGGATGTGGGTAAATAACCGCGGTTGCCAGTACCTTACCGGTGGCATCGACAACCGCGACTTTACAACCGGTACGCAAGCCGGGGTCCAGCCCTAGTGTTGCGCGTGGCCCGGCGGGCGCGGCCATCAGCAGATCTTTCAAGTTGGTGGCGAAGACGTCAATCGCTTCAATTTCTGCCCGCTCTTTCATCGCGGACATCAGTTCAGTCTCCATATGCATGGAGACTTTAATCCGCCATGCCCAACTGATGACCTGTTGCCGCCATGCATCTGCCGGTGCATCACTCAGGTGAAGTCGGTAGTGTTGTGCGATCAACGTTTCGCAATAAGAGCCTCGACTGCCGACTTCTTGTTCTGGATCTGCGTTGAGTGCCAGTGACAAAATACCTTCGTTGCGGCCTCGCAGCATCGCGAGTGCACGGTGAGAAGGTACCTTACTAATCGGCTCTTGATGCTTGAAGTAATCTTTGAATTTTTCACCTTCTTGCGCTTTTCCATCAATGACAGTCGAGACAAGAACTGCATGTTTGAGCAGATAATGGCGCAGTTTTTCCAGTAGGTTAGCATCTTCAGCAATTTGCTCCATGATAATGGCTCGGGCACCATCTAAAGCGGCTTTGGTGTCAGCAATCCCCTGCTCAGGATTGAGATAAGCTTGTGCTGCCTGTTCCGGCTCGGTTTGCGGTTGTTCCCACAATTGATCAGCGAGTGGGGCTAATCCGGCTTCAATGGCAATCTGCCCTTTGGTGCGGCGTTTGGGTTTGTAAGGAAGATAGAGATCTTCCAGACGGGTTTTACTGTCAGCCTGAAGAATTTCCTGTTCCAGCTCGGGCGTCAGTTTTCCCTGATCTTGAATCGATTTCAAAATCGTCTGACGACGGCCATCCATCTCCCGTAGATAGGAGAGACGTGAGTCCAGCGTCCGTAATTGGGTGTCGTCCAGTCCGCCCGTGACTTCTTTCCGGTAACGGGCAATAAAGGGGACGGTGCTGCCGTCGTCAATCAGGTTAACCGCGGCAATAACTTGTTCAGGGCGAACATTCAGCTCTGAAGCAATCGTATGACAGATAGCTTGGCTCATCCGTATTTTTCTCTCTCGATGTCGTTAGTCTTGTCTATATTCGATTCGGTTAATGAACCACGTTTTTGGCCCCTGAGGCGTTTCAACGGTGAATTCATCATCGGGTTCTTTTTTGAGGAGCGCGCGGGCCATTGGCGAATCGATAGAAATGTAGTTTCTCGCATCTCCATAGATCTCATCCGGGCCGACGATGCGAAAATACCTTGTCTCTCCTTCGTCATTTTCAATTTCGACCCACGCACCGAAGAAGACTTTCCCGTCTTGCTGAGGTGAGTAATCAATGATCTTGACTTGTTCCATACGTTTACGCAGATAACGGACACGGCGGTCAATTTCCCGCAGGCGCTTTTTGTTATACTGGTAATCCGCATTTTCACTACGATCGCCCAGACTCGCGGCCCAAGTCACTTTTTTGGTGACCTCCGGGCGCTCTTTCTGCCAGAGAAAGTCGAGTTCTTGTTTGAGGCGATTATAGCCTTCCCGGGTAATCAGGTTGGTTTTCATCAGTGGTTATTCATCGCAGACAATGTGCATTTATGGGGCTATACCTTAGCGAAAAATAGCAGAAAGGTTAATGGTTGTTTTTCTGAGATGACGAAAGCTTTACACGCTTGGCGTTTTTCCTCTTTTCAATAGAAGTGTGGTATTGCGGTTATGGGTATTTTTTACGCGTTGTTTTCCATGAGTGGCGGTAGTGTGATTAAAGAAACATGCATGCATGGCATGAATTTAGTGTAGTATTATTTAAATAAAAAAAATAAGCGCCAACGTCATCGGCTTTTGTCAGCGAAAATCCTGAGGAAAGCATCATGTCAAAATTGACCATAAAAACACGTGTTTACGCACTATCTATACTCCCCTTGTTATTGATTAGTTTTGGGATGATTTTTATCTCATATACGCAAATGTCTAACTTGAATCACACCCAGCAGCAGTTAATTCACCAACGCCTTTCTGAACAAAAGCGCTCCGAATTGAAGGCGTATATCGATATTATTGACTCTTCTTTAACCGCTTTGAAAGAGCACAATGCCGACCGACAAGATGTGATTGACAAACTTTCTCAGATTCATTTTGGTGACAGTGGTTATGTCTTTGGCTACGACAGCAAAGGCAACCGCCTTTTCTTGGGAGATACCGGGAAGGGGGTCGGTAAAAATTTCTGGGATATGAAAGATAGCAAAGGTAACTTTCTGATTCAGAATTTAATTAAACAGGGCAAGAGTGGTGGTGGATTTTCGAGCTATTTTTTTCCAAAACCCGGAGAGAAAGAGGCCTCTGAAAAATTAAGTTATTCGATCGATGAACCTCAGTGGGACATGATCATCGGCATTGGTTTTTATATCGATGATGTCGAAGCGATTACATCGCAGATGGCAGCGAAGTCCGAGCATGAAATGAAGCGGAGTTTTATGTGGATGATATCGGTGGGCGCTGGCATGTTGTGCCTGGTGTCCGTGTTCACGATCTTGTTTAGTCGTGGCATCTTGGGGCCATTGCAAAGATTTGATCAGTCGATTGCCCGGTTTGCCAATGGGGATGCTGATTTAACCGCTCGTATGGAAGCTTATCATATTCCTGAATTTGCCTCTCTGAGCGAGAATTTCAACAAATTTGTCGAAAATCTTCAGAATATTATTCGCCAGTTGAGAGCGAACAGTGATGATATTAGTGATGAAACCGGGCATATGCTTGAGCGTTCTAATCAAGTCGATCGTTTATCGAACACACAACGAGAAGAAACGGAACAAGTTGCGACAGCGGTGACGGAAATGACTGCGACTGCACATGATATCTCTCAGAATGCTTCGAGTGCTGCTGAGGCTGCACAGTCTGCTGATGGGAAAGCAAAAGAAGCGATGGCGACGGTTGGCTCTGCGGTTGACTCTGTTGCTGCCTTAGCTAAGAAACTCGAATCAGCCAACATGGTGATGGATAAGCTCGAAAGCAATGTCAGCAACATCTCTTCTTCATTGAATGTGATTCAGGATATTGCCGAACAGACCAACTTACTGGCGCTGAATGCGGCGATTGAAGCGGCCCGAGCCGGTGAGCAGGGGCGGGGATTTGCGGTCGTTGCTGATGAAGTCAGAAAACTCGCCAGCCGGACCCAACAAAGTACCGGAGACATTCATCACATCATTGAACAATTGAAAGGGGCCACCCAAGAAGCGGTTCAGTCGATGCTGGATAGTCGTTCTCAAAGTGAAGATACGGTGGCAAAAGCATATCAGGCCAGTGACGCATTGGCAGAGATTCTCGATTCTGTCAGTATGATTATGGATATGAACACATTGATTGCGACGGCCACTGAAGAGCAGAGTCAGGTGGGACAAAATATTTCTGAACGCGTTGTAATTATTTCCGAACAGAGTTTACAAGTGGCCGATGTGACGGATGAAAACCGTAAAGGCAGCCATGATTTGCGCGAACAAACGCAAGCACTGAAAGCGCTGGTGGACCGGTTTACGGTTTAGTGCAACAGTAGATGTAGATACAAAAATCCCCAATCGGCCGACTGAACAGGTCGATTTTTTTATGCTTAAACAAAACCACCGCCTTGGAGGCGGTGGTTGTCGTGCTGAATAAAGCAATGATTGTCGCTGCTGTGGGGATTGATACAGCCAGATTGATTGCTCGATGTGGACGTAATTATTGCTGCTCTCGGGCAATTGCCCGGTAGCCGATGTCACTGCGGTAGAAAACACCATCCCATTGAATCTGCTTGGCTAATGCATAAGCACGTTGCTGAGCCTCGGAGACTGTGTTGCCTAAGGCCGTTGCACAAAGGACGCGTCCACCACTGGTCACGACATGGCCGTCTTTTTCGCTGGTGCCGGCGTGGAAAACTTTTTCGCCTTCCGTGTCTGTTTGCGGCAAGCCTGAAATGACATCCCCTTTGTTATAATCACCGGGGTAGCCACCGGCAGCTAAAACAATCCCAATCGATGCGCGTGAATCCCACTTTGATTCGGCTTGGTCTAATTTACCAGCAATTGCGGTTTGGCAAAGTTCAACTAAATCCGACTGAAGACGCATCATGATCGGTTGCGTTTCTGGATCACCAAAGCGACAGTTGTACTCAATAACTTTCGGATTTCCCTGACTGTCGATCATCAGACCTGCATACAAAAATCCGGTGTATGGATAGCCTTCTGCCGCCATACCTTCTACGGTCGGATAAATGACCTGCTCCATGATGCGATCATGAATCGCTTGGGTAACAACCGGTGCCGGAGAATACGCCCCCATACCGCCGGTATTTGGCCCGGTATCTTTATCGCCAACACGTTTATGATCCTGACTGGTTGCCATTGGCAATACGTTCTTACCGTCAACCATTACGATGAAACTGGCTTCTTCGCCGTCAAGAAACTCTTCGACTACAACCCGGCTACCTGCATGACCAAATGCATTGCCAGCCAGCATATCTTTAATCGCATCTTCTGCTTCTTGCAGTGTCATCGCGACGATGACGCCTTTTCCGGCAGCGAGACCGTCCGCTTTGACCACGATGGGCGCACCTTTTTGCCGAACATAGGCCAGTGCCGGCTCGATTTCGGTAAAGTTGGCATAATCAGCCGTCGGGATATGGTGACGCGCCAGAAAGTCTTTGGTAAATGCCTTCGAGCCTTCGAGCTGTGCCGCGCCTTTTGTCGGGCCAAAAATAGCCAGGTCGGCTGCACGGAATGCATCAACGACACCAATCACTAATGGTGCTTCGGGGCCGACAATCGTTAAGTCGATAGCATTTTGCTGCGCGAAAGCGACCAAGCCATCGATATCTTCCACGTCAATACTGACATTTTTTACTTTTTGTTCCAGCGCCGATCCGGCATTGCCGGGAGCGACAAAAACCGTTTCGACCTGTGGGTTTTGCGCGATTTTCCAAGAGAGTGCATGTTCACGTCCACCAGAACCGATAACAAGTACGTTCATAAAGATGAATTCCTGTGTTCAAGTTGTTTGTCTCCATCAGAGACAGCACGTTGAGAAGATGTGATTGAGTGCCCTGACAGCGGGCACTTACTCAGATTAGTGTCTGAAATGACGCATACCCGTGAAGATCATGGTCATGCCGTGTTCATCAGCGGCAGCAATGACTTCATCATCGCGCATCGAGCCACCCGGTTGAATCACACAAGTGACTCCCGCTTCAGCCGCTGCATCGATACCATCACGGAAAGGGAAAAATGCATCGGAAGCCATGACGGTTCCTTCGACTTTCAGATTTTCGTCCGCGGCTTTAATGCCTGCAATTTTCGCCGAGTAAACGCGGCTCATTTGACCGGCACCGACACCAATCGTCATGTCACCTTTCGCGTAGACAATGGCATTCGATTTGACGTACTTAGCGACTTTCCAGCAGAACAGGGCGTCTTTTAGCTCAGCGGCGGAAGGTTGGCGCTTTGAGACGATGGTTAAATCATCGATGCCGACCATGCCCTGATCGCGATCCTGAACCAGCAAACCACCATTGACGCGTTTGAAATCATAACCGGTGGTTTTACTTTGCCATTGACCACAGACCAACAAACGGACATTTTTCTTCGCGGTGACGACTTCAATCGCGTCATCGGTCACGGTTGGGGCAATAATCACTTCAACAAACTGACGTTCGACAATGGCTTGTGCCGTGGCTGCATCCAGTTCACGGTTGAATGCGATAATCCCGCCAAAAGCAGAGGTTGGGTCGGTCTGATAGGCGCGGTTATAGGCTTCGAGAATCGAATCTCCTAAAGCGACACCACATGGGTTAGCGTGTTTGACGATCACACAAGCAGGCTCGGAGAATTCTTTCACACACTCTAAAGCAGCATCTGTATCTGCAATATTATTGTAAGAGAGCGCTTTGCCCTGAATCTGGCGAGCAGTTGCAACAGATGCATCTTCAGGATGGCTTTCCACATAAAAAGCCGCAGACTGGTGACTGTTTTCACCGTAGCGCATGTCTTGTTTTTTCTCGAACTGCATGTTGAATGTCCGAGGGAACTTCGAATCGGCATCGCCTTCTTTGTTTTCACCGTAAGAAGGAACCATTTTGCCAAAGTAGTTAGCGATCATGCCGTCGTAAGCTGCGGTATGTTCGAAAGCTGCAATTGCGAGATCAAAGCGTGTTTCCAGCGAGAGTGAATCACTGTTCGTATCCATCTCTGTGATCACGCGTTGATAGTCAGAGGCATTGACGATAATGGTGACATCTTTATGGTTTTTCGCTGCGGAACGCACCATTGTCGGGCCACCAATGTCAATGTTTTCAACCGCGTCAGCCAGTGAACAGTCTGCTTTGGCAACGGTGGCTGCAAATGGATACAGGTTAACAACCACCATATCGATTGGCTGGATGCCATGTTGCGCCATTATCTCGTCGTCTTGTCCCCGACGCCCTAAAACCCCGCCATGAACTTTGGGGTGCAGGGTTTTGACACGACCATCCATCATTTCAGGAAATCCGGTGTAGTCGGAAACTTCAGTTACAGAGAGACCTTGTTCAGCTAAAAGGCGGGCGGTGCCACCGGTTGACAGAATGTCAACGCCACGGTCAGCCAGTGCTTTGGCAAACTCTACAATACCAGTTTTGTCTGATACGCTGATAAGCGCACGGCGAATAGGGCGAGCGTTATTCATGGCTTCCTTCTTCCTCAAATTCACAGAGTTAATTGAACGATATAGATGTTAAATTTTGTGGCGCACATTCTAGCGAATTAATCACTAAAAAGCTCGCGCAATCGTTTGGCATGAGTAAATTAATTACCAATTCGTTATTTTTTCTGGGAATGAATTTGAAGAATGGCATCGAGTTTAGGGAGAACGATGCCATTTCTTGAATCGGTAATATGCGTGGATACGGCTAGTTATACACTCGCGCAACCCGGCCGGATGAGTTGAGCAGATAGGCACCGGCAACAGCAGGAATAAATGCGGACTGACCTTTGTGTAAAGTGAGTGTTAGACCACTTTCATGTTGCAGGTGGATATCTGCATCGATCGCAAAAATGATTTCTGCGCTGGTGGTGGCGAGGGTGATATCGCCCGGAGCCGGATAAATTGAGAATTTAAAGTCATTGACCGGGACCGGATAATGACAAACATCCTCTGATTTTTCCGGGGCAATCAACAGGGTTTCTTGCGGCTTCGGCGCGAATGATGTGCATTTCGCCAATTCCTCAACGTCAATATGCTTCGGTGTCAGGCCCGCTCGGAGGACATTATCTGAACTGGCCATCACTTCCAAACCGGTCCCTTTCAAATAGGCGTGGGGTGTTTTGGCATCCAGATACATCGCTTCACCCGGTTGTAGAATCACATAATGGAGTAAAAGTGCGCAAAACAGCCCGATGTCTTCAGGGTAGTCTTGGGCTAAATCGAGGACCAACCGAGCGAGAGGATCGTCTTGCTGAGCCTGTTGTGCGTAAGCCAGCAACGCCTGAATCGCTTGTGATTTCTGCTTTCCGGACAGAGACAGCAAATGGATAAAGAATGACTGAAATCCGGCGGTGGTTCGGTCTGCACGAAGCTGATTGAGCAGTGATTCAATCGGCTGGAGATTCATTTTCGTCAACGTCTGGATGATGTCATCTAATGGACGAAACCCGTTCAATGCATGATAAGGCGTTAAAGCATACACCAGCTCGGGCTTGTGGTTCGGATCTTTATAGTTACGTTCGGGCGCATTGAGCGGGATGTCCTGCTGATTCTCACGCGCATATCCTGTTTCCGCATCGGCTTTACATGGATGAACCTGAATCGACAGGGCTTTGTCTGCCGCGAGCACTTTAAACAAAAATGGCAGCTCACCATACGTCTGATGGGTTTGGTCTGATAAACATAAGGACGGATGACGCTGAATGAACTCAGCAAGAGAGTCATATTGATTCCCTGTGACGAGCTGAGAGCATCCGCCCGGATGCGCACCCATCCAGATTTCAGCCTGAGGCAAATGTTCCGGATTGGGGATATTAAATAGGCTGTTGATGGATTGTGTACTTCCCCACGCATAGTGTTGAATTACATTCTGCATCAAATAGAAGGGAAGTATGGTTGTATTGTTCATGGTCATCCTGAATATGTAACTCATTTAGAAAATAAATATTGAATCATATTTATGGTATCCGACTTTGTACTTATATCAAATGTATCAACATTAATGCAGAGAGATTTTCGTGAGGTAAACGGATGAACTGAAAATTTTTTCTCGGATTCGCTTAACAAAAAAATTTTTCACTTGATAACCCGCTTGGGTTAAGTAAAACACAAGTTGAGCCGTACGCTTGGGCTTATGTTGGGGGCGTGGTAATTCTCCTTCTGAATCGGGGTCATCTGTCCTATATCAAACGGTTAAAACGATAGGTGATGTCGCGAATAAAGGTATAACCGCTATTGGTGTGGCTGATGCTATTCCGGCATTTTCCTTGTATTCGACAGGTAAAGCAGGTCTGGGTTCCTTTCATCCTTTACTAATTCTGGTTCACCAACGGCTTATACTTGGGGAATTGGAAAATACGCCCCTGGCACCAGGAGCGTTGTCGATAGCTATGCTATGCAGGACTAGAATCTATATCATCAACACTTAAGACGGGAGCAAAGATCGCGAGGCCAGCGAGAACGATTCTTTCTTATGGGCTTTCTGGTTATGATCTGGGACAGAATACTCAACAACGGAGAGTATCAGTGCTGGTAATGTAATATATAATGGTTTGCAAATAGCCAGTACAACGGTTGTTCTAGGTACTGCACTTGTGGCTTCTGCACCAGTTGCCGTTCGAGTAGGAATCGTTTGGGGCTCGGTAATTTATTTATTGATAGTGAGGCATCTAAAGCTGGCTGGCAGTCTATTTATGACAATTGGTGAACAAATGAATTTTAACTTTTTATTAAGGCTTAGAGTCGTTTATTGGTATTTGTGTAGCAATCAGCTTAAGCAAGAGCCTAGTGTGGATTGGCACGCTCATGCATTCATGTATGTTAGTTTAATTGTGTTTGCTTTTTTATATGGCGGCCGAAGCATCATATTTCTACTCTTTAATTTTCAGTCTTTCTTAGGGCCTTTTACTTCAGTTATAGGGTGGGCTACCATCGCGGGTTTGATAGTATATTTGGTTTGTGTTAGAGAACGCTATTACTTGCAGGGGAAGCTTTTTCTAGAACAATATAATACCGTTCAGAAAAGAACTGTGTGCATAAGAAATGGATTTTTCTTATTGTTCTTAAGTGTGTTACCACAAATATCTTCTGTGATTTTTATGCTACTGAATTAGAAGTGATAGAATTATAATTTACTAGTTGTAGAAAAATATTTATGTATTATTTTTTAAGTCTGGCTCACTATCATTAACCAGAAATAATGTCGGCTGGCTGGCTGGCTGGCTGGCTGGCTGGTATGGTATTAGGTGTGCAAAATGGGTTTGATGCTGGATATAAATGACTTAAAGGTGCTTACAACTATGTTTTTGGAAAATAATTAACTGTTTAATACTTGACTTGTTCCATTTGCAATAAGGAAGCAAATACAGCCTAAGACAAACGATATCATCAGATAGGGTATTAAATACTTTAAAGCCGTTAATACCCTCTTTAAACGTAATGGGAAGATTTTTATGTTTGATTTGGAGTATGCATAACTATATAAAAGAACACCAGAGAAAGGCATAAAAAAAACGAATAGGCGTTTATAAGCCATTGGGTCATGTTTTTTTAGCATTGGACCTAAAAAAATACCTAGAATAAAAATGATAATCAATGTAACAATGCTAGTAAAAATTAATATTGTTCCTATTGCAATGATACATGTCATAAATGTACTCCTAGCTTGAGAATAATGCTATTTACATTATACAGTAGGTTATTTTATGTTAAAAAGGGGGTGTTATGAAAGTTATTTTTAGTTCAAAAATAGGAAAGAAAATTGAAGCGAAAAAATATCTTAGGCTTGATTGTCGCGATTCCATTTTTGGCTCTGCTTGTATTTGACTTAACGCAAGAGAGCAAGGTTGATAAGACGATGCTGTTTGAATTTCAGCAGATACTGGATCATAAAATTAACAGAAATTCGTCGTATCAGTTTGTCTCTGGTGGGTATGAAGGGATACCGAAATCGGGCCGGCTGGGGAAGTTTTATTCTTGTTTAAGACAGTATCAGCTCTTTAAACATGTCAGGAGAAACATTCCTGAGATGATGGGACTTAAGGCACAAGATATTGTGACTCGAAGTATAACGATACAAATTGATAATCAACTTGAGCTCCAACTGGAACTCTCAAATGCTGTGGTGACTGGATTTGTCTTTGGTGTAAACGGTGATTATTCTCGGTTTGCTAGCTATTGTGACCTCAAATTACTCAATCATAGATAATCGGAGACGGCTCGATCTGATATCTATTTATATTCATTCGGGATATGATTTATCCTGACTTTTGACCAATAAAATGAGGTCAGTATTGCTCTCGGCATCCCGATGCTATGGCACAGTATATTTGCGCGCATTGCTCCTTCAACCGGTCCGGAACAAATCGAATTGCTCGGGTTCGTTTGTGTGATGTGGTGGTTCAGTCTGCACGAAGCTGATTGACCTGTGATTCAATCGGCTGAAGATTCATTTTCGTTAACGTCTGGATGATGTCATCTAACGGACGAACCCCGTTCAATGCATGATAAGGCGTTAAAGCACACACCAACTCGGATTTATGGTTTGGATCTTTATAGTTACGTTCGGGCGCATTGAGCGGAATGTTCAGCCCCTTGTACCCCCCACCACCGGGAGAGTGGTCAGGTTCTGAAAATACTAAAACTCTGACTTAAGGATTGACTGTCTTGGAGCAGTCTCTGGCTGGTGTTGCCAATATCCTGTGCGCTTTCGGTGATTTGTTGGCTGTGCTCGGCTAAATTGGTGATGTTGTGACTGATGTCCCGACTTGCCGAAGATTGCTGCAGACAGGCTGCTGCAATATTTTCGTTGAGTGCTTGAATCGTATGGATTTGCTCATTGATGTCATTGAGCATCTCTTGTGCTTTATGGGTTTCTTGTTGCGTTTCGAGCGACTGTTGTTTGGTTTGAACCATGGACGAATTTAAATGACTTGCTCGTTTCTGTAAGACCGTAATGATTTCTTCAATTTCATCAGTACTCTTTTGTGTTCGGGTTGCAAGGGTTCGTACTTCGTCAGCGACGACGGCAAATCCTCGTCCTTGTTCACCTGCGCGAGCAGCCTCAATTGCAGCATTGAGTGCCAGTAAATTGGTCTGTTCAGCGACACCACGAATGACATTCAATACTTCACCGACGTTATCTGCATCTTTAGTCAGATATTGGGTATTTTGTTCGGTTTCAGTGAGTAATTCAGATAAGGAGGTCATATATTGGGAGGCGTTGATGAGAACTTGACGACTATCTTGACTCTTTTGATGGGCAATTTGAGCGGCGTGGGCTGCTTCATCTGCCGCTGTTGCAACATCTTGCGTGCTTGATTGCAACTGATTCATCGCAGAGGCCACGGAATTGGCTGCTTGTAATTGCTGTTCCGATTTTTCGATAGACTGTTCGGCAACCGCGTTGAGGTCTCTTGCAGACTGGGTGAGATTGGCAGAAATTGGCTTAATGTTTCGGATCGCGTCACAAATTTTAACGGTAAAGCGGTTGAATGCGGTTGCAATCTGGGCAAACTCATCTTTGCCATTGACGGGGAGCTGGCGGGTTAAATCACCTTCTCCCTGAGAAATATCATTCAGAGCTTGACGGGTTGTATCGCAGGGACGCGTGATACTGCGGATGATCAATGCTGATAATACGCTCAGGACCAACACAATCAACAATCCAGACCACAAGGCCATTGTCGTTCTCTCTGCAACCAGTTGCTCGACATCATCCACATAAATCCCTGAACCAATGATCCATCCCCAAGGTTTGAATAGTTTTACGTAAGAGACCTTTGCTACATCGGTCTCTGAACCGGGTTTGGGCCACATGTAATGGACTACGCCACCGCCTTGATTCTTGGCAACTTGCACCATCTCTAAAAAGAGCGCTTTTCCGGTCGGATCTTTGGCCTTAGAAAGGTTTTTGCCATCCAGCTGCGGTTTAAAGGGATGCATGATCATTGTGGGAGTGAGGTCGTTGATCCAGAAGTAATCATTTTTGCCATAGCGAAGATGTTTGATGGCTTGTTGTGCTTGTTGTTGTGCGACTTGACGGGTCAGCGTTCCCTCCGTTTCTAATCGGTGATAGTAAGAGAGCAGGCTATAGGTGCTTTCAATTAAATGTTGTGTCTTAATCTGCTTATCTTCCATGAGGTCATGCTTATATTCTATTAAGAGTTTGGTGAATAACATCATAATTAATAAAATATTTGCGAAAAGCAGCAGATACAGTCGTGTTCTTATTTTGGTTTGGCGTAGGCTGAAAAACATAACAACAATTCCTCTCTTTATAGAGATAGTGTTCCAACTTAGGTATATCAGAAAATTGTTGTATAAATGTAAATAAATTACTTTTTTGTTAAGCGGGTAGCGAACTGATTCACTTTGATGCATTGCAGTTGATTCAACATCTTCATCGCGATATCACGGGCGCGCTTTAAACCATGTTCATTCAAGTTCGTTAAAATTAAGACTTGGCCAACTCAATTGTCTACCGAACCTGATGGCGTTGACTCTTGAATCAGTTGTTCTCGATGCTCGGTCATCCAGTGAGCCAAGGAATCTAAAGTCGGCTTCAGTGTTCTGCCCAAATCGGTAACACAATATTCGACTCTGGGGGGCATTTCCGGATAGACAGTTCTCATCACGAGTCCGAGCTTTTCAAACGACCTCAGTTGCTTGGTTAATTCTTTTTGTGTGATTGGCCCGATTGCCCGCTGTAATTCCCCAAACCGTATCATATCGTTCGTCACGATGAGCCGATAGAGAATTGGGATTGCCCACTTACCTGAAACAATGTTGACAAAATCCACCATAGGACAACCTGATACGCTATTGATGGTTTTATTTGAATTTTTTCCTTTAGTATCCATTTGGTACCTACTATTCAATTGAAACCATGGTTGTCATAATGCCCCTGAATGAGGACCAGTACAACAGAGGACATCATGACATCAAGACTACAGAATAAATATGCGTTGATAACGGGCGGCTTTGCGGGGATCGGTTTGGAAACTGCAAAGCAGTTTTGTTTGGAAGGCGCCTGCGTTGCAATCACAGGTCGCAGTGAAGCGGGCTTGGAAAGGGCACAAAGCTATTTAGGTGAAAATTTAGGTAAAAATGCGGTAACGATTCAAAGTGATGCTGCCGATATCCAACAGCAACAGGCTTTGGCGGACAAAATTAAAACCCAGTTCCCGAGGCTGGATGTTATTTACATCAATGCCGGAGATGTGACACACAAGCCATTCAATGAATGGGAGGAAGCAGACTTTGACCGGGTTATGAACACTAATCTAAAAGGGCCTTTCTTCCTGATTCGTGCATTACTGCCGTTATTGTCTGATTCGGCTTCGGTGATTTTATGCGGGAGTGTGTCAGCACAAATCGGATTACCGCAAAGTAGTGTTTACGCAGCCAGTAAAGCCGGGCTGATATCGCTTGCCCGGACATTATCGGGAGAGCTGAAACATCTGGGAATTCGCGTAAATACACTGAGTCCGGGACCGACATTGACGGAGGCATTTGACAAATTTGGCTTACCAGAAAACGAACAAGAGGCGCTGATAAACCAAGTGAAAGAGCTGGTTCCATTGAAACGCTTGGGCACACCGCTTGAACTGGCAAAAGCGGCTGTTTTCCTTGCCTCCGATGAGTCCTCTTATATGCTTGGCTCCGAACTGCTTATTGATGGCGGTGTCGGGAATTTATAAATTTTTAGGGTTTAACTCTACTGAGAATGAGGGACGTTGTTTTATCATTGAACACTTCTTTCATTAATAGTGACCCTGTTGTCTGATGTTGTATTATCAGTTTCGCTGCATATTTCGTAATTTCATTACACTATTTGAAATCGATAAGCATCGAACGTATCACCAAAGCCTATCAGTAGAGTACCCAGTTAGTTGCATAAACAACGAGAATAATGAGAAGGGTGAGAAGGACTGGGAATGCTAGTATCATTGCCACCTTTTTCATGGCGCTTGGTTTATCAAATACCTCACCAGCTGCTTCCTTCACCCTCTTATCTTCATCAAAATGCCATTTAATAGCTAAGTAGGCTCCAATACCTAATACAATAAGCTTCAAAGCGCCAGCAAAGTACGGAAAGAAGTTTACCCAACCGCTGTTCATTATTTATCTCCATCAAATTAAATATCGGTCTACGGTAGCATAATAAAAGGTTCATGTTTACTCTTTGATACCGCTAAACATGGACATTTTCATTGCTTGTGTAGACAGCCTGAAGGGCTTTTCGGATGCCATCGATGCGGCACAAATGTGCATATCCAGCGCCGTATCGTCCATATAGTGAGAAACGCAGTCAAATATGGACCTTGAAGGCAAGGAATCTCCTTCTAAATTGTATTTGGTTTTACAGCTTTCTGTTTATAACTGCACTGATCAAAAAATTCGGTGTGTAGGTTAACTGTCCTCACAACATTGGTTGCTGGTCATAATCAGGTACGGCTTCACACAAACAAAAACCCGAAGCTGATTGCTCAACTTCGGGCTTTAAATTCAAATGGTTAATGAACTGTGATTAGTTCATGCCGTACTTTTTCAGTTTTTTGCGAAGTGTTCCACGGTTGATACCCATCATGGTTGCTGCGCGAGTTTGGTTACCGCGAGTGTACTGCATGATCGTATCGAGTAGCGGCTGCTCAACTTCAGCGAGAACTAATTCGTATAATTCACTTATTTCTTGGCCATTTAACTGGGAAAGATAGTTTTTAAGAGATGCTTTAACGGAATCACGAAGAGGCTTCTGCGTGATTTGGTCTTGTGAAGTAACGGTAGTAACGGTTAAAGCTTCTGAAGTCAGATTTTGTTCGAACATATTCGGTCTAGCTCTTCTCTTAATTTTATGATGCAACGTTATCAAAATAACCTTCGAGTGCTTCCAGTTGCAGCGGGGCTGCTTCTATGGCATTGAAGGTCCGTCGAAACCCATTTGCTTGTTCATGTTCTTTGAGATACCACCCCACATGTTTACGTGCGATTCGTGGCCCCAGATACGCTCCGTAAAATTGATGGAGCGCTTGTACATGATCAAGCAAAATGCTTTTGACTTCCTGAACCGGAAGCGCAGGCATTGTTGTGCCGGTTTCCAAAAAATGTTGGATTTCCTGAAAAATCCAAGGTCGTCCTTGTGCCGGGCGACCAATCATTAATGCGTCAGCGCCGGTGTATTCCAGTACATATTTGGCCTTTTCCGGACTATCGATGTCACCATTGGCAATCACCGGAATCGAGATGGCCTGTTTGACCGCTCTAATGCTGTCATACTCTGCCATACCGCGATACAGGCAGGCTCTGGTTCTTCCGTGAAGCGCGAGTGCCTGAATGCCGCAGTCTTCGGCCAGCTTTGCGATGTGAACACAGTTCTTGTGCGCTGTATCCCAACCGGTTCGTGTTTTTAGCGTCACAGGCACACGAACAGCCTGAACTACCGTGGTGAGGATATCCTCAATTAGATCTGGGTAGCGTAACAGGGCGGAACCTGCCAACTTCTTATTCACTTTCTTTGCCGGGCAGCCCATGTTGATATCGATGATTTGCGCACCGTTCTCAACGCTGAATTGCGCAGCTTCTGCCATTAACTGTGGATCGGAACCTGCGATCTGAACCGAACGAATCCCGGATTCGCCTTCATGGACCATCCGCTGTCTCGACTTTGATGTTTTCCACAATGCCGGATTGGATGACATCATTTCACTGACAGCCATGCCAGCACCATAGCGAAGACATAACTCACGAAAAGGTCTGTCGGTGACACCAGCCATCGGGGCAACGAGCAGACTGTTCTTGAGTTGGTGGTTTCCGATTTTTAACACGTCATTACAGTTATAAGGCAGCAAGGGCGCGCATTTTACGCATTTTTTCGCGGTGTGAAAAGACTAATATTTGAGCATTTACAATTTGTTTATGTAAATTGTCTATTTTTCAGTCAATTAGTCGGTTACATTCGCGATGGTTATTTCTTTCGACCAGAAATTCGGCACCATTCGTCATTTTCAATTATGGGCTCGATATCAAACTGGTTGCGATAGAAACTGGCAACTTCTTCTGCCTGTGTCTCTAACACGCCTGACATTGCCAGTTGTCCGCCCGGACGAACCAGAGACTGAATGACCGGAGAAAGTTCTTTGAGCGGGCCTGCCAGAATGTTTGCCACCACGATATCGGCACTAAGGTTGTCGGGTTGATTTTGTGGCAGGTAAACCGCTAGCTGGTCCTCAACGCCGTTGCGCTGGGCGTTGTCTTTGGAAGCGAGCAAGGCTTGTGGATCAATATCGACCCCAATCACTTGTTTGGCACCCAGTTTAATGGCTGCAATCGCCAGAATGCCTGAGCCGCAACCGAAATCAATCACGGTTTTTCCGGTGAGATCCAGCCCTTCGAGCCATTCTAAACATAAGGCTGTTGTCGGGTGTGTGCCGGTGCCGAATGCCAAGCCGGGATCCAGCATCACATTCACTGCATCCGGGTCGGGAATTTCTTTCCAGCTTGGACAAATCCACAGACGGCTGCCAAATTTCATCGGGTGGAAATTGTCCATCCATTCCCGTTCCCAGTCCTTATCTTCAATCTGCTCGACCTTATAAGAGAAGTCCGTAGGCAGCAGTTGGCTGGCTTTGATTTGTGCCACGATGGTATCGGTATCCGCTTGTGCATCATATAACGCGAGCACATCGGTATCTCCCCAAAGGCGAGTTTCTCCCGGAAGGGGTTCAAAGACGGGGGTGTCTTTCGCGTCAAGAAATGTGACGGAGAGCGCGCCTGTGTCTTCCATCAACATATCACCGATGGTTTCGGCATTATCGTTGTTGGCATTGAGTTTAATTTGAATCCAAGGCATGTGATTGACTCTTTCCGTGGGTTGAATGGCCGAGAGTGTAGCAGATATTCATTTTTTGAATAGGGCTTGTCTTGAACAAAAACGTTGAACAAAAAAGCCTCCCCAGAGGAAGGCTTAACGTTTTGTTCATCGACTGCGGATTATTGGTTAATACCGAGTTTTTTCTCCAGATAGTGGATGTTGGCACCACCATGCTGGAAGTTTTCATCATTCATGATTTTCAGTTGGAGCGAGATGTTGGTTTTGATCCCTTCAATAATCATTTCGTTGAGGGCATTTTTCATCCGCGCGATCGCAACATCACGGTTTTCACCGTAGGCGATCAGTTTACCAACCATCGAATCATAGTGCGCTGGCACGGTATAACCTGAGTAGATATGAGATTCCCAACGAACCCCCATCCCACCGGCAGCGTGGAAGCGCTCAATTTTACCCGGTGACGGGAGAAAACGCTCCGGATCCTCGGCATTGATACGACACTCAATCGCATGACCGCGCAGTTTGATATCATCCTGCGTGAATGACAGTGGTTGACCTGCCGCAACGCGAAGTTGCTCTTTGATCAGATCCACACCGGTGACCATTTCTGTCACTGGGTGTTCGACCTGAATCCGAGTGTTCATTTCAATGAAATAGAATTCGCCGTTTTCATAGAGGAATTCAAATGTACCCGCACCCCGGTAGCCGATTTCAATACAGGCGCGTGTACAACGTTCACCGATGTATTTACGCATTTCTTCGGTAATGCCCGGTGCCGGTGCTTCTTCAACAACTTTCTGGTGACGACGTTGCATTGAACAGTCACGCTCGCCCAAGTGGATCGCGCCACCCTGACCGTCGGCAATGACCTGAACTTCAACGTGACGTGGGTTCTCCAGGAATTTTTCCATGTAGACTATATCGTTGTTGAATGCTGCTTTGGATTCGGTACGAGTCATGGTGATGGACTGAATGAGTTCTGCCTCACTGCGAACCACACGCATACCACGACCACCACCACCACCGGATGCCTTAATAATTACCGGATAACCGATGCGCTTCGCGATGGATTTATTTTTCTCGACATCGTCCCCGAGCGGGCCGTCTGAACCCGGTACACAAGGCACGCCGGCTTTCTTCATGGCAGAGATTGCAGAGACTTTATCACCCATCATGCGGATGGTATCAGCGGTCGGGCCGACGAAAATGAAGCCTGATTTCTCAACTTGCTCAGCAAAATCTGCATTTTCAGACAGGAAGCCGTAACCCGGGTGAATCGCAACAGCGCCGGTGATTTCTGCTGCCGAGATAATGCGTGGAATATTTAAGTAGCTATCAATACTACGTGCTGGTCCAATACAGATGGATTCATCAGCAAGTAAGACATGTTTGAGATCTCGGTCTGCTGTGGAATGGACAGCGACCGTTTTGATCCCTAGCTCTTTACAGGCGCGAAGAATACGAAGTGCAATTTCACCCCGGTTCGCGATGACAATTTTATCTAGCATCAATTTGACCTCAATTATTCGATGATAACAAGAGGCTGATCGAACTCGACTGGCTGACCGTTCTCAGCGAGGATTGCTTTGACGACGCCTGATTTGTCAGATTCGATTTGGTTCATCATTTTCATGGCTTCAACGATGCACAGTGGATCACCGACATTGACTTTCTGACCCACTTTTACGAATGGTGCTGAATCTGGGCTCGGAGAGCTGTAGAAAGTACCAACCATTGGGGAAAGCACGTGATGGCCTGTTGGTTGTGGTGCTTCAGCCGGAGCCGCTTCCGCTACGGGTGCCGCTGGGGCTGGTGCAGCGACTGGCGCAGGTGCTGCCGCATACTGGATTGGTACTGAAGCTGGCGCACCGTAACGGTTGATGCGTACTGATTCTTCACCTTCAGAAATTTCCAGTTCAGCAATGCCTGACTCTTCAACTAATTCGATAAGCTTTTTTATTTTACGAATATCCATTGTCTTTTCTCTTTAGATCTTGTGAATAAGACAACCCGAACAACAGCCGCGGGATGTCGAGTGTTATTTTGCCTGCAGTTTGGTAATGGCTGCCGACAACGCAAATTCATAGCCCTGAGCCCCTAAACCACAAATCACGCCTTGTGCCTTATCTGACAAATAGGAATGGTGACGGAAAGGTTCCCGAGCATGAACATTAGAAAGATGTACCTCAATAAAAGGAATATTGACCCCTAAAAGCGCATCCCGCAGTGCAACACTGGTATGGGTGAATGCGGCTGGGTTGATAATGATGAAGTCAATGTTCTCGTATGCCTGATGAATCGCTTCGATCAGTTCATACTCACGATTCGATTGCAGATGCACTAGTTCAACACCAGCTTGATCGGCCTGGTGACGGAGTCGGTCAATGATCTGAGGGAGCGTTTGAGAACCGTAATGTGCCGGTTCACGCAGACCCAGTAAATTCAGGTTAGGACCGTTTAGCACAAGAATGCGTAATTGTGTCGTCATTGTGTCGTCATCTTACTCAATAATGAGGTCTTATTTACATGTTCCCATATTTTAGGTTTTTTCACACAATTTTTCTTCAAGAAAATCAAAAAATGGTGAATTGCTCCTGATTATAGCTAATTCAATACAAATGGCAGCAAATTACTGGTCTAATCACCTCTTTGGGCGATATGAGAAAGGGTTGACCCCAAGTTCTACGGACTCTGCGGAAAATTGATAATTATATCGTTATCGTCTTATGACCATAAAAATCAGAAATGGTTGTGTGGAAATCACAACAAACTTGGTCCAGCGAACCGCGGGACAGAAAAGGATAACAGCCGGAAGAGACCTCCTCACTTGTTTTTCAGTGCGGGCAGGATGGTGATTTGGCGATAAAAAGATATTGAATTCCAAAACTGTGATATTCATTCAAATAAGTAAGGCAGGGGGGCGAAGATTGTGCAACCCGATCATGTGTTGTTTGGGCTGGTCTTAAAAAAAATGAAGCCATCGGAGAGATGGCTTCACCATTCAGGAACGTTCGTTTGAGTTTCAGGTCGCTTTAATTGAGTGCAGCTTTCTCAGCGATCAGCTTATCAACCACACTTGGGTCTGCGAGTGTTGAGGTATCGCCCAGATTGCTGGTGTCTCCGTTGGCAATCTTGCGCAGAATCCGCCGCATGATTTTTCCGGAGCGGGTTTTCGGCAGCGCATCGGTCCAGTGCAGCACATCCGGCGTGGCGATTGGGCCAATTTCTTTTCGCACCCAATCTTTGACTTCTTTATGCAATTCAGAAGAGGGATAGATACCATCATTGAGCGTGATGTAGGCATAAATTGCCTGACCTTTAATATCGTGTGGAATCCCGACGACAGCGGCTTCTGCAATCTTATCGAATGCCACCAGCGCTGATTCGACTTCTGCGGTTCCCATGCGGTGACCGGAAACATTGAGAACATCATCAACACGACCGGTAATCCAGTAATAGCCGTCTTCATCGCGGCGGGCACCGTCACCGGTAAAGTACATGCCTTTGAACGTGGAAAAATAGGTCTGTTCAAATCGCTCGTGATCCCCGTATACCGTGCGCATTTGGCCGGGCCAAGCGTCGAGAATCACCAGATTCCCTTCAGCGGCCCCGTCAATGAGATTGCCCATGTTATCGACCAGTGCAGGTTGGACACCGAAGAATGGCCGCGTGGCTGAGCCGGGTTTCAACGCGGTTGCGCCGGGAAGCGGTGTGATCAGAATGCCGCCTGTTTCTGTTTGCCACCATGTATCGACGATCGGAGACTTCTCATTACCGATGGTCCGGTAATACCATTCCCACGCTTCCGGATTGATCGGTTCACCCACCGATCCCATGATGCGCAAGCTGTCTCGTGAGGTGCCGTCGATGGCATCATTGCCTTTTGCCATCAGTGCCCGGATTGCCGTCGGTGCCGTATAGAGAATATTCACTTGATGTTTATCAACCACCTGACTCATGCGGTTGGTGTCCGGATAGTTCGGGACACCTTCAAATAGAATGGTTTTCGCACCATTGGCGAGCGGGCCATAAACCAGATAGGTGTGACCGGTGATCCAGCCGACATCCGCGGTACACCAGAAGACTTCTCCGGGCTGGTAGTCGAAAACATACTTGAAGGTCATGGCGGCATAAACCAGATAACCACCGGTTGTATGTAAAACACCTTTGGGTTTCCCCGTGGAACCGGACGTGTACAGGATGAACAGTGGATCTTCTGCTTTCATGGGTTCTGCCGGGCAGTGCTCAGATGCTTTAGACGTCGCTTCGTGCCACCAGACATCCCGGTGATCATGCCAGTCGATACTGCCACCCGTGCGTTTTAACACCACGACTTTGCTGATGGTTTTGACTTCCGGGTTGGTCAGGGCTTCATCAACGTTCTTTTTCAGTGGAACTGCTCGTCCGCCCCGGACGCCTTCATCTGCGGTAATGACGATTTTGGCGTCGGAGTCGATGATTCTTCCCGCAAGTGCTTCCGGGGAAAAGCCCCCGAAGACCACGGTATGCACTGCACCGATACGGGTACAAGCCAGCATCGCAACTGCGGCTTCCGGTACCATTGGCATATAAAGACAAACAACGTCGCCCTTACGCACACCCTGATCTTTCAGAACATTGGCAAAGCGGCAGACGTCTTGATGGAGTTGGTTGAACGTCAGCGTTTTATCTTCATGCGGGTTATCGCCTTCCCAGATGATCGCCACGTCATCGCCATGCTTCGCGAGATGGCGGTCAATACAGTTGGCAGAGACGTTCAGAGTACCATCTTCAAACCAGCGGATATCCACATGGCCGGTATCAAATGAGGTTTGCTTGACTTTGGTGTAAGGGGTTATCCAGTCGACGATCTGCCCGTGTTCTTTCCAGAATCCCTCAGGGTCGCTAACTGAGCGTTGGTACATTGATAAGTAAGTGTCGTTATCCGCGTGGGTATGTTCTTTAATATTGTTCTTGACCGGATAAACATGAACATCACTCATAGCTTCTTCTCCTTTTGAATGCTGGGACCGCTCCGGTTCATCATGATTGATTCGACTTTTAATAAAGATTTCCGGAGGATCTGAAATTCTTGTGCCCAAATGAACTCGAACTCACCCGATTGGCGTGCTTTGAGGTGACCTAGGTGTAATAACTCTTGTTCAGATAGAGGGATTGTACAATTAGACTTTAGGCTAAATGAGATCTGTGAGTAAAAAATCATTGTGATTCAAGGTGTCACAATGATTGGGAACGCTGTTTGTTTTGGGTGCTTCCCCGCAGGAAATGACAGCGTTCAGGCGGAAGAGAAGGATGGCAGATCACCTTGAGTCAAACGCACAAATACCAGCGCCGCAGAGAGCGCATCTTGCAAGGCATCATGTTTATTTTGTAACGGTAGATCCAAATGACGACAGATGGCTTCCAGACTGAGGTCGCAATAGGCATTCGGTAGCATTTTTTCCAGTTGTTCATGATAGAGCTGGCTCACTTCAATCAGGCGGTTCGGCAACGGAAAGCCCAGATGTTTGCGGCAGGCGATATCGAGAATGGTTTTATCATAACGGATGTGATAACCCACCAGTGGCCGGTTCCCGATAAAATCTAACAACTGGATCAGCGCTTCGGCTTCGGTCAGACCATCACTGAGATCCTGATGACGGATCTGGTGAATGCGGACTGAATCAGCATTCAGCGTTCTGGGGGCGCACAGCTTCACTTCAAACGACTGACTGGTCAGAATCCGATTGCCGATAATTTTTGTGGCGGCAATTGAAACCAGTTCTGCCTGTTGCGGATTGAGGCTGGTTGTTTCGCAATCCAGTGAGACGAATTCCTGATGCTCCGGTGATAAGAACAAGCTCCGATAAGCGGAATCTTTGAGTTTGTAGTACCAGTATCGGCGTGAGATTCGGTTCATGGGCTTAGTCTCTAATCTGGTAGTGGTATGACAACCACTGTTTGAATTTTTTGACAATATGCAAGCTGTGACGTAACAGATCCCGTTCAGTGCTGTCGAGCAATTTAATGTCCAAATGATTATGGCGCTCCGGTTGTTGCAGCTGTTGCATGAGTCGGAGCTTAAAGAAGAGTTTTAGCGCTTCACTCAGATTGTCTGCGGTCTGTCGTTCCAGCACGCGTTTTTGGGTGAGCGCTTCGATACGCTTGAACGTGTTTTGTTCGGTCATCCGGTACTCCAGACTCAGGGCCCGGATACCGTGGACAATCGGAAAAATACCGCCTTGTTTGATATCCAGCCCTGATTTGGAGGATTTTACGTTGCCGAATAATGTCAGCGGCAGGGAGAAATTCAGTGCAGGGCGGGTGAAAGCTGACAAGATCAGTTCTTGATCTGCCATCAGCTCGGAGAGGTGCTCTCGTACGGGGTGTAACAGCATCCGATTGCCGGCAACGGCCTGAGCATCCGCCATAATGGCGATATTCATTATTTGTTCTGGTTTGGCTTGTTCGACCCATTGTGAGAGCGCTGCTTGCCAGTTCCGTTGGGATTTTACCCAGAATGGGTTGTTGACCATGACTTTGCCCGGGCAGACCGGATAGCCGAGTTGTAGCAGTGTATGGGTCAGTTTATCCATCACATGCTGACAATCCGGCCAATCGGTATCATCTTTGATGATTAACGCATTATCCTGATCCGTTTTGAGCATCTGTTCTCCGCGTCCTTCTGAGCCTAAGACCAGCAGGCAGCATTGCTGTTGCATCACCGGCGGGACGATGAGTTCAAAGGCTTTCTCGATGATCTGTTCATTGACGGCGGCAATCAGTTCCATCATAAAACGGGTTCTGATGCCGTTGCTGACGAGGTTTTCGACTAATTTGTGTTGTTGGTTGGAAGCGATTGTCAGCGCCTCGATACTGGATGCTCTGGCAATGCTCAGTGTCAGTACATGGGAGTGGGTGGAAAAGGTACTGAGAATCTGAGTCATATCCAACATGCCAACCGCTTGGTTGCCATCACACACCATAATCCGCTTGATCCGGTTGCGGATCATCATCACCATCGCATTAAATAGAAATTCACCATCATTGACATGAAATACCGGGAAGGTGGCGATTTGACCGACCGGGGTGTTGACTGGCTGCATGTCTAATGCCAAAGCATGGAGCATGTCTGTGCGGGTGACAATGGCATACGGATGTGTATGCGCTGTCTGCGTGAGCCGAGCGTCGTTCGCTGGCAGTTGTACCAATGCGGCATCGCAATTGTTGTCTTTGAGCAGCCCGCTGACGTCTGCAATGGTTTGCTCTGGGGTGACGATGATCGGCGGATGATAAATCGCCCGATCCACTTTGGTCAGAATAAACTCTGCGAGGTTCTGTTGTTGTTGTGCATTTTCGAGCAGTGCTTGACGGGTGGCGAGATTATTATCGAAATAAGCAGCAAATTGTCCGTTCTGATGATAAAAATCCAGAAAAACCGATTTGGGCAATTGATAGACCAGCGTATCTTCCAGTGCGACGTATTGATGTCTGACTGTTCCGTCAAGCAGGGAACGAACATCGAAAATATCTTCGCTCGCGTAGTGAGCAAAGACTTCCTGACCATCTTCTGAGCGCTCTTCAACCACACCTTTGATGAGAATGTGCAGATATTGTCCGGTCTCACCGCGACGTAGCAATGTGTCCCTCGACCGAAAGTAAGCGACATCCAGCGCAGAGAGAAGCTGCTGCTGTTGCGCTGGGGTCAGGCAATCAAACGGGGAAGAGTGAAGATTGAACTTATCCGGCATAGCAACCTTTCTGGTTGAGGGCATCTGATTTAATTTTGGCTGAAATCTGATTTGCCTCCAGACGACTTTGGTCTAATGCCAGCAACAATGGCTCAAGTGCTATGAATTCAAGGGGGAGAAATATAATGCCCGCAACGCATAAGCATCAGGGTGAATCCTCATCGGGGAAATATAAGATATAGGGGAAACATAGTGTTGAGTAATATTCCCTTTTCCTGATATGGCATTCAAAGCATAATAGTCGCGGTTATCTATATCCGTCATCCGTCGCTTTTCGCATCAGTAGGTTGTTATGCTCAGTATTTCTCCGTTCCGCTGGATCTCTCAGTACTATTTCGGTTTTTTCTTTGTCTATGGCATCTATACGCCATTTTGGGCATTGTGGCTCAAAAGTGAAGGCGTGGCACCAACAGACATCGGACTGATTATGGGGCTGGCGTTTGGCACCCGCTGTCTGGCTAATTTACTGATAACGCCGAAAGTCCACCGTGCTGAATGGTACGTGCCGATGCTGAGGGTGTTGACGTTATTGGCGATAGGGTTCATTGCGGCGCATATTTTTGCCGTGGAGCATCTGATTTGGATTGCGCTGGTAACCATCCTGTTTAATTCCTGCTTTGGGCCGATCATTCCGCTTTCGGACACGGTCGCGAACTACTACACCAATATGAAAATGCTCGATTACGGCCGGACTCGGTTGTGGGGGTCGGTTGCATTTATTGTCGGTTCGCTGGTGGTTGGCTGGATTGTTGCGCATTGGGGAAATGACTGGATTCTGTATACGGCGTTATTGGGGATGAGCGTGACATTTTTAATCAGTCTGCGCGCGCCAAATCCTAATCCGGTGACTCACACCGAAACTCAAGTGGTTCGCCCTAAACTGATCGAAATGCTGAGAGACAAGCAAGTGATTAAGTTCTTAGTGCTGGTTTCTCTGATTCAGGGGAGTCACGCGGCTTATTACAGTTTCAGTTCCGTGTATTGGAAATCGGTCGGCCATTCAGAAGAAATTATTGGTTATTTGTGGAGTTTGGGCGTCATTGCAGAAATCTGTATTTTTGCGCTCAGTCGTCGCCTGTTCGGTTCGTGGTCGATTCGGGGGATGTTTTTGCTTTCTTCCTGTGCGGTTGTGGTGCGCTGGAGTTTGACGGCTTCCACCACTGAGATTGCTGCTCTGGTGTTCATTCAGTTGCTCCATAGCCTGACATTTGCGGTCGCACATCTGGCGACCATTCGTTACATCCAACAAGCTGTCCCGGAGAAAATGGTCGCGTTACAGTCACTGTACAATGCCATTCCTCTGGGGGCGGTGATTGCAACGATGACGGCAATCAGTGGTTGGGGGTTTGAAAGCTGGGGCGCTAACATTTTCTGGGGAATGGCCCTGATGGGCGTGGTGGCACTCTTTGTTCGGCTGGAGCCGCGTCGTACTGTGCGAGAAAATCGTTTAAATTCCGCACCCGGGCAGGGGTAGAACAGAAAAAACCTCTTTACGTCAGGTAAAGAGGCTTTGAATAGCCGCTAATCCGAGTGACTTTTTAGAAAACGATACAATCTAGAAAGCGATTCAACCACGTTACGCTGGGGCTATTCTAGTGTTGGCCAAAAGTCTTTATTGGCTTCAATCAGGTCGTCTAAAATGGCCTTGGCAACGGAAGCACTCGGGACTATTTTCGAGAGCGTAATGGCTTGCCAGAGTTTCTGATAGGATTTTTCGGTCCAAGCTTCAACGACCAATTTTTCGACAGCAACCTGCTGGCTCATCATCCCGTGTTGGAATGTCGGGATCGCACCGACCCGGAGCGGTTCCGGTCCATTACTGCCGATCAGACAAGGTATTTCAACCATCGCATCGGTGTTGAAGTTTTCGATTGAACCTTGGTTTTCCACAATCAGTAACATGCGTTCTTTGGTGTTAAAGGCAATCGCCCTTGCCAAGTCAACAATATAAGATGCGTGTTCATCGACTTCTAATGCACATCCTGCCGCAGTTTTTTGCTCTATCACCTTACGGCATTCGCCGAAGACATGTTTTTCTCTGCCTTCCATCACTTCATTGGCCCGAGTATGTGTTGGATCTGAATGAGCAACAACGTCATCCGGGAACAGATAATATTTCAGGTAAGTGTTCGGCAAGGTTTCCGGGTCGAGTGCATACACCGCTTTAGCCTTAGCAAAGGTATCATTCCAACTGGCTTCAACATGTTGGCCGGCTTCCGGCGTCGGCGGTACATAACCATGTTGGGCGACATACTCTCTTAGCTTCGGCATTAAGTTTTCACCCTGTTTATTGGTAATCGTTTTCCACCAACCGAAGTGGTTGAGCCCGTAGTACATGACATCGAAATCTTTGCGGGATGAATAACCCAGAATACTGGCCATCCGGTTCTCAATACCGATCGGCATATCACAGATATTGAGGATTTTACTCTGGGGACAGAGTGCCCGGGTGGCTTCCGCTACAATTGCGGCCGGATTGGAATAGTTCAGCATCCACGCATTCGGTGAGTATTGTTCCATATATTTAACCAGTTCAAGCACGCCCCCGATAGAACGCATGCCATAAGCGATGCCACCCGGTCCACAGGTCTCTTGACCGAGCACGCCATGCCGCAGCGGAATTTTCTCATCCAGCTCGCGCATCGGATATTTGCCGACGCGAATATGCGCCATCACAAAATCGACGTCGGTAAATGCTGTTTGTGGATCTGTGGTATAGGCAAAGTCGATTTGCGGTGCTTTCTCTTTCAATAAAATTTTACAGGCTTCAGCAACGACTTCTTGCCGAGCACCGTCATTGTCATAAAACGTCAGACGACGAATCGGGAAGCGGTTGAGATTCTCCAGAAGCATCAGAACGATACCGGGGGTAAAGGTGCTTCCGCCACCAGCAATGACGATTGAAAACTGTTTCATGTTGATCTCCTTTCGGTCATATTTTCATGCGCTTTAAATGTATTTTTCATGTCTTGTTGAAGATACGGTTCTTTCAAACTGCGTGTTCAGATATGAAGTAGCCCCTCACACTCTTCTCTGACCTGGGGCACGCTGAGCCCGATAATAATTTGTATGGCTTTGCCGTTGCGTACGACACCGTGTACGCCCATATCTGTGAAGATTTGGTCGCCAACAATCTGCATCGGATCGATGACAGTGACCCGCAAACGTGTGGCACAGTTATTGAGCTGTTCGATATTCCTTTCACCGCCTAGTGCTTCGATAAGGCGACTGGCAAGGCTGCCGGCCGGATGTGTCTCTCTACTGGCTTTCGTTTTGTAATCCGATTTCTTGTACAGTTTCGCTTCACTGTTTCTACCGGGGGTTTTCAGGTCGAACCGGATGATCAACATTTTGAACAAGAAGAAGTAGATGACGGTGAAACAGAGCCCGACCGATATCTGGGTCAACATCACGTAAGCATGATGGTTGTACATCGGGAGCCAATTTTGTGAGACGATTTCGATCAGTCCACCACCCATGTTACCGACGACACCGAGGCTATACATGATGGCAGACATCGTGGCGGCCAGAATGGCATGAATCACAAACAAGAACGGAGCAACAAAGAGGAAAGTAAATTCAAGCGGCTCGGTAATACCGACCAGAATGGATGTTAAGGTGGCTGGAATCAGTAATCCGGCGATTTTGCTTTTATTTTCTTCATCGGCTGTCATGTAAATGGCAAGGGCAATCCCGATTGAACCGAACAACTTTGAATTACCGTGTAAGGCAAAACCACCCGAAGGGAATAGCGTTTTCAACGGTAATGTCGATTGGCTGAATTCCTGAATGTGTTGTGCCCAGTTCATCATGATGCCGTTTTCTACGGCAACCGGACCGAAGATGAATGGACCGTAGATGAAGTGATGTAATCCGGTCGGGATCAGGACGCGTTCTAAAAATGTGTATAGCCAGACGCCCAGCGTGCCGGATGCCAGCATCAGTCCTTGTAGAGAACTGATAGCTGCCTGAACTTTCGGCCAGATCATTAGTGTGGCCCATGCGCAGGGGAGCATGGCAAAGAAAGCAAGAATGGCAATGAATGCGGTTCCTTGAAAAATACCGAGATAATCCGGCAATTTAGTGTCAAAGAAACGGTTATGCAGATAAGTCACCAGACTGGCGATTAATATGGCACCGACAATACTGGTATCGAGAGTTTTGATGCCGCTGATCAGTGTCAGGCCGCTGACCCCTCCGGGTGACTGAGAAAAATCAACACCGAAGTCGCTGCCCCAAACGGTTGCCATGGCTGCAATGAAGTAGTTGTAGGTCAGATAGGAGAGAAATACCACGAGGCAGGCCCGGGCATGCGCTTTTTGTGCCAGACCTATCGGTAGGGCAATGGCAAAAATCAGTGGCATGTTACGGAAGATGGTCCATCCGCCTTCTTCCAGTATTTTCATCAATTGAAAAAAAGTGCTGTTGGTGTCGGCAAGCGATCCCATAAAATCAGGATTTTTTAGTACGATGGACAGCCCCACGATAATCCCTGCAAAAGGGAATAGGAGGACTGGTGTAAACATGGCTCCACCGAACCGTTGTATTTGACTTAACATGGTTTACCCTTCCAGTATGCTATCGCTGTAAAGCGATTTATTGGTTCCCTTTATATCCTCCGAATTTGAAGTCTCAGTCTCCTCCGAACGAACGGTGAAGTGATGTATATCGGGGGACTTGTTGGTCATCCCGCTGAAAAATCAATGTTTCGGGAATATATTTTCACGTTGATTTGGATTGTTTTTTGTTTGCCGGCGAGTTCAGAATAGAAATTAATAGTTGAGATTTATCTGCTCAGAGAATTGGAATGTGATACTTATCACTAATAATTATGTGGATGTTTTGTATAAGTAAACTCTATTTATTAGACCTATTCTATTTTTACTTATTTTAAAAATAGAAATTATATTTTAATTTATTGATATATATTATTTTTATTTATAAATATGAAATAGACAACCAAACAGTAATAGGTATAAAAGTGATCTATATATTAATTGCCAATGACTTGAGAAAACGAATTAATTCTGATGAATTTCGTTTGAATCAGCCATTACCGAGAGAGGTGATGTTGGCCGAAGAATATCAGGTTTCCCGGATGACACTCCGGCGTGCAATTGATTGTTTGGTTGAGGATGGACTCATCGAGCGTCGTCACGGTAGCGGAAATTTTGTGATTGATAAAGAGATAGCTCATGAGAATAAAGGGCTCAACAGCCTGACTGAACTGAGTCAAAAAAACAATAAATCGATAGTGAGTCAGGTACTCAGCTTTTCGATGATTCCTGCGCCGGTCAGCGTCGCTCAGCGGCTCAAAATTCAACATGGTGAATTGGTCTACTACATTGTTCGTGTTCGTTATCTGGATGACCGGCCCGTGCACTACGAAGAGTCTTATCTCCCCGTTAAACTCTATCCCACGTTGTCGATTGCTCATCTGGAAAAATCAAAGTTTGATTATATTGAGAAAGAGGCCGGATTCGTCATTGAGGGGAATTATTTTACCTTTTTGCCGATTTTAACGCCGGCTTCGATTGCGGCCTACCTGAAGGTCGAAGAAGGAACACCGACAATGCAAGTGACTTCGATCAGTAACGCCCCTGACGGAACCATCCTCGATTTTTCCATCACGACTGAAAATATCCACCATTATCAGTCCACGTATTATTTCCGGAGAACCCGGTAAACAATAAATCTATGCGTATGGGATCTCATTGGTTTGTCACTGTGCTGCAACGTGAATCATTTTCGGTATAAAATTGTTTTGATTTCAGTGACTCAGAAAATGAAGCCAGCTATTCTTACTTTCTGTCTTATTTTCTGACTTGGGCGATAAGGAGCACTTCATGCCGTCATGGATTGTCATTCCGGTTCTGTTTCTTTATTTAGGGCTGCTGTTCTTTATCGCTTGGTATGGTGACAAAAATCTGAACTGGCTGGCACGCTTTCGGCCTTGGATTTATAGCTTATCTATCGGTGTCTATTGTACTTCGTGGACGTTCTACGGCACGGTCGGACAAGCCACTAATCATGCTTGGTCATTCTTACCGATTTATCTCGCACCGATACTCGTCTTTGTCTTTGGCTGGCGGATATTAGCCCGTCTGATGCTGATTGCGAAGCGCGAACATATTACGTCTATTGCTGATTTTATCGCTGCGCGTTATGGCAAATCTCAAGGACTTGCTGTGGCTGCCACGCTGATTGCGGTCATCGGTATTCTGCCTTATATCGCCCTACAACTTCGTGGTGTGACGATGGGAATCCATGTCGTGACGTCAGATTTCCCTTTCCCTGAGCAGTTGACCGAAAGTCACATTTCTTGGGTGGTCGTGTTGGCGCTCGCGGTGTTTACTATTTTGTTTGGCACCCGGCATATCGATAATACTGAGCATCACCGCGGTATGATGATGGCGATTGCGTTTGAGTCGTTGGTGAAGCTGGTGGCATTTTTATGGGTCGGTCTGTTTATCGTCTATATCGGTTGGCACCAGACATCATTCGACTTGGGGCATATTGTGCTCGAATCGATGGTTGCACCGCATTGGCCGACCCTGATCATTCACCTTGTGTTGACCATTCTGGCCATTATTTGCTTGCCTCGCCAGTTTCATACCATGGTTGTCGAGAATGAAAAACCACAGGATCTCCATGTTGCCCGTCGGATATTTCCTGTCTATCTGATTCTGATGGGGCTGTTTGTGCTGCCGATATCATGGGTCGGTTCGGGGATGATGGATGCCAGTTTGGCAGAAACTTTCGTGATTAGTATCCCCAAGGCTGTTGACTCGGATGTGATCGCGATGATTGCGTTTCTCGGCGGGACCTCGGCTGCGACCGGGATGGTCATTGTTTCGACGATTGCGCTCACCATTATGGTGTCTAATGATCTGGTGGTGCCTTTCTTACTCCGGCGGATACGGTTTTCTCATCAGGGGCATCGTCATTTTTCCCGCTTGTTACTCAGAATCCGTCGCGGATTGATCTTAGTGTTACTGGCTTGTGCTTGGGGATTCTATCGCGTACTGGATGCGGTTCCGTCGCTTTCTGCCATTGGTTTTCTCTCTTTCGCGGCAATAGCTCAGTTTGCACCGGCATTGATTGGTGGGATTTACTGGCGTGACGGGAATAAAAAAGGTGTTTATGTCGGTTTGGCGGTTGGTTTTTCACTCTGGCTGATGACCTTAATGGTTCAGACGCATCTATTGGCCGGAGATGCTCAGTCTAACCCACTCATTTGGCTGATTAGCCCCCCGGAGGCGATTGCCGGTTTAGGTATATCGAGGTCTGATTGGGGGATGATCCTCAGTGTTGTGCTCAATACCCTCTGTTATTGGAGTGTTTCCATCATTACTCGTCCGACCCTGAGTGAGCGCTTACAGTCAGCAACATTCGTCGGTACGCCATTCCCTGATAATGAAAATATGACGCTATATCAGAGCCGGGTATCTGTCGCGGAGCTGGAAATGCTGGTCGCCCGTTTTGTCGGGCGAGGTCGGATGAAGACGGCGTTCGAGCAATTCTGGGCGCAGCAGCAGAAGCGTTATTTACCCAATCAGCAGGCTCCTGCGGCACTGATCCGTCATGCCGAGCGAGTGTTGGCCGGTGTTTTCGGTGCATCTTCAGCGAAGTTAGTGCTTGCTTCTGCGTTGCAGGGTAAAAATATGCACCTTGAAGAAGTTGCCGCAATTGTGGATGAAGCGTCAGAACTGTACGACTTCAGCCGCAGTCTGCTTCAAGGCGCCATCGAACACATCGGGCAAGGATTGACGGTGGTTGATAAACAGTTGCGGTTGGTGGCTTGGAATCAGCGTTATCTGGAGCTGTTTTCTTACCCTCCGGGGTTGATTCAGGTTGGCCGACCAATTGCCGATATCATTCGCCATAATGCGCGACAGGGGTTGTGTGGACCGGGCGATGTTGAAACCCATGTTCGCAAACGGGTCGATCATTTAGAGAGCGGGACCCGGCACACCTCCTCGCGAGTCCGACCGGACGGGAGAGTGGTTGAAGTTCAAGGCAATCCGATGCCCGGTGGCGGGTTTGTCATGAGCTTTACCGATATTACAGCGTTCCGGGAGGCTGAAGATGCCCTCAAACAGGCCAATGAATCGCTGGAAGAGCGAGTGCATCTACGGACTCAGGAGCTGGAAAAACTCAATCGTCAGTTGGTGCAGGAGACACAACGGGCGGAACGCGAATCCCGTTCAAAATCTCGTTTTCTGGCTGCGGTAAGCCACGATTTGATGCAGCCGCTCAATGCCGCCCGGCTATTTGCATCATCGTTGTCGGAAATTGCCCGGGAAGTTGAAGTACAACGCCTTTCTGCACATATTGAAAGCGCCTTGGGGGCGGCCGAGGAATTAATCGGGGATTTGCTGGATATTTCCCGACTCGAATCCGGGAAGCTGGATATCAATATTCACAGTTTCGCCATTCATGATGTGCTGGTGAATTTGAATGCTGAATTTCATGCGATTGCCAAACAACAGGGGATCGATTTTACGCTGGTGCCTTCGTCGGTGGTGGTGAAGTCAGATCCGAAGCTACTCCGACGGATTATTCAGAATTTCCTGACCAATGCGTTCCGCTATGCCCCCCATGGGAAAGTTGTGCTCGGTATCCGTCATGTTGGTGCGCAAGTCCGGATTGAAGTATGGGACAACGGGATCGGGATTGAGCCAGATAAGCAGCATGAAATTTTTGAAGAGTTTAATCGTGGCGGGCAGGTTCGTTCTGAACAGGGACTCGGGCTTGGATTGGCTATATCAAAAGGGATTGCTTATGTGTTGGGGAATGAAATCTCAATGCGCTCCTGGCCCGGGCATGGCAGTGTGTTTTCGCTGTCACTGCAACGTTCTCATCCCGGGGAAGTTGCAGATAAAGTTGCCCCTGCCGTAAATGACGTGACTGATTTGTCGCAGATTAAAGTGTTATGTGTGGATAATGAAGTCGATATTCTGACTGGTATGTCTGATCTGTTATCTCGTTGGGGGTGTGATATTCGCACCTCAACCAATTTAGTCGAGAGCTTGAGAACACTGGATGATGCGTGGATACCGGATGTTATTTTGTCCGATTACCGATTGGAGCAGGGACGGACTGGGCTGGAAGTCCTACAACAGTGCCGTTTGCGTCTGGGGAATCAGTTTGAAGGGATTATTATCAGTGCTGATCGGACGCAAGAAATGATGGATGCGATTCAGTCAAACGGATTTGGTTTTTTACCGAAACCGGTCAAGCCTTTGAAATTACGGGCGGTACTCAATCGTGTGCGACAGCAAACGCGTGCTCACGGTTAAGGTCATGAGACAGTAAACGAAGATTGAGCGTTCGGGTGTACGGGGTCTGTTGAGTATCAGATCGCGTGCCGGATGGGACAGAAATAACCCGACCGATTGGGTCGGGTCAGTCAATGTGTTTGCTCGAATCAGGCGGTTTTATTCGTGGCTTTCTGTACATCCAAGACGCGGATAAAACCAACCCATGCTAGGGTTGGGCAATGACTTCCAGTGGCCATCCCATATCGGTTTGTCGGTTTGCTTCGATTTCCAGTTCAGCTTTGGTCAGTGGGTTCGCATCGAGCCACTGGGCATTCAGCGATAATTGGAGCGTGTCTTCCGAGCACGCCAGCTTGACACGAGGTTCGAGTGCTGAATTGCGTCGGTGGCTAAGTAACACTGCAAGACGTAAAAGTCTGAGTAAGCGTTTACTACTGGCTCCTGAAAGGGCGTATTGCTCTGGCATTGACGTGATATTATCGCGATAGCGACGGATCAATTCACCGAGACAATAACGTTGTGCGCGGGTAAAGCCGGGCAGTTCCGAATGCTGGATCAAATAAGCACTGTGTTCCCCGCCTTTTTTATAATCCACCGCTAAACCGATTTCGTGTAACTGTGCGGCGGCTCTGAGTAGCATTTCTGCCTGAGGTTCGACGATCCATGCGACGCCACCACACTGGTTAAACAATTTACTGGCAAGGTCTGAGACCTGAGCCGCGTATACCGTATCGATTTGATAGCGACTCTGAATACTGTGGATGGTTCGCTCTCGGATATTATCCTGACGTAATCCATCAATCATTTCATAAAGCAGTCCTTCCCGAAGGGCTCCGCCTGCCAATGTCATGGCTTCGATTTGGCATTCCTCAAATATAGCAATCAGGATCGATAGACCGCTTGGGAAAACCAGTGCTCTTTCCAACGTCAGTCCTTCGATTTCCAGTTCTTCGAGATGATCCGCTCGCATTGCCTGATTTTGGAGGCGCTTCAGTTTGCTCAGTGTAATGACTTCATCCATCCCCTGAGCCAGCATGATTTCCTGTAACGCTTGTACTGTCCCGCTGGCCCCGACGCAGATATCCCAGCCGATCGTGCGATATTGTTGCAGGATCGGCGTTAGCATTTTTTTCGCGTCTTCGATCGCATGTTCGAAGTTTTCTTGAGAGAGCTGACGATCTCTGAAGTGTTTTTCGAGCCAAGTGACACAGCCCATTTTTAAACTGGTTAAGGCTTTGGCTTCAAAACCTTCACCAATAATCAGTTCGGTACTTGCGCCACCGATATCAACCACGAACCGACGTCCGCTGCCACCGGAAGTATGAGCGACTCCTTTATAAATGGTAGCGGCTTCTTCTTCACCTGAAATGGTTTCAATCGGATGTCCGAGGATCTGATTGGCCTGACGCAAAAATACATCGACATTGACGGCCGTCCGAAGAGTTGCCGTTCCGACAATGCGGATATTTTCTTTGGGGATATCCTGTAATCGTTCTGCGAACAGACTCAAACAGTCCCAACCCCGCTGCATCGCCTCCTGGCTGAGTGCATTATTCTCATCCAGTCCGGCGGCAAGTCTCACTTTCCGTTTAATTTTGGCCATCGTCTGTATACTGCCTTCAACATGACGAACAATCAGCATATGAAAGCTGTTTGAACCCAGATCGATTGCAGCATAGAGAGGTGAAGATACGGCTTGGCTCATAGATTCACTCAGCTATTTTTATTCTGGTGGTTGTTTTGTCGCGGCCGTTTTCTGGATGGATTATTACCTCGTCCATTCTGACGTCCAGACCGTGAACCACCAGTATTGGTTCTTCTTGATGTTTTTGATGAAGCAAGTTTTAACGGACTGGGTAAATCAGTTAATAGTGCCGATGAATCATAATCAGAAACCGGAATTGAATGTTCGATATATGTTTCTATTCCCGGCACATTGATCGCGTATTCTTCGCAGGCGAAGCTAATCGAATGACCACTTTCTCCGGCTCTGCCCGTCCGGCCAATCCGGTGTACATAATCTTCACTGTCGTCTGGTAAATCGTAGTTAAAGACGTGAGTTACCTGAGGGATATGTAGTCCTCGCGCAGCAACGTCGGTCGCGACTAAAATATCCAACTGGCCCTGCGTAAATTGCTCTAGAATGCGTTCCCGTTTTTTCTGCGGCACATCACCGGTCAGTAGTCCGACGCGATGCCCATCGGCAGCCAGATGTCCCCAGACTCGTTCACACTTATGTTTGGTATTGGCAAAAATGATTGCTCTGTCCGGCCACTCTTCTTCAATGAGGGTTTGTAACAAAGCCATTTTGTGCTCATTCGAGGGGTAAAACAGTTCTTCTTTAATTCGATGTCCGGTTTTTTGCGACGGTTCGACGACAACATGCTCCGGACTGTTCATGTGCTCAAATGCTAATTCCTGAACCCGATAAGAGAGGGTGGCGGAGAATAACATGTTCAGTCGGTTCTTCGGTGGCGGCATTCGGCGGAACAGAAAACGAATATCCTTGATAAAACCGAGATCAAACATTCGGTCTGCTTCATCGAGAACGACCACCTGAATATGGTTCAGATTGAACACTTTTTGTTTGTAGAAATCGATAATCCGACCGGTGGTTCCGATAAGAATATCAACACCTTGTTGTAACTTGGACTGCTGTTTATCGTAACTTTCACCACCATAAGCCAGTGCGACTTTTAAGCCGGTACTTTGAACGAGTGGTTCTGCATCGTTAAAAATTTGTATCGCTAACTCACGAGTTGGTGCCATAATAATTGCTCGTGGCTGTGTTGGCTCCCGCTCTTCTTGAGCAGGTGTTGTTAGCAGATGATTAAAGGTTGCAGCAAGAAACGCAAGCGTTTTACCAGTCCCTGTTTGGGCCTGGCCTGCAATGTCATGGCCGGAGAGCACTACCGGCAGCGCCAAGGCTTGGATTGGGGTGCAATAAGCGAACCCTTTTTGTTCCAAACCTGCGGTGACTTGAGGGGCTAAACCCAAGTCGGCGAATTTTTGCTCTGTGATATGCGTCTTTTTCATCACTATAGAATATCAGCTTAAGCTTGCAATACGGAAGTAAATACATTCCAATAGAGCATCAAAATTACTGGTTGTTATGCAACTGGTCCAAGAAAATACATTGGAGTTAAGATGAGTGATAAGATTTTGCAGCTCACCGATGACACATTTGAAAGTAGTGTGACCGATGCTAAAGTTCCTGTACTTATTGATTTCTGGGCAGAATGGTGTGGTCCATGCAAAATGATTGCACCGATTTTGGATGAAATAGCGAATGAGTACGAAGGTAAGATCAAGATTGGTAAATTAAATATCGATCAAAATGCAGGTACGCCAGCAAAGTATGGTATTCGTGGTATCCCAACATTGCTTCTGTTTAAAAATGGTAGTGTTGCAGCAACAAAAGTTGGTGCGTTGTCAAAGACTCAGCTCAAAGAGTTTTTAGACGCCAATTTATAATGGCTGAAAACCGTACATAGAGATATGTACGGTTTTGCACATGGAAATAAAACAAAATCTAGACTAGCCTGATAAATAGTGCTAGGTTATCGCACACTAATGAATCATATGTTCACTTCTTGGTCAATCCTGAGGCCAAATCCATCTTAACACTACTAAACAGATCCTAATTTTGACTAAACAAGTATCCACCACAATGAATTTAACAGAATTAAAGAACAACCCTGTGTCTGAGCTCGTGCAGCTGGGTGAAAGCTTGGGGCTTGAAAACCTCGCGCGTTTAAGAAAACAAGACATTATCTTCTCTATTTTAAAAGCTCACGCAAAAAGTGGTGAAGACATCTTTGGTGATGGCGTATTAGAAATTCTCCAGGACGGCTTTGGTTTTTTGCGTAGTGCAGACAGCTCTTATCTGGCTGGGCCGGACGATATTTATGTGTCACCGAGTCAGATTCGTCGTTTCAACCTGCGTACAGGTGATTCAATTGCTGGGAAGATTCGGCCACCGAAAGAAGGTGAACGCTACTTTGCGTTACTCAAAGTCAATACCGTCAATGCTGATAAACCAGATAACGCCCGAAATAAGATTCTGTTTGAAAACCTGACACCGCTACATGCCAATGAACGAATGGTGATGGAACGCGGCAACGGTTCGACTGAAGATATTACCGCTCGTGTCTTGGATTTAGCATCACCAATCGGAAAAGGTCAGCGTGGCTTGATTGTTGCACCACCGAAGGCTGGTAAAACGATGCTGCTGCAAAACATTGCTCAGAGTATTGCTTACAACCATCCCGAGTGTATTTTGATGGTGTTGCTGATTGACGAACGTCCGGAAGAAGTGACAGAAATGCAACGTTTGGTTAAAGGTGAAGTTATTGCTTCTACCTTTGATGAACCGGCATCTCGTCACGTTCAAGTGGCAGAAATGGTCATTGAGAAGGCGAAACGTTTGGTTGAACACAAGAAAGACGTTGTGATTTTATTGGATTCAATTACACGTTTGGCGCGTGCATATAACACGGTTGTTCCTTCTTCGGGCAAAGTCCTGACTGGTGGTGTGGACGCGAATGCGCTCCATCGTCCTAAGCGTTTCTTCGGTGCGGCTCGGAATGTTGAAGAAGGCGGTAGTTTGACGATTATCGCGACAGCCTTGGTTGATACCGGTTCGAAAATGGACGAAGTTATCTACGAAGAGTTTAAAGGGACAGGGAATATGGAATTACACCTGAACCGTAAGATAGCAGAAAAACGTGTCTTCCCTGCGATCGACTTCAACCGTTCCGGAACACGTCGTGAAGAGTTGCTGACCAAAACTGACGAGTTACAGAAAATGTGGATTTTGCGCAGAATCGTTCACCCGATGGGGGAAACCGATGCGATGGAATTCCTCATTGATAAACTGGCGATGACAAAGACGAATGATGAGTTCTTTGATGCGATGAGACGCCAGTAAAATCTAGACTGTTCTAATCATGAAAGCGCCACCGGAAACGGTGGCGCTTTTTCTTGCATTTCATAAAAGATGCACCGAAAATGAAAATTAGATGTTACATGGAGGTTAACACATGCCACAAGGAACGTGGGTATCGCAACTCCTGCTCTGTTGTTGTTTCATTTGCTTTTCGGTTGCTGCGCAATCATTGGATGCACAAAGCCGTAATCAGCTGTTACAAGCCCCCACAGTTCAGCACCAAGTTGAAGCGTTCAAACAGCTGATTGCTGATGATCAAATTGATTCTTTAAATTTTGCTTTACAACGGTTGGCCTTGCCTCAGCAAGAGGCTGTTCGTTTTTTATTACTCCGGGCTCTCGAACAAGAAAAAACTATCTTTTCTGCACAAGTGGAGCGCTTTATCGAACAACAGCGTTTGATTTCACCGGTTTACTATCTCACCAATCAAAGTGAAGGATTCGAATTTTCTACACCGGCATTTGATTATCCTTCGGTTGCCAATCGCTTAGTCAAAACCTGGCAACAGGAGAAAAGTGTCCTCGATTTTGTGCTAAAAGTTGAACAGCATGATCTGCCGTTACAACCATGGTTATCCAAAAATAAACGTCAGCTTCATGCCCGGGAATCTTTGTTGATTCAGGAGTTGGGGAGCTTATCGGAGTCGGGGCTGGATTATTTGGCAAAGCAAGTGATTGATGCAAGTATTCGTAGCTGGTTGCCTTCGACGCGAGTCATGGTTGCACTGGCTCGGACAAGTCAGAATCAAGATGTTTATCGGTTATTGTGGTTGATGAAATCAGATGTTCACTCTGTAGCTGAATTGACCCGGCTGTCTGGTTTGACGGATGATTTTTCGGTGCAGCAAGTGATGGCGGCTAGCAAGAACCCGAGTTTGAGAGCACAGGCGATTGAGGCTTTAGTTCTGCTTAATCCGATGCCTGAACCGGTCAAAACTTATTTGGTTCAGGCGCTGAGTCAAGAAAAAGCGCCCTATGCTGCACAAGTATTGGTGAATGCCGGATATGGTAATTGGCTGGATGAATTGCTAAAAGCAAACCGTCAAATGAAGCTTCGTGTACTGAGTCAGGCATTGAGATAGCCACACCATGTTTTATCGCCGACTGCTTTATGGCAGCACCATTGAAGAACTCAAGAACGTTAACACTATAGGAAAAAGAAAATTCAGAGTTGTTTCGTTTTTGTTATACTGCTTCGATATCACATTCAGGCAGAAGTCTTATGATTTTTAAGGATTTACGCGATTTTATCGACTATTTGGAAAAGCATGGTCAATTGAAACGTATTCATCATCCGATTGACCCTCAATATGAAATGACTGAGATCTGTGATCGGACCTTAAGAGCGGGCGGGCCTGCACTTTTATTTGAAAATCCAGTTGGGTATGACATCCCGGTACTGGCAAATCTGTTTGGTACGCCGCAACGCGTCGCGATGGGGATGGGGCGTGTTGATGTCAGTGAGCTTCGTGAAATCGGCCAGTTGCTTGCCTACCTTAAAGAACCTGAGCCGCCCAAAGGCTTTAAGGATGCACTCGATAAACTCCCGGTTTTTAAGCAGGTCTTAAATATGCCGGTGAAACGTTTGAAAAAAGCGTCTTGTCAGGAAATCATCTGGCAAGGTGATGATGTTGATTTGGATAGAATTCCGGTGATGCGTTGTTGGCCGGGTGATGTGGCTCCGCTGTTAACCTGGGGGCTGACGATCACGAAGGGACCGACGAAAAAACGACAAAATTTAGGGATCTACCGACAACAGAAACTCAGTAAAAATAAAGTGATCATGCGTTGGTTTCAGCATCGTGGCGGTGCATTAGATTTCCGGGATTGGCAAGTTGAGCGTCCCGGGGAACCATTTCCGGTCTCTGTCGCTTTCGGCGCTGATCCGGCCACAATTCTGGGGGCTGTGACGCCAGTGCCAGATGCACTTTCCGAATATGCATTTGCCGGATTGTTGAGAGGCAGTAAGACCGAAGTTGTCCAATCAATCAGTAATGATCTGGAAGTGCCGGCTAGCGCAGAGATTGTGCTCGAAGGATATATTGATCCGAATGAGTATGCAGACGAAGGACCTTATGGCGATCATACTGGCTATTTTAATGAGGTTGAGCGTCATCATGTCTTTACTGTAACTCATGTGACAATGAGAAAGCAGCCGATTTATCATAGTACTTATACGGGAAGACCACCGGATGAACCAGCCGTTCTCGGGGAAGCATTGAACGAAGTTTTTGTCCCTATTTTACAAAAGCAGTTTCCGGAAATTGTCGACTTTTATCTTCCCCCCGAAGGATGTTCCTATCGGATGGCTGTCGTAACGATCAAGAAGCAGTATCCCGGTCATGCCAAGCGAGTCATGATGGGAGTTTGGTCTTTCTTACGTCAATTTATGTATACCAAGTTTGTGATTGTCTGTGATGATGATATCAATGCTCGAGATTGGAAAGATGTCATCTGGGCGATAACGACGCGGATGGATCCTGCCCGGGATACGACGATGGTCGAAAACACGCCAATTGATTCTCTGGATTTTGCATCACCGGTTTCAGGGCTTGGCTCTAAAATGGGATTGGATGCAACCAATAAATGGGCAGGCGAGACAGCCAGAGAGTGGGGTAAGGAGATCCGTAAAGATCCGGAAGTTGTTCGCAAAATCGATGCGATCTGGGATGAGTTAGGAATCTTATGACCTTTACGGTACGCTTGCTGCCCGAAGATCTTGAATTCACTATAGAGCGCGGTCAAACCGTGTTGGATGCGGCAATTCGTCAGCAGATCCCTTTCCCATATCGTTGTCGGGTTGGTGCGTGTGGGATGTGTTTGTGCAAAAAGCTTTCGGGAGAAGTTTCTTATCAACTCGAACCAATGCTGACGGAAGAAGAGCAGTCTCAGGGATGGATATTTTCCTGTCAGGCTTATGCTCAAACTCATTTAGTCCTTACTTGGGATGAGTAAGGAAGAGGAATTAGAATGATCATAACATGTAAAGTAAACTCAGTTCAGCCTTTAGCCAGTAATACATACCGTATTCTTCTCCAACCTGCGTCACCCGTTGATTTCCATGCAGGTCAGTACCTGATGGTGGTGATGGCAGAGGGAGATAAACGTCCGTTCTCGATTGCCAGTAGCCCATGCCGGCAAGGTGGCGAACTTGAATTACATATTGGTGCTGCTGAACATAACGCTTATGCCAGTGAAGTTGTTGATGCGATGAATGCCGCGTTGCAGCACGATGGCGAGATCACCATTGATATACCTCATGGGGATGCTTGGCTGAAAGAAGATACGACGCGTCCTTTATTGCTGATTGCCGGTGGTACAGGATTCAGTTATGTACGCTCGATTCTGGATCATTGCCTGAACCAGAATATTCAGCGTGATATCTTTCTTTATTGGGGAGCAAAAGATGTGCTCCAGCTCTATGCATTCGACGAATTACGTAATTTAGCGACTCAACATACCAGACTCACGTTTACGCCAGTTGTCGAGATATCAACCGATCCGCTTTGGGACGGAAAAGTCGGCAATGTATTGCAAGCCGTCAGTGCTGATTTCGAATCGTTGGAAGAATTTGATATCTATATTGCGGGTCGATTTGATATGGCAGGGGCCGCTCGGGAACAGTTTACTCAAAATAAGCACGCGAGAAGTGAACGTATCTATGGCGACGCATTTGCATTTATCTGAGTCGAACTGTCATGATATGCACGAAAAAGCCTCCGTTCGGAGGCTTTTTTAATGCGTGAAATGGATGTCTGAATCCATCTAAAGAATCTGCTTTAAAATCCGGTCAGCTTTTACCCGACGAATCCGTTTCAGTAAGCGTTGAACCTCGGGCGGATAATTTTCGAAATCGTCCAACTGCTTATAAGTACAGACTAACTGTGTGTGCTGCAGGATGTTGTCGAATTCTTGTTCAAATTGAGTCTGAAGATGGGCATGGTGATCCTGAATCAAAATGCCGTTTTCCAGATCAAGCTTCCACGCTCTGGGATTGAGGTTATTGCCGGTGATAATCATATAACGTTTATCGACCCATACCCCTTTTAAGTGAAAACTGTTGTCATTATGTTTCCACAGATGAATCGATAATTGCCGACTGGCAATTCTGGCTTCGTTCGATTTAGCAAAACGACGCAGATTCAATTCATATAAATAGGGCAATCCCCCGATGGTCTTAAATGTTTCTTCTGGTGGAATATAAAAATCATTCGCGGTTTTATCGCCCACGATAATATGAATTTTTACACCACGCTTGAGGGCTTTTTTGACCTGAGTAGCAATAGTATGCGGGAAATTAAAATAAGGCGTACAGATAATAATTTCTTCTTTCGCCTGAGCAACCAGGTGATTGATATATTGATTTAAGCGATTACTTCGCTTACCAACGCCAACTAATGGCGTCAGACCGATCTGGTCCTGCGAGACTGGCTGATCAGGCACCTGATAGGTTGCTTGTGCCAACTGGGTCCGAAACTGGCGAATGATCGTTTTCAAATCCTTCGTTGCAGGACGTAACGGATTGGCCAGGTTATTGACTGCCGGATGAGATAATAAGTGATCACGGATAAACTCGACCATCGAGTCGGCAAGAGAGCGGTTGTGGAATGAGTGATAGCGGTCAAAACGGTAACGATTCTGATAATGCAGATAGATGTTGTTCAGGCTTGCACCACTGTAGATAACTTCATCATCAACAATGAAGCCTTTGAGGTGCAGCACTCCGAACACTTCCCGTCCTCGGACTGGGATACCATAAACCGCGATAGGATGTTCACTGTCTTGGGCAAATGATTCATACATCACTGCATTTCCCTGAGACTGTTTTGCACCGATCAGGCCTCTTTGAGCGCGGTGCCAGTCCACACAGATCACGATCTCCAGTTGCGGATTTCTTTGTTTCGCTGCATAAAGCTCCGACAGGATTTCCTGACCGGCATCATCAGCTTCAAGGTAGAGTGCAACAATATAAATTCTGTGATTGGCTTGTCGAATCGCCTGAATCAAGTGATGCCGAAATTGTTCTGCGGAGTACAGGACTTGAAAATCTTTCGGCTCTAACGCAATAGTGGGTAGCTGTTCGAATAGATTTCTACGAGCAATCATCGTGGATGCGGTACCTTTAATTCAAGTGGATGCGATATAGCAAAGCCCTGATACTATCAAATTCGATGAATGAATTGCTATATCTAAGTCACTTCAAGACCGATCATTTCTGCTCGTCAGCAAAAAATGGACAGAAAATGATAGCACCTTAATTCTGAAATGGCGGAAAATATCGCATCGGAGTGATATCTCTGCCTTGATGACGGTAACGTTGATAGAGATGATTTATTTCTGCCGGCAGCACTTGTGGTGATTGAACTACAAAATGATGTTGATAATAAAAATTCTCTAAATGACGATAAGCAAAACAGAAGACATGCTGATTGAGAACATGGGTTTCACAGTAATTCAGTAGCTGATGACCAATGCCTTGAGCGCGCAATTCTTTGGCGACGGCCATTCCCGTTAAAAGCAGATGGGAAGTTCCAATATGGCGGAAGCGCACCACAGCACAGAGTTGATTGGCAACACTCGCAGTATAAATGCGTTCATTGCGTTTCGGTTTTGCTGTCGGGTAGTGCTGTTTATAAAAGCGTTGCACCAAAGGAAGTTTGAGTGGATCTAACATTTCAAAAGATAAATGATCCATAGGATGTCTGAATGGTCCTCATCTGATATAGAATAGCCGTAGTCTATGTGATTTAAAGAAAACCATGCAAATATATCTCAACGAAAATCTCAGTGCTTATCATACGTTTGGTATTGAGCAGTCTTGTCAGGTGTTGGTGACAGTCAATACTGTTGCAGAATTAATTGATGTTTATCGTCACCCAGAATGGCAATTGTTGCCAAAAATCGTGCTCGGCAAAGGCAGTAATGTGTTGTTTTCCGAGTTCTATGAAGGTGTCGTGATTATCAATCAACTGCGGGGGATTGATGTCCGGGAAGATGAAAGTCACTATTTTCTTCATGTTCAGGGCGGAGAAGACTGGCCTGAATTGGTGAGATGGAGCGTATCGCAGCAGATTCCCGGATTGGAGAATTTAGCTATGATTCCCGGGTGTGCCGGAAGTGCGCCAATCCAGAATATCGGTGCTTATGGTCTCGAATTTCAGGATGTATGTGACTATGTTGATTATCTCTGTCTCAAGACGTTTCAAATCATTCGCTTGAATCGTGCTGAATGTTTATTTGGTTACCGTGATTCGATTTTCAAACATCAGCTTTACCAGCAGGCCGTTGTTGTCGGTGTCGGACTTAAGCTTGCTAAAGCATGGCAACCTCGTCTGAAGTATGGGCCATTGCAACAGTTAGCAAGTCATTGCTCATCCGCTGAAGTCTTTGACTGTATCTGTGATATCCGCACCCGTAAACTGCCTGATCCGACAGTGATCGGTAACGCTGGTAGCTTTTTTAAGAATCCGGTTCTGACAGCGGCACAATTTGAGGCGCTGGCTGCGAATTATCCGGAGGTTGTGAGTTATCCCGCATCATCGGGAATGAAAGTCGCAGCCGGCTGGCTGATCGATCAATGTGGTTTGAAAGGGTTTCAAATTGGTGGCGCTGCTATTCACGAACAACAAGCGTTAGTTTTGATTAATCGTCAGCATGCGACGGCATCGGATGTCATTCAGCTTGCCACTCATGTATACCGTTGTGTCTACGAAAAATATGGTGTTGCTTTGGAGCACGAAGTACGATTTATCGGTCGCAGCAGCGAAGTTTATTTGGATATGTGGCTGAAGGAGCAACAATTATGAAAGAACATCATGCCAAGCTGACGATTCTGTCAACCTTAGCCGATGGTGGTTTTCATTCCGGTGAAGCATTGGGGGCCGCTTTAGGGATCTCCAGAGCTGCCATCAGTAAACATATCCGAGGAATTCAGGATTGGGGCGTTGATATCTTTCGCGTGCAAGGGAAGGGATATCAACTGGCTCAGCCGATGCAGTTACTGGATCAACATTATATTCAACCTCAAGTTTCGACACCGGTATATTTGCACCCGATCATTGATTCGACCAACCAGTATCTATTGGATCGTGTCGGTTCGTTAACCTCCGGGACGGTTTGTCTTGCTGAATATCAGCAAAAAGGCCGGGGACGGCGGGGCAGACACTGGGTCTCTCCATTTGGAGCAAACTTATATTTCTCAATGTACTGGCGACTGGATGCAGGCATGGCAGCAGCCATGGGGCTGAGTTTGGTTGTTGGCGTTGCCGTTGTTGATGCACTGAAAACGCTCGGTGTTGATGATATTAAACTGAAATGGCCCAATGATTTGTACTATCAGGATAAGAAACTGGCCGGTATTTTGGTTGAAATGTCAGGGCAAGCCGGTGAAGCCGCACATCTCGTCATTGGTATGGGGATGAATTTATCTATGGCACCGCAGACGCAACAAATTGATCAACCTTGGAGTAGTCTGGCTCAGGTGATCGGCAACGATCACATTGATCGTAATGCGCTCGCCGTTGCCTTGATTCAATCTTGGACGCGGACGCTGGAAACATACGAGAGAGAAGGGATGAATAACTTCGTCGAGAGATGGAATCAGGTCGATAACTTCATTGATCGTCCCGTTAAGCTATTCATGGGAGAGCGAGTGATCACGGGGATTGAACGGGGTATTGATGCCCACGGTGCTGTGTTATTGGAAACGGAGCGGGGGATTGAAAGTTATGTCGGTGGGGAGATTTCTCTGCGAAGTCATGATCATCCTGCAACGTCCTGAGTTATGCAGAGATTGAGATCATTTCAGGCATGGGGCATCGGTTTACTCAGGGTAATATGATGAGCCCCACTCAAAACTATGCTCACAGCAGCAAGCTATTGTCTGTCGTGGCAAAACGGCTGTCTTATCGAAACGACTGTCTTATCAAAACTATTGTCGTAGCAGAATTTCTTCAACGGTGTGGTTGATGCCCTTACGAAGTATCAGTTGTGCTCTTTCCCGCGTTGGTAAAATATTTTCCTGCAAGTTTTTCCCATTGATCGCTTTCCAGATATTCCTCGCGATAGAGTTGGCTTCCGACTCACTCAGTTTCGTGTAGTGACTAAAATAGGAACCCGGCCTTTTAAAGGCACTATGGCGGAACTTCATAAAACGTTCGATATACCACTTTTCAACGAGAGACGATTCAGCATCGACATAAATGGAGAAATCCAGAAAGTCTGAAATAAAAACGCGGTGCGGGGCATGGGGGTAATCCATCCCACTCTGTAAAACGTTGAGACCTTCGATCAACAAGATGTCGGGTGCATGAACCATTTTAACTTCATCGGTGATGTCATAAGTCAGATGAGAATAAATGGGGGCAGAGATGTTTTTCTTTCCTGCTTTGACATCAGAAACAAACTGTACCAGACGTTTAATATCGTACGATTCTGGAAATCCTTTTTTCTGCATGATGCCTTTTTCTAACAGCACCTCATTGGGATAAAGGAATCCGTCCGTGGTAATCAGTTCAACTTTGGGGTGGTTGTCCCAGCGAGACAATAACGCTTTGAGCAGCCTTGCTGTTGTGCTTTTCCCGACTGCGACACTGCCTGAGATACCAATAATAAACGGTGGTGCAATGTCGGTATGGCCTAAAAATTGGTTTAAGACAGTATTACGGCTTTGTCTGGCTGCAACGTAGAGATTCAGTAGTCGCGCTAATGGTAAATAGATTTCAACAGCTTCTTTCATACTTAATGATTCGTTGATGCCTTGTAGCTCAACTAAATCATCTTCTGACAAAGTCATGGGAACGGAGTTACGAAGATCCGACCACTGGCGTCTGTCGAATGAGAGATAAGGATCCATAATCTTTCCAACGGTAGAAATCGGATAAAAGAGCAACATACCTCAAGAAGAAGATAAAGCAACAAAGAATGGCTATATATTTCATCAGTTCCTACGAAAGCTGCTTGAAAAAACAACAAATAGATAAAAAGGAAATAAATTTGTATTTTTTTTCCTTGAAACACTTGCAAGCAAAGAAATCATTCAATAGAATTCGCCCCACTTATGCGCCGACTTAGCTCAGTAGGTAGAGCAACTGACTTGTAATCAGTAGGTCGCCAGTTCGATTCCGGCAGTCGGCACCAATTTCTCTTTGTTATATAAAGAGAAAATTTAAAAATTTGGAGGGGTTCCCGAGTGGCCAAAGGGAGCAGACTGTAAATCTGCCGGCACTGCCTTCGATGGTTCGAATCCGTCCCCCTCCACCATATTCTTAAGGAAATAGCTCTTAGGGTTAAATACGTGTGCGGGCATCGTATAATGGCTATTACCTCAGCCTTCCAAGCTGATGATGCGGGTTCGATTCCCGCTGCCCGCTCCAACCTTTCCGAGTGCTGATATAGCTCAGTCGGTAGAGCGCACCCTTGGTAAGGGTGAGGTCCCCAGTTCAAATCTGGGTATCAGCACCACTCTAAGCAAATATTTCCTTTTGTTATATACTTTACTACCAGTAAATTTTGGTTGCGTGGTCATGAAAGCCACCTTAATCCGTACCTAGAGGGACAACTGATGTCTAAAGAAAAATTTGAACGTACGAAACCGCACGTAAACGTTGGTACTATCGGCCACGTTGACCACGGTAAAACAACACTAACAGCAGCAATCTGTACGGTACTTGCTAAAGTACACGGCGGAGCAGCCCGTGACTTTGCGTCAATCGATAACGCACCAGAAGAGCGTGAGCGCGGCATCACGATCGCGACTTCGCACGTAGAGTACGATACTCCGTCACGTCACTACGCACACGTAGACTGTCCCGGACACGCTGACTATGTTAAAAACATGATCACAGGTGCGGCGCAGATGGATGGTGGTATCCTTGTTGTGGCAGCGACTGATGGTCCAATGCCGCAAACACGTGAGCACATCTTGCTTGGTCGTCAGGTAGGTATTCCTTACATCATCGTATTCATGAACAAATGTGACATGGTTGATGATGAAGAGTTGCTTGAGCTGGTAGAAATGGAAGTTCGTGAATTGCTTTCAGAATACGATTTCCCAGGAGACGATCTGCCAGTGATTCAGGGTTCAGCGCTGGGCGCACTGAACGGTGAAGCGCAATGGGAAGAGAAAATCGTTGAGTTAGCGAACGCACTTGATGAGTACATTCCAGAGCCAGAGCGAGTTATTGACCAAGCATTCCTGCTGCCAATCGAAGACGTTTTCTCAATTCAGGGCCGTGGAACAGTTGTTACAGGTCGTGTAGAGCAAGGTATCATCCGAGTTGGTGATGAAGTTGAAATTGTTGGTGTAAAAGATACAACGAAGACGACTTGTACAGGTGTAGAAATGTTCCGTAAACTGCTTGACGAAGGTCGTGCAGGTGAGAACGTAGGTGTGTTACTGCGTGGAACGAAGCGTGATGATGTAGAACGTGGTCAAGTTTTGGCGAAACCAGGTTCAATCACGCCGCATACGAAGTTTGAATCAGAAGTTTATGTGTTGTCGAAAGATGAAGGTGGTCGTCATACGCCATTCTTCAAAGGCTATCGACCACAGTTCTACTTCCGTACAACAGACGTAACAGGTAGCATCGAGCTTCCAGAAGGCGTAGAGATGGTCATGCCAGGCGATAACGTGAAAATGGTTGTAGACCTGATTGCACCAATCGCGATGGATGAAGGTCTGCGTTTTGCGATCCGTGAAGGCGGTCGTACAGTTGGTGCTGGTGTTGTAGCAAAAATCTTTGCATAATGATTTGACTCAGCACTAGTAAAAAGGGCATCATTTGATGCCCTTTTTCTGCGCTGAAGATTTATTTTGACGATTTGTTAGTCAAAAGTAAAAGGTTTGAGACAGAAAAGGTGTCTTTGTTTCTGAAAATAAGCATTTGAGGCTTATTTTTGTTAGTTTGCCCTGCAACAGTGGGGTTTATTGTCGTCTATATTTAGATTTGTGACAGGTTGGGTTATGAAAGCAAATCATGCTGAAACTCCTGAGAGCTCAAATGCAGCAGATAAACTGAAGTGGTTGATCGCTATTGTTCTGTTAGCTGCCGCTGTTGTGGGTAACTCCTTTTATGGTGAAACGGTTTCTGTCGTTATTCGTTCTGCTGGTGTTATTGTCTTAATTGCTGCCGCATTAGGTATTGCAGCGATTACTGTGAAAGGTAAAGAAGCGGTGAGCTTCGCGCGCGAAGCGCGTATGGAAATTCGCAAAGTAATATGGCCTACGCGCCAAGAAACTATACAAACCACATTAATTGTTCTGGCCGTCTGTGTTGTGATGGCTCTGGCACTATGGGGTATTGACGGTATTATGGTTCGCCTTGTTGCATTTGCGACTGGAGTATAGAGGGTTTAATTCATGAGTGAAGCTCCCAAAAAACGCTGGTATGTTGTTCAAGCCTTCTCTGGATTTGAAGGTCGAGTGGCGCAGTCACTACGTGAACATATCAAAATGCATGGAATGGAAGAGTCGTTTGGTGAAGTGTTAGTACCAACGGAAGAAGTTGTCGAAATGCGTGCTGGCCAACGCCGTAAAAGTGAAAGAAAGTTCTTCCCTGGCTATGTACTCGTCCAGATGTTCATGAATGATGAATCTTGGCACTTGGTGCGTAGTGTTCCCCGAGTGATGGGATTTATCGGTGGGACATCTGATCGTCCGGCTCCTATTACCGATAAAGAAGCCGATGCGATATTGAATCGTTTGGAGAAAGCGAACGAAGCACCACGGCCGAAAACGATGTTTGAAGCTGGTGAAGTCGTTCGGGTTAACGATGGGCCATTTGCTGACTTCAACGGTACTGTTGAAGAGGTTGATTACGAGAAGAGCCGTTTAAAAGTCTCTGTCTCAATATTCGGTCGGGCAACACCAGTCGAGCTTGAATTTGGTCAGGTTGAAAAACTAGATTAAAAAACCATCTTTTTAGACTTGTTTAAGGCGCGAGATTTGACTATAATTTCGCGCCTTTTTACAGGTCTTCACTAGAAACGGGGAGCTGATCAGTGGATTAGCGTTAGTACCCATTATGTAGGAAATATCATGGCTAAGAAAGTTGAAGCTTATATCAAGCTGCAAGTTGCAGCAGGTATGGCAAACCCAAGTCCACCAGTTGGTCCAGCACTGGGTCAGCGTGGTGTTAACATCATGGAATTCTGTAAAGCGTTTAACGCAAAAACAGAATCTGTAGAGAAAGGTCTTCCGATTCCAGTTGTTATCACTGTATACAGTGACCGTTCTTTCACTTTTGAAACTAAGACTCCACCAGCCGCTGTGCTTCTGAAGAAAGCTGCAGGCGTCAAGTCTGGCTCTGGTCGTCCTAATACAGAAAAAGTGGGTACAGTAACTGACGCGCAAATTCAGGAAATCGCAGAGACTAAAGCTGCGGATATGACTGGTGCAGATATCGAAGCAATGAAGCGTTCTATCGCGGGTACTGCTCGTTCAATGGGTCTAGTGGTAGAGGGTTAATATCATGGCAAAACTAACTAAGCGTATGCGCACTATCCGCGAAAAAGTGGATGCGACTAAAGAGTATGAAATCAACGAAGCTGTTGCATTACTGAAAGAGCTGGCGACTGCAAAATTTGTTGAATCTGTTGATGTTGCTGTGAACTTGGGTATTGATGCACGTAAATCCGATCAGAACGTTCGTGGTGCAACTGTACTGCCTCATGGTACTGGTCGTGAAGTCCGCGTTGCTGTTTTCACTCAAGGTGCAAACGCTGATGCAGCAAAAGAAGCCGGCGCTGACCTTGTTGGTATGGAAGATCTTGCTGAGCAAGTGAAAAAAGGCGAACTGAACTTTGACGTTGTCGTTGCATCTCCAGATGCAATGCGTGTTGTCGGTCAGTTAGGTACTATCCTTGGGCCTCGTGGCCTGATGCCAAACCCTAAAGTTGGTACTGTAACACCAAACGTTGCTGAAGCGGTTAAGAACGCGAAGGCTGGTCAGGTACGTTACCGTAATGACAAAAATGGGATCATCCATACAACAATCGGTAAGGTTTCTTTCGATGCTGAACAATTGAAAGAAAACTTAGAAGCACTGATTGTTGCACTGAAAAAAGCAAAACCATCTACATCGAAAGGGGCTTACGTGAGTAAAGTAAGTCTTTCTACAACGATGGGCGCTGGTGTTGCAATTGATCAGGCAACTTTAAGCACTCAAGCTTAATTTATTTGCTAAGGCGTAAAATTTATGTATAATCTTGCGCCTAATATTTGTGGTTGGGGCTGAATTTTAGTTCTTTGAACTATAACCCAGTCTCCGTCCAAGACCGTAGGCGTCGTCTCTGACGGCTTAATCAAACCTACGTAGATGGTGCCCGAACTGACGAAAGCTCTATTTTTATAACTTTCTTCTGGGACTGCACCTAAAAAGCTCTCACTGTTGATGAAAATAGTGAGTGGTGTAACGACAACCAGGAGTAAATCCAAGATGGCTTTAAATCTTCAAGACAAAAAAGCAATTGTTGCTGAAGTCAACGAAGCAGCCAGTGGTGCACTTTCTGCAGTTGTTGCTGATTCTCGTGGTGTTGAAGTGAGTGCGATGACTTCTCTACGTAAACAGGCTCGTGAAGCCGGTGTTTACATGAGAGTAGTTCGTAACACACTAGCACGCCGCGCAGTTGAAGGCACAGACTATGAATGCCTGAAAGAGGTATTCGTAGGTCCTACTTTGATTGGTTTCTCTAATGAGCACCCAGGTGCTGCAGCTCGTCTTTTCAAAGACTTTGCTAAAGAGAATAAAGATTTTGAGATCAAAGCAGCTGCATTCGAAGGTTCTATCGCTGATGTCGAAGTACTAGCAACTCTACCAACTTACGACGAAGCTATTGCACGTCTGATGATGTGTATGAAAGAAGCTTCTGCTGGCAAGTTGGCACGTACTATCGCTGCTATCCGCGACCAAAAACAAGAAGCTGCATAAGGCTTGCTTTTTACTGGTTGCTTATTAAACTAATTGTTGACTTAGAAGAGAATTGTTATGTCTATTACTAACGAGCAAATCCTAGACGCTGTTGCAGAAATGTCTGTAATGCAAGTTGTTGAACTGATCGAAGCAATGGAAGAGAAATTTGGTGTTTCTGCTGCCGCTGCTGTTGTTGCTGGCGGCGCTGCTGCTGGTGAAGCTGCTGTTGAACAAACTGAATTCGACGTAATCCTAACTGCTGCTGGCGGTAACAAAGTTTCTGTTATCAAAGCAGTACGTGGCGCAACTGGTCTGGGTCTGAAAGAAGCGAAAGCTCTTGTTGACGGTGCTCCGGCTGCGATCAAAGAAGGTATTGAGAAAGCAGAAGCTGAAGCTCTTAAAGCACAACTTGAAGAAGCTGGTGCAACTGTTGAGCTTAAGTAATTCTTACTTAATCGCTTAGCCGAAAGGCTAATGGCTGGTGGTTTATTGACCACCGGCCTTTTTGCGCTGTAGGGTGTCGATGAATTTTCCTACTGTTTAGTCATTCGACATCCGTGCAAAAAAACGTTTATCTCAACGTGGTTAGACGTCACTACAGTAAACAGTTAGTTAGTCACTGCCGTTTCCCCTTTAATGCAAAGGTGGGCAGTTTGGGTCACTTATCAGCGAGCTGAGGAACCCCATGGTTTACTCCTATACCGAGAAAAAGCGCATCCGCAAGGACTTTGGTACTCGTCCACAAGTGTTGGACATTCCATACCTGCTATCGATCCAGCTCGATTCGTTCGACAAATTTATCGAACAGGATCCTGAAGGACAATATGGTCTAGAGGCTGCTTTTCGTTCTGTGTTTCCTATCCAGAGCTATAATGGCAACTCTGAGCTGCAATACGTTAGCTACCGTCTTGGTGAGCCAGTTTTTGATGTTAAAGAATGTCAAATTCGTGGTGTAACTTATTCAAAGCCTCTGCGTGTAAAACTACGCTTGGTTATTTTTGATAAAGACGCACCAGCGGGTACTGTCAAAGATATTAAAGAACAAGAAGTCTACATGGGTGAAATCCCACTCATGACAGATAATGGTACTTTTGTAATTAATGGTACTGAGAGGGTTATCGTATCCCAGCTGCACCGAAGCCCCGGCGTGTTCTTCGACAGCGATAAGGGTAAGACCCACTCATCTGGAAAAGTCCTTTATAACGCACGAATCATTCCTTACCGTGGTTCTTGGCTTGATTTCGAATTCGATCCGAAAGATAACTTGTATGTTCGTATCGACCGTCGTCGCAAACTACCAGCTTCTATTATTCTGCGTGCGTTAGGGAAAACAACAGAAGAGATTTTGGATATTTTCTTCGAAAAAATACATTTCGAAGTGAAAGATCAAACGCTGATGATGGCTTTGATTCCTGAACGTTTACGTGGCGAAACTGCCAGCTTTGATGTCGAAGCAAACGGAAAGGTTTATATCGAAAAAGGACGTCGCGTTACTGCTCGTCATATTCGTCAGCTGGAAAAAGACGCCGTTGAATTTATCGAAGTACCTGTCGAATATATTGTCGGCAAGGTCACAGCGAAAGATTACGTGAACGAAGCGACGGGAGAGCTAATTATTGCAGCAAACCAAGAGCTGAGTCTTGAAGTGCTAGCAAATCTCTCTCAAGCGAGTTACAAGAAGATTGAGGTTCTATATACGAATGACCTTGATCATGGCTCATTTATGTCAGATACGTTGCGTGTCGACAGCACGACTGATCGTATTTCAGCACTTGTTGAAATCTATCGAATGATGCGCCCTGGTGAGCCACCAACAAAAGAAGCCGCAGAAACACTGTTTGACAGTCTGTTCTTCTCTGAAGACCGTTATGATCTTTCAACGGTTGGACGGATGAAGTTCAATAGTTCTATTGAGCGGAATGATGCTGAAAATCTCGGGACGCTTGACGAATTCGATATCATTGAAGTAATGAGAAAACTGATCGCGATCCGTAATGGTATCGGTGAAGTTGATGATATAGACCACTTGGGTAACCGTCGTATTCGTAGCGTCGGTGAAATGGCTGAAAACCAATTCCGGGTTGGTCTTGTTCGTGTTGAGCGTGCGGTAAAAGAACGTTTAAGTCTGGGTGATCTAGACAACGTGATGCCTCAAGATCTGATCAATGCCAAGCCAATTTCGGCAGCAGTGAAAGAGTTCTTCGGTTCTTCTCAGCTATCTCAATTTATGGACCAGAACAACCCACTGTCAGAAGTAACGCATAAGCGTCGTATTTCTGCATTAGGTCCTGGTGGTCTGACGCGTGAGCGTGCAGGTTTTGAAGTCCGTGACGTTCACGTGACTCACTATGGACGTTTATGTCCGATTGAAACACCAGAAGGACCAAACATCGGTCTGATCAACTCCTTGTCTGCATTTGCACGCTGTAATGAATATGGTTTCCTTGAGACTCCATACCGTCGTGTTGTTGATGGGATTGTGACGGATGACGTGGAATATTTATCTGCGATCGAAGAAGGTCAGTTCGTGATTGCTCAGGCAAACGCCAAACTGACTGACGAAGGGACTTTTGCCGATGAATTGATCACTGCTCGTCAGAAAGGTGAATCAGGTCTGCACCCTCGTGAACACGTCAACTATATGGACGTTGCGACAAACCAAGTCGTATCAATTGCGGCGTCGTTGATCCCATTCCTTGAGCACGATGATGCGAACCGTGCCTTGATGGGGGCGAACATGCAACGTCAGGCGGTACCAACACTTCGTGCTGATAAGCCGTTGGTCGGTACTGGTATTGAACGTAATGTTGCTGTGGACTCGGGTGTGACTGCGGTTGCCAAACGTGGTGGTCATGTTCAGTCTGTAGATGCTTCTCGCATTGTGATCAAAGTCAATGAAGATGAGTTGATCCCAGGCGAAGCAGGGATTGATATCTATAACCTCACCAAATACACGCGTTCTAACCAAAACACATGTATTAACCAGCGTCCTTGTGTGATGCCAGGTGAACCTGTGGCGCGTGGTGATGTGCTTGCTGATGGTCCTTCAACAGATTTGGGTGAACTTGCGCTTGGGCAGAATATGCGTATCGCATTCATGCCTTGGAATGGTTATAACTTCGAGGACTCGATCCTTGTTTCTGAGCGTGTTGTTCAGGAAGATCGGTTTACAACCATTCACATTCAGGAACTTTCTTGTGTCGCTCGTGATACGAAGCTAGGTTCTGAAGAGATCACTGCGGATATTCCAAACGTCGGTGAAGCTGCACTATCCAAACTGGATGAGTCTGGGATTGTCTACATCGGTGCTGAAGTTAAAGGCGGCGACATTCTGGTTGGTAAAGTGACGCCAAAAGGCGAAACGCAACTGACACCGGAAGAAAAACTACTCCGAGCAATCTTTGGTGAGAAAGCTTCAGACGTTAAAGATACTTCATTGCGCGTACCTAATTCAGTTTCAGGAACGATTATCGATGTTCAAGTCTTCACGCGTGATGGCGTTGAGAAAGATAAGCGTGCACTTGAAATCGAACAGATGCAGTTAAAAGAAGCGAAAAAAGACCTGACAGAAGAGTTCCAAATTCTGGAAGGTGGTTTGCTTGCCCGTGTGAAAGCGGTATTGCTGTCTGGTGGTTATTCTGAAGCGAAGCTTAATTCGATTGAACGCAAGAAATGGCTGGAACAAACGCTGGAAGATGATGAGCTTCAGTCACAACTTGAGCAGCTTGCTGAGCAATGGGATGAACTGAAAGCCGATTTCGATAAGAAATTTGAAGCGAAGCGCCGTAAGATCATTCAGGGTGATGACCTCGCCCCAGGTGTTCTGAAAATCGTTAAAGTTTATTTAGCGGTCAAACGTCGTATCCAGCCGGGTGATAAAATGGCCGGTCGTCATGGTAACAAAGGGGTTATCTCCAAGATTAACCCTGTAGAAGATATGCCATATGACGAAAACGGTCGTCCAGTTGATATCGTACTCAACCCTCTGGGTGTACCATCACGGATGAACATCGGTCAGATCCTTGAAGTTCACTTAGGTGCAGCTGCGAAGGGGATTGGTGACAAAGTCAACCAGATGGTTAAAGAGCAGCAAGAGATTGCGAAACTACGTGAATTCTTGCAGGAAGTTTATGCGTTAGGTAATGACATTCGTCAGAAAGTGGATATTTCTGCCCTTTCAGATGAAGACATTCGTACTCTAGCGAATAACTTACGCAACGGTCTTCCAGTCGCTACGCCTGTATTCGACGGTGCAACAGAGCCAGAAATCAAGCAACTGCTGAAATTAGCAGATCTGCCTGAGTCCGGTCAGTTGACATTGTTTGATGGCCGTACCGGTGATTCTTTTGAGCGTCCGGTTACTGTTGGCTATATGTATATGCTGAAACTGAACCACTTAGTTGACGATAAGATGCATGCTCGTTCTACGGGATCTTACAGCCTTGTCACTCAGCAACCGCTTGGTGGTAAAGCTCAGTTCGGTGGTCAACGATTCGGTGAGATGGAGGTGTGGGCACTTGAAGCTTATGGTGCTGCTTATACACTTCAAGAAATGCTGACGGTGAAATCGGATGACGTGAATGGTCGTACGAAGATGTATAAAAACATCGTTGACGGCAATCACAGCATGGAACCGGGTATGCCTGAATCGTTCAACGTATTGTTGAAAGAGATTCGCTCACTGGGTATCAACATTGAGCTAGAAGACGAAGAGTAATTCTATTCTTGAGTTATAGAATAGAGTTATCTGGTGGAAAGGCGCGACCTCGCGCCTTTTAACTCCTTACAGGAGCTGATTGTGAAAGACTTATTAAACTTTCTGAAAGCACAGCACAAGACCGAAGAATTTGATGCAATCAAAATCGGTCTTTCTTCACCTGATATGATCCGTTCATGGTCATTTGGTGAAGTGAAAAAACCTGAAACTATCAACTACCGGACGTTCAAACCGGAGCGTGACGGTTTGTTTTGTGCGCGTATTTTTGGTCCGGTAAAAGACTATGAGTGTCTTTGCGGAAAGTACAAGCGTTTGAAACACCGTGGTGTGATTTGTGAAAAATGTGGTGTTGAAGTCACGCAGACTAAAGTTCGCCGTGACCGCATGGGACACATTGAACTGGCGTCTCCAGTTGCTCACATCTGGTTTCTGAAATCGCTTCCGTCTCGTATCGGCCTGTTAATGGATATGCCGCTGCGTGATATCGAGCGTGTACTTTATTTTGAAATGTATGTCGTTACCGAACCCGGTATGACCGATCTGGAAAAAAGTCAGTTGCTGACTGAAGAAGAATATCTGGATCGGCTGGAAGAATGGGGCGACGAATTTACAGCGAAAATGGGCGCTGAAGCCATTAAGGACCTGTTAGGTTCAATGGATATGCACCATGAAACTGAAGTCATGCGTGAAGAGTTAAATACAACAAACTCTGAAACAAAGCGTAAAAAAGTGACGAAACGTTTGAAGCTGGTTGAAGCCTTTCTCTCTTCAGGAAACAACCCTGAGTGGATGATTCTGACCGTGCTTCCCGTTTTGCCACCGGATTTACGTCCTTTGGTGCCTTTGGATGGCGGTCGTTTTGCGACCTCTGATCTAAATGATTTATATCGTCGCGTGATTAACCGTAACAACCGTTTGAAGCGTCTGCTTGAGCTTGCTGCTCCGGATATTATTGTCCGTAACGAAAAACGGATGCTACAGGAATCAGTTGATGCATTGCTAGATAACGGACGTCGTGGACGTGCGATTACTGGCTCGAACAAGCGTCCACTGAAATCACTTGCGGATATGATCAAAGGTAAGCAAGGTCGTTTCCGTCAAAACCTGCTGGGTAAACGTGTTGACTACTCGGGTCGTTCTGTTATCACCGTTGGTCCATACCTGCGTTTGCATCAGTGTGGTCTGCCGAAGAAAATGGCTTTGGAACTGTTTAAACCATTTATCTACAGCAAGTTAGAAACGCGTGGTCTGGCGACAACGATCAAAGCTGCGAAGAAAATGGTTGAGCGTGAAGAGCCAGTCGTATGGGATATTCTGGATGAAGTCATTCGTGAACACCCTGTACTTCTGAACCGTGCGCCAACACTACACCGTTTGGGGATTCAGGCTTTTGAACCTGTTTTGATCGAAGGGAAAGCGATTCAGCTACACCCACTTGTGTGTGCGGCTTATAACGCGGACTTCGATGGCGACCAAATGGCGGTTCACGTACCATTGACACTCGAAGCACAGCTTGAAGCGCGTACGCTGATGATGTCAACCAACAACATTCTGTCGCCAGCATCTGGTGATCCAATCATCGTACCGTCACAGGACGTTGTTTTGGGTCTCTACTATATGACGCGTGATAAGGTTAATGCACCGGGTGAGGGAATGTACCTTGCCGGTCCTAAGGAAGCAGAGAAAGCATATCGCACTAAGTCTGCTGCGCTCCATGCACGTGTTAAAGTCCGCATCACAGAAACTATCCGTGATGAGGATGGCCATGAAACGACAGAAACGAAAATGGTTGATACGACCATCGGTCGTGCAATGTTGTGGCAAATTGTGCCGAGAGGTCTGCCATATAGCCTGGTCAACCAAAAGCTGGGTAAGAAGCAGATTTCTAATCTGTTAAACGAGGCTTATCGTAAACTGGGTCTGAAAGACACCGTAATCTTCGCTGACCAGATTATGTATACAGGTTTTGCTTATGCGGCACTGTCTGGCGTTTCTGTCGGTATCGACGATATGGTTGTACCGCCAGCGAAATATACAGAGATTTCTGAAGCAGAAGAAGAAGTTCGCGAAATTCAGGAGCAATTCCAATCTGGTCTTGTGACTGCTGGTGAACGTTATAACAAGGTGATCGATATCTGGGCTTCAACCAACGATCGTGTTGCTAAAGCCATGATGGAAAATCTGTCTTCTGAAACGGTTATCAACCGTCAGGGTGATGAAGAGAAGCAAGAGTCATTCAATAGTATCTATATGATGGCTGACTCCGGAGCCCGGGGTTCTGCAGCTCAGATTCGTCAGTTGGCCGGTATGCGTGGTCTGATGGCTCGTCCAGATGGTTCGATCATCGAAACACCGATCACCGCGAACTTTAAAGAAGGTCTGAACGTTCTTCAGTACTTTATTTCAACGCACGGTGCTCGTAAGGGTCTGGCGGATACGGCACTGAAAACTGCGAACTCAGGTTACCTGACTCGTCGTCTGGTTGATGTGGCACAAGATGTTGTTATCACTGAGTATGACTGTGGTACGCAGGAAGGTGTCGAAATGATGCCGCATATCGAAGGTGGGGATGTTAAAGTTGCTTTGACTGAACTTGCTTTGGGTCGTGTGGTTGCAGAAGATATTCTCAAGCCAGGGACTGAAGAAATTCTGATTCCTCGTAACACATTGATCGACGAGAAATTGTGTCAGATCCTCGATGAAAACTCAGTTGATCAATTGAGAGTTCGTTCGGTTGTGACATGTGATTCTGACTTCGGCTGTTGTGCTCAATGTTATGGTCGTGATCTGGCGCGTGGCCATCTGGTGAACCAAGGTGAATCTGTAGGGGTTATCGCAGCACAATCTATCGGTGAACCGGGTACTCAGTTAACGATGCGTACGTTCCACATCGGTGGTGCAGCATCGACAGCCGCGGCAGAGAACAGTATTCAGGCGAAGAACAAAGGTTCTGTGAAACTGAATAATGCGAAATTCGTAACCAATAAAAACGGTAAGCTTGTCATTACCTCTCGTGCAACTGAACTGACGATTATCGATGAGTTCGGTCGGACGAAAGAGAAACACAAATTGCCTTACGGTTCCTTGTTGAGCAAAGCTGACGGTGACTTAGTTGACACTGGCGAAGTTGTTGCGAACTGGGAAGCGCACACCATGCCAATCATTACTGAAGTATCAGGTCGTGTTCAATATGTTGACATGATTGATGGCGTGACGGTTTCTCGTCAAATGGATGACTTAACAGGTCTGTCTTCAAGTGAAGTCACAGAAGCTGCTGCTCGTCCTTCTGCCGGTAAAGATATGCGTCCAGCAATCAAACTGGTTGATGAGCAAGGCCGTGATGTGATGATTCCTGGTACCGATATGCCAGCTCAGTACTTCCTACCGGGTAAAGCGATTGTGAACCTGGAAGATGGTGCGGAAGTTGGTGTTGGTGATACGTTGGCTCGGATTCCTCAGAAATCTGGCGGTAACCGGGATATTACCGGTGGTCTGCCTCGCGTTGCGGATCTGTTTGAAGCACGTAAACCAAAAGAACCTGCGATTCTGGCTGAGCACACAGGTACTGTGTCATTCGGTAAAGAAACGAAAGGCAAGCGCCGTTTGATTATCACGCGTGAAAGTGGTGATAATTATGAGGAAATGGTTCCTAAGCATCGTCAGTTAAACGTGTTTGAAGGTGAGAAAGTCGAGCGCGGTGACGTGATTGCCGATGGTCCAGAGTCTCCGCACGATATCTTGCGTCTGCGTGGTATCCATGCAGTTACACAGTACATTGCGAATGAAGTTCAGGATGTTTATCGCTTACAAGGCGTTAAGATTAATGACAAGCACATTGAGACGATTGTTCGTCAGATGTTACGTAAGTGTACCATTACCTTTGCTGGCGACTCTGAGTTCCTAGCAGGTGAGCAGGTAGAATATTCTCAGGTGAAAATTGCCAACCGCGAATTGGTTGCTGAAGGCAAAGAACCTGCACGTTATGAACGTGAACTGTTAGGTATTACTAAAGCATCTTTGGCAACAGAATCATTCATCTCTGCTGCATCGTTCCAAGAAACGACTCGCGTACTGACAGAAGCCGCGGTTTCTGGTAAGCGTGATGACTTACGTGGTCTGAAAGAGAACGTTATCGTTGGTCGATTGATTCCTGCTGGTACTGGTTTTGCCTACCATCAAGAACGTCATGCACGACGTGAAGCGCAGAAAGAAGGTCCATCTGCTGAACAGGCAACGGACAACTTGGCTGCATTGTTGAATGCTGGTTTTTCGTCTGATGATTAATCATTGCTAAATATGTAAAAAGGCGCCGCAAGGCGCCTTTTTTATATCAGTCTAATTTCATTTTATGTGCTCTGAGATGAATCATACGATTGAGTGAGAACTCATGCTCCGGGAGGAACAGATAAGCTGTCAGCTATCATTTGTATCAGTTCATCTTCAAGTTCAAATCGTGCCTCTAATGTTTCCCCCAAGTGAGATAAATCTCGGTCAAAACCTTCCAGATGTTCATCATTTCTGATATCCAAGTACTTATCTGCGAAATTGAGTAGGGGATCTGTTGTCTCAGCAATTGAAAAATAAGTTTGGTTGATCTCGTCCGTAGCAGTAAATCCGGTTGATTCCCATTTGGCTTTAACGGTATCGTAAATCTTAAAGTGCCCTGTGGAAATATAATCGACCAGTTTTTGGCAAAACTCATGAATATCATTGGCTGATGGGAGTTCACTGAGAGCCGCTTTGGACGTACAGGGCTGCAATGAGGCAAGTTTACAATATTGAACAAGTAACGTTTGTCGGGAGTCTAACCATTGATCAATGACATCGCTGGAACCTCCCCACTGCTCTTGTATTCTCTTGAATTTTTTAAGCATGGTCATGCCCTCATGATCTACTCCCCATAGGGAGATCCTGCTTTGGCAGTTGTGTCTAGAGACACAATATCTTATTCATACGAGAGGGTGATAACATGGTACACTTCCCACTCTGGTATGAAACTAGATTGCCAGTAAAATAGTCAGACTGCAAGGATATAGGAGCGATCATGTTAGAAAATAGTGAAGTCAGAAACGCTTATTGGTGTGTTGTTTCTGGAAGCGAACTCTGGACTGTGGATCATATGCTCCCCTTTGGAACTGCAGAGCATTGGTCTCTTCCTGAAGCTAAAGCAGTCAAGATTGCAGAATGTGACGGATACCCAGTTTTTTGGTTGAATGAAGCAGATTTGGACCAGCGTCTGCCAATGTCATCACTGAGAACATTACTGAATGTTTCTGAATCATTATTTCTTGCCGCAAGTAAGGCGGTTCAGTATGGTCACATGACACAGACACAGCGGTTCTGCTCACAATGTGGCGGACGGAATTATTTTCATCACCGCGAGTTAGCAATGCAGTGCCATGAGTGCCGGACCATTCATTATCCCCGCATCTTTCCTTGTATTATTGTTGCGGTACGTCGTGATAATGAAATTCTTTTGGCGCAACATGCCCGTCATCAGGGGGGGATGTATACTGTCATCGCCGGATTTGTTGAGGCCGGAGAAACACTGGAGCATACCGTGGCTCGGGAAATTTTTGAAGAAACGGGTATTCGAGTGAAGAATATCCGATATTTCGGTAGTCAACCCTGGGCTTTTCCTTCAAGTATGATGGTGGCTTTTCTGGCTGATTATGCATCAGGAGAAATCCTGATCGATGAACATGAAATTAGTCATGCGAACTGGTTTTCTCCGCAAAATATGCCGGAGGTTGCACCGGAAGGGACCATTGCCAGAGCATTGATAGAGCAGACGCTAGCGGATATTCGTGCGGTCAGCTCGCCAATACGATAAAAAAAACCTCCGCGTAAACGGAGGGGTAAGTAAGATGTCGTTATGAGATGTTGAGTAGCAAGTACTCTGTTTATTATTATTAATAATTTTCATTATTGAACAAATTTTTAACACTTAAGCTGAGTTGTTGCAAACAATCTGATTTTCTTTTCGTCTGGAACATGATCTCGCTTGCAAAGAATTAAAAAATTGATCTGATATAAGAAGTGATAAAAGCCCTGATTTGGAAGATAAAAAATGACTGAATTAAAGAATGATCGTTATCTGCGTGCGCTTTTGAAGCAACCCACTGATAGAACGCCAGTATGGATGATGCGCCAGGCAGGGCGTTATCTCCCTGAGTACCGTGAAGTGAGGGCTCAGGCTGGGGATTTTATGACTTTATGTAAAAATCCTGAATTGGCTTCAGAAGTCACGTTGCAACCACTACGTCGTTTCTCTCTCGATGCCGCGATTCTGTTTTCTGATATTTTGACGATTCCTGATGCAATGGGGCTCGGGCTCTATTTTGAAACAGGTGAAGGACCAAAGTTTACACATCCAATTCAATGTCGGGCAGATGTGAATAAAATTGGAGTTCCTGATCCGGAGTGTGAATTGCAGTATGTGATGAATGCTGTTCGACAAATTCGTCATGATTTACAAGGCTCTGTTCCGTTAATCGGATTCTCCGGTAGTCCGTGGACTCTCGCGACTTATATGGTAGAAGGCGGTAGTTCGAAGGCGTTTACCAAAATCAAGAAGATGATGTACGCTGAGCCAGAGACGTTACATGCGCTACTCGATAAACTTGCTGACAGCGTTATTCTATACCTGAATGCTCAAATTAAGGCGGGTGCTCAGTCAGTGATGGTGTTTGATACGTGGGGAGGTGTACTGACCCCGCGTGATTACCGTGATTTTTCGCTTCAATATATGCATAAAATCGTCGATGGTTTGATCAAAGAACACGAGGGTTATAAAGTGCCGGTCACGCTTTTCACCAAGAATGGTGGAATGTGGTTGGAACAGATTGCTGCAACCGGTTGTGATGCAATTGGACTTGATTGGACAATCAATATTGAAGACGCGAAAGCTCGTGTCGGTGAACGAGTTGCTTTGCAGGGTAATATGGATCCTTCAATGTTATATGCGCCAGCACAGCGAATTCGTGATGAAGTCGCTCAAATACTGGCAGGATTTGGTGAGGGAAGTGGGCATGTCTTCAATTTAGGACACGGCATTCATTTAGATGTGCCGCCTGAAAATGTTGATATTTTTGTGAATGCTATTCATGAGTTGTCAGTCCCTTACCACAAATAGTCTCAGCTCATTGTGGGTCTGCTTTTTTTTGATGCCATGATGAAAACGTGTAGAACTTGGTCAGATAATGCCTGATATGAAAACGAAAGATCGAATTATTTTTGCAGCGCTAGAGCTTTTTAACGAACAGGGTGAACGCACGGTTACAACAAACCATATTGCTGCTCATATCCAAATTAGCCCGGGGAATCTGTATTATCATTTTCGGAATAAGCAAGAGATTATCAGAGCGATTTTTGAGCTTTACTCTAGTGAGTTGCTTGAACGCTTTGCGCCGCCTCATGGGCATAAAGAGAGTCTGTCGCTTCTGAAACATTATTTAGATTCTATTTTTACACTGATGTGGAAATACCGCTTTTTTTACGCGAATTTGCCGGAAATTCTCCAAAGAGATGAAGAACTACATGATTCTTATATTCGCGTTCAAGACAAACTGAGACATAATTTGGTGAGTATTGTCAGTCGGTTTATCGAGATCGAGTTGCTTGAGATACCGGACTCTGAGATGGAATCTTTTGTAACGACGCTCCATATGATTACTGCGAATTGGTTGAGTTATCGTGCCGCGATGTCACAAAAAGCTCAAGTGACCGAAGAAGTCATTCATCAAGGTATGTTACATGTGATTGCGGTGGTCAAGCCGAGAGCGACAATCGGTGGCGCAGAACAGTTGCAGATACTGGAAGAAGGCGTCAGAGCGATGCATACTGAATAAATACCATCCTATCGCGTAGAATCCCCCAACTCTGGTGAAAAAGGCAGTATTGGGGGATGATTTTTTATCGTGTGGCAAAGGTGTTCTATTGTAACCAGCGAAGTGGATTCGAAGCCTTACTATTTCTACGGACTTCAAAATAGAGTGAAGGAACGGGTTGCCCTCCCGTATCGCCTGCTAGGGCGATGGTTTCTCCGGCTCTTACTTTATCGCCTTCTTTTTTGAGCAGCGTTTGGTTGAAACCATACAATGTCATGTCGCCTTTACCGTGGTCGATTAAGACGACGAGCCCATACCCGCGTAGATAATCAGAAAAAACTACACTCCCGGAGTAAACCGCTTTGACGGGTTGCCCGTATGCAGCATTGATAACAATACCTTTCCACTTAATCTGACCTGTTTGGTATGTGCCGAAACGGTGCAATAATTTTCCTTTGATCGGCCAAGGGAGTTTTCTTCTCTGGCGGGCAAAGCCATCCATCGGTACTTGGCTGCGTTTGGCAGCTTTCGCGATTTCAGCTTTGAGCCTTGATTCATTGCGCTGTAATTCCGCTAGGTAGTTTTTATCACCGGATATTCGAGAGCTGATTTTGTTGACTGTATTTTTGCGCTTTCGCTGGGTTTGCTGAAGTTGATTCCGCTTTTGTGTTTGCCGAGAAAGGAGAGATTGGATCTGTTCCTGCTCTTGCGTGAGTTGCAGTTCATGTTGAGCTAGCTGCTGCTTTGTTTGTTCTAAATTGTTAATTGTCTCCGAACGTGCTTGTGCCAGGCGTTGATAGTACTGGCTGATACGATCTTCATCGGCATCATCTTTCAGGAGACCGGACAAATGATTCGACTGTCGTGTGATGTAATAGGTATGTAGCAGCTGCTTTAATCGTTCTGACTGATCTTTCTTTTGGTGTGCCAGTGCTTTGATGCGCTCTTTTAACTGGGCCAGGTTGTGAGTTGAACGTTTGAGCTGACTTTGGGTCTGGGAGATTTGTTTCTCTAATGAAATTATCTCCAGTTCTTGACTCTTGAGTGTGTTTTGTAAGTTATCCAGCTGTTTTGTTTGAGAATCAAGTGACTGTTGCTGTCGGGATATTTCATTCTTAACCCCCTGCAACTCTTGCTTCGATGCTGCATAGCTGCAAAGAGGAAATAACAGTGTGAGGAGTAAAAGACTAATATGACGCGGTTTTAAATAACGCGAAAGTGTGAAAAATCGAATCGTCAAAAACGGCACCATGCTCTTGTATCATGCTTAATTGAAGAAGATGCCCCTCAGTATACAGAAACAATGAAGCGCCTCGACACTGAAATGTAAAAAACTTTCTCTGGCTCTAAAAATAACAGCCCTATATGTACATACAGGGCTGCTGTTTTTATTTTACGTAATTTGATTCATCAGATTATCAAAGCTTAAAACAAGACTTTCCCGGACATTTCGTCAGGAATTTCTGTCTCTGTCAGAGCAAGCATGGTTGGTGCCAGATCAGAAAGTTTTCCGTCGTCTTTGAGTTGGATTGCCTGATTGCCCACATAGATCAGCGGCACAGGCAGGTTGGTATGTGCTGTATGTGTTCCACCCGTTTCTGGGTTTACCATCATCTCTGCATTACCATGGTCTGCAGTAATAAGCAGTTGACCATCCACTTCTTTGATCGCTTCAACAACACGGCCGATACATTTATCGACGGCTTCACAAGCTTGAACCGCTGCATCGTAAACACCCGTATGACCAACCATATCGCCATTCGGATAATTACAAATAATGGCGTCAAATTTGCCAGAGCGGATTGCTGCAACCAGTTTGTCAGTTAGCTCTTCAGAACTCATTTCTGGCTGTAGATCGTAAGTCGCAACTTTTGGTGAGGCAACGAGTTGACGTTCTTCGCCTTCAAATTCGCTTTCGACACCACCATTGAAGAAGAAGGTAACGTGTGCGTATTTCTCTGTTTCAGAAATCCGGAGTTGCGTTTTTCCTGATTTAGACAGCCACTCACCGTAGGTATTGGTCAAAGACTCTGGCGGATAAGCACAGTTGAGCGGGATATCCGCTGCGTATTGCGTCAGCATGACAAACTCAGCTGCCGGGAATTTTTCCCGTTCAAAACCTGCGAAGTCTGCGACAAACGTCCGTGTGATTTCACGGGCACGGTCAGCGCGATAGTTCATGAAGATAATCGTATCACCGTCTTCGATTGCAGCCGATGCTTCATCCGCAGCCTGAATGACCGTAGCCTGAACAAACTCATCATTCTCTTCACGGGAATAGGCCGCTTCGAGACCAGCCACAGCACTGTCGTAAGTGAACTCACTTTTTGCCTGCGTCAGCAGGTCATAGGCTTTTTGTACCCGCTCCCAGTTGTTGTCACGATCCATTGCATAATAGCGTCCGACTAAGGAAGCGATTCGGCCTTTACCGAGCTTCGCGAATAGTTCGTCAAACCGTTTTAGTGAATCTTCAGCACTGCGTGGCGGTGTATCACGTCCATCAAGGAAACAATGCAGATAGATTTTTTCTGCGCCGCGTTCCGCTGCCAGTTCAACAGCAGCATAGATATGATCTTCGTGAGAGTGAACGCCACCCGGAGACATTAATCCCATCAGATGAACTGCTTTTCCAGCCGCAACGGCTTTATCAATTGCAGCAACCAGTGTTGCATTGGTTTGGAACTCACCGTCGGCAATCGCTTTGGTAATCCGAGTCAAATCTTGGTAAACAACCCGTCCGGCACCAATATTGGTATGACCAACTTCTGAATTTCCCATTTGACCATCAGGCAGGCCCACATCCAGACCGGAAGCAGAGATCAGTGTATGAGGGTTGTTGGCAATCAGACTATCCAGTACAGGGGTTTTCGCGTTGTTGATAGCGTTACTTGCGTTGTCTTCACGGTAACCCCAACCGTCAAGAATGACCAGAGCCATCGGCTTCTTGGATGACATAGTGATACCTCGTCAAATTCAAATATTTAAATGAAAAACTAACGTAATTTTACTACATTTTACACGGTGTGATGAGGGTTAAGATCAATGATTCTCCCTATCAATTCCATCCATATTACCTTACAGGTAATAAATCACACTATTTTATTCTGTTGTCTTTGTACCGCCTTGAGTACCCCGAATTAGTACACCAACATGGCCGTCCCAAGAACGGCAATGATGGCACCGCCCCAAGCAAATCGGTTCGGACGTTGTTTGGTATAGAACCATAAGATCGGCAGTAACATAATCGGAGTGGTTGATGAAAGTAGTGCAACCATTCCCACATTTCCGTCTCGGAGCGCGTATAAAATCAGTGTCATCCCCAGCGCCATCGCAAGGAAAGCATTGAGCAATGTTGTCGAAAATATTTTACGATTCATCGCTTGAGTTGGTCTTGCGATCCGAGCGCCGGATAGAAATAAAACACTGTGTGCAATAAAGGCTGAAATCATACGTAGTGCGGAAGCGGCAATCGGATCAACGGATGTCTGCATCACCGGTTTGGCCAAAATGCCACCGAGGGCCTGACAGAGTGCTGCAAGTAGCCCTAATGCGATTGCGATCCATACCTTTCCATGAATCATTTCGAGCGTACCGGGCTGAGCTTTACGGAAGAATATGGCGATCACGACACCACTAAAAACGAGCACTGAACCAAGGAACTCTCCGGTGGTCATCGTTTCCTGAAACAGGAAATAGCCAAGAATGGCAGAGAATACCGCATGGCAGGAGAAGAGTAGTCCCGCCTGTCTCGGACCCATACGGTTCATGCAAGCGAATAGTGCTGTATCGCCGATGAAGATACCGATTAAGCCGGATAACATCATCGGGATGATGTGTACGGATTCGACAGTGGTCCATCCTTGAGTGAACCAAGCAAACAATCCCAGTATGAGGGATGTACAACCCATGCGCCAACGACTATAGGAAAATGTGCCCAGATGTCGTGCCGGGGTGACAGACAATATACTGGCGATAGCCCATAAAAAAGCCGCAGCAAGTGCTAACCACTCGTAACCCATAGATGTGTCTCTATATCGAAAGTCGCAAAAAAACAGCGCATCAATATGCCTGAAGCGGATATGAAAACAAAGCAGTTTATATGGTTTATTTTAAAGCGTTTTTATGGCATTTGAGATTGTGGTGCATGACTTCGTTGACGTGTTACTCGGAAGTCAAAGTAACACGTTTCTGAGGGAAAATAATGACATGCACAAATGGGACGTATTGCCTGTCAGGTGAGTATCCAAGCCGTGGTATAGACGATGAGCAAACCAATAATACCAATGATCGTTCCGATTTTCGCCATGTCTTTACTTTCGATTAAACCTGTTGAGTAAGCCAATGAGTTGGGTGGCGTAGAAACCGGCAGGATCATCCCTAATGAGGCGGAGAATGCAACCACTACGAGCAGTCCTTGTAATCCACCGATTGCTTGCAGACTGGTCATTGAACTACCGATGGCAGCAGCGATTGGCATTAATAAGTTGGCTGTCGCGGTATTGGACATAAAATTTGCCATCAGCCAGCAAACCAGAGATAACGAAATGACCACTGACATTGGTGATAGGTTTTGATAATTGATCGAGTGAGCTAATGCTTTGGCAAGTCCCGTTTCTTCTAATCCGATTCCAATCGCGATCCCCCCTGCGACCAACCAGAGTACATCCCAGTTAATCTGTTTCAGCTCTTCTTTACCCATGATTCCCGTCAGGGTGAAAACCGCCAGTGGGATAATTGCAACCACATAGGTGTTCATGCCGTGCAGTGAGGTCGTCATCCACAATAGAATGGTGACAGCGAAAGTAATATAAACGGTCATTGCACGCCATGTGGTTTTAAATTGTCCTTCTAGATTCAGTGTCAGATGGCTTTGGGACGATGGAAAAAATTTTTGTAGTAAAAACCAGGCAATTGTCATCTGTATCAGTACGAATGGTAGTCCCATGAGCAGCCAAGATAGAAAACTAATACTATTTTCTCCGGTCAGGTATTGGAGTGCGATTGCGTTGGGTGGTGTACCGATTGGTGTGGCGATCCCCCCCGTATTGGCGGCTATCGGAATACAGAGTACCAACGCTTTGATGCCTTTATCTCCCGGCTGGGCGGACGCAACAATTGGTCCTAGTAGTGCAAGCATCATGACTGTTGTCGCTGTATTGGACATAAACATCGAAAAGCAGGCGGTAATGAGCATTAACCCGAGCATGATGAATCTGGGTTGTGTTCCGAATGGTTTTAGCAGCACGCGTGCCAGATTATTGTCCAGTTCATACTTAGAGGCAGCAATTGCCAGTGCAAATCCGCCCATGAATAATATGATGATCGGCGAGGAAAAAGCACTGAAGATGTCGGTGTAAGGAATCAGTTCGCCAAATGTATGACCTTCCGGTGGTTTACGGAACCAGTGTAAGCCCTTATTTGAAATCATAATGAGTTCAAGGGTGATGATGAGAATCGAGGTCGCGAACACAGGAACTGGCTCCAGAATCCACAAGAGGGCTGCCAGTAAGAAAATCGCCAGTAATCGATGCTGGATCAGCGTCATTTCCGGAATGGGTATCGCATCCATCGGTATCCAGAGCAGAATAAGTGGCGGCAGAAAGCAGAAAAGCAGTTTGGTGAGTTGGTTGAGATCGATTGTTTTCATAAACGACACCCATATTTAGAATCTACATATAAGGATAATTTATAGACGGGAATCGGTCTTAGAGAGAGTTAATGTTTTTGAGCATCGGTATGAGAAAAATGATGTCTGGGGGAGGGTTGCGCTCGCTATTGATGTCGCAACCCTGAGGATTACTATTTCCGGTGGGCATACACATCGCCCATTAACGTGGGCAGTGTTATATCCATCGCATCATCAAAACGGATTTGATCTTTTGCAAATAAATTGATGACGGTAGAGCCGAGTTTAAAGCGTCCCATTTCTTGCCCTTTCTTCAGGTGAACCGCTTTGTCTCCTTCTGATGGATAATCCCAACGATAAATCGAATTACCTCGTGGCGGTGTGATACAACCGTCCCAAACACATTCAATGCTGCCAACGATCGTTGCCCCAACCAGAACCTGAGCTAAAGGACCGAATGGCGTATCAAAAATACAGACAACACGTTCATTCCGGGCAAATAGATTCGGGACATTTTCGGCAGTGAGAGGGTTGACCGAAAATAAATCGCCAGGGATATAAATCATTTGCCGCAAGACACCATCACAAGGCATATGAACGCGGTGATAATCTCGTGGTGATAAATATAATGTCGCGAACCCACCACCTGCAAACTGGTCTGCCAGCTCAGCATCCCCGCCAAGGAGTTCAAGTGCGGAATAAGTGTGGCCTTTTGCCTGAATGAGTTGTCCACCGATGAGCGGACCAAACTGACTGATACAAGCATCCGCAGGGTAGACTAAGACATCGTCTCCTTCGGTGAGTGGTCTGGCCCCCGGTTTGAGCTCACGAACAAAGAAGTCATTGAAGGTTTTAAAGTGAGACGGATCCGAATGCAAGGCCTCATGCATATTGACTTGATAGTGTTTGATAAACCAGCGGATAATCGAAGTCGTCAGCATCCCGGCTTTTGCGGCAGCAAGCTTCCCCATCAGTCGCGTGAGCGCATGTTGAGGCAACCAGTATTGTAATCCAATTTTAAATTTATCCATGGTTTTCATCCAGTCTCATCGACTCCATATCAGTTAAACAGCGGAATGTTACTGAATATCCATCAGGATGTCAGTAGTCACGATTTTACAGATCCGCTTTTTTATTTCTTGAATACTGACGGTTGGCTTTATTTTCGCTCATGCTTTCCAGAATTCGGTGATAGTTTTCGTATCTGATTTCACTGATATCACCGTTTTCTACCGCTTCACGAATGATACAGCCGGGATCATCGTCATGTTTACAGTCCCGGAATTTACAGCCGCCTAAATAGGGGCGAAATTCAACATAAGCTTGAGTGATTTCTTCAGGTGTCAAATGCCATAGTCCGAATTCTCTGACCCCGGGAGAATCGATCAAGTCACCGCCTGTCGGAATATGATAGAGCCTCGCGGCTGTCGTAGTATGTTGTCCCAAGCCTGAGTTTGCAGAAACATCCCCTTCTTCAATGACCGATTCTAAATTTGGTAAAATGGCATTGACCAGACTGGATTTGCCGACACCCGACTGACCGACAAAAACATTGATTTTATCTTGTAAGTAGGACTCGAGTTGTTCAAGACCTTCCCCAGATTTGCGGCTGACGAAAAGAGACGGATAACCAAGTTTTTCATAAGTTGTCATCCAGTTTTGGAACGCCTGCTGCTCCTCAGTGCTAAGCAAATCGACTTTATTCAACACCAGAAGTGGTTGGATGTTCAGTGTCTCCGCGACGATCAAATATCGATCAATGATATTCAGCGACAGTTCAGGCAGGACGGAAGAAACAATAATGACTTGATCAATATTGGCGGCAACCGGTTTTAAACCATCATAGTAATCAGGGCGGGTCAGAATCGAATGTCTTGGCTCAACCGCCTCAACAACACCGGAAATACCAGCCATTATATCTAGCCCTGAACGCCAGATAACCCGATCGCCAGAGACTAATGTTTCGATGCCTCGACGCAGGTTACAGCGATGAATTTCCCGAGTTTGAAGATCTTCAATATCGGCATGTTGACCAAAACGACTGATAACCAACCCTGGTTTGGTTGCGCCCAGCATCGATTCATCCCATTCCACCGTTGTTTCTTGTTTTAAGCGTTTTGTCTGGTTATGCCGGACACGACGGACTTGTCCTTTGGTTAATTTTTTCTGTTTACCCACAATATTTCTTTCACTGTATTAAAGCTGAGTTGTGTGAACCACCGATGCCGCTGACAGCATTCATCGGTTCAAACTATCTCACCGCGTATAATTTGGGTATAGTACATTTTTTATTATCAAACCTATACAGGTAAGTGTAATGGCTTTAAATGATCAAAATCTGATTTGGATTGATTTAGAAATGACAGGTCTCGATCCGGAAGTACACAAGATTATTGAAATTGCCACGATTGTGACAGATAGCGAATTAAATATTCTGGCTGAAGGCCCGGTGCTCGCTATTCATCAGTCAGAGCAAGAGTTGGCTAAGATGGATGAATGGTGTGTAACGACGCATACCCAAAGTGGTTTGGTTGAACGGGTCCAGCAAAGTGCAGTGACCGAAGCAGAAGCGGTCCGATTGACGATAAAATTTTTAGAACAGTGGGTCCCAAAAGGAAATTCACCAATCTGCGGCAATAGTATTGGTCAGGACCGTCGTTTTCTGGTGAAGTATATGCCGGAATTGGAAGCTTATTTTCATTATCGTTATCTGGATGTGAGTACGCTGAAAGAGCTGACAAAACGTTGGCAGCCAGACATTTTGGATGGATTCCAGAAAAAGGGAAGCCATTTAGCACTGGATGACATTCGGGAATCAATTGCTGAGCTGCAATATTATCGAAAAACAATATTGACGATTTGAATAATTTGAGAACATTACAATGCGATATTGTTCGCTTTTTCTGCAATCTAAAAAAAACTCGGTTTTTTTAAATGAAAAGCTTGCATCAAAAAAAAATGCTCTTATAATTCGCAGCCCTGAACGACGTAAAGCGTTGTTTTGTGCGACACTAGCTCAGTTGGTAGAGCGCAACCTTGCCAAGGTTGAGGTCACGGGTTCGAACCCCGTGTGTCGCTCCAGAGTACCTTATTGCTACTTGAGTAGTAATATTGATGGACGCGGGATGGAGCAGTTTGGTAGCTCGTCGGGCTCATAACCCGAAGGTCGTCGGTTCAAATCCGGCTCCCGCAACCAATTTAAATTTTAGTTAATGACATGCGACACTAGCTCAGTTGGTAGAGCGCAACCTTGCCAAGGTTGAGGTCACGGGTTCGAACCCCGTGTGTCGCTCCAGAATTCATATTATTGCTTGAGCGATAATATCATGGACGCGGGATGGAGCAGTTTGGTAGCTCGTCGGGCTCATAACCCGAAGGTCGTCGGTTCAAATCCGGCTCCCGCAACCAATTTAAATTTTAGTTGACGACATGCGACACTAGCTCAGTTGGTAGAGCGCAACCTTGCCAAGGTTGAGGTCACGGGTTCGAACCCCGTGTGTCGCTCCAGAGTACCTATTACTACCTGAGTAGTAATATTGATGGACGCGGGATGGAGCAGTTTGGTAGCTCGTCGGGCTCATAACCCGAAGGTCGTCGGTTCAAATCCGGCTCCCGCAACCAATTTTAATTTTAGTTGACGACTTGCGACACTAGCTCAGTTGGTAGAGCGCAACCTTGCCAAGGTTGAGGTCACGGGTTCGAACCCCGTGTGTCGCTCCAGTTCAATTAATGTTAAATTTTGTCACGCTCTTTCTTCATGCTGTGAAGCATAAACTCCTTGCAAGAATATCCAGTCAAACAGGCCGGCCCATATACTCCTGTTTTTACCCAATCTGTACACTGACAAACCCTGATGAAATCAGTGCTGCACATGCGATGCCTAATTTTCGCTAACAGAGTTATCCACAAAATATGTGTTGTGGATAAGTCGGTGGGTAATCTATTTTTGGCGAGGCAGGAAAAGGGGATAGCAAAAGATCTTGTAAAATAACTGAGTTATAGTTGGAAATGCTTATTTTTATTAACTATATGTTTTTAAATGAATTTAGTTATTTTTTACAGTGATGGGCAGCATTTGAGGTTGATCTTTTGTTTTATATGCATTGATCCTTGTCATATCTTTGCAATGTGGTTAACTCTTCCGATAACAGATAAAAAAAGTGAAAGTGAAAGTTTTTTCCACATCAAAATATTTGGGCATCATGTCAAAATAAGTTGTAATGTTGCCTTGAGTGGCGGGCTTGACGGGGCAGTGAGCTATGCGTCTCTCGGCAATCCTTTCTGAATAATACGAATCAGCCTTTCATGCTGCCGATTTTGTTCTTGCCGCTGTTTTTGTTGATGCTGCTCTAATGACCAACGGATATGAACATCCAGTAATTCTGTTTCTCCCAGCCGATTTTCTAAGGCTAGCACAATCCGTTCTGAATAAGGGGCATTTCCCATGGCTATTGCAATATTTCTTAACCATTGTTGGTGACCGATACGTCGAATCGCTGAACCTTCAGTATTTTGTAAGAAAGTTTCTTCCTCCCACGCAAATAGCTCGACCAGATCTGGGTGAGCAAAAACATCTCTACGATGAAAGTCTGATTGCTCGGTGAGGGAGGCTGAGCGATTCCAAGGGCAAACCAACTGACAATCATCACATCCATAAATGCGGTTGCCGATCGCTTTGCGAAACTCAAGTGGGATGATTCCCGAAAATTCAATGGTGAGATATGAAATGCAGCGTCTCGCATCTACGACACCGTCAGCGACAATTGCACCGGTAGGACAAGAGGTGACGCACGCTCGACAATGACCACATTGGTTCTGGCTGGGCTGATCAACTGGTAGTGGGATATCGACCAATAACTCTCCGAGAAAAAACCATGAACCCGCATCTTGATCCAGAATCAGTGAATGCTTCCCCGTCCAGCCTAGTCCGGCTTTTTGCGCAAGGGGGCGTTCGAGAATCGGAGCTGAATCAACGAAAGGCCGAGCATTGAGTTCCCCGACTTCTTGTCTGATTTTATCCCCGAGTTTTTTCAGCTGTTTTCTCACCAGCTTGTGGTAATCACGGCCCAACGCATAACGACTAATGTAGGCATGTGTGGGGGAGTCCAGATTACTGGCAAAGTGGGCTTGTGGTGGCAAGTAATTCATGCGAACGCTGATAACGCGGATTGTGCCCGGATGAAGTTCTTGCGGTCTTGCCCGCAACATACCGTGACGTGCCATCCAGTCCATATCACCGTGATATCCGGCATCTAGCCAGCGTTGTAGCTCAGCCTCATGTTCGGTGAGATCAACATCACAGATACCGATTTTCTCAAATCCAAGCGCCTGAGCCCAGATTTTGATTTTATCTGCTAATGCTTGATAGTCCATGATGCTCACTCGGTAAAATGGGACAAGGATCTTAACGGATCCATATGGGGAGATCCAGCGAGTGATCTTGGAGAATAATGGGAATGTCAGGAACGTTTTTTCCAATCCCTTACAGAAGAATACTTGTCTCTTGATTCCAACCCAGTTTACTATCGGAGTCCATAAATGAATTTGTTAACAATATAAGAGATCGAATTGATGGAGACGAAGACACTGTTATTAAAGGATGAGACTGAAACCGTAAGATTAGGCAGTCATCTTGCTTTGATATGTTCTCGTCAAACAACGTTCTACTTGCATGGCGATTTAGGGGCAGGAAAAACAACGTTGTGCCGAGGGTTTATTCAAGCCTTAGGACATCCGGGGAATGTGAAAAGCCCAACTTACACTTTGGTCGAACCTTATCAGCTAGAGCAATGGCAAGTCTATCATTTTGACCTCTATCGGTTGGCCGATCCTGAAGAGCTCGAGTTTATGGGCATCCGAGATTATTTCTCCCCTGATGCAATCTGTTTGGTTGAGTGGCCGGAAAAAGGTGCAGGTCTGTTGCCCGCGGCTGATATAGAGATAGATATTCGCTATGATGGAGAGAGCAGAATTGTCGTTCTCTCTGCAAACAGTGAATATGGACGAACGTTACTGAGTCAGTTGGAGTTATGAGAAACGTTAAGTACCTTTATTCTTTTATTTTTGTCTTTTTGGGGTTCGTTACCTTAACGGTCAGCCAGTTTGCGCAGGCGAATTCGATTCAAGGTATTCGAGTTTGGCCCTCTCCGGATGAAACACGTGTTGTTATCGATCTGAGTGAAGAAGCCCATTATAGTTATTTTACGTTGAGTCATCCTAGTCGACTTGTGATTGATCTCGTGGATACTGGTGTTCGGGCCAAGCTTCCGATCTCGGTCAGTGATAGTGATGTGCTGAAAAAAATCAGAAAGAGTTCTCCACCACAGTCAGGCACTTATCGTCTGGTGTTCGAACTCAAGAAAAAAGTATCGGCACAAATATTTAAACTGGCTCCCACGCCAAAACAGGAATATGGGCATCGCCTCGTGATTGATTTGCCTCACGATGAGTCGAGTTCAAATGCTGGTGCTTCCTCTTCTTCAGCGGCTCAGGTCGCGAAAGATGCTTCTCAATATCAAGGGAATGCTGATATTGTCGTCGCGATTGATGCAGGACACGGTGGGGAAGATCCCGGTTCTATCGGGCCAAAGGGTAAATACGAAAAAAATGTAACATTAAGTGTGGCGAAAAAGCTTGCCGCCCAACTAAATGCCGTTCCCGGAATGAAGGCGGTACTGACCCGTAAAGGGGATTATTTTGTCAATCTCAACCGACGTTCTGAGATTGCCAGAAAAAATAAAGCACATCTGTTAATTTCCATTCATGCGGATGCGTTTACGTCTCCACAACCCAGAGGCGCTTCAGTGTTTGTGCTGAATACCCGTCGTGCGAATACCGAAATTGCAAAGTGGGTCGAAGATCATGAACGACAATCTGAATTGCTTGGTGGGGCCGGGCAGGTTTTGGCGAAAAGAAATAATGACAAAAACATTAGTCAGACCTTATTGGATTTACAATTTAGCCATTCTCAGAAAGAAGGTTATACCGTCGCCAGAGATATCTTGAAAGAGTTAGGAAAGGTGGCCCGATTACATAAAAAAACACCGGTCAATGCGAGTCTCGCGGTACTGAAATCTCCGGATATTCCGTCTGTTCTGGTTGAAACCGGGTTTATTTCTAATCCGAGAGAAGAGCGTCTGTTATTTCAGAGCAGTCATCAGAATAAGCTCTCGAAAGCGATAGCAAAGGCCGTTGTGAACTACTTTGAAGATCGGCCTCCTGAAGGGACATTGTTTGCCAGCCGTAAAAAAGCCAGAAAGCATGTGGTTCAGGCTGGTGAGTCTTTGTCTGTAATTGCCCAGAGATATGGTGTTACCGCTGCGACATTAACGCGTAAAAATCACTTGAACTCATCAATGTTGAAGGTTGGACAGGTTCTCATCATTCCAAGTAGTCATTCGAATCCGATTGTGGTACCTGAAATCAAAAATCCGGTCGAAACCGAAGTGATTACTCATACGGTTAAATCCGGTGAGTATTTGGGGGCGATTGCCAGCAAGTATAAAGTAAGTGTTGGTGCTATACGTAAAGAAAACCGACTTCGATCATCTGTCTTGCGTGTCGGGCAGAAACTCAAAATCACCGTGAGCCTGAAAGATAAGCCCTTACGAAAACACCAAGTCAAACGTGGCGAGTATTTAAGTAAGATTGCAAAAGACTACGGTGTGAGCATCAACAGCATCCGTCAGGCAAATCAGCTACATTCTGATCAGTTAGCGATTAAACAGGTACTCATTATTCCCAATAGATAACCCTATGACGATAAAAATTTTACCTGCTCGGCTGGCAAACCAGATTGCGGCCGGAGAAGTTGTTGAAAGACCTGCCTCAGTCGTAAAAGAGTTGGTTGAAAATAGTCTGGATTCCGGTGCAACCCGAATTGATATTGATATTGAGAAAGGGGGGGCGAAGCTGATCCGTGTCAGAGATAACGGGCATGGGATTGAAAAAGACGAACTCACGCTGGCGCTCAGTCGTCACGCGACCTCAAAAATTCATTCTCTTGATGATCTGGAAGCGATTATCAGTCTGGGGTTTCGGGGAGAAGCCCTGGCAAGTATCAGTTCAGTTTCTCGTCTTTCGTTAACATCGCGTCCGGCAACGCAGGATGAGGCATGGCTGGCTTATAGTGAAGGTCGGGATATGGCCGTGCAACTGCAACCTGCCGCCCATCCTGTGGGCACAACGGTTGAAGTTTTGGACCTGTTTTTTAATACGCCAGCCAGAAGGAAATTTTTACGGACAGAGAAAACCGAATTTACCCATATCGAAGAAGTGCTCAAGCGGATTGCATTAAGTCGCTTTGATATCACGATTTTCCTGAAACATAATGGCAAAATGGTACGTCAGTATCGTGCCGCGCAAACTGAACCACAAAAAGAAAAACGCATTGCTGCCGTCTTTGGCCAGCCATTCGTCCGGCATATGTTGAAGGTTGAACTTGAACATCAAGGACTGATACTACATGGATGGATCTCGACCCCTGAAGGGGCGAGACAACAAAGTGACTTGCAATATTGTTATGTCAACGGCCGTATGATGAAAGATAAGCTGATTAATCATGCCATCCGCCAGAGTTACGAAAGGAGCCTAAGTCCTGACCAGTATGCGGCTTATGCGCTGTATATTGAGTTAGATCCGAGACAGGTCGATGTCAATGTTCATCCGGCGAAACATGAAGTGCGTTTTCATCAGGCTCGTTTGGTTCACGATTTTATCTATCAGGCCATCAGCAGTGCGCTTGCACAAGGGCAACATATTGATGAGCCGGAGGTCAGTCGATCCGCATTTCATCATCAGACGGCAGATGAGGCAGATGAACCGTCAGAACCGACTCAACTTTCACCGCAATTATTCGATGCAATTGACAAAACGCCATCTTATCCGGGAAGAGTGAGTTCAGAGGATGCTCGGGGTGGTGTTCGGGAAAGCAGCATCTCCCAACCTTGGCAGTCACAATCTGGTCGCTCCTCTTCTCCTGCTGGAGGGGGCAACTCAGGGAGCCGGAGTCAGACCAAAGCGACGTCCCTGAAAGAAGCAAAAATTTATCAGCAATTAATGAGCGTCCCCCATGGTTCCTCTGATCAGCCGTCATCTGTAGCGGATACACATCATCCCCAAGACGTGTTTGATAGTATTGAGACGAATGAAGTCAGGGCTCTGGGTAAAGCTGTTGCGGTGATTCAAGGGAAGTTCCTACTCATGAGTTCAGGGACATCCTGTTGTATGGTTGCACTTGCGAGAGCTAATCACTTGAGGCTGCAAAGACAGCTTGATGCCACCTCGCAATCCCGCAAAGGACAGCCGCTTTTAGTTCCCCTATCTTTGAAGGTGACGCGTGAGCAGCTATCCTGCGCGACATCGTATCAGGACGTTTTCTTACGACTCGGCATTGAGTTGAAAAAGCGTTCAACCGATACCTTGATGGTGATGAGTGTCCCGCAACCGCTCCGGCAGCAGAATTTGCAGAAATTAATTCCAGATCTGGTATCTTACGCCTCTTCTTTAAACCAGAACGATCCATCCGCAGTGCTAGCCTGTGTGACAGAATGGCTCGCTGATTATGCGAATGCCGACCCAAGTGACTACACTTTGTCACAAGCGATTCAACTCATCGCTGAAGTTGAGCAGCTTTATGTTGAGCAACTACCTTTAGAAGATAGGGCGTTTGTTCGTCCGGTGGATTTTTCGGCAACGATTACAGCATTTAACTCATGAGCCAACAACGACCTCTGGCCTTATTTTTAATGGGGCCAACCGCATCGGGGAAAACTGATTTAGCAATCCGACTATGTCAGCATTTTCCTATTGAAATCATTAGTGTTGATTCAGCATTGATTTACCGAGGCATGAATATCGGCACCGCTAAACCGACGGCAGCGGAGCTGGCACAGGCTCCCCATCGATTAATCGATATTCTGGAACCGGAAATAGCCTATTCAGCGGCTGATTTTCGTCGGGATGCGCTTCAGCATATGCAAGCAATTGTGCGCAACGGTAAGATCCCCCTCTTAGTTGGTGGCACGATGCTGTATTTTAAAGCATTACTCGAAGGGTTATCCCCTTTACCGGCAGCTGACGCTGAGATTCGACAACAAATTGAACAAGAAGCTGCCGATTCGGGATGGCCGGCCCTGCATCAACAGCTTGCTGAGATTGATCCTGAGTCGGCTGAACGGATCCATCCGAATGATCCGCAAAGGTTATCCAGAGCGTTAGAAGTTTATCGAATTTCTGGAAAAACTTTGACGGAATTGACGCGAACAAAGGGAGAAGTGCTACCATTTGATGTGGTACAGTTCGCGATTGCACCTCAGGAACGATCCGAGCTTCACCGGCGAATTGAAATTCGCTTTAACAAGATGATCGAAGCCGGATTTGAAGATGAGGTCAAAGCGTTATATGCTCGTCAAGCGCTTCATGCTGATTTGCCTTCTATTCGTTGTGTCGGTTACCGACAGATGTGGGAGTATTTAGACGGGAATTGTTCGCTTGATGAAGCGATTTATCGTGGTATTTGTGCCACACGTCAATTAGCCAAACGCCAGATCACATGGCTCCGTAGCTGGAATGATCTGACTTGGCTAGATAGTGAAAATATTGACCAAGCGTATGAAATTATATCGAATTCGATAGCTTCTTATCGGGTACGCTGTGTATAATGTGATCGTTTTTGTGTCGTACATCCTTTATGGACATGTCACTTGAAATTTTGGTTCAGAAGCGCCATAACTTGAGTGTCTCAGGATGTTACTTTATTCGTTTAGCTCGGATGCAAAGGCTGCACAAAGCTTGGTGTACCACTAGCTAAATAATTAATACAAATAGAAAATAAGGAAAATAAAATGGCTAAGGGGCAATCTCTACAAGACCCATTCTTAAATGCATTACGTCGCGAGCGTATTCCTGTATCCATTTATTTGGTTAATGGTATTAAATTGCAGGGCCAGATCGAATCGTTTGATCAGTTTGTTATTCTGTTGAAAAATACAGTGAATCAGATGGTGTATAAGCACGCGATTTCAACTGTTGTGCCAGCCCGTGCGGTAAGCCATCATGGTGATCGTCCTGCTAATGAGCGTTCATCAGATAAATCAGACGATTAATCATATACAATATCTTATAAGGAGTTGATAGCTTGTTTGACCGTTATGAAGCCGGTGAGCGAGCCGTACTTGTTCATATCAACTTTACGCAAGAAGGGGAGTGGGAAGATCTCAGCGAGTGTGAAATGCTGGTTAGTTCCGCTGGAGTCACGACACTACAAGTGATAACGGGTAGTCGTCAGGCTCCGCACCCCAAATACTACGTCGGTGAGGGCAAAGCTCAGGAAATCGCACAAGCTGTGATGCAAACTGAAGCTGAAATCGTGATCTTCAACCATGCCCTTTCTCCTGCCCAAGAGCGCAACCTTGAAACGTTGTGTCAATGTCGAGTGATTGATCGTACTGGTTTGATCCTTGATATCTTTGCTCAGCGAGCTCGAACCCATGAAGGGAAGCTACAAGTCGAACTTGCCCAGCTTCGCCATTTGTCCACACGACTGGTTCGGGGTTGGACACACCTTGAACGCCAGAAAGGCGGGATTGGTCTTCGGGGGCCTGGAGAAACACAGCTAGAAACAGACCGACGTCTATTGCGTGAACGAATTAAAGCGATACTGCGTCGCTTAGAAAAAGTTGCGAAACAACGAGAACAAGGGCGTAGAGCTCGAAACCGTGCTGAAGTTCCGACGATATCACTCGTTGGTTATACAAATGCTGGTAAATCGACACTATTTAACTGTATTACCGAGGCCGGTGTTTATGCTGCCGATCAGCTATTTGCAACATTAGACCCCACGTTGAGAAGAATGCAACTCGAAGATGTGGGTACTGCAATTTTGGCCGATACGGTGGGATTTATTCGTCATTTGCCCCACGATTTGGTGGCTGCTTTTAAAGCAACATTACAAGAAACTCAGGAAGCTGACATTTTGTTACATGTTGTCGATGCAAGTGATGAGCGTTTTCGTGACAATATAAGAGCTGTCGATGATGTGCTTGCTGAAATTGAAGCAGATGAAGTTCCGGTTCTGCTGGTGATGAACAAAATCGACAATATGGAAAGTCAGCAACCCAGAATTGAACGAGATGACGAAGGTGTCCCTCGAATCGTTTGGGTTTCAGCAATGGAAGGACTTGGTATTGAGCTACTTTTCCAAGCGCTGACAGAACGTTTAGCCGGACAAATCGTTCAATATCAACTGTGTATTCCACCTGAACATCAGGGCCGTATGCGCAGCTTCTTCTTCAAGAATCGATCAATTTTGCAGGAATCATATGATCAACAAGGAAATTTATTAATTTCTATTCGTATGCAACAGGCGGATTGGTCTAGACTAGAAAAAAGAGAACACGCAGTTTTGTGTGACTTTATAGTTACTTAAAGGACTGCTACAGTATAACGTCATATCAAATGATGGAGATTACTAATGGCGTGGAATGAGCCTGGTAATAACAACGGTAATGGTAATAATGACCGTGATAAAGATCCGTGGGGCAATAAGGACCATGGTGACCGTGGTGGACGAGATCAGGGACCACCGGATCTGGATGAAGTCTTCAATAAACTGAGCCAAAAAATTAGCGGTAAATTTGGTAAGAAAGGAGGCGGCAGTAAAGGATCCTCTTTTCCTGGAGGTGGTTCTATTGGATTTGGAATCATTGCTGTTATCGCTGTTGCAGTTTGGTTTTTCTCCGGATTTTATACCATCGGTGAAGCCGAGCGGGGTGTGCTACTGAGATTGGGTAAGTTCGATCACATTGTTAGTCCCGGTCTGAACTGGCGGGCTCGCTTTATTGATGAAGTAGAACCCGTCAATGTGCAGGCGATCCGTTCATTACGGGCACAAGGTCTGATGCTGACAAAAGATGAAAATGTGGTCACCGTCGGAATGGATATTCAGTATCGGGTGGCGGATCCATATAAGTATCTTTATCAGGTCACGAGTGCTGATGATAGTTTACGTCAAGCGACTGATTCTGCATTGCGAGCCGTCGTTGGTGACTCGTTGATGGATAGCATTTTGACCAGTGGCCGTCAGAAGATTCGCGAAACGACTCAAAACACATTGAATGACATCATTAAGAAATATGATATGGGCTTAATGATTGTTGATGTGAACTTCCAGTCGGCGCGTCCGCCGGAACAGGTTAAAGATGCGTTTGATGACGCAATTGCAGCGCGGGAGGATGAAGAACGTTTCATTCGTGAAGCTGAAGCCTATAAAAATGAGGTGCTTCCTAAAGCGACTGGTCGTGCAGAGCGAGTGAAAAAAGAAGCTCTAGGGTATAGTGAACGGGTGTTAAATGAAGCCTCCGGTCAGGTCGCTCAGTTTGACAAATTGCTTCCTGAATATAAAGCAGCACCGGAAGTGACAAGAAACCGTTTGTACCTCGATACGATGCAAGCTGTTTATACTCATTCATCGAAAATTCTGATTGATTCGAAATCGAGCGGTAACTTGCTTTATCTGCCAATTGATAAATTATCAGGGCAAGGAGATACGCAGACCAAGAGAGATTTGAAATCATCGCCACTTTATGATCATATCGAACTTGAATCACAGAAAAGTGGTAAGAAAGATAAAGCACAGCCACGTACTGGTTCACGACAAGGGAGATACTAAGAATGCGTAAGTTAATAATCCCTGTATTGGTGCTATTTCTGATTGTTTTTCTCATGTCTGTATTTGTCATTCATGAAGGAGAGCGCGGCATCGTCGTTCGCTTTGGACGCGTTTTAAAAGATGGTGAAATCGCACGTATCTATGAGCCGGGACTGCATTTTAAAATGCCGTTATTTGACTCGGTCAAAGTGCTTGAAGCCCGTATTCAGACCATGGATGGCCGTTCAGATCGGTTTGTGACCGCAGAGAAAAAAGATGTCATCATCGATTCTTATGTGAAGTGGCGGATTCAGGATTTTGGTACCTATTATCTGGCAACAGGAGGCGGGAGTGCTTTAACTGCTCAATCGCTGTTGGAAAGAAAGGTGACCGACGTATTACGGTCTGAAATCGGTTCTCGGGAGATTAAACAGATCGTATCTGGTCCGCTGAATGATGATGTCCTGCCTGATAGCGAAGATGCGGAAGTTGTGACCACGGAAGCGGCCAAGGAAGCTTTGAAAATAGATGGTCAGCGAGATCAGATTATGGACGAAGTTTTGTTGAGTACTCGTGAAAGTGCGATGAAAGATTTGGGTGTTTATGTTGTTGATTTTCGGATGAAAAAAATCAACTTACCCGATGAGATCAGTGAGTCGATTTACAAGCGGATGAGAGCGGAACGTGAGTCTGTCGCGCGTAAACACCGTTCACAAGGTCGTGAGAAGGCTGAAATCATTAAGGCTCAGGCTGAGCTTGAAGTAGCCACGATTCTTGCAGAGGCCGATAAAACGGCTCGTGTAACGCGTGGTGAAGCGGATGCGAAAGCTGCTAAAATTTATTCGGACTCATATAGTCAAGATCCTGAGTTCTTTACCTTCCTGCGTTCTTTAAAGGCTTATGAAGAGTCTTTCAACCAGAAAAGTGATATTTTGGTGCTTGATCCGGAAAGTGAGTTTTTCCGTTATATGAAGAACTCAAAGGGTAAAAATGCGAAATAAGTACCAAGCATAGTATATCTGTCGCAAGCATAGTATAAAGGCTCCTTTCGGAGCCTTTATTTTGGAATTAAATTTTATGTCTCATTCAATATGGTTGGCAGTCGGTTTATTGCTGATTGCTGAAGGACTTGGTCCATTACTTATCCCCAATGGCTGGCGTCGAATGCTTTCCCAGTTAAGCCAGCAACCGAATTCTTTGCTACGGCGAATCGGTGGCTGTTTAGTTGTTGCTGGTATTGTGATTGTCTATTTTTATCTGTATTAGATTAATGAGATTCTGACTTATTCTTGGTCACATCAATAATGAGGTGGTGGCGTCTCTTGAGATTGATCTGCCATCGGTGACTCGTTAACGTTCTTGAGCTTCCCTACGATGAATTTCATCTGGTCCTGCATCCGAGAAATGGTTTGCTGCTGTTGGCTGAGAGCTTGATTGAGCGCTTCGATAGTATCTTCCTGAAATGCCAATTGGCACTCCAAATCATTGATTCGAGCTTCTAGTCGTTCTACTTCTTCTGCGGCCATTTTATTACTCATCCAATTCCCAAGCTTCTGCAATACCAGCAGAGCTTGCTGATATGACATGATGTTGTTGATCAAAGGCAACATCATACACGACAGAACGTGGTGGTGGATCCACTTTTGGTGGCTCCGTTGAAAATTTAGCAAGTTGTTTGCCGCTTTGTGTATCCCAGACCGCAACGTAGCCGGAAGGGGTTCCGGTAATGAGTTGCGTCCCGTCATCAGAAAATCGCACCGTAGAAAATATGAGTTGTCTGGCGAAACTGTGGAGATGGGAGACTTCCTGACCGGAATGTAAATCCCAAACTCTAGCTTCATTTCCGCCATCGGATGTAAATGCAAAATTACCGTCTCTCTGCAGTGCGACGCGAACAACACGTTGTTCATGTTCAAATTTTCTCAGTATTTGACCCGATCTCGTGTCCCATAGATAGGCCTGATAGTCATTGCCACCGGTTAGGGCAAAGCGACCATTGGGCGATAATGCAACAGAGTTAACTTTCTCGTGATGTGCAAGGAACTCCATGCGTCTTCCGCTGACTAAGTCCACGTAAATCGCTTTACCGTTGGATAGACCCATCAGAACTTGTTCGCCATCTTTTGAAAGATCAATATCTCTGATGAGTCCATCCGAAATCGACCAGAGCCCTTTAGACTGTGTCCAGGCTAAGTCCCAGACCGCGAAATTATTCTGTCCGGCTGTCACGGCATAGCGATCATTGTCTGAAATTCTAATTTTGGTCACAGTGCTGTTTTGTTGATCGAGGGAGCCAAGGAGTGCGAGTCGTTTGTTTTCAGAAAGATCCCAGAGCTGGAGCTGATTTTTTTGAGAATAGGTTAGGGCAAATCTACCGTCCCGGCTCAGACCGAAAGCCGTTGCTCCTTCTGGGGTGATCTCCCATTTTTGAATAGGAGATGTGAAGAAAAAGCACCCATTTAACGTCACACTGACAATTAACATGAATAGATAAAGGGAAAATATTCGCATCAGTCTGAATTTCCATTGAGAGTTAAAGACATTCGGATCACATCACGTTATATTTGTATAACAATGTGTTGCTCATCAATTTTAGTCAAGAAATTATGAGTAATTACAAAAGGTTTGCCCACATATTTGGAGAATTGAATGAAATCATTGTTAAAAGTGTCGTTTCTTGCTGCCGCTGTGATGCTTGCAGCAGGCTGTCAAGATGAAGGAAAACAAGAAACGCAAGCTGCCACTCAGGATGCTGCTAAACCAGCAGCGGTTCAGTTTAAGTCAGATGATGAGAAAGCAGCTTATGCCATTGGTGTCTCTTTTGCTAATTATCTGAGTACAAGTCTTGAAAAACCCAAAGAATATGGCATTACGCTGGATAAAGATATTGTGCTGCAAGGGATTCAAAATGCATTTGCTGATAAATCAGCGATGACAGATGAAGATGCTCGTAAAGCATTGGAAGATTTCGATAAGCGACTCAATACATTGTCAACAACAAAAGCCAAAGAGAAAGCAGAAGCGAACAAAAAAGCTGGTGATGATTTCCGTGCCAAGTTTGAAAAACAAGACGGTGTGAAGAAAACGAAGTCAGGTCTGCTGTATCAAGTGATCACGAAAGGGACTGGCAAATCACCAAAAGCGACAGATACAGTTCAAGTCCACTATAAAGGGACACTGATCGATGGTACCCAGTTCGATAGTTCTTATGACCGTGGTGAGCCTGCGACATTCCCACTGGATCGCGTCATTCCGGGTTGGACTGAGGGTGTTCAACTGATGACAGTTGGGGCTAAATACAAGTTTGTCATTCCACCAGAACTGGCTTATGGTGACAGAGATACTCCGTCGATTCCTGCTGATTCAACACTGGTATTTGAAGTTGAATTGTTGAAAGTTGAAAAAGCGGATAACGCTAAGAAAACAAGTAAATAATAAGCTGTGACGGTGAAATAGTCGTTCAAGCTATTTATATGCAATAAAAAGGCCTGATTTATCAGGTCTTTTTTTTATTTGTCGTCATAAATTTGTTTTAAATCAGTTGTTGATACGATAGCTTAGCGGTACTTTAAAATTTTCTGATAAACTTACATTTATTTGTTGATATTTTCGAAGGCTGGAACAACGTGGCGATGACAGAGACACTCAATGCTGACATGTTACTGGAAATTGAATCTGTGCATGTAAAACCGTTTACAGAGCATGATAAAATCATTCTCCGTTCTTATGAGGCAATGGTAGATGGTCTGGCAAGCCTGATCGGTCCTTTCTGTGAAATCGTATTGCATTCATTGGAAGACTTGAATACTTCTGCTATCAGAATTGCCAATGGTGAGAATACCGGGCGTCAGGTTGGTTCTCCGATTACGGATTTAGCGTTGAAGATGCTGAAAGATATTGAAGGGTCAGAACGGAATTTTTCCCGCTCTTATTTTACCCGGGCAAAAGGTGGTGTATTAATGAAATCCATCACGATTGCTATCCGTAACGGTGAAAATCGAGTGATTGGGTTGCTCTGTATTAATGTCAATCTCGATGCCCCGTTTTCTCAGATACTACAGTCATTCATGCCAAATCAAGATGTACAAGATGCGGCATCATCAGTCAATTTTGCCAGTGATGTTGAAGAGCTGGTGGATCAGACCGTCGAGCGAACGATCGAAGAAATCAATGCGGATAAATCGGTATCGAATAATACCAAGAACCGACAGATTGTGATGGCATTATACGATAAAGGCATCTTTGATATTAAAGATGCGATCAATCGTGTTGCTGCTCGTCTGAATATATCAAAACATACGGTGTACCTCTATATTCGTCAGCGTAAGACAGAGGATGATGAAAAATGAGTGTTCTGACTTACACGTTGGTGGTCAATGGGCCACTGTACGGCACCCAGTCAGCCCGGAGTGCTTATCAGTTTGCGCGCGCTTTACTCCAGAAAGGTCACACACTGGTGAGTGTGTTTTTCTATCAGGACGGTGTGACGAATGGAACTTCATTATCAGTACCGGCCAATGATGAATTTGATCTTGCCAAAGCTTGGCAAAATTTGGCGAAAGAGCATAGTGTCAGTCTTGAAACCTGTGTTGCAGCGTCTTTGAGACGAGGCATTTTGAGTGAAAAAGAGGCGACCCAACATTGTGTTTTTAAAGATAATCTGGCCGGCGAATTTGTGCAGACAGGTCTGGGGAGTTTAGCTGAAGCAATGTTGACACAAGATAGGGTCATACAGTTTTGAATCGTTTGATTTATGTTTTTCATCACGCACCTCACGGTCGAAGTTCCGGAAGAGAAGGGGTTGATGCGTTGTTAGCGGCCTCTGCTTATAGTGAAAATATTGCAGTCGTTTTCATGGGAGATGGCGTATTACAACTCCTGCAGGAGCAAGAAACAGACGATATTCTCTGCAAGGATTATGCACCAATGCTTAAACTACTCGATCTGTACGATATTGATCAGGTCTTTGTCTCCGAGACGGCATTATTGCAGCGGGGAGTGACGCAAGATGATTTGATCATCCCTGTGACCTCTGTGCAGGACCAAGCCATGATAGAGATTCTGCATCAGGCAGATAAAGTTTTGAGTTTTTGAGACACCTTATGCTACATGTGATTAAAACAGACGCTGCATTGAAGCGAGTCCACCCCTTTTATTCTGAGCAAGATACTATCTTATTGATCGAAGACGCAGTTTATGCGGCAAACCCTTTGCATCATGCGTTTGAATTGCTGGAAGGTAAAACTGTGTTTGTTTTGCAAGCCGATGCCAAAGCCCGAGGCATTTATCACCGTATCAGTCCTTCGACAACGATAACTGATTATTTGGGGTTTGTTGAATTGACGGAACATAGCCACAGTACAATGACTTGGGAATAAGATTTCCTGCCCCTCTAAAAAAACTGTATATTTCTTGACACATCTAGCCGCGGTGTATAGAATTTTGCGTCCCTATTTGTATAGGGTATAGATTTTTCACAAAGCTTACTTTCAGTAAATCAGGAGCTAGTTAATGGCAACTATTAACCAGTTGGTTCGCAAACCTCGTGTGAAGCAAGTTGTAAAAAGCAACGTGCCAGCACTAGAAGCGTGCCCACAAAAACGTGGTGTATGTACTCGTGTTTACACAACTACACCAAAAAAACCTAACTCAGCACTTCGTAAAGTATGTCGTGTACGTTTAACCAACGGTTTTGAAGTTACTTCATACATCGGTGGTGAAGGTCACAACCTACAAGAGCACAGTGTTGTTTTGATCCGTGGTGGTCGTGTTAAAGACCTTCCGGGTGTTCGTTACCACACTGTCCGTGGCGCACTTGACTGTGCGGGTGTTAATGACCGTAAACAAGGTCGTTCTAAGTACGGTGTGAAGCGTCCTAAATCTTAATGTTTCTCTGTTGAAATAAGCGTTAAGTAAGGCCAAACACTAATTTAAATATTAATTTTGAAGAAACTGAAAAGTTTTGGATAACCTGAAGAAGACAACGGAGAATATCCATGCCACGTCGTCGCGTAATTGGTCAGCGTAAGATCCTTCCAGATCCGAAGTTCAAGTCTGAACTGCTGGCAAAATTCGTCAACATCCTTATGGTTGACGGAAAGAAATCAGTTGCAGAAAAGATTGTTTATACTGCATTAGATACTATGGCTGAGAAATCTGGTAAAGGCCACTTATCTGTATTTGAAGAAGCTCTTGAAAATGTTCGCCCAGCGGTTGAGGTTAAATCTCGTCGTGTGGGTGGTTCAACTTACCAAGTTCCTGTAGAGGTTCGTCCGGTTCGCCGTAACGCACTTGCGATGCGTTGGTTAGTTGAAGCTGCGCGTAAGCGTGGTGAGAAATCTATGGCTGCTCGTCTGGCTGCTGAAATGCTAGATGCTGCTGAAAACAAAGGCTCTGCGGTTAAGAAACGTGAAGACGTTCACCGTATGGCTGATGCAAACAAAGCGTTTGCTCATTACCGTTGGTAATACCTCCTGTACTGCGGGGATACCCGCAGTACTTTTCTATTTTCTAAGGTCCACCTTAGTTAAGAGGATACAACCGTGGCTCGTAAAACTCCTATCGAGCGCTACCGTAACATCGGTATATGTGCTCATGTAGACGCAGGAAAGACAACCACTACTGAGCGTATTCTGTTCTACACCGGCCTGTCTCATAAAATTGGCGAAGTTCACGATGGTGCAGCAACCATGGACTGGATGGAGCAAGAGCAGGAACGCGGTATCACCATTACCTCTGCTGCGACGACCACATTTTGGCGTGGTATGCAGGCGCAATTCCCCGATCATCGTATCAACATTATCGATACTCCCGGACATGTTGACTTCACCATTGAGGTCGAGCGTTCTCTTCGTGTACTTGATGGTGCAGTGGTCGTTTTTTGTGGTTCCTCTGGTGTTGAACCTCAGTCTGAGACAGTATGGCGTCAGGCGGATAAATATCATGTTCCGAGATTAGTTTTCGTGAATAAGATGGACCGTGCTGGTGCAGATTTCTTGCGTGTGGTAAATCAAATTAAAGATCGACTAGGCGCAACCCCTGTACCGATTCAATTGAATATCGGTGCAGAAGATAAATTTAAAGGTGTTATTGATCTGTTCAAGATGAAAGCAATTAACTGGACTGAGGAAGACCAGGGAATGACTTTCACCTATGAAGATATCCCAGCAGATATGCTCGAATTGGCTGAAGAATGGCGTAGCCATATGGTGGAGTCTGCTGCTGAAGCTAATGAAGAGCTGATGGATAAATACCTGGAAGAGGGTGAATTAAGCGAAGACGAGATTAAGCTCGGTTTGCGGACTCGCACTCTGAATAATGAGATTGTTCTGGCGACTTGCGGTAGTGCATTTAAGAACAAAGGGGTTCAGGCTGTACTGGATGCTGTGATTGAATTTTTGCCGTCACCGGTCGATGTCCCATCGATTAAAGGAATTGATGAGCATGAAAATGATATCGAGCGTCACGCGGATGACTCGGAACCCTTTTCAGCACTTGCATTCAAGATCGCGACAGACCCATTTGTTGGTACTCTGACCTTTGTTCGGGTCTATTCCGGTGTATTGAATTCCGGGGATTCTGTCTACAACTCGGTCAAACAAAAACGTGAACGGGTTGGACGTATTGTTCAGTTGCATTCGAATAAACGTGAAGAAGTCAAAGAAGTTCGTGCCGGTGACATTGCTGCTGCGATTGGCTTAAAAGATGTGACAACAGGGGACACGCTTTGCGATCAAAATCATAAGGTTATTCTGGAACGAATGGAGTTTCCTCAACCTGTGATTCAAATCGCTGTAGAACCCCGCTCTAAAGCTGATCAGGAAAAAATGGGGATTGCCCTCGGAAAACTGGCAGCTGAAGATCCATCATTCCGTGTTGAAACGGATGCTGAAACTGGTCAGACATTGATATCAGGCATGGGTGAACTTCACTTGGATATCATTGTTGATCGAATGAAGCGTGAATTTAGCGTGGATTGCAACGTGGGCAAACCTCAGGTTGCTTATCGTGAAACCATTCGTGGTAAAGCGGAAGTCGAAGGCAAGTTTGTTCGCCAGTCAGGGGGACGTGGTCAGTATGGTCATGTATGGCTAAAAATTGAGCCCTCTGAGCCCGGTGAAGGCTTTGTTTTTGTCGACGAAATTGTGGGTGGGGCGATTCCTAAGGAATTCATTAACCCGGTCGCAAAAGGTATCGAGGAACAAATGAACAACGGTGTGCTTGCTGGTTATCCTGTCTTGGATATCAAAGCGACACTCTTTGATGGTTCATTCCACGATGTCGATTCAAGTGAGATAGCGTTTAAGATCGCTGGCTCAATGGCATTCAAGAAAGGAGCGCTTCAAGCGACCCCTGTTATTCTTGAACCGCTGATGAAAGTTGAAGTAACTACTCCGGAAGATTGGATGGGTGATGTCGTGGGTGACTTGAATCGCCGCCGCGGCCTTATCGAAGGTATGGATGATGGTCCGGCAGGGCTGAAGATTATGCATGCCAAAGTCCCACTTTCAGAGATGTTTGGTTACGCAACTGATCTGCGTTCTGCGACGCAAGGGCGTGCTTCGTATTCAATGGAGTTTTCTGAGTACTCAGAAGTGCCGAAAAACATTGCTGATGCAATTGTCGCTGAGCGTGGTTAACCTTTATTTGTCGATAAAACACAAATACTGGTTAATAACGAATCTATTGCGTTGACGAACGTTGACGCATAAAATAGCAATTTCTGGCGCACTTTAGGTGGACGTTACTTAGAGTGAATCATAATTAGGAAGGAACACGATCGTGTCTAAAGAAAAATTTGAACGTACGAAACCGCACGTAAACGTTGGTACTATCGGCCACGTTGACCACGGTAAAACAACACTAACAGCAGCAATCTGTACGGTACTTGCTAAAGTACACGGCGGAGCAGCCCGTGACTTTGCGTCAATCGATAACGCACCAGAAGAGCGTGAGCGCGGCATCACGATCGCGACTTCGCACGTAGAGTACGATACTCCGTCACGTCACTACGCACACGTAGACTGTCCCGGACACGCTGACTATGTTAAAAACATGATCACAGGTGCGGCGCAGATGGATGGTGGTATCCTTGTTGTGGCAGCGACTGATGGTCCAATGCCGCAAACACGTGAGCACATCTTGCTTGGTCGTCAGGTAGGTATTCCTTACATCATCGTATTCATGAACAAATGTGACATGGTTGATGATGAAGAGTTGCTTGAGCTGGTAGAAATGGAAGTTCGTGAATTGCTTTCAGAATACGATTTCCCAGGAGACGATCTGCCAGTGATTCAGGGTTCAGCGCTGGGCGCACTGAACGGTGAAGCGCAATGGGAAGAGAAAATCGTTGAGTTAGCGAACGCACTTGATGAGTACATTCCAGAGCCAGAGCGAGTTATTGACCAAGCATTCCTGCTGCCAATCGAAGACGTTTTCTCAATTCAGGGCCGTGGAACAGTTGTTACAGGTCGTGTAGAGCAAGGTATCATCCGAGTTGGTGACGAAGTTGAAATTGTTGGTGTAAAAGATACAACGAAGACGACTTGTACAGGTGTAGAAATGTTCCGTAAACTGCTTGACGAAGGTCGTGCAGGTGAGAACGTAGGTGTATTACTGCGTGGAACGAAGCGTGATGATGTAGAACGTGGTCAAGTTTTGGCGAAACCAGGTTCAATCACGCCGCATACGAAGTTTGAATCAGAAGTTTATGTGTTGTCGAAAGATGAAGGTGGTCGTCATACGCCATTTTTCAAAGGCTATCGACCACAGTTCTACTTCCGTACAACAGACGTAACAGGTAGCATCGAGCTTCCAGAAGGCGTAGAGATGGTCATGCCAGGCGATAACGTGAAAATGGTTGTAGACCTGATTGCACCAATCGCGATGGATGAAGGTCTGCGTTTTGCGATCCGTGAAGGCGGTCGTACAGTTGGTGCTGGTGTTGTAGCAAAAATCGTTGCATAATGATTTGAGCTAACACGAGTTAAAAAAAGGGAAGCCACTGGCTTCCCTTTTTTATTGCCATCTCTAAAACCCCGCTGAAGACGGTCAGCTCATGGTAATATGCAGAGCAATACTTAATTATAGAAATAATAACGATTATCGTTTATATTTGTATTATGTATTGTCATATGTGTGGTGCCATTATGATCGTTTGTCTCTGTCATTCTGTTTCTGATAAAAAGCTGCGTAAGCTCATTCTTGAAGATGGCATTTGCGATATGAAAGGAATTCGGCGCTGTACTGCATTGGGGACTCAATGCGGAAAGTGTGTCCGTCAGGCAAAGGAAATCTTGAACGAAACAGTTGCATCTCAGTATCAACAAGTAAGTTAGTTAAAACTAATTATCTGTTTTTACAGATTAAAATTTGACACTTTTCTGTTGGGTTCTAAAGTTAATAGAGCCAAAGAGGAGGTTTTGTCATGAAAGGCGATCCAATAATTATTCAACATCTGAACAAAATTCTGGCCAATGAACTGATTGCAATCAACCAGTATTTCTTACATGCACGAATGTATAAAGATTGGGGGCTCAAACAGTTGGCGGATAAAGAGTACCATGAATCAATTGATGAGATGAAACACGCTGATCATTTGATTGAACGGATACTGTTTTTAGAAGGTCTCCCGAACTTACAGGATTTGGGAAAACTGCTGATTGGTGAAGATACTCAAGAAATGCTCGAATGTGATCTTAAATTAGAGATGGCTGCCATCCCTGATTTGAAAGAGGCAATTGCTTATGCTGAAGATATTCGTGATTATGTTTCCAGAGACTTGTTTCTAGACATCTTAGCAGATGAAGAGGAGCATGTGGATTGGCTTGAAACCCAGCTTGGTTTGATTGAAATGACGGGTTTAGAGAACTATCTTCAGGCTCAATTTGTCGATGAAGATTAGTGTGATTGATATAAAGGACGAACAAGATGTTCGTCCTTTATTTTATGGTGCCTCCAAGTCATATTTCGCTTGCTAATACTGCTTCCTTTCTGTACTATTCCACCTCTTAAATTCCTGGTCACTTATTTATCGTTCCTTGCTTCCTCTGGACGACCGGGCCAATTGTGGAAGCTGAATAATCCGTAAGGAGCAAACATGCGTCATTACGAAATCGTATTCATGGTGCACCCAGATCAAAGCGAGCAAGTTGCTGGCATGATCGAGCGTTACACTGGTTCTATCACTGAAGCTGGCGGTACTATTCACCGTCTGGAAGATTGGGGACGTCGTCAACTTGCATACCCAATTAACAAACTGCACAAAGCGCACTATGTTCTGATGAACGTAGAAGCTGAGCAGTCAGTTGTTGATGAACTGGAAACTGCTTTCCGTTTTAACGATGCAGTTCTGCGTAACATGATTATGCGTACTAAGTCTGCTGTGACTGAACCATCAATCATGCTGAAAGCTCGTGAAGAGCGTTCTAAGCGTGAAGAAGTGAAATCAGAAGAAAACAACAGTGCAGACGTTGCTGAGTAATTAATTCTATGACCAATCGGATGGAACTTAGCGGTACGATTGTCAAGCATCCCATTCGAAGCCAGAGTCCGTCAGGTATCGAACATTGTCGTTTTTGGTTAGAACATCGTTCGGTTGCTGTTGAAGCGGATTTACCCAGACAGGTTTATTGTCGTATGCCCGTCGTGGTTAGTGGTCAGCGGTCACAGTCTTTCACTCATAACTTAGTACAGGGCAGCAGCATCAAGGTCAGTGGCTTTGTTACTTACCAGACCGACCGAAATGGTGTCGGAAAACTGGTGCTTCATGCTCAAGAGATTACTCAAATTTAGATCAGGAGATAGCCCATGGCTCGTTTCTTCCGCCGTCGTAAATTCTGTCGTTTTACTGCAGAAGGCGTCCAAGAGATTGATTACAAAGATGTAGCAACTCTTAAAAACTATATTACTGAAGCTGGTAAAATTGTACCAAGCCGTATTACTGGTACTAGCGCTAAATATCAGCGTCAGCTAGCTCGTGCTATTAAGCGTGCTCGCTACCTAGCTCTATTGCCATATACTGACAAGCATCAGTAATCGGCACCGTTTATTAAGAAAGAGGATTAAACAATGCAAGTTATTCTACTTGATAAAATCGGTAACCTAGGTGGTCTTGGTGATACAGTCAACGTAAAATCTGGTTATGCTCGTAACTTTCTTATCCCTCAAGGTAAAGCAGTTATGGCAACTAAAACAAACGTTGAGATGTTTGAGCACCGTCGTGCCGAATTAGAAGCTCAAGTTGCTGAGCAATTGGCTGCTGCACAATCACGTGCTGACAAAGTAAACGCTTTGGAAGCGGTTGTGATTGCATCAAAAGCTGGTGAAGAAGGAAAACTGTTCGGTTCTATCGGTACTCGCGATATTGCTGATGCAGTGACTGCTGCTGGTGTTGAAGTGAGCAAAAGTGAAGTTCGTCTTCCTGAAGGTGCTCTACGCAACGTTGGTGAGTATGACATCAGCATTCAACTTCATTCTGAAGTGTTTGCAGAAGTTAAACTACAGATTGTTGCTGAATAATTTCCCAGCCGATCCAGTATTAAAAACACCAGCTTATGCTGGTGTTTTTTTATGCTTGCAAACCACAGAAAATATTGTTTCAGTATTCAGAAATGTTGTAGCGTTCAGAAATGATAGACAACATTGATCGAGGTTGCACTGTCCGCTTTTTTGAGACTATCAGGGACGCGTGAGTGATATGAACGAGAGTAATCCAGCTTCAAAGCGAGGTTTTGAGTAATATCATTGGTCAGATTGATATTGGTGGTCAGCAATGTGTTACTATCCCCTGAGACAACGGTAACATCTCCGCCCAGTGTCACTGTTTTGGTCAGACTCCAATCGATTCTGGCATTTCCTCGGGTAATCGGTTCTCTTACCGTTTCAGGAAAAATCAGATCATCATCGTCGAGTTCATCGAGATTAGGTTTTTGATATCGATACCCTGGGCCGATTTCAAGCTCAATGGTTAGCACATCAGTATGTGTCAATTGGTAACCGTAACCTGCCGAGAAGGTATAGTCCTTAAAATAAGCGCTGTATTTAGAATCAATGCCATTGAAACTACCATACACATAGCCCCTAGGGCTAATTTTGTAGTCGGACTGTAGCGTATAGGTCGATTTTCTCTTGTATTCACCGCCATATTTATCAAGTCGGTAAAATTCCCATTTGCCCGTCGTTCGGTGTCTCCCTTTGGTATATTCAGCTAATATATTTACATTAAGTGATTCTGTATTTGTATTACCCGTATGTCTTTGGTAGCCGAGCTCGACCTGACCCTGAAGCGGAGAAGGCATTTCTTGCTCTGTTGATTCTTCTTCTGCATGAACAGCACTGATAATACAAAGACTGAAGGACATCAGCCAACACCTAAACACACGAAACCTCTAAAGACTGACCATTAAAGCTAAAGACAATACTAGAGTGAATAGCCCAGTCAATAGTCAGTTCTGGGTTAATTCTGCATGAGATAATTACAAATTCGATATTCTCGTTATAATGGGCACACTTTGTCGTGTTATTGAGAAAAGTCATGGTTAATTCCAAGTTTGAAAACAGAAATCGTAAGCAAACTGACGCACAAGTTGAAGGCATTAAAATGCCTCCCCATTCGCTAGAAGCGGAGCAATCCGTTCTGGGAGGATTGTTGCTGGATAATGAGCGGTGGGACACTGTGGCCGAACGTGTTGTGACCAGTGATTTTTTCAGCCGACCACACCGATTGATATTCGATGGTATTAAATCGATTCTGGAAGGCGGTAAACCGCTTGATCTGATTACACTCTCTGAGTTTCTGGAACAACGTGAGCAACTGGATGATGTCGGTGGTTTTGCCTACCTGACCGATCTTGCTAAAAATACGCCAAGTGCTGCAAATATCAACGCATATGCGGATATTGTTGCTGAACGGGCTTTGGTTCGTAATCTGATTGGTGTGGCCAATGAAATTGCCGATGCAGGCTATGATCCACAGGGGCGCAGTTCAGAAGATCTGTTGGACTTTGCAGAAAGTAAAGTCTTTGCGATTGCTGAGTCTCGAACCAATGAAAATGAAGGTCCACAAAATGTCGATTCAATTCTGGAGAAAACGTTAGAGAGAATCGAAATCTTGTATAAAAGCCCTCAGGATGGTGTTACTGGGGTCAATACCGGCTTTACGGATTTGAACAAGAAGACGACTGGATTGCAGCCTTCCGACTTAATCATTGTCGCTGCTCGTCCATCGATGGGGAAAACAACTTTCGCGATGAACTTGTGCGAAAATGCAGCGATGGAGCAAGAAAAACCCGTTCTGATATTTTCTTTGGAGATGCCTTCTGAACAAATCATGATGAGGATTCTGGCATCTCTGTCTCGTGTCGATCAAACTAAAATTCGAACCGGTAATCTGGATGATGAGGATTGGGCCAGAATTTCTTCTACCATGGGAATTCTTATGGAGAAGAAGAATATGTTCATCGATGACAGTTCGGGGCTGACACCTACAGAACTTCGCTCACGCGCACGCCGAGTTGCCCGAGAGCATGGCGGATTATCATTAATCATGGTGGACTACTTGCAATTAATGCGGGTTCCGGCACTGTCTGATAACCGGACTCTGGAAATTGCAGAAATCTCACGCTCCCTGAAAGCGTTAGCAAAAGAGTTAAATGTGCCAGTGGTTGCGCTTTCCCAGTTAAACCGTTCTCTGGAGCAGCGGGCGGACAAACGACCAGTTAACTCAGATCTGAGGGAATCAGGGTCTATCGAGCAGGATGCGGATTTGATTATGTTTATTTACCGTGATGAAGTCTACCATCCGGATAGTGCGATGAAAGGGACCGCTGAAATCATACTCGGTAAGCAGCGGAACGGGCCGATTGGTTCGGTGCGCTTAACGTTCCAAGGCCAATACTCCCGCTTCGATAACTACGCAGGACCTGCATTTGACTTTGATGATGAGTGATCGTTTCACTCATCAGGTTTATTGTTCGTATCAAACCAGCTGTCCGTAGTAGTAAAGTAGTCCGTAGTAAACCAGTTATCAGAATAAAATCAGCGGCTACTCTCCTGAAATGGTTGCAACGATCCGTCGTTGCCCGCCATGATTCCGATGCTCCCCCAAATAGATCCCCTGCCAGATTCCCATCGCCAGTTTCCCTTGAGTAATCGGAATCGTCAGGCTTGCCCCAAGCGTAGACGATTTAATATGAGCGGGCATATCGTCGTCACCTTCGTCGGTATGCTGATAGTAGGGCGCTTTTTCCGGAATGTTGCGATTAAAGTGGGCTTCCATATCAAGACGAACTGTCGGGTCTGCGTTTTCATTGATGCTTAAACTGGCTGATGTATGCTGAATAAACAAATGGAGCAGCCCGACGGAAACCGATTGAATTTGAGGGAGTTGTTCGACAACTTCGTCTGTAATCAGGTGAAATCCGCGTTGTTTCTCCTGAAGATAGATGAGGGTTTGTGACCACATTGTAAGCACCTATTAGAACGATTGTTAATTTCACTCGTGTCTGTATAGTGAGGTGTTTCTAGTTACCGTACAATCACTTTTTGTACCAATGGAAATAAAAATTGACTCGTTTGATTTGAGCTAAAACATAATTTCGCTCTGGAAATTAAGTATAATCAGCGAATCGGCTACAAATCGGAATATGGCTGTGACCTTATTAGATGTATTGGTGCATCAGCTGCAATTGATTTGTTTTTTGTCTCTGGAATTCTGTAACGATCACTGATGCTGCTCGGCAGAATAGGACCTATTAAATTCGGGATAGATACCATGCTAAAAAATATCAACCCAACAGAAACACAGGCTTGGAAAGCACTGTCTGCTCATTTTGAATCGATGAAAGGTGTTGACTTAAAAACACTCTTCAATCAAGACAGTCAGCGCTTTGAAACGTTCTCTCTACGTTTTGGCGATGATATTCTGGTCGATTATTCTAAAAACCTCATCAATGAAGAGACACTGAAACTCTTGTTGGCTCTGGCAGAAGAAACGGACCTGAAAAGCGCAATTGAAGCCATGTTCAGTGGTGAAAAAATTAACCGGACAGAAGATCGGTCTGTTTTGCATGTAGCGTTGCGAAATCGTTCTAATACACCGATTTATTCAGATGGTGAAGATGTGATGCCAGCGGTGAATGCTGTGCTGGAGAAAATGAAGAACTTCTCCGAACGTATTATTTCGGGTGAGTGGAAAGGGTATACCGGCAAAGCAATCACTGATGTTGTGAACATCGGTATCGGTGGTTCCGACTTAGGACCATATATGGTGACAGAAGCGCTGAAGCCTTATAAAAACCACCTCAACATGCATTTTGTCTCTAATGTCGATGGGACACATATTGCTGAAGTGCTCAAGCAGGTTAATCCAGAAACAACATTATTCCTCGTTGCATCCAAGACATTTACTACGCAGGAAACAATGACCAATGCCCACACTGCGCGCGATTGGTTTCTTGCCGAAGCAAAAGACGAATCTCAAGTCGCAAAACATTTTGCGGCGCTCTCAACCAATGCTGAAGCGGTTTCTGCTTTTGGTATTGATACCGACAATATGTTTGAATTCTGGAGCTGGGTTGGTGGCCGTTATTCGTTGTGGTCTGCAATCGGTCTCTCCATCATTTTGGGCATCGGTTTTGATAATTTTGTTGAATTGCTCTCTGGTGCTCATGAGGTTGATCAGTCATTTGCCTCGACCCCATTTGAGGAAAATATCCCAGTACTGTTGGCACTGATTGGTATTTGGTACAACAATTTTTATGGTGCGGAATCAGAAGCAATCCTTCCTTATGATCAATACATGCACCGATTTGCGGCTTATTTCCAACAAGGAAATATGGAATCGAATGGTAAATATGTTGATCGTAATGGTCAGCCTGTTGATTATCAAACCGGGCCGATTATCTGGGGTGAACCGGGTACCAATGGTCAACATGCCTTCTATCAGCTGATTCACCAAGGTACAAAAATGATTCCTTGTGATTTCATTGCGCCAGCGGTTTCACATAATCCGACATCGGATCATCATCCGAAGTTGTTGTCTAATTTCTTTGCACAGACAGAAGCTTTAGCGTTTGGTAAAACCAAAGAGCAAGTGGAAGCTGAGTTTATTGCTGCCGGTAAAACAGCAGCGGAAGTTGCTGAACTTGTGCCGTTTAAAGTATTTGAAGGGAACCGTCCGACCAACTCAATTCTGGTGAAGCAAATCACACCGCGTGTGCTTGGTCAGTTGATTGCAATCTATGAACATAAAATCTTCACACAGGGAGCAATCTGGAACATCTTCACTTTTGATCAGTGGGGCGTTGAGCTGGGTAAACAGCTGGCAAATGCGATTTTGCCTGAGCTGGAAAGTGATGGCCAAGTGACATCTCATGACTGTTCAACCAATGGACTGATTAATGCGTATAAAGCACTACGTTAAGATTGACCATTTAGCGTGATGCAAAAAAACAAACAGGGGATGGTAATACCATCTCCTGTTTTTACATTGGTACAAATCAAATCGGAAAGCTACTCGAAGCAGATTTCGATAAATGCATTGCCCCATGTAGAGGTGAAAGGCATGATGATGATCGCACCTTCGCATTTGTGGCGAATCGTATGACCACGGCCAGATACGACAATAGGTGTTGCCATATTGAAATCAAAGCCACTTTCAGCAAGTATTCTTTTAGCCCCGCCAGTCACCATATTAGTGATTTCACCCACCATATCGGTCACTTCTTCATTCAAGCCATTCGGGCGTTCGCCCAACATGTTTTGCATGATTTCCAATGCGAGACTTTCATCAAAAGTAATCGACATCGATCCTCGGGCTTGATCCCCAACCATACCGATCAGACCCGAAATATCACCTCGAGCAATTTCATCTTTTTTGACTCTTGGCTTCTGAGGTTTCAATTCAAGTGAAGCCATTGTTTTTAACACGTTCATCAGAGACGCTAAAAACGGATTTACAAACTCAGCGCGCATAATCTTTTACTGTATCTCTCTTTGTTTCTGAGGAGCACGTTTGGCAAATACCATGAGATTCAATGACATGGTTTGTAATCTTAAATCCGTGCTTCTCTGCATTATGTTCCAGTGATGAGACCAATGTCTCATCCTGAAGTTCGGTCACATCACTACATTGTTTGCAGATTAAAAGATGTGAGAAGTGTTTATGAGCATTACAAGAGCAACATGAAATGTAGCTGTTTGTTGATTCTACGCGGTGGATGAAGCCTTGCCCCATCAGAAAATCAAGTGCCCGATAAACGGTTGGGGGTTTTGCCTGCGGTTCGCTTTGCTGTAGCGCTTCAAGCAGCTCATAGGCACTAGATGCTTTCCTACTGGAACAGATAAGCTCAAAGACCCGTTTGCGTTGAGAAGTCAACCTGACACCTCTTGCTGTGCATATCTCTTCTATCTGTTTTGTTAAACTGTGGTCCAAATTCATCACCATAACCACTGGAGTCTTTTAATAATATACTATTTCAACTGTAATATCGTTCAACTTTTCTAATATTTCCCAGTGTAACAGCAATCATCCTGTCAGTAGAGCAACATTCTCTCAGATGGTTTCATGTCTCCTTCCCTTCTGAGGGAAACGCAGCTATCTGACTCAACTCTTTTATACCGTATATCTCGAGCAATAGTCTTGTTTGTGATCCAATTTATTTCAAAATCATGTTGTCATCCTGACGCCATCAGGCGTGTCAGACTCCTTATTTGTGATTTACATCTCTCTTTATATTGGCATCCGTAGACTCGATGCATGCGGTGATGTCTGAGTGAATGTGTGAATCAGGGGGTATGAGTCTTTCATTACTCAAATGCGAGTATTTATTATGGTCTGTTTATCAGTAGCGCATTGGGGGTAAGGGGGCTCAGAATGGATAGATTTTATTGTTCTCTATTAAAATAAAATGACTTTTGTTTTTTACTTTATTCTAATTTAATAATCTTACCTATATCACTATACGCATTTAATATGTGTTTTTTGTGAAATTCCTTACCGGAATGCATATAAAATAAATTTTATTTAATTGGTTTTTTGAGTTTTTACACTAATTTTTCGGAGCGGTATAGATGTATGCCAGAAATTTATTAACAAGAGTTACCTCCGTTCGTTATCTATTTAATGTTACTTTTGTCATTGCTGGTTTTTATTCGATGTTATGCATGAAAGTGTGCTTTAAATTGTAAAAATACAACCGGATAACTGATGATTTTGTATTTAGCCTGTATTTTTGTAGTGACCATGAAACATTGTGCAAATTTTATAATTATTATTGAACTAGATCAAACTTTTAAAAAATGGCCTTTGTTTGGGTTGAGAATTATAGAATGTAAGATAGAGCGATGGTAGAGAACACTCTGATTAATATGTTGTATTTTTGTTTTAAAATGGTTTTTTATTCTTTAATTTCGTTATTTTTATTTGTAATATTCTTATTTTTTATCTGGTTCGACCATAAGCTGAAGTATGATTCTGTTATGTTTATAAATTATCGGTATTTTTTATTTTTTATATCTCTATGTTTTTTAATGATTATTCTATTTTTTGTGCAAAATTTGCCCCATAAATGTGACTTGCGTTCAGCTAAATTTTTTTTGAATTTAATTATATAAAATTATCACTATTCATTTGTGGATGACTCACATTTTGAGTGGTTCATTCAAGACGTTAGGTGTGTTTTTGATTTTATTGTCATTATATGATGATGATTGTAATTACTTTTAATATTTATAATTTTATTATTTTGATTAATTTCTAGATGTTGCGATGATTTTGCTGTAACAGGATAGTGTCAAAATAATATAACTTGATTGTCAGAGAACGAATGATGTAATTTGGAATGTAAATGTTAACCATCAGATTAAGTTCGTTTTAAATATAAATATTAAGGATAAAAATATAAATAATAATACATTTGTCATTAATTGATTGTCGTTTTTGGTTACGTCATATCTAGCATGTATGAAGTTTTTGTGTCTGGTATTACACATATCAGATGCTCTTTGTCTTATGTGTAAAATATAAATAATAAAAAAATAACAAATGAAGGTTGGTGCTATATGAATTCGAATATTCGCGAAGCAAGTCAGCAAAGTTCGCATCTCCACGCTCAGTCAAATGTGTCTTCTTCTTTACCACTCTCGACGCCACAGAAAGGAATCTGGTTCGCCCAGCATATTGTCAGTCATGTCAGCCCCCGGGTATCCAAAGTCGTTGGGTATCTGGATCTGCCGGGTCAGATTAATCCTGAAATGATGGAAGTGGCGGTAAGACAGGGTGTCCGAGAAACTGAAACATTTCATATCAAAACTGAGTATCACGAAGAGAGACTAAAGCAAACGGTTGAATATTTTTTTGATTGGGAATTGCCTTTCATTGACCTGTCTCAGGAGGCGGATGCTGATGCTCTCGCAATGGCATGGATGGAAAAACGACTCGATCATCCTGTCTCGGCTGGCGACAGACCTCTCCTGTTTGAGTTTGCTTTGTTAAAAGTTCATGCCGAACAATATTATCTCTACTGTAGCGCCGACCATATTACAACTGACGGATATGGTTTCATGATGGTCTTGGCGCGTTTTGCTGAAATATATTCTGCATTAGATGCCGATCAGCCAATTCCTGAGTGTCAGTTATTAGGGGTTGAAGCCCTGTTGGCGGCTGAAAGCGCTTATCGCGATTCTACGGGTTTTGTGCGTGATCGTGAATACTGGCTGAACTATATGGCGCAGATGCAAACGTACCAACCGGTTTGTCTGGCTGGGCAAAGTGCGACGTGTTCTCAAGTGCTCAGTGAATGGCATCAGCTTCCTCTTGATGTTTATCAGCGTTTACAGAGGTTAGCCGAGCGTTACAAAACCAATCTCGCAACACTGATTACCGCGTTGACTTCGGTTTATCTACATTTGATGACCGGAGAATCGTCGATGATGCTCGGTTTTACGCATCGAGGACGAATGGGGCGAACGCTACGCAAAACAACAGGTATCGCGGTCAATATTTTGCCTCTCGGTATTCATATTAATGCGGATATGACATTCGATGAGCTGCTCGAACAAGTTGCCCTGCATGTTGGGAAAACATCCCGCCATTCTCGTTATTACAGTGATGACCTGCGACAAGAATCGAAGCATTCAAGCGAGCAAGAATGTTGGTATAGCACGGTAATTAATTTTGTTCCTTCGGAATATGAACTGTTTTTTGGCGATGTTTCTGCAACAGTCATCAATACAGCAATTGGCCCGGTTGAGGATCTGTCGTTTACATTTTATGATCGCGGGCCGCAGCAGGGATTAACGCTCTATCTCAATGCCAACCATGACCTGTATGAAAGGCACGACATTCAGCGTCATTTGACACGTTTGGAATCCTTTCTGACTGACTGTGTTCGTGCAGAATCGGATGTGACTTATCCCGCGCACTTAAGTGTTTTGTCTCATGAAGAGCGCCACCTCGTGCTCGACACCTTTAACCAGACCGCAATGCCATATTCTGAGCAAGCGTGTCTGCACCAGTTATTTGCCGCACAAGCCGCGCAGACGCCTGATGCCACCGCCGTGGTCTCGGGGGATGATTCGCTGAGTTATGCTGCGCTGAATACACAGGCCAACCAGTTAGCCCATCGCCTGATTGCACTCGGTGTGACACCGGGCAGTTATGTCGCTGTCATGGTTGAGCGCAGCTGTGCCATGGTCACGACCTTGCTGGCGACTCTCAAAGCGGGCGGTGCATACGTCCCGCTCGACCCGTTATTCCCGTCCGAGCGACTGCAATATATGGTGGCTGACAGTCGTCCGGTGGTTCTGATCACCGACGGCACGGTTGATGTGGCGCAGACATTTGGAGAGCAGGCTGCTCAGTTGCAGGTGCTTGACCTCAATCATGAATCGCTGACGGATGAGCTGGTGGTGAACCCCGAGGTTGCAACCCTGAGCAGCGAGCATCTGGCTTATGTGATTTATACCTCCGGTTCGACCGGACAACCCAAAGGCGTGATGGTACCGCACCGCGCGGTGGTCAATTTCCTGACCAGTCAACAGCAGCAACATCAGGTGAATGGTGATGACCGCTTACTGGCGGTGACAACCATTTCCTTCGATATTCATGTGCTTGAAATCTATCTGCCGCTGGTCAGTGGTGCTGCGCTGCATTTAGCCGATAAAGCATTATCACGCGATGGTGAAGCGCTGGCGGCTTACCTTGATAACCAAGCCATCACCCTGTTTCAGGCGACGCCGGCGACATGGAAGCTTTTACTGGCGGCAGGCTGGCAGGGCTCACCCCGGTTAAGCGGACTGATTGGCGGAGAATCCTTCTCGAAAGTGTTGGCGGATGAGATTCTTGGTCGCGTCGGTCGTTTGTGGAATATGTATGGTCCGACCGAGACGACAGTCTGGTCAGCGACGCATCCTCTGAGTCTGCGTGATGAGGGCGTGCTGATTGGCAAACCGATAGACAATACCCGGATTTATATTCTGGATGATGCGCACCAGCCGGTGCCGGTCGGTGTGAGTGGTGAGATTTACATTGCCGGTGCCGGGGTGACGAGCGGGTATCTCAACCGCGATGATTTAACCGCAGAGCGGTTTATCCCGGACCCGTTTGCCGCTGAATCCGGTGCATTGATGTACCAAACCGGTGACTTGGGCCGGTGGGACAGTGACGGTCGGATTAGCTGTTTAGGTCGGTGTGATTTTCAGGTCAAAATCCGGGGATTCCGAATCGAGCTGGGTGAAATCGAGTCGCTGATGCAGGGTTATACCGGGATTGCAGATGCAGTGGTTGCCGCGCCTGAGATGGCGGACGGAGAGCCACGGTTGGTGGGTTATTATGTGGCGGCAGATGCAGCGCAGTCCGGTGAGTCTCTGGTGGACGGGTTAAAGGCCGAGTTACGGTGTCGTCTGCCGGATTACATGGTGCCGGGGATTTATATTGCGTTGGATGCATTCCCGTTAACGCCGAATGGCAAGGTTGACCGGAAGGCTTTACCGGCGGTCGATGCAAGTGACTTGCCGCAACGGACTTATGAGCCGCCACAGGGCGATGTGGAAGTCCAACTGGCTGAGATTTGGTCGGGTCTGTTGGGTGTTACACAAGTGGGCCGTCATGATGATTTCTTCGAACTTGGCGGCTATTCGCTGGTCGCGATGCAGTTGATTTCCCGAGTTCGTCAACAATTTCAGGTTGAACTGGCATTAGCCATGGTATTCAACCAACCGGTGTTATCTGCATTGGCAAGCGCGATTGATGAAGCCACGCCGACGCAACTGAAAACGATCATTGAACCGTTAACCTCTGATGTGGTTCCGCCCTTATCTCTGGCTCAGCGGCGGCTATGGATGTTATCGCAAATCGATGATGCGGCAATCACTGCGTACGTGATGGTCGGGCGTTTCACATTGCGCGGTCAACTGGATATCGTTGCTTTGCAACAAGCGTTTGACCAGATGATCTCCCGCCATCATATCTTACGGACTTGCATTGATATCCGCGATGGTGAGCCAGTGCAGAAAGTGCTGCCGGAAGGCCAGCGGATGATGCTCACCCAGATCGATGCCGATGATGTTCAAGCGATTGCCTCATTTGCGACAGATATGGATCTGTCCACAGGGCTGCTATTTCAGGGGCAACTGATTGCTATCGATGCAGAAACACATATTTTGCGTCTGGCAATGCATCACATTATCACCGATGGTTGGTCGATCAATCTCTTGATGAGAGAAGTCAGCCAACTTTACCGTGCTCTGGTCGAAAATACGCCCAATCCATTGTCACCGTTGACGATTCAGTATGGTGATTTTGCCGCATGGCAACAGCAATACATCCAAGATGCGCAACTACAGCAGCAAAGTGAATATTGGACTGAACAGTTACGCGGTATTCCTGAGTGTCTGACATTGCCTGCTGACCGCGCCCGTCCATCCAAACAGTCCTTTGATGGTTCAGAAGTAAAATTTGTTCTCGATAAAGAATTGACCGCAGCACTGCAAAAGTTAAGTCGGACACATGGTTGTACCCTCTACATGACTTTATTAGCCAGTTGGTCAGCCTTGATGGGACGTCTTGCCAGTCAGGAGGATGTGGTGATCGGCTCACCGATCGCTGGCCGGACTCGGACTGAACTTGAGTCACTGATCGGTATGTTCGTCAATACGCAGGCGATGCGAGTCGATCTGTCTGACAATCCGAACACAATTGAGCTGCTGAAACAGGTCAAAGCGACCGCGCTGGCGGCACAAGCGCATCAGGACATTCCGTTTGAGCAGGTGGTCGAGTCCGTTGCACCGAGACGCAGCTTATCTCATTCACCGATTTTTCAAGTGATGTTCGCTTTACAGAACGTCCCTGATGGCGAGTTGCAATTACCGGGACTGTCGATCTCACCGATTGAAGCTGAAGTCTCAACCGTACAGTTTGATTTGAACCTCTTCGTGCATCCGTCAGAAGATCAACTTGAGGCAACGTTGCACTACGCCACTGCATTATTCGATGCCGTCACGGTTCAACGCTATCTCGGATACTGGCAAGCTCTGCTACAGCAGATGGTGTCGGCCCCCACGCAAGCGGTTGGCTCACTGCATATCCTCCCGGATACTGAACGCGACCTTGTCCTCAACCAGTTTAACCAGACCCAAACCGCATTCCCTGATCAATCCTGTCTGCATACCCTGATAGAAGCGCAGGTGGCCCGCACCCCGGAAGCAACCGCGGTGGTGTTTGCAGACCAGTCGCTCAGCTATGCCGAACTCAATGCGCAAGCAAACCAACTGGCACACTGGCTGATTGAACAAGGCGTGCGTCCGGACAGCCGGGTGGCGGTCTGTCTGGAAAGAAGCTGCGAGCTGGTGGTCTCTCTGCTGGCGATTCTCAAAGCGGGTGGTGCGTATGTCCCGCTGGACCCGGGCTATCCGAGTGAGCGACTGACATATATGTTATCCGACAGTGCGCCGGTCGCCCTGTTGACCAGCGGGCATTTAGTTGAGTGTCTGGGCGCAATCCCCGCGACAACCCGTTTGGTGGATTTAGCGTCACCGGTACAGCCATGGGTGGATAGTCCACAGACCAATCCGGTGGTGGCTGAGCTGACCAGCCGTCATCTGGCATACATCATTTACACCTCGGGCTCGACCGGCTTACCGAAAGGGGTGATGAACGAGCACCGCGGGGTGGTCAATCGTCTGCACTGGATGCAACACGACTACGGTTTTGGTCCGGATGATGTGGTGCTCCAGAAAACCCCGTTCAGTTTTGATGTGTCGGTGTGGGAGTTCTTCTGTCCGCTATGGTCAGGGGCCACGTTACTGATGGCCAAGCCGGAAGGTCACAAAGACCCGGATTACTTAATCAGTCTAATGACCACCCAAGGGGTAACTATCGTGCACTTTGTCCCCCCAATGTTGCAGAGTTTCCTTGAGGTGGTCCGCCCTGATGATTGTCCGAGCCTGCGCTTGGTGTTCTGTAGTGGTGAAGCGCTACCGGCGGAAGCGATACGCAAGAGCTATGCGCGCTTACCGCAAATAGAATTACATAACCTGTATGGCCCGACGGAAGCGGCTGTCGATGTAACGGCATGGCACTGTCCGCGGCAACTGGCGGGAGACCGGGTTTCAATCGGTCGTCCGGTTGCCAATACGCAGATGTATGTGCTGGATAGTGACGGTCATCCGGTTCCGGTGGGTGTTGAAGGCGAGTTATACATTGGTGGTGTTCAGGTAGCGCGGGGATATCTCAACCGCGATGAACTGACGGCGGAGCGGTTTGTTGCCAACCCGTATGCCAGTGATGAAAGCGCTCATCCGGTGATGTACCGCACCGGTGATGTCGGTTGCTGGTTAGCTGACGGCACGATTGAGTATCGGGGCCGCAATGATGACCAGGTGAAAATCCGCGGCTTCCGCATCGAGCTGGGTGAAATCAGTTCGGCGCTGCAAAGTTGTGCCGGCGTGCAGGATGGCGTGGTTGTTGCCCGGTCATTTGGTGGCCGTACTGAAAACCAAAGTACTGAAAACCAAAGCGCGGAGAAACAGTTAGTCGGTTACTACACCGCGATTGATACGCATGCGGTGCCGGATGTCGCGACACTGAAGGCAGAGTTGACGGCACGCTTACCGGCGCACATGGTGCCGGCGGTGTATGTGGTGATTGATACGATGCCATTGACCCCGAACGGCAAAGTGAACCGTAAGGCGTTACCTGAGCCGGATGTCAGCGCGATGGTACGGCATGAATATCAAGCGCCGGTGGGCGATGCGGAGACCCAACTGGCAGCGATTTGGTCAGAGTTATTGGGTGTTGACCAAGTGGGGCGCGCCGACAACTTCTTTGAGTTGGGCGGACACTCCTTACTGGCGGTACGGATGGCTGATCGTTTGCGGCAACGCGGTTATCAGTTAGTGATTCGTCATCTGTTTTCCCGTATCACACTGGCAGAACTGGCTGAAACATTGGAAATACAAGATGTGAGCCCGGAGAGCGAGATTCCACCAAATCGGATCCCTGCCCATTGCCAGCACATCACACCGGAGATGTTACCGTTGGTGACACTCGATCAGAAGGCGATCGATGTGATCAGTCAGACTGTCGAGGGCGGCTCCGCTAATATTCAAGATATCTATCCGCTGGCGCCACTGCAGGAAGGAATTCTGTTCCATCATGTGTTGGAACAACAAGGTGACCCTTATGTGACGCGAGTGGTTCAAAGCTTCAAACATGAAGCGGACATTGATACTTTTATCTCTGCTCTGCAACATGTCGTGCAACGGCATGACATTTTACGCACTGCGGTTGTCTGGGATGGGGTCGATATCCCCGTTCAAGTTGTGTGGCGTGAAGCGCCCGTTGTTTTGCACACGTTGCAAGCGACTCAACTACACAGTGCTGATTCTGGCGATGAGAAACACTCCGAGCGTGTGGCAGATCGCTTGTGTCACCATTTTGACCCAGCCCATACTCGGATGGATATCCAGCGAGCACCGATGATTGAAGCCTATAAAGTTGCCGATCCGGCGGAAGGGCGCTGGCTACTCTGTTTTCTGCTTCATCATTTGTGTAACGATCACACGACATTGGAATTACTGATTGAAGAGGTACAGGCCTATATTACCGGTCGTGAAGCATCACTGCCGAGACCATTACCGTTCCGTAACTTTGTCGCACAAACAACGCTGAACGCCAATCAAGATGAGCACCTTCACTACTTCCGTGAGTTGCTTGGTGATATCGATGAACCTTGCGATCCCTTCGGGTTGCAGGCATCCGGTGACGATGCACATGTCGAAGCAACCCACGTGGCGATTGCAGACGATGTTGCACAGAAGATTCGTGAGCTATCGCGTCATTTCAGTATCAGCCCTGCGGCGCTGTTCCATCTCGCTTGGGGGGTGGTTGTTCAGCGTGCCACCGGACAAGATGATGTGGTCTTCGGTACGGTGTTGTTCGGGCGGATGGCCGGAGGTGAAGGTGCAGATCGGGTCTTGGGGATGTTCCTCAATACGTTACCATTACGGCTCTCTTTTGCGGATGTATCGGTTGAATCGGTACTGATACAGACTCAGCAGCGTTTGGCTGAATTATTGGAACATGAGCATACTTCTCTTGCCTTGGCACAACAGTGCAGCGGTTTGAGCAATCACACCCCACTGTTTAGTTCGCTCCTGAACTATCGTTATCAAGGGGGCAGTGCCCAGACCGATTCGGCAGACCAAGAGGTACTCGGTTCCCTGGAGATTGCCGCAGAGAATACCAACTACCCGTTAACAGTGGCAGTTAATGATATTGTCACGGGTGGTTTTTCATTGGATATCCATGTTAATCCGCATCTCAGTGGCGAGCGACTCGGGGCCATGTTTATAACGGCCTTGACTGGGCTGGTGAGTACACTCTCAGCTCAGCCGTCGGCACCCGTAAACCAACTCACTATTGTGGCGGATTGTGAACGCGACCTCGTGCTCAACCAGTTCAACCAGACCCAGACCGCATTCCCTGACCAATCCTGTCTGCATACCCTGATTGAAGCGCAGGTTGCCCGAACCCCGGAAGCAACCGCGGTGGTGTTTGCAGACCAGTCACTCAGCTATGCCGAACTCAATGCGCAAGCAAACCAACTGGCACACTGGCTGATTGAACAAGGCGTGCGTCCGGACAGCCGGGTGGCGGTCTGTCTGGAAAGAAGCTGCGAGCTGGTGGTGTCTTTGCTGGCGATTCTCAAAGCGGGCGGTGCGTATGTCCCGCTTGACCCGGGCTATCCGAGTGAGCGACTGACATATATGTTATCTGACAGTGCGCCGGTCGCCCTGTTGACCAGCGGGCATTTAGTTGAGTGTCTGGGCGCAATCCCCGCGACAACCCGGTTGGTGGATTTAACGTCACCGGTACAGCCATGGGTGGATAGTCCACAGACTAATCCGGTGGTGGCAGCGCTGACCAACCGTCATCTGGCGTACATCATTTATACTTCCGGCTCGACCGGCTTACCGAAAGGGGTGATGAACGAGCACCGCGGGGTGGTCAATCGTCTGCATTGGATGCAACACGACTACGGTTTTGGTCCAGATGATGTGGTGCTCCAGAAAACCCCGTTCAGTTTTGATGTGTCGGTGTGGGAGTTCTTCTGTCCGCTATGGTCAGGGGCCACGTTACTGATGGCTAAGCCGGAAGGTCACAAAGACCCGGATTACTTAATCAGTCTAATGACCACCCAAGGGGTGACCATCGTGCACTTTGTCCCCCCAATGTTGCAGAGTTTCCTTGAGGTGGTCCGCCCTGATGATTGTCCGAGCCTGCGCTTGGTGTTCTGTAGTGGTGAAGCGCTACCGGCGGAAGCGATACGCAAGAGCTATGCGCGCTTACCGCAAATAGAATTACATAACCTGTATGGTCCGACGGAAGCGGCTGTCGATGTAACGGCATGGCACTGTCCGCGGCAACTGGCGGGAGACCGGGTTTCAATCGGTCGTCCGGTTGCCAATACGCAGATGTATGTGCTGGATAGTGACGGTCATCCGGTTCCGGTGGGTGTTGAAGGCGAGTTATACATTGGTGGTGTTCAGGTAGCGCGGGGATATCTCAACCGCGATGAACTGACAGCGGAGCGGTTTGTTGCCAACCCGTATGCCAGTGATGAGAGCGCTCATCCGGTGATGTACCGCACCGGCGATGTCGGTTGCTGGTTAGCTGACGGCACGATTGAGTATCGGGGCCGCAATGATGACCAGGTGAAAATCCGCGGCTTCCGCATCGAGCTGGGTGAAATCAGTTCGGCGCTGCAAAGTTGTACCGGTGTACAGGATGGTGTGGTGGTTGCGCGAGCATTCGGTGGCAGCGCTGATAAACAGTTAGTCGGTTACTACACCGCGATTGATACGCATGCGGTGCCGGATGTCGCGACACTGAAGGCAGAGTTGACGGCACGCTTACCGGCGCACATGGTACCGGCGGTGTATGTGGTGATTGATACGATGCCATTGACCCCGAACGGCAAAGTGAACCGTAAGGCGTTACCTGAGCCGGATATCAGTGCGGTGGTACGGCATGAATATCAAGCGCCGGTGGGTGATGCGGAGCAACAACTGGCAGAGATTTGGTCGGCGTTATTGGGTGTTGAACAGGTGGGTCGTGCCGACAACTTCTTTGAGTTGGGCGGTCACTCCTTACTGGCGGTGCGGATGGTGTCACGGGTACGTGAGCAACTGGGCCGAGAATTATCACTAACGACACTCTTCTCTCAGTCGACATTACATGAAGTTGCTGCGCTGCTTGAGGATGCACAAGGTTCAACTTTACCTGCGATTACCCCATTGCCGGAAGGGCAAGCAATTCCATTGTCACTGGCACAAAAACGGTTGTGGTTCTTATCTCAGATGGATCCTGATGCCGTTTCAGCGTATGTGATTACCGGTGGTTTACGACTGGAAGGTCAGTTAAACATTGATGCATTACAGCGGGCACTGAATCAGATTGTGTCCCGACATGCGCCATTACGAACGCACTTTGTCGATCTCGATGGTGTTCCTGTACAGGTTGTTGGCAAAGTTTGGCATGAGTTTCCGATGAGTTGGCTGGATGGGGAGACATTAATCGATGAGTTGTCACCGTTTCAGCCTCAATTCGAGTTAACCCGAGGGGCATTGATTCAAGGGCAGCTGATCCGTATTCATGAAAACGAGCATTGGTTGCGAATTGCCATGCACCATATGATTGCTGATGGTTGGTCAATTGGGGTGCTGACCACTGAACTCTCAGCCTTGTATCGTGCATTCTGTCAAGGACAACCGGATCCATTGCCACCATTGCGTATTCAGTATGGTGACTATGCTGCATGGCAGCAAGCACACTTGCAAGGTGAGGTGTTGCAACGTCAACAGCAGTATTGGACGGAACAACTGCGTGATATTCCGGATTGTCTGACATTGCCGATGGATCGACCCCGCCCGGCAACGCAAAATTACGCAGGCGCTGCGGTTTCAGTCAGTTTATCACCGTCGCTCACCGCGTCTTTACGTCAATTCAGCCAGCGACATCGCAGTACTCTTTATATGACCTTACTGGCCGGATGGTCTGTGGTCATGAGTCGTCTTTCCGGTCAGGAAGATATTGTGATCGGTTCTCCGGTTGCCGGACGGACGCAAAGCGAACTGGAAGATTTGATCGGGATGTTTGTCAACACGCAAGCATTGCGGGTCAACCTGAGCGATCAGCCGGATAGTATTGCGCTGTTGAATCAGGTCAAAACGACTTCGTTACAGGCACAGGCACATCAGGATATTCCGTTTGAGCAGGTTGTGGAGGCGGTTGCGCCGACACGAAGTCTCGCTTACAGCCCGATTTTTCAGGTGCTGTTTGCATTACAGAACTTACCGGAAGAGCGGATTGAGCTCGATGGCATGTGTTTGTCGTTGTTAGCGGAAGAGAGCAGCAGCGCCCAGTTTGATCTGAGTTTGATCGTCCATGAATCAGCAGATCGCATTGAAGGTACGCTGAATTATGCAACCGCGTTGTTTGAGCCGGAAACCGTGCAGCGTTATCTCAGCTATTGGATCACCTTGTTAGAAGGCATGGTCCGTCAGCCTGAGTTACCGGTGGGCGCACTGCCGATGCTGACGGACAGTGAGCAGCAGCATGTGCTGCAACATTTCAATCAAACCGACTATGGATATCCGTCCGATTGTGGGGTTCATACGCTGTTCAGCCAACAGGCGAGCACTTCACCGGATGCTATCGCAGTCATCACCGAAGCAGGTGAATGGCGTTATGGCGTGTTAGAGGGAAGCGCTAATGCACTGGCGCACCGGTTACAAACACTGGGTGTGACACCCGGTCAGCGGGTTGCAGTGCGATTGCCGCGTTCAGCCGCGTTGGTGGTGGCAGAGCTGGCGATTTTAAAATGTGGTGGTGTGTATGTACCGCTCGACCCGGCTGCCCCGGCGGAGCGATTGGATTATGTGTGCCGTGACAGTGGTGCAAGCCTCATGCTCGCAGAACCGGGGACTGCGGATGATGATTCATCTCTGCACGTTTTAGAGATAACCCCGTCGCTGCTCAATGAAACCCGTGATGAAGTGATTTCTGTGTCAGTCAGCGGTGACTCACCGGCCTATGTGATGTACACCTCGGGCTCAACCGGTCAGCCTAAAGGTGTGGTGGTACCACATCGGGCAATCGCAAGGCTGGTACTGAACAACGGCTATATGGCGGTGCAACCATCAGACCGGGTGGCGCTGGCAGCCAACCCGGCATTTGATGCGACCACGTTAGAAGTATGGGCCCCGTTACTCAATGGCGCCGCGGTGGTGGTGATTGAGCAAGAGACCTTATTGAACGTCCAGGCCTTCGGCCAAGCGTTAACTCAGCATCAGGTCAGTATTCTGTGGCTGACGGTTGGGTTGTTCAATCAGTATGCACAAGGCCTGAAACCGGTATTACCCAACCTGCGTTATCTGTTGGTCGGCGGTGATGCGCTTGACCCGGCGGTGATTCGTCGGGTGCTGTCAGAGAGTGCGCCAGCGCATCTTCTCAATGGTTATGGCCCGACAGAAACCACGACATTCGCGTTAACCCATGAAATCAAGGCGGTTGATGAGGGTGCAGTGAGTATTCCGCTGGGCCGTCCGATAGGTCATACCCAAGTGTATTTACTTAACAGTCACGGTCAACCGGTGCCGCAAGGTGTGGTGGGTGAGCTGTATATCGGTGGTGACGGGGTCGCATTGGGATATCTCAATCAAGATGCGCAGACCGCAGAGCGGTTTGTCCCGGACCCGTATGCATCGGCAGCGAATGCGCGGATGTACCGGACGGGAGACTTGGGTTATTTACGCGCAGACGGAACGATTGAGTTCGTCGGCCGCAATGACTTTCAGGTCAAGGTGCGAGGCTTCCGTATCGAGCTGGGCGAGATAGAGTCGGCGTTAGTGTCGAGTGGCGTGGCTTCGGCGGTGGTGATAGCCACGGGTGATTCTGCGTCCAAACGGTTGGTGGCTTACTTCACCCAAGGTGATGAAGGACTGACAGCGAGTGAGCTGAAATCACGCTTAGCGGCATGTTTACCGAGTTACATGGTGCCGGCGGCTTATGTTGCACTGGCCGAGATGCCGCTGACGGCGAACGGTAAGGTCGACCGCAAAGCTCTGCCGGAGCCGGATGAAGCGGCGTTGGTTCACCGGGAATATGAAGCACCGCTGGGTGAACTGGAAGAGATGGTTGCTGAGATTTGGCAAGCGTTGCTTCAGGTGGAAGTTGTCGGTCGTCAGGATAGCTTCTTTGAGTTGGGAGGACATTCATTGCTGGCTGCCCAATTAATTTCAAGAATTCGCAATGAATTGGATTTGGAAGTGCCATTGGTTGAGCTTTTCTCTCATCCCACATTAGCCGCGTTTAGTCAACGTGTGGCTTATATCGGTCTTGCTGAATTTGATGTCAGCGATTTAATGGATTTAGCAGAATAATGGGAGTCATACACCATGAGTACAAATGATGATTTGGGTGCATCGATGAATAACTTGTCTGGCGATGATGTCGTCAAATTATTTGAGCTGGCAAAAGCAAGAGGCCTGAAACGGAAAAAGAAAGAAAAGCCCGCAGCCATTGAACCTGTATCCCGCTCTCCGGAAGGAGAGCCTTTAGCGCTGGCACAACGACGGATCTGGTTTCTGTCTGAAATGGAGCCGAGTGCATCCGATGCCTATATTATTAACGGTTCGTTTCGGCTGAAAGGTCAGTTGAATATCGACATATTACGACAAACACTGGATCAGATGGTCTCCCGCCATGAAGCCCTCAGAACCGTTTTTATCACACGGGACGGACAACCATTACAACGGATTATGCCTGCGGATACAGGTTTTTTACTCGAAGAGATCAATCTTGATCAAGTCGATCAGCTGGATCTCTCTGAACCCTATCTGCCCCATTTCGATCTATCGGCAGGGCCACTGGTCAGAGCCGAACTGGTACATGTTCAACACCATGAATTCGTGCTGCGCGTCGCGCTGCACCATGCCATTGCCGATGGTTGGTCGATGAGTGTATTTATCCGCGAAGTCGGTACCTTGTATGCCGCACTGTGTCAGGGGCAAAATAACCCACTGCCAGACTTACCGATTCAGTTTGCCGATTATGCCCACTGGCAGCAATCTTTCGCTGAGTCTGTGATTCCCCGTCAACGAGACTACTGGGTCGGGCAACTGAAAGATGCACCGGAGCATCTGGCGCTTAAAACCGACTTCCCTCGTCCGTCGGTGCAAGACCATGCCGGTGACAGTGTGAATTTTACTTTGGACCGCACGTTAACGGCTGCGTTGAAAGCATTAGGGCAGCGCCATGATACCACGCTGTTTATGACCCTGTTTGCCAGTTGGGCGACATTGGTGAGTCGTCTGGCCAGTCAGGATGATGTGGTGATCGGTGCACCGGTCGCCGGACGAAATCGTGCTGAGTTGGAAGGTTTGATCGGGATGTTTGTCAATACGCAGGCGTTGCGGGTTGATTTAAGTCAACAACCCAACACATCCGAGTTACTGGCACAAGTGAAAGCAACGGCACTGGCAGCCCAGTCCAATCAGGATATTCCGTTTGAACAGGTGGTTGAGGCGGTGCTGACGAACCGTAACCCAGCGTATACACCGTTATTTCAGGTCATCTTTGCTCTCCAAAATCTGCCGGACTCAACCTTGAGTCTTCCCGGTATCTCTTTATCTCCGGAAGAAGAACCGTTTAAAACGGCTAAATTTGATTTGAGCCTATTACTCAGCGAATCGGGTGACACCCTATCTGGTTATCTGAATTATGCGACTGCCTTGTTTGAAAAAACGACGGTTGAGCGCTATCTCGGCTATTGGATCCGTTTACTGCAAGGCATGGTTGAACAGCCTGCATTACCAGTGACCGCATTGCCGATTCTTGATGAGGATGAATTTCAAACCGTCATCCACCAATACAACCAGACCCGCTACGATTATCCCGCGGATGCAGGAATTCATACGCTGTTTACGCAACGGGTCAGTGCATCTCCTGATGCGACAGCCGTGGTGACGGATGATGGCGTTCTGACATACGCAGCGCTGGAGACACGCGCCAATGCGCTGGCCTATCGACTGCAAACTCTTGGTGTTCAACCGGGGCAACGCGTCGCGATCATGCTGCCTCGCTCTGCGGCATTGATTCAGGCGGAACTGGCGATTGCTAAAGTCGGCGGGGTATATGTACCGCTCGATCCGGCGGCCCCGACCGACCGACTGGACTATGTCCTGGACAATAGCGGTGCGACCGTTCTGATTGCAGAACCCGGTACTGCAGTAGACTACCCGTCACTGCATGTCTTAGAAATGGATCGTTCGCTGGTCAATGAGACTCGTGATGAGGCCGTTTCTGTGTCAGTCAGCGGTGACAGCCCTGCCTATGTGATGTATACCTCAGGTTCGACCGGTCAGCCGAAAGGGGTTGTTGTCCCTCACCGAGGTATTGCGCGATTGGCGATCAACAATGGCTATTTGACGGTTCAGCCCTCTGATCGTTTTTCGTTTGCGGCCAATCCGGCATTTGATGCAACCACCTTTGAAGTGTGGGCCCCGTTACTCAATGGTGCTGCGGTGGTCGTAATTGAGCAAGACACATTACTGAGCGTCCAAGCCTTCGCCCAAGCGCTGGTTCAGCATCAGGTCAGTATTCTGTGGCTGACGGTCGGCTTGTTCAATCAGTATGCGCAAGGCTTGAAATCCGTATTACCCAACCAGCGTTATCTGTTGGTCGGCGGTGATGCGCTTGACCCGGCAGTCATCCGGCAGGTGCTGTCTGAGAGTGCGCCACAACATGTGCTGAACTGCTATGGCCCGACAGAAACCACCACATTTGCTTTAACCCATGAAGTCACCTCAGTCGGTGAGGAAGCAGTGAGTATTCCGCTGGGTCGTCCGATAGGCAATACCCAAGTGTATCTGTTGAACAGTCAGGGGCAGCCAGTGCCACAAGGCGTGGTCGGTGAGCTGCATATTAGTGGTGACGGGGTCGCGTTGGGGTATCTCAATCAAAATGAGTTGACCGCAGAGCGGTTTGTCCCGGACCCGTATGCATCGGCAGCGAATGCGCGGATGTACCGGACGGGAGACCTTGGTTATTTACGCGCAGACGGAACAATCGAGTTTGTTGGCCGGAATGACTTTCAGGTCAAGATTCGTGGATTTCGCATCGAATTGGGTGAAATCGAAGTGGCATTGCTTGCAAGTGGTGCCGATAGTGCGGTCGTACTTGCCCAGGGTGAAGATGCCGGGGCGAAACGTTTAGTGGCTTATTTTACCACCCAAGATCAGCACGTAACGGCAGCCGAACTGAAATCGAGATTAGCTGAGCGTTTGCCTGATTACATGGTGCCGAAAGCCTATGTTGCACTGGATCGCATGCCGTTGAATGCCAACGGTAAAGTTGACCGCAAGGCACTGCCGGAACCCGATGAAAGCGCTTTTGTCCGTCAGGAGTTCACCGCACCAGAAGGTGTCGTTGAATCGATTTTAGCTGATATCTGGTCCGCGTTACTCGGTGTTGAACAAGTGGGCCGGGATGATAACTTCTTTGAACTCGGTGGTCAGTCATTACTGGCTGTGCAAATGATCGAACGGTTACGTCAGCAGGGCTATCAGATGGTGATCCGGGATCTGTTTGCCCGGCCGACTTTGGCGGCTCTGGCTGAAACACTGGTGGCTCATACTACGAACCCGCCGAACGAGATTCCGCCGAATTTGATTCCGGTGGATTGTCAGCATATTACACCGGAGATGTTACCATTGGTGACGCTGACCCAGCCAGAAATCGAACGGATCAGTCAGACCGTTGTTGGCGGTGCGGCGAATATTCAAGATATTTATCCGCTGGCGCCACTCCAAGAGGGGATCTTATTCCACCATCTACTGGCCGAACAAGGCGACCCGTACATTACCCGATTTATTCAGAGTTTCAGGCGTGAAGCAGAAATCGAGACGTTTATAAGCGCACTTCAGCATGTGGTGCAGCGGCATGATATTTTACGGACTGCCGTGGTTTGGGATGGATTGAATACTCCTGTCCAAGTGGTATGGCGCGAAGCGCCTGTCGTGTTGAAAACACTTCAGGCTTCTCAGCTTGAACACGTTGAACAGACGGGTGATGTGGCTGATGCGCTGAGTCGTCATTTTGACCCGACCCGGACGCGGATGGATACCCAGCATGCCCCCATGATTGAAATCTACAAAGTCGCAGATCCGGCGCAAGATCGCTGGCTGTTATGCTTTTTATTCCATCATCTGTGTAATGATCACACCACGCTGGAATTACTGGTTGAAGAGGTACAGTCTTACATGACGGGGCAGGAGGCTACGCTGCCCAAGCCGCTACCGTTCCGTAACTTTGTCGCGCAAACTACCCTGAATCAATCCGGCCGCGATGAACAGTTACGATATTTCCAGGCATTGTTGGGCGACCTTGATGAGCCGTGTGTGCCATTTGGATTACAGACACAGAGTGAACTGACGGAAGGCGTACATGTCGCGATTGAGCCGCATCTGGCGGAGCAGGTGCGAGTACTGGCTCGTCAGAAAGGTCTGAGCCCTGCCGCTTTATTCCATCTTGCCTGGGGACTGGTGGTTCGTATGGCTACGGGGCAGGACGATGTCGTCTTCGGTACGGTACTGTTCGGTCGGATGGCTGGCGGTGAAGGGGCTGATCGCGTGCTGGGAATGTTCCTTAATACGCTACCATTACGGATCTCTTTTGCCGGGGCATCGGTAGCGTCAGCACTGGCTCAGACCCAACAACGATTGGGTGAGTTGCTGGAACATGAACATACGTCATTGGCTTTGGCGCAACAATGTAGCGGTTTGAGCAATCAGACGCCATTATTCAGTTCGCTCCTCAACTACCGCTATCAAGGCGGCAGTGCTCAGCACACTGAGGAGAGTGATGCGCTGGGAACCGTGGTCTTTGCCGCTGAAAATACCAACTACCCATTGACCGTGGCGGTGAATGACATTGTCAATGGTGGGTTTTCGTTAGATATCCATGTCAGCCGGAGTATCGGTGGCGAGCGAATTGGTGCCATGATCGTGACGGCACTGAATGGGGTTGTGAGCACGCTGATGACACCGGCCGATACCTCAATTGACACATTGGATCTTTTGCCTGTTGATGAACGAGACAATGTGCTGAGCCGCTTTAACCAGACCGCAATGCCATATTCTGAGCAAGCGTGTCTGCACCAGTTATTTGCCGCACAAGCCGCGCAGACGCCTGATGCCACCGCCGTGGTCTCGGGGGATGATTCTCTGAGTTATGCTGCGCTGAATACACAGGCCAATCAGTTAGCCCATCGCCTGATTGCACTCGGTGTGACACCGGGCAGTTATGTCGCTGTCATGGTTGAGCGCAGCTGTGCCATGGTCACGACCTTGCTGGCAACTCTCAAAGCGGGCGGTGCATACGTTCCGCTAGACCCGTTATTCCCGTCCGAGCGACTGCAATATATGGTGGCTGACAGTCGTCCGGTGGTTCTGATCACCGACGGCACGGTTGATGTGGCGCAGACATTTGGAGAGCAGGCTGCTCAGTTGCAGGTGCTTGACCTCAATCATGAATCGCTGACGGATGAGCTGGTGGTGAACCCCGAGGTTGCAACCCTGAGCAGCGAGCATCTGGCTTATGTGATTTATACCTCCGGCTCGACCGGACAACCCAAAGGCGTGATGGTACCGCACCGCGCGGTAGTCAACTTTCTGACCAGTCAGCAGCATCAACATCAGGTGAATGGCGATGACCGCTTACTGGCGGTGACGACCATTTCCTTCGATATTCATGTGCTTGAAATCTATCTGCCGCTGGTCAGTGGTGCTGCGCTGCACTTAGCCGATAAAGCATTATCACGCGATGGTGAAGCGCTGGCGGCTTACCTTGATAACCAAGCCATTACCCTGTTTCAGGCGACCCCGGCGACATGGAAACTTTTGCTGGCAGCAGGTTGGCAAGGCTCGCCCCGGTTAAGCGGACTGATAGGGGGGGAATCCTTCTCGAAAGTGTTGGCGGATGAGATTCTTGGTCGCGTCGGTCGTTTGTGGAATATGTATGGTCCGACCGAGACGACAGTCTGGTCAGCGACGCATCCTCTGAGTCTGCGTGATGAGGGCGTACTGATTGGCAAACCGATAGACAATACCCGGATTTATATTCTGGATGATGCGCACCAGCCGGTGCCGGTCGGTGTGAGTGGTGAGATTTACATTGCCGGTGCCGGGGTGACGAGCGGGTATCTCAACCGCGATGATTTGACCGCAGAGCGGTTTATCCCGGACCCGTTTACCGCTGAATCCGGTGCGTTGATGTATCAAACCGGTGACTTGGGCCGGTGGGACAGTGACGGTCGGATTAGCTGTTTAGGTCGGTGTGATTTTCAGGTCAAAATCCGGGGATTCCGAATCGAGCTGGGTGAAATTGAGTCCCTGATGCAGGGATATACCGGAATTGCAGATGCAGTGGTTGCCGCGCCTGAGATGGCGGACGGAGAGCCACGGTTGGTGGGTTATTATGTGGCGGCAGATGCAGCGCAGTCCGGTGAGTCTCTGGTGGACGGGTTAAAGGCCGAGTTACGGTGTCGTCTGCCGGATTACATGGTGCCGGGGATTTATATTGCGTTGGATGCTTTTCCGTTAACGCCGAATGGCAAGGTTGACCGGAAGGCTTTACCGGCAGTTGATGCAAGTGACTTACCGCAACGGGCTTATGAGCCGCCACAGGGCGATGTGGAAGTCCAACTGGCTGAGATTTGGTCGGGTCTGTTGGGTGTGACGCAAGTCGGGCGTCATGATGACTTCTTTGAACTGGGCGGGCACTCATTAATCGCTATTCAGCTCGTGTCCCGGATCCGAGTTGCACTTGGGCTTGAGCTCTCGCTGACCACGCTATTTGCTCATCCGGTACTGTCTGAGCTGGCTGCCACGTTGCAAGACAGTCACCTTGCGTCACAGCAGCGCCTCCCAGCGATTATGCCACTCTCCGATCAGCAAACACCTCCATTATCGTTGGCACAACAACGGTTATGGTTCTTGTCACAGATGAATCCTGCGGCATCATCGGCTTATATCATTGCCGGCGGAACCAGACTGCGCGGACGATTGAACGTTGAAGCTCTTCAACAGGCGCTGGATCGTATTGTCGCCCGGCATGAAATTCTACGCACACATTTCACGGAATGTGACGGGCTGGCAACTCAGGTCGTCGCATCTGAAACGGTTGGCTTTCCTCTGATGATGGCAACGCAAACGGACGTCCCGTTCCAACCACAATTCAGTCTCGAGAGCGGGCGTTTACTTCAAGGGCAGTTGATTCGTGTCAGTGATGAGGAGCATTGGCTGAGAATTGCGATGCATCACATCATCTCCGATGGCTGGTCGGTCAACGTGTTCATCCGTGAGTTGGGAGAATTGTATAACGCGTTTACCCAAGGTGATGCGGATCCGCTGCCGCCGCTAACCATTCAGTATGGCGATTTTGCCGCATGGCAACAGCGCTACCTGCAAGGGGAAATTCTGCAACAGCAACAAGCTTATTGGACGCAACAGTTGCAAGGCATTCCTGAATGTCTGACCTTGCCGACTGATCGTATCAGACCGGCTTATCAGTCCTATGACGGTGCTGTCATTCCTGTACAGCTTGATCAGACCATCACTGACGGGCTGAGAGATTTAAGCCGTCGTCAGGGGTGTACCCTTTACATGACCTTATTAGCCAGTTGGTCAGCCTTGATGGGACGTCTTGCCAGTCAGGATGATGTGGTGATCGGCTCTCCGGTTGCTGGGCGTACCAGTGCTGAGGTTGAACCTTTGATCGGCATGTTCGTCAATACGCAAGCGATCCGAGTTGATCTGTCTGATCATCTGAACACGATTGATCTGCTGAAACAGGTCAAAGCGACCACGCTGGCGGCACAAATGCATCAGGACATTCCGTTTGAGCAGGTGGTCGAGTCGGTCGCGCCAACGAGAAATATGTCTCATCCGCCATTGTTCCAAGTGATGCTGAGTTTGCAAAATACACCTCAAGCAGCGCAGGCACTGTCTGGTGTCACACTTTCTTTATTGGAAACCGAGCGTCGGACCGCGCAGTTTGATTTGACGCTGGATCTTTTTGAAACGGATGGTCAGCTCACCGGGACACTGAACTATGCCACTGCTCTGTTTGATACCGTCACGGTTCAACGCTATCTCGGATACTGGCAAGCTCTGCTACAGCAGATGGTGTCGGCCCCCACGCAAGCGGTTGGCTCACTGCATATCCTCCCGGATACTGAACGCGACCTTGTCCTCAACCAGTTCAACCAGACCCAAACCACATTCCCTGATACATCATGCCTGCATACCCTGATTGAAGCGCAGGTTGCCCGCACCCCAGAAGCAACCGCGGTGGTGTTTGCAGACCAGTCACTCAGCTATGCCGAACTCAATGCGCAAGCAAACCAACTGGCACACTGGCTGATTGAACAAGGCGTGCGTCCGGATAGCCGGGTGGCGGTCTGTCTGGAAAGAAGCTGCGAGCTGGTGGTGTCTTTGCTGGCGATTCTCAAAGCGGGCGGTGCGTATGTCCCGCTGGACCCGGGCTATCCGAGTGAGCGACTGACATATATGTTATCTGACAGTGCGCCGGTCGCCCTGTTGACCAGCGGGCATTTAGTTGAGTGTCTGGGCGAAATCCCCGCGACAACCCGGTTGGTGGATTTAGCGTCACCGGTACAGCCATGGGTGGATAGTCCACAGACCAATCCGGTGGTGGCAGCGCTGACCAACCGTCATCTGGCATACATCATTTACACCTCGGGCTCGACCGGCTTACCGAAAGGGGTGATGAACGAGCACCGCGGGGTGGTCAATCGTCTGCACTGGATGCAACACGACTACGGTTTTGGTCCGGATGATGTGGTGCTCCAGAAAACCCCGTTCAGTTTTGATGTGTCGGTGTGGGAGTTCTTCTGTCCGCTATGGTCAGGGGCCACGTTACTGATGGCTAAGCCGGAAGGTCACAAAGACCCGGATTACTTAATCAGTCTAATGACCACCCAAGGGGTAACTATCGTGCACTTTGTCCCCCCAATGTTGCAGAGTTTCCTTGAGGTGGTCCGCCCTGATGATTGTCCGAGCCTGCGCTTGGTGTTCTGTAGTGGTGAAGCGCTACCGGCGGAAGCGATACGCAAGAGCTATGCGCGCTTACCGCAAATAGAATTACATAACCTGTATGGCCCGACGGAAGCGGCTGTCGATGTAACGGCATGGCACTGTCCACGCCAGCTTGAGGGAGACCGGGTTTCAATCGGTCGTCCGGTTGCCAATACGCAGATGTATGTGCTGGATAGTGACGGTCATCCGGTTCCGGTGGGTGTTGAAGGCGAGTTATACATTGGTGGTGTTCAGGTGGCGCGGGGGTATCTTAACCGCGATGAACTGACGGCGGAGCGGTTTGTTGCCAACCCGTATGCCAGTGATGAAAGCACTCATCCGGTGATGTACCGCACCGGTGATGTCGGTTGCTGGTTAGCTGACGGCACGATTGAGTATCGGGGCCGCAATGATGACCAGGTGAAAATCCGCGGCTTCCGCATCGAGCTGGGTGAAATCAGCTCAGCGCTACAAGGTTGTACCGGTGTACAGGATGGTGTGGTGGTTGCGCGAGCATTCGGTGGCAGCGCTGATAAACAGTTAGTCGGTTACTACACCGCGATTGATACGCATGCGGTGCCGGATGTCGCGACACTGAAGGCAGAGTTGACGGCACGCTTACCGGCGCACATGGTACCGGCGGTGTATGTGGTGATTGATACGATGCCATTGACCCCGAACGGTAAAGTGAACCGTAAGGCATTACCGGAGCCGGATATCAGTGCAGTGGTACGGCATGAATATCAAGCGCCGGTGGGTGATGCGGAGCAACAACTGGCAGAGATTTGGTCAGCGCTGCTGGGTGTTGACCAAGTGGGTCGTGCCGACAACTTCTTTGAGTTGGGCGGACACTCCTTACTGGCGGTGCGGATGGTGTCACGGGTACGTGAGCAACTGGGCCGAGAATTATCACTAACGACACTCTTCTCTCAGTCGACATTACATGAAGTTGCTGCGCTGCTTGAGGATGCACAAGGTTCAACTTTACCTGCGATTACCCCATTGCCGGAAGGGCAAGCAATTCCATTGTCACTGGCACAAAAACGGTTGTGGTTCTTATCTCAGATGGATGCACAAGCCACAGCGGCTTATACCGTGCCGAGAAGTGTGCGGCTGCAAGGCAAGTTAGATGTCGATGCATTACAACGGGCACTGGATCAGATCGTTGCCCGACATGCTGCATTGCGGACTCATTTTGCTCGGGTTGCAGATGAGCCGATACAAGTAGTGAAAGCTCCGAGTGTCGGGTTTCCGTTAACCTACCTTGACGGGGAAGGCGTGATGGATGAACTTGCGCCACTGTCGCCAACCTTTGATCTCTCTCAGGGCCCATTGATTCAGGGGCAATTAATTCGCGTATCAGAACGTGAGCATTGGTTACGGATTGTCATGCACCATATGATTACCGATGGCTGGTCGATGGGGATCTTTAATCGCGAGCTGGCTGCACTCTATACCGCTCACTGCAATGGTCAGGCTGATCCGCTGTCGCCACTGACGATCCAGTATGGTGACTACGCTGCATGGCAGCAGACGCATATACAGGGCGAGGTGTTGCAACGCCAGCAACAGTATTGGCATGAGCAGTTACGTGATATTCCGGATTGTCTGACATTGCCGACGGATCGTCCTCGCCCGGCGCATCAAGACTACAGCGGTGCAAGTTTGCCGATCTCAGTCAGTCGCGAACTGACCGAGCAACTGCGGCAATTGAGTCAACGCAGTGGTTGTACGCTCTACATGACGTTACTGGCCGGATGGTCCGTGGCGATGGGGCGTCTCTCCGGTCAGAACGATATCGTGATTGGTTCTCCGATTGCCGGACGAACCCAGAGTGATGTGGAAGGCTTGATCGGGATGTTTGTCAACAGTATGGCGATGCGGGTTCAGTTGACCGAAGGGCTCAACACTCAAGAGTTGCTCGCGCAAGTCAAAGAGACTGCACTGGCAGCGCAAGCGAATCAGGATATGCCGTTCGAACAAGTGGTTGAAACCGTTGCACCGGTGCGCAGTTTGTCTCATGCACCGATTTTTCAAGTGATGTTCGCGTTGCAAAATACGCCGACGGAGCAGATACAACTCCCTGATTTAACACTGGAAGCATTAGACAGTGAACTCTCAACGGCCCAGTTTGACCTGAGTCTTGAAATTCATGAACACGACGGTGGTCTCCATGGTTATCTGACCTATGCGAGCGCGTTGTTTGAGCCGGAAACCGTGCAGCGTTATCTCAGCTACTGGATCACCTTGTTAGAAGGCATGGTCCGTCAGCCTGAGTTACCGGTGGACGCACTGCCGATGCTGACGGACAGTGAGCAGCAGCATGTGCTGCAACACTTCAATCAAACCGACTATGGATATCCGTCCGATTGTGGGGTTCATACGCTGTTCAGCCAACAGGCGAGCACTTCACCGGATGCCATCGCAGTCATCACCGAAGCAGGTGAATGGCGTTATGGCGTGTTAGAGGGAAGCGCCAATGCACTGGCGCACCGGTTACAAACACTGGGTGTGACACCCGGTCAGCGGGTTGCAGTGCGATTGCCGCGTTCAGCCGCGTTGGTGGTGGCAGAGCTGGCGATTTTAAAATGTGGTGGTGTGTATGTGCCGCTCGACCCGGCAGCCCCTGACGAACGTCAGCGTTATGTTCTGGATGATTGTGGTGCCAGTGTGTTGCTGACTGAGTCGGAAACGACATCAGATAGCTTGTCACTCAAAGTTTTGACGCTGAGTGAATCACTGCTGAACGAACATCGCAAAGAAGTGGTGTCGGTTGCGGTGCAAGGTGACTCACCGGCCTATGTGATGTACACCTCGGGCTCAACCGGTCAGCCTAAAGGTGTGGTGGTACCACATCGGGCAATCGCAAGGCTGGTACTGAACAACGGCTATATGGCGGTGCAATCATCAGACCGGGTGGCGCTGGCAGCCAACCCGGCATTTGATGCGACCACGTTAGAAGTATGGGCCCCGTTACTCAATGGTGCCGCGGTGGTGGTGATTGAGCAAGAGACCTTATTGAACGTCCAGGCCTTCGGCCAAGCGTTAACTCAGCATCAGGTCAGTATTCTGTGGCTGACGGTCGGGTTGTTCAATCAGTATGCACAAGGCCTGAAACCCGTATTACCCAACCTGCGTTATTTGTTGGTCGGCGGTGATGCGCTTGACCCGGCGGTGATTCGTCGGGTGCTGTCAGAGAGTGCGCCAGCGCATCTTCTCAATGGTTATGGCCCGACAGAAACCACGACATTCGCGTTAACCCATGAAATCAAGGCGGTTGATGAGGGTGCAGTGAGTATTCCGCTGGGCCGTCCGATAGGTCATACCCAAGTGTATTTACTTAACAGTCACGGTCAGCCGGTGCCGCAAGGTGTGGTGGGTGAGCTGTATATCGGTGGTGACGGGGTCGCATTGGGATATCTCAATCAAGATGCGCTGACCGCAGAGCGGTTTGTCCCGGACCCATATGCATCGACAGCGAATGCGCGGATGTACCGGACGGGAGACTTGGGTTATTTACGCGCAGACGGAACGATTGAGTTCGTCGGCCGCAATGACTTTCAGGTCAAGGTGCGAGGCTTCCGTATCGAGCTGGGCGAGATAGAGTCGGCGTTAGTGTCGAGTGGCGTGGCTTCGGCGGTGGTGATAGCCACGGGTGATTCTGCGTCCAAACGGTTGGTGGCTTACTTCACCCAAGGTGATGAAGGACTGACAGCGAGTGAGCTGAAATCACGCTTAGCGGCATGTTTACCGAGTTACATGGTGCCGGCGGCTTATGTTGCACTGGCCGAGATGCCGCTGACGGCGAACGGTAAGGTCGACCGCAAAGCCCTGCCGGAGCCGGATGAAGCGGCGTTTGTCGTACGGCAATACGAAGCACCGAAAAATGCGATGGAGACGACGCTGGCTGACATTTGGCGCCAGTTACTCAATGTTGAACGAGTGGGACGTCAGGATGACTTCTTTGAATTAGGGGGACACTCATTATTGGCGGTCCGGCTGATTTCAGAAATACAGCACCGCCTCCATATTGAAGTGACGATTACGGAACTTTTTGAGCACTCAGTGCTATCTGCGTTAGCGATGAAGCTGGCTTACATCAAACTTTCTGCTTTTGCATCACAGGATATTGAAAATATGGCGCAGCGTTTAGCCAAAGGAAAGAAATAACCATGACTGATACACGTTTTTCTATTGATGAATTGTCACCCGAAGAAATGATGGCAATTCTGGAACAACTTGAACAAGACGGGGCATCACAGCCCCAGCTTCCCGGGCAAGATATCATCGTGGCCGCTGATGAAAGCCAACGAGAATTTCCATTGTCGCTGGCCCAGCAGCGGTTATGGGTGATGTCACAAATGGATTCTGCGACAACGGCGGCTTATGTGATTGCCTCAGGGCTGCGCATTGAAGGGCCGTTAAATATGACGGCTTTAACGCAGGCTTTGGATCAGTTGGTGGTTCGCCATGCAGCGTTGCGAACTCATATTGAGGTTCGTGAAGGGCAGCCGATGCAAATCATCGGTGCACCGGATAGCGGTTTACCGCTGGAGATTTGCCACCCGGTTGCGGGTGAGGTTGAATCCGCTTATGAAGAGCCCCAGTTTGATCTCACCCAAGGGCCGTTGGTGCAAGGGCGTCTGATTCGTCAAACCGATACCGATCACACTCTGTATATCATGATGCACCACATTGTTGCTGATGGTTGGTCGATGGGAATCCTGACTGAAGAGTTAAGTGTGTTATACCATGCGTATGCACAGAATGGCGTTGATCCACTGCCGAGACCGACAATCCAGTTTGGTGATTACGCACAGTGGCAACAAGACCATATCCAAGGTGAAGTGCTTGAGCAACAGCAACAGTACTGGGTCTCGCATCTGCAAGGTGCGCCTGAACTGCTGTCATTACCGACCGATCGCCCTCGTCCTGAACAGCGGGACTATCTCGGTGATAATGTCACTGTGACGTTGGATGCCGAACTGACCGCAGGACTGAGAGCGTTAAGTCAACGCTATGGATGTACCTTGTATATGACATTGTTCGCCAGTTGGGCGGCACTGATGGGACGTCTGGCAGGACAGGATGATGTGGTGATCGGCACACCGGTCGCCGGACGAACCCGCAAAGAAGTCGGTCATCTGATTGGGATGTTCGTCAATACCCAGGCGTTGCGGGTTGATTTATCGCAACCGTTGAATGCCGAGGCATTACTGGCTCAGGTCAAAGCGACGTCACTGGCAGCGCAATCCAATCAGGATATTCCGTTTGAACAAGTGGTAGAGGCCGTCGCACCGCAACGCAGTCTGTCTTATTCTCCGGTCTTTCAGGTCTTGTTTACCTTGCAGAATCAGCCTCGCGTTGAAGCGGCATTGGACGAGATGCGGTTGTCTCATGTCGATGTCCCCGATCACTCAGCCAAAGTAGACTTGGCGCTGATCATGACCGAACGTGATGACCATTTATCCGGCGTACTGAACTATGCGACTGCGCTGTTTGATCCTGCCACGATCAAACGTTATTTCGGTTACTGGAAATGTTTGTTGCAAGGCATGGTTGCTGAGCGTGATGCGGATGTCCGTACGTTGCCGATTTTGCCGCAATCTGAGCGCGACTATCTCATCAAAACGTTGAATCAGACCGCAATGGATTATCCTGATGATGCCTGTATTCATCAACTGTTTGAGTCGTTTGTTGATGAGGCACCGGACGCAACCGCGCTGGTTACTGATTGTGAATCGTTGACCTATGGTGAGCTTAATTTGCGGGCGAATCAGTTGGCGCACTGGTTGGTTGAACATGGCGTTGGTCCTGACAGTCGTGTCGCGATTTCTCTTCCCCGTCGGGCCGATTTGTTGACTGCGATGTTAGCGACAATGAAAGCGGGTGGCGTGTATGTGCCGATGGATCCCAATTATCCTGACGGGCGTCTGATTTATATGCTGACCGACAGTGCGCCACAGGTGTTGATCACGCATGAAGACGTTCTGCCGCGTCTCGGTGAAATCACGCCGGACTGCACGGTCGTGGATATCGATGCCCATCGCCATATGTGGGCTGACTATGCGACGACCAATTTGAGTGTCGCAGCGCTTGGCCTGACGGCGCAACATCTGGCCTATATCATCTATACCTCTGGCTCGACGGGCAAACCGAAGGGGGTGATGATTGCCCACCAAGGGGTCTGTAACGTGTCATATGCGCAGCGAAATATGCTCGCTGTCGGCCGGGGGAGTCGGGTCTTACAGTTCAGTTCGATCAGCTTTGATGCGAGTTTGTTTGAGATCGTATTGGGCATCTGTTCTGGTGCCGAGTTACATTTTGCCGGGTCGGGTCAGCCGCTCGGAGAAGAGTTACTGACAATTCTGAAATCTCGCCGCATTACGCATGCGCCTTTACCGCCCGCAGCGCTGGCGAGTATGCGGACCGATGTGCCATTACCGGATTTGAAAATGCTGTTGACGGCAGGAGAAGCCGTCACCCGAACAGTGATTGAACCTTGGCTGCTCGAAGATCGCATGGTGTATAACGGTTATGGGCCGACAGAAACCACCATTTGGGGGACAACATGCGCGTTACATCAGGGATTCGATGGTGAGCCACCGATTGGTTTGCCAAGACCCAACAGCACGATTTATATTCTAGATGCCTGTGGTGAGCTGGTGCCCCAAGGCGTAACCGGTGAAATCTACATCGGTGGCATCGGGGTTGCCCGTGGTTATCTCAATCGTCCTGAATTAACGGAAGAGCGCTTCTTGCCCGATCCATTTTCATCCCAAGCGGATGCGCGGATGTATCGTACTGGTGATTTGGGATGCTGGAAGCAAGATGGCCTGATCCACTATCAGGGACGCTGTGATAATCAGGTCAAAATCCGCGGCTATCGTATTGAGTTGGGGGAAATTGAAACCGCACTGCGTCGCTGCGAGGGGATTCAGGATGCCGTGGTCACGGCGCAAAAAGATCAGCGCGGTAATCAACGTTTGGTCGGCTATTACACGCAGACCGTTGGTATGACTGTTGATTTGGCTGCGCTCAAATCTCGTTTGCATCAGACCTTGCCGGATTACATGATTCCATCGGCTTATATGTTACTGGAAAAATTACCGCTGACACCGAATGGTAAAGTTGATCATAAAGCCTTGCCTCCGGCCGATGAAAACGCATTTGCTCACCGAATCTATGAAGCGCCACAAACAGACGTTGAACAGTTACTCGCCACCATCTGGTGTGATTTACTCGGTCTTGAACAGATCGGTCGCCAAGATCACTTCTTCGAACTGGGCGGGCACTCACTTCTGTCGGTTCAGTTGATCGAACAGCTACGTCAGCGCGGATATCATCTGAGTGTCAAAGCGTTGTTCAATTATCCGACACTGGCTGCGCTGGCAAATGTGCTGACAGAAAACACTGCCCCACAGGCGGTCAGTGTCCCGAGCAATCAGATTCCTGAGGCGTGTACGCGGATTCTTCCTGAGATGTTGACGCTCACCGAGCTGACAGCCGCAGAGATTGATGTGATTACCGCCAGTGTGTCGGGTGGCGCTGCCAATATTCAGGATATTTATCCGCTGGCACCGTTACAGGAAGGCATTTTGTATCACCATATCCTACAAAAGGAGAGTGACCCATACATTACGCCAGTGATCCTCACCTTTGATCAGCAATCACGGATGACGGATTTTCTCAATGCATTACAGGCTGTGATTCAGCGTCATGATATTTTACGGACCGGTATCGTCTGGGACGGACTACGGGAAGCGCATCAGGTGGTGTGGCGTCAAGCACCGCTTGCGATTCATGAGATACAGGCTGAGCAATTATCAGCGGTTTCATCTTCGCATGACGGACTGGACAAAAACGCTGAGTCGTCGCTCGATATTGTTAAGCAATTACAGGCATACTTTGCGCCTTCTCGTGTGCAGATGGATGTCTCTCAGGCGCCAATGTTCGCTATTCATTATATTGCGGATCCAGCGCAGCAACGCTGGGTGATGTGTTTACTTCAGCACCATTTATGTATGGATCACACCACGCTGGAATTAGTGATCGAGGAAGTTCAGGCACATTTGCTGGGACAGGAACATACGCTACCGCGGCCCATCTCATTCCGGAATTTTGTCGCTCAGGCGCGAACCGAACTGAGTCAGCAAACATATAGCGATTATTTCCGTGAGCAGTTGGCTGACATCGAGCAACCTTCGGCACCGTTTGATTGGTTAGAAACACAGAGTCATGGCTATGAGATCGAATCGTTACGCCATCCGGTTCATGACCGGCTGGCACAGCAGATCCGTTCTCACGCTCGGCGATATGGCGTCAGTGCCGCGAGCCTGTTCCATCTGGCTTGGGGATTAGTGGTTCGGGCCACGACTGGGCGAGATGATGTGGTTTTCGGCACCGTATTGTTCGGCCGGATGGCCGGCGGTGACGGGGCGGATCGCGCGTTAGGGATGTTTCTCAATACCTTACCGCTGCGTTTGTCTCTTGGGCAGATGAAGACCGGGGAAGCGGTGCAGATGACCCATCAGCGACTGGCCGAATTACTCAACTATGAGCATGCACCGCTCTCACAAGTGCAGCAATGTAGTGGCGTCAGTGCCCCGGCACCATTATTCACGTCACTTTTAAATTACCGTTATCAAGGCGGCAGTGCCCAAACGGATATCGACGCGGAACAGTCGGTTTCGGCTTGGCAGGGGATTGAGATGCTCGCCAATGAAGAGCGGACCAACTATCCAGTCGGGCTGTCGGTCGATGATCTCGAAGGTGTGGGGTTCAGTTTAGATTTCAAAGTTGATCACCGTATCGGCGCGGAACGGATGGCGGTAATGGTTGAGCAGGCGCTGATGGCGTTAATGACAACTTTAACTGATGCGCCGGAGCGTCCGGTTAGTCAGTTAATCGTTCTGCCAGATACTGAACGAGACCTTGTCCTCAACCAGTTCAACCAGACCCAAACCACATTCCCTGATACATCATGCCTGCATACCCTGATTGAAGCGCAGGTGGCTCGCACCCCAGAAGCAACCGCGGTGGTGTTTGCAGACCAGTCGCTCAGCTATGCCGAACTCAATGCGCAAGCAAACCAACTGGCACACTGGCTGATTGAACAAGGCGTGCGTCCGGACAGCCGGGTGGCGGTCTGTCTGGAAAGAAGCTGCGAGCTGGTGGTCTCTCTGCTGGCGATTCTCAAAGCGGGCGGCGCGTATGTCCCGCTGGACCCGGGCTATCCGAGTGAGCGACTGACATATATGTTATCCGACAGTGCGCCGGTCGCCCTGTTGACCAGCGGGCATTTAGTTGAGTGTCTGGGCGCAATCCCCGCGACAACCCGGTTGGTGGATTTAACGTCACCGGTACAGCCATGGGTGGATAGTCCACAGACCAATCCGGTGGTGGCAGCGCTGACCAACCGTCATCTGGCATACATCATTTACACCTCGGGCTCGACCGGCTTACCGAAAGGGGTGATGAACGAGCACCGCGGGGTGGTCAATCGTCTGCACTGGATGCAACACGACTACGGTTTTGGTCCGGATGATGTGGTGCTCCAGAAAACCCCGTTCAGTTTTGATGTGTCGGTGTGGGAGTTCTTCTGTCCGCTATGGTCAGGGGCCACATTACTGATGGCCAAGCCGGAAGGTCACAAAGACCCGGATTACTTAATCAGTCTAATGACCACCCAAGGGGTAACTATCGTGCACTTTGTCCCCCCAATGTTGCAGAGTTTCCTTGAGGTGGTCCGCCCTGATGATTGTCCGAGCCTGCGCTTGGTGTTCTGTAGTGGTGAAGCGCTACCGGCGGAAGCGATACGCAAGAGCTATGCGCGCTTACCGCAAATAGAATTACATAACCTGTATGGTCCGACGGAAGCGGCTGTCGATGTAACGGCATGGCACTGTCCGCGGCAACTGGCGGGAGACCGGGTTTCAATCGGTCGTCCGGTTGCCAATACGCAGATGTATGTGCTGGATAGTGACGGTCATCCGGTTCCGGTGGGTGTTGAAGGCGAGTTATACATTGGTGGTGTTCAGGTAGCGCGGGGATATCTCAACCGCGATGAACTGACAGCGGAGCGGTTTGTTGCCAACCCGTATGCCAGTGATGAGAGCGCTCATCCGGTGATGTACCGCACCGGCGATGTCGGTTGCTGGTTAGCTGACGGCACGATTGAGTATCGGGGCCGCAATGATGACCAGGTGAAAATCCGCGGCTTCCGCATCGAGCTGGGTGAAATCAGTTCGGCGCTGCAAAGTTGTGCCGGCGTGCAGGATGGCGTGGTTGTTGCCCGGTCATTTGGTGGCCGTACTGAAAACCAAAGTACTGAAAACCAAAGTGCTGAAAACCAAAGCGCGGAGAAACAGTTAGTCGGTTACTACACTGCGGTTGATACGCATGCGGTGCCGGATGTCGCGACACTGAAGGCAGAGTTGACGGCACGCTTACCGGCGCACATGGTGCCGGCGGTATATGTAGTGATTGATACGATGCCATTGACCCCGAACGGCAAAGTGAACCGTAAGGCATTACCGGAGCCGGATATCAGCGCGATGGTACGGCATGAATATCAAGCGCCGGTGGGCGATGCGGAGACCCAACTGGCAGAGATTTGGTCAGCGCTGCTGGGTGTTGAGCAAGTGGGGCGCGCCGACAACTTCTTTGAGTTGGGCGGTCACTCCTTGCTGGCGGTGCGGATGGTCAGTGAAGCGCAGCGACAGGGGATGACGCTGGACTTGGCGAGATTAATGACCACGCCCGTTCTGCATGAGCTGGCCGCAACATTTGGTCAGACGCAGGATGCAGCGACACAAATCACAGCCAGCGCAGTGCAGCATGATCAAGTCATTCCGTTCCGGACCACCGGGAAACAGTTGCCGCTGTTTATTGTTCCTGAATTCAGCGGAGAGTTGTTATACGGACCGGCGTTGACCGCGAATATCGATTCCGATGTCCCGGTCTATGGATTATCGGCACCGGATCGGATGCAGACTTCATTAAAAACCTATCAACGGATGGCTGAGCGCTATGTCAGTATGATCCGTCAGACCCAGCCGCAAGGACCATATCGTCTGTTTGGCTGGTCTTCCGGTGGTGTGTTGGCTTATGAAGTTGCAGCGCAGTTACTCGGTCAGGATCAGCAGATTGAATTTGTGGGCATGTTAGATAGCTGGGTACCGGGCATCATCGAACAGCCGGTGCAGACTGATGACGAAATGATCATGGCACTGAGCCATAATATCGTCGAATATCTTGCCGGACAGATGCGCGGAACCCCCGTGGAACTGCCGAAGCAAGACCATTGGCAGGACTATTATCATATCGGATGTCGTGAGGGATATTTACCTCAGGCATGGACGGAAACGTATTTTCATCAGATGTTAATCCATCAGAAAGACTTTCTCCGTGCGGCGTATCAGCCATTACCTTTACCGGTTCATCTCGATTTGATTGCAACCCAACAATCACTGGCGATTGACCCGCTGCTTGGGTGGTCACATATTCTACCAAGTGAGAATATCTACTGTGTCACCGTCCCCGGGACACATTATGAGTTGATGAGTGCCCCTTATATTTCAGATGTCGGTGCAACGATTTCACAAGTCATTGCCCGTCGCACAGATTTTTATCGGCACAACCCTAACCCTGCATATCAGGTTGCGGATGAAACCCCGGTGATGAAATTGCAGAACGGGAAACCCGGCAAACCGCTGGCTGTGTGCATTCCCGGAGCCGGGGATAATGTGTTCTCATTTGTTGATTTTGTTCAGACCATGCCATCTGATTGGACGGTTCTGGCGATTCAACCGCGGGGGTTATGGGGCGGTGGTATTCCTCATAGCAGTGTTGAGGCCGCAGCCTCTTTCTATCTCGATGCATTACGAGACCAGCTGGGTGCACATGAGCTGCACATTGTCGGTCACTCATTTGGTGGCTGGATTGCTTTGTCGCTGGTTACCCAAATGGAGGCGCAGGGTATCTCGGTGAAATCTCTGACAATTGCGGATTCCCGGGTGCCGATGGGCACATACCATCAGGAATACAGTGATCTTCAGGCCTTGACCCGTTTGATTGAGTTATTTGAAATGCGCGGTTGTTCCCTCGGATTAACACCAACCGATCTGGCCCCGCTTTCGTATCATGCGCGTCTGGCATTGACGTTAAGTCGTTTGATTGACAGCGGATTACTGCCGAAAAGTACCCGGAACAGTGACTTTGAAGCGATTTATCGCGCTTTTGCGACACACATTCGTATTTGGTTTACACCGGATGTTTTACCGAAAACACCGACCACGCTGGTGATGGCACAAGGTTCGTCACCGGAACGTTTTGTCGGCTGGAAGACACTGATGCCCGAGATTAGCGTGCTACAAAGTTTGGGAAATCATATGACATTATTAAAGCAACCTGACGTTCGTCTGCTGACTGATACGATACAGGGTAAGACTGCTATTTAACTGAAGATGTTGTGGCTGCTGTATTCGAACGTTGTATTCGATAGTACGGCCACATTCAAATAGATGAGGAATTGAGATGTTTAAATCCATTTTAAGTCGTTTTAAATGGCAGATCTTCGCAGCAACCGTCCTGAGTGTGGTTGGTGCATTAGCGGGGATTATGATGCTGAGAATCATCACGGCTCAGGTTAGCCTGATTGGTGCCGGAAAATCGCCCGGCCAGCACGCGTTTCTGATTTTTGTCGGTGTGGTGGCAACGGTATTATTATTTAGCCTTGCATCCCGTTATCTGCTGGCAAAATTGAGTGCCCGGGTGGTGTATGAGTTTCGTGATTCACTGGCGAAGCGGCTGCTTTCAACGTCATATGCGATGCTGGAACAGATCGGTGGTCACCGGGTGATGGCCGCGATGAAAACGGATGCTTCCAAGTTATCTGACGGGCTGTTGATGTTACCGGGCTTTATCTACAGTCTCGTGACGGTGATGCTGTGTCTCGGATATATGGTATATACCTCCTGGGAACTGTTCTCGGTGGTCTTCGTATTGATCGCATTGATCGTCGTGATTGCTAAGTTTTTCCTGAAACGAGGATTCCATCATTACATGCTGCTGCGTGAGTATGAAGATGACATGTTCAGTGGTCTCAAAACCTTGGTTGACGGGATTAAAGAGCTGAGCATTAATGCCAATCGTCGCCGTTTTACCTACAATCAGCTCCTTGAGCCGAACTTTAAAGCGATTCGTGAGCGGAGCGTTAAAGTATCCGTGATCTTTACCATGATGGGCAGTATGGCTTCGACATTGGTGTTTTTCGTGATTGGCATTATTGTCTTCGGCAGTCGGATTTATTTCCCCAATGTGCCGCTGGAAGTGATCGTGACGTTTGTGTTAACCATTCTGTATATGGTCAATCCATTGCAAGGTGTGATTGATTCAATGAGTCGCTTCAGTGACTGTTCGAGCTCTTACCGGAATATCGAGAGCCTCGAACTGGCAGAATTGGATGATTTTCATCGTACTACTGAAGGAGAGAAAAAACCGCAAGCGGAAAATGAGTCATGGCAGCAACTGACGGTCCGGGACTTGATGTTTCAGTATCAATCGGAAGATGATGAATACTCATTCCATGTTGGTCCCGTGAATGCTGAATTTCGGCGCGGCGAGGCAATTTTCCTGACCGGCGGGAACGGCAGTGGTAAATCGACATTTGCCAAATTGCTGGTCGGCTTGTATCGCCCGAATCAAGGCACGATTCAGCTCGATGATAAAGTAGTCTCGGAGGCAATTGATACCCATGAATATCAACAGATGTTCTCGACTATTTTCTCGGATTTCCATTTATTTGAGCACGTTCTCAATGGTGAAGGGGAACCGGAAAAAGACGAAGTGATCCAAAAATATCTGACCGATTTGGAACTGACCACGAAAGTCACATCCAAAGATGGAAAACTCTCTTCCGTTGCGATGTCTCAGGGACAGAAAAAACGTTTGGCATTACTGATGTCTTACATTGAGGATACGCCGATTTGCCTTTACGATGAATGGGCTGCGGATCAAGACCCGCGTTTCCGTGAGATCTTCTACACCCGGATCATTCCTGAACTGAAACGTCAGAACAAACTGGTGTTGGTGATCAGTCATGATGATCGTTATTTCCACCTTGCTGATCAGCTGATTAAATTCGAAAGCGGTAATATTGTGGAAAATCTCATTCCGAATAAACACAAGGTCGCAGTAACCGAAGCCGTTGAGGAAGAAGAAATGGTGACAATATCGGTTTAACATCAAGCTAACATTGGACTTGAACGACTCAGGGCGGCAGTGATGAACTACCGCCCTGAGTTTTATTGAAAGCGGTCAGCAATATATCGATTACACCATCAATAAAAAATTCCCTTTTCTGAATTTATTTCAAATGAATTAAAAAATAGTTTCAATATTGTTTATTTATAGAGGATAACCATCTTATTATCTCTGTTTTTATTCAGATGAGAATAAAGGTTATGGCTCAAGGCGCAAAAGTCGGCGACATGGGAAGCGATCACGATGGGTTTCCGCCAACGCCGATTACATCTGGCTCACCGACTGTCAAATTTGATGGGATTCCAGCGGCTCGCGTTGGTGATCCGCTGACCGCTCACGATAAGCCCAAACATCCCCCGCATCCAAGGACGATTTCTTCTGGCTCATCAACCGTGATGATTGATGGCAAACCGGCAGCGATGTCCGGTTGCTCTATCAGTTGTGGCGGTGTCGTGAATGTCGGCGGTGGGACAGTCAATATCGGTGATGGCCCGGGAGGAACGGCGGCAAGTGCTCCGGTTAAACCGCTGGCTAAGATAGCAAGTCGGGCAAATCAATCCGCGTCATCTGTCGCAGCGCAGCATTCAGCAGATACATCCAATGTTGCCAGTGCATCAAATGCAGTTCAGGCCGAAAGCGGCACGCGCACAATTAAAATGAATCCGGATACCATGTACTGGCCTGAATATGGCTTATCGAAAGAGGTCAAAGTTGTCTATGAGCAGGAGACTGTGAAATTAGCGGTTCTGGCTCCGGATGAATGGAAAGCTTTCTTTGATAGTCTGGATGCAGCAAAGACAGTGAAAGATACCGTCAGCGGTTTATACAATGCCAGAGAAACCGCGAAGGCTCTGGGCGGTCTGGGAGCGATAGCCTTTATCAAAGAAGTCGACGGGGTTGAGTATCTTATCCTGAAAGATTATGACAAATGGAAGCAAACCTTACTTCATGGCGGTGTGTTCAAGGCCAATAATGAACAAGTGGTAAAATTAGGGCTTGGGGTGTTAGATTCAGCAAAAGGCATGGTACGATATGTGAAAATATCAGCACCACTAGAAATACTTATTGGTTCTGCAATTAATGTACTCCAGTTCATTGTTAATGATGAGTATACTCTTAGAAAGTTGGGTGTAGATGAAGCTAAGATTCTTACCAATACGATATTGGCGGCAGGATTGGCTTTAGTATGGGCTGAGGCTGCACCACTTTATGCTGCAACTGTTGTGGGCTCGAGGGTTATATTAGTTATATCTAATGCCTTGGTGTGGGGAGTAGATAAGGTGACTAACTTTAGTGAAAAGATAGTCAAAGAAGTCATGGATAACTTTGATGATTAAACAATTATTCTTACTTGTGATCTGTATTTTTGTATCTTACTTTAGTTTAATAACTGCATATGAGTTATATTTAAGACCATTATTTTTTGATGTTGTAATAGTAAGTATTGACCCTTATTTCATCATATCTTTATTATTGGGGGCTGCATTTGCCTTCTCTATTCTAGCAACACTAAATGTTTTATATAGAGTAATATATAATAAACAAATAAGCAGTGGAATAATCAATAAGACGATTCTTATATGTGGCATATTTTTTATGTTTATTAATACCATGAATTACAGGCTAGTTGTTAACTCAGATGTCTTTATTGAATGCCCCTCAAAAATTGGATACAAAAAAAATATTATGCGAGACTATACAAAAAATATTAATCAATGTAAGAAATTTTAATCTATATCTACCGCTGAGGTTTTCCTGCTCATCAAATGTGATCAGGTTATTAAGATAGACCAATACTTCTCTTAATTCATGTTAATCATCTTGCTTAGCGTAAGCAATTAAATCAATAAGATACAACCTTGCTGTATGGGGAGATCAAGACGGGAGTAATTATTTTCAGTTATATAAATTCTCGGAAGTTAGTTAGAATAACCACGCTCCAAGGTTCCTAAGCTTGGAGGGCGTTAGGTGGTCTGGGAGCGATAGCCTTTATCAAAGAGGTTGACGGGGTTGAATATCTTATCCTGAAAAATTATGACTTGGGGCGTTAGATTCCACAAAAGGCATGGTACGATATGTGAAAATATCAGGATCACTAGAGATATTGGTTGGCTCTGCAATTAATTCTCTCCAGTTCATTGTGAATGATGAATATACTCTCAGAAAACTAGGCATAGACGAGGCGAAACTGTTGGTGAATGCGTTTGCAGTTGCAAGTGGTCAACTTCTTGCGAGTGCTATCATAGCTCCTCAGACTGTAGTCGCTAAATTAGCAATTCTTGTTATCGTATCTTTTGGTGTTTGGGCTGTTGACAAAGTTACAGATTTTGAAAAGAAAATCGTAGAAAAAACAATAGAAACTTTTGATGAAAAATAAAATTAAAGCAAAGCAAATCATAATAATAACCCTTGGAGTTATATTTATTCTATTAATGGCTTGGGTTATATGGGAAGCTTTTATTCAGACTTTGTTTGGAAGTAGCAATGCGGTCATTTTTTCCTTTGATGGTATTGTTCCAATTAGTTGTTTTATTCTGGTTACATGGCTTTCTGTTGGTACTTACTGTCGTTCATGTGAATTTGTTCAAAACAAAAAATATGGTGATATTAAACCAAAGAATAAAACTCTAATAAGATTACTAATAGCGTCTGCCATATTAGGTCTAAGTGTTAACTATGCTAATTATTTCTTGATTATTAAAGCGAATAACTTTATTGAATGTCCGCGTAAAAGTGGATACAAAGAAAATCTTATGCGGGATTATGTAAATAATATTAACCTATGTGAAAAAACATAAATTGTTACAGAAGAGAAAAGGCTCACAAAATGGTGAGCCTTTTAGTATCAATCAGTTATCTTATGCCATATAGAGGTAACTCACTCCAATTTTTCCATCATGAGACGGGGCCTGACATTTGGCTTTCGTGACACTTGCTACATAAAATCAGGATGATGCTAGTTTTGAAAAACTGGTGAGCTTGAGCATATAAGTGTTTTTAATGACTTAACCGTCGGACTTTAGTCGCTTCTCCAGTATAATGTCCCCAATGTCGTATTTAACGCTTTTGGGCTATTCTTGATGACCAACAACAACTTTTCTCAAACCGCTGCCTTCATCTGGTCGGTGGCTGACCTGCTGCGCGGTGACTTCAAACAATCTCAATACGGCCGTATTATTCTGCCATTTACCTTACTTCGCCGTCTTGAGTGTGTGCTTGAGCCCAGCAAAGATGCCGTGTTGGCGGAGTATGAGCGCATTAAAGCGATGAATCTGCCAGAAGAAGCACAAGAAAAATTCTTATTACGCGCGACTCCATCTGCTGAGCAGCCAGATGGCTTGGCTTTCTTTAATACCTCGCCGATGAACCTTGGCAACATGGGCCAGAGCAATATTAAAGCGAACCTTGAGACGTACATTCAATCTTTCTCTACCGACGCGCGTGAAATCTTTGAACATTTTAAATTTGATGAATTTGTCGGCCTGCTAGCCGATGCCAACCTGCTATACAAAGTGGTGAAGACGTTTGCCACCACCGATCTGAGCCCAAGCAAGATTTCCAACTATGAGATGGGCTTGGTGTTTGAAGAGCTGATCCGTCGCTTTGCAGAAAGCTCCAACGAAACCGCGGGGGAACACTTTACCCCACGTGACATCGTGCGCTTGACCACATCTTTGGTGTTTATGGCTGATGATGAGGCGCTCAGCCAAGATGGGATTATTCGTACCATTTACGACCCCACCGCTGGCACCGGTGGCTTCCTGTCATCGGGGATGGAGTATGTGGCGGAGATGAACCCTAACGCGCTCATGCGCGCCTTTGGTCAAGAGTTAAACCCTGAGTCCTACGCCATTTGTAAAGCCGACATGCTGATCAAAGGGCAGGATGTCGGTCGCATCAAGCTCGGCAATACCTTGTCGAACGATCAACTGCCGGCCGACAAGTTTGATTACATGTTATCGAACCCGCCGTTTGGGGTGGATTGGAAAAAGATCGAAGGCGATATCAAAGATGAGCACCAACTCAAAGGCTTTGATGGTCGCTTTGGCCCTGGCTTACCACGCGTCTCGGATGGGTCGCTGCTGTTTTTGATGCACCTGATCAGCAAAATGCGCGATACCCACAACAGCGATGGTAGCGTGTCTGATGGCGGGCGCATCGGGATTATCCTCAATGGCTCACCGCTGTTTACTGGTGGAGCGGGTAGTGGTGAGAGCGAAATCCGTCGTTATGTATTAGAAACTGACCTGCTTGAAGCGATTGTCGCGCTGCCGACCGATATGTTCTACAACACAGGTATTGCCACTTATGTGTGGGTGCTGAGCAACAAAAAAGCACCAGAGCGTCAAGGCAAAGTGCAACTGATTAACGGCGCGAATTTAAGTACCAAAATGCGCAAGTCATTAGGCTCGAAGCGTCATTATTTAACCGATAAAGAAATTCGCACCATGACTAAAACGTTTGGTGACTTTGTAGACATCGACACCTTGACTCAAGACGGTGTGACGGATAACCAAAAACACTTCGCAAGCAAGACGTTCGCGACCCATCAGTTTGGTTATCGCCGTTTAACCATTGAACGACCACTGCGTTTATCGGCGCAAATCACGGATCAAGCCGTGGCGTCACTGCGTTTTGCACCCAAGCCATTAAACGGGGTAATGCAAGCCATTTATGAACAGTTTGGCACCGAATGGAATGACGACACCTACGGCTCACTCACCGATGTAGAAAAAGAAGTCCGCATTATGATCAAAGCCGACTTCACCGAGCTAAAAGAAAAGCAAATTAAGGATGTGCTGGGCAGCAAATTATGGCTCAGCCAGAAAACCCTGCTGGATGCGGCCAAAGCCCTGCAAGTGGCGGTTGATGAAAACGCCGGTGGACAGGCTCTTGGTGGTCAGTATCAGCAATCAGACGACTTTAACCAGTTTGAACTGACCCTCAAAGGCGCATTCAAGACCACGGGCATCAAGTTTGACGCCAAGCAGAAGAAACAGTTTATTGATGCGGTCACATGGAAAAATCCAGACGCTGAGCCAGTTGTCAAAAAAGTGCTCAAAGAAGAACCTCAACCGCTTTACGGTGCGTTTGACTACAAGGGCAAAGTGGTTGAATTCCAGCAAGATGGCGACCTACGTGATAACGAGAACGTGCCACTTGACCCATTGGTAACAACTTCAAACCTCATCGAAAGTTACTTCAAGCGTGAAGTGCAGCCGCACGTTGCCGATGCGTGGATTAACGCAGATAAGCGTGATGAGCAAGACAATGAGATTGGTGTGGTGGGCTATGAAATCCCGTTCAATCGCCACTTCTATGTGTATCAGCCACCCCGTGATTTGGCAGAAATTGATGCCGATTTGGATGCCGTCAGTGACGAGATTATGAAGCTACTGCAAGAGGTGCATTCGTAATGACAGCCTTGAGCAAAACAAAAAGATATCAGGCGTATCCAGAGTATAAAGATTCTGGGGTTGAGTGTGTTGGTTCCATCCCAATCCACTGGATGGTTACATCTTTAAAACGATACACCTACGTAAAGGGTGGCTTTGCTTTTTCTAGTGACTTGTTTGGCGATGTCGGTAAGCCAATCATCAGAATTGGAGATATTAAGCAAGATGGTTCTATTTCATTGGAATCTTGTAAATATGTTCCTGAAGTTGTAGCGGAAAATAGTCAAGAGTACCTTGTATCAAACGGTCAATTACTAATGGCAATGACAGGAGCAACCATCGGTAAGGCTGGTATATATAGTGGCGAATATCCCGCTTTGGTCAATCAACGAGTTGGACGATTCGAAGTTTACGATGACAAATTAAGTTATCGTTTTCTTTGGTATGTATTGAAAACGCTTGGGTATCAAGAATATATCAGGTTAACAGCTTTTGGTGGTGCGCAGCCAAATATCAGTGATACTGCAATGGTTGCTTATGATTCAGCATTTCCTCCACTAGAAGAACAAACCCAAATCGCCAACTTCCTCGATCACGAAACCGCCAAAATCGACACTTTGATCGAAAAGCAGCAGCAACTGATTAAGTTGCTGAAAGAAAAGCGCCAAGCGGTGATTAGCCATGCGGTGACCAAAGGCTTGAACCCGCAAGCACCCATGAAAGATTCAGGTGTGGAATGGTTAGGAGAAGTGCCAGAGCATTGGGATGTTGGTAGGTTAGGTTATTACAGCAGAGTTATAAATGGTTCGACTCCAAGTAAAGTAAACCTATCTTATTGGGATAAAAAGGAAGTGCCTTGGCTGTCATCCGGTTCCGTTAATCAATATAACATCACTACTGCATCAGACTATATTTCTGAGAAAGCACTGAAAGAATGCTCAGTGGAGCTACTTCCTGTTGGCACTCTTGTTATGGGAATGATTGGTCAGGGTAAAACCAGAGGAATGTCTGCTATTACTCGGATAGAGGCAACAATTAACCAAAACTTAGCAGCAATAATTCCAGATAGCAGGTTGGATTCCGAATACGGTCATCTAGTCTTGCAAGCTGCGTACAATGAAATACGTGAATGTGCTCGAGGAGGGAACCAAGCGGCTCTCAATTGTGAGCTAATCAGTAATTTCAAAGTTACGATTCCCCCAATTGATGAGCAAAAGCAGATAGTGGTAGATATCAACACTAAACTAAATCGCTTTGATCAAATTATTAAAAAGACAATGGACTTTGTTGAGCTTTCCCAAGAACGCCGAACAGCCTTAATCTCTGCCGCAGTCACTGGCAAGATCGACGTTCGCAGTTGGCAGGCACCAACACATCAAGAGCAAGCGCTGGAACAAACCGCCTAAGTCTATTGTCTCCCTCGCTTTAAGAAAGTGGAGTGGCTTTTTCACTTGAGTTGGCTAACAAGAATTAAAAGAGTTGAATATGGATACAACACAAGAACGGATATTTCAGGATGACATCATCCGCCAGATGGTGGTTAATGGCTGGGTGCAAGGCACGGGCGAGGGCTACAACCGCGAATCTGCGCTTTTCGAGACTGATGTACTAGCGTTTGTGAAACAGACGCAGCCGAAAGAGTGGGAGAAGTTCTGCAAAGTCTTCCCGACCGACTCAGATCGCCACTTCCTTGAGGCCTTGGTCACGCAGCTTAAAAAAGCCGATGAGAACGCCACCGACCGCGCATCCCGTACCTTTGGCACTTTGGGCGTGTTGCGTCATGGTTTGAAAATTCGCAATGCCCGTTTTGAGTTGTGTCAGTTTAAGCCCGAGCATAACCTCAACCCAGAAACCTTGGCGCGTTATCAGCACAACATCTGCCGGATTGTGCCAGAGCTGGTGTATAGCCCGCATATTTCAAAAGAGCAGGCCACGCAAGCAAAATTCGAAGCGACAGGTAAGCAGGCGACAGCCTTGAGCGAACAACCTGTTTTGAATAAAAACAGCGCAAAACGCTGGCGCATTGATTTAGTATTGTTTGTGAATGGTTTGCCCGTCTCGACGCTTGAGCTGAAATCGGAATTCAAGCAAGCAGTCGAAAACGCGATTGCGCAGTACAAGCTGACCCGTTTACCCAAAGACCCAGCCACCAAAAAGCCAGAACCGCTGTTAAGCTTTAAACGCGGTGCCTTAGTGCATTTTGCGGTCAGCCAATACGAAGTTTATATGGCAACCAAGTTGGCAGGCCCCGATACATACTTTTTGCCGTTTAACAAGGGTACGCATGATGGTGGCAAGGGCAATGATATTCCAGACCTTTCTATTCCAGAACAAGTAAACCGCTACGCCACCGACTACCTGTGGAATGACGTTTTAACCCCTGAGAATCTGTTAAATATTCTCGCTCGTTTTGTTCATCTGCAAATTGAAGAAAAGGAAGATTGGGAAGGGCGTAAAACCAAGAAAGAAACCCTGATCTTCCCGCGTTACCACCAGTGGGATGTCGTAACCAAATTGGTTGAAGCGGCCATTGTTGAGGGCACAGGCAATAAATATCTCATCCAACACAGCGCAGGTTCGGGCAAGTCGAACTCGATTGCGTGGACAGCTCACCAACTCTCGACCTTGCATGATGCCAACGGCAACAAGCAGTTTGATTCGGTGATTGTGGTGACCGACCGTACCGTACTGGATGATCAGCTACAAGACACCATCTATCAGTTTGAACATGCCGATGGCGTGGTGGGGCGTATCAACCGTAAAGAGGGTGATGGCTCGAAATCAGAGAAATTGGCATCGGCACTGGAAACGTCTCAGCCTATCATCATCGTGACCATTCAAACGTTCCCGCATGTGTTAAAGGCGATTGAGAACTCAACGTCACTGAAAGAGCGCCGCTACGCCATCATTGCCGATGAAGCGCATTCGTCTCAAACAGGCGCCACCGCTCGCCAGCTCAAAGAAGTGTTGATGACCGATGAAGCAGACGATGATACCGAACTTTCCTCTGAAGATATTCTGGATGCCACCGTTGCAGCGCGTCGAGGCAGTGCCAACCTGAGCTATTACGCCTTTACCGCCACACCCAAACCAAAAACGCTGGAGTTGTTTGGTCGCAGACCTGACCCAGAGCAGCCAGCGTCTAAGCGTAATTTGCCCGAGGCTTATCACATTTATTCGATGCGTCAGGCGATTGAGGAAGGCTTTATCCTTGATGTGCTGAAGAATTACACCAACTACAAGGTGATCTATCAGCTCAAACAGAAGCTGGAAGCGGAAGACAAAGAGGTCGATTCTGGCAAAGCCAAGGTGAAACTCAATAATTGGGTACGCCTACATGACCATAACATTTCACAAAAAGTGAAAGTGATTGTTGAGCACTTCAAAAAGAACGTGATGGGCTTATTGGGTGGGCAGGCGAAGGCGATGGTGGTCACTAGCTCTCGTAAAGAGGCAGTGCGCTACAAGCTGGCATTTGATAAGTACGTTTCGACTTTTTCTGAGAGCAACAGTAGCTACGCAGGCATTCGGGCGATGGTCGCATTCTCTGGCGAAGTCGAGTTTAACGCCAATGATCCAGACAGCGCAGCGTTTATGGATCAGAAGTTCACGGAACACAACATGAACCCGGAGCTAAAAGGCCGTGAAATGCGCAAAGCCTTTAATAGTGATGACTATCAAGTGATGCTGGTGGCGAATAAATTCCAAACCGGTTTTGATCAGCCCAAACTCTGCGCCATGTACGTGGATAAAAAGCTCGCAGGTGTCGAGTGTGTGCAGACCCTTTCTCGCCTCAACCGCATCTATCCGGGTAAAGCAGAATGCGGCACTTTCGTGCTCGATTTCTACAACGACCCGCAGGATATTCTTGATGCTTTCCAGCCTTATTATCAAGTGGCGGAGCTTGAGGATGTCACTGACCCTGACAAGATTTTCGACCTATCAGAGAAGCTGCGTGCTAGCGGTATTTTCTTATGGTCGGAGGTCGAGCAGTTCATTGATGCCTTTTTTACTAAGAACAAGTCTAATGCGGCCATCAGTAATATCTGTAAGCCAGCCATTGATCGATGGCGCAAGCGCTATACCTCTGCGGTTGAAGAATATATTCATGCCAAGAACGTGTTTGAGCGCACTAAGAAGACCGGTGATGCGGTGTTAATCGCCAATGCCGAAAACACCTTCAAAGAGTGTAAGCAAGAGAAAGACCGTTTAGAGATCTTCAAAAAGGATTTAGGCAGTTTTGTGCGCTTTTATGAGTTTATGTCGCAGATTGTTGATTACGACGATAAAGAGTTGGAAAAACTCAGCCTTTATGCACGTCATCTGCGTCCTATGCTGCGCGAGAAGGTGATTGAAGAAGATGAGTTAGATCTGGGCAATGTGGTGATGAGTCACTATCGCCTGTCGAAGATTCGTCAACAGGACATTCAATTAAAGGAAAATACGCCTGAGTACAAGTTGCACCCAAGTAACGATGTAGGCACAGCCAAACCAAAGGATAAGAAAGAAGAGTTCCTGTCTCACATCATTGAGCGACTGAATGAAGTGTTTGTCACTGACAATCTGACCGATAAAGACATGATCAATTATGCCTTCACCGTGCGTGACAAGTTGACTGAAAACGAAACGGTGATGAGCCAAATCGCCAATAACACTCGTGAGCAAGCCATGTTGGGTGACTTTCCACGGGCGATTGATGACGCAATTCTGAATAGTAGTGATGCCCACCAAGAGCAGATGATGCAGCTACTATCCGACCCGAATAAGACCAAGCAATTTGCTCGGGTGATTTTTGATCTATTGAGCGGGGTGAAGTAATGGTAATTGATGAGTGGGCTGAGGATGCTCTCGTTCCGGTAGAGAGCACTTCATTTGAAGCTATTGGTGGCGGTATGTATAATCCCGCCTCCTTAGACTCGAACGACCAGCATCGTGTCTCTAGATTTGCCTTGCTTGGCTATAGTGGCTTATATAGCTAAAGTTATGAAAAATAGTGAGATTTTAACTATGTATCCTACTTGCCGCTTTTCTGTCGCCCCCATGTTGGACTGGACGGACCGTCATTGTCGCTATTTCCATCGGTTGCTGACTTCGCAGGCGCTGTTGTATACCGAGATGGTAACGACTGGGGCGATCATCCATGGGAAAGGTGACTTTCTCGCTTACAATGATGAGGAACATCCGGTTGCGTTGCAACTGGGAGGCTCAAATCCACAGGATCTGGCAACGTGTGCTAAATTGGCTGCGGAACGTGGCTATGATGAGATTAATCTTAACGTTGGTTGTCCGTCTGACCGAGTCCAGAATGGCCGGTTTGGTGCGTGTTTGATGGCTGAGCCTCAGTTGGTTGCTGATTGTGTTGCGGCGATGAAAGCTGAAGTCGATATTCCGGTGACGGTGAAGACAAGAATCGGAATTGATGAGCAGGATTCTTATCCATTTCTGACGGATTTTATCACGATCGTTGCTGAACAAGGTGGCTGCGAGCAGTTTACCATCCATGCACGTAAAGCTTGGTTGAATGGCCTGAGCCCGAAAGAGAACCGAGAGATTCCCCCATTAGACTATCCCAGAGCTTATCAGTTGAAACGGGATTTTCCTCATTTGCAGATTGCCGTAAATGGTGGTATCAAAAGCCTTGAAGAAACCAAAGCCCATCTTGAACAACTCGATGGTGTGATGATTGGTCGTGAAGCATATCAGAGTCCATATCTACTGGCAGACGTGGATCAACAGATCTTTGGGCTAGAGACGCCCGTGAAGAAGCGCTCACAAGTTGTCGAGGAAATGTATCCGTATATTGAGTCACAATTATCGAAAGGTGCTTATCTCGGACATATCTCTCGTCATATGCTCGGATTGTTTCAGAATATGCCCGGAGCCCGACAATGGCGTCGCTATATTAGTGAGAATGCGCATAAGAAAGGCGCGGGAATCGAAGTGATTCAAACAGCGCTGTTGAAAATCCCAGAGTCTTTAAATGTGTAAATTTGACCTGAGATTCGTCAGATTGACCAATTGTCAGTGATTGATTTGACATAAGCTCACTCTGAGGCTTGAAAAATCAGTGAATTCAGGCTGTGTCGAGTTGGCCTGATTTCTGCTTACTTATGAAAAGTAAAGGTTGGAAAATAAAGGAGAATAATGATGATTGAAGTGCTGTATTTGCTGATCTTTGCAGGCGTGCTATTTTTTACTGGTGTGACGATGTTTGGGATTATGTTGTCGCTTGGTCTGTCATTCTTGTTTGTTTTGGCGTTTGGTATGTTCGCCATGTTGATTAAGATGCTGCCTTGGTTACTCGTGATTATGTTTGGTATTTGGTTATTTAAGAAATATGCATAATTATTATTTCTTTTAGTTATTGATTGCTGGTTTTATATTTTATTTTTATATATTTATCAGCAAAAGCTTAACTTTTCGACCATCATCTTCCATGATGAAATGAGCGTGTTGGTGATCAACATGGAGGAACAAGAGATGACGCTTGAAGAATTGAGAGCCCTGTATCGGGAAAACCTTCTGGTGGAAGCGATTGTCGAACCTTTTTCTGACAATGGAATGTGGATTGTTGAATTCAGACACGCGCATGGACCTTTTATTCTGTTAACAGATGAAGATGGCGAAGAGTGCCATTACACCAATTTAGATATGGCTTCTAAATCAGCAATGGATGTCGGTTTTAAACAAGTCAGGATCGAATCTCTCGAGTTATAGCCTTCCTTACTCCCAAAAGTTATAAAACATTCTCATCTATTCTTTCTTGTTATTAGTGAGCTTGGTTACTCTATCGTCATGCAATGAATAGGGAAGTCGTGACGATGTCTTCAGCCAACAATAATATTTCTAACCATAGTGGTTTATTTTCTAGCCCACTCAATGATACACAACTCAGTCAGTTGCAACACACTGTTTCACAATTGTCGCCGCAGCAATTAGCTTGGGTAAGCGGATATTTCTGGGGATTGAGTCAGTCTCAGACTGGTGAAGTTGCCGGTGCGGCGACGATGTCTCCGCTCGCTGCTGCAAAACCTGCCGATAAACTCACGATTATTTATGCTTCCCAAACCGGGAATGCAAAAGGAGTTGCTGAAGCGCTGGAACATGAGGCACAAGCACAGGGACTGCCGGTACAGATTTTTGATGCCAGTGATTACAAAGGTAAAGATCTGGCCAAGGAAACCCATGTTGTCATCGTGGCTTCAACCAACGGTGAAGGTGAAGCGCCTGATAATGCCCTTGAGTTCCACGAGTTCTTACAGTCCAAAAAAGCCCCGAAACTCCCGAATCTACACTATGGCGTGATTGGTCTGGGTGACTCAAGCTATGAATTCTTCTGCCAGACTGGTAAAGATTTTGATGCTTTCCTCGCCAAACTGGGCGCAAAACCATTTTTGGAACGGGTTGACTGTGATGTCGACTATGACGCACCAGCAGCAGAGTGGCGTCAACAAGCATTGGAGATTCTCAAAGAATCGATGTCGGAAGGTCAAGGCGAGGTTGTGCCGTTACCGATTCATTCCGCAGGTAGTGCCGTTGCCGATTATACCAAGCTGAAACCGTACACTGCGACGTTGCTGACCAATCAGAAAATTACCGGCCGTGATTCGGGTAAAGATGTCCGCCATGTTGAAATTGACCTTGAAGGATCAGGAATTACTTATCAACCGGGTGATGCGTTAGGGGTTTGGTATGAAAATGATGCCGCGTTATCCAGCCAGATTTTGAGCAGTGTCGGGTTATCTGGTGTGGAGAGTGTCGATGTTGATGGTGACAGTATTTCGATTCACAGTGCTTTAATTCATCAGTTTGAAATCACCTCATCCAACCCTCAGTTGATTACTCGGGTAGCGGAGCTATCTGAATCGACATTCTTGAAAGAACTTGTCGAAGATAAAGATAAACTGCGTGAGTATTCAGCGCATACACAGATTATTGATGTGTTAAAACAAGCCGCTGTGCAGTTATCGGCAGATGAGTTGGTCGGACTATTACGTCGTTTGACGCCTCGTCTTTATTCAATCGCATCCAGTCAAAGTGAAGTTGATGAAGAAGTTCATCTGACGGTTGGGGTGGTTGAATATGACCAAAATGGTGAAGCCCGTCAGGGAGGCGCCTCTGGATTTTTAACGCATCGTCTTGAAGAAGGCGAAAACATCAAAGTTTTCATTGAGCATAATAATAACTTCAAACTTCCTCAGGATGATGATACAGCAATCATCATGGTGGGCCCGGGAACAGGGATTGCGCCATTTAGAAGCTTTATTCAGGAAAGAGATAACCGTGGCGCTTCAGGTCAGAGTTGGTTGTTCTTCGGTGACCGGACATTCACGCAAGATTTTCTCTATCAGGTTGAATGGCAGAAATATATGAAGTCAGGTGCGCTCACTCAGATGGATGTTGCTTTTAGCCGCGATCAGGCCGGCAAAGTTTACGTTCAGCATCGCCTGCTGGAGAAAGCCGGGCAAGTTTGGGATTGGTTGCAAAGTGGGGCCTATCTCTATGTCTGTGGTGATGCAACCCAGATGGCAAAAGATGTTCACGAAGCCTTAATTACCATTGCCGAACAGCAAGGTGGTTTGGATCGGGAACAAGCTGAAGAATATGTCAACGAACTCCGTAAAGCGAAGCGTTATCAAAGGGATGTCTACTAATGAGTGCGAATCAAGAAACTAAAGACCAAGAAGTATTGGGACAAGTGCTGGGGCCATTGTCTGATAACGAGCGCCTGAAAAGAGAGAGTAATTTTTTACGTGGTACGATCACGCAAGATCTTCAGGATCCACTTACCGGTGGATTTACGGCAGATAATTTTCAGTTAATTCGTTTCCACGGGATGTATCAGCAGGATGATCGTGATATTCGGGCCGAGCGAACAAAGCAGAAGCTGGAACCGCTTCATAATGTGATGCTGCGTGCCCGGATGCCCGGTGGCATTATTCAGCCACAACAATGGCTCGCAATCGACCAGTTTGCCACGGAACATACACTATATGGCAGCATCCGTCTGACGACCCGGCAAACCTTTCAGTTTCATGGCGTGCTGAAGCCTCAAATTAAAATGATGCATCAGATGCTCAATAAAACCGGGATTGATTCGATTGCTACTGCCGGTGATGTAAACCGTAATGTGCTGTGTACATCGAACCCTGTTGAATCTGAGCTTCATCAGGAAGCTTATGAATGGGCGAAGAAGATCAGTGAGCATTTACTACCGAAAACCCGAGCTTATGCTGAAATATGGCTTGATGGCGAAAAACTGGAAACGACTGACGAAGAACCGATCCTGGGAAGTAACTATTTGCCTCGGAAGTTTAAAACAACGGTTGTTATTCCACCGCATAATGACATTGATGTTCACGCAAATGATTTAAATTTTGTGGCGATCGCTGAAGCTGGCAAATTAATTGGGTTCAATGTGCTGGTGGGGGGCGGTTTAGCGATGACGCATGGTGATACATCAACCTATCCTCGTCGTGCCGATGATTTTGGCTTCATCCCGCTGGAAAAAACACTCGACATCGCTACCGCTGTTGTCTCGACACAGAGAGACTGGGGAAATCGCTCAAACCGTAAGAACGCCAAGACTAAGTACACATTAGATCGCGTCGGTATCGATGTGTTTAAGGCTGAAGTCGAAAAAAGAGCGGGTACCCAATTTACTGAAAGCCGACCTTACGAGTTCACCAGTCGTGGCGATCGCATCGGATGGGTTGAAGGGATTGATGGCAAATTCCATCTGACCCTCTTTATTGAAAATGGTCGGTTACTGGATTATCCGGGGAAACCATTAAAGACGGGCGTTGCTGAGATCGCGAAAATCCATCAGGGAGACTTCCGGATGACCGCCAATCAAAATCTGATTGTTGCTGGTGTTACCGCGGATCAAAAAGAGCAGATAGAATTCATTGCCAAAGCGCATGGTCTGATGGATGACAGTGTGAGTGAACAGCGCAAGAACTCAATGGCGTGTGTCGCATTCCCAACATGTCCGTTAGCTATGGCTGAGGCTGAACGTTTCCTACCTGAATTTGTAACCGATGTTGAAGGCATTCTGGAAAAACATCAGTTAGGAAAAGATGAGAATATCATTTTGCGGGTAACAGGCTGTCCGAACGGATGTGGTCGAGCGATGCTCGCGGAAATTGGACTCGTCGGCAAAGCACCGGGGCGTTATAACCTGCATCTTGGTGGGAATCGCGCTGGTACGCGCGTCCCGAAAATGTACCAAGAAAATATTACTGAACAGCAAATATTAGCAGAGATCGACCAACTGGTAGAACGTTGGGCGACAGAGCGTCGTGAAGGTGAATATTTTGGTGACTTCGTGATTCGAAGTGGAATCATTGAAGAAGTCGTCGTCTCAAAGAGGGATTTCTATGCCTGATAGTGTGTTATATCAGCCACAGCTTTCTGAGTTACTCAGTATGACAAAAGTGGAGCAGTCGCTACACTTGGCTGAATTGAACGGATATCTGGAAAGTTTGTCGGCTCAAGAAAGGATCATTTGGGCATTTGAGAACTTACAAGGAACATTTGCAGTCTCTTCTAGTTTTGGGATTCAAGCTGCATTGATGTTACATATGGTTTCTCAAGTTAAAAATGATGTGCCGATTATCCTGACTGATACGGGATATATGTTTCCTGAAACATATCGGTTTATTGACCTGTTGACGGAAAAATTGAATCTGAACCTGAAAATATATCGTGCGGAACTTACGCCTGTTTGGCAGGAAGCCCGTTACGGGAAATTGTGGGAACAGGACGTTGAGGGAATTGAGAAATACAACCGACTCAATAAAGTTGAGCCGATGAGAAGAGCACTGAAAGAATTGGACGTCGGTACTTGGTTCTCTGGATTGCGTCGCGAGCAGTCGAAGTCTCGTGCTCATCTACCGGTGCTTGCAGTCCAGAATGGTGTTTTTAAATTCTTGCCAGTTATCGACTGGACGAATAAAGATGTCCATTATTATCTGAAAGAATATGATCTGCCTTATCATCCGCTATGGGATGAAGGTTATCTCTCTGTCGGTGATGTGCACACGACTCAAAAATGGAAACCGGGTATGTCAGAAGAAGAAACCCGCTTCTTTGGTTTGAAAAGAGAGTGTGGTCTTCATGAAGATGATGGCGAGTTCTATGGATCAGGTATTTAATCCTCACTGAATAAAAAAAGCTGCGATTGCAGCTTTTTTATATCCCTCTTTATATCCCTCTTTTATATTCCATCCATGTCAAAAAGGATAATTCTGTGGATAACCTGTGATTTATCGTTGAGTAAATTGGTATAAATAAGCCATTGAAGGATTATTCATCGATTAGCTGTTATTTTTACATTTTCTGTAAAAAAAGACTTGCGGATGTGAACTGGATCTCTATAATGCGCACTCGTTGACAGGCAAGGCTTCTACGGAATTTGAGCGATGTCAACAAGGTTATAAAGAACGTAGATACAATCTGAAAAAAGTGTTTGACACCAAGATTTATCTCGCTAGAATAGCCGCCTCTTCAAACAGTAAATGTCCTGAAGAGTTGCTCTTTAACAATATAGACCAATCAATCTGTGTGGGCACTCGTCGATAAATATCAAATAAGATTTTATCAATGAACCGAGTGACCAATATCAAGTTGGAAAGCAGTTTTACTGTTATCTGACGAGAGCACAGTCAATTCAGCATTACTTATGTAATGTGACTTTTTGCTTCTGCTTTTTTAAAAAGCGGAGACGAAAAGCAGTATTCATTGAGCCGACACGCAAGTGTCAAAAAAACTTTTAATTGAAGAGTTTGATCATGGCTCAGATTGAACGCTGGCGGCAGGCCTAACACATGCAAGTCGAGCGGTAACAGGAAAGAGCTTGCTCTTTTGCTGACGAGCGGCGGACGGGTGAGTAAAGCCTGGGAAATTGCCCTGATGTGGGGGATAACCATTGGAAACGATGGCTAATACCGCATGACGTCTACGGACCAAAGAGGGGGACCTTCGGGCCTCTCGCGTCAGGATATGCCCAGGTGGGATTAGCTAGTTGGTGGGGTAAGGGCTCACCAAGGCGACGATCTCTAGCTGGTCTGAGAGGATGATCAGCCACACTGGAACTGAGACACGGTCCAGACTCCTACGGGAGGCAGCAGTGGGGAATATTGCACAATGGGCGCAAGCCTGATGCAGCCATGCCGCGTGTATGAAGAAGGCCTTCGGGTTGTAAAGTACTTTCAGCAGTGAGGAAGGGGGTAGTTTTAATAGAGCTGCCTTTTGACGTTAGCTGCAGAAGAAGCACCGGCTAACTCCGTGCCAGCAGCCGCGGTAATACGGAGGGTGCGAGCGTTAATCGGAATTACTGGGCGTAAAGCGCATGCAGGTGGTCTTTTAAGTCAGATGTGAAAGCCCGGGGCTTAACCCCGGAGTTGCATTTGAAACTGGGAGGCTAGAGTACTGTAGAGGGGGGTAGAATTTCAGGTGTAGCGGTGAAATGCGTAGAGATCTGAAGGAATACCGGTGGCGAAGGCGGCCCCCTGGACAGATACTGACACTCAGATGCGAAAGCGTGGGGAGCAAACAGGATTAGATACCCTGGTAGTCCACGCCGTAAACGATGTCTACTTGGAGGTTGTTCCCTTGAGGAGTGGCTTTCGGAGCTAACGCGTTAAGTAGACCGCCTGGGGAGTACGGTCGCAAGATTAAAACTCAAATGAATTGACGGGGGCCCGCACAAGCGGTGGAGCATGTGGTTTAATTCGATGCAACGCGAAGAACCTTACCTACTCTTGACATCCAGAGAAGCCGGAAGAGATTCTGGTGTGCCTTCGGGAGCTCTGAGACAGGTGCTGCATGGCTGTCGTCAGCTCGTGTTGTGAAATGTTGGGTTAAGTCCCGCAACGAGCGCAACCCTTATCCTTGATTGCCAGCACTTCGGGTGGGAACTTCAGGGAGACTGCCGGTGATAAACCGGAGGAAGGTGGGGACGACGTCAAGTCATCATGGCCCTTACGAGTAGGGCTACACACGTGCTACAATGGCGTATACAGAGGGCAGCCAACTTGCGAAAGTGAGCGAATCCCAAAAAGTACGTCGTAGTCCGGATTGGAGTCTGCAACTCGACTCCATGAAGTCGGAATCGCTAGTAATCGTGAATCAGAATGTCACGGTGAATACGTTCCCGGGCCTTGTACACACCGCCCGTCACACCATGGGAGTGGGCTGCAAAAGAAGCAGGTAGTTTAACCTTCGGGAGGACGCTTGCCACTTTGTGGTTCATGACTGGGGTGAAGTCGTAACAAGGTAGCGCTAGGGGAACCTGGCGCTGGATCACCTCCTTACGAACAGATATTGAGATGAGTGTCCACACAGATTGATTTGGTTTATAAGCAAAGAGAGTTTGGGTCTGTAGCTCAGGTGGTTAGAGCGTTCGCCTGATAAGCGAGAGGTCGGTGGTTCAAGTCCACTCAGACCCACCAAATTTTCCTTCTTCGGCGTTACATTGTTCATCGCATAGTCAACTATGCTTGCTCACAATGTGGCTTGAATAAGAAAAATTGACTACACGATGGGGCTATAGCTCAGCTGGGAGAGCGCCTGCCTTGCACGCAGGAGGTCTGCGGTTCGATCCCGCATAGCTCCACCATCTTTAAGGGTTTTTGAAAAGAATCTTTAAAGATGGTTTTGTGAGAAACAAAATCTTTGCTCTTTAACAATTTGGAAAGCTGACAAAATAATGTGTGTTTCATTGGAAACAGACGATTATTTGTAAAAGTTCTCAATACTTTCTCGAAAGAGAAAGACCAACACAATCAAGTGTTCTTGGAAATGCACAGTTTTTCTGTGTCATTCAATTGAGTCCGGCAAAACCAAGTCACACACTCATGTATAAAATATTGTGTGACACCTAATTAGTTGATGATATCAACCCTTAGGTTTTTGCGCTGAGAATTTTTGCCTGAGACAAGGCAGCAAGAAGGATGTCGTAGGGAGCTATCGTCTGATAGTGACCAAGCAGCCTTCGACGCTAACGCCGTATTCAGGGAAAAAGGACAAGCAAAAAAGACTTCTTCGGGTTGTATGGTTAAGTAATTAAGCGTACACGGTGGATGCCTTGGCAGTCAGAGGCGATGAAGGACGTATTAACTTGCGATAAGCGTAGATGAGGTAGTAAAAACCACTTGAGTCTGCGATTTCCGAATGGGGAAACCCAGCTGCAGCAGCAGTTATCATTAGATGAATACATAGTCTAATGAGGCGAACCGGGAGAACTGAAACATCTAAGTACCCCGAGGAAAAGAAATCAACCGAGATTCCGAGAGTAGCGGCGAGCGAAATCGGAGTAGCCCTTAAGCTTTTGCAGCGTTAGGTGAAGTGTCTGGAAAGGCACGCAATAGAGGGTGATAGCCCCGTAACCGAAGGCGCTGTTTAGGTGAAAACGAGTAAGGCGGGACACGTGATATCCTGTCTGAACATGGGGGGACCATCCTCCAAGGCTAAATACTCCTGACTGACCGATAGTGAACCAGTACCGTGAGGGAAAGGCGAAAAGAACCCCTGTGAGGGGAGTGAAATAGAACCTGAAACCGTGTACGTACAAGCAGTAGGAGCCTCCTTTGTGGGGTGACTGCGTACCTTTTGTATAATGGGTCAGCGACTTATATTCAGTGGCGAGGTTAACCGATTAGGGGAGCCGTAGCGAAAGCGAGTGTTAACTGCGCGTTCAGTCGCTGGATATAGACCCGAAACCGGGTGATCTAGCCATGGGCAGGTTGAAGGTTGAGTAACATCAACTGGAGGACCGAACCGACTAATGTTGAAAAATTAGCGGATGACTTGTGGCTAGGGGTGAAAGGCCAATCAAACCCGGAGATAGCTGGTTCTCCCCGAAAGCTATTTAGGTAGCGCCTCGGACGAATACTACTGGGGGTAGAGCACTGTTAAGGCTAGGGGGTCATCCCGACTTACCAACCCTTTGCAAACTCCGAATACCAGTAAGTACTATCCGGGAGACACACGGCGGGTGCTAACGTCCGTCGTGGAGAGGGAAACAACCCAGACCGCCAGCTAAGGTCCCAAATTACAGCTAAGTGGGAAACGATGTGGGAAGGCTCAGACAGCTAGGATGTTGGCTTAGAAGCAGCCATCATTTAAAGAAAGCGTAATAGCTCACTAGTCGAGTCGGCCTGCGCGGAAGATGTAACGGGGCTAAGCTGTAAACCGAAGCTGCGGCAATGCTCGTGAGAGTATTGGGTAGGGGAGCGTTCTGTAAGCCGTTGAAGGTGGATTGTAAAGTCTGCTGGAGGTATCAGAAGTGCGAATGCTGACATGAGTAACGATAAAGGGAGTGAAAAACTCCCTCGCCGGAAGACCAAGGGTTCCTGTCCAACGTTAATCGGGGCAGGGTAAGTCGACCCCTAAGGCGAGGCCGAAAGGCGTAGTCGATGGGAAACGGGTTAATATTCCCGTACTTGTTGTGAATGCGATGGGGGGACGGAGAAGGCTAGGTGGGCCTGGCGACGGTCGTCCAGGTTCAAGTGCGTAGGCTGTAGAGTTAGGTAAATCCGGCTCTGCGTTAGGCTGAGACACGATGTCGAGCATCTACGGATGTGAAGTCATTGATGCCATGCTTCCGGGAAAAGCCTCTAAGCTTCAGTTCACAAGAAATCGTACCCCAAACCGACACAGGTGGTCGGGTAGAGAATACCAAGGCGCTTGAGAGAACTCGGGTGAAGGAACTAGGCAAAATGGTACCGTAACTTCGGGAGAAGGTACGCTCTTGACGGTGAAGTCCCTTGCGGATGGAGCTGTTGGGAGTCGCAGATACCAGGTGGCTGCAACTGTTTATTAAAAACACAGCACTGTGCAAAATCGTAAGATGACGTATACGGTGTGACGCCTGCCCGGTGCCGGAAGGTTAATTGATGGGGTTAGACTTCGGTCGAAGCTCTTGATCGAAGCCCCGGTAAACGGCGGCCGTAACTATAACGGTCCTAAGGTAGCGAAATTCCTTGTCGGGTAAGTTCCGACCTGCACGAATGGCGTAATGATGGCCACGCTGTCTCCACCCGAGACTCAGTGAAATTGAAATCGCTGTGAAGATGCAGTGTACCCGCGGCTAGACGGAAAGACCCCGTGAACCTTTACTACAGCTTGGCACTGAACATTGAACCTACATGTGTAGGATAGGTGGGAGGCTTTGAAGCGCAGTCGCTAGATTGTGTGGAGCCATCCTTGAAATACCACCCTTGTAGTTTTGATGTTCTAACTTTGGCCCGTTATCCGGGTCGAGGACAGTGCCTGGTGGGTAGTTTGACTGGGGCGGTCTCCTCCCAAAGAGTAACGGAGGAGCACGAAGGTGGGCTAAACACGGTTGGACATCGTGTGGTTAGTGCAATGGCATAAGCCCGCTTAACTGCGAGAATGACAATTCGAGCAGGTGCGAAAGCAGGTCATAGTGATCCGGTGGTTCTGAATGGAAGGGCCATCGCTCAACGGATAAAAGGTACTCCGGGGATAACAGGCTGATACCGCCCAAGAGTTCATATCGACGGCGGTGTTTGGCACCTCGATGTCGGCTCATCACATCCTGGGGCTGAAGTCGGTCCCAAGGGTATGGCTGTTCGCCATTTAAAGTGGTACGCGAGCTGGGTTTAGAACGTCGTGAGACAGTTCGGTCCCTATCTGCCGTGGGCGTTGGAGAATTGAAAGGGGCTGCTCCTAGTACGAGAGGACCGGAGTGGACGAACCACTGGTGTTCGGGTTGTGATGCCAATCGCATTGCCCGGTAGCTAAGTTCGGGATCGATAACCGCTGAAAGCATCTAAGCGGGAAGCGAGCCTTGAGATGAGTTCTCCCTGGCGCTTAAAGCGTCCTGAAGGGTTGTTCGAGACTAGAACGTTGATAGGCAGGGTGTGTAAGCGCTGTGAGGCGTTGAGCTAACCTGTACTAATTGCCCGTGAGACTTAACCATACAACACCGAAGGGGTTTTAGGACTCTTAGAGACTTGATTGTGTACGAGAATCAGCTTTTCGAATTGAAGAAATTTGCTTGGCGACCATAGCGTTTTGGACCCACCTGAATCCATGCCGAACTCAGACGTGAAACGAAACAGCGCCGATGGTAGTGTGGGGTCTCCCCATGTGAGAGTAGGACATCGCCAGGCTTTAATTTTGTCACTTGCTTCTTTTGAGGCAAGTCACCATAAATCTTTTCAGAAGATGAAAGTTTTATGTTGACTTTCAAAGTGGGTAGCGTAATATACGCGTCCTGCCTAAGTGCTAAAGCACTGAAAGCAAAGCTCTTTAACAATATAGACCAATCAATCTGTGTGGGCACTCGTCGATAAATATCCAATAAGATTTTATCAATGAACCGAGTGACCAATATCAAGTTGGAAAGCAGTTTTACTGTTATCTAACGAGAGCACAGTCAATTCAGCATTACTTATGTAATGTGACTTTTTGCTTCTGCTTTTTTAAAAAGCGGAGACGAAAAGCAGTATTCATTGAGCCGACACGCAAGTGTCAAAAAAACTTTTAATTGAAGAGTTTGATCATGGCTCAGATTGAACGCTGGCGGCAGGCCTAACACATGCAAGTCGAGCGGTAACAGGAAAGAGCTTGCTCTTTTGCTGACGAGCGGCGGACGGGTGAGTAAAGCCTGGGAAATTGCCCTGATGTGGGGGATAACCATTGGAAACGATGGCTAATACCGCATGACGTCTACGGACCAAAGAGGGGGACCTTCGGGCCTCTCGCGTCAGGATATGCCCAGGTGGGATTAGCTAGTTGGTGAGGTAAGGGCTCACCAAGGCGACGATCTCTAGCTGGTCTGAGAGGATGATCAGCCACACTGGAACTGAGACACGGTCCAGACTCCTACGGGAGGCAGCAGTGGGGAATATTGCACAATGGGCGCAAGCCTGATGCAGCCATGCCGCGTGTATGAAGAAGGCCTTCGGGTTGTAAAGTACTTTCAGCAGTGAGGAAGGGGGTAGTTTTAATAGAGCTGCCTTTTGACGTTAGCTGCAGAAGAAGCACCGGCTAACTCCGTGCCAGCAGCCGCGGTAATACGGAGGGTGCGAGCGTTAATCGGAATTACTGGGCGTAAAGCGCATGCAGGTGGTCTTTTAAGTCAGATGTGAAAGCCCGGGGCTTAACCCCGGAGTTGCATTTGAAACTGGGAGGCTAGAGTACTGTAGAGGGGGGTAGAATTTCAGGTGTAGCGGTGAAATGCGTAGAGATCTGAAGGAATACCGGTGGCGAAGGCGGCCCCCTGGACAGATACTGACACTCAGATGCGAAAGCGTGGGGAGCAAACAGGATTAGATACCCTGGTAGTCCACGCCGTAAACGATGTCTACTTGGAGGTTGTTCCCTTGAGGAGTGGCTTTCGGAGCTAACGCGTTAAGTAGACCGCCTGGGGAGTACGGTCGCAAGATTAAAACTCAAATGAATTGACGGGGGCCCGCACAAGCGGTGGAGCATGTGGTTTAATTCGATGCAACGCGAAGAACCTTACCTACTCTTGACATCCAGAGAAGCCGGAAGAGATTCTGGTGTGCCTTCGGGAGCTCTGAGACAGGTGCTGCATGGCTGTCGTCAGCTCGTGTTGTGAAATGTTGGGTTAAGTCCCGCAACGAGCGCAACCCTTATCCTTGATTGCCAGCACTTCGGGTGGGAACTTCAGGGAGACTGCCGGTGATAAACCGGAGGAAGGTGGGGACGACGTCAAGTCATCATGGCCCTTACGAGTAGGGCTACACACGTGCTACAATGGCGTATACAGAGGGCAGCCAACTTGCGAAAGTGAGCGAATCCCAAAAAGTACGTCGTAGTCCGGATTGGAGTCTGCAACTCGACTCCATGAAGTCGGAATCGCTAGTAATCGTGAATCAGAATGTCACGGTGAATACGTTCCCGGGCCTTGTACACACCGCCCGTCACACCATGGGAGTGGGCTGCAAAAGAAGCAGGTAGTTTAACCTTCGGGAGGACGCTTGCCACTTTGTGGTTCATGACTGGGGTGAAGTCGTAACAAGGTAGCGCTAGGGGAACCTGGCGCTGGATCACCTCCTTACGAACAGATATTGAGATGAGTGTCCACACAGATTGATTTGGTTTATGTAGAGTGTATTGTCCCGTTCGTCTAGAGGCCTAGGACACCGCCCTTTCACGGCGGTAACAGGGGTTCGACTCCCCTACGGGATACCACTTCTTTAGTGAAGTCTGGGTCGTTAGCTCAGCTGGTAGAGCAGTTGGCTTTTAACCAATTGGTCACAGGTTCGAATCCTGTACGACCCACCATTTTCCTTCTGTTTGGGGAAACGCCTGAAAGTGGGCGATTAGCTCAGTTGGGAGAGCACCTGCCTTACAAGCAGGGGGTCACTGGTTCGAACCCGGTATCGCCCACCACTTTCTAACTATTTTTAGCTCGACAGCTCAAACCAGCGGTTTTTACCGATGTGGTTCGATTTTGTGGCGCTGAAAGTCATTAGAAAGTGTTGCTTGAATTAATGAAGTATTACACTTTGCTCTTTAACAATTTGGAAAGCTGACAAAATAATGTGTGTTTCATTGGAAACAGACGATTATTTGTAAAAGTTCTCAATACTTTCTCGAAAGAGAAAGACCAACACAATCAAGTGTTCTTGGAAATGCACAGTTTTTCTGTGTCATTCAATTGAGTCCGGCAAAACCAAGTCACACACTCATGTATAAAATATTGTGTGACACCTAATTAGTTGATGATATCAACCCTTAGGTTTTTGCGCTGAGAATTTTTGCCTGAGACAAGGCAGCAAGAAGGATGTCGTAGGGAGCTATCGTCTGATAGTGACCAAGCAGCCTTCGACGCTAACGCCGTATTCAGGGAAAAAGGACAAGCAAAAAAGACTTCTTCGGGTTGTATGGTTAAGTAATTAAGCGTACACGGTGGATGCCTTGGCAGTCAGAGGCGATGAAGGACGTATTAACTTGCGATAAGCGTAGATGAGGTAGTAAAAACCACTTGAGTCTGCGATTTCCGAATGGGGAAACCCAGCTGCAGCAGCAGTTATCATTAGATGAATACATAGTCTAATGAGGCGAACCGGGAGAACTGAAACATCTAAGTACCCCGAGGAAAAGAAATCAACCGAGATTCCGAGAGTAGCGGCGAGCGAAATCGGAGTAGCCCTTAAGCTTTTGCAGCGTTAGGTGAAGTGTCTGGAAAGGCACGCAATAGAGGGTGATAGCCCCGTAACCGAAGGCGCTGTTTAGGTGAAAACGAGTAAGGCGGGACACGTGATATCCTGTCTGAACATGGGGGGACCATCCTCCAAGGCTAAATACTCCTGACTGACCGATAGTGAACCAGTACCGTGAGGGAAAGGCGAAAAGAACCCCTGTGAGGGGAGTGAAATAGAACCTGAAACCGTGTACGTACAAGCAGTAGGAGCCTCCTTTGTGGGGTGACTGCGTACCTTTTGTATAATGGGTCAGCGACTTATATTCAGTGGCGAGGTTAACCGATTAGGGGAGCCGTAGCGAAAGCGAGTGTTAACTGCGCGTTCAGTCGCTGGATATAGACCCGAAACCGGGTGATCTAGCCATGGGCAGGTTGAAGGTTGAGTAACATCAACTGGAGGACCGAACCGACTAATGTTGAAAAATTAGCGGATGACTTGTGGCTAGGGGTGAAAGGCCAATCAAACCCGGAGATAGCTGGTTCTCCCCGAAAGCTATTTAGGTAGCGCCTCGGACGAATACTACTGGGGGTAGAGCACTGTTAAGGCTAGGGGGTCATCCCGACTTACCAACCCTTTGCAAACTCCGAATACCAGTAAGTACTATCCGGGAGACACACGGCGGGTGCTAACGTCCGTCGTGGAGAGGGAAACAACCCAGACCGCCAGCTAAGGTCCCAAATTACAGCTAAGTGGGAAACGATGTGGGAAGGCTCAGACAGCTAGGATGTTGGCTTAGAAGCAGCCATCATTTAAAGAAAGCGTAATAGCTCACTAGTCGAGTCGGCCTGCGCGGAAGATGTAACGGGGCTAAGCTGTAAACCGAAGCTGCGGCAATGCTCGTGAGAGTATTGGGTAGGGGAGCGTTCTGTAAGCCGTTGAAGGTGGATTGTAAAGTCTGCTGGAGGTATCAGAAGTGCGAATGCTGACATGAGTAACGATAAAGGGAGTGAAAAACTCCCTCGCCGGAAGACCAAGGGTTCCTGTCCAACGTTAATCGGGGCAGGGTAAGTCGACCCCTAAGGCGAGGCCGAAAGGCGTAGTCGATGGGAAACGGGTTAATATTCCCGTACTTGTTGTGAATGCGATGGGGGGACGGAGAAGGCTAGGTGGGCCTGGCGACGGTCGTCCAGGTTCAAGTGCGTAGGCTGTAGAGTTAGGTAAATCCGGCTCTGCGTTAGGCTGAGACACGATGTCGAGCATCTACGGATGTGAAGTCATTGATGCCATGCTTCCGGGAAAAGCCTCTAAGCTTCAGTTCACAAGAAATCGTACCCCAAACCGACACAGGTGGTCGGGTAGAGAATACCAAGGCGCTTGAGAGAACTCGGGTGAAGGAACTAGGCAAAATGGTACCGTAACTTCGGGAGAAGGTACGCTCTTGACGGTGAAGTCCCTTGCGGATGGAGCTGTTGGGAGTCGCAGATACCAGGTGGCTGCAACTGTTTATTAAAAACACAGCACTGTGCAAAATCGTAAGATGACGTATACGGTGTGACGCCTGCCCGGTGCCGGAAGGTTAATTGATGGGGTTAGACTTCGGTCGAAGCTCTTGATCGAAGCCCCGGTAAACGGCGGCCGTAACTATAACGGTCCTAAGGTAGCGAAATTCCTTGTCGGGTAAGTTCCGACCTGCACGAATGGCGTAATGATGGCCACGCTGTCTCCACCCGAGACTCAGTGAAATTGAAATCGCTGTGAAGATGCAGTGTACCCGCGGCTAGACGGAAAGACCCCGTGAACCTTTACTACAGCTTGGCACTGAACATTGAACCTACATGTGTAGGATAGGTGGGAGGCTTTGAAGCGCAGTCGCTAGATTGTGTGGAGCCATCCTTGAAATACCACCCTTGTAGTTTTGATGTTCTAACTTTGGCCCGTTATCCGGGTCGAGGACAGTGCCTGGTGGGTAGTTTGACTGGGGCGGTCTCCTCCCAAAGAGTAACGGAGGAGCACGAAGGTGGGCTAAACACGGTTGGACATCGTGTGGTTAGTGCAATGGCATAAGCCCGCTTAACTGCGAGAATGACAATTCGAGCAGGTGCGAAAGCAGGTCATAGTGATCCGGTGGTTCTGAATGGAAGGGCCATCGCTCAACGGATAAAAGGTACTCCGGGGATAACAGGCTGATACCGCCCAAGAGTTCATATCGACGGCGGTGTTTGGCACCTCGATGTCGGCTCATCACATCCTGGGGCTGAAGTCGGTCCCAAGGGTATGGCTGTTCGCCATTTAAAGTGGTACGCGAGCTGGGTTTAGAACGTCGTGAGACAGTTCGGTCCCTATCTGCCGTGGGCGTTGGAGAATTGAAAGGGGCTGCTCCTAGTACGAGAGGACCGGAGTGGACGAACCACTGGTGTTCGGGTTGTGATGCCAATCGCATTGCCCGGTAGCTAAGTTCGGGATCGATAACCGCTGAAAGCATCTAAGCGGGAAGCGAGCCTTGAGATGAGTTCTCCCTGGCGCTTAAAGCGTCCTGAAGGGTTGTTCGAGACTAGAACGTTGATAGGCAGGGTGTGTAAGCGCTGTGAGGCGTTGAGCTAACCTGTACTAATTGCCCGTGAGACTTAACCATACAACACCGAAGGGGTTTTAGGACTCTAGAGACTTGATTGTGTAAGAGAATCAGCTTTTCGAATTGAAAGAAATTTGCTTGGCGACCATAGCGTTTTGGACCCACCTGAATCCATGCCGAACTCAGACGTGAAACGAAACAGCGCCGATGGTAGTGTGGGGTCTCCCCATGTGAGAGTAGGACATCGCCAGGCTTTAATTAATTGTTTTCAGAAGAATCTGAAGGCAAAAGCTAGAAAAGACTTCATAGTCTGACCAATGCGGAGTGGTAGTTCAGTTGGTTAGAATACCGGCCTGTCACGCCGGGGGTCGCGGGTTCGAGTCCCGTCCACTCCGCCACTTATCTGAAACCCTGATAGCAATGTCAGGGTTTTTTTGTGTCTGGCGGATAGAGCAACTCCTATGGTTTCACCAACTGCGGTAGTTCAGTGGGTTCGCTTTTCTGTTTAAAAACAGCGGCCTGTCATGCTGCCGTGAGGCTATCGCGGGTTCGGGTCCTGTTATCCGTGAAGAAAAAATCATTAAAAGTAGAGAATTTCCTGACAGCAATGTCGGGGGTTTTTGTTAGCCTCGTTTAACAGCAGCAAGGTGCGAGGCGTCTTCAGTTTTTGAAAATGCAATGGATACCAACGCTATTGTTTTATTGTTAAATGATGTTAGTTTATTTGCTGATTTGAATGAAGAGATATTGATTAATGACAAAAATATATTGCTATTTTAAATATTCATTTCTGATATTTTTGGGGCTTGGTGGTTATTGTCATCTTCTTCAAGCCGCGGAAGATAAAGATCAAGAGAGAGTGAGTGATGAGTCTTTAATCGAGCAAAGGGTCGCTGAAGAAAAATCGGTAGAGAATAAAGAGTTTGTCATTATTCCCCATAGGGAGAACTACATACTCCCTATTACATATAACCCACACCCCAACAGTGATCCTTATTCTGATGTTGATACTTTTAACCATAAACCACTGGATAAATATGAGGCTAAATTTCAGATTAGTTTTAAGATGCCTATATCCAGTCACTTAATTGGTGATACGGGAGATCTTTATTTCGCCTATACAAATCAATCTTGGTGGCAAGTTTACAATCGGGGGAGTTCATCACCATTTCGTGAGATCGTTCATGAACCTGAATTATTTATGCAGTTTGATAATGACTGGAAGATCGGTAATTTGACCAACTCTCTATGGTTATTCGGGATTAACCACCAGTCTAATGGCCAATCTGGAACATTATCAAGAAGTTGGAACCGAATTTATGGTCAGATGATGTTTGATGATGGCGGCCCGCTTGCCTTGAGTTTGAAAACGTGGTGGCGGATCCCTGAACGAGATAAAACTTCTCCGATGGACACCTCAGGAGATGATAACCCAGATATCAGACATTATATGGGGAACTTTGAATTTGTCTCTCTGTACGGTGTCGGTCAACATCGGTTTACTTTACTACTCCGGGACAATTTGGAGAAAAATAACCGGGGTGCATTACGTTTGAGTTGGAGTTATCCAATATTAAAAGAAGCCAATAATCTGAGATTTTATATGCAGTACTTTAATGGTTATGGTGAAAGTTTGGTGGATTATAATGTCCATACTCAGCGGATCGGGATTGGTATTGCACTTAATGATCTATTGTGATGAATTGTATTGAAATCTCTACTTTATTTTTAAGATGGTTCACTTTCGTGAACCATCTTTTTTGAACCGATTAAGCCTGATTCTCTTTAGCTTGAGCTGCTTCTATTTCTTTGTCGAGTTCTGCCTTTTTGGCTTTCTCGACCATTGATGTAATGGTTGACCCCTGAACCAGAATTGAGAAGACAACGACAGCATAAGTCATCACCAGAATAATCTCTTTCACATCAATAAGTTTTTCTGGAATGATAAGGACACCCGATGGAATGGAGAGTGCCATCGCTAACGCTAATCCACCGCGCAGCCCGCCCCAGGTTAATATTTTCACTGACCATTGATTGTACTGGCGGTAGCGTTTGAATCCGATATATGACACGTAAACGCTTAAATAGCGTGCTAGTAGTACCAATGGGACGGCAATCGCCATCATGATCCAATCTTCTTCGTGGAATCTGAAAAGTAGCATCGACATCCCGATTAAAAGGAAAAGCACACCATTGAGGAATTCATCAACGAGTTCCCAGAAATGATCCAAATGTTCTTCACTTTCTTTGGAAAATCCAATAAATCGGGTCCAGTTACCAATCATAATTCCAGAAACAACCATCGCCAGCGGGCCGGAGACATGAAGGATTTCGGCAAATGCGTAACCAGCTGTGGGAATCCCTATCGTGAGTAATAATTCCATCGAATGGTCATCAGTCGCACTGATAAGATAATGGAATATCATTCCTAGAACGAATCCATATGCGATACCACCAAGTGCTTCTTGCATAAACAACTGGGAAACACTGATAACCGTTGGCGGCTCTGAACCGAAAGCAATCGTAAATATCGTGACGAAGATGACTAAGCCGAAGCCATCATTAAATAAGGACTCGCCTTCAATTTGAGTTGATATTCTTTTGGGGGCATTCAGCTTTTTCACAATGGCGAGAACGGCTATCGGGTCAGTCGGAGAAATCAGCGCACCGAATAGTAGACAGTACACCAGATCAAATTGAATGCTGATCAATTGACAGATGCCATATAAAGAGAAGCCGATGAAGAAAGTCGAGAAAAGTGTGGCACCAAGAGCAAGTATAGTGATCTCCCACTTCTGATCCCTTAAGTTAGGGAGTTTGATGCCCAGACCACCGGCAAAAAGAAGAAACCCTAAAATTCCTTTGAGAAGAAAGTTTTCAAAGTTGATACTACTCATGGTCGTTATCGCAATTTGTGTCAAATGGAACCAATTATTTTGACCAGCAATTAAGATCAGTAAAGACAGCATCATTGAACCAGCAGTAATTGCGATAGTAGTTTGCATCTTACTTATTTTACTGTTTAAAAAAGCAATCAACATTGCAGCAGCAGCAAGAAAGCATAGTGTATGGTAGACCGACATTTTTTTCTCTTCACATCTTGAAAACGGAGGTTGAAATTTTCCTTTGATGTCGGATAAATAGCAATCACTTTTTCGGGTCATGAGGGGATCTCTTTTCGGTTAAAGTGTTCTATCATATAACAGTATAGACGTCTAGATATCTAATGATTGTGTGGTAGGATAAACAAAAAGCAAGGGATAGGGCGGAAAAGTGAGTCGTGTAAAGCATCAGATAGCAAAGCAGCTTCAACAACGTATTTTATTGATTGATGGTGGCATGGGCACCATGATCCAAGGATACAACTTACAAGAAGAAGATTATCGCGGAGAACGTTTTACTGATTGGCACTGCGATGTGAAAGGTAATAATGACCTTCTGGTGTTGACTCAACCTGATTTAATTAAAGAAATTCATTCGAGTTATCTTGAAGCGGGTGCTGATATTCTTGAAACCAATACATTCAACGCAACCGCTATTGCCATGGCTGATTACGATATGCAGTCATATAGTGAAGAGATCAACTTTGCCGCTGCTCAGTTAGCTCGGGAGGTTGCGGATCAATGGACCGCGAAAACACCGGATCGTCCGCGCTATGTTGCTGGTGTACTGGGGCCGACTAACCGGACATGTTCAATTTCTCCTGATGTAAATGACCCCGGTTTTCGTAACGTTACTTTTGATCGTTTAGTAAAAGCTTATTCTGAATCGACACGCGCTTTGATTAAAGGCGGTGTTGATCTGATTATGCTGGAGACGATCTTTGATACGTTGAATGCTAAAGCTTGTGCCTTCGCTGTTGATAGCGTGTTTGAAGAATTAAATACGACTTTGCCCGTCATGATTTCCGGCACCATTACCGATGCTTCTGGCCGAACCCTATCCGGCCAGACAACCGAGGCATTTTATCACTCATTACGCCATATCCAGCCCTTATCATTTGGATTGAATTGTGCGCTTGGTCCCGATGAATTACGTCCTTACGTTGAAGAACTATCCCGAATTTCTGAGTCTTTTGTCTCTGCTCACCCCAACGCTGGATTACCCAATGCTTTCGGTGAATATGATCTGTCTCCCGAAGAGATGGCGGAGCATATCGGCGAATGGGCCAGAGCCGGTTTTCTGAATTTTGTCGGTGGATGTTGTGGGACGACCCCTGAGCATATCCGTCATATCGCTTTAGCCGTCGAAGGGGTTGAACCTCGCGCCTTACCAGACATTCCCGTAGCATGTCGATTATCCGGATTAGAGCCGCTGTTGATTGAGAAGGAAACGCTTTTTGTCAATGTTGGAGAGCGGACAAACGTCACGGGCTCGGCCAGATTTAAACGTCTGATTAAAGAAGAGCAGTACGATGAAGCTTTAGATGTTGCCAGACAACAAGTCGAGAATGGTGCTCAGATTATCGATATCAACATGGATGAAGGGATGCTCGATGCCGAAGCCTGTATGACTCGTTTCTTAAATTTGTGTGCTTCTGAGCCTGAAATTTCTAAAGTTCCGGTGATGGTTGACTCATCCAAATGGGAGGTCATCGAATCAGGATTGAAATGCCTTCAGGGTAAAGGGATTGTGAATTCAATTTCTTTGAAAGAAGGCAAAGAGAAATTTGTCCATCAGGCTAAATTGATCCGTCGCTATGGTGCAGCCGTCGTTGTCATGGCATTTGATGAAATCGGTCAGGCAGATACCCGTGAGCGGAAAATAGACATTTGTACCCAAGCCTATCGCATACTCGTTGATGAGGTGGGTTTTCCTCCGGAAGATATCATCTTTGATCCTAATATTTTTGCCGTTGCAACGGGAATTGACGACCATAACAACTATGCGGTTGATTTTATCAATGCTGTCGGTGATATCAAAAGAAACCTGCCTTATGCCATGGTCTCGGGCGGGGTGTCGAATGTGTCTTTCTCATTTCGCGGCAACAACTATGTGCGGGAAGCGATTCATGCCGTATTCCTTTATCACTGTTTTAAGAATGGTATGGATATGGGGATCGTTAATGCCGGGCAGCTTGAGATCTATGACAATGTGCCTGAAAAACTGAGGAATGCCGTTGAAGATGTCATTCTCAACCGAAGAGAAGATGGTACCGAGCGTTTGCTGGAAATTGCCGATGAGTATCGTGAAAATGCGGTGGGTAAAGCGGATGATGCCTCGGCACTAGAATGGCGGACATGGCCTGTTTCGAAGCGTCTTGAACATGCATTAGTGAAAGGTATTACTGAATTTATTACAGAAGACACTGAAGAAGCGAGACAACAAGCCTCGAAACCATTAGAAGTGATCGAAGGTCCTCTCATGGATGGGATGAATGTTGTCGGGGATTTGTTTAGTGAAGGGAAAATGTTTCTCCCTCAGGTGGTTAAATCAGCTCGGGTGATGAAACAGGCGGTTGCCTTTCTTGAACCGTACATTAATGCGGAGAAACAAGCCGGAAGTACAAACGGAAAAATATTGCTGGCAACCGTGAAGGGGGACGTACACGATATTGGGAAAAATATCGTCGGTGTTGTATTGCAATGTAACAACTACGAGATCATTGATCTCGGGGTGATGGTTCCTTGTGAACAGATACTTAAAGTTGCAAAAGAAAAGCAGGTTGATATTGTCGGTTTATCTGGATTAATTACCCCGTCATTAGATGAGATGGTTCATGTTGCCAAAGAGATGGAACGGCAGGGATTTGAGCTCCCGTTGTTGATTGGCGGTGCAACGACATCGAAGGCACATACTGCGGTGAAGATTGAGCAAAACTATCATCAGCCTGTGGTTTATGTAAACAATGCATCCCGGGCCGTTGGTGTTTGTAGCTCTCTGCTTTCGAATGAGTTACGGCCGGGATTTGTTGAGAAGCTAAATATTGACTATGAACGGACGCGGGATCAACATGCCCGTAAAACGCCTAAAACCCGCCCGGTTACGCTGGAAGAAGCGCAGGCGAACCGTGTCGCGATTGATTGGAACCATTATACGCCGCCTGTACCTGTGAAAAGTGGCATACACGTATTTGATGATTTTGATATTGGGACATTACGTCGATATATCGACTGGACACCATTTTTCATGACATGGTCACTGATGGGCAAATACCCGGCTATTTTGGATCATGACGAAGTGGGTGAAGAAGCGCGTCGTCTGTTGAAAGATGCCAATGAATTTCTGGATCGCGTTGAGCGTGAAGGTCTAATGAAAGCTCGAGGTATTTGTGCTTTGTTTCCTGCGGCAAGCGTTGGTGATGATATTGAGGTTTATCATGATGAATCTCGTCGAGAAGTTGCCCATCGTTTACATCACTTGCGTCAGCAAACACAAAAGCCGAAAGGGTATAACTATTGCCTGTCTGACTACATCGCTCCAAAAAGCTGTGGTAAAAAAGACTGGATTGGTGCTTTTGCTGTCACCGGTGGGATAGGTGAACGAGAACTTGCTGATGCATATAAAGCGCAAGGCGATGATTACAATGCCATCATGGTTCAGGCGGTTGCCGACCGGTTGGCTGAAGCTTTTGCTGAATACTTGCATGAACAGGTTCGCAAAGAGATCTGGGGATATGCAGCCGATGAACGCTTGACGAATAATGAACTGATTCGGGAAAAATATCAGGGCATCCGGCCTGCTCCCGGTTACCCTGCTTGTCCGGAACATACGGAAAAAGCTACCATCTGGGAAATGCTTCAAGTCGAAAAAAAGATCGGAATGTCTTTAACAAGCAGCTATGCGATGTGGCCCGGGGCATCAGTGTCTGGCTGGTATTTCTCTCATCCCGATTCCCGCTATTTTGCTGTGGCGGGGATTCAGGAAGATCAACTGCTGAGCTATGCTGAACGAAAAGGTTGGGGGCGGGAAGACGCCGAGAAATGGCTTGCACCGAATATAGCGTAACCCGTTTTTGCATGACTGAGTTGCAATAAAGCCCCACACTGCGGGGCTTTATTGCTATATCATTTACCCGATTGAGTCAGGATATTAAAGCCTAGAATGGAATATCGTCATCAAAATCCATTGGTGGCTCATTGTATTGTGGTTGTGGTGTCGATTGTTGCTGGGGTTGCTGTTGAGCTGGAGCCGCTTGTGATTGAGGCTGCTGAGGCTGTCCCCATCCACTGTTTTGCTGTTGAGACTGCATCCCGGGCTGAGACTGAGCTTGGCCACCAGAACCCTGACGACCACCTAGCATTTGCATTACACCGTTAAATCCTTGAACAACAACTTCTGTCGTATAACGTTCCTGACCGCTTTGATCTTGCCATTTCCGCGTTTGCAGCTGCCCTTCAATATATACCTGAGAACCTTTGCGTAGGTATTCTCCTGCGACTTCTGCCAATTTTCCGAACAGGGCGACACGGTGCCATTCGGTTTTTTCTCTTTGCTCACCCGTTGTTTTATCGCGCCATGTTTCCGACGTCGCAATCGTGATATTCGCAACTGCACCGCCACTTGGCATGTAACGAACTTCAGGATCACTTCCAAGGTTCCCAACTAATATAACTTTGTTTACTCCACGGCTTGCCATGCTTTGCTCCGTCATCTCATGATGTATCGATTAAGCGCATAGGATACCACGCTTGATAAAGGTCTCAACTACCTTACTGAATTCTGATCGCAATTCATCTAAAAGTCTCGGAAATTACACTACTTTTTCAATCCCACTCGATTTTTTTAAAACTGATAGACTTCATATTTTCAAGGTCACAAGATGTTACACGATAAACAATTGATTGAATTAGAAGAGTTTTTTCTGTTCTGGCATGTTGAGTGAAATTCCATCAGCACACCGACAGACCGATGAAAAGATCAAATTACAGCAGAGTGCTTTATGTCCTCTACCCCGATAATCAAGAACCTTCAATGTTCTATCATGAAATCGAGGTCGCACTAGGACAGATACTTCCCAAAATTCAACCGCGGCAATTCATGCTGTCCCATCAGACAGATCGGCACAAAATACTCCTGTTTGATTATCAACAGAAAGAAGTATTGCTATCCCGTTTGAATATGGAGAACGCACTGGATTTATGTCTCGAAACCGTGGTTGTCAATGTTGAGAAACGCCTGAGAACAGAAGAACTTCTCCAGCTAGGTAATTTGAAAGGGCTGTTTTATCGCAGTGATCCGCTTGAACTGATTATCGCTGCGCTGCGCGAAATCAGAGAAGGGCAAATTTATTTACCGCGACATATTTGTAGTCAGCTGCTCCATTACTATCGACATCTATTTAATAATAAAAACGTCAGCGCAGCGATATCTCTGACCTCCAGAGAGTTGGAAATCCTGCGCTGTCTGAAAACGGGGGCATCAAATACACAAATTGCAGATAATCTGTTTATCAGCGAATTCACGGTCAAGTCACATCTGTATCAGATCTTTAAAAAAATCTCGGTGAAAAACCGCACTCAAGCCACAACATGGGCAAAACAAAATCTAGTCTCATAAATGAGTCAGTAGTATGATTTGACCGTATCTTTTCAATCCCTAAATCACCCTGCTGAGTAAGTCGTGATACAGTGAATAAAGTTGATGGAAAACCTGAATACAACAAGGTAACGAAATATGATTAAGAAATGTCTCTTCCCAGCAGCTGGCTATGGAACCCGTTTTTTGCCCGCAACTAAATCGATGCCGAAAGAAATGATGCCGGTCGTGAACAAACCTTTGATCGAGTACGGTGTTGATGAGGCGATTCAGGCAGGCATGAATGGGATGTGTATTGTTACTGGGCGAGGAAAGCACTCGATCATGGATCATTTTGATATGAACTATGAACTGGAGCACCAGATCAAAGGAACCAACAAAGAAAAGTTACTTGTCGATATTCGTAAAATTATTGAAACCACAAATTTTACTTATATTCGTCAGCGTGAAATGAAAGGGTTGGGCCATGCCATTCTTACTGGCCGGGAACTTGTCGGAGATGAACCATTCGCTGTTGTACTTGCTGATGACCTGTGTGTCAGTGACGGGGATGGTGTTCTTGCCCAAATGGTGGCGTTATTCAAACAATTCCGCTGTTCAATCGTTGCTGTGCAGGAAGTGCCTGAAGATGAAACACACAAGTACGGTGTGATTGCTGGTGAAATGATCAAAGATGATCTGTTCCGAGTCGATGATATGGTCGAAAAACCAGAGGCAGGTTCTGCACCAAGTAATCTGGCCATTATTGGTCGTTATATTCTGACGCCTGACATCTTCGATTTAATCGAACAGACAGAACCCGGTAAAGGTGGGGAAATTCAAATTACCGATGCTTTGTTAAAACAGGCGAAAGCCGGATGCGTGCTGGCCTATAAATTTAAAGGACATCGTTTCGATTGTGGGAGTGTTGAAGGCTATATTGAAGCTACGAACTACTGTTTCGAAAACCTTTATCAGAGGAATTCAGACCAAGTTGAACTCAACAAGCATTCAACGCAGAAAGGTGAACAAGCGGTTTCAGCTTGATTTGATGACTTACGAGAATGAGCGACATCGGGCGCTCATTCTTTTATCAATATACTGTTTTTTTATACAGCAATACTTTGCTCATATCTGACTCTATGTAATACTAGGCCATTGCCACATGTTACCAGAGCATAGAAGATGGATAGTATTGACGTTCGGGGCGCTCGTACCCACAATTTAAAAAATATCAGTCTGACACTTCCGCGTGACAAACTCATCGTTGTCACTGGCTTGTCCGGTTCAGGAAAGTCTTCCCTCGCTTTTGACACGTTATATGCTGAGGGGCAAAGGCGTTATGTTGAGTCTCTGTCGGCTTATGCCCGACAATTTCTGTCTTTAATGGAAAAACCCGATGTTGATCATATCGAAGGTTTGTCTCCAGCCATTTCCATTGAACAAAAATCAACCTCACATAATCCGCGTTCAACGGTCGGTACTATCACTGAAATCTACGATTATCTGCGTTTGCTTTATGCCCGGGTCGGAGAGCCCCGTTGTCCGGAGCATCATACCCCGCTGGCTGCACAGACGATTAGTCAGATGGTGGATAAAGTTCTTGAGCTTCCGGAAGGGGCGAGACTGATGTTGCTTTCTCCCATTGTTAAAGAACGGAAGGGGGAACATGTTAAAACACTGGCAAACCTTGCTGCACAGGGATTTATCCGCGCCCGAATTGATGGTGAAATCAGTGATCTCTCCGATCCGCCGACATTAGAACTTCATAAGAAGCATACGATTGAGGTGATTGTCGACCGTTTTAAAGTGCGTTCAGATTTGCAGCAGCGTTTGGCTGAGTCTTTTGAAACCGCGTTAGAACTGTCTGGTGGCATTGTCGTGGTCGCACCGATGGATGAGGCGGGCGATGAAATCGTATTTTCATCTAATTTTGCCTGTTCACATTGTGGTTACAGTATGCAGGAACTGGAGCCGCGATTGTTCTCATTTAATAATCCAGCAGGGGCCTGCCCCTCCTGCGATGGGTTAGGTGTTCAACAATATTTTGACCCATCCCGCGTCGTTCAGGATAAAAGTCTCAGTTTGGCAAATGGGGCTATTCGTGGTTGGGACAAGAAGAACTTCTATTATTTCCAAATGCTGACGTCACTTGCTGAGCATTACGATTTTGATTTGACGACCCCTTTCGAAAAATTACCGAAGAAAATCCAGAATGTCATTCTGCAAGGCTCAGGAACACAGTCGATAGAGTTTAAATATGTCAATGATCGCGGTGATATCCGGATAAAATCCCATCCTTTTGAGGGAATTCTGAGTAATCTCGAAAGGCGATACCGAGAAACTGAATCGAATTCAGTCCGGGAAGATCTGATTAAATTTATCTCGACCAAACCTTGCGCCAGTTGTCACGGAGCAAGGCTTCGAGAAGAAGCTCGCCATGTGTTTGTCAATGAAACCACGCTTCCTGAAGTTGTTGAGCTGAGTATTGCTGAAGCACTGACTTTCTTTGAGTCGTTGCAATTGACCGGGCAAAAAGCACAAATTGCAGAGAAGGTCATGAAAGAGATCAATGACCGACTCCAGTTTCTGGTCAATGTCGGCCTGAATTATCTCAACCTCTCTCGAAGTGCCGAAACGCTGTCCGGTGGCGAAGCACAAAGAATTCGCTTAGCGAGCCAAATCGGAGCGGGTCTGGTCGGGGTGATGTATGTGCTGGATGAACCCTCGATAGGGTTACATCAACGAGATAACGAAAGATTACTGCAAACGCTGACGCACCTGCGTGATTTAGGCAACACCGTGATTGTCGTTGAACATGATGAAGACGCGATTCGGACCGCTGATTATATTGTCGATATTGGACCGGGAGCCGGCGTGCATGGCGGATATATTGTTGCTCAGGGCGATGTCGAGCAAGTGATTGCGACACCGGAATCATTGACCGGCCAATATTTGAGTGGGGCAAAATCGATAGTCATTCCTACGCAAAGAACACCATACGATGCTAAGAAAGTTGTCGAACTCTCCGGTGCTAGTGGCAATAATCTCAAAGATGTTACTTTGACAATACCGATGGGACTGTTTACCTGTGTAACCGGTGTTTCGGGGTCTGGTAAATCGACTTTAATCAATGATACGTTCTATAAAATTGCCCACATTGAGCTCAATGGTGCCAGTGCTGAAGAACCAGCGCCTTACAAAAAAATCAAAGGACTGGATCAGCTTGATAAAGTGATAGATATCGACCAAAGCCCTATTGGTCGGACACCGCGTTCGAATCCGGCAACGTATACCGGAATCTTTACTCCGATCCGTGAGTTATTTGCCGGAACACAAGAGTCTCGGTCCAGAGGTTATAAACCAGGGCGATTCAGCTTTAATGTCCGGGGCGGGCGTTGTGAAGCGTGTCAGGGGGATGGTGTGATTAAAGTAGAAATGCACTTCTTGCCAGATGTGTATGTGCCATGTGATATCTGTAAAGGGAAACGTTATAACCGAGAAACTCTGGAAGTGAAATATAAAGGCAAAACCATTGACGAAGTACTTGAAATGACAGTGGAAGATGCCAGAAGTTTCTTTGAGCCGGTTCCTGTGATTGCCAGAAAATTACAGACATTGATAGATGTCGGGCTTTCTTATATTCGTTTAGGTCAGGCAGCGACTACGCTTTCCGGTGGTGAAGCTCAGCGGGTCAAGCTTGCCAGAGAGCTTTCTAAGCGAGATACAGGTAAAACCTTGTATATTCTTGATGAGCCGACAACAGGGCTGCATTTCGACGATATTCAGCAATTGTTAACGGTACTTCATCGATTGAGAGATCATGGAAATACCGTGGTGGTGATTGAACATAACTTAGATGTGATCAAAACGGCTGACTGGGTTGTCGATCTGGGGCCTGAAGGCGGGCAAGGCGGCGGAGACATCATCGCGCAAGGGACGCCGGAAGAGGTGTCCAAAGTCGCGGGGTCTCATACCGCACGTTTCCTGAAACCTATGTTAGAATAGTTTCCATAACATACTTCCTGTAGGGAGACGAAGCGTAACGAATTGAGTTTACGTGGCAACATCGTCTCCCCCACAACATGAATGAGACTATGGCGATACTGATCGTGCGGGGAACAAGGCTCGAGCCATCTCCGGTAAAACTTCCTTTAAATCGACCTTTTTTATTTGTTCTCGGGATGCTATATCTCGTTTTTCTGCATTTTCCGAGTGACCTGAATATCGGGGCCGGTTTAACACTGCTGTTTAATATTACGACTTGGTTTTGGGTCAGTATTGCTATTTCAGTCGGTGTATTTCAGGTGATCAGAGCCGGGAAAGTCAGATATTCAAAACTGACGTTCGGCCTCTTGATCTGCTGTTTACTGCTGACTCTGCCACTATTTTATGATCACGCCTCTGTCTCGCTTGCCGCATATCGTGTGATGGCTTTATGGGGCGGATTTTTGCTCTTTGTGGTGCTGCAACAGTTCCGCTTTAGCAACAAGCATAAACATCGGCTCATCTGGTTGATCGTGTTGTCCGCATTGGTTGAAAGCGGGCTGGCTTATTATCAGTTATTTGCCGATCCGGCCCAAATGCCACTGGGCGTATTTCCCTCGGTCAATACATTCGCGACGTATCTTGCAACAGGTCTTCTGGCATCAGGATATTTGCTTTCCCGACATTTGAAAAAGTATCAGGCCCAATTTAGCATTGCCAGCCTGCTCTATATCACACCATTACTGTGTATGCCTCTATTGGTGTTGCTCCGCTCGGTTACCGGCTGGGGGGTGACCCTGATCGGTATTGTGATGATTTTTCCTTATCTGTATCGATTTGCCAGTCGCAAAAGACTTTGGGGATGGGGCATCTCCATTATCTTGGGTCTGCTGAGTGGACTTATTCTGATTCAGGCGCTTTACACGACACCGTTTAACGCTCAGTCTATTAAACGTTTATCACCGTTATCGGACAGTCTGGCTCAGACTGTCGATATGTTTATCGAGAAACCGTTTACAGGGTATGGCTACGGCCACTTTGAAGAAGAATATGTGCTTTATAGCGCCCGACAACATCAATTAAACCCAAACTATCCATCCCCTTTAGCCGGGTTGTCTCATCCGCATAATGAAGTGCTTTATTGGGGCATTGAAGGTGGCATTCTACCCATTTTTGCAATCATGTTAGCCACTTTATTTGTACTGGGACGCATCTATGGTGCGAAACCTAAAACCCGTCTTGCGACCCTGTCGCTGCTTGTTCCTATTACAATGGCCAGTCAGGTTGATGATGTGTTCAGCCAGTCTACGATTCACTGGATTACATTTATTATTCTCTTGTTTTGGATTGACCAACGTGTTGCAAAATATAGCAGTGTACCTCTCCATCGTCTGACAATCCGTGGGTTAAATGGGGTGGGGATCTTACTTCCTATTTTAGCATTGCTTTATTGTGGCGCATTTCTCCGGGCACAAAGCTTATTGATGCAATATCAACAGGGGCAATATATTTCACGACAGGCACAAATGTACGTGCCTTTAGTCTGGCATGATCAATTGATGAAAGCACAGCTCATTGATCAGTTGAAGCAAAAGAATACAAAACCGCATCGGCGGCCGCTGAGCACATATGTGCCTTGGCTGCTTGAGTTAATCCAGCGGCAGCCAAGGCCAGAATACTATCAGTTGCTTATAGCGTTATATCAGCATATCGGAGATACCAATCGTGCAGAGCAATCACGGATAGAGGCTGAGTTTTTATTTCCTCAATATCCTTTTACGCCTCAGGACAGACCGCCTATTGCATCGTCCGATCTTAAGTGATTTCATTGCTTGCTCTGAGTCAGTGCATCTTCCAATGCTTTCAGACAGAGTGCGATATTTTCGGCGCGGGCGCTATATCCCATGAGCCCGATCCGCCATGCATTACCGGCAAACTGACCTAATCCCGCACCAATTTCCAAATTATACTGATGTAGTAAATAATTTCTGACCCATGCATCGTCAATCCCTTCAGGAATTCGGACGGTATTCAATTGTGGTAAGCGTTCTGATGCTTCAACGACAAACGTCAGCCCCAATTGTTCTAGACCTTGTTTCAGTTGTTGGTGCATCTGCTGGTGGCGATGCCATGACGACGTCAGTGATTCTTCTTGTAAGCGCACCAATGACTCATGGAGTGCGTATAACGTATTAACCGGTGCGGTGTGATGATAACTTCGTTTTTTTTGGCCACTCCAGTATCCCATGACCAAGGTTTGATCGAGAAACCAACTCTGAACTGGGGTTTTTCGCGCCTTGATTGCCTCAATTGCCGCCTGAGAAAAGGTCAGAGGAGACAGGCCGGGAACACAGGAAAGGCATTTTTGGCTTCCTGAGTAAACGGCGTCAAGTTGCCATTCATCCACCGCTAAAGGGACACCTCCTAATGAAGTGACTGCATCCACGATGGTCAACAAACCATATTGTTTGGCCAAATGACCTAGCGCTTTCGCATCACTGAGCGCTCCGGTCGAGGTCTCGGCATGGACAAACGCTAACACTTTCGCATCCGGATGTTGTTGAATCGCCTGTTCGACTTTTTCAACTGAAACACTTTCTCCCCATGCGTTATCCACCAGCACTGCGTTGGCACCACAGCGCACCACATTTTCCCGCATCCGTTCGCCAAAGACGCCGTTTCGGCAGACGATTACCTTGTCTCCCGGCTCCAGTAAATTGACGAAACAGGCTTCCATTCCGGCACTACCGGGGGCAGAAATCGCAATCGTAAATTCATTTTCGGTCTGAAATGCATATTGTAAAAGAGACTTCAATTCATCCATCATTTGAATAAATAACGGGTCAAGGTGCCCGATTGTCGGCCGGCTTAAGGCCTGTAAAACCCGAGGGTGAATATCAGACGGGCCGGGGCCCATGAGTGTTCTTTGCGGTGGAAAAAAACTGTGTACAGTCACAAGCTGACTCCTTTCATTGACACTTATCGGCAAGTGTTCAGGCTAACGTTTATCTGTGAGGAAAGCTATTCGACACAAGTCTAGTCAAATATTTTTCTGCGATCTGGGTATTTGGGTAAAAATTACCCAGCTTGATTCAATTTGTCATTGACATTGATAGGACAACAACGTTCAATACCTAAGCTATTAAGCAGAAGAGGAGCACTGCCCAGGCAGGTATTTTGTGGAGCCTCAACTCCAAGACAGAATACTCAGGGGGAGTAGTGCCGAGACAGTCCATAGTTGTGGGTGTGGATTGTCGGGTGAACGGGTTGAATCCCGTCAACTGTCATCAGTGCTCACTGATGAAGAGCTTCTGAGGTCTACTTTCATCAAATCGCCTCTATTTTTGCTCTAGAAATACTCTCTTCGAACATTGGACGTTGGTTATCCAACACAACATTTTTTTATTTTTAGGAAGTCGTGGGAGAAATGCCGTGAGTGCATTTAATGTCGCCAAATTTGGCGGAACAAGCGTGGCAAACTTCGAAGCAATGAGTCGTTGTGCTGCTGTCATCGAAAGTAATCCGGACACAAAGCTTGTTGTCAGTAGTGCCTGTTCTGGTGTGACAAATCTACTGGTCGAACTTGCCAACGGTGTTCAGGACACGGAAAGACGTACCGCTATCTTAGAACAATTATCTGACATCCATTTTTCAATCATTGAATCGTTGCAAGAACAAGAATCAGTCAAAGGTGCGGTTCAGGCGATTCTTGATACAGTGACGAGTCTCGCGGACGCTGCATCTTTTCAGGCCAGCAACAAACTGACCGACCATTTGGTTGCCTGTGGTGAATTAATCTCGACACATATTCTGACTCAGGTCCTCAAAGAACGGGACATCGATGCTGTCAGATTTGATATTCGTGATGTGTTACGCACCGATGGTCACTATGGCCGGGCTGAACCACAAGTCGAATTCACAGCCGTTCAAGCCAAAGAGAAACTGGCACCATTGTGTAAAAAACATCTGGTGGTGACACAGGGATTCATCGGTTCTGATGAGCAGGGGAATACAACCACACTGGGTCGTGGCGGGAGTGACTATTCAGCAGCACTGATTGCAGAAGCGGTTCAGGCATCCGGGCTGGAAATCTGGACAGATGTTTCCGGAATTTATACCACGGATCCACGCATCGTGCCTAACGCAGCGCCGATTCCTGAAATTAGCTTCAATGAAGCTTCAGAAATGGCGAACTTTGGCGCAAAAATTTTGCATCCTTCAACATTGCTTCCTGCGCTTCGGCATGGGATTCCCGTCTTTGTCGGTTCATCAAGAGAGCCTGAGAAAGGGGGGACATGGATTCGGAAACGCGTTGAAAATTCGCCTTATTTCCGGGCACTGGCATTGCGGGCCAATCAAACGATGGTGACGATTCGCAGTGCTAAAATGTTCCACGCGTATGGCTTTTTAGCCAAGGTTTTTGAAATTCTGGCCAAGCATAAAATCTCAGTTGATTTGATTACCACGTCAGAGATTAGTGTGTCGATCACGCTTGATCAGACGGACACCGCTGGTGGTGCGCCAGAGCTTCCTGCTGCTGCCCGGGCAGAGCTGGAAGAACTCGCTCATATTGAAGTCGAACGAAACCTGAGTCTGGTGGCTTTGATTGGCAACCATATGGAGACCAAGGGGTATGCCAAAGAGGTTTTCAGCACGCTGGGCGATTACAACATGCGCATGATTTGTTATGGCGCCAGTGATCATAATCTGTGTTTTCTTGTCGATGCTGACGACGCAAAAAGTGTCATCCAGAAACTGCATCAGGATCTGTTTGAGCCGCAAGACAACGGCTAAAACCGTCGAGAAAACAAGTCAGAACATTGATAAGAGGTTGGCGATGCCAACCTCTTTTTTTATGGCATTTTTCGATCAATCCTGAGTTTGCTTGTGCTTCGTCAATAGTGTCGAGACCAAGTGTCGAGCAGGATTGATCTGGTGGCGATTCGTTTGTGAGATGAGCCATGTTAAAGGTTGTATTAATTTAACCATTTGATTTTAATGTATAAAAAATAAAATCATACGAATGGCATGGTTATTGCCCCTTAGTTGATTATTTAGCTGTCAGGGGATGCTATGAAAAAATTTGTAGTTGCCGATCCTAAGAAGTGTATCGGATGTCAAACATGCATGGCTGCCTGTTCTGATGTTCACCAGAAAGTCGGATTGCAAAGTCACCCGCGTCTGACTGTGGTGAAAAATAACGATACAACGGTTCCGGTCATGTGTCGTCATTGTGAAGATGCACCGTGCGCAACGGTCTGTCCGGTACAGGCAATCACCAAAGAAGCTGACCGGATATTTCTGAATGAATCCATTTGTGTCGGGTGTACATTGTGCGCAGTGGCTTGTCCGTTTGGTGCGATTGCACTGGATGGGAGTCGTCCGGTTTCTCATGCCAATAGTTATGACACATATATACCGTCAACACCACGTTCCAGCAATCCATCGACTTCTGTGCCCCAGACGTTTGGGCATGATCTCTTGGCTTGGGAACCGGGGGTTAAAAGTATCGCGGTGAAATGTGACTTATGTGAATTCAGAGAGGATGGACCCGCCTGTATGGAAGTCTGTCCGACCGGGGCAATTGTGTTGGTGAGTGACGAAGCAACGGAGCGTTCCCGCAAGCTCAAGCGAGAAGTGACGGCCAACAGCTCACCGACTGTGGATATGGAGAAATAACATGATGAGTCCTTTATCGCTGTTGGCTTTATCGATGGGGTGTTATCTCATCGCCTGTGTTGTGGCTTTGTTTGGTAATTCTCGACGGGAATCTCTTTTTGTATCTCTTGCAAGCCTGTGTACTGCGGTTGGCGGTATCGCCGGCGTGATCAGCGCTGGGTCTGCGCTTGTCAGCCATCAGGTGTGGCAGGCACAGCTTTTTAGTCCGTTCCCTTTTGCACAACTGCTCGTACGGTTTGACGGATTAGCGGCATTTATGGTGATGGTTATTTCTCTGATTGTCATTGCTGCCTCCATATACGGCTTGCATTACATGAAAGAGTATCAGGGCAAAGGGGCATGGGGGATCAGTATTTTCCTCAATCTGTTTGTTGCATCGATGGTTGCGTTAGTTGTGGCAGATAATGCATTTTACTTCATCGTGTTCTTTGAAATGATGTCACTGGCTTCTTACTTTCTGGTGTTGGTTGAGCAGAGTGAAAAAAGTATTCGCGCTGGCTTGCAGTATTTTCTCATTGCTCATGCCGGTTCTGTACTCATCATGATTGCCTTCTTTATGCTTTACCGGGCAACCGGGACTCTCAATTTCACCGATTTTTCCCATCTGTCCTTGCCCGCGTGGGAGTCGTCAGTCATCTTCTTACTGGCATTCTTTGGCTTTGGGGCGAAAGCTGGCATGATCACGTTACATAGCTGGTTGCCTCAGGCTCACCCCGCTGCCCCTTCTCATGCATCAGCATTGATGTCCGGTGTGATGGTAAAAATTGGTGTATTCGGCATCATTAAAGTGGGGCTTGTTTTTCTGGGAGGGGCAGAAGTTTGGTGGGGATATCTGGTGCTCGCCTTTGGCGCTTTCTCCTCTGTGTTGGGGGTCATGTATGCACTGGCAGAGCATGATATCAAACGCTTGCTCGCCTATCACACCGTGGAGAATGTCGGCATTATCTTAATGGGCGTCGGTGTTGCGATGATCGGGACGGCATCCGGTCATCCGGTTCTCGCGGCTTTAGGCTTGTTGGGCGGGCTTTATCACCTGCTTAATCATGCGGTGTTCAAAGGCTTACTTTTCCTTGGTGCCGGCTCGGTCATCTCTCAGGTGCATACCAAAGATATGGAAAGCATGGGGGGGCTAGGTAAGCTGATGCCTTATACCGCGATAACTTTCTTGATTGGCACCATGGCGATCTCTGCATTACCGCCACTTAATGGTTTTGTCAGTGAATGGTTTATTTATCAGTCTTTGTTCCAGATGAGTCAGCAACACCATGTCTTCATGGTGACCGCCGGACTCGGAGCCGTTGTGATGCTGGCGATAACCGGGGCTTTGGCATGTATGTGTTTTGTGAAAGTCTATGGTATCTGTTTTACCGGAGCACCGCGGACCAAAATCGGCAGTCAGGCACGAGAAGTCGGATGGTCAATGCTGGTCGGCACCGGTTTTCTTGCTTTGCTATGTATCATTCTCGGTGTCGGCTCTCCGTGGATTTCGCCTTACATTGCTGACGTTGCCACTAACACACTGGCAATTACCCCGGTTGATGTTCAGCAGGGGATTGCCCTTCATCCGGTCTCAACCACGCAGGCCATTCTTTCGACACCGGTCATTACCATCAGTTTGATTGTCCTGTTGATTGTCCCGTTTCTGGTTTTGTCTCTGTTTAAGAGACATCGCCTCGAACGGCGTCATCAAGGTGATCCGTGGGCGTGTGGGTATGCGTATGAACAACGCATGACGGTTTCTGCGAGCGGGTTTACGCAACCCCTGCGCTATATGTTCTCACCGGTCTATCGTTTGCGGATCTCGCTCGACCCGTCTGGATGGATGAAGCGAACCTACCAGCGGGCCACGATTTCAGCTGCGGCTGTTGAGCCTGTATTTGACCGATTCTTGGTTCGACCTTGTTGTGGTGTCGCTCTGAAGCTCGGTGACTGGGTGAGAAAGCTACAGGGCGGGGATTTTCGAATCTACTGTCTCTACATTGTGATAGCACTGATTGTGTTACTTATTATTCCGTTTGAATCAGGAGTGAAATGATGCCTGAACTACATATGCCTGAGATGAGCTGGATGGTGCTTGCGTTTGGTCAGGCTTTATTCATGCTGCTTTTGACACCACTAGCCACCGGATTTTCACGTGTACTCAGAGCCAGAATTCATTCCCGACGCGGACCGGGGTTGCTACAAGATTATCGAGATATCGCCAAGTTACTGCGTCGTCAGCCAGTCGCTCCGGAGAATGCCGGTGGCATTTTCTGGGCCATGCCGTGGATTCTGATCGTCACAATGTTACTGATTGCGATGGCGTTGCCGACTTTGACGCAGGTGTCGCCATTTCCGATCTCCGGTGATGTGATCACCGATATCTATCTGCTGGCGATTTTTCGGTTCTTTTTTGCCTTAGCCGGGATTGATGCCAATAGCATGTTTGGGGGGATCGGTAGCAGTCGCGAGCTCACATTGGGGGTTTTGGTTGAGCCGATTTTAATGCTGGCAATTTTTCTGATGGCTTTGATGGTGGGGTCGACCGATTTGGGGTACATCAGTCAGGGCATGTTAACGGAAAGTCTCAATCAGCCGATTCCTGTGATTCTGGCAGGAGTCGCCTGTGCTTTTGCCGTGTTTATCGAAATGGGAAAACTACCGTTTGATGCTGCCGAAGCTGAACAGGAACTGCAAGAAGGGCCGGTGACTGAATATTCCGGTTCGGGATTAGCGATGGTGAAGCTGGGACTGGGGCTGAAACAACTGGTTGTTGCTCAGCTATTCTTGGCGATTTTCTTTCCATGGGGAAAGGCTGCTGAACTGACTTTGACTGCTGTGGTGATTGCGGGCGTGATTCTGTTGCTCAAGCTCATTGTGGTGTTCTTTCTGGCAGCATTGGTTGAAAACAGTATGGCACGTGTCCGTTTTCTGAATACTCATCGGCTGACTTGGTCTGCCTTTGCTTGTGCGGTTTTAGCACTCGCATTTTATATCATTCGATTGTGAGGTATTAAACGATGGAAATCATTGGATTACTCACTATTGGACTTCCTTTTTTGGGGGCAATACTCATCTTGTTTGCCTCTGAGCAGTCTGCAAAGTGGATCTGTCAGTTTTTTGCAGTATTGGCGACATTGGGAACATGGGGATTGTCTTATCTCTTTTTCTCGACAGGTGGCGAAGCGCTTTCGGTGCCGCTGTTGCATGTAGGACATGTCCTGATTTTTGGTCTGGTTTTCGATAAAGTCAGCACTCTGATTGCTGTTGCAGTTGTCGGATTAGGGTTGATTGTTGCAGTTTATTCTCTGGGATATATGAGTGCCAGAAACAAAGAACACGCGCAACATGGCGCGAAACGATATTATGTGTTTCTGCTGATCTTTATCGGTGCGATGGCTGGGCTGGTCTTCTCTTCAACAATTCTGGGACAATTGCTGTTCTTTGAAATTACCGGGGCTTGTTCTTGGTCTCTGATCGGATATTACCAAACACCACTGGCGTTTCGTTCGGCACTGAAAGCCCTGATTGTCACTCATGTTGCTTCATTGGGGTTATTCATCGCTGCGGCGACCCTGTTTGTTCAGGCAGGGACGTTTGAACTGACCGCAATTGCAGGGCTGAACCCGATTGCCAAAATGGTGGTGTTGTTTGGCATCATGTTTGCTGCGTGGGGGAAATCGGCGCAACTACCGATGCATATGTGGCTTCCTGACGCAATGAATGCACCGACGCCTATCAGTGCTTATTTACATGCAGCTTCGATGGTTAAAGTTGGTGTTTACATTTTTGCCCGTAGCATTCTGTCTGCCGGTACGATTCCTGAAGTCGTGGGGATTGTCGGGATCATCGGGGCAATGATCACCATGATCTACGGTTTTCTGATGTATTTGCCGCAGAAAGATATGAAGCGGCTGTTGGCTTATTCGACGATCACCCAGTTGGCGTATATTTTTCTGGCGCTTTCGATGGCAGCGATGGGATCATCTCTGGCACTGGACAGTGGTGTTGCTTACATCTTCAACCATGCCTTTGCCAAATGTCTGTTCTTCTTTGTTGCTGGTTCATTCAGCTATGCCTGCGGGACCCGAATGCTGCCTCAACTGAAAGGGGTTATTCGCAAATCACCGTTATTAGGTGTTGCGTTCTGTATTGCTGCCATGGCAATTGCAGGGGTTCCGCCACTGAATGGCTTCTTCAGTAAATTTCCGTTGTTTGAAGCGGGATTCCATCTTTCTGCGACTCATGCTTGGCTGACTCCGCTTTTGATTCTGGCGCTGGTTGAATCCATCGCGACATTTGGCTGGCTGCTGTATTGGTTTGGCCGCACCATTATCGGTGAGCCTTCTGAAGCGGTTGAGCGAATGTCTCCCTTACCCAGTTCAATGAAAATAACGTTAGTCGTATTAATTGCAATGTCGGTGCTATCGAGTGTGATTGCTTCAACATGGCTTCAATAGGAGATGCATAATGGATGATCTCATGATGAATAATCTTGCTGGATTGTTAGTCATCACGTCCTATTTTGTGGTGATTGCCCGTCAGGCTAGAACTGCGTCTTGGCTGTATGCCTGTCAGTCTTTGGTGTTGGTACTGCTCTTTGTGGTCATTGCTGACCATTATGACGCGAGTGATTTGTACCTTTGGTCGATGACCGCTTTTATTTCGAAAGTAGTTTTGTTACCGACAATTTTATATATCCAATTAGGAAAAATGCGGGATGCAGCGGCGGAAAAGGCCATGTTTCATCCGGCGTTGATTGCGGTCTTCGTTGCCGTGATTAGTCTGGTTTGTCTCTATATCATCCAGCCCGTGGCACTGCCGATGGTTGAAACGCTCAAACCTGCCCTCGCTGTATCGCTGGCGCATTTCTTGATTGGGCTGCTTTGTATTATCACGCAAAGAAACATTCTGAAGCAGTTGTTCGGCTATTGCCTGATGGAGAATGGCTCATCGCTGATGTTAGCGCTGGTTGCACATCGCGCGCCTCACTTATTGGAAATCGGTATCACCATTGACGCGATCTTTGCGGTGATGGTGATGGTGATTCTGGCTCGGTTAATTTTTCGCAGACTCAATACGTTGGATGTGAAACAACTGACTGTATTGAAAGGGTAATTGTATGATGTCAATGAATAATCTATTTCCGTTCTTGCTTGGCATTCCCTTGATCGCAGCAATGATTGCTTTTGTTTGTATTGCTCTGCGAGACCAATTCCGGCACTTATCTATGGTGGTTCACCTTGTCAGTGTTGTGGCAACCTGGGGCATCAGTTGGGGGATGGCCGCTGAAGTGTTTGAGCATGGTGCGATTTTCTCTGCCGGGAATTGGTTGATGCTCGATGGACTATCCGCGCTGTTCCTTGCGGTGCTCGGGCTGGTGGCATTGTGTACGGGGATTCACTCGATCGGTTATATCGGGCATGAGCATCAACACGGTGAATTGTCAGGTAAGCAAGTCTCGCTGTTTTACGGGCTGTTCAATCTGTTTTTGGCGACCATGCTGGTTGCTTTAACTGCTAACAATATCATGATGATGTGGGTCGCGATTGAAGCTACCACCGTGAGTTCCGTCTTTCTGGTTGGTTTGTATTATCAGCGCTCATCACTGGAAGCGGCTTGGAAATACATCATGTTGTGTAGTGTCGGGGTTGCGTTTGGCTTATTTGGCACCGTAATGACCTATGCCAATGCCGTTGCTGTATTCGATGCACCGGAGCAAGCGTTGCTATGGACGACACTACGGGATCACGCGCATTTACTTGATCCGCGCCTGATGCAAATTGCCTTTATCTTTATCGTCATTGGTTTTGGGACCAAAACCGGTTTATTTCCCATGCACACTTGGTTGCCGGATGCGCACTCAGAAGCGCCCAGCCCGGTTTCCGGATTACTTTCGGCAGGGTTGTTAAACTGCGCACTGCTGATCATTCTGCGTCACTTTGCCATCAGTTCTATCGTGCTGGGCAGTGATTTTGCCCGCTCTCTGATGCTCGGATTCGGGCTGCTCTCGGTTGGGGTTGCTGCTCTATTTATTTTGGTTCAGCAAGATATCAAGCGGTTGTTAGCCTACTCCAGTGTCGAAAATATGGGATTAATCGCCTTCGCGATTGGTCTTGGTCCGTTGGGTATTTTTGCCGCACTGCTGCATATGATGAATCACAGTCTTGGTAAAACACTGATGTTCTGCGGGGCCGGTAATATTATGCTGAAGTACGGTACCCGGGACATGAGTATCATCAAAGGCGTGGTACGGATAGCACCATGGACCGGTATTCTGTTTGGCGCCGGTGCACTCGCGCTTGGCGGTGTGCCCCCATTTAATCTCTTTGTCAGTGAATTTTTGATTATCTGTTCCGGGTTGTATGCCCAACACCCGGTGTTAATCATCATTTTACTTTTACTGTTGACGCTGGTGCTGGCTGGATTTGCCCGGATGGTCGCGGGATGCGTCATGGGAGCGGCTCCTGAGCATGTTGAAAAAGGGGAAGTGAATTATCTGACCGTGTGTCCGCTGGTGGTGCTGATTGTGTTGATGGTCGTGATGGGGACCCATATTCCGAATACGATTCTGCATGGTGTCGAGCAAGCGACACAAATTGTCATTAATCACCCCAATCAACCGCTTCTTGAAACACTCAATCTCCCTTGGCAACAAGGAATCGAACACATTTCTTCAAGCAGTGACAGTCTATCGGCTGTATCTCTGACTGAATCGATCAACTAGAGGCCTTATGACATGGACCAATTGAACAGAAATACGCAACATCAGATCGGGAAGCTCTATGTCGATGGGGTGCGTCAACATTTTCCTGCGGCAATCGAGGATGAAGCTTGGCAGGCCGACAATCAGGTGACGTTGACCGTCAAAATGACCTCGTTGGTTGAGGTGATGAAATGGCTCTACTATGACCAAGGGGGATGGTTATCGGTTTCTTTTGGTAATGATGAACGTGTATTGAACGGCTGCTTCGGTGTTTATCATGCTTTATCGATGGAAGGCGAAGTCAAAAGCTGGGTGATCGTCAAAGTCTTGGTGAATGCAAACGATCAGGAATTTATCTCGATCACCCCTGAGATCCCGGCCGCCGTGTGGGGAGAGCGCGAAATTCGCGATATGTTCGGTCTGCGCCCCATCGGTCTGCCGGATGAACGTCGTCTGGTTCTTCCTGATGACTGGCCGGAAGATTTGCACCCCTTGCGTAAAGACGCGATGGATTACCGTCAGCGTCCGCAGCCGACAACTGAGACGGAAACTTACCCGTTTATCAATGAATTGGGGAGTGATTCTGACCGCATCGTTCCTGTCGGGCCTTTGCATATCACCAGTGATGAACCCGGCCATTTTCGCTTGTTTGTTGACGGTGAAGATATTATCGATGCCGACTATCGGATGTTTTATGTTCACCGCGGTATGGAAAAGTTAGCTGAGACGCGGATGGGCTATCATGAAGTGGGTTTCCTTGCGGATCGGGTCTGTGGAATTTGTGGATTTACCCATAGCGTGGGGTATAACAATTCCGTCGAGACCGCACTGAACATTCAGGTTCCGGCGCGCGGCAAGATGATTCGGACGGTGTTGCTGGAAGTCGAACGCTTGCATAGTCATTTACTCAATATCGGTCTGTCGAGCCATTTTGTCGGGTTTGATTCCGGTTTCATGCAATTTTTCCGCGTTCGTGAAAAAACCATGGAACTCGCGGAGCTTCTGACCGGTGCCAGAAAAACCTATGGTATGAACTTGATTGGCGGGGTGCGGCGTGATTTCCTCAAAGAACAGCGCACCAAAGGGATTGCCATGATTCGTGAAGTTCGTCAGTCGTTTACCGAGTTAGTCGATGTCCTGCTTTCGACCCCGAATATTGACAGTCGGATCTCAGGCGTCGGTGTGCTTGCGAAAGACATTGCCCGTGATTTTAGTCCGGTTGGTCCTTTGGTGCGCGGGAGTGGGTTTGCCCGGGACGCCCGGATTGTACACGGCCAGTCGCTGGAATCTTATGGTCAGGTACCGCTTGATTTACACCACTTTGACAGTGGTGATGTGCAGGCGCGTCTCCTGATTCGAATTCGTGAAGTATTCGACTCACTCAATATTGCTGAATTTGGTTTAGATCATCTCCCCGAGGGGGCTATCTTGACTGAAGACTTTCAGTATGTTCCTCATCGGTTTGCTTTGGGATATACCGAGGCCCCACGCGGTGAAAATATCCACTGGAGCATGACGGGGGATAATCAGAAGCTCTTCCGCTGGCGCTGTCGGGCAGCGACTTATGCCAACTGGCCGACGTTGCGTTATATGCTGCGGGGCAATACGGTTGCCGATGCCCCCTTGATTATCGGGAGCCTTGATCCCTGTTACTCCTGTACGGATCGCGTCACCATCATTGATACCAAGAAAAAACGGTCTCAGACCGTGCCTTATAAAACGATTGAGCAGTACAGCATCAATCGGAAAAACTCACCCCTGAAATCAATGTGAGGTTGTGATGTTAAAGCTACTCAAAACCGTTTTAAAAACAGGAGATGCCACGGCCAAGTATCCGTTTGCGCCGTATGAAGTCACCACCGATTTTCGGGGCAAACCAGAACTGGACGCCGCGCAGTGTATTGCGTGTGGTGCTTGCATGAGGGCCTGTCCTGCCAATGCGTTAGTGATGGAGACCGATGAACAGAAGGGCACCCGTCGCTGGGAGCTTTCACTGGCGCGTTGTATCTACTGCGGACGCTGCGAAGAAGTATGCCCGACTCATGCGCTGGTCTTGTCACAACAGTTTGAACTGGCTGTGACCAACAAAGCAGATTTGTATGAACAGGCCGAGTTCGAGCTGGTCAATTGCAGAGAATGTGATCGCCCTTTCATCGCTAAAAAATTATTCGATTATGTTATGGAGACGCTTCAGCACGCTGGGTTGAGTGGTGAGTCGTTGGAAATGCGTCGTCATCAGTTGGAAAGTTGTCCTGAATGTCGGCGTCAGGCCAATATGCTGGATGGGCAGAACTTAGCATGTCACCGCTACGTCACTGCAGAGCCGATACCGGTTAAGCATATACCTGCAACTCATCAGTCTGATCCCAGTACGCCAGAGAACGGTTGTTCTGCGAACCACATGCCCAACATCAATCCCGCCGATATGAGTCGTGAGGAGGTACAGTGAAAGGTATTCAGCAATTATCGGGTGTTCATCATACGCAGACACAGCCTGTTGAAGTTACCCCTGAACATCAAGCATTAAAGCAAACACTTTTGCAACAGATCAAACGGTCAGCCTATGTTTATCGGGTGGACTGTGGGGGATGTAATGGGTGTGAAATTGAAATTTTTGCAGCCACGACACCCGTTTATGATACCGAACGATTCGGGATCAAGGTGGTTGCCAGCCCTCGTCATGCCGATATCTTACTCTTTACCGGTGCAGTCACACGGGCAATGCGTGCGCCTGCGTTACGGGCCTATGAAGCCGCCCCCGATCCGAAGATTGTCGTGTCGTATGGCGCATGTGGCTGTGATGGCGGTATTTTTCATGACCTCTATTGTGTCTGGGGCGGAACAGACAAAATTGTGCCGGTTGACGTTTATATTCCCGGTTGCCCCCCGACACCTGCTGCTACGCTTTATGGATTCGCGGTCGCTTTAGGGTTACTTGAGCAAAAAATGCATGCCAAAACGCATGATGCGGAGGCGGAACCTGCCAGCTTGAGTCATACCGGTATTCCACAGGATATCCGGGTCATGCTCGAAAGAGAGGCGCGTTTATTGGCCGGTTATCGTCAGGGAAATCGTATTGCAGATGAGCTGATGTCTGTGCTGGAAGGGTGTCATGCCGATAATGTGGATGCGCAGATTCAAGCCTATATTCATCAGCATAACGATCCGCGTTTGACCGAGATTGTTGAAACGCTCATGCGTTCGGTGATGAAACAGCTTGTTGGTGATGAGCTTAAAGGAGGTCCTTGTCATGGTTGTGGCTGATATGCAAACCGAAATGCATTCAAGACACTTAAAGGAGCGAGTACGCTTTTATCGGTTAACGCGCAAGTTTGTTGATGAAAAAGAAGTGCCTAAAGAAGCGCAACAGATCATGTACTACAGTCTGGCGATTGGACATCACCTTGGCATTGTGGATTGCCTTCAGTCAGAGATGGATTGTCACGGTGAAGAATATTTGGCGTGGATTGAGGGATTACCGCAAGACAGCGAAGCATACCGGAAGATGGCCGGTTTTCTCAAATTCGGAGAGATCACGATCTTTCCCGAGCATATTCATGTGCTGGCGCTGGCATTCCAGCAAATCAGCCCCGCGACACAGTCTGAGACATCACAGCGTTTGACCGCAGGATTGATCGAGATTCTCAATGCCATTCATCGAGAGCCGACGATGTATTTGATGATTCGAGGAACGGTGCAATGAGCAGACAGATTATGAGCAGACAAATATTGTTGACGGTCGGGAACACCATGATGGGCGACGACGGCGCCGGCCCCTTGCTGGCCAAGCGTTGTCTGGAACAACCGATAGACCGTTGGGAAGTGTTAGAAGGCGGCACGATGCCAGAAGATACATTGCATCGGATTCGTCATATCAAGCCTGAGCGCGTGTTGGTCGTTGATGCGGCAGATTTCGGTGAAAAGGCGGGGGAGATTCGCATCATTGATCCCGACACGATTGCTGAGATGTTTATGGTGTCCACCCATAGCTTACCGCTGAACTTTTTAATCGATGAGCTGAAAACCTTTGTGCCTCATGTCACGTTTATCGGTATTCAGCCAGCCATTGTGGCATTTGCGGCACCAATGACCGACATGGTCAAAGACGCCGTCGATACAATTTATCAATCTTTGCCCAAATGGCATGACGACATGGATTTTGGGCATTGTTAGTACGAATCGACAAAAGTGTCGAAGTTCGACACTTTTGTCATTAAGCAATCGGGTCAAGTGGAAAGCTGAGCTTCCTGATTGGATTTGTTTTTTTATTTGTCACTTATTTTTTCTTATAAATCATTGAATTAAATGATTTCAAATAGTAACTCCCGGATTGGCACGTCTTGTGCCTGTAATGATTAACCACCCCCCAGAGTCTGAAGATACTCTGTTGTATTGACACAAAAAGGATACAGCATGAATCGATTTGTTTTTGCTGACGCCAATAAGTGTATTGGTTGTCGAACCTGTGAGATTGCATGTGCGGTCGCTCATCAGGATGAGTCATCGGGTACTTTGAATGGAACCGAGGAATTTGCGCCACGCTTACAACTGGTGAAAAATGCAGAAGTTTCCGTTCCTGTGATGTGTCGTCAGTGTGACGATGCCCCATGTGCGCAAGTTTGTCCTAATCATGCCATTGTTCATGAAGATGGTTATGTGAAGGTGATTCAGTCCCGTTGTATTGGCTGTAAGACCTGTGTGATTGCCTGTCCGTATGGCGCGATGAGTGTCATGACCCGAATGAAAGATACGGTGTCTGAACATGCCGCGCTTTTCCAAAAACAAGTGCCTCAGTCCCAAGCGCTGAAGTGTGATCTGTGTTCACAGCGAGAAGAAGGACCTGCTTGTGTTGAGGTTTGTCCAACAGAGGCCATTCGTTTGATTGCACCTGAGTCACTGCAACAAACCAGCCAACAGAAACGAGAAGCGGCAGCGAGTCAGGCTTCTGTTATTTCGGCTTGAAGCAGCACGAGAATGGAACATTGGGGATAGTGAGAGAATTATGATCGAAAAAAAATTAGTCGTGTGCCCTTATTGTGGTACAGGATGTAAGTTAAACCTACTGGTTGAAAACGATAAGGTGGTTGGTGCTGAGCCTGCAAATGGCAGAACGAATGAAGGCCAACTGTGTTTAAAAGGATACTATGGGTGGGATTTCTTAAATGACACCCAACTGCTGACGCCACGTTTGAAACAGCCAATGATTCGTCGCACCAAAAGTGACAAGCTTGAAGCGGTTTCTTGGGATGAAGCATTGGATTTTGCGGCAGAGAAGTTGTTGGCAATCAAGCAGCAATATGGTCCCGACGCGATTATGACCACAGGTTCAGCCCGGGGGCCGGGAAATGAATCCAATTATGTGATGCAAAAATTAGCCCGGGCGGTGATTGGCACGAATAACGTTGACCACTGCGCAAGGGTTTGTCATGCCCCTTCAGTTGCCGGTTTGGAATCTGTCGTGGGAAATGGGGCGATGAGTAATGCCATTCCTGAAATTGAAGAAGCCAAATGCTTGCTGATCTTTGGTTACAACGTTGCCGACTCTCATCCCGTGATTGCGAGACGTATTTTTAAAGCGCGTGACAACGGTGCAAAAGTCATTGTCTGTGATCCACGGAAAATTGAATCTGTTCGAGTTGCTGATCAATGGTTAGCACTCAAAAATGGCTCCAATATGGCGGTTGTCAATGCGTTGGCTTATACGCTGATTGATGAAAATCTCTATGATCAATCTTATGTGCAAAATTATACCGAAGGATTTGATGAGTTCCGTCAGATCGTCATGGATTATGCGCCTGAAAAAGTCGAGCATCTGACCGGACTGAAAGCGACTGAAGTTCGGCAAGCTGCCCGGACTTATGCTAAGTCTTCCGGTGCAATGATTTTATGGGGCATGGGGGTCACCCAGTTCGGTCAGGCGGTTGATGTGGTACGCGGTTTGGCTGGTTTGGCGTTAATGACGGGCAACTTTGGCCGCCGTGGCGTGGGTTGTGGTCCGGTTCGGGGCCAGAACAATGTGCAGGGAACCTGTGATTTAGGGATGTTACCGCATCAATTTCCGGGGTATCAGTCGGTCACTGACGATCAGATTCGTGAGAAATTTGAACAGGCTTGGGGCGTGACCTTATCAGCAAAACCTGGCTATCGTATGACTGATATCGGTCATAAAGTTGCTGATGGTTCTTGTAAAGCATTCTATATATTTGGTGAGGATCCTGCGCAGACCGAAGCTGATCTGAATGCGATGCGCGAGACCATGCGTCAGTTAGACCTCGTCATTGTTCAAGATATCTTCATGACCAAAACCGCTGAAATGGCTGACATTATCTTCCCATCGACCAGCTGGGGTGAACATGAAGGTGTGTATACCAGTGCTGACCGGGGATTCCAGCGTTTCTACAAAGCGGTCACGCCGCCTGAAGGCGTGAAACCTGACTGGGAGATCTTCAGTCTGTTAGCCACGCGCATGGGCTACCCGATGCAGTATCAAAATACGCAAGAAATCTGGGATGAAATGCGGGTACTGGCACCATTATTTGCCGGTGTGACCTACGAGAAAATGGAAGGGCTGAAATCTGTGATGTGGCCTTGTCCGACGGAAGATCACCCCGGAACCTCATTCCTGTTTGAGGGCAATAAGTTTGCGACCCCATCAGGCAAAGGGAAGTTCATCGGCGCGCCTTGGCGTCCACCGTTGGAACAAACAGATGCGGAGTATCCTTTAGTTCTCTCTACCGTTCGTGAGATCGGTCATTATTCATGTCGTTCGATGACGGGGAATTGCAAAGCACTTTCAACGTTGGCTGATGAACCGGGATATGTACAGATGAATCCACTGGATGCGAAGCAGCGGGGCATCGCTGATCAGCAGTTAGTGTGGGTTTCTTCTCGGCGAGGCAAAGTGATTACGCGTGCCAATATCTCAGAACGGGTCAATGTTGGTGCGGTTTACATGACTTATCAATGGTGGATTGGTGCATGTAATGAGCTGACGATTGAACATGTCGATCCGATTTCGAGTACACCTGAATTCAAGTATTGTGCAGTCAAGGTTGAATCGATTGAGGATCAGACATGGGCAGAAAACCATGTTCAGTCTGAATATAGTCAAATGAAAGCGCGGCTCAAATCACATGTTGCATATGCGTAATTAGATCAATATGGGCTCTTTATGTATGTGTACAATGTTCTGTATGTATTCATCTGGTGTAAAGAGCCTTTGATTGAGTTGTGACTGATTATGAATAGAATTGCTCAAGAGTTGATGAACTTTTCACAAGCCATGCTATCGATCCACGATATGTCTGACTTATTGAAATTTCTAAATGAAGATGAATGTTCATTTCTGCAAGTCGAGCGGATGAATATAATCCTGCATCGAGAAGTTTCTGATGAATTGCTCCTTTACTATGTTGATAGCGATCGGCAAGTTCAGCATGAGACATTTCATCCGCAAGAGATTGGTTTATATCATCAGTCTTATGATGATGGCGTCTATGAACTCGATCGTGATGGCTTTGCTTATTACTATCCCCATTTCGCTGATCATCCGGCTTACCGGGACATCGACCATTATTGCAAAATGCCGCTGAACACGGTCAGTCAGCAATTGGGAGTGATTGAATTCATCAATCCTAAGCTGAGTCATATGGAAGATGGCGAAAAGCAGTTTCGCATGGTCAGTAGTATTCTCGTCTCTTTCATTGCGCATGTTGTTGAGCATGAATTAGCGTCAAATATGGCTCAGCAGCTGAGCCATGAGCGAGATAACTATCATATTCTGGTGGACGTCACGAATGCGGTTATCAGCCAAAATAGTAAAGAAACATTGCTCAATTCTTTGCTCCGTTGTCTGAACCAACATTTTGCGATGCATCATTTAGCACTGATTGAACCTTATCAAGGGCATTACATACAGTACACCAGTGATCTGATTCAGGGCGACATTCATCATCATTGCCATTTTTTTAGTGATGACAGTGCGTTTCAGAACACGAAAGATCCTTATTCTCCTGTATTAATTCAGGGCGATGATTTAAGGCCATTATTTTTTCAGAAGAATGCAATTGAGTTTGCAGAAGATATCGAACAACTGATCGTGATTCCCATGGTATTCCGTACCAATCGTGTCGGATACATTGTCTATATGCTGCATAAGAAAGATCAAAATGTGGCACGCGATCTCGACTTGCTTCAGCAAATGGCTGCGCGGGTCGCGATGGCCATGCATAGCTTAAGTGTGCATGAGACGCATACGAAAGTGCTGCCTAAAAGTGAATACATTGCGATTGAGTCAAAAGATGAGAAGCAGCGTATTTTTGACGATATTATCAGTCAGAGTGAGGCGATGAACCGAGTGCTTGATCAGGTTGCGATGGTGGCTGATTGTGATAGTACGGTTTTGATTCTGGGTGAGACCGGGACGGGCAAAGAACTGGTTGCCCGGGCGATTCATAAGATGAGTCGGCGTAGCCAAAAACGGATGGTGAAAATGAACTGTGCCGCGGTGCCGGAAGGTTTATTTGAGAGTGAGCTTTTCGGCCATGAGCGTGGTGCGTTTACCGGGGCTGTACATCAGCGGGTAGGACGTTTTGAGCAGGCGCATCAAGGGACGCTGTTTTTAGATGAAATCGGTGATATGCCGTTGGCGTTACAACCGAAGTTGTTGCGGGTGTTGCAGGAAAATGAAATTGAGCGGGTTGGGAAAAACCAGTTGATTCAGGTTGATGTGCGGATCGTGGTTGCAACCAATGCCGATTTACTCTCTATGGCTCAGGAAAAAACGTTTCGCAATGACCTGTATTATCGGTTGAATATTTTTCCGATAGAAATCCCGCCGCTGCGTCAGCGGCCGGAAGATATCCCCTTATTGGTGAAGCATTTTACTCGGGTGATTGCCAAGCAAATGGGGAAACATATTACCGCGATCACCAATGAAACGATGCGAGCACTGACCGCGTTTTCTTGGCCGGGTAATGTCAGACAGTTACGTAACTTTATTGAGCGATCCGTGATTTTAACGCGCGGTGATGTGCTGAATGTTCCACTGGACGAGTTAGTGAAATTAGGTTTGGAAGTTCCGAAAGCTGAACCGCAGCAACAGGAGCATGTCTCGGCGGCTCATCAAGAGAAAACCGATACGATTGAAATAAATCGTGATACGGTGATTCAAGCGCTGAAAGAAAGTAATGGTATTGTCGCTGGCGCGCGTGGTGCGGCTGCAAAGCTTGGTTTAAAAAGGACCACATTACTGTCACGAATGCAACGGATGGGGATTAGCAGCAAGGACTATTTGCCTGAGACTGAATCAACCTCGTCATGAATCAGGATTGACCTATGAATGAATCTTTCACGGTACAGAATATTGATTCTGTCAGTCATAAAAAAATTGTTCGTTATCGGCAGGATCGTCAGTGCCATCTGGTTGATGATACGCTGATTCAGGAAGTGCCGGTCGCTTTGGAATATAACGGAGTCGCTTACACCGTTATGATGTGTACCCCCAGAGATCTGGATATGTTTGCTGTTGGTTTTTCGCTGACAGAAGGCATCATTGACCATGATCGTGATATTCATGATATCAATATTCAGATGAGTGCTGATGGCATCACGCTCTCGATCGATATTGCCAATCGCTGTATCGGTCGTCTTCAGGAAAAACGGCGTACGATGGCGGGAATGACCGGATGCGGTCTTTGTGGTACGGACCAATTGACTCATGTTTGTCGTGTACAGACACCACTGGAAAGCCATACAACATTTCATTTGCAGAAATTGGATGATGCTTTAGATCGTTTGAAACAGAGCCAACAACTGAATCAACTGACCGGCTCCTGTCATGCGGCGGCTTATATGAATACACACGGTGAGTTGGAAGCATCATTTGAAGATGTCGGACGGCATATTGCGCTCGATAAATTAATCGGGTGGGTTACCAGGCATCATAAACAAAAAGGGGTGGTATTGGTCACGAGCCGAGCCAGCTTTGAAATGGTGCAAAAAGCCGCAGCCGGCGGGGTTGAGATTTTATGTGCTATCTCTGCCGCGACTGATATGGCGGTTGATTTAGCGGAGCGTCTCAATGTCACGTTGTGTGGTTATTGCCGTCCGGGACAAGCCAATATTTATACGCACGCAGAAAGGATTCTCGGGTTGAATCAATAGTTGGGAATATATTTAGTCTTAGATAAGAGATAAACATGAAAATAAAGAATTTACTCCTCGGGTTACTGGTTTTGTTTTCTCCATTGGCATTCGCACACTCCGGTCATGGGGGAGATCATGGTTTTGAAAGTGGCATCTTGCATCCACTGACTGGTGTCGATCATCTTAGTGTGATGATCAGTGTTGGTATCTTGGCGGCTTTATTTGGGGGAAGAAGTCGTTGGCAGATGCCGCTTTCTTTCATCTTATTGATGATTGTTGGTGGCATTTTAGGGGTGTCTGGTTTGGTCATACCAAGCGTCGAACTGTATATCGGGCTCAGTGTGGTTGTGATGGGCATTTTGCTTTGGCGTAGTGTGCAGGTTTCTCATCAGTTGGTCACGGTTTTAGTCATGGCATTTGCGGTATTTCATGGCATGGCACACGGTGCCGAGATGCCGTTCAACAGCCATGCATTGGCTTATTTCAGTGGCTTTGTGCTTTCTACTTTTGTGTTACATATGACGGGGATCGTACTTGGCAGCGCTGTTTTGCGTTTTTCAGCCAGCGGCCGCTTGGTCAAAGTGCTCGGTGCGATTGTTGCCATGCTGGGTGGTTCGTTTCTACTCTCTTGAGTGAGCAAGTATTTTATTCTGTGAGAATGTGTTTTCAGTGAGCGCGCTTTGCGCTCGCGTGTCTTCTGTTCTCAGGGCTGGTTGCGCCATGAATGAACGATATTTTATTTGTGTCTCCGGTGTTGTTCAAGGGGTCGGTTTCCGCCCCTTTGTCTATCAACTTGCGGTTCAGCATCATTTATCCGGCTGGGTGATGAATAGCTCTGCAGGCGTCAAAATTGACGTTCAGGGACGCAAAGAGGCACTTGATCTGTTTGTGCGGGCGCTGCATGAACGCCCGCCCCGGCTTGCCCGGGTTGATGAGGTTGTCTGTTCGCGCCAACATTTGGGGCGCACACAAGGATTTACCATTCATTCGAGTCAGCATGAGACACATGTCGCTGTCAGTGTTGCTCCGGATCAATCGATCTGTCCTGAGTGTTTGTCTGAAATGAATGATGAAGACTCTCCTTATTATCATTATCCATTTATCAACTGTACCCATTGTGGTCCCAGATATTCGATTATTGAGCAACTGCCTTATGATCGGGCAAACACCTCAATGAAAGCATTTGATTTCTGCCCGTCATGTTTACAGGCTTATCAAGAGCCGGTCAATCGACGTTATCATGCGCAGCCTACCAGTTGTCACCATTGTGGACCGAGGGTTTCTCTGCGTTATGCGCAGCGTGCTCAGGCCACCCGGTATGATGAGGTATTTGAACATGCTGCCGAGATACTCAGCCGTGGTGGTGTCATTGCCGTGAAAGGCGTTGGGGGCTTTCATCTGGTTGGTGATGCAACCTTATCAGCAAGTGTCATGAAATTGCGCCAAATGAAGCACCGGCAGCGTAAACCTTTTGCTGTCATGGTCGATTGTGTTGAAACCGCGATGCAATATGTCACTGGGGAATCAGCTGAATGGCAGGCATTGACCGCCAGTGCAGCCCCGATAGTGCTGATGAAGCGTCGCCCTCATCCACAGCTTGTCCCAGACGTCTCGTGCGACAGTCCTTATTTGGGCGTGATGCTCCCTTATACCCCGTTACATCATCTGCTATTTGAGCACTATCGTCACTACCGGCGTGAGCCGATTCTCGTCATGACCAGCGGTAATCTTTCCGGGATGCCATTAGTGACTGACTGCGATGACATGTTGTGCCTGTTTGGCGAGGCTTTAGATGGCGTGTTGGATCATAACCGGCCGATTGCCAATCCCTGTGACGATAGCATTGTCCATCAGGCCGGTCACGCCATTCGGGTGCTGCGGATGGCAAGAGGTTACGCACCATTCAGCCATCACAGTGATTATCAGGGGGCGCCTGTTTTGGCCATGGGCGCTCAGCAGAAATCGACGATTGCCATGGCTGTATCCGGACAGTCAATCGTGTCGCCCTATATCGGTGATCTGGATGATCTGGATACACAACAACGGTATGAAAAGACGATTTCGTTATTGCAACATCTATATCAATGTCAACCTTCACAGTGGATTTGTGATTATCATCCGGGATATTTTTCGACCCAGTCCGCTAAAGCACAATCAGGCCGTCTTTTACAGGTACAACATCATCACGCCCACATTCTGGCTGTGATGGCGGAATATCAGTTAACCGGCCCCGTATTAGGGGTTGCATTTGACGGCACCGGAATGGGGAATGATGACACGGTTTGGGGTGGGGAAGTTCTGCTGGCGGATACCCAAGGCTATCAGCGTTGTGGTCATTTAAGACCGTTTCGCTTGATTGGCGGAGAGCAGGCCATTCGTGAGCCCGCCCGGATTCTTCTGGCGATGCTCCTTGAATGTTATTCGCTGCAAGACATTCAGTCACTGGCACATCCGGCCTTTCAATCGTGGCATGAACATGACTTTTTCAACCTTCATCAACTGTGGCTGTCCGGTCAACACTCACCACTGTGTACTTCTGTCGGGCGACTGTTCGATGCGTGGGCCTGTTTAGGGGCATTGCTGGGGCGGCCTGATTTTGACGGCGAAAGTGGTTTACTGGTGGAATCCGCAGCAATGACAGCCGGGCACGCTGATACGCCGTGGGAGATGAACTGGGAAGACGGGGCCTCGGTATTGGATTGGCAACCGCTGTTGATTCGGGGGATTGAATCGAAAATTTGGCTGAGCCAAGAGGCGGTTTCTGGCGCTTGTCGGGGGTTGATTGAAGCATTAGCCGATGCGATTCAGCAGATGGCTCGTCGTTATCCATCACTGCCGGTGATTGTCAGCGGTGGCGTTTTTCAGAATCGATTGTTGATGGATGTCTTGTGGCACAACTGGGATGAGAGCAAACAGCCGATATATAGCGGCAAGATGGTTCCAGTCAATGATAGCGGTATTGCGATGGGACAGCTCTGGTATGGCATTCACCAGTGCTGAGTAATCAAGAATTATCCGATCAGGCAGCCCTTGTGACTGATTGGTCGGACAGCAGAGAGTAATGAGTGATGTGTTTATGTATTCCCGCGAGTGTTGTCAGTGTCGATCAAGAACAGATGACCGCTGTCGTCGATACATTAGGGGTTGCGCGAGAGGTTAGTACTCACTTGATATCAGAACCAATTCAGGTTGGTGAACACTTACTGATTCATGTGGGATTTGCGATCAGTAAAATTGATCAGCAAGAAGCAAAGGAAAGTCTGCAAACCTATCACGAACTGATCAGTCAGGTTGGTTCTGATGACATGTGGCTAGGGTAAAGCGATGAATGACGAGATAACCGTGATAGATTCGGCTCGGACTTTGTATCAGGGCTTTCGGCAACCGGCAGTGATTCGCGCTTTGGCGGAACAGATTCGACATAAAGCGCGTGATTTACCGGAGCCGCTCTACATGATGGAGGTGTGTGGCGGGCACACGCACACCATTATGAAATATGGTATTCAGCAATTATTGCCCGAGAATTTACATTTTGTGCATGGACCGGGGTGTCCGGTCTGTATCATGCCGAAAGAACGGATTGATCATGCCATTATACTGGCGCAAACCGAAGGGGTTATTCTGGTGACCTTAGGCGATATGATTCGGGTTCCGGGCTCTCGTCTGTCTTTGGCGGAATGCCGGGCTAATGGCGGTTCGGTTATGCCGATTTATGACCCGATGGATGTGCTTGAAATTGCGAAACAAAACCCGCAGCAGAAGGTGGTCTATTTCGCAATCGGTTTTGAAACCACAACCCCGATGACCGCAGTTTTAGTGCAACAAGCACGACGTCTACAACTGACCAATCTCTGTTTTCATATTAATCATGTACTGGTGCCTCCAGCAATGAATGCGGTCATGGCGGATTCACTCACTCGAGTCAATGCATTTCTCGGCCCATCCCATGTCAGCGTGATCACCGGTGCAAAAATTTATCAACCGATCGTCGAGCATTACCACATCCCGGTGGTGGTGGCCGGATTTGAGCCGGTTGATGTTTTGGAATCGGTACTGATGCTGGTGGAACTCGCGTTGGGTGGTCAGCCGGCGTTGCAGACGCAATATACACGAGCGGTTTCATTTGAGGGAAATGCGGTTGCTCAGGCATGTATCGCAGATATTTTCGACATCCGGGCTGCATTCAACTGGCGTGGGTTGGGGAATATTCCGCAGTCGGCCTTGAAGCTCCGGGCACAATATGCGGACATGGATGCGGAAGTGTTATTTGCATCGCTGCTACCACAAGACCCGGTGCCGGATCACAAAGCGTGCCGCTGTGGGGATATTTTACGCGGGCTTGCCAGTCCGACGGATTGCAAAGTCTTTGGTAAAGCCTGTCAACCGAGTCGGCCGATGGGGAGTTGCATGGTGAGCTCTGAAGGGGCTTGTAATGCTTATTATCGCTATGCCGGTTTTCATACCGAGCCTCAGGAGTAATCATTCATGAACAAACAACAGACAGTTCAACTGAGTCATGGTGGCGGCGGTGTGGAGATGAACCACCTGATCCGGCATCTGTTTTGGCAGCGGTTTGGTAACGATATTCTTAATCAGGCTGAAGATGCTGCAACCCTGAACATCCCGTCACCGCTGGCCATGACAACCGACAGTTTCACGGTCTCTCCCCATTTTTTTGCCGGTGGTAACATCGGGACACTTGCAGTTGCCGGCACCTGTAATGATTTGGCGATGGTTGCGGCTAAACCGAGTTATCTGAGTTGTAGTTTTATCATTGAAGAAGGCACGTTAATCAGCGAATTAGAGGCGATTGTCGATGCCATGGCAACAGAGCTTGCTGTCGGTCAGACCCAGATCGTCTGCGGCGATACCAAAGTCGTGCCCAGAGGCATGGCTGATAAGGTATTCATCAACACCACGGGGATTGGTGCAATACAAAAAGCGGATGTCTCGGCTCACCGGATTATGGCGGGAGATGTAATTTTGGTTTCCCGGGATATCGGTTGTCACGGTGCTTGTATTCTGGCTGCCAGAGAATCATTGCGGCTTGCTCACCCGATCATCAGTGACTGTGCCGTATTGTGGCCGGTGGTTGAGGCGTTGTTAGCGGATTCAATCGATATTCATGCGATGCGCGATGCAACGCGTGGGGGGCTGTCTGCGGTGTTGAATGAGTGGTGTCAGAGTAGCGGACTGCAACTGGCGATTCAGGAAGCACAAATTCCAGTCGATGATGCCGTACGGGGAATCTGTGAATTATGCGGCTTTGAGCCCTGTGATTTGGCGAATGAAGGGACGTTTGTCATTGCGGTCCCTGCAACGCAGGCGCAGCGGACGCTCGACATCTTGCATCAGTTTCATTCACAGGCCGCGGTGATTGGCGAAGCGGTCTCTTTATCACCGGCGAAACCCGTCTTGCATACCGCGTGGGGAAGTCGGCGCTATCTTGACTTTCCTGCCGGTGAGTTGTTACCGCGCATTTGCTAGGAGTCATCATGCATGAATTATCTCTGAGTCTGAAAACGATTGATCTTGTCGTCGAGCATGCCTATCAGCGCCAGTCTCATCGGGTGACGACGGTGACCTTGGGGATCGGTGTGCTGTCTTGTATTGAGCCGGATGCGTTATTGACCGGCCTGCAGTTTGCGAGTCGCGAGACTTTGGCGGAAGGCGCACAATTTTTGGTGGAGATGATTCCTGCCACAGCTTGGTGTGAAGTATGCCAACAGCAAGTTGACATTGAGACCCATTATACCGGCTGTCCGTTGTGTCATTCATACCAGTTAATCGTTGAAACCGGACAAGAATTAAAAATTAAATCGATAGAGGTAGAATCTTATGTGTAGTGTTTGCGGTTGTGGCGAGAGTCACTTGGACGAGCATCATCATGACCATCATGACCATCATGACCATCATGACCATCATGGTCATTCCCATTCTCATACACATGCTGAACCGTCAACAGTTCAGCCGTTGGTCGTTCACCATCATTACCGCCATCAGGGCGATGTTCATCATCATATTCATTATCATGTACATCAGGATGAGTTGTCGTCAGAGATGAATACGGTGCATGAGTCTGCTGGTGCTCATCACCACCACGAGCCCCACCACCACGAGCTCCATCATCATGAAGCGCATCCCCACGAAGCTCACAGCCATGAAGCGCATCATCATCCCCACGAAGACCCTCATCAACCGACAGTGACGATGCAGGGTGATCTTCACTATGGTCAGGGCGCGGCTCAAACACATGTCACCGGGGTATCTCAGCGTCAGTTAATCCATCTGGAGCAAGATATTCTGAGCCAGAATGATCTCATCGCCGATGAGAACCGAGCTCATTTTCAAGCACAGGGTCAACTGGTTTTGAATCTGATGTCGAGTCCGGGATCCGGTAAGACGACACTTTTGGTAGAAACGTTGAAGCAGTTGCAGTCAAGTTATTCATGTGCAGTGATTGAAGGAGATCAACAGACCAGTCAGGATGCGAACCGAATTCGGGCAACAGATGTACCGGCGATTCAGGTCAATACAGGGAAAGGCTGTCATCTGGACGCTCAGATGATCCACCGTGCTTATCATCAGCTTGACATGCAAACATCCGGTATTTTGTTCATTGAAAATGTCGGCAATTTAGTTTGTCCTGCGAGCTTTGACCTGGGAGAACAGCATAAAGTCACCATTTTATCGGTTACTGAAGGGGAAGATAAGCCATTGAAGTATCCGAATATGTTCGCGGCGTCTCAGTTGATGCTGGTGAATAAAATTGATCTGCTGGACTACGTCGATTTTGATGTCGAAGCCTGTATTGCGAATGCACGCCAGATCAATCCGCAGATCCAAGTGATCAAGATATCCGCCACTACCGGTGAAGGAATGTCTGCTTGGATTGACTGGCTCTCTCAGCAGCAAAAGCAACTCGTGTCCTGATTGGGCGGTGGTTGATGCGCTGATTTATGGAAGGAATCTCCCAAATTTACGTTGAACCACTTCGGTGAGGTTAAGTTAGAGAAAAGCCGTTATTACGACGGATATCTTGATGAAATGGGGGAAATTATCTGAGAAAAGAAAAGAACAGGCAGCATCAAACCAAGCTTGCGCGTCAAAAGTGAATGAAGGTGTTCTTTTGGATACTTCAGTTCAGGTATATATTGTCCTTGATGGGGATGGTTAGTATTTCCCTGTTATTTTTGACCATGTTATACGACTCACCGTCATATGACATGATTTGTTGTATCCTGAATGAAAGACAATTCAATTTTTCAATGAATATAAAAGGATTTGATATTCATGAGATATACGCCAACGCTCAAGCTCAGCACCCGATTGGTTGCGGTGGTCACGATGATTGTGACTGGGGCGATTTTTATCTTGTTTATTGGCGGAACCCTTTCTTTTCAACGCTTGGGACATGAATATCTCAATCACTACCTACATGGTGTGGTTGAAGTCATTGATAAAGAATTAGATGAGCCTGACGCGGCCTATTCCATGCAACGCTGGGTTCCCAAGTTACTTCATGCCAGTAACATCGTTGAAATGACGCTCACTTCGAAAGCGGGTGTTGTGTACCGATTTAAAGATACAACTTCCTCGGTTGAGGAGGGGCGGTTGTATCATGCGAGTTTTGGTCTGAAACGCAATCAAGATTACACTTTGCATTTTAAGGCTGTCCCGCCCTATATAGGCTTTACTTACTCTTTTAGTGCCATGTGGTCGACAACCTTCGCTGTGATGTTGATCATCGTGTGTCTGCTCCGGGGCGTGAAATGGTTGCAGGCTCAATTGCTTGGTTCTGAATTGCTTGAAGAACGCGGCAGAATGATTCTCGCAGGGCAGGTAGAACGCTATGCGAAGGGGGATGAAAGAGAATGGCCTTATACCGCAAGTGAGGCGCTCGACCGATTGATTGAAGAGCTTCAGGATGCCCGACAGGAACGGAGTCGTTTTGATACCTTTATCCGCACACAGACATTCTTGGATCAACTGACGGGGACTGCCAACCGGGTGCTATTTGATAGCAAGCTGGAAGCGGCGTTACTCGAAAATGATGCTCGCGGTGGTGTACTGATGTTACAGATCGATGAGCTGGACGGGCGTGATAAAGCGGAATTTGATCATCTGGTTGTTCAGGTCGGGGAATGTATTTCGAATATGATCCAACGTTACCCGGATGCCATTCTGTCGCGTTATTATGACGCTGTTTTCTCGGTGTTGATCCCCCACCAAAATTCGAAAGAAGTGGCTCAAGTTGCGGTCCAATGCTTGAAAGGGATTGATCGGCTCAGTCCACCGGAGCCTCTGGACCGGAGTCATTGGTGCCATATCGGCATCACGATGTACACTGAAGGAGAACAGTGGGGGAGAATCATTGATGAGGTGGAGACCGCGTTAAAAAGCGCCCAACTGGAAGGGAGCAATGCGTGGAGCCGTTTTAACAAGGTCAAATCGGTCGATGATGAAAGAGGCAACGTCCGGTGGCGTAGTCTGTTTGAACATAATCTCACAGAAGAGAAAATATGTTTGTTCAAACAGGACTGTTATGTCATCTCGCGTCAGAAACAACTCTCGGTTGCTCATCGAGAACTTTTTGTCAGAATTCCCGAACCGGGGCAGGGCTTTATGAAAACGTCTCGGTTTATCTCAGCGATTGTCGCTGTCGGATACGAGATGGTGCTGGATCGTGTCACCTGTCATCGGATCGTTCGGTTTCTCCGCGAGGAAGGCGCAGGGACTGATATATATTCGATCAATCTATATGTCACTTCATTTGCTCAGCGTGCGCATTTTATCTGGTTCAGGAATTTGCTGATGCAACTGCCTCGAACGTATCGTCAGCGGCTCTGCTTTGAGTTTACGGAAAGTCATTTAGTCAAACACCTTGACTATATGCGACCTGTGTTAAAAATGATTGCTGCGTTCAACTGCCAGATTGTTGTTGGACAGGTCGGGCGTACGATTGTCAGTACGCATTACATCAAGGAATTCAAAATTGACTATCTGAAACTTCACCGTAGTCTGATCAAAGGTATTGAACGACGCTCCGAGAACCAGTTGTTCGTTCGGAGTATGGTTGGTGTTTGCCGTGGTGCGGACACTCAGATTATCGCTGTAGGCGTTGAATCTGAAGGCGAATGGAAAATACTTCAGTCTTTGGGCGTCAATGGCGTTCAGGGACGATTATTTGATATCGAATCTCAATGGATTCCTAAGCCTCGAATAACAAATGTTAAACCGGGGAAACGGAAACGCTGGAAAACGAAACACGCTCAGCGCTGACAGAACAGACTAAGATTCGGCACTATTTCAGACTGAATCTTGGCCTTGAGTAAGAAAACTGTTAGAAATTGCGTGTTTCTGTCCATGTTTCTGTGTCTATATCTTGCTGTGAAAGCAAGGCATTGGTACATTTAACGGAATTTTAATCTTCAATTTTCTTGCAGGATGAACGAAGAATATGTTTAAGAAACTTCGTGGCATGTTTTCAAACGATTTATCGATTGATTTAGGAACTGCCAACACGCTTATATACGTCAAAGGACAAGGTATTGTTCTTGACGAGCCTTCCGTTGTCGCAATTCGCCAAGATAAAGGGCGTGGTGGTCGTAGTGTCGCTGCCGTCGGACATGCGGCGAAACAGATGCTGGGACGAACTCCGGGAAATATTTCAGCGATCCGCCCGATGAAAGATGGTGTGATCGCTGATTTTTACGTCACTGAGAAAATGTTGCAAACTTTTATCAAACAAGTCCATGACAATAGTTTTCTTAAACCGAGTCCTCGGGTGTTGATCTGTGTTCCTTGTGGTTCGACTCAGGTTGAACGGCGTGCGATCAAAGAATCGGCAGAAGGTGCCGGTGCCCGGGAAGTTTATTTGATTGATGAACCTATGGCTGCGGCCATCGGTGCCGGACTTCGAGTTTCAGAACCGACCGGATCAATGGTTGTTGATATCGGTGGTGGGACGACGGAAGTTGCAGTTATCTCTCTGAATGGTGTCGTGTATTCATCTTCAGTACGGATTGGTGGTGACCGATTTGATGAAGCCATTATCAATTATGTACGTCGGAACTACGGCAGTTTGATTGGTGAAGCGACGGCTGAAAAGATTAAACATGAAATCGGGACGGCTTATCCGGGAGATGATGTCCGAGAAATCGAAGTTCGTGGTCGTAACTTGGCAGAAGGTGTGCCACGTAGTTTTACACTGAACTCGAATGAAATTCTGGAAGCCCTTCAGGAACCTCTCACTGGTATCGTCTCTGCTGTGATGATTGCATTAGAGCAATGTCCACCGGAACTTGCATCCGATATTTCTGAAAACGGAATGGTGCTGACCGGTGGTGGTGCACTGCTGAAAGATATTGATCGTTTGCTGACGGAAGAAACGGGGATCCCCGTCGTTGTCGCCGATGATCCACTGACATGTGTCGCCCGGGGCGGTGGTAAAGCGCTAGAAATGATCGACATGCATGGCGGTGATTTATTTAGTGAAGAGTAGTGCCATCTTTGTGTCATTGTTTGAGATGAAGAGACGCTGCAAAACGGGATTGTCATCATGAAGCCAATTTTTGGGCGAGGTCCATCTCTTTCGCTACGTCTGTTTTTTGCCGTTGTCTTATCAGCCAGTCTCATGCTGGCTGATAGTCGTTTAAATACTTTTTCTCACGTACGTTATTTCCTCAACAGTTTCGTTGCGCCCATTCAGTATGCTGCCGATCTGCCACGGGTTTTATTTGATGGTTTATATGAACGGATGCAGAGTCATCGGACGCTATTAGAATCCAATCAACGCCTGAAACAAGAAGTGTTGACGCTCAGAAGTGATTTGATTTTATTCAACCAGTATAGAGAAGAAAATCAGCGCTTAAGAAAGCTCCTGGGATCTTCTTTTGTCCGGGATGAGCGCAAGATGGTCACGGAAGTAATGGCTGTCGATACCTCACCTTATACCCACCAAGTTGTGATTGATAAAGGCCGGACCGATGGTGTTTATGAAGGCCAACCCGTCATTAATGAAAACGGAATTGTCGGTCAGGTGACTTTTGTGGCAGCGCATAATAGCCGGGTTTTGCTGCTGATTGATGCAAATAGTGCGATTCCTGTTCAGGATCTACGTAATGATATTCGAGTGATTGCCTCCGGTAATGGGCAATCGGAGTATATTCAACTGGAACATATTCCGAGTAGTACCGATATTGAAGTGGGAGATTTATTAGCATCCTCAGGATTAGGGGGCATTTATCCGGAAGGTTATCCTGTTGCCAGAGTGTCTAAAGTGGATAAAGACACCCGTCGAGAGTTCGCTGTGATTGAAGCAAGGCCGGTGGTTGATTTTGATCGCTTACGTTATTTGTTGCTGGTCTGGCCGAACGAGGATCGACAACAGAACGCTCGTCAGTCTTTAATCGATACATTGGATAAGGAGGGGCAGCGTGGCCAATAGAGTCCTGAAAGGACATATTGTGATCTGGGTATCCTTCTTTTGTGCGCTCGTTTTGCAGACCATTCCATGGCCGGGGGCGCTTGAGTTATTGCGTCCTTCATGGGTCTTACTGATTCTCTGTTATTGGGTACTCGCGCTGCCTCATCGTGTGAATGTCGGAACTGCGCTGGTGCTTGGGTTACTCTGGGACTTGATTCTCGGTTCGACCTTAGGCATCCGTGGCATGATGTTGTCTATTATTGTGTATATTGTTGCGATGAATTTTTTGATTCTGCGGAATATGGCGTTGTGGCAGCAGGCGATCGTGATTGGGTTCCTGACAATCGCGCTGGATATCATGGTTCTGGGCGGGGAGTTTTTGTTCCGGCCTGTTGAGTTCAATGCTCTTTCTTTATGGGGCGGGATCATTAGTTGCATTTTATGGCCGTGGCTTTTCCTGCTGCTGAGGCGCGTGAGACGCTACTGGAATATTCGATGAATGACCGGCTACTTTATCTTGCATCGGCTTCCCCGAGACGAAAAGAGCTCCTGACGCAGTTAGGTTACTCGTTCGATATCATTTTACCTGAGGTTGCAGAAGAGCATCAGGCTCATGAATCCGCGAAAGCCTATGTGTCGAGATTATCCCGGGAAAAGGCAATCGCAGGTTTGGACATGGTGACGTCAGAGCAAGCGGTTGTTTTAGGCGCTGATACGATTGTGGTGATTGATCAGCATATTCTCGAAAAACCGACATGTTTGACTCATGCACGACAGATGCTCTTGCAGCTTTCTGGGCGAAACCATCAGGTCATGACCGCAGTGACGGTGACTGATGCCCAACAAACACACACGATAGTTGTAACCACCGATGTATGGTTTAAGCCGTTGTCGGATCATGAAATAGACCGTTATTGGCAATCGGGAGAACCGTGTGATAAAGCTGGCAGTTATGGTATTCAGGGATTGGGTGGAAAATTTGTAACTCGGATTGAAGGTAGTTATTTTGCCGTTGTCGGGCTACCGCTATTTGAAACTGACCAGCTCTTGCATAAATTTTTATAAAATCAAATTGAGGTGCGCTCATGAGTGCAGAGTTGTTGTTGAATGTAACTCCGAGTGAGAGTCGCGTGGCGATGATAGAAGGTGGCGTCCTTCAGGAAATCCATATCGAGCGGGATGCAAAACGCGGTATCGTCGGAAATATCTATAAAGGAAAAGTGAGCCGGGTGTTGCCCGGTATGCAGGCTGCATTTGTTGATATCGGTCTGGATAAGGCTGCTTTTCTTCATGCTTCGGATATTGTTCCCCACACCGAATGTGTGGCGGAAAATGAGAAGCAACAGTTTCAGGTACGCGATATTTCTGAACTTGTCCGCCAGGGACAAGATATCGTCGTGCAGGTTGTCAAAGATCCTCTCGGTACCAAAGGGGCTCGCCTGACGACGGATATTACATTGCCTTCCCGTTATCTGGTCTTTATGCCCGGTGCCAGTCATGTCGGTGTCTCCCAACGGATTGAAAGTGAATGCGAAAGAGAACGTCTCAAGAATATCGTCGCCAATTATTGTGATGAGCTGGGAGGCTTCATTATCCGGACTGCGGCAGAAGGTGCGGATGGGAAAGAACTGTCTCAGGATGCCGCTTTTCTCAAGCGTTTGTGGAGCAAGATCATCGAGCGGCGGGCAAAGTATAAAACGCGTACCACCCTTTATGGCGAACTGGGGCTGTCACAACGGATTCTCAGAGATTTCGTCGGAACTGATTTAACCAAAGTTTTGGTGGATTCGCGTCTGGAGTTTGAAAATCTCAAAGAATTCACCTCTGAATATGTGCCGGAACTGACCGAGAAACTGGTGTTGTATGAAGGCGATAAACCTATTTTTGATATGTATGATACAGAGAATGAAATCCAGCGTTCTCTGGAGCGTAAGGTTGAGCTGAAATCCGGTGGCTATCTGATTATCGATCAAACGGAAGCCATGACCACCATTGATATTAATACGGGGGCGTTTGTCGGCCGTCGCAATCTGGAAGAGACGATTTTCAACACCAATATAGAAGCAACCCAAGCGATTGCCCGTCAACTTCGGCTGCGCAATCTGGGGGGCATCATTATTATTGATTTTATTGATATGAGCTCGGAAGAGCATCAGACCCGTGTGTTGACCTCCTTAGAAATGGCACTGAGTAAAGATCGTGTTAAAACCAATATCAATGGCTTTACGCATTTGGGATTGGTAGAGATGACACGCAAGAGAACACGAGAAAGTATTGAACATGTGTTGTGTTCGACTTGTCCAACATGTGAAGGACGTGGACAAGTCAAAACCGTTGAAACCGTTTGTTTTGAAATTTTGCGTGAAATCACCCGGGTTAACCGGGCTTACGATGCCGATAACTTTGTTGTGTATGCTTCGCCAGCAGTCGCCGATTCTTTACAGGGGGATGAATCTCATGCGTTGGCTGAGCTTGAGCTCTTTATTGGCAAACAGGTACGGATTCAAGCGGAACATTTGTATGTCCAGGAACAGTTTGATGTTGTCATGATGTGACTTAACTGAGTAGGGTATTGTGCGTTTTATAGTTTCTCGTCTTGTTCGGACATTACTATGGCTTTTATTAAGCCTGTTGGTTTTGCTTGCGATTCTGATTTCAGCTTTGAGAGTGGCTTTACCTCATATGAATCAGTATCAGGTACCGATGACCGAATGGATGAACAGGCAGGCTGAAATTCAGTTTTCTGTGAAGGATATACAAGGATTCTGGCGTAATCGCCACCCTTCTCTTTCTTTGACGGGGTTTCAAGCGCATTTACCCGATGAATCGAATATCCATTTTGCCGCTGATCGGGTTGATATTGAATTCGATTTATTTAAATCACTGCTGCAATGGCAGCCCGTGGTTGCAAATTTAGTGATTCACCGGTCAAAACTCGATGTGAGTTCGGTTGATCTGTTTCAACAACTGCCGTCCAATGACTCCCTCGACCGGGAAGAGCAAAAAAAAATACAACAGGAAACCATTCGTCATCTGGACAATATTTTTCTGCGTCAGCTCGATGATTTTTCGGTTGTGGACTCGACCATTCGTTACCGTTCAATCTCGGGGGGTATCCGACAACTGGAAATTGCCAGACTGAAATGGAAGAATAATGATCACCACCATCAGGCTCAAGGCGTGGTGAGTGTCACCAATACCGGTATTAATTCTCTTTCTGTTCGTGCTGACTTTGAGGATTTTGACTCATTCCATGATATTTCTGGCCAGTTTTATGTCAGTTCGGACAATATTAGCGTTGGTCCATGGCTGACTCAGTACCTGAAAAAAGAGACGGGTATTCAGAGCGGTCAAGTCAGTTTTGATGGCTGGTTAACGTTCGAGCATAATACCCCGAAAGATGGTTATGTTCAGGTTCGTCCTTCCGATCTGTTCTGGTCGGATTTATCCAATCAACATCCAGATTCAGCGACAGGTAAACGACATCGTTTACACATGCAGGAAGGGGTATTCCGGCTGATTCCGAAGCAAGATGGCATGGTGATTCAAGCTCAGTCTGTGGTATTACAAACAGATGAGACCCAATGGCCGGAACTCAATTTTTTGATGAAATGGAAGCCGGATCATTGGCTGATGAATATCGGTGAGATCAACATCGGTTCATTAGTGCCGCTGATGAAACGGATGCCTTTGTCAGAGCAATTGCAAGGAATGTTGGCACAACTGAAACCGGAAGGCACATTGCATGATATTCGCTTAGCCGGTGATATGCAGGGCATCCGGCAATATTCTGCACAACTTTCCGAAGGGGCAATTCAGCAGTGGTATTTGTTGCCGGAAGTTCATCATCTTCAGGCAAGTATCCGTGGCAATACCGATAAAGCGGTGATTCGCGCCAATCTGGATGATGACACACTCCCTTACGGTGATGTGTTTCAGGCACCGCTGATTATCCAAAAAGGCCAAGTCAATTTAGTCTGGCAGTCTACGGCGGATGGCTGGTCATTATGGTCAGATCACGTTGCCGTACGAACGCCGGATTTACAGACCGTTGGTCAATTTAAACTGGATGTTGTTCATGATCAGAGTCCGTTACTGTCACTGTATACCGAAGTTGATCTCTTTCAAGCCGGAGAAACATGGCGTTATCTGCCGGTTCGGGCATTAGGCGATGAATTGACCGATTATCTGTCGTCTTCTATTCAGGGTGGAAAGGTCAAGACGGCGAAGATACTGTGGTACGGGCGTCTTAAAGATTTTCCTTATCGGCGTCATGACGGTATTTTTCAGGCTTGGGTCGGGTTAAAAAACGCCCGGTTCAGTTACAATACGGCATGGCCACCGCTAACCGATTTACAGCTAAATCTGCTGTTTCAGAATGAATCCATGTATCTGGATTCGAGACAAGCACATCTGATGGATGTGAATGCGCTACGGATTACCGGCCGGATTCCGGCTTTAATTCATTCAGGACATATTGAAATTGAAGCGAAAGCAGAAGCCCAAGGCAATGCTTTACGTGATTTTATGACATCGACCCCGTTGGTTCATTCGGTCGGTGCCGCATTAACAACCGTGCAGGTTAATGGTAAGATCCAATCTGAGTTTCAGCTCAATATTCCTTTTGAAAGTCACCAAGAGCCGAGAGCATGGGGATGGGCAGACCTGAAGAATAATCGCGTTGATATTCAATCCCCCTCACTTGATTTACGCAAAGTTTTCGGCCGTATTCGTTTTGATAATGATGTTGTCACCGCGTCAGCGTTGCAGGGGGAAATGTTAGGCCAACCTGTCACATGGGATTTTCAAGGAGAAAGCAGCAGTAAGGGATACAATGTTCACATTGATACGGTAGGCGATTGGGAAGTCACGCCCTTGGCATCTTATGTCGGCCAAAAATGGATTACACCGCTCTCCGGTCATGCACCGTGGGAGATGGGCGTTGATATTCAGCTCAATGATATTGGTTTTTCTTATCAGGCAAACCTGAATACTGATTTGCAAGCGATGGCCAGTCAGTATCCTTATCCACTCAATAAAAAGGCTCAGGACCCCGGGAAAGCCGTACTACAGATTTCTGGTAATCAGGAAACGATCAGTGCCCGGATCCAAATGCCTCATGCTAAGTATCAGACAGAAATCGATGTCACACAGTCTGAGCCGGTGCTCACGGCAACCAACCTGATTTTAGGGAACGGGAGCTTTAAAGTCAGTCCGATTGTCGGTCATTCAGCCTCTATCCGCCTGAACCATTTCGACCTCGATCAGTGGATTACATTGCTGACCAAAGAAGACGTACCTTCTGGTGCACCGAAAACCAGCGCCCGTCAAGCGATGTCAATGCCACAAATTCCGATACCGGATCATGTCGAATTGCAGGTGAAAGATCTGACACTGGCGACACTGGAATGGCATGATGTGGATTTTCTTGCCCGACATAAAAGTTTTGGCTGGCGTATGAATCTCCAGAGTCAAGAAGTGAAAGGGAAAGCCAATTATATTGCGCCCTATGATTTGAGTGTGGCTTTGGATCAACTGCATCTTTATATCCCTGCCTTGGAAAAGCGCAAAGAGCACGATTCATTATTTATTGATGAATCTCGTCACAGTGAGCGCCGTATTACTCATTTTGATCGTCAGTTTCATCAGCTGATGCCAAACCTGACATTAGTGATCAAAGACTTCTGGTTTCAGGGGTATAAAGTTGGTCATTTGAATATGGATTTCCAGCGTCAGGGGAAAGAACTGTCATGGAAAAAGATTGATATCGTCAGCGGAAGCAATGAAATTCATGCCAATGGTCAGTGGACACTGGATGGGAAACAGTCCCATACTGTGCTAAACATGGACTTGAAAGGTGATAATAATAGTGATCTGATGGAGCGCTTTGGTATCACGTCGGGGATTCAAAATGCCCCGTTCTCGATCAAGACGCAGATGGCATGGGATGGCGCGCCATGGGCGGCACAGGTTGATACCCTCAAAGGCTCGGTCAGTTCCAAGCTTGGCAAAGGCAGCATCTCCGATGTCAGTGGGACGGCACGTTTTCTGGGATTATTTAGTTTAGATTCTATTATTCGTAAGATGCAGCTCGATTTCAGTGATGTGTTTGATCAGGGAATGGCGTTTGACTCCATTGAAGGGAGCGGAGAAATATCACAGGGTGTGTTCGTGACCAATAATATTGAGATGGATGCCTTGGCTGGCAATATGACCATTAAAGGTATGGTTGACCTGAATGCCAATACCATTGATGCTGAAGTTAATTTTGTGCCCGATGTGACTTCAGGATTACCTGTGCTTAGTGCTTTTGCCGTCAACCCAGTAACAGCACTCTATGTGTTAGCCATCACAACAGTGATCTCCCCGGTGGTTGAGGTATTCTCGGAAGTCAATTATGAAGTGAAAGGGTCGATTGACAGTCCTGTCGTGAAAGAGATCTCTCGTAGTAAAGGAGAGTTCAAACTGCCGGAAAAACTACGAGAAGAAGCACAGCAACACAAACAAGGAGCAACCCAATGAGCCGAGTCGGTTTAATTCAGATGACATCCGGGTCTGATCCGGAGCACAATATACGGTGGATTGAGGCACAGGTTGAAGCATTATCTGCTCAGGGAGCTGAGTGGATTGTGACACCGGAAAATGCCATCGTTTTCGGTTCTAAACAGGACTATCATCATCATGCTGAAGTGCTGGGGAACGGTCCTTTACAGGATGGTTTGAGCCGGATTGCGAAAGCGTTTTCAGTCTGGCTTTTTATCGGTAGTTTTCCGGTGAGAACGCCACAGGGAGTGACAACCACTCTGCTGGTGTATTCCGCTGACGGTCAGCTCGTCACATCTTATGATAAGCTGCATATGTTTGACGTTGATGTTGCCGATGGACACCGCCATTATCGCGAGTCAGATATCTTTCTTCCCGGCTCGGAAGTCCGGCTCGCGTCAACACCGTTTGGTGAGTTGGGACTATCGATTTGTTATGATGTGCGTTTCCCGCATCTCTATTCCGTGTTACGCCAGCAAGGTGCTCAGGTGATATTGGTTCCGGCCGCGTTTACCGCTGTGACCGGACGTGCTCACTGGGAGATACTCCTGAGAGCCAGAGCGATTGAAACCCAATGCTGGGTCGTTGCTGTCAATCAGGGCGGTGTCCATGAGGGAGGCCGGGAAACTTGGGGTCACTCCATGGTGATTAACCCTTGGGGAGAGATCGTAGCAAGTCTGGCACAAACCGCAGCGACATTGGTCGCCGATATTGATCTTGATTTGTTAGCTCAGGTGAGAACTTCAATGCCGGTATTATCTCATACAAGATTTAGCAATCAGTTTTTGGAACAGAAGAGCGAATTATGACAATTGAACATATAGAAAAAGCACTGCTTCATCCGACCGGGCTTTCTGAACAATTCATTGAGCAAACGTTGTCGACTATGATGGCTCGGCAGATCGATTATGCGGATCTGTATTTTCAGTCCAGTTGGCATGAATCGCTGGTTCTGGAAGATGGTTTGATTAAAGACGGATCTTTCAATATTGATCGGGGCGTTGGTGTCCGGGCAGTCAGTGGCGAAAAAACCGGTTTTGCTTATTCGGATCAGTTAACTGAAGAGGCTTTGCAGCAGAGTGCGACCGCAGCAAGAGGGATCGCTCAGCAAGGCCAAAGCGGTCAACAGCGAGTCCGGCCATTTTCCCGCAGCAATACGCAGGATTATTATGGTATGGATAATCCGCTGGATAGCTGGCAAAAGCAACAGAAGACCGAATTACTGAAAGCATTAGATGCTTACATCCGGACCAAAGAGCCACTGATTCAAGAAGTATCGATCAGTCTGAGTGGTGTCTATGAACAAGTATTGATTGCTGCCACCGATGGAACATATGCCGGAGATACGCGGCCGTTAGTCCGATTATCTATTAGTGTACTGGCACAAAAAGGTGATCGGCGTGAAAAAGGTAGCGCCGGAGGCGGTGGTCGAGTGGGGTATGACTACTTTCTGACTGAGCGAGATGGCATGGCCGTGGCTTATGAATTTGCTGATGAAGCCATCCGGCAGGCATTAGTCAATCTCGACGCGGTTGCCGCACCAGCGGGAACCATGCCTGTTGTCCTCGGAGCCGGTTGGCCGGGCGTATTACTACATGAAGCCGTCGGTCATGGGCTTGAAGGTGACTTTAATCGCAAGGGGTCTTCTGTCTTTTCCGGTAAGATTGGGCAAAAAGTCACCTCAGATCTTTGTACCATCGTTGATGACGGCACATTAAAAGATCGCCGCGGATCATTGAATGTTGATGATGAAGGGGTTCAGGGGCAGTATAATGTCCTGATCGAAAATGGTGTGCTGAAAGGATATATGCAAGACAAATTGAATGCACGCCTGATGGGGATGGCACCGACCGGCAATGGTCGCCGGGAGTCTTATGCGCATTTACCGATGCCGAGAATGACTAATACATATATGCTTCCCGGTCAGCATACACCGGAAGAAATTATTGCAACGGTTGAGAAGGGCGTGTATGCCCCAAACTTTGGCGGTGGACAGGTGGATATTACCTCCGGAAAGTTTGTTTTTTCTGCATCTGAAGCCTATTTGATCGAAAACGGCAAAATTACCCGACCTATCAAAGGGGCGACATTAGTCGGTTCCGGAATTGAAGCGATGCAACAAGTCTCGATGGTTGGCAATGATTTACAAATTGATAAAGGGGTTGGTGTGTGTGGAAAAGCCGGACAGAGTTTACCTGTCGGTGTCGGACAACCAACTCTCAAACTCGATGCAATTACTGTTGGTGGGACGGATTAATCATCAATATTTTTAAATATCAAGCTGGAGTATGAACATGTCCCATGAAGACGATTATGTTTCTGTTGAGTCGTTGATCGAATTACAGAAAGAAGATACCCGAGAAATTATTCAGGCACTCCTCGAAGATGGTAGTGATCCTGAAGCGCTATATGAGATAGAGCACCACTTGTTTGCTGAAACTTTTGAGCAGCTTGAAAAAGTCGCAGTTGAAGCATTTAAGATGGGGTTTGAAGTGTTGGAAGCCGAAGAAGTTGAAGATGATGAAGATGAGCAAATCCTGTTTTGTTGCGATGCAACAATGCAGTCAGCGCTGAATGCTGAAACCATTGATGAGCAGGTTGAAAAGCTGATCCATCTGGCTGAGAAATTTGACATCATCTATGACGGTTGGGGAACTTACTACGAAGGCGAAGATGCCCTGTATCCGGATGACGAAGACGAAGACGAATAAGAATGGAAAGCCAGCGAGTGATCGCTGGTTTTTTTATGTATTGTAATCCGATGACACCGAGACATTAGCGAAGTCGTAAACCGTTTTCATCAAATATCAGTGCCTTTTGCGGATCTACAGCAAACGCGACTAGCTTATGATTGGCGATAGCTTCAGTTTGGCGTGATTCAACGACAAACATATCTTCTTCGCCCACATTAAGGTAAAGGTAATTGGTATGTCCAAGATGCTCGCTATAGGACACTGGCATCTTAAATACTTGACTATTTGCGACATCATTGATGTCGTCAATAATGTGTTCTGGTCGGAAACCAATAGAAATTTTCTGGCCTTCGTTCACGGGAGCTTCCAGACTAAAAATCAGGTGATCAAGCCCAAGAGCAGGTACGCGAACTTGGATTTGGCCTTGGTAGGCGTTGACCACTTCTGCCGGAAGTAAGTTTATTTTGGGTGAGCCAATAAATCCGGCGACAAAGATATTGTTCGGGTTATGGTAGATCTCAAGTGGTGAGCCAACTTGCTCAATTCTTCCATCACGAAGTACGACAATGCGATCGGCTAACGTCATCGCTTCTAGCTGATCATGAGTGACATAGATCATGGTTGTCCCCAGAGATTCATGCAGTTTGGCTATCTCAATTCGCATTTGGAGGCGTAGTTCAGCATCAAGGTTAGATAGTGGCTCGTCAAATAAGAAGATTTCGGGTTCGCGGATGATGGCTCTGCCAATCGCCACACGCTGTCTTTGACCTCCGGAAAGTGCTTTGGGGTGCCGGTCAAGCATTGGTTCAAGATGCAGTGTTTTTGCCACTTCAGCAACTTTTTGTTCAATTTCTGCTTTAGGTACTTTGGCCATTTCGAGCGGATAAGCGAGGTTATTATGGACTGACATATTGGGATACAGTGCGTATGACTGAAATACCATCGCAATGCCTCTATTTGCCGCTGGGGTATTCGTCATTTCTTTGCGACCAATCACTAGAGAGCCTTCGCTGATTTTTTCTAGTCCGGATATCATCCGTAATAAGGTTGATTTTCCGCAACCTGACGGGCCGACAAATACAATAAATTCGCCATCTTTGATTTTTAAGTCAACACCGTGTATGACTTCCTGATTATCCCAGCTTTTTCTAATGCCGATAAGTTCAAGCTTTGCCATTTTCTGCCTTCCTATGCATTACAGTTCGCGACCCATATAGATCGCGTTACTGCGAATGATATGGGTAAATCCTTGTTTTTTATAAAATTCACATACTTTTTCGTTTTGTAGGTTAACACCTAAATGAATCCCAGGGACTTGCTTTTTCTGAAGGACATCAACTACAGCACTGATGAGTTTACTTCCCCATCCACCACTTTGTGCTTGAGGAAGTAAGTTAATATGCAGGTGTGCAGGCCACTTTGATACTAGCTCTTGGGCGGCAACATGAGGATGACGAATTTGATTCAGTACCTTATTGTCAAATGGCTTTTGCTCTTCGCGATTTGCGTATGCCTGACGCAGTACCGGCCACCATTTATTTTCTAGAGTCTGTTCAAATTGCCGAGTATTTGAAGTAGCAACGGCGTAGCCGACCACTTGTTCATTACAGATTAGGACAAATGCTAGTTCAGGTTCAAAACGGGCATAAGGCATTACATATAGTTGACCAGGATAGTGAGGATCGCTATAGACATCACTGGCGTCATCACCTGCCTTAGCGGTTTTAAGACAAATTTGATAAAGGGCTTCTTCATCTTCTACGCGAGCCTGGCGAATAAAACAGCGGGTTGACATGACAGAACTCCTTTTCTGTACTTTACGAGTGAATGTTAATCAACTTAATTCTCAGTAAATAATAAATAAAAACATTAAGCAAGATTTAATTACGGATATGTAAAGTGCAATGTGGCGAATTTTTGTTCATTTTCAAACAGGTATTTCACATGAAAAATTCTCTAGGAAGCGATGTGATTTTAAGTGTTGACTCTGATATGGAACCGAACTTATTTCTTTTGGATATTACAAAAAATATAAATTAACAATAAGTTATATGTATATTTTAAGGTGAGCGCTTTTGTCGAGTGTCGGGGGGATGGGGGGGCGGAGCTGGCGCTATAAATTGAATATTCACTTGGTTGATTGATAGTTTGACGTAACAACAATTTTGTTAACATTTTTGAAATAAAGCTTTACTTTGTTCATTAAAAGAAGTAAGTCTATTTGTAGGTTAGGCGAAAGCTTGTACAGGAAGTAAGGTTTGGTTCGTCTAGTGAAATGATGAGTTGTGTTATTGGAGATTCCACATGGATCGTAAATTCCCCTTTTTTAACCGTAAGAAAATATGTGCGTTAATCACCCCGATTGTTATGTCAGGTTTGGCGTTTTCGACTCAAGCCAAAACGACTGTGGATACCTGGGATATATATAATTACCCCAGTCAATCGGCTGTGATTCAAGACGCGATTAAAACCTTTAGTCAACAGAATCCAAATATTACAGTTGAACGTTCGATCCACTCTTTTGCAGATATGCGTATTCCGCTAAAACTTGCGCTGACCTCTGGTGACGGTCCTCAGATTGCTCAGGTTAACCAAGGGGTTGGAGATATGGGTGCTCTGGTCAAGCAAAATTTGTTAGTACCAATGGACGATCTGGACAAAACTTACCACTGGACAACCCGCTTCCCTGAATCGATTTTAAAACGTAATCGCTGGTCGAAAAGCGGTCAGTTTGGTGACGGCGAGTTGTATGGTGTTGCCTGTTTGGGCGAAATGATAGGTTTGTATTATAACAAAGCTTTGCTTGATCAAGCCGGTCTTAGCGTTCCGAAAACAATGGCTGAATTTGAAGCGGATATGGCTAAACTCAAAGCAAAAGGTATCGCTCCAATCATACTTGGGTTGCTTGATGGTAACGCCGGGCAACAAATGTTAAGTGCTATCTGGGAAAGTCAGATTGATGCTAGCAAACGTGAATCTCTGGATAAGCTGATTTACGGCAAAGGCGGTACTTTTAAAAATGCAGCGCTTGAACATGCTGCAGCGTTGATGCAAAGCTGGAATAAACAAGGTTACTTTTTCTCAGGTTTCCAAGGGATTGGTAAGGATGACGCAGCAACGTTATTTCAAAATGGTCAAGCGGCATTCTTCATCAGCGGTACTTGGTACTCCGGTCAGTTTAAAGCGAACAAAGATATCCATTTTATTGGCATGCCTAAATTTGACGGTGTCGACAAACCTTTAATGGTCGGTGGCACGGATTTACCTTTCTCAATTACCTCTACCGCTAACACCGAACAAGCGCAACAGGCTGCCGCGAAGTTTATCGATTATCTTGTTTCAAGCGAAGTGGCAGCGAATTGGTTAAGCCATGGTTTTCTTCCAGCGGCTCAAGCTGATAAAGTCGTTTTACCAGCAGATAATCAATTGCTTGGTGATATTTATACGGCTTGGGTCCAAGTGAACAAGGATAATGCACTTGGTCACTATGTCGACTGGTCTACGCCAAGTATGCTGGCTACGCTTAATGAAAATGTACAGATGTTAATGGCGGACAGAATTACACCACAGCAACTGTCGAGTCATCTAGATGAAAATTACCAAAGTTATATGAAGTCTCTTCGCCAATAGTTTTTATCTCAGTGAGGCCGTAAGCGCATGGCGCTTACGAGCCAGCCTCTTGTCGTACAGGGATTGTGCCCATGCTTAACCTTTCTATTACAAGAAATGCGCTCTATGTATTACCTTCATTGTTTATTTACTGCGTTTTTCTTTTATTCCCACTGATGACCTCACTGGGTGTTAGCGTGACGGAATGGGATGGCGGTAGCTATCCTGTGTTTGTCGGTCTGCAAAATTTCATCGGGATTTTCAATGATCCGAAATTTTGGATAGCGGTCGGCAACAATGTCAAACTGATGGGATTTTACACCGTGATACCGATTGGCTTGGGGTTGGTACTGTGTAGTTTTCTCAACGAATTGAAAAATAAAAAAGAGCTCACCATGATGAGAATTTTATTTTTCATGCCTTATATTATGCCGATGGCAGTATTGGGTGTGGTTTGGCGCTGGCTCTATAACCCAGCATTTGGACCGATTGATCAATTTTTTAGATATATTGGTATGCCGTCCATGGCCAAAGCCTGGCTTGGGGATTTTGATTGGGCACTTCCGGCAACTGGCTTTGTTGCGGTTTGGTATTTCTTCGGTTTTTGTCTGGTTCTTTTTATGTCGGGCATCCAACGTATGGATCCGTCAATTCACGAAGCATCAGAACTGGATGGTTCAACGCATTGGAAAAAATTCATTCGTATTACTTTACCAGCATTGCTGCCAGAAGTACGTGTTGCCTTGATTCTTACCGTTATTGCCAGTTTGAAAGCCTTTGATCTGATCTATGTAATGACCCAAGGTGGTCCGGGAACATCAACTTTAATTACGAATATGTATATGTACCAGCAGGGTTTTGATTTACACCATTTTGGTTATGCTTCTGCTGTTGCTTTAGTCAGTATGGCGATTGTATTTGCGGTAAATGGATTTCTGCATTTTGTGCTTAGGGAGCGACATTAATGACCTCGAATAACCCCATGCTATCTCGCATGTTACTGTGGTTTTTTGCCATTTTGACCATCGCACCGTTTTTATTGGTGTTATCGGCATCGTTTAAGTCTCAATCGGAAATGTTGCAAGGTTTTTTCTCTCTTCCAGAGCATTTTAGCTTTCAGAACTATGTGTCTGCATGGCAAGAAGGACACTTTAAAACATATTTTGTGAACTCGCTTTTGATCGTATTCCCGGTTGTGATTGCAAGTATGGCGCTTGGTACTTTGTCGGGGTTTGCATTCGCGTTTTTGAAGTTGCCCGGGAAGCCTTTTCTTGCTTTATTGCTTGCACTTGGCATGGTCTTGCCTTCTGAGGCATTTATGATTCCGCTGTATCATGAAATGCACTGGCTCGGACTAATAAATACCCGTTTAGCACTTATTTTGCCTCAGGTAGCACTTTCGATTCCGTTTAGTACTTTGATGATAGCGACTGCGTTTAATCAAGTACCGAAAGAGCTCATTGAAGCTTCAGTTATGGATAACACGCCACGATTTACGATTTTATGGAAAATTTTGTTGCCGGCTATTCGTCCGACCTTATTAACGTTGGGGCTGTTGCTATTCATCTGGACTTGGAATGAGTTCCTCATCCCGTTGGTATTAGTGAATAAGGAAGAATTGCGAACACTACCTATTGGTATGATGTTTTTCCAGAACAGGAATACGATAAACATCCCTGTTCTGATGGCTGGTGCAATGATTGTTATTCTTCCGCTTATTATTATCTTTTTGATATTCCAGCGAAAATTTATCAGTGGTGTCACTGAGGGTGCGGTGAAATAATCTAGGAAGCAAAGAGAATTATCATGTATACCAATCTTAATGATTTTCACCCCATTGCCGATGGACATAACCTAAATACTGACGTATTTCGACGGGCTATTGCAACGGTGAGCGCACAAGGTGGCGGTATCTTGTATGTACCACCAGGCCGCTATTTAAGTGGAAGTATTTGCCTAGAAAACAATGTGTTACTGTATTTGAGTGTTGGGGCGGAGTTAATTGCTTCTCCCAATTATAACGACTTTTCTGCGGGGGTAAGTGAAGTCGCCGCTGAAGGAAGTTACTACGGTTTTATCTTTGCCAAAGGCAAACAAAATGTTGGGCTTTTAGGGCAAGGTAAGATCAATGGTAACGCACCGGCTTATAACGCTGAAATAGCAGATGAACTTGGCTACCGTAAGCCAGATGCTGAAAGGCCTCGTACTGTTATTTTTGAAGAGTGTCGCGATGTGGTGATCGAGGACATCAGCATTATTGATTCGCCAATGTGGACATTGCATATGGTCTCATGTGAGTACGGACGGATTAGTAATGTGAAGGTGAAAAATAGCTTTAAATACACGAATACCGATGCGATTGACTTAGATGGTTGCCGCCATTTTATCGTGAGTGGCTGTCAGTTGCGCACTGCCGATGATGGCGTGTGCCTTAAAACCAGTCGTAAGGCTGCTCGAATGGATCAGGCATGCGAAGATATTTTAGTCGAAAATTGCTTGATTCACTCGCATAGCTCTGCGTTGAAAATAGGCACTGAAAGTTTCAATGATTTCAAAAATATCAAATTTAGCAACTGCATTATCAGTGACTCAAATCGAGGCTTAGCGTTGGTTTCTCGTGATGGTGGGGATATTCGAAATGTTAGCTTTGACAATATTTCAATCGAAACCAAGTTTACAGCGCCATGTCATTGGGGGAAAGCTGACTCTATTTATATCACTGCAAAAAGACGTCAAGCCGCTCGCCCTTGTGGCGTTATTAAACATATTACTATGTCTAATATTACGATTCGTTCAGAGGGCGCGATTAACCTCCATGCCGAGCAGGCAGGGCTGATTAAAGACATTCGTTTGTTTAATGTCAGTCAAGCTCAGCTTGGGCACCATCACCCTGATCGTGGCACTTATGACGTTCGTCCGCCATGTAACCCACATCAAAGTGATAATTCAGGGATGGACAATGCCTATACCATATTAGAAGGACAGACTCGTCCTTGGGGAGTTTGGCTCTACCCAAATGGATTACCAGCCGTGTTTGCTCATAACATCTGTAAGACGGAGATCAGGTTAGAGTCTTGCTATTTTACTCAGCAAGAAGGCTCAAATTGGAATCCGGAAAAAGTCGTCTTTGTTCACGATGGAGACACGACTTAATATGAGCATCTGGTGTTCAGTTAGTTACCAAGAGTCGTGAGCCCTTCTGTGACTTATCCCCATTAACGAATTCCTAACTTTATTCGTCATGCTTGTTGATATAGACATGCTTGTTGATATAGATAGGCCATATTTGCTCACGCTTTTTATCGCCTTTGATCACTTTGGTGTTGCGGGGGATGTCTATTTTTTGGGGTGTCGCCCAAATGTAAGGTTTGTGTATATAAAACAAAAGCCGCAGCTTAGTGCTGCGGCTTAATTTTGAACATGATTCCAGCTAACTGGAGGCCTGCTGACTATCAGTCGTTAGCGCCCAAGTGCTTTATCGAATTCAGCCCAACATTCTGTCATATCGATTACGGTTTTGTTTTTTCTTGCTTGGTCGATCATGATAGCCGTTAAGCCCGCTTCCAGAGCATCCACAACAGAAACTTTAAGAGGTGTACCATGCAGCATGTGATTGACGACTTCTTGTGCCATCAATTCATCTGAGCCGTAGTGACCATCATAAGCGGTGCCTTCGTACTGTTTGTCGGTTAAGCAGTTTGTGGTTCGAGCATCGTGGACTTTAAAAAAGTTACGGACAAAATCACCTTCTGCCATTCCGTCGGTACCGATCACGCAAAAACGACGGAACTCATCAGGGACATTTAAGTTGGCATGAAACGATAGTGTGGCACCGCCTTGGTATTCAATAATGGCATTTTGGTAGTCAATGATATCAGCATCGCTATCAAACACGGCGTCAGTGCTATTCCAGCCGCTGGGCTTAGTGTGGTACATCTCAGAATCGACGGTAACGGCTCCTGTCGGCGCATGTTCGGGCGTAAATGATTTTCTACCGCCGAAGCTGGCAACACGCACCGGACGCTCACCAACGAGCCCTTGGTAAAGGTCGATGTCATGACAGCATTTTTCTAAAATATAAGGTCCGGCGTATTTCTCCATTCTGCGCCAGTCTCGCATGAAAAAGGCACCATGGTGGGGAGGAATATGTTCGGTCGCTTCAATCGAGGTGATTTCGCCGAGTGTACCTTGCTCCTTCGCGATGATTAAATCCTGATATAACGGAGAATAGCGTAGTACCAGCCCCACAATAATTTTATTTTCACCGTATTCCTTCACCAGTTTGGCTAGCTGAAGGCTTTGTTCCTGATTGATGACCACCGGCTTTTCCGTAAACACGGTATAACCTGCTTGTAGACCAGCACGGATATGCTCAAGATGCATAAAGTTGGGGGTGCCCACCATCAGCAAATCAAAGCCTCCGGCACTTAGCATTGCGTCAAGGTTTTCATAAGACTGGCCGGGCTCTATGCCAAATTGGTGTAAATTTGGTAGTCCGGCTGGCGCCGGGTCGACATAACCTGTGATTGAAAAATCTGGGTCCGCTTTGTTCATGTCTCTAAGGACGTGAGAAAGGCGATGCCCTAATCCAATTATCCCTACTTTCATTTTTCCTCCCTGACCAGTTATGTTATGAGCCGAGCTCGGTTCTGGTAAGACAAATAGTATCAATAGATGAATGTTATTTAATCTATCTCATTTACTTCACAAAAAAAAGTAAATAAAGATTTTTAATAAGTTATTTTAGGTGTTAATTTAAATATATAAATATAAATCAATAAATTAGAGTTATTTTATTTTATTTAGTTTTTTTATATGAAATCTTTTTTGTTGATATTGGTGTTGTTTTTATCTATTTTGGCTAAAGGTTACAAATTGACCCATTTCAACCATGTATCAAGGGGAAACACAATTTGGATTGTCAATATTTTATCGGTGTGGATGGTGGCGGCACTAAATGTCGAGCTCGTTTAATGAATGTTGATGGTGAGATTCTCGCTGAATGTGCAGCGGGTTCAGCTAATATCTATTCTGCGTTTGATAAAGCATTCGAAACCGTAAGTCGTCTAATCGCTGATGTTTACTTACAGGCCAATTTGCCTTTTGAATCCTCGGCTTGTACTAGTGTGGTACTTGGCTTAGCGGGAGCCAACGTTGAGTCCTATCGTCAGTGTGTTCAAAAAGCGCTTAAAGGTTTTGCTCATATGAAAGTCGTATCTGATGCTGAAATTGCTTGTGTTGGCGGTCACTTAGGTGAGAGCGGTGCCGTGCTAATCACAGGTACAGGCAGTCAAGGTGTGAGATGGGATGGTACGCAATTTAGTCGAATCGGAGGCTGGGGGTTTAGTCTTGCCGATCAAGGATCCGGTGCGATTTTAGGACGCCGAGCGGTTCGGTGCGCACTACAAGCTCATGAGAATTTAATTGAACCGACAGCCCTAACTCGAAAAATAATGAGTCAATTTGACAACTCGCCAGAACAGATGCTTACTTGGTCAACCAACGCGACTCCAGCTGATTGGGGCCAGTTTTCGCCTACAATTTTTCACTACGCTGAACTTGGCGATGTGGTTGCAACACAACTTGTGCGAAAGACTGCAAGTGAAATAGATCAAATGCTGGACTATTTAACACATCAAGGTGAGAACGGAGCGACTTTGATGGGTGGGCTGGCTAAGCCGATTGTGCCATGGCTATCACCTCGTAATCAGGCTGTTCTCATCGATGCCAAAGGTGATGCGCTTGATGGTGCATTGATATTGTCGCGTTTGTCCTGTGAATACATATAATGCACGAACGCCGTAACCACTAGATAATTTTGAGTTTAATTATGCCGACACCACCGTCCATCACTACTCGTTTACTTCGTTTGATTGTTGAACATGCTTCAATCAGTCAGTCAGATTTAAAAGTGCGTAGTTCACTGAGTATGTCAGCTGTTTCCCAAGCGACGAATAAGCTATTGAACAAAGGCATTATTCGTGAGTTAGGATTACGTAAGGTCTCAATGGGGAGACCGAAAACGCTGTTGGGTATCAACCCCGATTTTACATGTGTGATTGGTGTTCAGCTTAATACAGAGCGTAATCTTATTGTGATGACTGACTTGGCCGGTACTTTGATTGGTGAGCAACAGATTTCAATAGGCAAGTTAACACCAAAGCAGCTTGGTGACGCGTTAGCTAAATTTATGAAATCGACTGCGTCACATAGACATATCGGTGCCATTGGCCTGGCTATATCAGGGGTTGTCGATCCTGATTCTGGCCGCTGTTTACGTTCATTTTTGCTTGATTGGAATAATGTCGATATTGCTTCGCAGTTGACTGAGCGTTTTTCGATTCCGGTATTTATTGAAAATGATGCCAATGCATTAGCGCTGGCTTCGGTCGTATTTGGCCAAATTGGGCAGTCCTCATCAGCAATTCTTGCCACTTTTGGTCAAGGCATCGGCGCGGGGATTATTATTAATCGCCAGTTGTATCGTGGTCGTCATGGTAATGCCGGTGAAATAGGAAATGGGTTGTTGGGCGATGGTTCTGAAAAAGAATTAGAAAGCGTGGCCTCGTCGCGGGCAATTTTGCAGTATTTGTTGAATCATGACCCAGATATTGATAAGCGAAATCCGCCACGTACTTTACAAGAGCTAGAGCTTAACCCGAGCCCGATGGCGATTGAAACTCTGACGAATGCAGGGCATCACCTCGGTGTGTCTTTGGCTAATTTATCCATTGCCTTTGACCCGGATATTGTTTATTTGACCACAGAGCCTCAAACGGTATCGCGTATTTTATTTGATCAAGTGCTTCAGAGCTTTCAAAAATACCGACTGCGTGTCACGCCTCAGGTGACGCCGCTTCATTTTCTCACTGAATCACGGATGTGGGCACAAGGTGCCGCCGGTTTTGCAGTTAATCGATTGTTGGATATGTTAGCTAGTGAGATAGATAATGAAAAACAGGTGAACTGATTTGTCGTTGTTGTCCAAATCGTTCCATATTATCCAAAAGTGAGAATCTTATCGGATGGCAATTCAAGTAAAAAACCTTGCTGCAAAGCAAGGTTTTTTTATGACGCCGGTTACTCAAAACATGTTTGGGGGCATTCACGGATTGCGACATCTGCTGACATATATTGATGTTGACTGACTTTTTCCGATGTTTGAGTCCAGCCGTATAGAGGAATGCCTGGGTGCTCTAGGTTTTTCTCTATTTGATAAATTTTGAATTTGAACTGTTGCTTTAAGTGAGGCGAGTCCCCGGATTTAACAGCAACAATCAGATAGACCTTCTTTGACGTTTTGATAAAGCCAAAACTTCTCACCAAGACATTTGAAACAGAGACATTAATACCAAATAGCGTAAATCGGTCACCTGCTGGTGTCGGTACAATCGAGTAGGTTGCATCGTTATTTTTGATATAAACCGAAAGCGTCGGGTCCGGATGAGATGTGTTGTTATCAAACCGCGAATAAAAAACAGCATCAAGAATGCCGTCTGAGTTTAAGTCTAAATGATTCAAGCCACTATTGAGTTCGAAAAAGGTCGCCGCAGGGTAAGCATAAAAAGGGTGTAATAACAGGACGAATAAATATAAATATCTCATTTGTTGATCGCCTCTTTTTTGGTTACCAAATGAGAGCGATTGATGAGATAGGTGTATAGGGTCGGGAGCGCTAATCCTGCAAACGAGATGATAATACCGATGATTTGGTATTGATCAGGGATGAAACCGGTAAAAATTGTAAATATAGTGGCGAAGACTGGAATTAAGTTGAAAAACAAAGAGGACTCAGTTGGCCCGATTTTTCTTACGGAGTGAACCCATAAGATGTGAGGAATACAGGTTGTGAATATCGCCATATATAGAATGAGTCCCCAAGTCTGAGTGTTTATTTCTGTCAATACACTGAACAAATTCAGCTGAAATGAGCTCAGCAAGACAATACAAATTGAACCAAAGAGCATCACAAGAAATGTTAACTGAAGTGGTTCTAGTTGAGATTTTATTTTCGTTGAAAAAATGGTATAGACACTCCACGACAGTGTGCCTGCAAAAATAATCAAATCGCCCTTAATCATAAATTGACTATCATCCAGTGGTGAACCAATCACTAAAACAACGCCAATCATACAGAGTAAAAGGGCGATAATGTGAGACAGATTAACTCGCTCTATATTAAAACGACTGGCAATAAATAAGGTCATCAAAGGAGAAAGAGATACAATCAGCGACGCATGAATAGGTGATGTGTCGTTGAGTCCGTAAAAAAGTCCCAGATTAAACCCCGCGATTCCGAGTATCCCCAGGAAAAAAAGGAAAACATAGTTTCTCAATGACAGTGGTGGTGTTGCTTGCTGTCTAAAAAGACAGACGCCTCCGAGAATGATGGTGCTCAACACGAAACGAATCGAGAGTAGTGCTAACGTATCCACCTGCTGCAGTGCGATTTTTATCACTACAAAATTGCTTCCCCATAGGATGACAGCAATCAGTACGCCAATATAATATTTGTAGGCATGATTCAAAATAGATTTCTCACCGTGTCCGTTGTAGGATGTTTAAGGCTGCGAGGCATATCTCACCAATCGAAAACCCAAGTCAGGTCTTTTATGACCGCGGGAATGGATATCACAATTCGCCAGAGAGCCATCACTGATGATAAAACTCCCACCACAGTAGAAGTAAAGGATGTTGTTGCCATCGAGATTAAAGACTTCCCCAGTCCATTCAGCGACATTACCAGACATATCGAATAGATTGAGTTCATTCGGTTTTTTCTGTCCGACAAGATAAGGCATTTCTTGCTGTGATAAATCATCAGTTGGAAACCAACCCACCGTATCTTTCTGATCTGAACCGGCAAACAATGTTCCATACGTCTGATTTTTTAATGCTTCTTGTCCACCTCGCGCTGCAATTTGCCACTCAAAAATACTGGGAAGACGATAGCCGGAAGCTGAGTCATCGACTGTGACGATCCCATCTTTGGGGCGTTCAAAAATAGGATGATTTGACTTGTCTAAATAATAAGGAGATAGATCATAATACCGACTGATCATATTTGAGAAAATAATGGCATCCCACCATGATACATTCGCTGTAGCTATATTTGACTCATCTTTATTTTTTTCTTTAATGATAGCACCCTTCATTAAATCATTTTGGATTGCCCAGTTTTTGACTTGGTCAAACAATGATCGTGTTACTTCATTTTGCATGATATAGAAAGACTTTATCGTCACATTTGTGTGTTTTTCATACGGCTGTTGACCAAAAACGTCACCCACGTAATAGTCTCCTGCCTGAACAAGTGATTCTTTTACTTTAGGTATATTATCAGTCGATGAAAAGACAGAAAAATTGATAAAATAAATACATAAAAATACAAAGTAACGCATTAACTAATAACCTCGATTTCAATTGGGGTCAGGGGCGTGGAACAACAAGCTAAAATATAGTTTTCTTTTATTTCTATTCGAGAAATACCACCAGAGTGGTCCATGTCGATTTGACCTTTTTTTAATAATACTTTACATCGGCCACAAAACCCTGCCCGGCAATTATAATGTAAGTCAATGCCATGTTTCAATGCGGCATCTAATATTGAATTTTTCTTATCAAGAGGAAACTCAACCGTTCTTTGGTTGATGATACATTTATTATTTTCCATTCTCTATCTCTTGTTATCTAATTGATCTAATTTTGAAGGCGGTTTTCTATGAAATAACCTGTTTTTAATCTCTTTTCTAATCGTTTCTTGCTCTTCAATAAAAGATTGTGTAGAAATTGAATTCTCTTCAATTCGCCGCAGTAGATAGGGAAGGGAGCTTTCCATCGGGCCATAGGGAACATATTTACTTGTTTTAAATCCATATTGTTGAAGACGAAGAGTTAAATGATCAGAAAGCCCATAAAGTTGACCAGACCAAGCATGAGAGAGTACAGAGTATTGGACTATTTTATCAATACTTTCATTATTATGTGTCGCAAAGAAAGGAGAAAAGTTTTTAATATTATTGGCAATAAATTCAATAGCAGATGAATAATTATTATCCGTTTCTTCCTTCGTTGAAAAAATAGGAAACTCAGTTATATCCGTACAATGTCTTCGCTCATCTTCCAAATAGGCTCCCCGAACTAATTTAATCCCTGCTTTGAAGTGATGTTGAATAGATTCTTGATAGCAATGCTGGAGAAATGTCAGTTTATCCTTAAGGTAGCATTGGATCGTTAAATAAATCACGGTTTGGGTGGTGTTGTATCGCTTCATCGATTGGATGACCAGTTCATCTACAGCGGGTTGAATCCAGGACTGTTCCGCATCGACCATAACTTTTACATGATGTTGAGATGCAAATTGAAAGATATCTTCATAACGTTGCTTGATTTGGTTCCAGTCATTGATTTCACTTGTCGAAAGGCATTGCTGTTGAGATATCTTTTGATAAATCAGACTAGAACCAATTGAAGAAGGCTTAATCACAACAAATGGGAGATGTTTATTATGGCTCGATAATTTGATCAATCTTATTGTATTATCGAGTGCAGCTTGGAATCCAGATGAGTGATCAATACCTTCGACAGCATAGTCGAGTAAACTCGCAGTTCCATCTCGGCTGAGTTTATCTGATGTGTGAATGGCTTCGTTGATATTTTCTCCACCAAAGTATATTTTATATATAATCTTGTGAAACTTCGATCGAACACCTTTAGTGATTAACCATTTAAATAATTTTACAAATATCATTCCAATGTATCTATTAGATAAAATAACAGATGAAAAATATTTAAATATCAATTCTAAGTTTGAGTGTCGATAATACATGAATGCCTCTCCATAGGATATTCATTATTATAAAAATAAGGCAAGTAACTATTACATATTACTTGCCTGTATTCTTTTAAGCAGATAATTCAGCTGGTTCTTTCGCTTCAGATGTTTGGCCACGATATAGACGTCGAACTATATTGTCATCCTGAAATTCTTCTCTTTCGTGAATCACTCTTCGGTTATCCATAATGAGAAGCTCATTACTTTTCCAATAATGCTTGTAATAATATCGGTCTTGCTTGTAGAACGCTTCAAGTTCTCTGAAGAACTTGTCATTTTCTTCCTGTGAAAAACCAACGATTCTGGATTCCCAGCTTGCTGGCTGGCCGTCATGGAATGGAAAATAGATCAGCATTTTTTTAATCCAGCCTAAATCTGTAAAAACTGGCACATCAAACCAATCTTCCGGGGAAACATCAGCGTAATACCCTTTTTCTAAAACACGCGCTTGGAATGTTTCATTTTCAAGTATATCTTTCAGATGACTCGGCATTTCTTGGTTTGCAAGAACATGATCGACAACAGTTGTCGCACCTCTGAATTTCATGTTTTCGATGGTGTTCGAATAAAGAAAAACATGGTCCACTGCCGTGAGTAATAATCCACCATCCGCATGGAGTGGTAATTGTCCACGACCGGTGACAATTTTTCCTTTCTCACCATCGAGTTTGAGTGTATCGACATAACCAAATCCAACCCCGATTCGCTCTTCCGAATACTCAACAATTTCACCATAAGTGGTATAAAAATCCCGGAAATCATTAGCATCAAGTTTAATGTCTTGAACAACCAAGAATCCTTTTTCTCTTAAGAGCTGTTTGATTTCTTCAGGTGTTGATTGCCTAAAGCCTTCTTCGGTCATCTGTGCACCAAAGCTGGTGCTCATGATTGGTTCATAATCCATTGGTTTTATACTCCTATTTCTGACGTTGTTTTTAATACTCGGTTAAAATGTTTCTGTGCATCTCCGGCACCAAACGAAAGTCGGTGAACTTCTTTCGATTCTTTTCTCGCGGTTTCCAAAAGCTCAAAGTAGCCATGATTCATTACTTTTTTCGTCGATTGGAAAGATGGCGTTGGGTAAGTCGACAATTTTTGTGCTTCGCTTATCGCGGTTGATAAAAGTTGTTCTGGTTGTGTCATTGCATCAGCGAGGTGAAGCTGAGTCGCTTCGATTGCATCCAACTCATCACAACTGTAAACAATAGACTTCATCGCGTTATAGCCAATGCAGTGTGATAGTATTTGAGCGCCCAAAGAACAACCAATCCCGTGTTTTAATTCAGGCATAATGAATTTACCGGTGGATGATATAATCCGGGTATCAAACATCATGGCGAATTGAAATCCCATCCCAATTGCATACCCATCGATTGCTGCAACCGTTGGTTTTTTGACATTGAGTACGGTTTGATACAAGTCAATCACTCTATCTATCCAGCGATCAACTTCAGCCCCGCCTTTTAGATTGCGGACTTCATTAAAGTCACCGCCGGCGCTGAAAGAACGATGATCACCACCATGAACTACGATAGCACTGACATTGGTATCATGATCTGCTTCAACTAAAGCGGCTTTCACTGCATCTTCAAGCGCTTCACTAAATGGGTTATGAATACTTTTATGATTGAGTGTAATCACTCTGACAGAATTGATATCAGATGTTTTAATTGTCATGATATTACTCCGTAATTATTTTTTTAATTTCATCTAAGTTGTAATCATGAATATTGATTCGGCCTAATATTAATGACTGATACATCTTGTAAGTAAATAAATTCTTCTCATAGTAATTATTAACATTCACACCGAGTGTATTGGCAAACGATTGGTTAACAGCCGATCCCTCATGGATGCCGATTTTTTTTCGCCAAACGATTTCATCGGGTAATTTTTTGAATGAATCAACATATTTTCTGAGAATATATTTATTTTCATTGTCTCTGATTTTTAATTTGTGATTCATGTTTTCACACAATGACATTAACCGTCTTGTCCAGAAAGGATGTCTGATATCAATGCCGAGTTCACGAGGGCCAAGCGTTGAGAATTCAGAAGTCCACTGTGTTCTATAGACTAATTGGCTCAACTCTTGGTTTGGATCATGCTGACTACTCGGGTTAATTACACCACCAAACAATAAATCTGAACCATAACCAGTCAATAGCAGTTCTGAGTTTTTATTTGCCATTTTGTAGACATTAAATAAACCAGATTGAATTTCTGCAGAGAGCCCGTCAAAAATTTCATTGTAGTAAATAGATTCAATGACACCATTGATAATATCTTTCTCATCTAATATTTTATTTTCATGGTGGGTATGTAGACACTCGGAAACGATTTCTGCATATGGAAATTCATTGAAGGACTCTGTACCAATTGAATAGGTATAAATATTGTCAAACTGCTCACTTGCTAAGAGCGTAACAAGACTGGAATCAAGTCCGCCAGAAAGAGGGATGCCGACCTTTTTATACTTGTTGTACGAATCACTGATCGGTGATTGTATGTATTTATCAATGATTTGAAGAAGTAGATCTTCATCAAAATTTGTTTCACAATGATTGCTACAAAAAAGTAGATCTGAAACTTTATTATAAAAGTATCCTTTGCGATCAAAAGATATTTCATTGATACTGGCAGGTTTTAGTTTAATCGCATTATGAATCGGAGAATAGTTATTTTGTCTTGGTCCATCGACACAAACTAAGTTCGGGTTTTTGAAATGAATAGCTTTATCGCCCTCAACACTTGCAAATACTTTTAGGTTGTTTGTAATCCATAATGAATGATTATCGTGAGATGAAATAATACTTACAGGATTCATTCCAAATGGGTTAGTAATTACTTGGTACGTTGAGTTTTTATTCTCTATAATGACACAGAAATCGCCCTCAAGTAAAGACAACGATTGAATACCTAATTGCTTTATCATGATCATGATGATATGAGCAGGTTCTGCATTGTTCGCATTTGAACACAAGTTTGATATAAGTTCATTAATAAAATCTAAATTATGTATATCGCCAATCAAATGAATAGTATTTTCTTCATTGTACTGGCTGTACTTGTCTTTTTTTCCTACACACAATATTCCATCAGAGATAGGTATTACATTGCAATTAAAAGATGTTTCTATTCTATTTTCTATATTTGTTCCGGGTTTTTTGATTAAAGAAAATCCTGTTTCCATGGAAACCTCTATTGAATTTAATTGGTTTTTAATGATTCCTTTGTGGCGGATAATCTAAACAACATTAATTTTTTGTCAATGTTGTTAAATATTAAAGTGCTATATAGATCACACTATTAATAAATCATTAACAAAATTAAAACAGATTAAATTTTGCAACTAATTTTAAATTATTATCATGAATTTAATAATTATTAAAACTATTTTTTTATCTGATTGAATAACAATATTAATTAGATATCTATATATTTTTGTTGGTTGATTTGTGTTTATATCTATATGATTTTTAAGGATTTTTTAATTGTAAATATATTATTTGTTTTGTTACATTTTGTTTAATTTTCTGTTTGGTCACTCTATGTTTATGAATTATGGTTATTAATTATTAAATAGATTTTATTGTGTTTTTTGATGATATTTAAATTGGTTTTTATCAATTGTTTAATTATTCGAGTTGTCAGTATTTGATTAATTTTATTACTCATTGACTGAGTTATTGTATATAGCAATAGAAATTGACTAAAAAAATGAGTCGCTACTGTTTTGTTGTGAGATGATCATTTGGTTACGAAATAACCATGTGCTGTGCTCATCTCTGCATGAGGAAATAATTGATAGTCAGGGGGCTGAAAAATTAAGGCATGTGAGAGAGAAGTGCGACGTCGATGACGGTTGAGTTCTTTTTATACAGGGATAGCGATACAGGGCTCGCTATACAGGGAAAGTCCCGGTATTCGACGGTAATGAAGCGTATGAATTACCACATTCATTGTGATTGGTCGTGGTGAAAAAAGCCTTGTTCACAAGGCTTTTTCGGTTGTTATTGCGAGGGAGCGTCAGGTCTTAGTCTTGAATCAAAGCGACGGCTTCACGAGTGAGACGGGCGAGTTCTTCCCAGTCGCCATTTTCAATCAGTGATTTTTCGACCATCCAAGTTCCGCCACAGCCAATCACGCGAGGGATATCGAGGTAATCTTTGACGTTGGATGGCTTAATCCCGCCGGTCGGCATCAGCTCCAGACTGGTATATGGGGCAAGCAAAGATTTAACCATACTGATACCGCCCGATGGTTCTGCCGGGAAGAATTTCATGGTGGTGATGCCCATTTCAAGCGCGGCTTCAACGACACTCGGATTGTTGATGCCCGGAATGATTTCAATTCCCAGCTCTTGGCAGGCTCGGACCGTATTGGGGTTAAAACCGGGAGAAACAATAAATGTCGCACCTGCTTCTTTGGCGGCAATGACCTGATCCCGGTTAAGCACTGTGCCTGCCCCGATAAGCATGTCCGGTTGTGATTCACGCAGCAGGCGAATGGCTTGCGCGGCTGCGTCAGAACGGAAGGTGATTTCTGCTGCGGGCAGGCCGTTTTCAACTAATACTTTACCCAGAGGAATAATGTCCTCGGCTTTGTCGATCGCAATCACAGGAATGATTTTGATTGCTTTGATTTGCTGTTTAATGTCAGACATGGTTGTTCCTTATTGAGAGAGTAGCGCAGCCTGAGTATAGATAGGATCGATAATCGCACCGCGATGTTGAATGACTGTCCCCGCGAGTTGATTGCCGCGTTGGCACGATTCAATCAGTCCGTATCCGGCTAAGTAGGCAGACAAAAAACCGCCATTGAATGAGTCACCGGCCGAGGTGGTATCAATGACCTGTGCAACCGGCGTGGTGGCCACGGTGTGAGCCGATGTGTCATCCCCTTGGACGAGACATCCATCTGCCCCAATTTTAACCACGCAGTGCTGCACCCCAAGCTTTTTCAAGCGATTCAGCGTGTGTGTCGGTGTGGGATCGCCCCACAGTTGCTGTTCGTCATCAAACGTCACCAAGGCTAAACCGGTGAGCCGATACATGGCCTCATAGATGGTTTTCACGGTGACATGATGATCATCGGGCCAAAGTGCCGGGCGGAAATTGCTGTCAAATGCGATTTCTACGCCTTGTTGACGCAGTTTCGCCAACAGGTTCAGTAATTCCATCCGATCTTGCTCAGGCAAAATGGCGAGGGTAATACCGCTGAGGAAGACCATATCGACATCGGTCAGCGCCGTTTTGATCTGGTCAATATCCGGATGTTGCATCAAATAGCGCGCTGCCGATTGATTCCGCCAGTACAAGAATGTGCGTTCACCCTGCTCATCGAGCTGGATTAAATACAGCCCCGGGGAGCGTTGTTCATCACACAATACCAATTCGGTATCGAGTCCTTCTTGTTGCCAACGCGAGATCATACCTTGGCTAAGCGGATCGCGACCCAAAGCCGTAACGTAGGAGACTTGAATCCTCTCCGGTTCAACATTGGCAGCGCAACCCCGGCAAAGATAAACGGCTGCGTTGAGGGTATCACCGCCAAAAGTTTGTTGCATCGGGCCGAACGGTTTGCCATTCAACTCAATCATACATTCACCGATAATGGCGATATGTTTCATCCGTTAGCCCCTCGCCTCAAAATAGCGTTTCGCATTGCCAAAACAGATATTTTCAACCATCGGACCGAGCAAGGAGAAGTCATTCGGCATTTCACCGTTTTCAACCCAGCGCCCTAGCATATTGCACAGAATCCGGCGGAAATACTCGTGACGGGTGTAAGAGAGAAAGCTACGAGAGTCGGTCAGCATTCCGACGAACTGGCTGAGTAGACCAAGCTGTGACAGTTGCTCGATTTGGCGCTGCATCCCGTCTTTCTGATCGTTAAACCACCATCCAGACCCAAACTGAACTTTGCCAGCGATTCCGCCTCCCTGGAAGTTACCGATCATGGTTGCCATCATTTCGTTATCTCTGGGGTTGAGGCAATACAAAATGGTCCGAGGTAAAGCATCCGTTTTATCCATCTCATCTAAAAGATGAGCCAGTTCAAAGGCAAACGGCCGATCACCAATCGAGTCGAAACCTGTATCCGGGCCGAGTTGTGCGAACATGCGGCTGTTATTGTTACGCTGGGCGCCAATGTGGAGCTGCATCACCCAGCCAAGTTTGGCATAGCGTTGACCAAGCCAGACTTGTACCGCAGTTGAAAACTGAGCGCATTCCAGTTCAGAGAGCATCTCGCCATTGCAACGACGCGTCAGCAGGGCATCGAGGGTTTTTTCATCCGGAATGGGCGCATAGCGGACAATTTCGATCCCATGGTCTGCTGCGCGACAACCGTGTGCATCGAAATGGGCCAGACGCTTATCGAGTACACTCAATAAATCACTGAAGCGCTGAACATTGATATCAGCGACTTCGCCCAGCTTCTGTATATAGTCAGAAAAACCATCGAGTTCAATTTTGAATACTTTGTCCGGGCGCCAGCTTGGGAGGACAGCAATGTCGAAATTGTCATCCTGAGCGATGGCTTGGTGGTGTTCGAGCGAATCAATCGGATCATCGGTGGTCCCGGCCATGACGACGTTCATTTGTTGCATGATCCCCCGGGCCGAGTAGTCGGGTGTGGCTAATAATGCTTTGCATTGCTCCCAGATAGCATCAGCCGTTTGTGGCCCCAACAAGGTCTTGGTGATACCGAACGGGCGACGCAGTTCGAGGTGGGTCCAGTGATACAGAGGATTACCTAACGTTTGTGGTACCGTGTGTGCCCAAGCGAGATACTTGTCGTAGTCGCTGGCGTCACCGGTAATCTGGTGCTCAGATACACCCGCTGAGCGCATGGCTCGCCATTTGTAGTGATCTCCCGCCAGCCAGATTTGAGTCAGGTTTTCAAAGTGACGGTCATTGGCGATATCTGCCGGACTCAGGTGACAGTGATAATCATAGATGGGTTGATGACAGGCATATTCGTGGTACAGACGACGTGCTGTTTCCGTCTCAAGTAAAAAGTCTTCATCCATAAAGTTTTTCATTATTTTTCTCCTGACAGCGCGGCGACTGTTGCGCGGGCGCCGTTATCCAATAACGATTGATAGGCACGGCTGACAGCCTCAATCACTTGTGGGTTTTGGCCCAGTTCACGAGAGAAAATCGCTTCTACGCCGAGTAATGCCGGCACAACCGAGACATTGAGACCGTGTTGATCACAGATATCGCGCAGCAGTTTTGCCATCGGATCGCGCACATCAATCTCATTGCCGGCTTCATCGACACCAGAGACATAACGCATCCAGCCGGCAATTCCGGTCGCAATCCACGAAAAATCACTGCCATGCGTCAGATGATAGCTCAGGCTGCGCCCCATCCGTTGTGGTATTTTCTGACTGCCGTCCATCGCGATTTGCCATGTCCGATGCTTCAAGCTTGGGTTGGTGAAACGTTCAATCAATTGAGTGGCATAGGCGTGTAGATCCGTTCCTTCCGGCATATTGAGTGAGGGAGCCTGCGCTTTCATCATCATATCGAAAGCTGCTTGACGATAGCCCGCATCAGTCATGGTATCAGAGATATGCTCATAGCCACCGAGGTAGCCTAGGTAAGCGAGAAACGAGTGACTTCCGTTAAGCATTCTCAGTTTCATTTCTTCGTAGGGGACGACGTCGTCGACAAACTCTGCACCAGCGACGTCCCATTCGGGACGTCCGGCGACGAAATTATCTTCAATAACCCATTGTCTGAACGGTTCACAGGCAATTGCACATGGATCGTGGCAACCCAGTAAGGTTGCAATCTCGTCGAGTGTATCAGGCGTGGCTGCCGGTACAATGCGATCGACCATGGTACAAGGAAAAGTGACATGATTTTCAATCCAGAGACGAAGTTGTGGATCAAGTTGCTGAGCAAATTCAAGTACCGCTGCTCTGGCGACATGCCCGTTTTCTTGAATGTTATCGCACGACATGACCGTAAAGGGTTGTAATCCGAGGTCACGACGTTGTTTTAACGCTTCAACGATATAACCCAGCGCTGATTTCGGGGCGTGTGGTGTTTGTAGATCTTGCTGAATGAAAGGATTATCCAGATCGAGCTGACCGGTTGCCGGATCGACACAGTAACCTTTTTCGGTGATCGTCATCGAGACGATTGCCACTTGAGGGGCCACCATTTTCTCCAGAACAGCTTGAATGTTATCCAGTTCAGGATGGCATGACTCTGTCACTGCCCCAATCACTTTGACGGCCGTTTCCTGGGCGCCTTTTTCGGCCACGGTGTAGCGGTGATCCTGATGCCGCAGTGCGGTGATCAAGTCTTCTCCGCTAAATAGACTCACTTCGCAGATCCCCCAGTCACTGGCGGTTTTTTGTAAAGTTTCATCGGTAAAGAGTGCCTGATGTGCGCGGTGGAATGCGCCGAATCCTAAGTGAACGATTCTGGTGACCAGACGGCTTCGATCATATTCTGGTAAAGATACGCCAGAATTCAGTTGTGTATTTGCAATCGTATTCATGTTGCTCTCTTCTCAGATTGAAATGCGATGATGCTTTTCGGCCGGTTGACCGTTGACGATGAGTTGGCGGTTTTCTGTCATCGGGAGTCGAATCTCGACGCAATTGTAATCGGGGTTAAAGTCACCAGATGTCGAGACAGAGACCTGAACTGTTTTGGCATCGCTCGTGACAGCCAGAGACAGTTCTAAATAGTGCCCGTCCTGATAGGCATAACTTTCACCATCATCATCAAAAATGGTTTGGGAAAAATGATGGTTGCCCTGAGCCGGGAAGATCAGCATGACACGTTGGTTGTCATGCTGCGTGTTGGGGACGCCAGCTTCCGGATTGAGTGGTAATGCACAGCCAGCTTTAACAAGGAGCGGCAGGGTTTCTAATGCGGCTGGTCGCGTGATGGTTTGACCGGCACTAAACCATTGGTGAGTATAGAAGTCATACCATCCCACGGTATTCTCCGGGAGATAAACATCGCGCTGACGTTGATCCGGTTCAACCACCGAAGCAACCAGCAGTGACTGGCCGAGCATGAAGTCATCATTTTCCGACCAAGTGTTGGCATCATGCTCATGATCGAGGAATGTCGGACGGAGCATCGGTTCATGGGCATGGTGGGCCAGCCAAAGCGCATCATAGAGATAAGGCATCAATTGGTAACGCAGCGCGATCGCTTTGCGAATAATCGGTGTGACTTCGGGATACATCCACGGCTCATTGACCGTCCCATCGTCGTTCCATGAATGAATGGTAAAACGTGGGTGCATTACGCCGTTTTGAACCCAGCGAACAAAGAGTTCCGGATCGGGCTTATCTCCGGAGAATCCCCCGACATCATGCCCGAGGTTGTACAACCCCGATAAACTCATGCCCAAGCCCATTTTGATGTTGTACTTCAGGCTGGTCCAATTGGTTCGGTTGTCACCACTCCAAGTCTGCACGTATCGGTTCATGCCGGGACAGCCGGAACGGGAAATGAGGTAAGGCCGCAATTGTGGTGCGAATTCTCGTTGCGCGTGGTAAGACGCTTTCATCATCAGGAGTGGCTGTAATGGTCTGATTAAGCCAACAGGAATAGGGCTGCCGAATCCGTAACAGCGCGCATCGCGATCCCATATTTCGTATTCATTATTGTCGTTCCAGGTCGCGTCGATACCTTTTTCAAGCAGTTGTGTAGTGACATTACTTTGCCACCAGTCCACCGTTTTCGGATTGGTAAAATCGAGGTGTGAGCCGTCGGCATCCCAGAAGACTGAGATTTCCGGGGTATCGCTTTCTGAATCCTGAATAAACAGCCCCTGTTGTTTGACGGTCTGATACATGGGGTGATCATGCAGCAAACAGGGTTTGATATTGGCTGCGAGCTTCAAACCATGCTGGTGGAAATGGTCTGACATGGCCGTCGGATTGGGCACTTTGTCGTGATTCCAGTTAAACACATAACGTTTATCGCCAATCGAGGTATAACCGGATGAGAGTTGGAAAGAGTCGCACGGGATTTGATGCGCTTCGCACTGATCCACGAAACTCTCCAGCAGTTCTTGTGCATTGGGTTCATCGGTATAACGCATCGTTGAACCGCTATAACCTAAACTCCATTTCGGGCCGAAGATTGTCCCGCCGGTTAATTTGACGAACGCGCGAGTCACATCAATCACTTGAGGACCAAGAATAAAATAGAAATCCAGATCGCCATCTTCAGCGCGATAACTGCGATATTTGATGTGATAGTTGTCGAGCTCATTCCCCAAGTCGAACCAGCAACTGGCGAGGTTATCGTAGAACAACCCATAACTGACATTGTCTGGGGTTCGGGTAATGTAGAACGGGATATGTTTATAGAGCGGGTCGGTTGAGCTGGCATTGTATCCCATGGCATCCAGATTGCGCATTTCAAAGCGACGGCCTTCACGATTGAGGTTGCCGGTCTTTTCTCCGAGACCAAAGTAATGCTCGTTATCACCCCGATGCATGAAGTGTGCGACCCCTTCCGAACTTGTGGCAAGTTGAATCGCCCCGGTTTTACGATCATGGGCGAGGGGATGCCAGTCGCCTTGAGAGCGGTGATGCCAGTGCAGTTGCAGAGGTTGTGTGATTGTCAGCTTAAGGCGCTCAGTGGCGATTTCAACCTCATCATCATTGTGCTTTAACTGATAATCGGGCAGCGAATAGCCTTGTGTTGAGGTTCTTGCCCGGCCATGCCAGTCGATATCATCGGCTGACGGTGAAACCGTCCAGGTTCTGTCGAGGCGTAAGCTTTCGTTTTTCTTGACTAATACACGGAAGATGTCTTGTTCGAGGATAAAAATATGTAGTGTATGTTTCGCATCACAGCGAAGAATCACTTCGTTACCCCGAGCCGAATCCCATTGCCAATGTTTTAATGTTTTCATGATTGAGTCCTTACATTGGGGCGTACTGAGCGGACACCCCTTTATGCATACAAGCGAGATTAATAGCCGAGGAAGGCTTGAGGCAGCGCTAAGCTGACTTCCGGAATATAGGTGACCAGCATCAGTGCGAGAACTAAGACTGCATAGAAAGGCAGTAACGGTTTGATGACTTTATCGATTTTCACTTTACCCACGGAGCAACCGATGAATAGTGCGCTACCGACTGGCGGTGTGCAGATACCGATACAGAGGTTAAAAGTCATCATGATCCCGAAGTGCACCGGATCCATGCCGAGATCCATCGCAATCGGCAGAAAGATCGGTGTGAAAATCAACAGGGCCGGCGTCATATCCATAAAGATCCCCACGATTAACAGAATCAGGTTAATGATGAGGAGCACGACCAGCGGATTTTCTGATACATTCATCAACGCATCACTGATCATGTAAGGGATATCAGCATTGGCCATCGCCCAAGACATCCCCATCGATGCACCGATCAGCAACAGCACAATCGACGTTGTAATGACTGACTCTAAAATAATCCCGGGTAACTGTCTTAAGGTGACTTCACGATAGAACACCACGGCCAGCATCAGTGTATAAACCACAGCAATAGCAGAGGCTTCAGTCGCGGTAAAAATTCCCCCGATAATACCGCCCATGATGATGATGATCAGACTAAGGCTGGGTAATGCATCTAATGTTCTTTGCAGCACGATTTGCCCTGTGGGTTTTTCGGATAAGGGGTAGTGCCGTTTTTTGGCAATAATCGCAGCGACAACCATTAAGCTTAATCCCATGAGCAGGCCAGGGATATAACCCGCGAGGAACAGCGCCCCAATCGATGTTCCGCCAGAAATTAATGAGTAGACAATAAAAGTGTTACTGGGCGGAATCAGCAATCCGGTCGGGCAAGAGGTAATGTTGACTGCCGCAGAATATGCCGGATCATAACCCTCTTTCTTTTGCAGGGGAGCCATCGTACCACCCACCGCTGCTGCGGACGCAACGGCTGAGCCTGAAATCGAACCAAACATCATATTCGCGAGTACATTGACGTGCGCTAATGAGCCGGGTAACTGACCGCCCAACACTTTGGCAAAATTAATCAACCGCAGGGCGATACCACCCTGATTCATGATATTCCCCGCAAGAATAAAGAAGGGAATCGCTAACAGAGAAAAGCTATCCAGACCTGAGGCCAGTTTTTGTGAGATGACCGCAATGGCGGCATCAAAAGGGAGTGAAAGCATCACCGTTAACAGGGATGAGATTGCAATACCAAATGAGATGGGTACGCCTAATCCTAAGAAAATAAAGAAGGTGCCAAACAAAACAATAATAATTTGCCAATCCATGAGTCGGTTCCTATTTTAATTGGTTAGCCACAGAATCCGCTTTATGTGACTTATTACACATTAGGATTCTCAGGTTGGTCAAAAAGTCAGTGGATAGATAAATCAACATGAACATGCCGCTGAGAGGGATGGCCGCGTAAACGTATCCCATCTGGAGGCTGAGGGAAGGCGATATCTGACCGGTTTCCAGGACATGCAACATGAGTTTGCCCCCCCCATAAACCATGATCACGCTGGCAAAAAGGAGACTGATTACATTAACGACAAGACGGAGAATACTGAGTTTGGCGGGTTTGTTCTCTAATATTTGTTCAAGTAATTCAATGGCTAAATGGCGTTTTTGCCCCAATGTATATGCCGCGCCCATCAGGCCGACCCATATAAAAAGAAAGCGAGCGAGTTCGTCTGTTGTTGTACTGGGTGTGTTCAATACATACCGAGAGAAAACTTGCCAGACGACGCAAATAACGAGGACGCTGGATAACCCGATGCAGAACATCGATAGTCCTCGATTAATGACGCCTATTAACTTGTCCATAATGACTCCTGGTAAACCAATTTTGTTATATAAGCATGTTGGGGGGGAATTATTTCCTTAAAATCGCTTGGCATTAGAGCATGTCGCACAAAAATAGCCTGTGATCGAACTCTCATTAATATTTGGTCTGAACAGTTGTGGTCGTTTTTTATGAAGTTGGTCAACCAATTTAAAGTTTTGTCTTGAAATTGGTCTGCATTGACAGTTAATTTAATAGTGACCTACTAGAGATGAGACAAATAGACATGGATTGCTCATCCGATAATCTGAAAGATAACGCATGAAAACAACATCACTCTAAATGGAGAATATTATGCGGTTGAATAAAAAAACGCTGTCTACCCTGATGGCTTGTGTGGCGGCAGCTTCAATTTCTTTTACAGCATCTGCGACAACCATTTTAAAGTTGAGCCATAACCAAGACAGAAATCACCCGGTTCACAAGTCAATGAAATATATGGCAGACAAAGTGAAAGAGTATACGCACGGTGAGGTAAAAATTCGTATCTACCCGAACGGCCAGTTAGGGACGCAGCGTGAATCGATGGAATTGCTGCAAAATGGCGCTTTGGACATCGCGAAATCAAATGCGAGTGAGCTGGAGTCGTTTGAACCCGCCTACGGTGCATTTAACATCCCTTATATTTTCCATAATCGCGACCATTTTTACCGTGTAATGACCGGTAAGGTCGGAGATGACATTTTAAATGCATCCAAAGGAAAAGGGTTCATTGGTTTAACTTACTATGATGGTGGTGCCCGTAGCTTTTATGCGAAGAAGCCGATCAAGTCACCGGCTGATCTGAAAGGTATGAAAATTCGTGTACAACCCAGTCCTACCGCAGTCAACATGATTAAACTCATGGGGGGATCACCAACACCGCTGGCTTATGGTGAACTGTATACAGCACTGCAACAAGGTGTGGTCGATGGTGCTGAGAACAATGAAACAGCTTTAACCAACTCTCGTCATGGTGAAGTGGCGAAATTCTTTAGTATGGATGAACATACGATGATTCCTGATGTTCTCGTGATCAGTGAAGAGTCTTGGGAAAAACTCACACCGGATCAGCAAGTTGCTATTCGTAAAGCAGCGAAAGAGTCCATGCTGTATCACAAAGATCTTTGGACCAAAATGATTGCCAAAGCGCAAGAAAAAGCCAAATCAGCGATGGGTGTTACTTTCGTGAAGGTTGAGAAGCAGCCGTTTATTGATGCGGTCAAACCAATGCATGATGAAGCATTGAATAATAAGGCGATCTCCAAGTACGTGAAAGACATTGATGCGTTGGCATCCAATTAAGCAATACCATTAATGGTTGGCCAATGTGTATTGGTCAACCGGTTTTTAGGGGCGATGTGGTTGTATTCTTATCCAACAATCCCTGTCCCCCATACTAACGGTAGTTACTAAGTGAGATCATATGGGTATTCAAACAGACTTGAGTGTTCGTGTTGATATGGCTCATCCACAGCGTCTTTATCAAAAAATAGGCCTTGGATTACAAAAACGGATTGCATCCGGGGAGTTTGGTCTCGGTGATCGGTTGCCGCCTGAACGAGAGATCGCCGAGGAACTTGATGTGAGTCGTTCCGTCGTTCGGGAAGCCATTATCATGTTAGAGCTGCAAGGGTTTGTTGAAGTTCGTAAAGGGTCAGGCGTTTATGTCATTAAACTGCCGAGCACATTACAAGAAGAGCACGAGCCAGAATTAAATCGCAGTAGCGACGTCGGTCCGTTTGAATTGTTACAAGCACGGCAGGTATTAGAAAGTCAGATTGCGAGTTTTGCTGCATTGAACGTCACGAAGAATGAGATCTCTCGCCTTCGATACTATTTGGATCAAGAACGCATCAATCTGGAAAATAATACCGAGGATTACGAATATGATCGGTTATTCCACCTGACGATCGCTGAAGCCTCTCAAAATAGTGTCTTGAGCGACATCATTCATGACTTGTGGGAGCGACGTAACGACAGTCCGATGTGGCAACAACTGCATTCACGTATCAAGAGCAATACCTACCGTTATCAATGGTTAGAAGATCATGAGCGAATTTTATTGGCATTACAAAAGCGTGATCCGGACAGTGCCAGACAAGTGATGTGGCAGCACATCGAAAATGTGAAGCAGACGCTGTTTAAATTATCCGATATGGATGATCCGTTATTTGATGGTTATCTATTTCGCTAATTCTCTGAATCGAACCATGTCGCACACGGCTGCATGGCTCAACAATGAATCACTATAAAACGAATAACTAGGAAACAATTATGGAACAAACTTGGCGTTGGTACGGCCCAAGCGATCCTGTGTCTTTAGATGATATTAAACAAGCAGGCGCGACGGGAATTGTAACCGCATTGCATCATATTCCGAATGGTGAAGTATGGCGCAAAGATGAAATCCTTAAGCGTAAAACGCTGTTAGAAGAGAACGGTTTTAATTGGTCCGTTGTCGAAAGTGTTCCGGTACATGAAGAGATTAAGACGCGCACCGGTCACTATGCGCAATGGATTGAGAATTACAAACAGTCACTGATCAATCTGGCGGAATGTGGCATTGATACGGTGTGTTACAACTTTATGCCGGTACTCGATTGGACACGTACCGATTTGGAGTATCAGTTACCTGACGGGTCCAAAGCTCTGCGGTTTGATCAGATTGAATTTGCGGCATTTGAACTATTTATTCTCAAACGGCCGGGTGCGGCAGCCGATTACACCGCAGAGGAACAAGCACAAGCGAAAGCCTGTTTCGAGGGGATGACTCAGGCACAAATCGAGAAGTTAACATCCAATATTATTGCCGGCTTACCCGGTGCAGAAGAAGGCTATACGTTAGAAGAATTTCAAACACGTCTTGATACGTATCAGGACATTGACAAAGAAAAACTGCGTGAACATATGGTGTTGTTTCTACAAGAGCTAATACCAGTATGTGAGCAGTACGGCCTTAAATTAGCCGTACATCCGGATGATCCACCGCGTCCGATTCTTGGCTTACCTCGGATCGTCTCAACCATCGAAGATATCGAAGCACTGACCACCGCGGTGCCAAGCCTGATGAACGGAATTACCATGTGTACCGGCTCTTACGGTGTGCGCGGAGACAATGATCTGGTGCGGATGATAGAAACGTATGGTGAACGAATTTACTTTACGCATTTACGTTCGACCTTGCGTGAAGAAGGTCATCCCATGAATTTCCATGAAGCCGCCCATTTAGATGGGGATGTGGATATGTACAATGTGATTCATGCACTCCTCAAAGAAGAGCACCGACGTGAAACACAAGGCGATGTTCGTCGAATTCCGATGCGTCCGGATCACGGTCATCAGATGATTGACGATCTGAAAAAACAAACCAATCCGGGCTATTCCTGTATCGGGCGTTTGAAAGGACTGGCTGAGATTCGAGGCGTTGAACTTGCTTTGAAACGGGCGTTTTACACCAATAAATAAATGATTTATCTGTACCTAGTTACGTTCTTTGCTGTTGATTGACTTCGCCGCTATTTAGCGGCTTTTTTTTTATGGGCAGAGATTTGATTCTTTCAAAATGAGCGTGACTCTGGGACAATGTAAAAATTGATCCAGAACAAATTGTGGTATATGAAATATTCATTGGCAGGTTATTGGCAGCTTTCTCCGCTGACTGATCTCACTGTTCCTCAGGATGATATCTGTTTTCCCGCACCGTTGAGTGACGCTCTTCCTGTCACGCTTTCTGAAACAGAGATTACAGCACAGGAATGGCACCTCATGCATGATATTGACGTGGATGATGCGTTGCTGAGCTATGCGGGGATTGATCTCGTTTTAGAAGGGATCGACCATCATGCCGAAATCCGTCTCAATGGCGTTGCGCTGTTTGATTGTGACGGGTTGTCATCGATATATCGCAAAGATATTCGAGCCTTACTTCAGCCCGGCCGGAATCGGTTTGAGATTCTATTTCTCGAACCCGATGATGAGCCATTGGTTGATGTCGAGCAACATCCACTCTGTTTTCTAGGAAAAGAGCCGGTTCGCCACTATGACTCACGCGTCGGTATCTGGCGAGAACCTTATCTGCAATGTATCCGCCATGTGAGGCTGACGCATTTGGCAACGGAGCAGGTATGGCATCACGGTGGGGGATGTGAACTGTTGGTGCATGTTTATTTTGATATGTTAAAGCCCGGACTGGTGTCTGCGGTGATTAAATTTGATGGGATGAGTTATCAGATACCCATCGATATGAGAAGCGATCAGGCCAGTGCTGTGTTTCAGGTTGATGCTCCCCGCTATTTTGATCCTCGGCATCCGGATCCTCAGGATTTATATGTATTAACCGTTCAACTGGACGGGCAGGAAGAGAGTTGTCAGATTGGTCTGAGTGAAGGTATCTGCGTGACTCACTTTCCGCTTTGATGATGACATTGCACTGTCGAACCAATCCCGGTTGAGACAAGCAGACGATTTAAAAAAGGTGCAGACTGAATCTGCACCTTTTTCTTTTCATCTTGTTTTGACGATAGTTCAAGGTCGTTGAGGTTAGAGCTCTTGAGGTTTGACAACCAGTACATGAATGGGGGAGCTCTGCACGACTTTACTGGCGACTGAGCCTAATACCACCTTATCAATTTTGGAACGTTTATGGCTTGGCATGATAATGAGGTCACAGCCCAGTTTTTCGGCATAGTCCAAAATGGTGCTATAAGGTTTGCCTTCAGCAATGTGGAGGTGATAGACCACTTCTTCATCAATATGTGTTTCTGCGAAAGTTTTGAGTTGCGCTTTGACGTCAGCTTTCATGTTGGCTGCCGCATCTTTCGGGAAATAGGTCGAAACCATGGACATATGAATACCGGGCAAAACCTTGAGCAGATGTATTTCGGCATTTGAATGCTTTGCATGCCAGACTGCGATTTCTACCGCTTTATCGGCAAAGCCTTGTTCATTTAAATCAACAGGTACAAGAATATGTTTGTACATGGGTATATAACCTCTCTAGCCAGAATCGGAGTCATTATATGCCTGATTGGAATCAGGCATATTGATATGGCATCTATTTTGATGATCTTATGCGGCGCTTTTGATTCCAGATTAATAATAACGTGAGGAATAATGCCGGAATAAATACCCACTCTTTCATCGGGCGTTCAGATTCGACGATAATTGAGTCAATTTTCCAGTCAAAATCAATGCCGGAGGCTTCTGCCGGACTACCGAATTCAACCATATCGACGATCATATCTTGCCCTTTTTCGGTCAGCATCAAGCCCATTGAACTGACTCTCTCTTCCGCTGTTTTGGCACGCTCCTCGAATGGTAACCGGACCGTTTTCGTCACATGTTCACCATTCATTTTGTCGCCTGAAACGACCAGCTTCAATGCTTCACCCGGATGAAGTTGCTCCGTGATTTGGTAAATATCAGTGCCCGGATAGAGGTCATGCTCAGGGTAGATCATGTCCCACCAGAATCCGGGACGGAAGAATGTGAAGGTCAGCGCAAGGAGTAAGACTGTTTCCCACCATTTATTTTTAGTAAACCACCATCCCTGCGTTGCAGCAGAGAACAGCAACATTGCGGTGATGGCAGAGAAAATGGTTAGGATTAAATGCCACCAAGTATCGATACCAATCAATAACAGTTGGGTATTGAATACGAACATGAACGGTAAGATGGCGGTCCGAATATCATAGGTAAAGCCTTGAATACCGGTCCGAATCGGATCAGATTTGGCAATCGCAGCCGCTGCAAAAGCCGCCAGACCCACAGGGGGCGTGTCATCAGCCAGAATACCGAAATAGAACACAAACAAGTGCACCGCGATCAACGGGATGATCAGGCCGTGTTGTGCCCCGAGGGTGACGATCACCGGTGCCATCAGCGTCGAAACAACAATATAGTTTGCCGTTGTCGGTAGCCCCATCCCCAGAATCAAGCTGATCACAGCGGTAAAGATCAACATCATGATCACGCTGCCACCGGAGATGAATTCTACAAAGTCAGTCATCACCAGCCCGATTCCCGTTAAGGTGACCACACCAACGACAATCCCGGCGGCAGCCGTTGCGACACCAATACCAATCATATTACGTGCACCGGATGCCAGGCTTTCAAAGAAATCGTTCAAGCCGACTTTTGCCTGTTCAGCGATATCACCGGATTGATTCATGAAAGCCATTAACGGGCGTTGGGTCAGCAAAATAAAGATCATAAATACGGTTGCCCAGAAGGCCGATAATCCCGGAGAAAAACGTTCAACGGTCAAACACCAGACCAACACCACGATCGGTAGCAGGAAGTGCAGACCTGATTTCAGCGTTGGCCCCGGATCTGGTACTTCATGTAAGTCCTCATCAATATCCATGGTTTGCCCAGCATAGCGGGAGGATATTTTAACCAAACCGACATAGGATACGAGTAGTGCCAAAGTGACGATAGGCGTTGCTGCTGAACCAAAGGCTGCTTTTGTCCAACCCACTCCGTAATAGACGATAGCACTGATTGCTCCGAGCGCCAGAATGGTACCGGTAAAAGACAGAATGCTCTGAAGCAATGTGACTGTTTTGCGACGCGGCAGTCCTTCCATGCCAGCTTTGCAGGCTTCGAGATGGACAATATAAATCAGCGCGATATAAGAGATAATGGCAGGCAGAGCTGCAGCTTTGATGACTTCAACATAAGAAATACCGACATACTCGACCATCAGGAAAGCGGCTGCGCCCATGATCGGTGGGGTCAGCTGACCATTGGTTGACGCGGCAACTTCTACAGCTCCGGCTTTGGTGCCCGGAAAGCCGACTCGCTTCATTAACGGAATGGTAAATGTACCCGTTGTCACCACGTTTGCAATCGAAGAACCGGAAACTAAGCCGGATAATCCGGATGCAACAACCGCAGCTTTAGCCGGGCCGCCTCGCATGTGTCCTAGGAGCGAGAAAGCGACTTTAATGAAATAAGCGCCGGCTCCGGCTCTTTCTAACATCGCACCGAAAAGAACAAACAGAAATACAAATGAGGTTGAAACACCCAAAGCAACCCCGAAGACCCCCTCGGTGGTGAGCCAGAGGTGGGACATCGCTTTATTTAAGCTGGCACCTTTGTGAGCAATGACATCCGGCATATATGGTCCTGCGAAGGTATAAAAGAGAAATACCATCGCCACCATCATCAATGGCGGACCTAAAGCCCGGCGTGTGGCTTCGAGGAGTAACACCATGCCGATTACAGAAACCACGACATCCACGGTTGTCGGAGCCCCTGAGCGTCCGGCTAAAGCTTCATAAAATAGGTAAATATAAGCAGCGGAGAAGCTACCGAGTAATGCCAGTATCCAGTCAATCAGGGGAATATGATCCCGAGAAGAATTCTTCATGGCCGGATACGCTGTGAATGCAAGGAATATTGCAAACATCAGATGGATTGAACGAGCCTGTGTGTCGTTGAGAACGCCAAAATTAAAAATGAATGGTAGCGGTGAGGCATACCAAAGTTGGAATAATGACCAACAGACCGGAACAACCCAGAGAATCCGGCCTGCAAGGCCCTTGGGATTCCGGGCACCAGTATCTGCCTGTGCCACCATATCCTGTACATTTGCCTGCGTCATGTACGTTATCCTTATTATTGAATTATTGATGGTCTAATGATGAAGTTACACCATGACTTTCACTCCAACGGAAAGTCAGAAAAGATATTGCGAAAATAAAAATGAGTGATTTATGCAATACCAAAATACAAAATGAGGAGGCGCTCGGCCTCCTCATGATTTATCAAAGCGTTAGCCTGAGGAGGTGCTTATTTGAGTAAGCCAACTTCTTTATAATATTTGACTGCACCCGGATGGAGCGGAATTGAAATCCCCGCTTTCACCATGTCTTCTTTTTTCAGGTGAGCAAATGCCGGATGAAGTCTCTTGAACGTGTCAAAGTTTTCAAACACAGCTTTGGCTACGTTATAAGCAACTTTGTCGGAGACGTCAGCACTGGTTACCAATGTGGCGGCAACACCGAAGCTTTTCACGTCTTGATCGGTTCCCCGATACATACCGGCGGGTACATCTGTATAAGTATAGTAAGGGTTTTCTGCAACGATCTTATCAATTTCCGGGCCGGTCACAGGCACAAGTTTCGCATCACATGATGTGGTTGCTTCTTTGATAGAACCATTCGGGTGACCAACAACGTAGATAAATGCATCGATTTTATTATCACACAGTGCCTGAGAACGCTCTGAACCTTTCAACTCTGAAGTGAGTTTAAAGCTATCTTTCGTCCAACCCATTTTCTCCATAATCACTTGCATTGTGGCCCGGTCACCGGAACCTGGGTTACCGATGTTGACACGTTTGCCTTTCAAGTCTTTGATATTGTTAATATGGGCGTCGGTACGGGCAATGACGTTAAATGGTTCTGTATGAAGGGAGAACATTGCACGTAGTTTTTTGTAAGGACCTTGTTCAGCGAATTTACTGGTCCCGTTGTAGCCGTGATACTGCCAATCTGACTGGACGATACCGAAATCAAGTTCACCGGAGCGAATTGTATTGACGTTATAAATCGATCCACCAGTTGATTCAACGGAGCAACGAATATCGTGTTCCTTGCGATCTTTATTCACGAGTTTACAGATTGCACCACCAGTTGGGTAATAGACACCAGTGACAGAGCCTGTTCCTATCGTAATGAATTCTTGCGCACTGACGGCAGAGCTTGCACAGATGGCAGCAGCAGCGATTGCGCTAAGTTTCATAATTTTATTCAATACCATGAATATTCCTTCCTTTTTGCTTGTTGTCTCTCAGTGAATATAGACTGAAGAGCATTCCTATTGAAGAAACAGCAACTTTTCACATGACTCGAAAAGTGGGCCGATAATATCAAAAAATTGGCACAAAACTGAAATATTGTTAATGAAAATTATACATATGACAAAAATATCAGAGAAAAATTTGGTAAGCGGTAATCGAATTGGTGAGTGGAATCAATAGGTTAAATATGAGTAAAATCAAACACTAGAGATGTTGAAGATGTGATGTAAGTCACGTTAACTATTTCAATAAACAGAATGTTATTCTTCTTATCACTAGTGTTTTATGCTGCAAAAATTATCCGAAATATTCGAAAAGTTCGCACACAGAATGGTGTAACTCTTCAACGGAAATTTGACGGGTCGGGGTAATGAAAATGGTATCATCTCCGGCGACAACACCAAGAATCCCTTCTGATTTACCGAGCGAATCCAATAAGCGAGCAATGAGTTGCGCGGCACCGGGGCCGGTGTGAATCACCACTAAGGCCGGGTTATAATCGATATCAAGAACAAGTTCTCGTAAAGAACTTGAAACGGTAGGAACTCCCAATTCAGCAGGAAGACAGTACACCATTTCCATTTTGGCGTTTCGAGTCCGGACGGCTCCGAATTTTGTTAACATCCTGGAGACTTTGGATTGGTTGATGTTCTCAAATCCTTCACTGCGCAGCGCTTCGACAATATCACTTTGAGAGCCGAAACGTTCTTCTTTCAGTAATGCTTTAAATGAGCGGACTAACAGATCTTGTTTATCTACGTTTTTCATAATTTACTTAGAAAGGGCTTCTGAGCCGATGGGCTGCATTAACCTCATGGTTATCAAAATTACTACATAAGGCGAAGAGAGACCTTATGTATCCTTTGAATATTTTCGCATAGTTATGCACAATGCTCCAACTGATTTAAAATTCAGTGTAGAGAATCAGTTGTCAGCTATTTGGTATTAATGGATATATAAAGCATAAAATACTGTATAATCGCTAAAAATGCTGTGGGGGAATGCTTGCTCAGGCGGAAGCTTCATACTGGTTTTTGCGTCACTTCGCAAAGCTAGCGCGAGTCAATTGTAATCAAGTTGTAATTGCTATAGCTTTCCCAGTTGCATAATTACCCTACAAAAGAAATATCGAGAGAACGCTCAAGGAGAATTACAAATGAAAGTCGCTGTTATTGGTGCCGCTGGCGGTATCGGTCAAGCCCTTGCTCTGTTATTGAAGAATCATCTACCTGCTGGTTCTGATCTTGCCCTTTACGATATCGCACCTGTGACACCGGGTGTGGCAAAAGATCTGAGTCATATCCCGACCCCTGTTTCAATCAATGGCTACTCAGGAGAAGATCCAACACCAGCCCTTGAAGGGGCGGATGTCGTGTTGATTTCTGCGGGTGTCGCTCGTAAGCCGGGTATGGATCGTTCGGATCTGTTTAATGTCAATGCAGGGATTGTTAAATCACTTGCTGAAAAAATTGCGGTTGTTTGTCCTGAAGCATGTATCGGGATTATCACCAACCCTGTCAATACGACGGTTGCTATTGCTGCTGAAGTTCTGAAAAAAGCGGGTGTTTATAACCAGCGTAAATTATTCGGTATTACAACGCTGGATGTGATCCGTTCAGAAACATTCGTCGGTGAATTAAAAGGAAAAAATCCACTGGATGTGAACGTGCCTGTGATTGGTGGACATTCAGGTGTGACTATTCTTCCTTTACTCTCTCAGGTCAAAGATGTCACTTTTTCTGATGAAGAAGTTGCAGCTTTAACACACCGCATTCAAAACGCAGGAACAGAAGTGGTTGAAGCAAAAGCGGGTGGTGGTAGTGCAACATTATCGATGGGGCAGGCGGCTTGTCGTTTTGGTTTGTCGCTCGTGAAAGCGCTTCAGGGTGAATCCAATGTTATCGAGTGTGCTTATATTGAAAGCGATGGCGGACTTGCGCCTTTCTTTGCTCAACCCATCCGATTAGGCAAAGACGGCATTGAAGAAGTGCTGAGCTATGGTGAATTGAGTTCATTTGAACAAAAAGCACTGGACGGAATGTTGGATACATTGAATGGTGATATTCAGCTTGGTGTTGATTTCGCGTCATAATCATTCGATATATTTTGTTCAAAATAAAAAAGCTGGCTTAGCCAGCTTTTTTTACAATGATTGAATGACTCTATTTACTGCGGTGAACTGCGAGATGAGCTAGTGAAATCAGCGCTTCTTTGTATTCGCTGTCAGGAATAATATCGAGAGCCTGAATTGCTTTGTCGGCTTCTTCCTGAGCTTTCTGCTGGGTGTAACTGAGAGAGTCGGTTTGTTCCAGAATATCAAGGATCGTTTCTAGATGCTCCATACCATTTGATTTTTCGATGGCATCCCGGATCATCTGGACTTGTTCGGGCGTTCCCGTGCGCATGGCATGCAGTAATGGGATGGTCGGTTTTCCTTCTGCAAGATCATCACCGACGTTTTTACCCATTTCGTCACCATCTGATGTGTAATCCATTAAATCATCAATCAGTTGAAATGCAGTCCCCAGATAGCGGCCATAATCTTGAAATGCTTTTTCTGTATCAGCATCAGCGTTGTTCAGGATCGCTCCGATCTGAGTCGCGGCTTCAAACAAACGGGCTGTTTTGGAATAGATCACCTGCATGTAGTTTTCTTCGGTGATATCCGGATCATTACAGTTGATCAACTGCTGGACTTCGCCTTCCGCAATAACATTGACTGCGTAACTCATGAGTTCCAGCACTCGGAGTGAGCCAAGTTGTGTCATCATTTGGAATGAACGCGTATAAATGTAGTCACCGACCAATACGCTGGCAGCATTGCCAAAAGTCGCATTCGCTGTGGCTTTTCCCCGTCTCATGTCTGATTCATCAACAACATCGTCGTGAAGTAACGTCGCGGTGTGTATAAACTCAATAAATGCAGCCGCTTTCGTGTGCGCGTCACCAGTGTAACCCAGAGCTCGGGCAGAGAGCACTGCCAGCAGAGGACGCAGGCGTTTACCGCCACTATTTATAAGGTAAAAACCAAGCTGATTGATCAATGAAACATCAGAATTGAGTTGGGCAAGTATGGTCTCATTAACTTTTGCCATGTCATCGGCAGTGAGTGCTTGGATAGCTTTAAAATCCATTGTAAATCCGGCTGAAGTTCGATATTTGTAAGGAAATAATGTTCTTTGAATCTGTTCATAATACACTAAAAAACAGGGATGAATACATGCTATAATGATGGGCTCGAGAGACTTTTGTCCGGTGAGTTGTTTTTCGCCAATTTTTTAAAAATAGAGCTTGTTTTAAAAACGCCATTCGCGTAGAATCTGCGCCCTATTGATGATTAGTTTAGCGCACACCCAAAATTACTCAAATAGTAGGATGGCTGTGCGGAAAGAGCGGAGTAAAATATGTACGCTGTTTTCCAGTCTGGTGGTAAACAACACCGAGTAAGCGAAGGTCAAACACTTCGTTTAGAGAAATTAGACGTTGAAACTGGCGCAACTGTTGAATTTGATAAAGTTCTTCTGGTTGCTAACGGTGAAGAAATCACTGTTGGTGCGCCTCTTGTTGATGGCGGAAAAGTAACTGCAGAAGTTGTACAACACGGTCGTGGCGATAAAGTAAAAATCGTTAAGTTCCGTCGTCGTAAGCATTCTCGCAAGCAACAAGGCCATCGTCAGTGGTTCACTGAAGTGAAAATCACTGCTATCAACGCTTAAGTAGGAGAGTTTAACAATGGCACACAAAAAAGCTGGTGGTTCTACTCGTAACGGCCGCGATTCAGAAAGTAAACGTCTTGGTGTAAAACGTTTTGGTGGTGAGTCTGTATTAGCAGGTAACATCATCGTTCGCCAACGTGGAACAAAATTCCATGCTGGAACTAACGTAGGTATCGGTAAAGACCATACTCTTTTTGCTTTATCTGATGGTAAAGTGAAATTTGAAGTAAAAGGTTCTAAAAACCGTAAGTTCGTTAGTATCGAAACTGAATAATTTTAGTTTCCTGATGAATTTAAAAGCCCTGCCATTTGGTGGGGTTTTTTGTTTATTTCCAGTCTGTCAGTTTGGTTTTTACATATTTAGTTTTCAGCACGATGATGAGATGCTGAAAACGATTTAAAACCAGAATTTAAAGTGATCGACTTCGGTTTTGAGCTTCGGCGAGCAGGTGTCATGTCTGTTTTGAGCCGGAGACGAGCCGCTGAAAGAATATTATGAATGATTTACTTGGAGTCCTGCTAAAGTTTATAGCAATGATATTCCAGTAATGTTGCAACGCAAGTTGTGCGGAGTGAAAGATGAAATTCGTTGATGAAGCTGTCGTAAAGGTTCAGGCGGGTGATGGCGGAAACGGCATTGTCAGCTTCTGGCGTGAAAAATTTGTCACAAAAGGTGGCCCTGACGGTGGCGACGGCGGTGATGGCGGGGATATTTATATGCTTGCTGATGAAAATTTAAATACACTGATTGATTATCGCTTTCAGCGCTTTTATGACGCTGGACGTGGCGAAAATGGACGTGGCGGGAACTGTACGGGAAAACGCGGGAAAGACAAAGTGCTTCGTGTTCCTGTGGGAACCCGGGCAATCGATATCCATACCAATGAAGTGATTGGTGAAGTCGCTGAGCATGGCAAAAAGCTAATGGTTGCCAAAGGTGGTTGGCATGGTTTAGGCAATACCCGTTTCAAGTCCTCAGTTAATCGTGCCCCGAGACAGAAAACCATGGGAACGAAAGGTGAAGTTCGGGAAATTCGTTTAGAACTGCTATTGCTGGCTGATGTTGGTATGTTGGGCTTACCCAATGCAGGAAAATCGACCTTTATTCGTGCTGTCTCGGCTGCAAAACCGAAAGTGGCGGATTATCCGTTTACGACGTTGATCCCTAGTCTCGGTGTTGTCAGTGTTGTCCCTGAAAAGAGTTTTGTTGTTGCCGATATTCCCGGATTGATCGAAGGTGCGGCAGATGGTGCCGGGCTGGGGATTCGATTCTTGAAACATCTTGAGCGGTGCCGAGTATTGCTCCATATGATCGATTTGCTGCCGGTTGATCAAAGTGATCCGGCTGAAAATGCCAGGATCATTGTCGACGAATTAAGCCAATACAATGACAAGTTGTCACAAAAGCCCCGTTGGTTGGTATTTAACAAAGTTGATCTGCTCCCTGAAGATGAATCTGACAAGATTATTCAATCTGTACTGGACGAGCTTGAATGGGAAGGTGAATATTTCCGGATTTCAGCAATCAATAAACAGGGGACGCCTGAGCTCTGTATGAAGTTGGCTGACTTTATGGAATCTTTGCCAAAAGAGACGGCAGAACAGACTGAAGAAGAAAAAGTCGAATTTATGTGGGATGACTACCATCAATCGGCTATGAATAGTCCCGATGTCATTACCGAAGACTGGGATGATGAGGATTGGGATGACGACGACGATGATGATGACGGTCATGTGATCTATGTTCGAGACTAATCAATGCATTTAATTTTTTAAACCGCGATTTTTATTGCGGTTTTTTTGTCTAAATCATTTCTCAACGTATAATTTTCGGGCAAACTCTAAGTTTCGTATGCTATTGACGAATGAATTAGGTTGGGAATGGAATCATGACATCGAAACAGAGAGCAGTCTCTCGTCTGATTGCTCAGGCGGGGCAGATGCTGTTAGCTCATGGTGCAGAGAGCACTTTAGTCGCGGATATCATGAGACGGATAGGGATAGCCAGTGACATGGATGAAGTCGAAGTTGCGCTTACGGCGAATTCACTGGTGGTGACCACTGTTTATGAGGCGCATTGTATAACGACGGCACGTCGATGTCAGGATCGTGGCATCAACATGAAGGTTGTGACTGATATTCAACGGATTTGTATTATGATGGAAAAAGGTATCGTTGATTATCAGCTTGCTCAACAAAAATTAAATCGGATTACCCCGCAACGTTATAATCGTTGGCTGGTTCTGGTCATGATTGGCTTGTCTTGTGCGTCATTTAGTCGCCTTGCTGGCGGAGACTGGGTCATCTTTGCCGCCACTTTTGTCGCTTCTTCTGTTGGCATGTGTGTCAGGCAGGAAATTGCTCATCGTCATTTCAACCCGCTGCTTAATTTTGCCGCTACGGCATTTGTAACCTCTTTAATTTCAGCGCAAGCCGTCAGTTATCAATGGGGAAATAACCCGACGTTAGTGATGGCTTGCTCTGTATTAATGCTGGTACCGGGCTTTCCGCTGATTAATTCAGTGGCTGATATGCTGAAGGGCTATGCCAATACGGGGATGGCTCGGTTCATGATTGCATCGCTTCTGACTCTTTCAACTTGTTTAGGGATTATTGCAGCGATGTTTGTGACAGGTGTTTCGGGGTGGTAATGATGAATATAGATATGATCATGACGTTATTCCTAGGATTGTTGAACGATATGTTTTTTGCATCAATTCCGGCAGTCGGTTTTGCCTTGGTCTTTAACGTTCCTGCACCAGCATTGAAATATTGTGCGCTGGGTGGTGCAATCGGTCACGGTTGCCGTTTTCTGTTAATGAAATATGGAATGCCGATTGAGTGGGGAACGTTCTTTGCCGCGACACTGGTTGGCATGATCGGTGTTCATTGGTCTCATCGCTTTCTGGCCCATCCGAAAGTATTTACCGTTGCCGCATTAATTCCGATGGTTCCGGGCGTTTTTACTTATCGTGCCATGATTGCCATGGTTGAAATTAATCATCTCGGCTTTACACCGGATCTATTTTCAGTGTTGATGGAAAATTTTCTGAAGGCGATGTTTATTATTGCTGGCTTGGCGGTTGGCTTAGCGGTTCCCGGCTTATTATTTTACCGTAGAAAGCCAGTCGTTTAGATTGCTTGAAGCTCGAATCTCGATAGAATAGCAGCTTATTTTTTGATGTGATGGCGGTATTTCTATGATTATCAGTATGATTGCAGCGATGGCAAAGAACCGGGTGATCGGTAAAGAAAATCAGATGCCTTGGCATTTACCTGCGGATTTTGCTTGGTTTAAACGTTGTACGCTGGGTAAACCAATCATTATGGGAAGAAAAACTTTCGAGTCGATTGGTAAGGCGCTTCCCGGACGACAAAACATCGTCATCACTCGCAACCCTCAGTTTTGCGCGGCTGGGGTCGAGGTGGCGGATTCCCTTGAAAATGCATTGGCGCTCGCAGCTCAGGCTGATGAAGTCATGATTATAGGGGGGGGAAGTATTTATCAGTCGAGTTTACCGATGGCTTCAAGATTATATCTTACCTATATTCAGGCTGACATTGAAGGGGATACTTGCTTCCCTGAATTCGGTGTTGAATGGCACGAGACCTATCGGGAAGCGTATTCACAAGATGAAAAAAATGCCTATGGCATGTCATTTGTGATCCTGGAGCAAAAGCAAGATTAATCTGATCGCTGGCTCAGAGGAGATTAACGCCTCTGAGTTTCGGTCAGCGCAGGTTGACTGAAAAGTTGCTGGTCTTCCCAGCGGATCATCGTTAATGTTCCTCCCCAGACACAACCAGTATCAAGTCCGATAACATCTTTTCTGACACAGCCTTCTAATGCAGCCCAGTGACCAAAAATAATACGTTTCTCGATTGGCGTCACCCTTGGGAGATCAAACCATGGTCGTAGGTGAGTGGGATCTACTTCTGAAGGCGGTAACTTACAGTCCATATCCAGGGCCCCGCTGGGGGTACAGAAACGCATTCGGGTAAAGGCGTTAATGATATAACGATAGCGTTCCAGACCGGATAGTGAGTCGTGCCACTGATTGGGCATATTTGAATACATATGCTCGATAATCCATGGCCATTGATCGCTTTGGAGCAGGGACTCAATTTCCTGAGCTGCCTGTCGTGCTGTTGACAGATCCCATTGAGGAGAAATGCCTGCATGACAGACGACAAATTCAGCATGTTCTTGAAGAAGGGGTTGATATCGTAACCATTCGAGGAGTTCGTCTCTATCTGGTGCCTGAAAAATTGCATCTGTACGATCTTTCTTTTTGAGAGGGTGGATTCCCAGAGCAATCGACAGCAGATGAAGATCATGATTGCCTAATACAGTCTTGGCGGATGTTCCCAATGCTTTTATATAGCGCAGTGTTTCCAGTGACTTCGGACCTCTGGCAACCAGATCGCCAGCAACCCACAGTTGATCATGCTGAGGGCTGAAGTCAACTTGAGAAAGGAGTCGTTCGAGTTCGTCCAGACACCCTTGCAGATCGCCAACAATATAATTCGCCAATTCGATAGTCCCTTTTCATTTAAAGCAATGCGTTTAAAACGCTTCGCTTAAGACAATTATTTTCAGTCAATTCATTGAACGCTTAGTTGAGAATATTCGGAACATAGAGGCGGAAAGGTTCAATTTCCGCAGTAAACTCTGCTCCCTCGCTATCATGCATGATGTACTGTCCTTGCATGACGCCAACCGGTGTTTCGAGGGCGGTTCCACTGGTATAGGTATATTCGTCATTGGATGCGATAAACGGCTGTTCTCCGACGACACCATCGCCTTCGACGGACATCTGTTTCCCATTCGCATCCGTAATGAGCCACCGGCGTCCGATCAGCTGCACCGTTTCCTGACTGAGATTTTTCACCGTAATCACGTATGCAAAAATATATCGTTCTTGTTCTGGGAGTGATTGATCGGGGATATATTTGGTATGAACTTGCACTTTAATGCATGGCTTGGATATATCCATATAACCTCCTTACTCGGTGTGCCGCGGACAGTACCGCGGCAATTATGCAGCTAGCTGTTGCTGTCCAGCCAGTTTGCCATCGCGACAAACTGACTGAGGGATAGATTCTCCGGACGGCTCGTCGGATTAATACCTAGCTCTTCTAAGACTGCAACATCGAGTAGCGACTTATAACAGTTACGAACGGTTTTACGCCGCTGATTAAATCCTTCCCGACAGACTCTGTCGAGCCATTTGAGACTGGTTGCCGGATAAGGTAACTCCTGATGTGGTATGAGTCGGACGATTGCCGAATCCACTTTCGGTGGCGGTACAAACGACTCCGGTGGTACTTCCAGTACCGGTATAACCTTACAGTAATATTGAGTCATCACTGTCAGGCGTCCATAGGCTTTTGTTCCTGGCCCTGCTGCGAGTCGGTTGACGACCTCCTTTTGCAACATGAAATGCATGTCCTGAATTTGATTCTGGAATTCAAACAGGTGGAACATCAAGGGCGTGGAAATATTGTATGGCAGGTTACCAAACACACGCAGTTTGTTCTGAGACTGCACCAATTGGCTAAAATCAAAACGTAGCGCATCCGCTTCGTAGATCGATAGTTTGTCTTTTAAGTCAGGATGATTTCTCAGCCGTTCAGCCAAATCTCGATCGAGTTCGACGACGCTGAGTTTATCGATTTCTCTTCCGACTGGCTCGGTCAACGCCCCCAGACCAGGGCCGATTTCGACCAGATTTTGTCCGGGCCTCGGATTAATCGCAGCAACAATACCATCAATGATATAAGGATCATTGAGGAAGTTTTGACCGAAGCGTTTTCGGGCTTTGTGCCCTAAGTGGACATCATTTTTCATCATCATCAACTACTTTGTTCTTTTATTTACTAATTCGATAGCTTGTTGTAAAGCCGTTTTTAAACTGCCCGTATCAGCAGTCCCGGTGCCTGCAAGATCCAAGGCGGTACCATGATCGACCGAAGTGCGGATAAAAGGCAGCCCCAGCGTAATATTGACCGAACGGCTGAATCCTTTATATTTTAGTACAGGAAGCACCTGATCATGGTACATGCCTAAAATTGTATCAGCTTGCTCGAGGTACTTGTCATGAAATATCGTATCGGCCGGTAGAGGCCCGGTGAGGCGCATATTTTCCTCATCTCTTAACATATTCAGCGCTGGCGTGATTGTTGCTATCTCTTCATTGCCTAAGCATCCGTCTTCACCGGCGTGAGGATTGAGTCCACACACGTAAATATGTGGGTCGTCAATCGCAAATTTCTCTTTCAGGTCGTGATGGAGAATGCGAATAATACTTTGGAGACGCTCGGTCGTGACGGCTTTGGCTACATACGCAAGTGGAATGTGTGTTGTTACCAACGCAACCCGAAGCCCTTCTGTGGCGAGCATCATTACCACAAGTGGTGTATTGGATTTTTCGGCAAAAAATTCGGTATGTCCGCTGAAGGCAACCCCGGAACGATTGATAACGCCTTTATGAACCGGGCCGGTAACGACGGCATCAAATTCATCGTTCAGGCATCCTTCTGTCGCCCGTTCCAGTGTTTGCAGAACGTAGCGACTATTGGCTTCATCGAGTTGTCCTGCGGTAACCGGAGTTGCCAGCGCGATATGTTCCACCACCAGCGAGCCGGCTTTTTGAACAACCGGAGGCTGGGTCGGGTCATAATCATTGAGTTCAACCTTGATACCCAGCTGAGTTGCTCGCTGTTGTAACAGAGATTTATCTGCACAGACGACGATTTGATGTGACCAATCTTCTTGAGAAAGTGCCAGCACCAGATCCGGACCAATGCCCGCCGGTTCTCCTGCTGTGACGATAATACGCTTAATTGTCATTCGAATTGTCCTTGAGTCGTTCAATAAAGGCACTCGCTTTTAACTCTTGGATCCATGTACTGGATTCTTCATTAAATTTGCGATTGAACAGAATTCGATAAGCTTTATTTTTCTGCGCAGCATCAGTTTTATCCACCTGACGGCGCCCCAAGACTTCGACAATATGCCAGCCGTGAACGGTTTTAAATGGCTGACTGATTTGACCTACTGGCAGCGTTTCGATCTGATGTTTGAATTCCGGTACATAAATATCCGGTGATTGATAGCCGAGTTTGCCTTGCTGTGAGGCAGACCCCGGGTCTTGACTGTACTGTTGAGCAAGTTCACCAAAAGTCGCTTCTTTGTTATGAATCTTCTGAATGAAAGAATTCAGCTCTTTTTTGGCACCGTCATCACTTAAAATAATGGAGGGTTTGAGCAGAATGTGACGCGCATTAACTTCAGTCACGGACACGGTTTGTAGCCCTTTCACGTCATCAATTTTCAAAATGTGGAGTCCGACGCCACTACGGAATGGGCCAATAATCGTCCCTTTACTTTGCATCTTGATTTGATCCGCGAAAATGGTCGGCATTTCTTCTTTTCTCATCCAGCCCCAGTCACCGCCTTGCAGCGCTTTGGGGCCTTTTGAATAGGTAAGAGCCAATGTTCTGAAGCTTTCGCCTTTGGCAAGCCGGCGGACTAACGACTTTGCCAGTGCTTCGACTTTTGATTTGTCATTATCATTATCGATACGGAGCTGAATATGGCTGATTTTGTACTGAACGGAAGTATCTGTTTCTTGATTGAGAATATCTGCCAGTGAATCTACTTCTGCCGGTAAAATATTAATTCGACGGCGCACGAGAGCATTACGCGCTTCTGAAATGGCTATCTCATCACGAATTTTTTCTCTGAATGTGCCGTAGCTGACGCCAGACTGTTCGATTGATTTTCTGAGTTCCTGCACTGTTTGGTCATTTTGTTTGGCAATCTTTTCAATCGCCTGATTTAAACGACTGTCGTCAATTTTTACCCCAATACGGTCAGCTTCCTGCTTTTGCAGTGTGTCTGAAATGAGTTTATCGATAACCTGTGCACGAATAACATTGTCCGACGGAAGGGTTTGATGATGATGCGTTGCATTTGCTTTAAACAGCTTCATCTCCGTGTCGATATCACTGGTTAAAATCGCACTGTCATTGACAATCACGGCGATACGATCAAGTTCGACCGGGGTTGCGCTAATGTTCAGACTATAAAGGCTGATGATTGTGATTAGAAAGTATTGCCACAGTTTCATCGAGAATCCTATTGATTGGGCATATCATGCATGCCACTTGTTGTTCAAAAATATAATGATTTACAAACACCGAGATGAACCCAACGAATGAGCTCGACAGCCGCGTTATTGCTGTATTGCTGCTGGTGATTAGTTACTTAGCACAAAGGGGCGTCCATAACCAATTGCATTCGACGTTAGTTCATTGTTATGTGTCATATTCGTTCCTAAGCCGATAATGCCAATATTGACACTCAGATTGTTCTCATATCTTGCTTCGGCATCAGGATATTGTTGGAATGACGGTGTCCATTTATCCAGTTCCCGACTGTATGTCAGGCCGATAAACCAACAGTCAGAGATATAAGTCAGGTTGGCCTGCCACTCTAATTGATTATCTGTGGTGAGATCATAATAGTAGAGCGCCTTTGTTTGCCATTTCGGGCTGAGGTTATATTGTGCAACAACACCGAGTTGGGAAATACCATCTTTGGTCAGAGAATTGACGTCCAGAGTGTCACCGACGGTATCCTCAATATACTCTTGGGTGACATAACGGTAGTTCGTCTGGATAAAGCCTTTATCATGTCGGTATTCAAGGGTACTGTTCGACAATTGTACACGAGACGTGTCAACGTCATATTGGATACCCCCATGATAGAACAGCGTATCGTCATAGTTGAAATCCATTTCTACAGCCCAAGCTGAATAATCTGAGTTTTCTGTCGTTGAACGATTCAAGTTATCTTTCAGACCCTTATCCAAATAAAATATCTGGCCAAAAGCGATATTCAAGCGTTCTTTATATTGGTCATCGAAAAAGCGCGAGGCTGCCCCATAGCTAATTTGGTTCGCCGGGGCGATAAAGTCAACGCTACCGTATTTACGGCTTCGGAACAGACCATAGTAGTCGGTCTGTAACAGGGTTGTATCGTAACGGGCTATGTCGCTTTGATCTCTTTTGGGAATATAAAGATATTGCACCTGAGGTTCCAACGTTTGTGTATAACCATCTAAAACGACGGTATCCCGCTCAAGGTTCAGGCCGACATTCGAGCGAAATTCAGGAATATCTCTGGACACATTTTCTTTATAGCCCTTTGAAGCATCGACCCCTTCTAAATCTTGTCGATAATAGGTTGAAAGTAATCGAGCCTCTGTTGTCCAGGTTCCCCAAGTGGCCCCGAACGGAATCTTGATACCCGGTTCAATATGGACTCGGGTTGCCGAAGGTGCGTCATTTTCATCGGTATCGAATCTTGACACATGGCTAATGAGATCAAAATCAAGATAACGCATCAGCTCAGGGGCGTAATAGTTAAATGCAACCTGAGGCATTAATTTGTACGGTTGATTGCCAGTCTCTGTCAGGATTTGGAAATCCCGGGTGAGCAAAGAAAGATCCCAGTCGGTTGAACGGTAACTGACGCTTGCTTCTTGGGTTAACTGACCATCTTGTCGGGTTCCTATTTCTGAACCTAGATCTGAAAAATAATCGATATCACTCACTTCGGCGTAATTGATCGCTAGTGCCCAAGATTGATCATAAATACCGGCGTGAGTGAGCTGGAATCCCCAGCGGTCATCTTTTTCCGGATATTTTTTATCATCCGGCAGATATTCGTAGCTGATATTGCCACTTCCGAAAGTATTCAAATAGCGAAAATGGCTGTTCAGCTGTGTTCCCCGGTTTTCCATGTAGTTCAGGTTGGTCTGCAAATCATAGTTGGGGGCAAGGTTCCAGTAGATCGGGACATTGAGTTGAAAGCCGTCCTTTGAACCGAAAGAAAATGTCGGATAAAGAAATCCGGTTTTCCGTGTATTTCCAATCGGCACATTGAGTAATGGTAAATAGAGCAGGGGGACTCCCAGTACTTCCATACGAGGATTATAAAATGTTGCGGTTTCTTCATTCTGATCAATCGAAATACTAGAGGCTTTTAAACGCCAAGCATTATCTCCGTCAGGACAGGACGTGATCGAACCGTCTTCTATTTCATACATCGCCTGACCTGTTTTGGCGATATAAACCGCATCTCCCCGACCCGGCTGGCAGAGAAAATGATAGTTGGTTTTTTCCAGAGTCAACTTATCGGTGTTGAGGTCATTGATTGCCCGCTCAGAGACCGCTTGAACTTCACCATCATCGAACTTGACATTCCCTTGTGCGACCACAATGTTATCTTTTTGGTGCAGGGTGACGGTATCGGCAGTCATCCGTTTTTTGCCCTGGACTACGACAACATTACCAACATATGTCGCTTTATCGCCATTCACTGCTTCGAGCTTATCCGCTTCAACATTAATGGGTTGCTCATTCTGGTTGGTTGGTTCGATGTCTCCGGCACGGCACTGACCGATAGTAACCGTATTGCTTTGCGGAGCTGTTTCTGCATAACTATATGGGATAAAAAGCGCTGCACAGATCGAAGCAGCTAGCAACGAACGAGGAAAGTCTGACATCTAGTTGTGTTATCCTGTTAAATTGAGTTGATTCGGATGATCAGCATCAGTTGAACTAAAAATGTCTCTAATCATAATAGAAATTCAATCATACAGCACTAGTAGACTGCGCAACTCGTAAAAAATTCATTGAATGAGAGTCAATAATGCATATTTTCGGCAAAATTTTGGGTACTTTTTTTGGCTTATTGCTGGGTGGTCCTCTAGGGGCCATTTTCGGGCTTTTTCTTGGGCATCAGTTTGATAAAGCCCGAAGACAGTATCAAGGGGCACCATTCTCAGTTGGGGGGAATGGGGGCGCATCTCAGGAAGAGCGTCAAGATGAGTTCTTTCGTGCCGCTTTCTCAGTGATGGGGCATGTCGCCAAAGCCAAGGGCAAGGTGACGAAAGAAGAGATTCGTCTAGCAACGATCATGATGGATCGGATGAATCTGAACGACGCGCAGCAACGCTCGGCACAGGAGGCGTTTCGTGAAGGAAAAGAGTCGGGTTTTCCTTTGGAAGAAGTGCTTGAGCAGGTGATGCGTTCAACCGGTGGGCGACGTGATTTAATTCAATTTTTTCTAGAATTACAGATTTCCGCTGCCTTTGCCGATGGAGAACTGCATCCGAGTGAACGCGATATTTTGCATAAAATTGCCAGAGGACTGGCATTCTCAGAAGCGCAGCTTGAGCAACGGCTGAGAATGCAGGAAGCGGCTTTTCGATTTCAACATCATGCGGATTCAGGCCAAGAAAGCTATCAAAACCATCAGCAGGGCAGTTTCGGGCAATCCTATGCCTCGAACCATCTGAGCGATGCATATGATGTGCTGGGTGTTGATGAAAGCGCAGATGCAAAAACGATAAAAAGAGCATATCGGAAGCTGATGAATGAACATCACCCCGATAAACTGATGGCGAAAGGTTTGCCTCCGGAAATGATGACGATGGCGAAAGAAAAATCACAAGAAATCCAACAGGCTTATGATCTGATCAAAAAGGCCAAAGGCTTTTAAGCTCATTTCAGGATGAAACCAATATAAAACCAAAAAAGCCACAGCATTTGCTGTGGCTTTTGGAAAGTGGCTCCCCCTGCGGGACTCGAACCTGCGACATACGGATTAACAGTCCGCCGTTCTACCAACTGAACTAAGGGGGAATAAACTTTTAAGACATCGCTGTCTATACAAAATATGGTGCCGGCTGCCGGAGTCGAACTGGCGACCTACTGATTACAAGTCAGTTGCTCTACCTACTGAGCTAAGCCGGCGATATAAAATATGGCTCCCCCTGCGGGACTCGAACCTGCGACATACGGATTAACAGTCCGCCGTTCTACCAACTGAACTAAGGGGGAATAAACCTTTAAGACATTACTGTCTGATGAAAATGATGGTGCCGACTGCCGGAATCGAACTGGCGACCTACTGATTACAAGTCAGTTGCTCTACCTACTGAGCTAAGTCGGCAATGATCATTTTCAAATAATTTGTGGTGCCCGGAGGCGGAATCGAACCACCGACACGGGGATTTTCAATCCCCTGCTCTACCGACTGAGCTATCCGGGCAACGGGGTGTATTAAAAAGTTTTTCTCAGACAAGGTCAACAATAAAATGCAAAAAAAGTATCGTTTGTTGCTTTTATACCCAGGTTCCCCAGAAATACAGGCTTAAAGCCATATTTTATCAGAAGATGATAGGATAAAAATGAGAAAAAGATAGGTGTCGTTGCGGTGCAAAACCAGAATCTTCAGGGGGATGACGGCTGCTTGAAGATGGATAACGATGCTTGTTTCGGTTAAGTCAATCAGAGTACCCAAAAAGTGGCTGACTGTTTCTCCGGTGATGTAAAAATAAGAGAGAAGAGGAGGGGGCAACGGTAAAGCATCATGATGATAAATCGCATGACTGAGGCAAAAAAAAACCACAGCAAACGCTGTGGCTTCTTGAAAATGGCTCCCCCTGCGGGACTCGAACCTGCGACATACGGATTAACAGTCCGCCGTTCTACCAACTGAACTAAGGGGGAAAAGATGGTGCCTCGAGGCGGAATCGAACCACCGACACGGGGATTTTCAATCCCCTGCTCTACCGACTGAGCTATCGAGGCATGGAATAAATGGTGCCGGCTGCCGGAGTCGAACTGGCGACCTACTGATTACAAGTCAGTTGCTCTACCTACTGAGCTAAGCCGGCACAATATTTATTCTCAATGCTTTTCTTTTTCTTACTTTTATTTAATCAGGTATCTACAACACCAGATTAAATGAATTATGGTGCCCGGAGGCGGAATCGAACCACCGACACGGGGATTTTCAATCCCCTGCTCTACCGACTGAGCTATCCGGGCAACGGAGCGCTATTAAACGGATTTACACGCCAATCGTCAACTAGTTTTTCATGTTTCTATGAAAAAAGTGACTGTTTGCATGGTTTTTAACCTTGTTGTTCACAATCCAAGCGGTTCAAACATGCAAGATTGATTTATAGTTTCCCCGAATTAAACATCTGTTTGTAGTGCGTCACTTTTTCCAGATAGCGACGTGACTCTGCGTTCGGATGTTTTTTCGTCAGCGCCCAATAAACTTGGTTAGGTTTTAGGCGATTGATTTTACTCAGTGCCGTCTTTCTATTGCGGCTGAATGTTCGGAGTACACCACCGGCGCCCCCGTTATATGCAGAAATCATACTGTATTCGAGAGACAGTGAATTGGCGACTGAATTCAAATAGTTATGTTTTAAAATATAGAAATAGGCGGTTCCGGTATCAATATTGTTTTCTGGATTAAACAGATATTCAGGAGAGGGTTGTCCTGAGCGCTTTTTGATCCGTTGAAAGACATCTTTTCCTGCGGTCTTCGGCACGACTTGCATCAAGCCATAAGCGTTGGCCCAGCTCACAGCGTAAGGATTGAAACTGCTCTCAGTCTTGATAATGGCGTAAATCAGGTCTTCCGGAATACCATATTTTCGAGCGGCCCGGCGGATAATATCAGCATACTTATAGCTGCGAATTTCAACTTGATCTTCCACCATCGGGATTTCGACATAGTAAGATTTTTTAAAATCGACTTGTTTGACTTGTAACTTATTTTTGATCAGGTAATCGGCAAATCGATTGGCTCGCCAGCTCCACTGGATCGCCTTATGATCTTGATCGACTACTTGTTGATAAAGAAACGGTTTCCCTTTGAGGACGATTTTCTCGGATGAGAATAAATCGACATGCTTGGGGTCATCCGGGGTCAGGAGAGTGGTGATGATCGCTTTCTTCAAATGGACTAACGGCTCGGTCGTTGCGACCGTTGCGACGGTGATTTGTCCTTGATTGAAATTGACATCGGCACGGCTGCGATAGTCATCGATATATTTCACGTAGTTTGTTTTGCCGGCAATTTTAACTTCTTTGGTTCCCCAGCGATGTTCTATTTTGCCGGTGAAGCTGCTGATGAGGGCATTTAATGCTGCCGCATCTTTCATAAACTGGCCGGGGAGGGGGGCTAAATGTTTGGCAAACCGATTGGTCGGTTCGTAATTCACATCGTATATTTTTTCGATCAACTCACGGCTACAACCGCTGGTTAAGAGCGGAATTACACACAAGATCAGAGTGCTGAGTCGGGTCGTTCGCTGCCTGAGAGAAACGCTGTGCGTTAAGCTGAACATTGAAAAAAAGTGTCGAATCAGATTGGTCATCCATGGTACCTGTACGGGAAACACTCACACAATCACCGTGAATGGTGACTGTGTGAACAACAACTTATGACTCACTTGGTGGTGTATATCCTTCGATGTGGACCTCTTTCCCTTCAAACAGAAAATTCACCATCTCTGTTTCAAGCAACTGGCGATGCTCTGGATCCATCATATTCAGTTTCTTTTCATTAATGAGCATGGTCTGTTTATGCTGCCACGCTGCCCAAGCTTCTTTAGAGATGTTGTTAAAAATTTTTTTCCCTAATTCACCGGGATAAAGTTGAAAATCCAGCCCTTCGGCTTCTTTCTTCAAACGTGCACAAAAAACAGTGCGACCCATAAGGATATCCTCATTGTTCGGAGTTAAAAACTACTGATGTTATACCAGAGAGTCCCATTTCCTGCCACTTCAGCAGCCCTCAAGGTGACGGGTCAGGAATTTTTTTATCGGAGTGGGGAGTCCGAGGTTGAACACTTTACTTTTTTCGACCCACTGTAATTGGGGTTCCATGACCCCTAAACGGTCGATCATCCACACATTGGCATCCAGCTTATAGTGGGTGAATGTGTGTTTGAAGGTTCCTTTGAGCTGCATATGCTCACCGAACTGTTCGGGTTGTAGGTGAATCTGTGGCAGACACCAGAGTGCGCCCCAAATCCCATCGCTGGCCCGTTTTTCCAGCAGAATCTTATTGTCCGACTCAACCCATAGAAATTGCCCGGCTTTGGTTGGAATCGTCTTCTTCGGTTTTGGCGTTGGTAATGTTTGAACTCTGTCATATTTGAAAGCCAGACACGTTTTCTGGAAACAACAATGTTCGCAATTGGGATTTTTGGGTTTACAAATAGTGGCACCAATATCGAGTAAGCCCTGAGCAAACACACGGTTATCAGTCTCTGGCGTGAATGTCTCAGCCAGTTGCCAGAGTTGTTTATCAACCGCAGAAGTCCCCGGGACACCATCGAGGGCAAAAAACCGGCAAAACAGCCGTTTGACGTTCCCATCAACAATGGGGCCGTAGCGGTCATAAGCAAATGAACGAATCGCCCCGGCCGTATAGCGTCCGACACCGGGAATATCCAGCAGTGCTGCGAGAGATTCGGGGAATTGCCCCTGATGGTGTGCCATGATGTATTGGGCCGCTTTGCGCAGATTTCTGGCCCGGGAATAATAGCCCAAACCTTGCCAATGATTCATGACCTCATCTTCTGTTGCGCTGGCGAGCGCTTCGATAGTCGGGAAACTCGTCATCCAACGTTCGAAGTAAGGAATGACCGTCACCACCTGAGTCTGTTGCAGCATCACTTCAGAAACAAGAACACGGTACGGGGATGGATTCTGTTGCCACGGCAAATCATGACGCCCATGGGCGCGTTGCCAATCGATCAAGTGTTGCTGAAATTGTGGCGGAGATATTGGATATTGCATGTGCATGGCTGACTTTACTTTTGAATGATTTTTATGAATGACCGTTTTATCGGGGGCTGAGCCCACGATTGTATCCATCTTATGCGATGATTGATGCAGATCCTGATGAAACAACGCTGATTGCAGCACAGAAAAGTTGCGTTGTAAAACACATAAATCATGCAGGATTAGATATAATTTTCAGTTCAGGACTTGAACCGACACGTATTCTTTGGATAATCACACCTCCTTATATCCGGGAGCAAGAAAACAGGCGAGAACCATGAGTGAAGTAACAACCAACGAATATACCGATGATGGTAAAATCATGCGTAAAATTCGCAGTTTTGTTCGCCGCGAAGGACGTCTGACCAAAGGTCAGGAAGCTGCGATGAATGAGTGCTGGCCTCTGATGGGAATCGATTTCCAGCCGCAAAAATTAGTTTGGCAGTCTGTGTTTGGCAACGATAACCCCGTTATTCTGGAAATCGGATTCGGTATGGGATCATCGCTGGTTGAAATGGCTAAAAATTCTCCGAATCAAAATTTCATCGGTATTGAGGTGCATGGTCCGGGAGTCGGGGCTTGTCTGGCTTCTGCACGGGAAGCTGGCGTAACCAACCTGCGGGTCATGTGTCACGATGCCGTCGAAGTTTTCGAATATATGATTCCCGAGCATAGCCTGCATCGGCTACAGCTATTCTTCCCTGATCCGTGGCATAAAAAGCGTCACCACAAGCGGCGGATTGTACAGCCTGAATTTGCAGCGATGGTGCGTCAGAAGTTGATCATCGGAGAAGGTATCTTCCATATGGCAACCGACTGGGAAAACTATGCTGAACATATGATTGACGTGATGAATCAGGCGCCCGGCTATGTCAATGTCGCGACCGATGGTGATTTTATTCCCCGGCCTGATGAACGCCCGTTGACGAAGTTTGAACAACGTGGACAACGTTTGGGGCATGGGGTCTGGGATATCCAGTTTCGCTGTGTTGAATGACAGAACTGAATCCGCGGATCTGAATCACTGGTAAAGACAGACTTGTCCAGTCTGATGGCTTCTTCATCATCTCTGTATTCCGATGATAGTCATTGTTTTGGTGATAAGCGTTGTTTTTCGTTATAAAGTCAGTGAAACGATAAAAGCCAGCATAAACATGCTGGCTTTTTCTGTCGAACCATCATGCATTGTGAAGCAACCCAAATGAAATTAACAAACGAGATACTGAACGAAATATTAGATGAAGTGCGTCCGTTGCTCGGACAAGGTCAAGTGGCTGACTATATTCCAGCGCTTGCGCAAGTTCAGGCGGATAAATTGGGGATCGCGATCCTGACCAATGAAGGCGAATTGTTTCAGGCCGGAGACGCAGAAGAAGGCTTTTCCATCCAATCCATCTCCAAAGTGCTCAATCTCACCCTGTCGATGGGGATCTATACCCCGGATGAGATCTGGTCAAGAGTGAGGAAAGAGCCTTCAGGACAAGCATTCAATTCGATGATCCAGTTGGAAGTTGAGCACGGTATTCCGCGTAATCCATTTATCAACGCCGGTGCGATTGTCGTCGCTGATATGTTACAGACGCGTCTGTCTGCGCCTCGCCAACGGTTGCTGGAGTTTGTCTGGGCATTAAGTGATGATACCCATATATTGTATGACAAAGTGGTCGCACGCTCAGAGATGAAACACAGCGATCGGAATGCTGCGATTGCCTACCTGATGCGCTCGTTCGGTAATTTTGAAAACCATGTGCTGCCGGTGCTGGAAAACTATTTCCACGGATGTGCATTGAAAATGAGTTGTGTCCAGTTAGCCAAAACATTGAGTTATCTGGCCAATCAGGGCGTTGCCGTGTTGAATCACAAGTCGGTGATCACTGCTGTTCAGGCCAAACAGATCAACGCATTACTGGCAACCTGTGGTCTGTATGATGAAGCCGGAGAATTCGCCTATCGGGTCGGAATGCCGGGTAAATCCGGTGTGGGGGGCGGTATCGTCGCAATTGTACCCGGAGAGATGACCATTGCCGTTTGGTCGCCTGAACTCAACAGCTCTGGGAACTCGTTGGCGGGCAGCAAAGCACTGGAGCTACTTTCCGGGCGTATCGGGCGCTCTATTTTTTAAGTCGTGATATTTTCAGGGATAAGCCATGTGCTGATGACGGGAACATCCTTATTCCTCATCAGCCATAAATTCTGCCAGTAAATCATTGAGAAAGAGTTTGCCACGTTCTGTGATTTGCCAGTGTTGTTCGGTTTCATCCAGAAACCCCTGCTGTTTCGCCCAGTCGATGGTCGGCTGAACCGTTGCGATCGGTAAGCCGGTCGTCTCCGGAAAGTCCTGTTTCGGGCAGGGTTCTATCAAGCGAAATCGATTCATAAAAAATTCAAACGGTCGATCTTTTGCCAACACCTCCGCTTCATGATCCAAATACGGTTTGAGTAAATTCAAATACCCTTTGGGATGTTTGACTTTGGTGGTGCGAATGATACTGCCATTGGCAAAGCTGATTTTACCGTGTGCGCCGCAGCCAATACCGAGATAGTCACCGAAACGCCAATAGTTGAGGTTGTGCTGACATTGAAACCCCGGTTTCGAATACCCGGAAATCTCATATTGGATATAGCCGGCTTGCGTCAGTTTTTGATGTCCCTGCTCAAAAATATCCCACAGCAGGTCATCATCCGGTAAACGAGGCGGCTGGGAATAAAACAGCGTATTGGGTTCTATCGTCAACTGATACCAGGATAAATGCGGTGGTTCTAACGCGATTGCTTGATCTAAATCCGCCATTGCCTGTGACAGCGTCTGGCCCGGTAAGCCGTGCATTAAATCCAGATTAAAGCTTTTTAACCCAATTTGATGTGCCAGACGGGCTGCTCGGGTCGCTTCTTCGGAACCATGGATTCTGCCGAGTTTGGTGAGCTTTTCGTTATCAAAACTCTGAACACCAATGGAAATTCGAGTGACACCAGCCTGCCGGTATTGGGCAAACCGTTCTGCTTCGATAGTACCCGGATTGGCTTCCATGGTGATTTCAATATCCGGTTGAAAAGCCAGCCTTGCCTGCACACCGTCCAGCAGTCTTTTGATTTCACTGGGGCTAATCAGGCTCGGCGTTCCGCCACCGATAAAAATCGAATGGAGCTTTCGCGGCTGGTCATGACCCGACGAGTCATGAGCACGTTTGTCATGATCGAATGACGCGCTGAGCTGATAACGCTGGAGATCCTGATCAAGATCTTCCAGCAGCGCATTAATATAAGCCTGTTCAGGAATACCGGACTTCAGGGCATGAGAGTTGAAGTCACAGTAAGGACATTTTTGTACACACCAAGGGATGTGAATATACAGACTCAGCTTCGGTGGTGTCAGCATGATGGTTGCTCATTCAACTGTTGCATCAACAGATGAAGCGCCTGAGCGCGATGGGAAAGTTGCTTCTTCCGGGCCGGCGGTAATGTTGCCGATGCACATTGCTCAGTGGGAACCCAAAATACCGGGTCATAGCCAAACCCATGCTCACCATCAGGCTGATGCAGGATTGAACCCTCCCAGACACCGTGACAAACCAACGGGGTCGGATCCGCGGCATGTTTCATGAAGACCAGCACACAGTGAAAGCGTGCGCTGCGTTGTTGTTCGGGGACATCCGCCATTGCGGTTAGCAACTTTTCGATATTTTGCTGATCAGTCGCACCAGTGCCTGCATAACGTGCGGAGTAGATGCCCGGTGCACCGTCGAGCGCATCGACTTCAAGGCCTGAATCATCAGCAATGGCAGGTAATCCGGTTGCTGCGGCAGCATGACGCGCTTTAATAATTGCATTTTCAATAAATGTGGTTCCCGTCTCTGCAACGTCAGAGACATTGAGCGCCGTCTGTGCGAGCACTTCAAAGCCGAAATCGGCCAATAAGTCAGACATTTCTCTGACTTTTCCCGGGTTTCCGGTCGCTAAAACAATTTTTTGCATGATAGAGGCGTTTTTCTGAGATAGGCGAATAGGGAGCATAGTGTACCTTGCCTCGTTTACTTCCATCAACGACTTCCACCAATGGGGGGATGATATCTGTGTCAAAAGGGCGGCATTGTCGTCGCAAAGCAGCGGCTGAACTCGTTTGATCAAAGTACGCATCAGAGCACGGATATCAGAGCCTTGAGCTTGTGACATGCCCCCCATTTTCTTCAGGCAACTTTTTGCTCGTCGGGCAACTTCTTGCTCGCCTCTAGGCAACAAATTGCCTGTAATAACTGATCACATAATATAATAAATTGATTTCGTTATAGAGGTGTGATTGGCACAACTGTTGCTGCGTTTATCTTATTGAATAAAAAGGTTGATCCGATTTGGAACAGAGATCAACAAGTTGAAAATCAAACTAAAAAATAAGCATTCACTTTCTTATTTTTGGTGGGATTATTCTCAATAAGACAAAAGGCAATTCAAATGACAACGTTAGGTTTTCGCTTCACGATTGATGGTGTGCATGATGAGACGCTGGTGGTTCGTGAATACCAAGGAGAAGAGTCGGTATCAGACTCGTTCAGCGGACCGAGAGAACGGGTCTACGGCTTTCGCTATCAAATCGAACTGGCCAGTCGCAATGCAGATCTCGCCGCCAAGCAAATTGTCGATAAAACTGCATTGCTGGAAGTGATTCAAAATGGGGAAGTGACCCAGTGCGTTCATGGCATTGTGCGCCATTTCAGTAAAGGGGATACCGGACACTCTCACACTTTTTATTCCGTCACCTTGGTTCCGGCATTGGAACGTCTCTCGTTGCGCCGCAATAGTCGGATTTTTCAAGAAAAAAACATTCTCGATATTTTTAAGATCCTATTTCAGGAGATGAACATTACCGATTATGTCTTTTCGGTCAAACGTGAATGTGCCCTGCGCGAGTTTTGTGTCCAGTACCGGGAATCGGATCTCGACTTTTTCCATCGTTTAGCGGCGGAAGAAGGCCTGATGTATACCTTCACGCATGAAGAAGGCAAACATACACTGGTTGTGACCGACAACAGTGAAGGATTTGCGCCATTAGGCTCTCCGGTTCCTTACAACGCGCTTTCCGGCGGGCATATGACGACCCCCTATGTTTCGACTATGACAGAGCATTATCAGTCAGAAGTCAGCTCGGTGTTGATGCAAGATTACAGCTTTAAAAAACCGGACTATAACTTCGCCCAGTCAATGGACGGGACGGATCTCAGCTATCAGCTATCCGATTATGAATACTTTGACCATCCGGGGCGCTTCAAAGACGACGCCAATGGTAAAGCCTTCAGCCAGATTCGACTGGAATACCTACGGCGCACTACACATACCGCCAGCGGTAAAAGTAATGATGCCCGCGTGCAAGGTGGGGTGCGTTTTGAGCTAGAAGAACATATCGATGCAGCGATGAATCGCGAGTGGCTCGCGGTCTCCGTCAGTCATCAAGGGACTCAGCCACAAGCATTAGAAGAAGCCGGTGGTCATGGCGCGACGACCTACGCCAACCAATTTACCGTGATTCCGAAAGAGAGCCTCTGGCGAGCAACACCACAGCCGAAACCGCAAGTCGACGGCCCTTGTATTGCGACGGTGGTCGGCCCCAAAGGCGAAGAAATTTACTGTGATGAGCATGGTCGGGTCAAACTGCATTTCCCATGGGATCGCTATGATCAATCCGATGAACAGAGTTCTTGCTGGGTTCGGGTTGCGCAGGGCTGGGCTGGTGCTCAGTACGGATTTATGGCGATTCCCCGGATTGGTCACGAAGTGATCGTCTCGTTTCTCAACGGCGATCCGGATCAACCGATCATTACCGGCCGGACTTACCACGCAACCAATGTTCCTCCTTATATTCTGCCCAATCATAAAACCCGCACCGTGCTGAAAACGCAGACCCATCAGGGCGAAGGTTCTAACGAAGTGCGTTTTGAAGATCAGTCCGGTGTTGAGCAGATCTATATCCATGCCCAGAAAGATCAGGATATTGTGACCAACAATATTCACCGCGAATCGGTTGGACTGGACAGTCACCGGCGTGTCGGACGGCATTTCTACCAGATGATTACCGAGAATGTCCATCGTCTGGTCGGTAAGAATGTCACCGAAGAGTTCGGGCAGGATCATCATGTCAAAGTCGGCCGGAATGTCGTGCAGCGGATCGTCGGGAAACTCAGCCAGTTTATTTCCGGAGGCATTATTCAGAAAATCGACGGTGGTCTGGTGACGCAGATGAGTGCCTCTGAAGAGAAAGAAATTGGTGCGAATCAGCGGGTTGCGGTCAGTAACGAAAGTTACCTGAAAGCCAAACAGATTATTCTGGATGCCGGCGATTCACTGACCATCCACGGACCGGGCGGTTTTGTCAAAATAGACAGTGGCGGTGTCACCATCTCCGGCAGCAAGGTCAAAATCAATGAAGGTGGTTCACCGGATAAAGGCACTGCACCGACGATGGTTAAACCGGATGATACCGATAAACCACAAGAGCCGGAAGCGCCGGATCGGAGGGGATAATCATGCCAGCCGCAGCAAGACTCGGAGACAACTGTGCAGGTCACGGCTGTTTCCCGGCGACGCCGATTATGGCCGGGAGCGGTGATGTCTCGATCAACGGTAAACCCGCAGCCCGCAAAGGCGACACGGTATTGCTCCATGCCTGCCCGTGCCCGCAATTTCCTCACGGAATGCATGGGCGCAGTATTTCCGCCGGGTCGTCCAATGTTTCCATCAACGGCAAACCAGCCGCCCGGGTCGGCGATGCGATTGACTGCGGCGGCTCGGTCGCCGCGGGTTCCGGCAATGTATTGATTGGTGATACGCCATATAAGTCGCCGACTCATAAGTGTGGCGAAGGAGCCGCAATGGAGCAGTCGCCTTTCCTGCGTATCCAGCCACTTGCCGAAGCCCCGCCTTTTGACTGGGCCAGTCTGCCGTTTGTGGAAGAGGTTTATGAGCGTTCGGCAAAAGATAAGCAGAAAGTTGTTGAGAAGAAGTCTAAAAAAATTAGAAAGGGAACAAATTACAATCATAAGATTCAGTCGCCTAGTGATGGATATAACGTTATATCATCTTTCAGGAAAAAAGCTGGGCTTCAGCCATATAGCTCTACCTCAGGGGATACAGTGGCGTTTATTGAAATCAATGGTAAGAAGTTTTTTGGTGTTAACTCGCAGATAACGAAGACGTCACAAGTGTCACAAAAAGCACTAAGAGAAAAATGGATGAAGGAAGTTGAGTGGGTTCCTCCGAAGAAGAATAAACCGAAACACCTTGGGCAGGTTCAGTCGCTAACGCATGGAGAATCTCACTCACTGATTAGAGCATATGAGCGTCTTGGGAATCAATTACCCAAAGAACTTAGTATGTATGTGGATCGAAAAACCTGCAATATGTGCCGAGGTGAAATGCCCGCGTTGCTTAAACGCTTGGGGGTAGATAAATTGAATATATACAGTGGTGGTAGTACTAAACCTATCGTTTTGGAGTCTATTAAGTTATGAGTAACAAATTTGGAAATGTTACCTATTGTCCCCCTGATGGTGATGATATTGAAAACCCTGATGTTGAGTTAATCAGAAATATTGTTTTGTATGAGAATGAGGGTTACTGGAAACAAGGAAGTGGTGAATCTGGTATTGAAATTCAGGGGGTTAATGAACAATTGATATTTTTTAATTACCAAGACCGTGGTGTCTTCATTATGTTGTCACCTGATTATGAAGTTCCTGTAGTTTCATCAACAAATAATAAAGTGCAGGAAACATTGGTACATCATATTGGTGGTAATGAATTCCGTTTCCCGGACTGTTGTCTGTTCCCGAAAGCTGATGCTTGGACTATTATTCAAAATTTTATTGTGTCAGGAATGAAAACAGAAAAATTTCAATGGGTTGAGCTTTATGATCTAGATTTCGAACATGGATTTTAAAGATCATAGCTGAGATGTGAATATGTTTAGGAGATCAAACACTGTGGTATTTAATAGACCGAACGATTTTAAATCAGGTAAGCAAGGAGGTTTGAAATAGCCAAATTGATGCAATACGCGTGGGGGATTCAGGAAAGAGCTATATTCAACAACCAACATGAAAAGATGTATTGAAACGTCTTCAGGAGATTGAAGAAGGAAAGATCGAGTTTCTGTCTCTCATTGAGCCTGAAGATGATTAGTTTAGATGATTCTAGGGGAAATATTTTGTGTCATGGTAGTTATTTTTGGTTAATTTTTGGTCAATTTATTAGGAAAGGAAATGGATAACCATGCCAGCAGCAGCACGACTCGGCGATAATGGCTCAGGCCATGGCTGTTTCCCGGCGACGCCGATTATGGCCGGGAGCGGTGATGTCTCGATCAACGGCAAACCGGCAGCCCGGGTCGGCGATGCGATTGACTGCGGCGGCTCGGTCGCCGCGGGTTCCGGCAATGTATTGATTGGTGATACGCCATATAAGTCGCCGACTCATAAGTGTGGCGAAGGAGCCGCAATGGAGCAGTCGCCTTTCCTGCGTATCCAGCCACTTGCCGAAGCCCCACCTTTTGACTGGGCCAGTCTGCCGTTTGTGGAAGAGGTTTATGAGCGTTCGGCAAAAAATAAGCAGAAAGTTGTTGAGGAGAAGAATAGCGACGTTTCAGGTAAGATCAATTCACAGCACCTAGAGCTTGTAACTCGCCATCCAAATGCTCATTCAATTGCGCGTCATGGGGGGAGTGTCACAGATGAACAACTGATGCATAGAGCTCTAACGGGAGTTGCGCCAGACGGTCATGTAAAAGTCGTTAAAGGAAAAACAATATTTCCCCCGATGTCTTCTGCGTTCCATTCCGATGAGTTATTGGTTCGTGCCGATCAGGCTGTACGAAATAATGGTGCACTACAGGCGATCATTGCGCAAAATCCCAATAAATCTATTCTCACACTTACGCCTAAAGATGTCGGCGATCTTGGTGTTGATTTGGGAAGAGGTTTCGAGAGGATTGCTGGAAGTAAATTCAATCCGGAATTACAGGGAGCAACGAATATGGTAGAAAACCTGAGAAGTGTCTAGGCAACGTATGAATTTAACCAAGTAAAACAGGTCTGGGAAACGATAACTATATTTCCATCGAGGTAATTAAATGAACGATTATCCTTCTTTAAGAAACTTACTGATATCCATTTTTTCAGTAGATGTAGGGTTAGAAGAAAGTGATGAAATTGCTGCTTTAGAACGGGTGCTTAGTGATCCGATTCAGAAAGCAGAAATTGAGAGTGAGTTGAAACAGCTTTTCAAAGATAAGTCTATCTGTTGGTCTGAACTACTGGAAAATGAGGAATATGTCGTTTATCCGGCAGATGATGAGGAAGATGCAAAGGAGTATGTCATCGAGAACTTATGGAGTAGAGTTTTTCCTAATGAGACAACTCCGTAGCAATAATATGGTTGGGTCAGATTCACTACAGTGGTCCCTATGTTTTTTAAATCATTAATTTTTTTTCATAAAATATAAATATTTCATACATTGACGCAGGCTAGGAAAAATAAAAAATGAAATCCTTATTCGACATATTAAGCATGTCAGAAGGAAATACGTCAGAAAGAAAAACATGCTACTTATTGTTTGATCGCATTCAGTTTCCGCAAGCGACTGAATTCTGGAACACCATGAAGCGACGCGAAGATGTCACATGGTGTGAACTGCTGCGTGGCAGTGAGCTTCAGTACCTGACCGATGTTTCGCCATTACTTATCGATATTCGCGATGGTAATCCGGGAGAGACACTTTATTACTGGCTGGCAGAAAACGAACCGCGGGCTGAGCAGTTCGGGCTGGTTGGTTTGTTTGACGGTGATTTTTCTGCTCTGCGGGCACACTGGCATCCGTGGGTTTCCTGTCTCTATCCGGATCTTACGCAAGTGATGCTGCGTTTTTATGATCCGGCAGTATTACCTCAGTGGTGGCGCATTTTAACCCCGGCACAGCAACAGTGCTTTCAGGGGAAACATCAGGGGCTCTATCTGCCGGTCCGGGATGAACAGCAGCTTAAACTGCGTGCATTTGATCTGTCGTCAGCATCTGACCCGGAGGAATCTTCGGGTGTGATCCAATTGCCACTACAACTGACCCAGGAGCAATTTGACCGGTTTTTCTATCCGGAACAGCTTCATTCGCTGGTTGAAACCTTATACCGGAAATTATTACCGCAGTATGGTGAATCTTTGTCTCTTGAACTGGTGGAAAACCGTTTTCATGAGGGCATGGCGCTGGCAACGGAGAAATATGCCGGAGCATCCGAACTGGATAAAGAAACCTTCGCCTTGTATCGCTTTTATCTGGGAGATCGCTTTGATGAACATCCGGAATTCCAGCGTTTGCTGCATTTCTATTCGCTCCGTCAGGCGATTGGCGAACTGCACCATCAGTATCTGGGGCGTGAGGATGAACTTGCCGCATACCGTTCACCGGGATGGCTGGCAGAGCCTGATTCAGCGGACAACTCTGCTTTGGCAACACCGGAACCAGAGAACGTGGTTATGGAGAGTAAGAAATGACAGACACTGAACAGTGGTGGGAAGATGTCCCGCTGGAAAACTGGCAAACCACGCTGGAAGACCCGGGATGGTTTGTGGTTGCTGAAGCTGCGATTCATCCGGAAATCCGCGATCTGGCAGAACAGATGCCAGAGTTTGAAACACGCCTGTACTGGGGCGATATGGGCGATATTCATGCCTCGATTTCTCCCTATATTATGCCACTGCAATCGTGGGCATGGTTCGAAGAGCAGGTGGCAACACAACCACACTGGGGCATTGCGATTCAGCTGGATCCCCGTTTTCATGCACTGCCGCTTAGCCGCCAGAGCGATTTAGCCATGCGTTATTTCCGGGCATGGACACTGGTCGAAACCCCGACACAGGAACAGTTTCTGCTGCGTCTTTCGGACTGGGATGTGCTGGGTGTGCTCTGGCAGGCCAGCGATGCTGTTTATCAGCAACATATTCAGGGGCCGTTACGACAGATAGCCTACTGGGAACCGGAGCAGCCGAAGGCGAAGGTTCTCAGATTTCAGACGCCGATTCTGGAAGAAACCACACTCCCGTTACCGACGCCGCTGACCAAAGCACAATATCAGGCACTCAGTATCTGGGCCAGCCAACAGATCTACCGTCAGTATCAGGATCATTTACAAGCCCATCACAGCGAAACCCAAAGCTGGGAACAGGCGCAGTTCGATCAATATCTCTATCAGCATATCACTCAGGCCAATCAACTGGGATTTACCCAACCGAATGATGTGGTCCGCTATCTGAGCCTGACGGTCGTTTTCGGTGAGCAGTTTACCACTCAGCCGTGGGCCGAGCAGATTTTAAAATCACCGGATTATCAGGGCACGCAAAGTCGGATGGATCGGTTATTTGAACGTGGGTTAGATGAATTGGATAAGGAGTCAGAACAGTCATGAGCGACAATAAGAAAGCCGATTTACTCTCCAGTGCTGAAGCGGCGACCCAGAACTTTTCCACCGACAATGTCCTCGATGGCGGCTGCGTTGAATGTGGCTGTGAAGTGTTTATCCGCTATCACTATGATGATAATAAGCCCATACCGGAAGCTGACTTTGTACTCACCGATAGCAACAAGACCGAGATTTCAGGCAAGACGGATAAGCAGGGGATGTGCAAAATCCAGAACATGGGCTGCGGCGGCTTTGAGATTCTGCTCGGCGAAGGCAGCGATGAATTCAACCCCAAAGAATCGGCAGAAAATAACCCGGTGATTCAGGCCAATCCCGAATATGCTGCCAAAGCCGGTGAATACTTTGCGCTTTATTCTTTACTGAGCCGTCAGGGTTATCTGACTTATGATGAGGATGGTAGTTCTGACGAGTTTGTTGATATTGATCGTAAATTATTTACCTGGATCGATAAGGAGTATAAGGCTGCTTATCGTCGCTTTTGGGAACTGGAAAAAGAGATCAACCGTGGTTCTACTGCTCTGAAAAAGGCGATCAACAAAATTCACCATAGTCTGGCCGGAGAAATGGCCGGCATGGCACATGACAATACGGCGATTCTGCTGTTTTGTGAGATTGCGCTCGGCTTTGTGCCGGTGGTGGGGCAGGCGATGGATTTGTACGACTTAGGGTGCTGGGGCTGGGATACCTGTACCAAAAAGGAACTGGGCTTCTGGCATTGGGCGACCGGTGTACTGGTAGTGGTTGGCTTTGTTCCTGGGTTGGGTGATGCGACCAAGAAAACTGGCAAGACCATTATCAATGCGTTGGAAAATGCGGACTCACGCACCATTAAAAAAGCGATGAAAATGCTGCGCAGTTTGTCAAACGGCAATCTGGTCAAGTACCTGAAAAAGTTCAGTGGACAACTGAGTGAGTATGCAGGGAAGGCCAAAGCATTACTGAGTAAAATCATTGACGGGCTGAACAAAGCAATAAAAAACAGTAAGAACTGGGCGGTGAGATTACTCCGGGACTCTTTTGAGAAACTGGTGAAGGCAATGGAGCGCCTACAGGGCAAAATCGATGAGATGGTCGGCAAAATCAGTGCCAAGGTCGATGAATTTATTGGTAAGGTTGTGACCCGTAAAAACGGCATGCCCCATTCGAAGAATACCGTCGTGGATGCGAATAACCTGAATGCTGGCAGAGAAAAGGTTCGTCGCAGGAGTAAGGCTCAAAAAGATAAGATAAAGAAACGCCGTAAGAGAAAAGAGAAAAAGAAAAAAAACGGCGGTTGTGGTAAAGAAGGAGAACCGATAGATCTGTATACAGGGAAGGTGTATGAAGAACGGCAGGATTTTGTGTTGGCAGGAATACTGCCTCTGGAGCATCAGCGTTATTATCATTCAGCAGGTTTGAGAGAAACGGGCCTGATGGGATGCTTGTGGCGCAGCAACTGGGATATCTCGCTGTCTATCGAAGGGATGCTGGCAACCTTTACCGATACCGACTATACCCAGGGCATATTCGAACTCCCTGATCCGGAAGAAGAAAGTACATCTTTACTGAAACCCCAGTGGCGGTTGACCCGGGGCGAACAGGCGGAATTAACTCTTCGGCATAAAGATGGTCTGACCTATCATTTCGGTCATGCGATTGGTGCGACATTGCGCTTGTCCAAAATATCAGATGCTTACGGAAATACTATTCAGTTCCTTTACGACCGTCGCACGCTCAAATGGGTCATTCTCAGCGATGAGCGACTGATTCAGGTCAAAACCGAGCGTAACCGAATTACTCAGTTGATCTTATGCGAAGCCGATCAAACGCCATTGCAGGAGTTGGCCCGCTATGATTACGACAAATCCGGCAGGCTGCTTTCAGTACGGGGAGAATCAGGCCGCAATTTCGATTATCAGTACAGTAAAGCCGGTTATCTGACCCGCTGGCAGGATTTGGCACATACCTGGGTTGAACACGATTATGATGAACAGGGCCGGGCGATCGCCAGCCGTTGTGCTGACGGGTTATGGACCGACCAAATCCGCTATGACGATGACAACCATATTCATTACTACAAAAGTGGTTTCGGTGGGATCAAAGCCTACCATCTGGATGAGCGCAACCGCCCCTATGCCATCGTGGATGCGGCAGGTAACCGGATTGAGCAGCAGTGGCTGGATGATTTGCTGGTGGCTGAAACCAATATCTTGGGTGAGACGACAGCCTACTCCTATGATGAATGGGGAAATCTCACCACTGCTACTTTGCCGGATGGAACGGTACACGGCTATGATTACAACGAGCAGGGATGGCTGACAAGTTACACTGACCCACTCGGTGCCAGTTGGTTGTATGAACATAATCCGCAGGGCGATGTGATTCAGATTGCTGACCCGGAAGGTCGGGTCTGGCAAATGACTTATACCGAGCACGGCTTGCGTGACTCCGTGACCGAGCCGGATGGCAGCGTGACCCGCTATACCTACAATGAACGCGGTCTGCTGATGAGGCTGGAGCCTGCAACTGGCTATGGTATGACCTTCCATTATGACCGCTTTGACCGACTGGTGAAACGGGTCAGCGATAAACGTGATGCTCAGGGTAATCTCACCCGCCAGTGGCATTACCATGAATCAAACTCTTTTCCCGATAAAGTTATCTACGAAGACGGCACAGAAGCGCATTTTAGCTACGATATTGAAGGTAATCTGATTTCGGTTACCGATGCACTCGGTCAAACCCAGCGCTTTGAATATGGCGCCTTCGATAAGCTTAAAGCTGTCACCGACCCGCTGGGTGCAACCACGCAGTATCACTACAATGTCGAAGCCGAATTTGCCGGTGTGACCAACAGTCACGGCCAGCAGTGGTTGTACGGATTTGACCAACTGGGGCAGGTTGCCAGTGAGCGTCACTACGACGGTCGCACTGAAACCTACGCCTATGATCCGGCCGGGCGATTGGTGCAGCGCAGCAAACCGGACGGTCACACCTTCCGCTATCAGTACGATGTGTGCGGACGCCTGCGCCAGAGTGAAAGCTTCGATAATCAGGACAATGCGACCGGGAAAAGTTGGTATGAATATGATGCGGCTTCACGGCTGACCTATGCAGAAAACGGTGATGCGTGGATTGCACTCACCTATAGCCCGGCAGGGCAATTGTTGAATGAAAATATCAACGGTACTGAACTGACCCACCAGTACGATGCAGCCGGGCGGCGCATCCAGTTTAGCGGCACACAGACTGAGCGCAGTTATCAATGGCAGCAGCAACGACTATCTGAGTTGCAAGTCGGTCACCACAATCCGCTGAAGTTTGCTTATCTGCCGGGCGGTGAGGAGCATTCTCGCCAGACGGATACCGGATTTAATCTGCAACATCAGTGGAGTGCGACCGGATTATTGCTCGGGCAGCAACTGGGCAATCAATCGCTGCGCCGGTATCGCTATGATGCCTTAGATCGATTAACGGGGATTGAGGATAGTCATCGCGGCAGTGCCGAATTCACCCTCAACCCCAACAGTCAGATTACCGCAGTACGCCAGCGTAAATCGTGGGAGACCAAAGCCGGGTTCGTCCACCTGTTCGGATATGACAGCGAGCTGAATCTCAATGAAGAAGGTTTCGGCAGCGAATACGGTGACAATGTCGTATCACTGGCCGATGAACGGATAAAGCGCCAGAAACGTGACTATGATAAAGCCGGGCGAGTGACCGAAGTTGGCCGCTTCAAATATCGTTACGATGAATGTGGCCGGGTGATTGAGAAAAGCGAATCGAAAGGCGGCTTCCGCCCGCAGAGCACAACATTGATCTGGAATGATGAAGACCGTCTGACTCATATTGAGCTACCGGACGGGCGACGTTACCGTTACCGCTATGACCCGTTCGGGCGACGCATCGCCAAAGAGTGCCTGCAAACTCAGCAGCAGACCCATTATCTGTGGGACGGCAGCACGTTGGTGCAGCAGAGCCAAATCACCGCCGACGGCACGGCGCTGACTAGCACCGAATATCTGTATGAGCCGGGGACTTTCCGCCCGATGGCGCAGGTGACCACCCGTCACAACAGCAACCGCCAAGACCTGCACTATATCGTCACCGACCACGCAGGGACGCCACAGGAGTTAGTCCGAGAAGACGGTGAAATCGAATGGCGCGGTGAACAGGCACTGTGGGGCAAATACCAGCAGCAACAGTTTAACCTCAAAATTCAACGCGGTTATCTTGAAGACGCGGCCAACGAAGCGCTGACCTGTGACCTGCGTTATCAGGGGCAGATCGAAGATCGGGAATCCGGGCTTTACTACAACCTCAATCGCTACTACGATACAGACAGTGGTCAGTATTTAAGCCCCGACCCCATAGGATTTGCCGGTGGACTCAGGCCGCAGGGGTATGTGGACAATCCGGTTGAGTGGGTCGATCCGTTGGGATTGGCTCCTAGTGTTTGTAAGAAAGTTAATGGTAATTCTAAATCAAGTTCAAAAGCTCAGCATGGGTATGAAATTGTCGATACTCGGACAGGAAAGGTAGCGAAAACAGGTGTGAGTGGAGGGAAACTTAATAAGGATGGTAGTTCTCGACGTGCTAACTCTCAGGTGAATCGATGGAATAAAGAACCTGGTAATAATGGGCGATATAAAGCTCGAGTTGTAAAAAAGGTTCCAGCTGGAGCGGGCGCTAGAGAAAATATACTGAAATGGGAAAGAGACAATGCAAAGCGTTTGAGAAAAGAATTAGATCCAAGTAGGCATTCAAGACCATGATTTTAAAAGAACTATATTTATATCCTGATTTGGTAGAATATTCTGATGAGATTGTTCATCCATTCAGAGATCAATCTAGAAGTATTTGTAATTACCTTGAAAGAGAACTAAAGCTTGTTAAGTTTGACGCTAATGGCTTTAAGAGGATATGTTTTATTGGGAAATCTGTACCAAGTAAAGATTGCTATATCAACTCATCTAAAGTACTAATTGTTGAATTTAAGTTTGATGAGAAGAACTACTTATCACTTGATAATAGTGAACTGAATGACTTCTTTAGAGAGCTTCTTGAACTTGGAATAACGAAATGTGAAAGACAATATAGTATACCAAGCCATGAATTAAGGGAGAGCCTTGCGAAATTTAAAGAAGGTGGCTTTTTAAATGAGTGGTGTTATAAGAGTAAGATGATTAAAGAAATAGGGATTAAATGCTCTCTTGAATGTAGATTGACAATAACTGATTTTCACTTGAATTTAGTTATAGAAAAGGAAAACAGTATAATTTGGCAGAAGGAAATATTAAGAACTGCTCCTGATGAAGTTGTTTATATCCCTATGTTTAAAGATGTAACTTTAAGGAATGGTTCTTTGGTAGTTTTAGATAAGTTTGGTGATTCAATATATGAACTATACGTTAAAGATTTAGAACTAAATTTGTGAGCTTCCAGCAAAGGAGCTGGTTAGCTTATCAAGCTGGGATCTCCATCCCTGCTTTTTACCCCGATATGGAGCAACCCGCTCCATATCGCTAAACTTCAACTCTCCCCCGACAAACCTGTTCCGTTATCTCCCGTAATTTCTCCACTTCACTCTGCAAATAGACCAACTCTTCTGCGCTGATTTCATAATGCTCGGAGTAGCGGGCATCGATGTAGGCGCGTTTGAGGCGCTGGAAGCTGCGACGGTGGAATTTGCTGTCCATCGGAAATAGCTCGGCAAAGGCCGGATCTTGCTGGGCGCACATTGAGCGCAGGCTTTCAAGGTTGTGGGTTTTGGGCAGGTAGTTGGTACACACTAACAGGGTGCAGGCGAACAGGCGCTCCGTTACCTGATGTAGTTGAAATGCAGCATAGTTGAAGTATTTATTTTCAAGCATTGGTTTATATGCTGATTCATAAAATTGTGCTGCGCTACTAAACCAATGATTAAAATGCTTGGTTGCAATCGTCACTCGCTCGGCTTCACTTAAATTCCCCGGTGTGGGCAGTTCCCGTTTATCGGCGCTGAACAGTTCAATGCCCTGTTCTCGAATATCTTTAAAGAAGTAGTGACCTTGCTGGAGCTGCTGATGGACTTCATTAAGTGTGTGGACGATCAAGCCGAGTGGGGCAGAGGTGACCCGACGCGCGATCTGCTCTTCAGCACTGTGCCACACCGCATACTCTTCGACCAATGCCGCTCTGTTGACGATCACCAGAATGTCGTAGTCACTGATATAACCGTTGGGCCGATCACTAACCCAAGTCCCTTTGGCATGGCTGCCGAACAAGATAATTTTAAGAATGCGAAATTCAGCTTTGCTGCCGTTTTTGTTGCGCAGAAAATCATCCAGCGTATCGCGCAATACAGTGGTGATGGTGTGAAGTTCTTGTTGCTTCCGCTCAGGGAGGTGGTCGAGTGCTGTTTTCATCGCAGTTATCCTACTATGAGCCGTGGGCAAAACAAACCATTCTCGCGTCGAGCGGTGTTGTTTCTGCTGAACATTGTCAGTTTTATCATAATGATACCTTGCTGTGATTCAATGTTGGTATCGTGAGCGATTTTGTTGGTAGTGGCGAGGTACACAGGGTCACTTTGCGACACAATTCGGGAAAACTCATACTTTTCTAATGCTTGTGATGAATATATCGAACTAGCGCAGCAAACCGGACGGTCACACTTTCCGCTATCAGTACGATGTGTGCGGCCGGCTGCTCCAGAGTGAAAGCTTCGATAATCAGGACAATGCGACCGGGAAAAGCTGGTATGAATATGATGCGGCTTCACGGCTGACCTACGCAGAAAACGGTGATGCGTGGATTGCACTCACCTACAGCCCGGCAGGGCAATTATTGAATGAAAATATCAACGGCACTGAACTGACCCACCAGTACGATGCAGCCGGGCGACGCATCCAGTTTAGCGGCACACAGACTGAGCGCAGCTATCAATGGCAGCAGCAACGATTATCTGAGTTGCAAGTCGGTCACCACAATCCGCTGAAGTTTGCTTATCTGCCGGGCGGCGAGGAGCAATCCCGCCAGACGGATACCGGATTTAATCTGCAACATGAGTGGAGTGCGACCGGATTATTGCTCGGGCAGCAACTCGGCAATCAATCGCTGCGCCGGTATCGCTATGATGCCTTAGATCGATTAACGGGGATTGAGGATAGTCATCGCGGCAGTGCCGAATTCACCCTCAACCCCAACAGTCAGATTACCGCAGTACGCCAGCGTAAATCGTGGGAGACCAAAGCCGGGTTCGTCCACCTGTTCGGATATGACAGCGAGCTGAATCTCAATGAAGAAGGTTTCGGCAGTGAATACGGTGGCAATGTGGTGTCGCTGGCCGATGAACGGATGAAGCGCCAGCAGCGTGACTATGATAAAGCAGGTCGGGTGACTGAAGTTGGCCGCTTTCAATATCGTTACGATGAATGCGGCCGGGTAATAGAGAAAAGCGAATCGAAAGACGGCTTCCGGCCGCAAAGCACGACATTGATCTGGAATGACGAAGACCGCCTGACTCATATTGAGCTGCCGGACGGGCGACGTTACCGTTACCGCTATGACCCGTTCGGGCGACGCATCGCCAAAGAGTGCCTGCAAACTCAGCAGCAGACCCATTATCTGTGGGACGGCAGCACGCTGGTACAGCAGAGCCAAATCACCGCCGACGGCACGGCGCTGACTAGCACCGAATATCTGTATGAGCCGGGGACTTTCCGCCCGATGGCGCAGGTGACCACCCGTCACAACAGCAACCGCCAAGACCTGCACTATATCGTCACCGATCATGCAGGGACGCCGCAAGAGCTTGTCACCGAAATCGGCGACATTGAATGGCGTGGCGAACAAGCACTATGGGGTAAATACCAACAGCAACAGTTCAATCTCAAAATTCAACGGGGTTATCTGGAAGATGCGGCCAACGAAGCCCTGAGCTGCGACCTGCGTTATCAGGGGCAGATCGAAGATCGGGAATCCGGGCTTTACTACAACCTCAATCGTTACTACGATGCAGATAGCGGGCAATACCTCAGCCCCGACCCCATAGGGATGGCGGGGGGAATTAGGCCACAGGGGTATGTGGATAATCCGGTAATGTATAGTGATCCATACGGTTTAGTGCTCCTGTATAGAGGAATGAATATTGATGAGTACAACAGTTTAATAAAAAATCAAACCTGGGCGTATGGCAATGGTTCAATGGAAGGTAAATGGTTTGCTGAATCTTATAATGATGCTGTGGCGTGGGGGCATAGAATGGGACATGGAGGCGATACATTCAGAGTTGTTCAAGTAGATGTTCCTGATGAAATTGCAGATAATTTTTATAGAGTAGAAAAGTTGGATAATATTGGTTCAGCAAGATATGCGGAACTTGAAGACCTCAACGCTGTTAACGCTCTTAATGAACCAAAAGTAAAGGTTAAATGGAGTAGAGAAATCAAAGCAAAATCTAAAGCCTGTAAATAGGTAGAGAGATATGATTAAAGTAAAAGTTATGTGGATGAACAAAAGTGAGGGAGGAAGAAAAAGCCCCCCTCCTATTGGACGTTATTTCCCTATTGCTAAATTTTCAAATAATGAAGATAGTGCTAATCTCTGGAGTATCATATTAGATCTTGAAGCTCCCCAAAGCTGTGATGAATATGTGTTCAGCTATGGAACAGCTGAATTTCTATCAGAAGATGCTCCAAAAGACAAACTTGAAATATTTGACTCATTTTATATATACGAAGGACCACATAAAGTTGGAAAGGTCTTTATTGAGGCCAAGCGTTAGAGCGATACTGTTCATAATTCTGTGTCACGCCCTTTTATAAATCCGATAAGGTTTGATACATCCTCAAAATCAACGACCGGGATCAACTCTCCCGGCCTTTGATTCAACTCACCTCAGCGCCGCTTTTAACTGCGCCAGTTGCTCGCGCAATGCCTGCTCCTGCGGGCTGTCCGGGATGAGTACAATACAGTCCCCGGCGATCTTGACGGTGACGGGTGTGCCGGTCTCAAACCCGGCCTCGCGCAGCCACTTGCCTTTCAGATGAATATCCGGGGTGCTGGTATCGCCGTGGGGGGGCTCTCCAGATGTTGTTTTTCCGGAAGATCCCAACTGGCGTGGTATCGTATGGTGCGCAATTGGTCTTTCAGATCCAGATGGCTTGTGGTACACGCGCTCCAGTTCCTTTTCACGCAGGAAAAGGAACCAAAACTGCTTTGAATTTTTGACTGTTTTGATCGCTGGCCGGAACCGGCTTTTAAGCACCTCCCTGTGCTGAAAAACCTGAACATTCATCCGTGAATGTTCTTCCTGATTCATAAGAATTGTTGATTTCACAGGTAGTTACCCAAAAAGATAAAAACACCAGTATCCCGGATAAAATTACCCTATCAGAGGAGAACTCCCGGCTGAATTATTCATTGTTATACAGAGAATGAAGTTTTAATAATGGGCGTGGTTGATGATGCATATGATCCTGAAAAAATAGTCATGATATTTTAATCAATAGTTCGGCGGTTATTGATATTGACTTAAATTAATAATTTATTTAAATGGTGAATTGAGAGTGACAGTTCATTATTCTATACAACTTCTATCTAATCATCACTGATATGGAGCATCCGCTCCATATAATTAAACATCTATCCTCCCCCGACAAACCCGCTCTACCATCTCCCGTAATTTCTCCACTTCACTTTGTAAATACCTCAGCTCTTCTGCGGTGATCTCATAATGCTCGGAATAACGGGCATCGATGTAGGCGCGTTTGAGGCGCTGGAAGCTGCGACGGTGGAATTTGCTGTCCATCGGGAATAGATCGGCAAAGACCGGATCTTGCTGGGCGCACATTGAGCGCAGGCTTTCAAGGTTGTGGGTTTTGGGCAGGTAGTTGGTACACACTAACAGGGTGCAGGCGAACAGGCGTTCGGCTGCTTGGTGGAGTTCAAAAGCCGCTTTTGTGAAATCCTGACGATCGGTACAGTGACCGAAATCGATCAAAAAAGACTGGGCGCTTTTCATCCAGTGCTGAAAATGCTTACTGGCAATTGCAACTCGCTCTGCTTCACTTAAATTCCCCGGAATGGGCAGTTCCCGTTTATCGGCGCTGAACAGTTCAATGCCCTGTTCTCGAATATCTTTAAAGAAGTAGTGACCTTGCTGGAGCTGCTGATGGACTTCATTAAGTGTGTGGACGATCAAGCCGAGTGGGGCAGAGGTGACCCGACGCGCGATCTGCTCTTCAGCACTGTGCCACACCGCATACTCTTCGACCAATGCCGCTCTGTTGACGATCACCAGAATGTCGTAGTCACTGATATAACCGTTGGGCCGATCACTAACCCAAGTCCCTTTGGCATGGCTGCCGAACAAGATAATTTTAAGAATGCGAAACTCAGCTTTGCTGCCGTTTTTGTTATGCAGAAAATCATCCAGCGTATCGCGCAATACGGTGGTGATGGTGTGAAGTTCTTGTTGCTTCCGCTCAGGGAGGTGATCGAGTGCTGTTTTCATCGTGGCTATCCTACTATGAGCCGTGGGTAAAACAAACCATTCCTGCGTTGAGCGGTGTTGTTTTTGCTGAACATTGTCAGTTTTATCATGATGATACCTTGCTGTTATTTAATACTGGTATCGTGATTGATTTTGTTAGCAGTGGCGAGGTACACAGGGTCACTTTGCGACACAATTCAGGAAAACTCATACTTTTTTAATGCTTTGGTGGGGGCTATCAATGCTTCTCTGTCATGAATGGTGCTAATACTAACGTCGCCGAAAATGCATAAAAAATGGGTAGTATTGCAACACTGAAACCAACAACTAAACCTTCGGGATCAAAAGGAATATAACTCATTGATAAAATTATACCGTACACGGTTGTCAATCCCGCACTGATCCAATTGACTTTGATAAATCTTAAGCATTTTTTGTCAATAGACTCATTTTTTCGGAGAAATAACGCACAAAGTGCAGGAACAAATGTGCAAATTAAAGAAAAGGAATCATAAAATTGCTGCCAATCATGGTTCAATAAATAAGCAAAAACAACAATGCAACCCAGCCAGTAAACAATGAATCCAATGCGACTCAATTCTCTTTCTCCCATATGATGAACTATCAGATTGTGACTTACTTTAACGTTGCCCTAAATGATGGACAAGTCCTGAATCGAGTGAGGTTAAAAGAGGTATGAGCGTTCATAGAAACAGCTCGAGTTTTTCAATACTTATCATCTGTCTCAAAATGAATAAAGTGCATGAGCAGGTCAACGTCATTGGCTTGGGATAACTGGTAACGCCCGCCGACAATATCAGAGACCGCGGACTGCCAAAAACTTAGTGCGCCTGAATTTTCCAGCAGTACGCGAATTTGCCACTTACCGGGAAAAGCCTTGACGATTTGCGCGAGTGCTTGTTTACCGATCCCCTGACCTTTAAATTTACGCAGGACAAAAAACTGAGCCACATCATAGCGGGATGGATCACTCGGATAACGACGAATCAAAACAAACCCTGCCAGTTCACCGTCGGCCTCGATAAAGTATGGGACGTGATCTTTTTGTTCCCAGTACGGGTCAAACATCGACGGGTTGTAGCTGAATTTGCCGTCTTGGTCGGGGTTCCATTTCATATACTCTGACATATCGTATATGTAATAGAAAAACAGATTCTCAAGGATTTTTCGTTGTTCTTTTTTTATTTTGGTTAGCTGAACTTCCATTTTTTCTGCCAGTTCTCCTTCATTAATGTCCGTGACTTGACGGTCATTGAACGTATAGGTGACCGCTTAAAAGCACGAGGCTAAAAAGCGGTCACGGTTGTGTTTGTTGTTCGGACTTTTAGTTAATTCTTGTCCAGAACGTCATGTCTACCGACGTTTCATCGATCAGTTCCAAGTATTCAAGCGCCACGGGATGACTTAACCACTGCTGGCAATACGCCTCGGCCTTTTCTTGTGATGTTGCAAGCGCGACATCAGCATACATCCCATCTTTCCCCCGAACCAGAAAATGGAGCACGAGTTCATCTTGCTGGCGCAGAAATTCTTGCTCTACTTTGTTCGATAGTTCGACTAATGTGGTTTCTGTCACCCCTTTTTTGAGTCTGAAGGTCGCAAATTCCATACCACCAATGTTATCAATGTGATTGTTCTTTATCATGTTAGTGCCTTAGTGATGAATTGAATTATGAGTCTAAGGCTTTGCTACTGACACCATTGTGTCAGTCAATATTGATATTTTTAAATTCAGGTGAATCTTTCAATTCGATGTATGCCGACAAAGAAACAAAATCAGGCAGAGAAGGCTCATTATCGCACCGCTCTAATTGAGCGATGCGGTCAATTCTAAAGTCGCGATAGTCGCCGCGCATGTCACACCAAGCGCCTAACGTCCATTTACCGCCCCAATAAAATAACCCTAAGGGGAAGATGGTTCTCGCTGTGATGACCTCTGAAAGTGAGTGATAGGCGATATTGAGCCAGCGTTTTTCTGCGATGGCCACATGGATTTTCTCCCAGATTTGATACGCCTTTGTATCTCGGTGATTGGCAGGAACTCTCACCACACGATCCTGACCTGTGGTCTGGATCAATTTACTGGGTTGCACCGCCTCGATTTTTGACAGCAGAGATTGTGCTGAAGCAGCAAGGTTCTTTCCTGTTAAAGATGCGATAAAACTCACGCCAGTGATCAGTGCCTCTAACTCACCCGGTGATAATTGCAATGGTGGTAGTTCGAATCCCTCAGACAACCGGTATCCGACACCCGATTCCCCATAAATCGGGATACCTGATAACGATAAGTCATCGATGTAGCGATAAACGGTTCTTTCAGACACCAGTAATTTTTCTGCCAATTGTTTGGCGGTTATGGGCTGGTGTTTACGGAGCATATTTGTCAGTTGAAAAAGTCGGTCTGATTTGCGCATACTTGAACCTATCTATTGAGCGGATAATCGTTCACACAGGCAGCCGCTCATTGCTGATCCACAAAAATCAAACGATCGGTATCAAAACCGCGAGCTTTCGCCATGTGAATAAACTGCTCGATCACTTGCTGATCGACGGTCGGGGTGCGAGACAATAGCCACAGGTAATCGGTGTCCGGGCCAGAAATAAAGGCATAGCGATAGTCGTCATCGAGGGCAAAGATCACGTAGGAGCCGTAAAAAGGGCCAAAGAACGAGACTTTTAAATAGCCTTCAGAGTCACTGTTGACAAAATAGGCTTTCCCTTGCGCTTCTTCCCACTGGTTATCGGCAGCGGAAAAGCCGCGGTTCAGCACCGTAATACCACCGTCATCTCTGGGCGTATAGTCTGCGGTCACATGGGTGAGGCCTTCCTCAAACGAATGATCTAAACGGGCAATTTCATACCATTTGCCCAAATAATGTTGCACGTCAAAATTAGAGACCGGTTGAACGGTTTCGGGCATCCCGAGACAACCCGTTAATGTGAGAGTCACCAACATCAGCAGCAATTTTTTCATGAGCGTTCCTCGTGATTGTGTCTTTTCGTCTCGTCCGGTTTGAATCACCGGAATCATCAATGATGTGATGAGCATAGCTGATTCGTCAGTGTGTGCGAATAAAAAAACGCGGTGCTGAACACCGCGTTTTGATGGGGTTATCGTGTCCCGATTGATGTGATTAATGAGTGAGCGAGATCGTCAGATTGTACTGGCCTGAACCACTGTATGCATAAATTTGGAAGTAGTAGAAATTCGCATCGGCCGTGTAGGTGATCTGCTCTCTGGATCCTGGCTCTTCAGAGGCTGCAACTTGCTGCCAGTTATTGCCGTCCCAACGCATCAGTTTCATGTCGAAGTCTGTACCGTCAGGGCCGACCAGAGTCGCGTTGATGGTGCCGCCTTCATAACGGAATGCCTGATTGTTTGGTTCGGCAGTGTATCCGCCTTGCGCAATGGTGTTGGTATACACTTTGGTTTCGGTTGAGGAGCCACCGTCGCCATTATCACCGCCGCCGTTACCGTCTTCTGAAATCGCAAACGATATTGTTTGAGCCGGTTGGGAGATATCACTGACGCTCAGGCCTGAATCACGGCCATTCCACCATAATGAGTTTGTCCCCCGGGATGTTAAATCATTCGGATAGATCGCAGAAAACTCACCGTATTGACCATAAACATCGTACTCATCACCGCGGTTACGCAAGTATTCTGGGTCACGGTTGCCGTCGGCGTGCTCCATCTGGATGTAAGGGTGCCATTCATCGGAGTTATTGCCTTTCGGATCGACGTGCCAGATAGCGAGCCCGCTACCCAATTGCTCGGTATTTTGTCCGCTTTGATAAATCGCTTCCATATAGAAGGATTCTTCCGGATTGTTCGGGTTAGACCATTTGTAGGATGTATTGCTGCCGGATGTTGCTGAGATACGGCCGGTCGGTGCATTCGAGTTGACCGCTGGGTTTAACTCAATGACGGTTTCCCAGCCAGCCTTATCACGCAGTGGCGCAACCGGTGGCACTGGATGTCGCATCGAGCGGGCATTGGTACTGCCGTAACCCATGATACCGTACTGCGCAACAGAACCGTTTGAGCTGCCGTCGTAATCATAAAGATCAGGCCAGTCTGCGATCAGGTGTCCTGATTCATGGGCGAAGGTTCCGATCGATAAGCTGCTTCCCATATCGGATATCTGTGACGAATTGGTACAGACACCATCAGCACAGAATTGTGGGTTCACGCCACCCATGTGTGGCCACAAGCCTGTTGACCAGGCACTGTTTGAATCCCCGGCGTAGAAAAAATTAAGCCCTCTGATACGGCCCCAGCGATCGGTCGTCAGAGTCGAGAAATCAAATCCTTGTTGATATTCCATCCACTCTAATGCTTCATGAATCAGCTCCTGTGCCCGGACACCGAACTCAAGGTTAGGGTTGGTATAGTAAGATTTGTTGTGTTTCGCCGTATAGTAAGTGCTGACTGTATTTGTATAATCGAGCTTGCCACCCGATACAGAACGGAAATAACCACGAATCGATTGGAAATTTCCGTATCCTTTATAATTTAAATCATTTAAAAAACTGTTGACGTCTGAACGACTAATTTCTCGGCGATCATCCGGGAAGTCAATTAATATTGTTAACCCGCGTACATTCCCCGTAATATGGCTCGATGAATCGGCAGTTTGGACGAGAGATGTTGCAATTCGACTGACATCTTCCGGGATATGTAATAATTTATCGCGGTTTTCTTGGGCTAATTTTTCTCTCGCTTTGGCGGATAAACCGGGTTGCTGTTCAGTCTGAGAAAGAATGGTGGAATGAAGACTGCTTCTCAGATCTTGTTCAAGCTGCTCTTTTGCTTGAGTGACCAATTCTCCTTTAGATACAAGGGCTGACCCGTCATCAGAGACCTTCGCGTAAGCGAGTCCACCCAGTTGCTTATCATAAATAACAAGCTGACCGGAAGGTGTTCTCTGCTCGGCGTAATAGTCATTCCCTTCAAGCGTAAGCGTAATGACATCGCCATTCGGTTGAGTGTAATCATACTGATAGCCATGATAAGGAATTGCTGAAAACGCGGGTTGGCAAATTAAATATAAGCTCATTAAACCAACGGTTGTTTTTAATTTCATAATAAATGCTCTTTGTTTTTTAAAATAATGTTTTATTCTTGTTACGATTTAAATTGTATCAAGGTGGTTATTTTTTATCGAAGGTTTTTTCTCCATAAGTTCTATAGATTTATGGAAATAATTTCATTCTTGGGGGAACTTAATAAATATATAATTCTTTATTGATATAAATGTAATTATTTGTGTGGGTTATTAATTCTTCGCTTGACAGAATATCCCTAAAATAGCGAGTGGTAGGATGAGTGAATATATGTGACCAGTTTATTTATGACATGTGATCCATTTTGATTGGGGGGATGAATTTATCGACTATGATTAAAATCTGTACATATGATTCTACCTGTGACGAAAGGCTGTGTTGCACAATGCTGAATAAATGCAGGATAGAAGAGCACTGATGGGCAAGGGAGTCTACGTATGTCACCGGATGTTAAACTCACTCAGATGAAAGACGTGCAATCTTTATTGCACCTGCATGGCGTAACAGATGAGGATTTAGATACCGTTCGCCAGTTCGGTCAGGTGATGATTCCGAAGCTGGGGGAATACGTTAAATATTTTTATACCTGGCTGGAGAAGCTCCCTGAGTATGCTCAGTTTTTCGGTGACCCCGGAAGATTACGCTATGTTCAGGATTCACAGGTTCGCTACTGGACCTCCTTCTTCAAAGCGAATATTGATGACGACTATGTTCAGGAGCGCCGGGATGTGGGAGAAGTGCATGCTCGCGTTGGCTTACCGCTCCCGATCTATTTTGCCGGTATGAATACCTCAATGCTGATTTTTACCCAGCAGTTATACGATGATTCGATGGAAACAGAGGCATATAACGCTTATGTGACCGCATTTATGAAATTGCTCCATATGGATACCTCGATTGTCGTCGAGACTTATTCCCGCCTGACGAATAAACGTTTTTCCGAACAAAGTAAGGCGCTGATGGCCATGTCAACCCCCGTCACAATGATTTGGCAGGATATCCTAATGCTGCCGCTGGTGGGTATCATCGATTCCAAACGGGCCCAAGATATTATGGCTGCGGTTTTGAATAAAATCTCCGTCAACCGGGCCAAGATTTTTATCATGGATATTTCCGGGGTGGCGGTTGTGGATACCGCGGTTGCCAACCATTTCATTAAAATCACTAAAGCGACCAAGCTCATGGGGTGTACCTGTTTGGTATCGGGAGTTTCCCCTTCAATTGCTCAGACCATGGTTCAGTTGGGGGTGAATGTCGGAGAGGTGCAAGCCAATGCGACACTCAGGGATGCGCTTGAATACGCTTTTCAGATGATTGGTCTTAATGTGACATCGTTGAATCAGTTTTCGGAATAATGCAGGAGCACAGTTATGCGGGAATCGATTGCGATTAGTCAGCTCAAACATGCACTTGTTGCATCTATTCAGGCGGATCTCTCGGCGGGTGTTCTGGCTGATTTTTGTCATGAACTGTTGAGCCAGCTTGCTGAAAATTATATCCACGGTGTCTTGATTGATATGTCTGACGTAAAAACGTTGGATCGGCAAGATATTGAAGCACTGATCCAGATATCCCTGAATGTGCAAGTGATGGGGCGGCAATGTATCTTTGTCGGTTTCAGACCGGGAATCGTGATGGGTTTGATGAACTTAGGGGTTGATACATCGGCATTAAGTTGTGCTACAGATTTGGAGCAAGGGCTTGTGTTGCTCCGGCAGTCACAGGAGCGCAGAAATGGATGAACCGGTATCGGTCAAAGCGTTGGGGGATGTTTATTCTATTGATTGTGAAGCTGATGTTGTGATGGCTGTGGTCGGGACATTTACATTTGTCCAGCAACTTAATTTTTCTCCGACGGTGACGAGTGAAATCGCCACGATTGTTTCTGAGCTGGCAACCAATATTGTCAAGTATGCAGGGCGTGGTCGTATTGAACTGGCCGAAATAATGCACGATTTTGAACGAAAAAATGAACATGGTATACGGGTTGTTGCCCGGGATTTCGGGCCGGGAATTCCACACATTGAGCAGGCGATGGCGGATCATTTTTCGACCAGTGGCTCTTTAGGAATGGGGTTACCGGGCGTGCGCAGAATGGTTGATCAATTTGAGATCCAATCGTTTACAGAAGCGTCTGGCACAGAGACGCGCGGGACCATCGTGAGCGTGATCAAATGGGGGAATGACGATGCCGTTTGAATGGTATTCTCGCTGCATCCCTTGTTTGGGGGAGTCAGAGTCCGGAGATGGTGTATTGGTGCGAGAAAATGACTCGGGTTTGATGGTTGCGATTATTGACGTGTTAGGACATGGGCCAGAAGCCGCACGTTTGGCGCGAGAGATGGAAGGTTATCTCGATGCTTGTTTTCATACCCAGTCAGCAGATGAGCTCCCGCGGCGACTTGAGCAGATGCATGATTATTTTCGCGGCAGTTTGGGTGCTGCTGTGACATTGGTTTTCTTTAACCTTCAGACGCGATGTTTTCAAGGGGTTGGTGTCGGCAATACGCTGATGAGAAAGTGTGGTGATGACTGGCGCTCCTATTGCGCTCAGCCCGGTATTGTCGGTGAAATGATCCCGACATTGAATGTGTTTCAAGGCTCATTTGGCAACAATGAACGTTTCTTACTGACCACCGATGGGATTAAGGAAAATTTAGATCTGAGACAGTGCCATTTTGCTCAATATCGTCCGCTTCCGCAGTTTGCTTCATTTTTGGTCGAACATTTCGGCAAATCACATGATGATATTACCGTGATAGTGTTGGAGTACAACGCATGAATGAATCGATCCGCTGCTCTGTCTATCACGACAATATCAGTAAACTGGCGATTCGACGTAAATTTCAGGCGATCTTCCGTTGTTACCATTTTAGTGCTGAACAGCAGGATTATTTCATGCTGATGAGTGCTGAATTCGTGTTGCAGTTGCTTGAGGCTTACGGGGAGTGTGCCATTGATTTTGTTTTTCAGCAGGAGCAGGTTACGGTGAGCTGTTTGATTCCTGAATCGGTTGAATCAAGAACATTAACCGTCCCCGGGCTGGCGATTGAACAACATAGTCAGGCGATCAGTTGGGTGGTTCCATGTGTTGCCAATTATCTGCCGACAGCGTTTGAATTCGAACAATTGGCAGAGCAGTTACGCGAGAAAAGTCGTGATGAGCTGATGAATGAATTGCAGCATAAAAATCAGCAACTGGCACAACATCAGGTTGGATTAGAGCAAGAAATCGCACGACGAACTCAGGATTTACAAGACAGTGAAGTTTTTGCCCGGACGATTATTGACGGTGCACCATCGAGCGTGGTGATTATCGATGAGCAGGGCAAAATTCTGCTATGGAATCAAACGGCTGAAGCGATTTATCAATATCAGAGCCAAGATGTCTTAGGGCGGGATTGTATCACATTGTTGAAGATGGTGATGCCGGGGGCATTGGCAGCGATCTTACAGCCCCCCATCTCCATTCAAGATCAGACCAAAGTGTATGGTGAGTTTTTTGAGATTAAAACGTATACCAAGTCTGGTGTGATGATTCCGGTGGATTTAGGGGTGACGATTTTTGTCCTCAATGACCGCTGTCAGGCGGCTTTATTTTTACGTGATGTTTCTGCGCGTAAGGTTGTCGAAAATGAGTTGTATGATGCACGTGAAAAGGCAGAAGAGGCACTGAAGGTTAAATCGATGTTTCTGGCCAATATGAGCCATGAAATCAGAACTCCGATGAACGCCATTATCGGCATGTCTCACTTGGCTTTAAAGACCGACTTAACGGCCAAACAACATGATTATCTGTCTAAAATTCATAATTCCGCCTCACTCTTATTGGGGATTATCAATGATATTCTCGATTTCAGTAAAATTGAGGCCGGAAAGCTGACGATTGAGAATGTCAGTTTTGAACTGGACGATATTTTTCATAATGTATCCATAATTAATGGGCAGAAAGCATTTGATAAAGGGTTAGAACTGCTGTTTTCCGTACCGCGAGGGTTGCCGAAAAAGTTGTATGGTGATCCGCTACGATTGGGGCAGGTAATTATTAATTTGGTCAACAATGCGGTGAAATTTACTGAACAGGGGGAGATTTCAGTTGCTGTGAGAGAAGTGAAGCGCCAAATGGAGCAAATTCAGTTGGAGTTCATCGTTTCAGATACAGGGATTGGCATGAGCCCTGAGCAGATAGAACAATTATTCACCGTATTTACTCAGGCTGACGGCAGTACGACTCGTAAGTATGGCGGTACAGGATTGGGGCTGTCTATCTGTCAGCGTTTGGTTGAGTTGATGGGCGGTAAGATTCGGGTTGAAAGTAAGTTGGGTCAAGGGAGCCACTTTACTTTTGATATCTGGCTGAAAGCTGACCGGGAGGCCCGGACTGTTGCTGATGGGTTGCCCAATACACTGGATGGTATTCGGGCACTGGTCGTTGATGACAATGAACATGCCTTAATGATTATGGGTGATATGCTCGATGTACTATCGCATCAACCGATATTAGTGAATCATGCTGATAAAGCGCTGGCACATATTGATGCCTCGATAGCAGAAGGGAAACCGATCGATCTGGTCTTGATGGACTGGAATATGCCTGATATGGATGGGGTTGAGGCCTGCCGCAAGATTCGCCAGACGGTGCCGTCAGAACATCAGCCTCATATTGTTATGGTGACCGCTTATGATAAAGATGAACTTGCCCATGTCACCGAAGAGCTGCAATTATCCGGTTATTTATCTAAGCCTGTCGGGCAATCGAAACTGTTTGATTTATTGATGACGTTGTTTGGGGCTTCAGAACATCCATCCCATCGTTCATCGGTGGATCATTTTGTCAGACCTCAGGATGATCTGACCGAGATTCGGGTGTTGTTGGTTGAGGATAATGAAATCAACCAACAGATTGCACTGGAGTTGATGGAAGGATGGGGAATGGATGTGACGGTTGCGAATCATGGTCGGGAAGCGCTCTCGCTGCTTGCTGAGTCTCTGAATGAGGCGGCAGGGTTTGATGTGATCTTTATGGATCTGCAAATGCCGGTGATGGATGGCTATGAAGCCAGTGAGCATATTCGTCGTATTCCCGCTTACGATGATATTCCTCTGATTGCGATGACGGCTCATGCGATGGTTGAGGAGCGGGAGCGTTGTTTTGGTTTGGGGATGAATGATCATATTTCTAAGCCGATTGATCCGGATATCCTGTTGAGTACCATTCAAAAGTGGTGTCATGCCGAAAAGCCTGCTGTGGTTGATACCCCGCAGGCGCAAGAGCCAGCGCCGACTGACATGTCCACTTTAACACAATCATCCTCGCCTCAGCTCAGTGAACTCTCTTTTCTGGATTACCGCAACGGGCTTATGAGAGTGGCTGGCAATGAGCAGCTTTATCAGCGGTTGCTCTCTCAGTTGATTGATAAAGAGCATGATATCGTTCCTCGTATTCAAACTGCGTTAGAGCAAGCGGAGCGGACGGAAGCGACGCTGATGGCGCATACCTTGAAAGGAGCAGCCGCGAACCTTGGGCTGATGCGACTTTCCGATATTGCAGCCCGGATTGAAACTGCCATTAAGCAAGAACAAGATGATGAGGCGCTGGCTGCGATATTGCGTGAAGCTGAAGAACACATCGCACAGTTGATTCCTGCACTATGTCAGACACTCAAGCGTCTGGAGCCGACAGCGCAGCAGGGTGGGGCTCTGACACAAGCTCACATCGCGGTAATTGAGCAGTTAGCATCTCTTTTAGCAGCATATGATAATGAGGCGGTTGAGTATCTTGATGAGCATTATCCGTTCCTCAAAGTGGTACTCGCTTCCGCGTCATTTGACACTTGTTGTCAGTCTATTCATGACTGTGATTTCGAAGCGGCAAGTGAAGCGCTCAGAAAAGCAGTCAGTATTTATCCACTTGACCTTTCGACAGTGACAGGGGGAGAGAATGGATGATGCAAAAGATACGGTATTAATTGTTGATGACAATGCCGAGAATCGTGCTTTGCTAGGCGAAGTTTTAAAGCCTTATTTTCATATTTTAATTACAACAAGAGGTGAACAGGCGATAAGAGTGTGTCAGAAACATCTTCCTGATATCGTTTTGCTCGATATCATGATGCCGGAAATGGATGGCTATGAAGTGTGTCGCCGTCTGAAATCTGATGAGCGAACCCAAGCGATTCCGGTGATCTTTCTGACGGCAAAATCGCAGATAGCAGATGAGCAACAAGGGTTTGATGTGGGTGCCGTTGACTATATTCTTAAACCGATCAGTCCCCCGATCCTGCTTGCCAGAGTACATACGCATCTGCGTCTGAAACAGGCGATGTCAGATCTTGCGAGCCAAAACTATATTCTGGAAGAACGGGTTCGGGAGCGAACCCATCATTTGGAAAGCTTGCAGAATGCAACGATTGAAGCGATGGCCTCGCTGGCAGAAACCCGAGATAATGAAACCGGTAATCACATCCGTAGGACCCAGCGTTATATCAAATATCTGGCGGAAGAACTCGTCCGGCAGGGGCTCTATGTAGAACAGTTGTCCCCTGAGACGATTGAGAATTTGTTTAAATCTGCACCTTTACATGACATCGGTAAAGTGGGCATCCCTGATGCGATTCTTCTGAAGGCTGGTCAATTGACTGAAGATGAATTCGAGATAATGAAAACACATACTGAGATTGGGCGTAATGTGATTGTTTCTGTGGAGTCTGCGATTGATTTCAAATGTGATTTTCTGCAATTTGCCAAGGAAATAGCCATGAGTCACCAGGAAAAATGGGACGGCACGGGTTATCCGCAGGGGCTGAAAGCATATGAAATTCCGCTCAGCGCCCGTTTGATGGCGCTCGCTGATGTTTATGATGCACTGATTTCTGAACGGGTCTACAAACCGGCATTTACCCATAAGAAAGCGGTCAGCATCATCAAAAAAGGACAAGGGACACATTTTGAACCTGCAATAGTGGCGGCTTTTCTGGCCATTGAACAGCAGTTTAAGGAGACCGCCCGAACCTACAGAGATGAAGGGTTCCATGAAGCCTCTTTTCCGTCCGGTAACCAAAATAAAGGCTGAGAGAATGGTTGTGCCGCTGAATCGTGTCTGCAATGAAAAAGCCTCTATTCATATTTGACGTCACCCATTCGTTGGGTGATGAATGCTGAGAGGCTTTTTCAGATCTGTTGTTTTGATTAATCGATTATTGATCCCATAGCTCGATCACTCGCGCTTGAATCTCTTCCGGATAAGCGCCTTCGAATGAACTATGGCGCAGGCGTCCGCGGTTCGGCGCGGGTTGCAGGCAGTCATGCACCACACGATCTCCGGTATGTTCCTGACACTCTTCATCGGTATAACAGGCTAGCAATGGCAGGATCGGGCCATGATCAATCACACGACGTTTGGTGGGATGGGTCCGTGTCGGCAGTGCCCAGAGGTAATCGGCCGGATTGGTCGGATCAATATCATCATCCAGCACATAGATAACCGGACAGTTTGACCCGTACTTCGTTTGCCAGATCTTTTGTGCGATTTGATGGGCAAATGCTTCACTGCTCACTCCGGGCAGCTTGTCACGCCAGTCAAAGGGGACGGTGACAAATAACCAATGGTTGGCTGTTTCCAGCGGTGACCAGACGGTCGTCACCGGTAAATCGGCTTCACGCAGCATTGAAAGTGCTTCTGCACTCATCGCGACCCCGACAGCGGTATGGAATTCGTCAATCGGGCGGCCTTCCGGGACGAATGGCCAGATTGCACCATCACGATAAGTAATACATTCAACATGATAGGTCGGCTGCATACTGGTTTCGGTCACCATATAACCGGGATACTCACCAAATGGGCCTTCTTCACTTTCACGTTCGATAGAAATATGCCCTTCAATGACGATTTCAGCACTTGCCGGAACGTCAAGATCGATAGTCTCGCACCGCACGACATCAATCGCCTCGCCAAAGTGTCCCCCAAGGTAGTCACTTTCATTTTCGTAATCATCGAGTGGCATTGATGAGACGATAGGTAAGGCAGGTTCACACCCCTGTACTAATGCATAAGGCATCGGTTTGCCAATTTTACGCCATTCTTCCCATATACAAGCAATGTGTTGTGGCAGCATAATCAGCCCAGTCATACGATGCGCATCTAATTTCTGGATTCTGGCGATCGACCAGTTGGTCCATTTGCCATCAGGTGTCCGCGCCACAATGGTGCCCCATGTATTGCAGTAGGGACCACCGTCACCTTCATGAAGATAAGGAATCGGGAATCGGTCAAGGCTCGCATCGGCGCCATGCAGAATATTCTGTTTACAGGGCGCGGTTGTGACGATATTCGGTGGAATGCCTTCTGCTTTGGTTGATGTCGCCAGACATTCGACAATCTCTTGCCACGAAGCATCTTCAGACAATCCGACAGAGAGGGCAACGCGCGCAGCCGGTTTCCCTGCGACTGAGCTGATTGCCGCTGGTGCACCCATCGCTCTCATGCCTTTATCGGTACCAAGAATATTGCTAAATAGTGGGGCGGGGGCGTGAAGATCATAGCCACGTCGTGTAATGGCAGCCATTTCAAGATGGGGGTCAACAGCTCTGTCAACGTGACGGATATCTTCGAGTTGTTCCAGTTTTTCAATATATTGACGAAGGTCTTTCATGTGTTGCATTACGTCATTACCTCATAGAGTCGCTGTGAATAATGTTGATTTCTCTCTGAGGAGTGTACTCCTACGTTCGTATACGAACAATTTTTTTGTGTGTTGAGGTTCATATTGTTTGTCGTGTTGCTGTTGCGAATGTGGCAGTTGATGTGAGGACGTGATTCGATGGCGCGTGATGTGATGTGATGGCTGAAAGAGATACTGCGCAGTCGGTGGACTCAGTGCGATGACAACAATGGCTGGATCGTCTGAGGGATTTGGCTCGGGGAGTGGATCCGGACTTGCTTATGTCTGCCCAGCTCGCCCTTTTCAATCTCAATTGCACTTTTCGCGACTTTAAACTGTTTGGACAAAAACTTAACCAGATGGGCATTGGCTTTGCCATCGACGGGTGGGGCGGTAATGGCGATTTTGAGTTCATCGCCATGTAGCCCCACAATATTGTCACGACTGGCTTTGGGCTGGATGTATAACCGGAGGATAATATCCAGCCCTTCCTGACAGACGGGGGGCATTACAACTGATGCCATACCGGACCGATAAAGTCACCGACCATGATGTTGATAAACTGCAACAAAATGAAGACGATCAGCACGCTCAAATCAATGCCCCCTAAATCGGGCAAGATTTTTCTGATTGGCATCAGGAAAGGTTCGGTCACTTGAATGAAGACGTATTCTATCGGGCTTCTGCCTTGACTGACCCAGCTCAGAATTGCACGAATCAACAATACCCAGAACAACAATCCGCCCGCCGCTTTTATCAGTGCAAGTAGCCCCAAGAATAAAAAGTAGGTATTGAATCCTGCCGCACCACCGGAAGCGATCATCACCAGGATGGTAAATTTCAGGACACACAACACGTAGGCAAATAATACCGTTGCCAGATCAATGTTGCCGATTGACGGAATAATACGGCGTAGTGGACCGACGACCGGTTGCGTTGCTTTCACCACAAACTGGGAAAACGGATTATAAAAATCTGCGCGCGCGGCCTGAAGCCAGAGACGCATCAGTACGACCATGATGTACAGGTTAAACAGGGTAGAGATTAGAAAACTCATTGAATTCATAAGTTGCCCTTAATTCGTGGATATGCCGTCTCGGTCTATCCGTCATGATGATTAAAATTGTTTTTCCATCGCTTCGGCACGTTGTACCGCAGCTTGCATGGCTTGTGCAACCATTTCAGCGAGATCATGTTCATTGAAGGTCCGGATTGCTTCAGCTGTCGTCCCGCCTTTTGATGTAACCTGTTCCCTGAGTGCGGTGAAGTCGGTGTCCGGATTTGCTGTGACCATTGCCGCGGCTCCCACCGCACTTTGTTGAACCAGCAGGCGGGCTGTCTCGGCATCAAATCCTTGGGCAATCGCCTCTTTTTGCATCGCTTCCATGAATAGGAAAAAATAAGCGGGTGCACTACCGGCTGCGGCAATAATCCCATTTATCTGAGATTCATGATTGATCCAACAAACCTCTCCGACGGATTGAAACAGTTCGGTGGTAAATGCCTGATCCGTTTCCGTCACTGATGCGCTGGCAAATAACCCGCTCATACCTTGATTGATCAGAGATGGCGTATTGGGCATCACCCGAATCAGGTTGAGATTCGGCGTGTCGAGCATATCACTTAAACGCTGACAAGTGATGCCGGCAGCGATTGAAATCACTAGCTTTTGGGACAGATCAATATCCTGAAAATGACGGCAAACATCAGCCATCAATTGAGGCTTCACTGCAAGAATGATCACATCTGCTTGCTGGACGACTTGATGGTTATCGTGTGATGTCCGAATACCATAATCATTCGCCAGTGGTAACAAATGCCGGTCTGACGGTGCTGTTGCTGTGATTTGTGTCGCGGGATATCCGTTGCCGACTAATCCTGCAATGATCGCTTTTGCCATGTTGCCGGCACCGATGAAGGCGATCTGTCTTTGTTCCATAGATAGTTTTCCTTAGTTTTTTGGCGTCAGGTATTTGAATAATCTCGAGCGCCAAAGATGGCGGTTCCGATTCTGACGATGGTGCTACCCGCTGCAATCGCAGCTTCCATATCTCCACTCATTCCCATGGAAAGCGTATCCACTTCGGGATAGATTGCTTGTAGTTTTTCTTTCAGTGTGGCCAATTTTTTAAACGCAGCCAGTTGAGCGTCATAGTCCGGCACATTTTCCGGAATCGACATTAATCCTCTTAAGGTGAGGTTTGGGAGTGTCGAAATCAATGCGGCCAGTTGAAAAATCTCTTGTTCCCCGGCTCCGGATTTGGTGTGTTCACTACTGGTATTGACCTGAATCAGCACCTGAAGCGGTGGCATGCCTGCGGGGCGTTGATCGTTGAGGCGTTGGGCAATTTTCTCGCGATCAATGGTATGAACCCATGCAAAGTGCTCAGCAACCTGACGTGTTTTATTGGACTGTATCGGACCGATAAAGTGCCATTCTAAAGCGTTGTCCTGTGTGTGCCGGGCGAAATACTGTACTTTTTCGACCCCTTCCTGCACGTAGTTTTCACCGAAAGCAAGCTGACCGGCTTGAATCGCCTCAACGATCGCTTCGACCGGTTTGGTTTTGCTGACTGCCAGTAAAAGAACAGAATTTCGAGTACGTCCACATTTTTCCTGAACCCGCTCGATGTCTGACATGATATGTTGAATGTTTTGTGCAATCGTACTCATAATTATTTGTCTAAACAGGTAGTTGTAAACCGTTCATTGTAAACCGTTCTTGGTAAGTAGAACACCGTCAGCAGATAAATGCTAAATCGATGCACTATTCCTAATAAAACATGATTCTTAATCAAACACGTTCCCTAATAAAACATATTCCCTAATAAACAACATTTCCTAATAAACAACATTCCCTAATAAACAAGAGTGACTGAATCAACTTATGAATATATCAACGTTACTGGCTCTTAGTGTAAAACAGAACGCCTCTGATCTACACCTTTCTGCAAGTCACCCGCCGATGTTACGGATCGATGGTGGATTGAGAAAGTTGGCATGTGAAACTTTATCCAGCCAGAAGGTGCTGTCTCTGACCGAATCGATGATGAGCGTCGCGCAGCGAGAGCAGTTTCGGCTGACCCAAGAAGCGGACTGGTGTTATCAGAGTGAACATGGCCGCTTTCGGGTGAACCGTTTTGTGCAAAGCCGTGGCTATGCTGCGGTGATGCGCTATATTCCGAGTGATATTCCGACGCTTCAATCACTCGATGCACCGGATATTCTTGCCGATATTTGTCGTTATCGTCAGGGATTGGTTCTGGTTACCGGGGCCACCGGTTCCGGTAAATCAACGACTTTAGCTGCGATGGTTGATGCCATTAACTGCGGTGATGCGAAGCATATCGTGACGATTGAAGATCCGGTTGAGTTTGTGCATCATTCCCAGCAGTCCTTAGTGCATCATCGCGAAATCGGGCGCGACAGTGGCTCTTTTGCCGAGGCGCTACGTGCTGCATTGCGGGCCGATCCCGATGTGTTGCTGATCGGGGAATTGCGCGATCCGGAAACGGTTCGTTTGGCCTTGACCGCCGCAGAAACCGGACATTTGGTGTTGGCAACACTGCATACCCGTAGTGCTGCACAATCCATTGATCGGATGATTGACGTGTTTCCCGCAGATGAGCAGAACCGCGTTCGTGCTGTGCTGGCCGAATCGTTACAGGCAGTGATTGCCCAGCGATTATTGCCCCAAGTCGGGGGAGGTCGGGTTGGCTGTTATGAAGTGTTGATAGCAACCTCAGCAGTGCGGAATTTGATCCGGGAAAATCGACTGCCTCAGATTGAATCGGTCATGCAGGCTGGGGCCGAGCGTGGGATGAGAACCATGATGCAAGATCGACAGCGTTTATTGAATCTCGGAAAGATTTTGCCGACATCCGCGTGAGGGCATTCGGAACAGAAAAACGGAGAACAAGCGGGGGGAGAGACTCACCCCCACTGGGTTTCAAACCAGCTTTCCAGAATGATAACGGCTGATTGACAGTCCACATTGCCTTTTTTCAGCGCCCGAAAGCCGCCTTGCTCAAACAGTGTGCTGCGGGCTTCGGTCGTGGATAAACGTTCATCATGCAGTTCAACCGGTACACCGAAACGGCCATGCAATCGGTTGGCGAATTTTCTGGCCCGAGGCGTAATGCTCTCCAAATCTTTACCTTGTAAATCAGTCGGTAAGCCCACAATTAGCAGGTCTGGTTTCCATTCCTGAATCTGCTTCTCAATGTCCTCCCATCTCGGAATCCCGTCTTTCGCCGAAAAAGCTTTCAGAGGGGATGCGGTGCCGGTAATTTCCTGTCCGATCGCACTGCCGATACTTTTCGTACCATAATCAAAGGCCATGATTGTTTTGGACATATTTTATTTTCACTCTATTGATACACTTCAGCCAACGACGGGATTAAGCGTGTCCGGCCACCGTCGATAGCTGTGTTGGGGTGATGCCCAGTGTCTTGACCGCCCGATTCCACTTCTCATGAATCGGTGTGTCAAAAATGACTTCCGGATCGGCTTCAATGGTCAGCCAGGAGTTGTCAGTTAATTCACTCTCCAGTTGCCCGGCTTCCCAACCGGAATAACCGAGTGCGACCAGATAATGACTCGGTTCGACATCAGTGCCGAGCACCGTCAGAATATCTTTTGAGGTGGTGACACTCAGCTCATCCGTCATTTGCAGGCTGGATTCATAGTGATCTTTGGGGCGGTGCAAAATAAAGCCCCGATCAGAAGAAATCGGCCCGCCATTAAAGACCGGGTTATTCAGACTATCGGTTTTTTCCTGCGGATAAATCGGGTCAACCTCGACCTGCTTCAGCATAGTTCCTACTGTGATATCGATAGGGGCATTAATCATCAGCCCCATGGCTCCTTCTTCATTGTGTTCACAAATGTAAATCACGCTATTTTTGAAGTAAGGGTCCTGCATTCCCGGCATTGCCACAAGAAAATGATTGGTTAAATTCATCGGATGAGCCCTCATTATTCAGAGAGAAATTCTGACACCATTTATGCTTTCACGCGACGTTCGATAGCGTCCATGAGCTTCCCTGTAATTGAAATATTGTATTTCGCTTCAATTTCCCGAACACAGGTTGGGCTGGTGACATTGATTTCGGTGAGTTTATCACCGATCACATCGAGGCCGACAAAAATCAGACCTTTTTCCTTCAGTGCCGGGGCGATTTTCTCAGCGATCTGACGATCCGTTTCTGTCAGTGGCCGGGCTTCTCCTGTCCCTCCGGCTGCCAGATTGCCTCGCGTTTCACCCTTGGGAGGAATTCTGGCCAGACAATATGGCATCGGCTCTCCGTCCACCACAAGGATGCGTTTATCACCATTACTGATATCCGGTACGAAGGTTTGTGCCATGCAGTAATTTTGGCCTTGGTTGGTGAGCGTTTCAATAATGACGGAAAGGTTTGGATCACCTGATTTCACTCGGAAGATCGAAGCGCCACCCATCCCGTCTAACGGCTTGAGAATAATGTCGCCGTGTTGCTGTTGAAATGCGCGGATTTTCTCCGCTTTGCGGGTCACGATGGTGGTTGGTGTTAATTCCGGGAACCAAGCCGTAAACAGTTTCTCATTGCAATCACGCAGACTCTGCGGTTTATTGACAATCAGGGTACCTTGTTCTTCTGCTCTTTCCAGAATATAGGTGGCGTAGATATATTCAGTATCAAATGGCGGATCTTTACGCATCAGCACGGCGTCCAGCTCAGACAGGGCAATGCTCTGACTCGACTGAATATCAAACCAGTGGTTCGGATCTTCCTGCAGACGCACAATTTGGGTGTCTGCATAAGCGACACCTTGATCCAAATGAAGTCCATCCATTTTGATATAGTGAACTTCATAGCCCCGACGTTGTGCTTCAAGCATCATCGCAAAGGTGGTATCTTTTTTGATATTGATCCCTTCAATCGGATCCATCACAACGCCTAGTTTAATCATTTCTTTATTCTCCAAGTCTTGAATTGGCACTTAGCCAAGGTCACCAAAACGCACCTGTAGTGCGGTGATCGCCGTTAAGGCTGCCGTTTCTGTTCTGAGTACGCGGGGACCGAGTAATATTTCTTCAAATTGATAATCTTTCGTCATCTGAATTTCTTCAGCGGACAATCCGCCTTCCGGACCGATTAACAGACGAATACCTTTGTCCGGTGCCGGCAGGGTGTTGATTGAATACGATGCGCGAGGGTGAAGGTTCAGTTTGAGCGAGTCTGTTGCTTCACTGCACCAATCTGCCAGTGGCATGATCGGTCTGATCTCAGGAATGGTATTGCGTCCGCATTGTTCACAGGCAGCAATCACAATCTTTTGCCATTGTTGCAATTTTTTCTCAAAGCGTTTTTGATCCAGTTTGACACCACATCGTTCTGACAGCAGAGGGGTGATGGTATTGACGCCAAGCTCCACGGATTTTTGAATGGTAAATTCCATTTTGTCTCCGCGAGAAATGACTTGACCAAGATGAAGATGCAGCGGGGATTCATTATCCCGCACAACAGCATCTCCGACTTGTGCCGTGACTGCTTTTTTACTGATTTCGGCCAACACGGCCGGATATTCTGAGCCATGGCCATCAAATAATAAGATTTCCTGACCTGTTTGCATTCTCAGCACACGACCGACATGACCGGCCGCATCTTCGCTTAATGTCACCAGACCTGTGGGGGAGATTTTCTCCGGATGATAAATACGAGGCGTTCTCATAAATTTTCCTAAATCGACTTTTCCTGAACCGACGACTTTTCTGCAACCGATTTGTCCTAAACAGGCTTGTCGCTTTTATTGGGTATAAGATGGGCGCTGCAAACTGAAATTACAAGAGGGATAATTGAAAACAAAAAGGAAAAACCTCGTTTGTCATTCATATCCGCTCCCATTGTATCTCAGTGGCTGGTGGCATTGTGTACAACGATAGATAATTTGCTGACGTTGTACTTTCCGATGACGACGGATCGACAACGAAAATTGCTGACACTGACAATGGTATGGGAAGGTTTCTCCGGCCACGGAACGTGTATCAAACTGATGGGTTGTATGGGGTGGCAAACCGAAGACCTGCGTCATCACCGATTGCCATTCTGAACCGTGTGGTCTTACTCGCCCATACAGGTGGTGGACCAGCAGGTGCGCTATTTCGTGAGGAATCACTTGTTGTAAAAACTCGCTTTGATTTTCAACAAGCAGTACCGGATTCAGACGAATTTCCCAGCGATGACAATAAGCTTTTCCGGCCGCTTTACCACGCAGTTGATAGCTAAGGCTTGGTTGCGGGAAAGGGTGTTGAAAGTCGTGCGATGCTTGCTCAATACAAGACTGGATCCGAGCAGTGACTTGGGTATGGAGTTCAGCAGGTATCGGTGAAGCTGACACGTTTTTCTCCCTTATCTTTTGGGGCTCTTCTTTTGGGATAAAAGCAGTTTTTGGCTAAAGTAATTCTTGTCTAAAACAATTATTGGCTAAAACAATTATTGGCTAAAACAATTGCGAGGCATAAAGCAATGCAAGTCACTTATCATCTCGGTTTCCGTATATAGAAGCAAGCCCTCCGGGTGGAGGGCTATCAATTCAAGATAATACGGTTTATGGACAAGAGCGGCTTACTTTAGCCCAGCGAAGTCCCGCAGTAATGCTGCTTTATCGGTTGCTTCCCATGGGAATTCATCCCGACCGAAGTGACCATAAGCTGCGGTCTTTTTATAAATCGGCTGGAGTAGATTCAACATTTCCTGAAGCCCGTATGGACGGAGATCGAAGTACTGACGAACGGCTTCGATGATGATGCTGTGTGCTACTTTTTCTGTGCCGAATGTTTCAATCATGATTGATGTCGGATCCGCAACACCAATCGCGTAAGATAGTTGAATCTCACAACGATCAGCCAGACCGGCTGCAACGAGGTTTTTGGCAACATAACGCGCTGCGTAGGCGGCTGAACGGTCAACTTTGGATGGATCTTTTCCGGAGAAGGCACCACCGCCATGACGGGCTGCGCCACCGTATGTATCAACAATGATTTTACGGCCAGTCAGACCACAGTCACCCATCGGGCCACCGATAACGAAACGACCGGTTGGGTTGATAAAGTATTTGGTCTCTTTGTTTAACCATTCAGTCGGCAGCGTTGGTTTGATGATTTCTTCCATCACCGCTTCTCTCAATGATTCGGTTGAAATGGAATCACTGTGTTGCGTGGATAAGACCACGGCATCGATACCGACAATTTTGCCGTCGTTATATTGGAAAGTTACCTGTGATTTTGCGTCCGGACGCAGCCATGGCAGTGTGCCGTTTTTACGCACTTCAGACTGACGTTGAACCAAGCGGTGCGCGTAAGTGATTGGCGCTGGCATCAGAACATCGGTTTCGTTGGTTGCATAACCGAACATGATGCCTTGGTCACCGGCGCCTTGTTCTTTCGGGTCAGCGCGATCGACACCCTGATTAATATCTGGAGACTGTTTGCCGATGGTATTTAAAACCGCGCAAGAGTCTGCATCGAATCCCATGTCTGAATGGGTATAGCCAATTTCACGCACAGTGGTCCGGGTTAATTCTTCAATATCAACCCAAGCTGATGTCGTGATTTCGCCACCAACCATGACCATGCCTGTTTTGACATAGGTTTCACAGGCAACACGCGCTTTGGGGTCTTGTTCTAAAATCGCATCAAGTACGGCATCGGAAATTTGATCGGCAATTTTATCAGGATGTCCTTCTGATACGGATTCAGAAGTAAACAGATGCTTTGTCATGAGAACTCCACTCAGATGATGAGCAAGTCATACTGAACACTTACTCGAAATTATTTGAAAACAAGCGCTAAACGCAAGAGATGTTTTTACATCTAGACGTCCATTCTATGCAGCATTAATGGAATTACAAGCTTTTTTTGATGATTGATAAACATCACGATGCTTATTTGGAATGACAATGTTTTACTTTTGGGGAAATAACCGATAAATCTGCGACAGATCGCGCACTTATTGGCACAGTAAATCGATTGCGCCAAGTAAAGGGCTTTGCGACAATATGGTGCTTTTTTTAATATGGTATTTTGCAAATACGGTGTTATTTCGTCGTAATCTACATTCATTTTTTGCTTTATGACTTTCAGGAGCTGACATGTCTTCCCAAAAACGTCTCGCGAATGCAATCCGCGCTTTAAGTATGGATGGTGTTCAACAAGCCAATTCAGGTCACCCCGGCGCCCCGATGGGGATGGCGGATATCGCTGAAGTGCTGTGGCGCTCTCACTTGAACCACAACCCACAAAATCCGAATTGGGCTGACCGCGACCGTTTCGTGCTCTCTAACGGCCACGGCTCGATGCTCATTTATTCGCTGTTGCATTTGACGGGGTATGACCTGTCGATTGATGACCTGAAGAACTTCCGTCAGCTACATTCAAAAACACCGGGTCACCCGGAGTACGGCTATGCACCGGGGATTGAAACCACAACCGGGCCGCTCGGACAAGGCATCACCAACGCGGTCGGTATGGCCATTGCGGAAAAAGCGCTTGCCGCGCAGTTTAACCGTGAGCAGCACAATATTGTTGACCATCATACTTATGCCTTCCTTGGTGATGGCTGTCTGATGGAAGGAATTTCTCATGAAGCGTGCTCTTTGGCCGGTACTTTGGGGCTGGGCAAACTGATTGCGTTTTGGGATGACAACGGCATTTCGATTGACGGTGATGTGGACGGTTGGTTCACGGATGACACCGTGAAACGCTTTGAAGCGTACGGCTGGCATGTGATTCCGGCTGTCGACGGACATGATGCGGCGGCAATTGAAGCGGCGATTACCGCAGCCAAAGCGGAAACCTCACGTCCGACACTCATTTGTACCAAAACCGTGATTGGTTTTGGCTCACCGAACAAATCCGGCTCTCATGATTGCCACGGTGCACCACTGGGTGCGGATGAAATCAAAGCGACGCGTGAGCAACTGGGGTGGGAATATGGCCCGTTTGAGATTCCGGCTGACATTTATGCGCAGTGGGATGCGAAAGAATCCGGCGCAGCGAAAGAAGCGGCATGGGATGAGCAGTTCGCAACGTATCAGGCGGCTTACCCTGAGCTGGCGGCTGAATTCAAGCGTCGGGTCAATGGTGAACTGCCTGCGGAGTGGGAAACGCAAACCAGCCAAATTATTGCTGACTTGCAAGCCAATCCGGTTTCGATTGCTTCTCGTAAAGCGTCGCAAAACGCTTTGGAAGCCTTCGGCAAGTTACTCCCTGAATTCATGGGTGGCTCGGCTGACCTTGCGCCATCTAACCTGACCATGTGGTCTGGCTCGAAATCACTGACGACCGATGATGCATCCGGCAACTATATTCATTACGGTGTGCGTGAATTCGGCATGACGGCCATCATCAACGGGATTGCGCTGCATGGCGGTTTCATTCCTTACGGTGCGACCTTCCTAATGTTTATGGAATACGCGCGCAATGCAATGCGCATGGCAGCGCTGATGAAAGTGCAGAACATTCAGGTCTACACCCATGATTCCATTGGTTTGGGTGAAGACGGGCCGACCCACCAGCCGGTTGAACAAATTGCTTCACTGCGTCTGACACCGAACATGAGCACATGGCGTCCTTGTGACCAGGTTGAATCCGCGATGGCTTGGAAGTTGGCGATTGAACGCAAAGATGCCCCGACTGCGCTGATTTTCTCTCGTCAGAATCTGGCGCAACAAGCGCGTGATGCGGCTCAGGTGGCAAACATCGCCAAAGGCGGCTACATCCTGAAAGATTGTCAGGGCACCCCGGATTTAATCCTGATTGCCACCGGCTCTGAGGTTGATTTAGCCGTTCAGGCGGCAGCGGAATTAACAGCGAAAGGCAAGCAGGTTCGTGTGGTTTCCATGCCTTCAACCGATGCATTTGACCGTCAGGATGCAGCTTACCGTGAAGCGGTACTGCCAGCTTCAGTGACTGCACGAGTTGCGATTGAAGCGGGGATTGCGGATTACTGGTACAAGTATGTCGGCCTCAATGGTCGCATTGTCGGTATGAATAGCTTTGGTGAGTCGGCACCGGCTGGCGAACTGTTCAAACTGTTCGGCTTTACCGTAGATAATGTCGTGGAAGTGGCACTGTCTTTGGGGTAAAGATAAGCAAAGTGGCTGATCATCTGTTGAATGCCGGGCCTGATGTCCGGCATTTTTTCGTCGGATGATTGGTCTGTCATACTGGATGTGGTCAGTAAGTCTGTCTGTATTTGGCGTCATGCGGTGACAGAAGGCGATTACCAATGTTATTTTTTTATACAATCCGCTACTATCATCGCTCTAATTTAAAATAAAGAAGAACAAGAAGGTGAGAGAAGAATGCTAAGAATCGCCATCAATGGTTTTGGCCGGATTGGCCGGAATATTTTGCGGGCTGTCTATGAAAGTGGCAAGAATCAGCACATTGAAGTAGTGGCCGTCAATGAATTGGCACAACCTGACGCGATGGCTCATCTTCTCCAGTATGATTCGAGTCATGGCCGTTTTTTTAAAAAGGTTCGCTACGATCAAGAACATTTATATATCAGCCATGACGATGGTCGTTCTGATGCGATCCGGATTCTTCATTTGTCTGAGCCGAAACTTCTGCCATGGTGTAATCTGGACGTTGATATCGTGCTCGATTGTACCGGTGTTTTCGGTAGTCGGGATGATGGTCTTGCCCATTTGGAAGCCGGGGCGCGGCAGGTTCTTTTTTCACACCCCGGCGGGCATGATTTAGACAACACGATTATTTACGGAGTCAACCACGATTCGTTGAAAACAGAGCATCGTCTCGTCTCGAATGGCTCATGTACGACCAACTGTATTGTACCGATTATCAAGGTACTGGATGAAAATTTTGGGATTGATTCTGGCACCATCACCACGATTCATTCTGCGATGAACGACCAGCCTGTCATTGATGCTTATCATCATGACCTGCGTAGAACCCGGGCGGCCAGTCAGTCGATTATCCCGGTCGATACTAAGTTACATAAAGGGATCGAGCGAATTTTCCCCAAATTTTTAAATAAATTTGAAGCAATTTCGGTGCGGGTGCCGACGGTCAACGTTACCGCGATGGACTTAAGTGTCACAATTAATACAAATGTGAAAGTTAATGACGTAAATCAAACCATAATTGATGCTTCTCAGTGTACATTACGAGGCATTGTTGACTATACTGAGGCGCCACTTGTTTCGACCGATTTCAATCATGATGCGCATAGCGCCATCGTTGATGGGTCACAAACAAGAGTTAGTAACGGACGTCTGGTAAAAATGCTGGTCTGGTGCGATAACGAATGGGGCTTTGCAAACCGTATGTTGGATACGGCTTTGGCAATGGATTCACTACAGTAGAAGTTTACGAGAACGAAGATGTATTTATTTTTTAGAATGAAATAAATAAGCTAGTCTTCTGCGGGTGGATACAATATCAAGATAAACGATGGTTCGGCAGGGTTGCGGAACTGTCAAAATATTTTCCAATATTGCAATTTGAGGGGACAACCATGTCTGTAATCAAGATGACTGACCTGGATTTAGCAGGTAAACGCGTATTTATTCGTGCCGATCTGAATGTGCCGGTAAAGGATGGCAAAGTAACATCAGATGCACGGATCCTGGCATCACTGCCAACGATTAAACACTGTCTTGCGGCTGGCGCAAAAGTCATGGTGACATCTCACCTCGGCCGTCCGACTGAAGGTGAATACGCTGAAGAATTTTCACTCCAACCTGTTGTGAATTACTTACAAGATGCACTGGATTGTGAAGTGAAGCTCGCCAAAGATTACCTCAATGGCTTAACACTCAATGCCGGTGAGTTAGTTGTGCTTGAGAATGTTCGCTTTAACAAAGGCGAGAAGAAGAATGATGAAGCGCTGTCTAAGCAATATGCATCTTTGTGTGATGTATTTGTGATGGATGCATTCGGTACCGCGCACCGCGCTCAGGCATCGACTCACGGTGTGGGAATGCATGCACCGATTGCGTGTGCTGGTCCTTTGCTGGCAAACGAACTGGATGCTTTGGGTAAAGCGATGGACAAACCAGCTCGTCCGATGGTTGCAATTGTTGGTGGTTCAAAAGTTTCCACAAAACTGACAGTGCTTGAATCTTTGTCAAAAGTTGCTGACCAATTGGTTGTCGGTGGTGGTATCGCGAATACCTTCATTGCAGCAGCTGGCAACAATGTTGGTAAGTCACTTTATGAAGCAGACCTTGTTGGTACTGCGAAAAAATTAATGGACGAGTGTGCAATTCCGGTTGCAACCGATGTCGCTTGTGCAAAAGCATTTGACGAAAATGCAGAAGCAGAAATCAAAGATGTTTCTGAAGTTCAAGATGATGACATGATTTTCGACTTAGGCCCTGACTCAACAGCGGCACTGGCAAAAATTCTGAAAGAAGCAAAAACAATCCTGTGGAATGGTCCTGTCGGCGTATTCGAATTCAAGAACTTTGAAGCGGGTACGAAAGGCATCTCGCAAGCGATCGCTGATTCTGAAGGGTTCTCTGTTGCAGGTGGCGGTGATACGCTTGCTGCAATCGATAAATTCGGAATTAAAGCCGATGTATCATATATCTCGACTGGTGGTGGCGCATTCCTTGAATTTGTTGAAGGCAAGGTTCTGCCTGCGGTAGAAATGCTAGAAGCACGCGCAAAGGCATAATGATATGAAGCGGGAGAGAACAAAACTCCCGCTTTCTGTTTGCCTCCGGCAGCGATTGTGCAAGAGCGATGGTTATTTGCTAGAATAGTTGCCATTATAGGTAAGCATGTACAGCATATATTTGTAAAAAATTTATTGAATTGTTTTATTTTAAACGACAGAAAATAGGATCAAATCCATGTCTAAGGTCTTCGATTTTGTAAAACCAGGAGTCATTTCTGGCGATGATGTTCAGAAAGTCTTTCAAGTAGCGAAAGAAAATAAATTCGCATTACCAGCAGTTAACTGTGTTGGTACTGATTCTGTGACCGCAGTACTTGAAGCCGCTGCAAAAGTTAAGTCTCCGGTTATCGTTCAGTTCTCTAACGGTGGCGCAGGTTTCTTTGCCGGTAAAGGTCTGAAACTTGAAGGTCAGCAAACGCAGGTTCTGGGTGCGATTGCTGGTGCAAAATATGTCCATACGGTTGCTGAAGCTTATGGTGTTCCTGTCATTCTGCATACTGACCATGCTGCGAAGAAACTACTGCCATGGATCGATGGTCTGCTGGATGCCGGTGAAAAATTCTTCGCTGAAACAGGTAAGCCTCTGTTCTCTTCTCACATGATTGATCTGTCAGAAGAAACGCTGGAAGAAAACATCGAAACTTGTACCAAGTACTTAGCGCGCATGGCAAAAATGAACATGACGCTTGAAATCGAATTGGGTTGTACTGGCGGTGAAGAAGATGGCGTTGATAACTCAGAGATGGATTCTTCTGAGCTGTACACTTCTCCTGAAGATGTTGCCTATGCATACGAAAAACTGAATGCAGTCAGCCATCGTTTCACGATTGCAGCTTCTTTCGGTAACGTCCACGGTGTTTACAAACCAGGTAACGTTGTCCTGACTCCGACGATTCTACGTGATTCTCAGACGTATGTTTCTGAGAAATTCGGTCTGCCTGAAAACTCGCTGAACTTTGTTTTCCATGGCGGTTCTGGTTCTAGCGAAGCAGAAATCCAAGAATCAATCGGCTACGGTGTGATCAAAATGAACATCGATACTGATACGCAGTGGGCAACATGGGATGGTATCCGTCAGTATGAAGCTGACAACCACGATTATCTGCAAGGCCAAATCGGTAACCCAAGTGGCGAAGATGCACCCAATAAGAAATACTATGATCCACGTGTTTGGTTGCGTGCCGGTCAAGCCTCTATGGTGGCTCGTCTTGAAAAAGCATTTGCAGATTTGAATGCGATTGACGTACTATAATTTGAGTTTATATCAAATTATTGTTAGAAAACCCGTTCTGATGAGCGGGTTTTTTTATAGCTGATATAATCAGATGATGTTGGTATAACTTGTTTGTTCGTTGATATCATAAAAAATAAAGAGTTTGATAATAAAAAGAGAGAATGCAAATGGCTGGAGAATCGCCCGTGAATGGAGCAATACCTTTGTCTGATAGTTTATCCCAGATAAATGGATGGTTAGAAAATAATTCGGATATCTTACTGCAGTATGGCGTAAATATTATCGCAGCGATTCTGATTTTGTTCTTCGGGAACATTTTCGTCAAAGTGATTGCCGGTAGTGTCGCGAAGGTCTTGCGTAGAAAGGATATGGATCCGGCTGTTGTCGAATTCATTCATGGTTTGGTGCGTTATCTATTATTTGTGATCGTTCTGATTGCTGCATTAGGACGAATCGGAGTACAAACCGCATCGGTTGTTGCCGTCATTGGTGCCGCGGGTTTAGCGGTCGGTTTGGCGCTACAAGGATCGCTCTCAAACTTTGCCGCGGGTATCTTGATTGTTGCATTCCGCCCGTTTAAATCCGGAGACTATGTTGAAGTGGCTGGTGTCGCCGGCTCAGTTGAAAGTATTCAAATTTTTCAAACGATTTTAAAAACACCGGACAATAAAATGGTTGTTGTCCCGAATTCTTCTGTTATCGGTGGGGCGATTACCAATTATTCACGCCATGCGACGCGGAGAATTGACCTGATGATCGGGGTTTCCTATGCCGCTGATTTGCAGAAAACCAAACGAATTCTTCGTGAAACGGTTGAACGTGATGAGCGGATTTTGAAAGATCTGGATATCACCATCGGTGTTCATACTTTAGCGGATTCTTCGGTAAATTTTGTCGTTCGTCCTTGGGTGAAAACTGCCGATTATTGGCCCGTTTATTTCGATTTAATGCTGAATATTAAGGAAGCTCTTGACGCGAATGGTATTGAAATTCCATTCCCACAAATGAGTGTTCATTTGAATAAAGTTGAGCAAGCGGATTAATACTTTCCTGAGTGAAGCGGTGTCGTATACACCGCTTTTTTATGACTAAAATATGGTATCGACGCATTCGGTGTGACTCTTTCTTCTGGCAGTGAATCAGCGGGTGATGCTTGAGTGTATTGTTCAATTCAGCGTAAAAGGGACACCATCTATTCAATTATCGGAATGGTTTGTGGCTATTTTAGCCTGTTGTTAGCGTTTTGTTATTTTTGCCACAATCCGATCTAATTACAAGCAAACTATCTTATGATTGAATACTGAAGTGATTTCAAAATAAGGATTCAATGTATGAATTCTGCGATTTGGCAATAACCCTTAATATGTTTATGTGGGAGTAAAGATGATGCGGTTGATGATCCTGAGTTTAATGGTGTTGTGTCTACACAGTTATGCAGCGGAAGTGAATTTCCCACATATATCTGTAACCGGATTTGGTGAAGTCACAGTGGTACCGGACAGTGCGGTCTTTTCTGTTCAGGTGGAGCAATCGACACTCAATGCTGAACAGGCGAAAGAGCGTGTCGATTCGGTTGTGCGTCAATTCTCAGAACAATTACAGGGATTGGGGGCGAAAGCTGAGCAAATTTCCAGTTCTAATTTGTCTCTTGCTCCCCAGTATCATTATCCTGACGAAGGAAAACCTGAGCTAGTCGGATATCGGGCAAGCCGCAGAATCACCGTCTCTGTTGAACAGCTGGATAAGTTGAATAAATATCTGGATGCCGCGCTGGAATCCGGGATTAACCGGGTTGATCGGATAAAGCTGCAGGTGAAAGATCATCAAAAGTATCAGGCACAGGCAAGAGACAAAGCCATTCAGGATGCATCAACCAAAGCACTCTCGATTGCGAAAGGATTTAAACGTACACTCGGCCCGGTGTGGCAAGTTGATTACCACTCCCAGCAAGCCGAACCGATGATGATGCGTGCTGTTTCCATGAACCAGAAAGAAGGTTTTCAGGACTATCAGGACAAGACGATAGTGATCAGTGACAGCGTTGATGTGCTCTATCGATTAAATTAATTATCGATAAAATTCATTCGGTTAGTCAGTTCGATGAAAGTCAAAGAAAACGGGGCGCTTCTGCGCCCCGTTTGTTGATTGCTTTTCAGCGGATTGCTTTTCAGCAGAATATCCGATTACAGTACATGAACCGATGCAGTGTTGGTTGTGCCTGAAGCAACTAATGCACCAGAAACCATCACCACGATATCTCCTTTGCGACCCAGCTCTGTTTCTAGAGCTAATTTCTTACCAGAGATATAGAAGTCATCCGTGCTCGCGATTGAGTCAACAACAATCGGTGTTACACCTTTCGTCAAGACTAATTGCGCTGCAGTTTTCTGGTTCGTCGTCAAAGCGATGATGTGTGCTGTCGGGAAGTATTTTCTGACAGAACGCGCTGATTTACCGCCTTCAGTAGCAACCACGATCAGTGGTGCAGTCAGTTTTTCTGCGGTATCAACCGCACCTTTACATACAGCTTCTGTAATTCTCAGACGAGGACTGTCTAGACGAGAACCAAGCTCCGCTTTCTGTGCAAGGTCTGTCCGAGTCGCAATCTGCGCCATAATACGTACAGCTTCAACCGGATATTTACCTTTCGCAGTTTCACCGGACAGCATGACAGCATCCGTCCCATCCATGATTGCGTTTGCAACGTCGCCAGCTTCTGCACGAGTCGGACGTGGATTTTTAATCATTGAATCCAGCATTTGAGTAGCAGTGATAACCACTTTTCTGGCTCGGTTACATTTTTCGATCATCATTTTTTGAGCAAAAATGACTTCTTCGGCTGGGATTTCAACACCCAAGTCGCCACGTGCAACCATGATACCGTCAGAAAGTTCGAGAATATCATCGAAATTATCGACACCTTCTTGGTTCTCAATTTTAGAAATGATCTGAATATCTTGTCCGCCATGAGCTGCAAGGTATTCACGGATTTCACGGACATCGTCTGCTTTACGGATAAATGAAGCAGCAACGAAATCAACACCTTGCTCACAACCGAATTTCAGATCAGATTTATCTTTGTCTGAAAGAGCCGGCAGTTTGACTGAAACACCCGGTAAATTAACCCCTTTGTTTTCACCTAAAGCGCCATTGTTGAGTACCTGACAGGTGACTTCGGTTTCTGTTTTTTCGAGAACTTTCATTTCGAGCAGGCCGTCATCGACCAGGATGGTATTACCCACACTTAAATCTTGTGCAAAACCTGAGTAAGTCACAGCAGCTCGTTCTTGGTTACCGATGACGGTTGTATCTGTCGTAAACGTAAACGTTTGTCCTGCGACGAGATCGACATCTTGACCATTTTCTAGCTTCGTTGTACGGATTTCCGGTCCTTTGGTATCCAGTAGAATTGCCAATGTTTTGCCAAGGTTTTTCATCACCTGACGAAAGTTCACAATACGAGTTCCATGCTCTTCGTAGTCACCGTGAGAGAAGTTGAGACGCATGACGTTCATGCCTGCGTTAACAAGTGCTGTTAGCTTCTCTACGGATTCAGTTTTAGGGCCAATCGTACAAACGATTTTGGTCTTCTTCATGGAAAATACTCTCCGATAATTGTATCAATTTGAAAGATAATGAGTGCCGTAAAGTGTAGTCAGTGGCCCTTGTCTTTTACTCTTGAAGTGCCGGATTGTTTCTCTCTGTCAAATACACTTTAAAGCTGAAACTCTTTCAACAAAACGGTTATTTTATAACTATATACAACCGCTTGTTTTGCGTAAAAACCGCGCAAGGCTCTGTTATTTTCACCATCGCGAGGTGGTTTTTCAGTAAGTATACATTCAATTTTGTAATTTTCTTACTTTTGCCGAGCAGAATTCTACCACCGAATGAATGGAATATCACGGTCTAAGAATTGTCTTAGAACAATGTTTTAGCATGAAAGATTAATTTTTATTATCGAAATAAATGGACAACAATGTTTCGAAATGACTATTATATATTTCATACCGAAACTTAGTTGCTTTTAAATTTATGCTGAAACGAAACACGCAAGTCAGACGTCATGAAATCGTTCAACTCGTCAATCAGATGGGGGAGGTGAGCGTTGAGCTACTTTCTGAACGATTTCATACTTCAGAAGTCACGATTCGTAAGGATCTCACCTCTTTAGAAAAAAATGGACTGTTACTCAGACGTTATGGCGGTGCGATTGCTCTGCCGAAAGAGGTTGTTACTGATGAATTTGATAAGAATGTTTCGGTTCAAAAGATATCGCTCGCTCAGGAAGCTGCAAAATTGATTCGTGATCATCACCGCATCGTGATCGATAGTGGAGGGACAACCACAGCGTTAATCCAACAATTAAATGAAAAACGTGGCTTAGTTGTGATGACGAACACGCTTCAGGTTGCCAATGCCCTTCATGAACTGGAAAACGAACCGACATTATTAATGACGGGAGGCACTTGGGACCCGCATTCTGAATCCTTTCAGGGGCAGGTTGCCGAGTCAGTGTTGCGTTCTTACGATTTTGATCAGTTATTTATCGGATGTGACGGGATTGATTTGTTACGGGGAACGACGACATTTAATGAACTGACTGGGCTGAGCCGAGTGATGGCGGAAGTTTCCCGGGAAGTTGTCGTGATGGCTGAATCGGACAAAATTGGCCGCAAAATCCCGAATCTGGAGCTGGGTTGGGAGCAGATCGATGTACTGGTTACCGATAGCAAGATTACTGATGAGCAAGTGGCAATGATTGAAGCGAATCAAGTGAGAGTGATTCAAAGTCAAACCAATTAAAGGGGTCGGATAGGAAAGGTGTCTGAATCAAGACTCTCCTGTCGGGGCTGAACATATTGAGATTGAAGCGGAGTTATAAATTATGTGTGGAATTGTTGGTGCTGTGGCACAGCGTGATATTGCAGAAATATTAGTCGAAGGGTTACGTCGTCTCGAATACCGTGGTTATGATTCAGCAGGGGTTGCGATTGTTGATGCGGACAACCATTGCACCCGGATTCGCCGTCTTGGCAAAGTGCAGGCGTTGGCCGATGCCGTCAACGCTGCCAATGTGAGCGGTGGAACCGGTATTGCCCATACACGCTGGGCGACGCATGGTGAGCCTTCTGAAGTCAATGCCCATCCCCATGCTTCCGGTGATATTGCCGTGGTGCACAATGGGATTATTGAAAACCATGAGGCCCTGAGAGAACTGCTTCAAAGCCGCGGGTATGTGTTTGAGTCTCAGACCGATACTGAAGTCATTGCCCATTTAGTCGAATGGGAATTGCGCCAAAGTGAATCATTGGTTGAAGCGCTGCAAAAAACCGCCACGCAGCTTGAAGGTGCCTATGGCACCGTTGCGCTTGATCGTCGTGATCCAAGCCGTTTGGTTGTTGCGCGCTCAGGGAGCCCGATTGTGATTGGGTTTGGTGTCGGTGAAAACTTCTTGGCTTCAGATCAACTGGCTTTATTAAGTGTGACGCGCCGCTTTATGTACCTTGAAGAAGGGGATGTCGCTGAAATTACTCGCAGAAGCGTTACCGTTTTCGATGGACAGGGCAATCCGGTTGAACGTGAGATCATTGAGTCGAGTGCTGAACATGATGCGGGTGATAAAGGCCAATATCGTCACTTCATGCAAAAAGAAATTTTTGAACAGCCGAACGCTCTGAAACAGACAATGGAAGGGCGGGTGACGCATAACTCTGTCATCATCGACAGTATTGGCAGTCATGCGAGAGAAATTTTGAGCAAAGTCGAACATGTTCAGATCATTGCTTGTGGCACATCATATAACTCTGGTATGGCCGCCCGATATTGGTTTGAGTCATTGGCCGGTGTCAGTTGTGATGTCGAAATTGCGTCGGAGTTCAGATACCGTAACTTTGTTGTTCGGCCGAACAGTTTGTTGATCACTTTATCTCAGTCTGGTGAAACCGCGGATACTTTAGCTGCCTTACGTATCGCAAAAGAAAAAGGCTATATGGCTGCAATGACGATTTGTAATGTGTCCGGCTCTTCTTTGGTTCGTGAATCCGATTTTGCATTTATGACGCGTGCCGGCACTGAAATCGGTGTGGCATCGACCAAAGCCTTCACTACTCAGTTGACAGCGATGCTGATGTTGGTTGTCGGACTGGGACGTCAGAAAGGCCATATCGATGCTGACAAAGAAGCCGATATTGTGCAAGCAATCCACGAATTACCGGTCCAGATTGAAAGTGCTTTAGCCTTTGATAAGGCGATTGAAGCACTGGCGGAAGATTTTGCGGATAAGAATCACACCCTATTCTTAGGACGCGGCGAGTATTATCCGATTGCCATGGAAGCTGCATTAAAGCTTAAAGAAATCTCTTATATTCATGCGGAAGCTTATGCTGCCGGAGAGTTAAAACATGGCCCGCTGGCATTGATCGATGCCGATATGCCAGTGGTTGTGATTGCACCGAATAACGACCTGTTGGAAAAGCTGAAATCGAATGTTGAAGAAGTTCGTGCTCGTGGCGGATTACTTTATGTTTTCGCTGACGAGAAAGCCGGTTTCGAAGAGAGTGAAGGCATGAAAATCATCAAGATGCCACACGTCCATGAAGTCACTGCCCCGATATTCTACACGGTGCCAATGCAGCTTCTGTCTTATCACGTCGCCCTGATTAAAGGCACCGACGTTGATCAGCCGCGTAACTTAGCAAAAGCGGTGACCGTTGAGTAAGGTGTAGGAGAGGAATAAAGTCCCATGTCGGTAGACATTAAAGTTTGGAACTGTGACATTAAAGTTTGAAACTGTACCACTAAAGTTGAAAACTTTTTAAACCCGGTTAAACTGATTAAAAGTTGACCGGGTTTTTGTTATGGCAAAATCAAAGTACGTTTTAACTGAAAAGCAGATCATCAAGCGGATAAGTGAAGGCCGAGGTGCAGGAAGGCTTTCTGGCTATAAGCCGTGGCTGTATGTCAATGAGGTTCCTTCAGAAGGTCGATCTCAGAGAGTTTACTCTCACCTAACGGGGCGGATTCATCATGTACTATCGGATCTTGAGTTCGCAGTCTTTCTCCTTCTAGACCATAACCCTGCCGTAACAGACATTCGTGAGCAGTTTCCACTCAACAGAGATGACACTCTCAATATTTCCAAGGACGGTCAACTTTGGCACCCTTCGCAAGGAGGGGTAAATCTTGTCATGTCCTCTGACTTTTTGGTTAGCACCGCTTCTAAAACTCAGCCCAAGTTCGCTATTCAAGCAAAATATTCCAAAGACTTAAAAGATCCGAGAACTATTGAGAAGCTAGAAATAGAACGCCGTTATTGGCAGCTAAAAAGAATCCCCTGGTTCCTCGTAACAGATAAAGAGATAGACAAAACAGTCGTATCGAATATTGAGTGGTTATACGGGGTTAAGGGGTACTTTGATGAAGTAATAACGGATGAGCTATCGCTTACTTTTGGGCATATCAGTGCTTATTTTGTTCAACACCCAGAAAGAAAAGTCGTTGATCTGTGTAAAGAGTATGACATGGCATACCAGCAAGATCTTGGTCAGTCGCTTTATGATATTCGTTTAATGTGTGCAGCAAGGCTTATAACGTTCGATATTCGTTTACCATTTCATCGTTTGAAAGCGAAAGAAATTGCGTTTAGAAGCGTTTCTTTGTTCGGGGGGCATCGTAATGTGGCCAGTTAACGAAACTCTAGCGTTTGACGGTAAGGCTTACCGCGTGCTTTTTACCGAGACAAATTACTTCTATTGGATTGCTATTGATGAGGATAAAGGTTTACCGGAAAGAGTCTATTTTGATGAATGCCGTAACTGGGTTGATGAAGGGCGTATAGAAAAAATTCCGGACCCTTATTCATACCTTCAAGGAGAGTCTTGGACCAAAGAGTCAAATGCATATCAGAAAAGGCAGAACGACTTTGATTTGATTAAGCCTATCGTAGATGGTGAAGGAGCATTTGACAAAAGGGTTCGAGCAAAAAGGGTTAGTCATGCGGTTGCCAATTCAAATAAAACCAAATCGACCATCTATCGTTTAGTTCGGAGATATTGGCAGCGTGGACAAATAAAAAATGCCCTAATACCAGACTACAAAAACTCAGGCGCTGCCGGAAAGAGAAGAAACTTCACAACAAATAAAGCTGGTAAGTCTAGGGTTTACGGTGTCGGTGATGGCAAACAAGTCACTGAAGAAATCAGAAAACAGTTCCGAATTATTTGTGATAAATATTTGATGAATGATAAAGGGAACTCCGTTGCTTATGCACATAGAAAGTTTTCAAAAGCATATAAGTTAAAGAACCCAGGTGTTGAAGAGCATGAAATTCCAACACTCCGCCAATTTAGATACTTCTACAAAACCGAGTATAGCAATGTCACAAAGCTTACCGTTCAAACACCTCAAGGCAATTACAATAAAGATGTTAGGCCACTACATGGAACTGCAACCGAGCAAGCTTTAGGCCCAGGGAGTCGATATGAGATTGATGCCACCATTGCAGATATTTACTTGGTCGATGATGACGATGCAGACAAGGTTATCGGTCGGCCGACGATTTATATGGTCATTGATGTTTTTAGCCGTATGGTTGCAGGGTTTTATATTGGTTTCGATAACCCATCTTTCCCCGTTGCAATGAAAGCACTGATATGCAGCTTTAGCAGCAAAATAGAAACTTGCGCAAAATATGGTATCAATATTTCAGAAGAACAGTGGCCATGCATAGGCATTCCCGATGTGTTGCTGGCTGATCGTGGCGAATTGATGAGCCATCAAGCAAATTATTTGGTTGATGCTATTGGTGTTCGCCTTGAAAGTGCTCCACCTCGAAGAGGCGATGCTAAAGGCATTGTCGAGAGATCATTTGGTACATTGCAGGCTAAGTTCAAGCCCTATATGCCAGGTGTCGTAACTGGTAACAAGGTTAAGAAGCATGGTGAAAGAGACTATAGAGTTGAAGCTGCTGTGGCGAGATCAGACTTTATTGAAATACTGCTCTATTCAATACTTGCTCACAACTTAAACAAGCCATTGGATAAGTACGATCGTGCTCCTGATATGCCAGAAAGCCTTCCATCGATCCCTATTGAGCTTTGGAGGTGGGGCCTACAGAATCGTACTGGGCGTTTACGAGCTATTGATACGGATATTGCAAAAATACTGCTGTTACCTCGTCAAAAAGTCACTGTATCTGAATTGGGCATAAAGTTATGGGGATTAACCTACACAGGAAAAGAAATTATTCAGACAGGTTGGATGCACCGTTCTTCGGAAGTGTCTAGACCTAAAAAACTATTTGCAGCCTATGAGCTTGGTTCTGCTAATCACATATATCTGTTTCCTGAAGAAGGAAAAAATACATTTTGGGTTTGTGATCTTTCTAGTCGAAGTAGAGAGTTCCGTGATCTAACTTGGTATCAAGTATGGGAGCGTCAAGCAGATCAAAAGCAGATTTTAGCTGAAGCTAAGTATCAATTTGCACCCGTAGAACGAGATTTTGATGATCTTCTTGAAAAGAAACTGAAGAAAGCTACAAAAAATCGTAAAACCAGTACATTGAGCAACGCGCAAAAGATAAATGACATCAAAGGCAATAAACGGAATGCGCGAGAGCAAGAGAGAAAGGAACTAGCAATACAGCCCGCGAGGGCAAAACAAGAAGAAGTTGCACCGGTTATACCTATACATGGAGAGGAGGAAAGTTATCAACTGCCTGACTTCATACCGGAGCTCTTTGATGATGAGGGTGATAGCTGATGAAGAGAAATCAAGATCATCGTGTAGTTGCAGTCTATCAAGGTGCAACACTCTCAGCTTATCGAGGTAACCCGCTGATAGAGGCACTACCACCAATAAATAGTTTCTTGGACGACTCGAGTGCTCTAAAGGGCTCGTTGAGGTGTACCGCAGAAGATATCCATCGAAATGGTATTGAAAGAGCGCATAGTATCTGTCGTGTTATTGATGATTTTTTTCAACCCCTCAGTCAGCACATACAGTTGCACGAACGACTGTCACTGATGATACGGCGTGGTTATGTTGGAAGAAACCCCGAAACAGGTGATTGGGCAAGACATATACAAAATGGTTACGAACGTGTATTAACTGGTGATTTAAAGGCGATAAAGTTCACGGAAGTTAGTTCTACAGCCCAAAGTATGACATTGATTGGATGTAGCGGTAATGGCAAAACAACAGCGATCAAGCAGCTTTTGTCGTTATACCCTCAAGTTATTTACCACCCTGACAGAAACCTTGAGCAAGTCGTCTATCTAAAAATTGACTGCTCCCATGATGGATCACTTAAAGAGCTGTGCTTGAACTTTTTTCGTGCGATGGATAGAGCGTTAGGCACATCAAATTACGAAAGACAATACTCGATGAGCAAAAGACCGAGTATTGAAACACTTTTAGCAGCAATGGCTCAGGTTGCAAATGCTCACGCAGTAGGTGTTCTTATTATTGATGAAATACAGCACCTTAGTCGTTCTCGCTCTGGTGGCTCTGAGAAAATGCTCAATTTCTTTGTGACGTTAGTAAATACCATTGGTCTTCCTGTGATTTTGGTCGGGACACCACGAGCTCGTGAGATATTTGAGGCTGATATGAGATCTGCAAGGCGAGGCTCTGGTCTTGGAGCGATTTTTTGGGATCCAATGGAAGAAGGAAGAGAATGGAAAGCGCTCACGGATAAGTTATGGACTCTTCAATGGCTACAAAAACGTGATGAGGTGCTGTCGGATGACATTCGTTCTCTATGGTATGACCTGAGCCAAGGTGTTCTAGATATTGTGGTTAAGCTATATGTCTTGTGTCAGTTGAGAGCAATAGCGACAAAAGTAGAAAGGATCACACCTAAATTAATGCAACAAGTTTATGAGGATGAATTAAAACCTGTTCATCCAATGCTAGCAGCGCTTCGCTCAGGTGATGTTGAAGAAATGATTAAGTTTTCAGATCTTAAACTAAGCAATACTGATAAAAGGTTACTTGAGTTACAAAAACAGGTAGCAACAACTGTTAAGCAGACACCAGAGGAGTTTGCATATCAACAGCTCAGAACCGATGAAGAGCGACGTGTATATATGGCCCTAAAAGACGAGTTTGACTCAACACTTTTAGCTCCTGTAATACGACAGCTGTTTGACCTGAATCCAGATTTGACATGGGTCAGCTTACTGCCACTGGTACATGAGCAACTCACTAACCCTGAACAGTTACTATCTAAAAAAGAGCCTAAGCCAAGTAAAGGCAAGAGGGCCTCCTCAATTAAACAGGCGCAATGGCATACCCTTGATAGTGAGGATTTGAGGTTTGTTCACTCTCAATCTGATTCTGATAGCGAAGTGTACACCGCAATGTCAAATTCGGGTCTGATTCTAGACATTCAGTCATTACTAGAAAAGGCGGTTTAATATTGCGTTGCTTCCCTGTCCCTTACCCAGATGAATTAATCTATAGCTTAGTAGCTAGAGCTGGAATTCGCAGTGCGATAACAAGCTCTAAACAGCTACTAGATGAAGTGTATGGTGACAGAAAAGTGATTGCGACAGTTGACCTGCCTAGTCATTTATCTTCAATATCAGAGCAGCTAGTTAACACGGGACGATTTGACGTCCAACAGCTTATTTATGAACATACAATGTTCCCGATTTACGCTCCTTTTGTTGACGAAAGCATTAGGGTTAGAGCGATGGAGCGAATGGAACATTGCGCTAAGGGCTCTGTTCATCTAATGCTAGGAGCCCCAGCTTCTATTGTAAAAACATCAGATGATTTTTGTGTTTGCCCAGCTTGTGTCGCGGAGCAAAAACAAAAATTTGGGGAAAGTTATTGGTCTAGGTTGTGGTTTTTACCATCCTTACCTTATTGCCCTGAGCACGGCCTTCTGAATAAATCGACAACCTCTTACCATGATAGTCGGCACACGTACCATGCATGTGGCCGAATACAATGTCAGCCCTTTTTATGTAACCACCAGAATATAACAGCGCAGCGGTTTGCTTACTTAGCGAGCAAAGCTAAAGAGGTAATGTGTTTACCAGCCCAAGGCTCCCCGACTCAGCATCAATGGAGCCTTTTCTACAATCATCTAGCACACGACTTTGGGTGTGGAAAAGGCCCTAAACAGGTTGCTCACGATAAGATTGCGGACTTAGTTGTAAGCAAGATCGTTACCCCTGAGCTAACCATCAATTCTGATAGAGATACTAACTGGCTTCGCACGTTATTTCGCCGTCATCGTAAAGCTTTTAGCTATCTACAGCACTTAACGGTTTGGTGTGCTTTTATTCCTGAAATGTCGGCTAGTGAGATCATAAAAGAAGTAAAATCAAAAGATAAAGTGACGGTATCGATCCCGAAGGACAATGCTCAGCTTGTGCCAAATCCAAGTGAAGAAAAACGTGAGCTGTGGCGTCACTTAATAGGTAACGCCCCGGTTAAGAGAGCACGCAAACTTCCTGGTGGTGGTGCACTGTATGCTTGGCTGTACCGAAATGATAGAGATTGGCTATTAGCTTTCAATCGAGTCCATCAATCCCATCCTCATGTAAGGCAGAAAAAAGTAGATTGGAGAGCAAGAGACCGATCACTAACTAAGCAGCTTATTAGGATTGTAGAACGATTAGATACTGTTGTTGATGGTCCTCGAAGAAGCAAAAATTTCTTACTTAAGCAGCTAGATGATTACGGTTCGGTGAGCAAAAAACTGAACTTATTACCCTTGCTATCTTTTGCTTTGAATCGGTATCAAGAAAGCGTCTTTGAGTTTCAAGCTCGTCGGCTAGTCATAGCTGTAATCGCAAAATCAAAAACAGGTTCAGGAATGAGTCGCTGGCAATTGATGCGTTCAGCAAGCCTTCCTAAAGAAAGAATAGTGCCAATTGTCGACGACTTACTTGGCTGGGTAGCCACGGGATCAAATCTAAAATAAGGATGTACTGATGGGAGCGAGGTTTTACAAGTGTGATGATGATGTGCGTGTAGTTCATACTGGTAAGATATTGGTGCGGGAAAGTGATAAGTCTTACCGGCCTTTAATTGAGGTTTGGTGCTATCCCCCACAGCAGAAAAATAATTTTCATGCGACTGCATTTTCTAACGTTCCTGCTTTGTATCGAGGAAAAATAATTAATCAAAGAGGGTTATCAGAAAGTTACGCTAAACGAGGGCGTCATAAATTTAGAAGTAATGAGCTCCTTCGACACAGTAACTTGAGTGAGTTCCCCGACTCAGAGTCAGCAGAGTCTTTGAGAAAGAAAGAGTCAGCGCAACATGCATTTGTATTAGACCGAGGCGCTGCCCCTAAACTGATTATTCCTCAGCTAGAGTTGGCAAGGGTCCTATTTTATGCCAGCTCTTACTTATCGCGAGCGTCATTAATGTCTTCTCGTTTGCTTACAGACTTCAAGGTCGAAGTTAACACCAAGGAGGACTATGCCAATATCGAAGTGTTGCAAACATCAAACTTTCCTCCTTCGGCATGGGTTCTACCCATATTTTACGGACACATCTATAAAGAGGCATACTATGCCTAAAAGGAGTGTCTATGACCAAGCGAAGAAAATATTCTGCAGAATTCAAACGCGAAGCCGTTGCGCTGACTCAGCAACCGGGTGTGAGTTGTCGTCAGATAGCATTAGATATCGGCATCAATCCTAACTTATTAAACCGTTGGAAACGAGAGGCGGAGCAGTCACAAGATAAAGCATTTCAAGGCAGTGGCTCTCCTCGTGATGAAGAAATGGCGAGGCTAAAACGCGAATTAGCGAAAGTGAAAAAGGAACGAGATTTTTTGCGAGAAGCGGCAACGTTCTTCGCCAAAGAGTTACCGTAAGGTATCTTGCGATATCGCGTTGCCGCGATGTGTTTTCTATTCGCCTCATGTGCCGTTGTTTGCGCGTCTCTCCTAGTGGTTATTACGCTTGGGTGGAACGTCAGCCAAGTGCGCGTGCTCTTGCTAACGCAACGTTATTAAAACGAATGCGCGAGATCCATGATGATAGCGGTGGTATTATCGGCGCACCACGTATGCACGAAGATCTGCAAGCCGAAGGGTTGCAAGCGAGCTTAAATCGTGTCGCCAGGCTGATGTCAGCGAATGGACTTTATGGCAGGCCGCGTAAAAAAGGTCGAGGGGCAAAGCGACAGTCCGCACGTCCTGACGGTTTAAAGAATCATCTTGAGCGGGACTTTCATGCTTTGGAGCCGGAAACCAAATGGGTCACAGACATTACAGAAATTGGGACACTTGAAGGGAAGCTTTATCTGTGTGTGGTGCTTGACCTGTTTAACAAGCTCATCGTTGGCTGGTCGATGCATCATCGACAAGACCGTCATATGGTGATTCGAGCCGTCGAAATGGCGGTTTGGCAGCGACAGGAAAGACATCATGTTATCTTACATTCAGATCGTGGCACACAATTTACCAGCGGAGATTATCAGCGCTTTCTCAAGCAAAAGAACCTAACCAGCAGCATGAGTGCTGTAGGCCATTGTGCAGATAACGCGGCTTGTGAAGGGTTCTTCGGTGTGATGAAACGGGAACGAATCAATTATCGACAATACCGGACAAGAAATGAAGCCAGAGCAGATATTTTTGATTATATCGAACGGTTCCATAATCCAAGAATGCGACGTAGACTGGCGAATCAAGACAGCAAGTTTACGTCTTTACTAAACCGTCCGTGAAAACGGGGTAGAACCCTATTGAGGATCAAAAGGCGTAGCGGCACTCCTGATTTTCACATGTCTCTCTATTGGTACCTTAGCTATTTGAAACAGATTGAACTGACAATCCATATTCATGATCTTCTGCCAACCGTGAAATTGCCATTGACCTTGACGGTTGATGAAGTATTTAAGGGCGATCCAAGTTCTAGATTTTGTTGGATGACGCCTTTTAGCCCAGTGCCATAGCGTATGGAATAGCTTGTGACCTACATATCCGAATACCTGTTTCGCAACACAGTGTCGATAGTAATTCGACCAGCCCCTGAGTTTCGGATTTATCAGCTTGATAAGATCGTTAACAGGGATGGTTGCGTGCTTTTTGATGAGTTCGCGCAAATTACTCAAGAACAGTAGTGTGTTGGATTTGCTCGGTTTAATGAGCAACTTCCCTTTGTACTTCCTATGATTAAAACCTAGGAAATCAAAACCTCTGCTGATGTGAGTAATGTGCGTTTTCTCTTCGGAGAGTGTTAAGCCTCTTTCTGTTAAGAAATCAGCAATCAACGGTTTGATATCGTTCTCCAGTACTTCCTTTGAAGCACAAGTGACGACGAAATCATCGGCGTATCCAATAAAGTTGGCTCTTGCACCCTTTTTGAGTGCGGTAGACTTTATGCGTTGCTCAAGCCCTGCAAGAGTTATTAGCATCAAGGTTGGGGATATGACCCCACCTTGTGGCGTTCCTTCGTCAGTGCGATAGAACAACCCCTTGTCCATAAAACCAGACTTTAACCATTGTTCCAACATACGTTTATCGATGGCAATGTTATCCATCAGCCATTGATGTCCGATCTTATCGAAACAAGCTTTGATGTCACCCTCAAGAACCCATTGAGCCGATCGTTTCATAGCCAAGCACTTGAAGCACTGCGCTATAGCATCGGCAGTACTGCGGTTTGGCCTAAAACCATAGCTGTTGGGGTCAGCAAGACTTTCTGATACTGGTTCTAGTGCAAGAAGATGAAGCGCTTGTTGCGCTCTATCGACCATGCAGGGGATACCAAGTGGTCTGAGTTTGCCGTTTTTCTTGGGGATGTAGATACGCTTGAGCGGTTTGGCTTGATACGCTTTTCTGCTCAGCTGATTGACTGCTTTCATACGGCGCGTATCTGTGTTCCAGATAACGCCGTCTATTCCAGGCGTTTTACTACCTTTGTTTTGTGATACTCGCTTAACAGCAAGAAGCTTTGCTGAGCGAGAGTGAGTCAGTATCCATTGTAAGGACTTAGCCTTGCCGTATTTACCTTCTCTAGTTGCCTTTGCAATACGCATCTGAAGCTTTAAAACATGTGATTCAACGGCTTTCCAGTTTATGGATTGCCATTGAGCACTGTCAGGAGAGGCACTAATTTCTTTTGAAATCATCATTTGCTTTTCTCCTTGAATAAAGTTCTTCAAATTCTCTTGCAATGGGAGACCAGTCGGAAGTCAGCTCACTTTCGTGATCAGATAAGGATCTGTATCTGCACCGTTACAATGCAGCCTTCGCTTTTTCCAACATCCTATACCTGCATCACTATCGGCCACAGAGGCTTTCCCAGAGGGAGTGATACAGGCTTACCGTGTTCCGTATGTCGCGCAATGTCAGTTTAGATGCCCGCTATAGTGCGGAGAGTTCAACGATCACGAAAGAGCATGGGGCAATCTCTTTCCGACTCTCGTGCCTTTTGGCTACAGCGTATTAACCACTTCCGCTGTTCATCGATTAACGCACCTTACGCGGATTTACTTATGTTCATCATGCTGACTACCTAGCACTCACCCGATTTTGTGGTTATCAGGAGGATCGTCCTCTCACGATTTCAATCCCGATTGGCAGATACCAACCTTCGTTACATTGTCAGAGCCGCTACTTTATTCAGGCTCCTAGGTTCATCTGGTGATACAGATGGTTCACTCGTTAAGCGGTGAACAGCGCTTCATACGACCTCACGTCGCACGCCCCCAAATCATTTAGAGTTCATTACATTATTGTAATTAGCTCCCAATTTATTACTCATCAATAACATACCTCTTAAATTTTTTCTCAATATGCTTGACCTATGTCTAACACATAGGTTTTAAGCTACAACTAATACACATTGGTAACGAATTGGAGATAGTTATGAGTTGTTGTAACAAAGCCCCAAACGGTGGGAGCAGTGACCCTAAGTTGTTACTTAAACTGTTTATTGGGTTGTTTGTGATTATATTTTTAGTCGCATTTATTTTTGGCTAGCAACATAAAACGAATAAAGTTTCATGTGCGTTAAACCTTCAGAGGCATGGATTATGTTGACAACTGAAATTGCGAGAGCAGCAGGTGTGACTGCTGAAACAGTCAGGTTTTACACTAGAAAAGGCCTTCTTTATGCAGAGCGAGACCCCAACAATGGCTACAAGATGTACCAGCAAAGTGCGGTTAATCGCCTGAAGTTCATTTCTCATGCGCGATCTATTGGTTTTAGCCTTAGCCAGATTCAAGAAATCATTGATTACTCCGAGCAAGGGCTGACTCCTTGCCCAGCTGTGAGGCAAATGCTGACTGATAAAATCGTAGAAACCAAGCAAAAGATCGAAGAGCAACAACGCCATTTAGCCATGATGGAAGCAACTTACGCAGAGTGGAATGAAAAACCGGATATGGAGCCCAACGGCAACGCATTATGTTGCTTAATCGAGGACTGGTCTGAGAAGCACCATCAAGTATTACCCGAGGAAAACTAACATGAACACAACACAGTATTCTCTAGCACTTTCCGGCATTAACTGTGGCCGATGTGTCGCTAAAATTGTAGATGGGTTACGTGAAAGAGACCCTGATGTATCTTTCACTATTAATGATACGAAAAACAGAGCAGAGCTCATAACCACGTTGCTGCCAGAAAGCGCGATAGAAGTCCTTGCAAAGTTAGGTTATGCGGCTTCAATACCTACGCAACAAGAGTACCGTACATCAGTATCTAATGTTACTTGCCAACACTGTGTGGGTAAAATCACTCAAGCGATAGGTGCATTGGATGGTGCTGCTCAAGTGGTTGTTGATTTAGAAAATCAAACATTGGTTGTGAATAGCAGTTTGAACGGCAATGACATTGAAAGCGTATTAGTCGAACTGGGTTATAGCGGTATGACTGATGACACGCAACCACAAACTACGGATGTAATTAAATCGAACAAAGTGAAAACAACACAGGCGTTGGATGTCAGTATCGAGCTGTCATTAATCGGTGTCACTTGCGCAAGTTGTGTTAACACGATTGAAGGTGCTCTTATATCGGTGTCAGGTGTCGACTCTGTTGACGTGAACTTTGCGAATCGAACGGCGACCGTGGTTTCAAGTCAGCCTGCCAGCGTACTAATTGAGGCGATACAAGGCGCAGGATATGACGCAGAAGAAATTGTCGATCAGGCGTTAGCAAGTGACCTCAAAGAAGAGCGTGAATCTGAGGAGTATCGCTTTAAAGTAAAACAAAGCGTTATTGGTCTTGGTCTCGGAGTACCGTTGATGGTGTACGGTCTGTTCGGCGGACCAATGAATGTCAATACGCAATCTGAGCAGTTACTATGGTTGGCCTTAGGTTTAGTGACATTTTTCATTTTAGTCCGTGCGGGCAAGCACTTTTTTACTGGAGCTTGGAAGGCCTTTCTGAACCGTAATGCGAACATGGACACATTAATAGCGCTGGGAACGGGTACCGCTTGGCTCTATTCAATGGTGGTCGTTGTCGGGCCGCAGTGGCTTCCGGAAAGTGCAAGGCACCTCTACTTTGAAGCTACAGCCATGATCATTGGTTTAATCAATTTAGGACAGGCGCTTGAGTTAAAGGCTCGAGGCAGAACTTCGCAGGCTATCAAGCGTTTGCTTGATTTGAGAGTCAAAACTGCCATGGTGATTCGTGACGGCAAGGAGATGTCTTTATCGATTGAACAAGTTATCACCGGCGACTTGATTCGGGTTAGAGCCGGTGAAAAAGTCCCGGTTGATGGTGTGATTACAGAGGGCGAGACAACGATTGATGAGTCTATGCTCACTGGAGAGCCAATTCCTGTTGTTAAACAAGTGGGCAGCTCAGTGTCTGCCGGGACGATTAATGACCACGGAAGTTTCGTTTTTGAGGCGCAGAAAGTGGGCAGTGATACCGTTCTTGCTCAGATCATCAGCATGGTGTCGAACGCGCAAAACTCAAAGCCACCAATCAGCCATCTAGCCGATAAAGTGTCTTCAGTGTTTGTACCAACCGTGATGATTCTATCGATTCTGACAGCGCTGGTTTGGTATAACTTTGGCCCTCAACCTTCCTTAGTCTATATGATAGTGGCAGCTACCTCGGTGTTGATCATCGCATGCCCTTGTGCACTTGGTCTAGCAACGCCGATTTCTACTATGATCGGTGTCGGTAAGGCAGCCGAGTTTGGCGGGCTAATCCGAAATGGAGAAGCGTTACAAAGAGCCAGTGAGTTGGATGTCGTCGTACTGGATAAAACCGGTACGATTACTCAAGGTAAACCTGAAGTAACAAATTTTGTCTCGTTGTCAGATGATTCAGAGTTTCTGCCTCTGGTCAATGCTTTGGAGAAAGGATCTAACCATCCGCTAGCTAAAGCGTTAATCGCATTTACTCAAAGTGAGGTGCGTGATGAAGCGCGCTTACCAGAAGTGTCAGATTTCGAGTCATTAACCGGACTTGGTGTTCAGGCTCAGTATGCGGGTCAACGCGTGTTGCTTGGCAATCGCAAGCTGATGAAACAGTTTAACGTCAATGTTGAATTGGTTACAGAGCATGCATTGCAGTGGGAGCAAGAAGCCACCACAGTGGTGTATTTTGCGATAGGCGCTCAAGTGCAAGCGCTGTTCGGTATCAGTGACCCGATTCGAGATGATGCTCGAAGTGCGATAAATCGTTTTCATCAGCAAGGCATTCATGTCGTGATGCTAACGGGGGATAACCACAATACAGCGAAGGCGGTGGCATCACTCGCGAATGTTGATGAATATCATGCGGAATTGATGCCTGAGGATAAGCTTGACTGGATTAAACAGTTGCAAGCGAAAGGGCATGTTGTCGGCATGGTCGGTGATGGTATCAATGATGCGCCAGCACTTGCTCAATCAGACGTTGGTTTTGCTATTGGCAGTGGTACGGATGTCGCGATTGAAAGTGCCGATATTACCTTGATGCGCAGCTCACTCCACGGTATCTCAGATGTGATTGGGATCAGTACTGCCACAATGAAAAACATTAAGCAGAACTTGTGGGGGGCGTTTATCTATAACAGCTTGGGTATTCCTGTGGCAGCAGGGCTTCTGTTTCCGTTCACGGGTTGGCTATTAAGTCCGATCATCGCTGGGGCTGCGATGTCACTGTCCTCTGTTACTGTTGTAACCAATGCTAATCGCTTGCGCTTTTATACACCAGCTTCAGCCTCTACAACCAATGAGGAGTAATACTATGTTAGTCAATATATTAGGTCTTACAGCAATCGTGTTTATAGTCTGGTGGTTTTGGGGTAAGAAAAACGGCTAAGGTGACAAAATTGTCATGAACCCCTCCCCACTCCTGATCTAAGCGTTGCGATAAACTGAGTCTCAGTTAAACGAGTTAAAGTTATTTTGGAGAGCAAGAGAATGAAAAGCAAAAAATCAGATTGTCACAAGAATGGTCATCATAAAGGTCATGGATGGATGATGGTTCTATGCGCGTTATTAATGGTGGGTATTCCATTATTTATTCTCTCTTCTAGCCAAGAGATATTTAGTTGGGCATACCTTAGTAGTGCGATTGTTCCATTAATCATCTGTTTAGCTATGCATGGTTTAATGATGAAGATGATGATGCCAAGTGAAAAGAAAGACTCCGAAGCCAACGAGCAATCGGTGGAAAAAATTGAAAACAATCAACAGTTCAAAGCATAAGTAAGGGTTAAGTGATGTTATGAAAAAGTTATATGTATCAGTGTTATTTAGTGGTCTAGTTGCGATGCCGGTGTTAGCAACAAGTTCCATCGATGATCAGCATCGACATCACAATGTCGCGCAAAATGAGAAAGTGCATGTTAAGCAATCTCACGCGGATAAGATGAAGGATCACGATAGGATGATAGAACACATGCAAATGATGCAAAGCATGAACATGGAAGACATGCCAGAAGAGTGCAAAAAAATGATGAGTAGCTGAACCAATGAAATACTCGTAATCAGAAAAAGAGATCCCCTTTACTTTTTCTAGTAAAAAAGAGCCGCCTCAGCTAACTGGGCGGCTCTTTATCGTTTATTGCCACAGGATTCATCGCAATTACAACAAGGCTGCTTATAGGGTTGCTTGATTTCGTTGTGGTGAAAAGTTTTTTGATTACCTACCACCTAAATCTCAATATGACAAAAGTGTCATATTTGAGTGCCGGAAATCGTCACAATAATTTAGCTAAACTTAGTTCGTCAAAACAGAAAAGGAAAAGTAAATGAACTTATTAAACAAAATGCTATTAACTAGCTCTATTTTGCTGACTAGCGCCGCTGCAATTGCTCAGCCGTTGTATACCGGTGGCAATTACATTAGTCGAGTAGATCATAAAACGGTATCTATTGAGGCAGTGGGCTCTAAACAAGAAGCATACACGTTAGGGGCAGAAAAACTGTTAGAGTTTGAGGGTATGAGCGGGCGAGACTTAAATGCAGCTCTAGTCCTTATAAGTTATGGTATTGATCGAGATAAGACTCACCTAGAAGATGGAGGGTATGTAACTGTTCAAGAAAGATTGAATACTCAAGGTCAGCTAGAATATGTAGCGAAAGTACATCTTTATGTCCATTATAAAGAACGAGACAACAACTAAACTCAGCAGAGCCCTTAGAACCTTAACTTGTTCTAAGGGCTAAGGAGCAGCTATGATTGATAAAATTTCGATAATATTTCAGGAGCAAAAGCTTGACGATATAGAATCGATCCTCGCAGAGGAAGGTGTGCGAAACTTCACGATTAGTCAAGTGCAAGGGCGTGGAAGGCATACGAACGTAATTGATACCCATGCTTTAAACACACATTACCAACTAGATGTTTTCATTGGTCATAGCCATACTCAGAGCTTGGTTGGGGCACTACTGGATACCCTATGTGTGTCACAAGAAGGCAATGGTGTTACGTCTGTTATAGAGAACGTTTTGTTGTTTGATAATAATATGAAAAAACAGATTTCTAACCCATCATATAATCACAAGCTTGATGTATAACACCGAAGGAAACCAAGGTATTTTTCTTATATGAAGTTACTCGTTGTAGAAGATGAAGAGAAAGCAGGATCCTATCTTAAAAAAGGTTTAATGGAGTCAGGGTACAATGTAGATCTATCTACCGACGGTGTAGATGCTTTGTACTTAGCTACGACCAATGAATATGATCTTATAGTCTTAGACATTATGCTACCAAAGCTGAATGGGTGGCAGCTATTACAGACGCTTCGCAGCAGTGAACTTACTACACCTGTCATTATTCTATCCGCTAAAGATCAGGTGGAAGATAGAGTGAAAGGGCTTGAGCTAGGAGCGAATGATTACCTTGTCAAACCTTTTGCCTTTGTTGAGTTGCTAGCAAGAGTCAAAAACGCATTACGTCATCAAGCCGCAACAGTCAAGACAGAGTCTGTTCTATGTGTTGCTGATTTGAGCCTCGACTTGCTTAAACGAAAGGCGACTCGTAATGATGACACGATCCCTCTGACAGCAAAAGAGTTTTCTTTGTTGGAATATCTATTTGCGAAAAGAGGTCAAGTCGTCACTCGCACTCAGATAGCGTCCGCTGTTTGGGATATGAACTTTGATAGTGATACGAATGTTATTGATGCAGCAGTGAAAAGATTGAGGTCGAAAATCGACAAGCCTTATCAAAACAAACTCATCCAGACCGTGCGAGGTATGGGGTACAAGCTTGATGACGGCGTAGAATGAAAAAATTACTAAATCAATCAATCGCACGCAAACTGGTGTTTATGTTTGTCACAGCCTCTTTTGTGGTTTTAGTCGTGTTTGCTTTAACGATCCAACACGCTATCAAGAACCACTTTAATGAACAGGACTATAGGCACCTAGAAACAAAACTCCGCCCTTTGATAGGCACTGTTGAGCGTGATTTAGACTTGTTCCATTCTTGGGATATTTCCGCTTGGGTCTTAAACAACAAACAGGTGGTGAAAACAAATAATGAAACTATTGATTTTCCATCTGAGCTGATAGGCAGATCCTCATATGAATGGAGTGTAGGCAATAACCGTTTTCATGCTTTTAAGTTTGATTACCCTGAGATAAAAGGTGGTGAGATTGTTCTGGCAATGGATGTAACTCACCATAAGGTGTTTTTCGACAAGCTAAATACTATTCTATTTTGGACATTAGTTTTGACACTGAGTTTGTCAGGTGCTTACGCATTAATTATTGTTAGAAATGGATTACAGCCACTGAAGCAATTAAAAGAGTATATCGCGCAAGTGAATACGAGCAACCTCAGCATGCGTATACCAAGTGACTCACTTCCAAAGGAGTTAAGCAGCTTAATTATTTCTCAAAATGAAATGTTAGAGAGGTTACAAGAAGGCTACCTCAGGTTGAGTGAGTTTTCATCAGATATTGCTCATGAGTTAAGAACACCGTTGAACAATATCCAGACCCAGACTCAAGTTGCACTTGGTATAGAGCGCTCCGTTGAAGAGTACCAAGACATTTTGGTATCTAATGTCGAAGAGTTGGAGCGATTCAATAAGACCATTTCAGATACGCTGTACCTAGCTAAATCAGAGAACCAACTTCTGCATAAGACCGAATCAGAGTTAGAGTTGAAAGAGGTTATCACACCCTTACTTGAGTATTACGAAGCGTTGGCGGAAGAGAAAAACGTTCGATTTACTCTAGATGGTTCGTCGACTCTGTATGGTGACAAAGATATGCTTCAACGAGCATTTGGTAATGTGTTGTCTAATGCGTTGAGGCACTGCTTTCATAATACGGATATATCAGTAGTAATCTCAGAATCAGAAACGAGCATTAAGGTGACAATTAGCAATGTTGGTGAGCCTATCCCTTTGAGCTCTTTGCCCTATATATTTGAACGGTTCTATCGTTCCGATAAGTCGCGTGTCCATAACGGAAGTGTTGGTGCTGGATTAGGGCTTCCTATAGCTAAGGCTATTATGAAAGCACATCACGGGGATATCTTAGTCAATGCGAAGGATGAGCGAACTGAATTCGTATTTATTTTCAATAATCCTGAGCTCCAATAAGTTTTTAATATCACTATTGCCCACCAGTTCTTATAATGAACGCAAAGTGAAAAGGTACGACATGACAAACTCTTTGAGACAAACAAGCATTTTGATTATCAGCACCTTAGCGATGTTGATGTCGAGCTACGTCTCAAGTATGCCAATGATGGATATGAGTCCAATATCGACCTATTTAGTTCAACCCTCTAATCATGACTCGATGGAAATGTCTGAGGCCACAGCAAGTCATCATGCGATGATAGGCTGCCCATCGATGGAGGTGACAAAGAGCGATAGTTCTATTCATTGCGATAGCTCATCTACCTCTGGTGGTGACTGCTGTAAAAGCGTGAGACTGTTCATTATTCTGTGTCACGCCCATTTTTATAAATCCAGATATGGAGTGAGTCTGCCTTCAAAGTGGATGCTGAGCTGAGACAGTGTCAGGTTCCAGTTCTGCACCGGATGCGTCCACTTTTCACTGGCTTTCAACATACCTGCATACAACAGCTTGAGCAAGCTGGTTTCATTAGCAAAACCGCCCTTGGTTTTGGTCAGTTTGCGGAACTGACGATGTACCGCCTCAACCGCATTGGTGGTGTAAATGGCTCTGCGGACCTGTTCGGGATATTTGAAATACACCGATAAGTTCTCCCATTTATTGCGCCATGACTGAATCACCAGCGGGTATTGTGGTCCCCATTTGGCTTCCAGCTCATCCAGCTCATGTTCGGCAGCTTTAAGGGTTGCCGCTTTATAAACACATTTTAAATCCGCCATAAACGCTTTCTGATTTTTGCTGGCGACATACTTCATCGAGTTACGGATTTGATGGATAACACAGAGTTGGACTTCAGTCTGCGGGTAAATGGTTTCAATCGCCTGAGGGAACCCTTTGAGGCCATCGACACAAGCAATACAAATATCTTTGACACCGCGATTTTGTAAGTCGGTCAGGACACTGAGCCAGTAATGCGCGCCTTCGGCATCAGAGAGATAAATCCCCAGCAGCTCTTTTTTTCCTTCGATATTGAGTGCAAGGATGGTGTAAATGGCTTTGGAAACAAAGCGACCGTTTTCCTTGATTTTGTAGTGAACGGCATCAAGCCAGACGACCGGATAGACGGGGTCTAAATCCCGCTCCTGCCATGCTCTGAGCTCAGGGATAAGACGGTCGGTGATGGCGTTAATCGTGCCATTGGAAACGCTGATACCATACATATCCAGCAGATATTCCCGGATATGTTGATAGCTGTTGCCAAGGGCAAACAGGGAGAGGACATTACGTTCCATCTCATCGGTCAGTCGGGTCTGGTGCTTCTTGACAGTTTGCGGGTCAAAAGAGCCATTTCGGTCACGGGGCGTTTCAAGTTCAAATTCCCCGGATGAGGTTTTAACGGTTTTGCGGGATTTTCCATTTTTGCGATTGTCGGGCTCAGCTTCAAGGTGCTGTTCGATTTCAGCCCCGAGCGCGGCTTCAGTGATTTGCTTAATCAACGGGGTGAGCAAACCGTCTTTGCCGTTGAGGCCCTGACCGGATTGCAATGCTTTGGCAAAAGCTTGAATATCAATTTCGAATTTATCGTCAGACATAAGGTGTCATTTCCTTTTTGGTTCAGTTTAAAGAAATGACACAGAAATTTGAACACTACCTAATCAGTACATCTGAATCTGATTTAGCCCTGCGTCACCCAATCAAAATAGGCGTTACAGTAACTCGTATTCAGAGCTTACTGCGTCCACCCTCTGTTTAATTCAACTATCATAGCTATTTAGCTCTCAATTCTTTCTGCTGGAAGGCAGAGGTTGAGGTATGTCCATATCGTTTTATCGAGGATAAACAACAATGAGTATTGAATTAAACGGCTTCAGGGCATTTAAATCCCTGAGTCTTGGGGTTGCAATTGCACTTTATGCAATGCCTGCCCTGTCACATTCGGGGTCGAACGCGACTCCACAAACTATCGCGGCTTCGACGCAGCAGTTGAATGCCCTAATTGAAGCGGCTCTAGCAAATGATACGAGTCGCTCTCAATATGCTGCGCAGTCACAGGCGATGCGTGAAACGGGCGTTGCAAGCTCGACTCTCATGGATCCAAAACTTAAGGTGGGCTTTGGCGGTTTACCTGTGGATTCATTTAAGTTTGACGAAGATCCTATGACGAACATTTCTGTTGGATTAATGCAACAGTTTGAACGGGGTGCAACGTTAGATCTTAACCAACGTAAAGCGAATCAACAGGCCGATGGTATGGCGTATCAGGTTCAAGTTCGTGAACGTGAAGTGGCGAATAGTATTACTCAACTATGGTTGGAGCTGGGCTACCTTCAATACGCAGAAACGTTGATTGAATCTAATCAACGTCTCATGGTAGAGATGGAGCAGTATATTCAAACCAATTACTCAATTGGTAAGAGCGAAGCGCAAGACCTGCTTAACACCCAACTTCAAGTCAATAAGCTCGACGAAAAACTGCAATCGAATCAACAAATGCAAAATCGAGTCGTTGCCCAGTTATCGGAATGGCTAGGTTCAGAGTGGTTGAATCGTCGTTCTATTGACTCGAATCAGGCTGGCTATCAATTAGACTGGTCGCATTTGAATGCGCTTTTAGATCAGCAAACGAGTGACACCCAGTACTACATGCTGCTTAATCAACATCCTATGGCGCAAATGGCTGACGCCAACATTTCTGCTAATCGCACCCAAGTTGAGGTTGCTGAACAATCTTATACACCACAATTTGGTGTCGAAGTGATGTATGCCTACCGTCAATCTGACAACATGAAAGGTGAACCAGCTTCAGATTTGCTGAGTGCCTATCTTACTATGGATATCCCTTTGTTCACTGATAACCGCCAAGATAAAAATGTAGCGGCCGCTCAATACCAAGTGGGCGCAGCGCAATATCAAAAAGATACGCTGCTCGCTCAAATGAACGCCCAAGTAAACGCATTAATGACGGACAGAATGAATCTCATTGAACGCATTCAGCGCTACCAAGAGCGCTTATTACCTCAGTCCAAAGCCCGCATTGAAGCGATAGAGCGCGGTTATCAGAACAATACTGCTCAGTTTGGTGATGTCATTACTGCATCAACCGATGAATTGGCTCTTCAAATGGAGCTTGCTCGCCTAATAACCGATATGAACCAGGTCAATAGCAAGTTATCCATGTTACTTGGTGGTTTCGAATATCAAGTTTCTGCGCCAAACACTCAGTACAATGAACAATAATAAAGGAATCAAGATGAGTACATTTAAAGTTGCAAGCCTAGCGTTACTGATCGGCAGCGCATTGGGTTATGGAGCGAATATTTACCTTTCAGGCATGAACTATAACATGGTTGGAATGACAGCTTCTGAGTCTAAATCAAGTGATGAACCACTGTATTGGGTCGCACCGATGGACCCAAACTATCAGCGAGATAAACCGGGAAAGTCGCCTATGGGGATGGATCTTATTCCTGTGTATGCTGATGACCTCAATGGTAGTAACGACAAGCCAGGAACAGTAAAAATCGATCCTGCGGTTGAAAATAACCTCGGTGTAAAAACAGATACCGTAAAGCAAGAGGTCCTTGCACCACGCATCGAAACTGTCGGCTATGTCGCCTTTGATGAGAGTCAACTTTGGCAGACCAATGTTCGAGTATCGGGTTGGGTTGAAAAGCTTTATATCAATGCCGTTGGTGAAAAAGTGAATCAAGGTGACACGCTGTTCACTCTGTATTCCCCAGAGCTTGTAAAAGCACAAGAAGAACTGATCAGTGCCTATAAGACCCAACGTAAAGGAATGATACAAGGTGCTACCGATCGTTTGATCACTTTGGGGGTTGACCGCAATCAAATTAAATCCATCGCCCGTCGAGGTAAAGCGTCACAATCCATTGAAATTAAAGCACCGGCAGACGGCGTTATTGCAAGCCTCAATATTCGTGAAGGTGGCTACCTTTCTCCAGCTCAAGCGGTGATCAGCGCAGGTCCTTTGAATCAAGTATGGGTAGATGCAGAAGTCTTTGAACGTCAATCACATTGGATTAAACAAGGCAGTCAAGCATCTATGACATTGGATGCCTTACCAGGTGGAGAATGGAATGGTGAAGTGGATTATGTCTATCCCATTCTTGACCCTAGTACGCGTACATTGCGTGTCCGCCTTCGATTCGATAACCCACAAGGTGAACTTAAGCCGAATATGTTCGCTAACGTCGCGCTAAAACCGGTATCAAGTGATGAAGTGTTAACCATTCCACGTTCCTCAGTCATCCGCTCTGGCGGTATGACTCGCGTGGTTCTGGCTGAGGGAGATGGAAAATATCGCTCTGCCAGAATTGAAGTTGGTCGTGAGTCCGCTGACAAGATTGAGGTCATAAAGGGAATGCAACGAGGAGATCGTGTTGTTACGTCCGCGCACTTCATGTTGGACTCTGAATCAAGTCAGTCTGCCGATCTATCCAGAATCAATGGTGTTGAGCCAACTGCTGAAACGGCGTGGGCAACCGGCGAAATTACAGACGTAATGGCTGGGCATAGAATGCTAACTATTAATCATAAACCTGTTCCTGAGTGGGACTGGCCAAGAATGACCATGAATTTTATGGTATCAGAGAACGTTGAAATGGACCAACTTTCAAAAGGTCAAACGATTGATTTTGAAATGCAAAAATCTGAATCGGGTCAATATGAAATCGTTGATTACAAAGTAAGTGAGCTGAGCATAAATACAGAAGTATGGATAGACGGTGATGTCTCTATGTTAATGGCGGACTTTGGTATGGTGACACTAAATCATGCCCCTGTGGCTGATTGGTCCTGGGATGCAGGTGAGCTCAACTTTTCAGTCGGTGGTGACTTTGAACTCTCAGGTTTTCAGGAGGGTGACAAAGTTCGGTTTCTAGTTGAGAAACAAGGATCCGATTATCTTCTCAAAGAGTTAGTTAAAAGGGGTTCTACCCCGTTTTCACGGACGGTTTAGTAAAGACGTAAACTTGCTGTCTTGATTCGCCAGTCTACGTCGCATTCTTGGATTATGGAACCGTTCGATATAATCAAAAATATCTGCTCTGGCTTCATTTCTTGTCCGGTATTGTCGATAATTGATTCGTTCCCGTTTCATCACACCGAAGAACCCTTCACAAGCCGCGTTATCTGCACAATGGCCTACAGCACTCATGCTGCTGGTTAGGTTCTTTTGCTTGAGAAAGCGCTGATAATCTCCGCTGGTAAATTGTGTGCCACGATCTGAATGTAAGATAACATGATGTCTTTCCTGTCGCTGCCAAACCGCCATTTCGACGGCTCGAATCACCATATGACGGTCTTGTCGATGATGCATCGACCAGCCAACGATGAGCTTGTTAAACAGGTCAAGCACCACACACAGATAAAGCTTCCCTTCAAGTGTCCCAATTTCTGTAATGTCTGTGACCCATTTGGTTTCCGGCTCCAAAGCATGAAAGTCCCGCTCAAGATGATTCTTTAAACCGTCAGGACGTGCGGACTGTCGCTTTGCCCCTCGACCTTTTTTACGCGGCCTGCCATAAAGTCCATTCGCTGACATCAGCCTGGCGACACGATTTAAGCTCGCTTGCAACCCTTCGGCTTGCAGATCTTCGTGCATACGTGGTGCGCCGATAATACCACCGCTATCATCATGGATCTCGCGCATTCGTTTTAATAACGTTGCGTTAGCAAGAGCACGCGCACTTGGCTGACGTTCCACCCAAGCGTAATAACCACTAGGAGAGACGCGCAAACAACGGCACATGAGGCGAATAGAAAACACATCGCGGCAACGCGATATCGCAAGATACCTTACGGTAACTCTTTGGCGAAGAACGTTGCCGCTTCTCGCAAAAAATCTCGTTCCTTTTTCACTTTCGCTAATTCGCGTTTTAGCCTCGCCATTTCTTCATCACGAGGAGAGCCACTGCCTTGAAATGCTTTATCTTGTGACTGCTCCGCCTCTCGTTTCCAACGGTTTAATAAGTTAGGATTGATGCCGATATCTAATGCTATCTGACGACAACTCACACCCGGTTGCTGAGTCAGCGCAACGGCTTCGCGTTTGAATTCTGCAGAATATTTTCTTCGCTTGGTCATAGACACTCCTTTTAGGCATAGTATGCCTCTTTATAGATGTGTCCGTAAAATATGGGTAGAACCCAAGTGAGGATAAGTAATGATAGGTGCCATTATTCGCTGGTCTATCAACAATCGCTTCTTAGTGTTGGTAGCCACTTTTGCCCTCGTATTTGGTGGGCTTTATAGCGTAAAAAACACTCCTGTAGATGCCTTACCTGATTTATCAGACGTACAAGTTATCATAAAAACAAGTTACCCGGGTCAGGCACCCCAAGTGGTGGAAGATCAAGTCACGTATCCGCTTACAACGGCTATGCTTGCCGTTCCTGGTGCAGAAACTGTTCGTGGATATTCGTTCTTCGGTGATTCCTACGTGTATATCATTTTTAATGATGATACTGACATGTATTGGGCTCGCTCTCGAGTGCTCGAATATTTAAGTCAAGTAGCTCCAAACCTTCCCCCAAGCGCTAAGCCAACCCTTGGTCCGGATGCGACAGGTGTGGGCTGGATTTATAGTTATGTATTGCAAGACAAAACCGGACAGCATGATTTAGCCGAATTGCGTAGCTTACAAGATTGGTTCTTGAAATATGAGTTACAAACAGTTGATGGGGTGTCTGAGATTGCGACTGTTGGCGGTATGGTTAAACAATATCAAGTGCAAATTGATCCGGCTAAATTGCGTGCATACGACCTCACGTTACAACAAGTTAATATGGCTATTCAAGATGGTAACCAAGAGAGTGGTGCGTCCGTAGTAGAAGTTGCAGAAGCTGAGCACATGGTTCGAACCACTGGTTACTTGTCTAGTATTGATGACATTAAAGCGCTTCCACTCAAGGTAAGCAAAAAAGGAACCCCCCTATTATTAGGTGACGTTGCTGATATTGACCTCGGACCACAGATGAGACGAGGAATCTCTGAATTAAATGGAGAGGGCGAAGCCGTAGGTGGCGTAATTGTCATGCGTTTTGGAGAAAACGCGAGCGAAGTGATCAATAATGTTAAGGATAAGCTAAACGAGCTTCAGGGTAGCTTGCCTGATGGTGTTGAGATAGTGGCTACTTACGATCGTTCTACGTTAATCAATGCAGCGGTTGAGAACCTTTGGAAAAAGCTTGCAGAAGAGTTCATTGTTGTCGCTATTGTATGTGCGTTGTTCCTATTCCATATTCGGTCTTCGCTCGTTATCGCATTGAGTCTCCCTGTCGGTATTTTAGGAGCCTTTATTGTCATGCATTGGCAAGGTATCAACGCCAATATCATGTCGCTAGGAGGGATTGCAATCGCGATAGGTGCAATGGTAGACGGTGCTATCGTTATGATAGAAAACGTACATAAGCACATTGAACGGACTCCATTGACTGACAAAAACCGATGGCAAGTGATTGGTGATGCGGCGCAAGAGGTTGGTGCACCGCTGTTCTTCTCGCTACTGATCATCACGCTAAGTTTTGTTCCTGTATTCGCATTGGAAGGTCAAGAAGGCAAGATGTTCTCGCCACTCGCCTTTACTAAAACTTATGCAATGGCGGCAGCAGCCGGCCTTGCTATTACGTTAGTGCCGGTGCTCATGGGATATCTTGTTCGCGGTAAAATATTACCAGAGAACAAGAACCCTATTAATAAAGGTCTAATTGCCCTTTACAAGCCCTTACTGAATATTAGTCTCAAGCACCCGAAAAGCATGATTGTATTGGCTATTGCTCTTATGGGGTCTGCTTATTATCCAACAATGAAGCTCGGTAGTGAGTTCATTCCTCCTCTTGATGAGGGTGACTTGATGTATATGCCAACCACCTATCCAGGTATTTCTATTGGTAAAGCGCGAGAGTTGGTTCAGCAGACAAACAAGCTAATTAAGACGGTACCCGAAGTACAGACAACATGGGGTAAAGTCGGTCGTGCTGACACTGCGACAGACCCTGCTCCCTTAACTATGATTGAAACCGTTATTCAGCTTAAACCGCGTGATCAGTGGCGTGAGGGCGTGACAACTGAGTCGCTACGAAAAGAGTTTGATGACTTGATTCAATTTCCTGGTTTAACTAACGCATGGGTGATGCCTATAAAGACGCGCATCGATATGTTGGCAACCGGTATCAAAACTCCAATTGGAATAAAAATAGCTGGAAGTGATTTAGCTGAAATTGAGAAAATAGGTGCTCAACTTGAACCTATCCTAAACAACATTACAGGCACTGCATCTGTATATGCAGAGCGTGTTGCAGGTGGTCGCTATGTGACTATTGATATCAATCGCAAAGCTGCAGCTCGCTACGCTCTTAGCATTAAGGAGATCCAACAAGTTGTTTCTACCGCAGTAGGTGGCATGAACATTGGTGAAACGATTGAAGGCCTCGAGCGTTACCCAATTAATGTTCGCTACCCTCAAGGCTATCGTGATTCAGTCGTTAAGCTACAGCAATTACCATTGGTTACCCCAAGTGGCGCTAGAATTGCTTTAGTTGATGTTGCCGATATTCGCTATGAAGATGGTCCACCAATGATTAAAACAGAGAATGCTCGTCCAAATGGTTGGGTGTTTGTTGATATTGATGGCAGAGACTTAGGCTCTTACGTTGAAGAGGCAAAGCAGGCGGTTGCAAAACAACTTGATATGCCAGCTGGCTATTCACTTGCTTGGTCAGGCCAATATGAGTACATGGAGCGAGCGAAAGAGCGCTTAGTTGTCGTGGTGCCTATTACGATTGCCATCATTATGCTTTTGCTTTACTTGAGTTTCCGCCGTATTGGTGAAGTGATGATCATCATGCTAACTCTACCGTTAGCCATGGTTGGGGGGCTGTGGTTGATGTATTACCTTGGCTACAATTTCTCTATCGCGGTGGGCGTTGGCTTTATTGCTTTGGCTGGGGTTGCCGTCGAGATCGGAGTCATCATGTTGGTGTATCTCAACCAAGCATGGCACTACACCAAACTGGATGCCCAAGAACAGAGCAAATCACTGAATGTAGATGATTTGAGTAGCTCGATTCGAGAGGGAGCTGGATTACGTGTTCGTCCGGTAATGATGACGGTACTTACGGTGATCATCGGTCTTATCCCAATCATGTACGGTGAGGGCACTGGCTCTGAGGTAATGCAGCGTATCGCAGCACCGATGATTGGTGGCATGGCCTCAGCTCTGTTACTAACACTTCTCGTTATTCCTGCGATTTTCAAGGTTTGGAAAATACGCGAACTCAAACACCACTAAATACACATACGGGCTAAGAACGAACTTAGCCCGTAAACTTATTAATGAAATAGTAAGGAATATAACCATGAAAAAGACACTACTAGCCGTATTACTTTCAATGACAGCAGCGTCAGCTATGGCAGAGATGGATCATTCAAAGATGGACCACGGTTCTATGAACCGTGAGAGCATGGACCACAGTAATATGAATCATGGCGATATGGACCATAGCAAAATGGATCATTCAATGATGTCGATGGAAGGCATGTCTGATGTTGGCATGCCAGCAACAGGTGCAAAGCCAGATAAAGTGGTCCATGTTGTGTTGGCAGATGACATGACAATCAAGTTCAAAAAAGAAGTACAAATTGAACCGAATGATGTCGTTCAATTTGTGGTTATGAATGCTGGCAAGATTGATCACGAGTTCACTATTGGTTCAGCGAAAGAGCAACTTGAACATCGAGAAATGATGAAGAAAATGCCTCATCATATGCATGATTCTGGGAATGCAGTTACAGTAAAACCGGGTAAAGCTAAGCAGTTGTTTTGGCACTTCCACGGGGATAGCAAGGTTGAATTTGCATGCAATATTCCAGGGCATGCAGAAGCAGGCATGATTAAAAAAGTGAGTTTATAGGCGCTATAAAGGAATCTGATGATGTTAAAGCGTTCATTCATGCTAGTGGGGATGTTTAGTGTGAGCTTATTCTCCTATGCGTCGGAAGGCTCAATTTCAGCCGGTGAGTCGACTTTTCGTACTGTAGGGGGATATGGATGTATTGCGTGTCATGGGCTTTATGGTCAAGGGGGAGGTAACGTTGGTGGGAATATCAGAGGTAACTCCTTAAATGACCTGAAATACAGCCTAGAGCATGAACAAACAATGAAGCTTTTAGGCGACGCACTAAGTGAACAAGATAAGATAAATCTAGCAGAATACATGGAGTATCTTGGAACGTTTCAATTAGTGGATTGGATGTATGAAGGTACCAAGGGGGCGCTACTCTCAGTTTCTATAGATAGCGGCAAGAAGAGTCAGTTGGTGGTACTAAATAAAATGTTTGAGTCGATGTCAATTGATCTCTCCCCTTTGGCTGGTAAACATTTAACACTGCGTGTAGAGCCGTATGAAACTCAGTACTTTGAGTGGCTTCCTGAAAAGGGAGTATATGAGCTGAGTTATGGCGATGAAGCCGTCAGTATTAACGTAAAATAGATTTTGGTTAGGTAACTTTATGAGTAAAAATTTGAGACTTATTGCACTTTCATCTTTGATTTTGAGTTTTAACGTCTTTGCTAAGCCTGTTATTGAGCTTTATAAATCGCCTACTTGTGGTTGCTGCAAGGAATGGGCTGCAATTATGGAGAAGAAAGGCTATGAAGTGAATGTTAACCATGCTCGTGATTGGAGTGATGTCAAACAAGAGTTTGGTATGCCTAATCAACTGATGTCCTGCCATACAGCTGTCATTGGTGGCTATATGATTGAAGGGCATGTTCCTGAGTCTGATATCAAACGTTTGCTTGAGGAGAGACTTGAAAATATTTCAGGAATTGCGGCTCCTGGTATGCCGCAGCATTCGCCGGGAATGGCACGACCAGGGCAAGAGTACAAAGGCTTTAATGTGGTGTCTTTTGACAAGACAGGTCACATGAAGCTGTACAATAAGTACTAAAAGTCGATTAAGCATTTTGGGCTCTTGAGGTAAGAGAGGAGCTCTTTTATTTAATTAAAAGCAGCACTTACACTAACTGAAACGAGCCCCCATCATTCCGCTTTATCCAAAAGTTTGCTAAGCGAGACTCGGGTTGACCAACAACTAAATGCCTAGAAAGGACTGTCTCTTGTAACGCTCAAAAAGTTTCAAACTTTACTGTCATAATTCTGTTGTACAGAAGGTTATTGATCAATTTAGTTTCAAACTTTATTGTCACTTTTTGTATCTAGAGCTACTTGGTATTAAACCTTACAGGATAGAAAAGTTTCAAACTTTAATGTCCTTCGACATCTCATACTGAGTAATAAAGTATCATCCTGAAATGGCAGCGATTCACTGCCATTCTAAATTGAAAATGCCCCTTTCTACGTTATTAGACTAGACCACTTTCCGTTCTTATTACTATAACCGCGCATACGTATTTCTTCTTTGGGGAAAAGTGTCTGTCCCCGTAAGCTACCATGATAGTAAGGCGTGTGTGTCCCTTAAGGTGGTTGAAATAGTAACTGCGCCCTTTTGTCTTAAATTATCATCTATTTGACCAATTAAGGGCTTAACAAAACACTTAAAGTGTTGATTCTTATTACAGCAAACTGGAGGCTACTATGCCGTTTGATAAAGGTGTATTGATTGCAGAAAAAGCTACACCAAAGAATTGGCGCGAATGGGGAGAAGAAGCTATCACCGCCGCCAAACGCAAAGGGTTGTTACAACTGAGTGTTGTAACAGACCATCACATCATGCCTCAAAACAAAATTATTGAATTGCGAACTAATGCTATCATGAATGCAACGGACAAACATCTCAAAGATGCAACCAAATACGCTATAGATTTTGAAACCATCGACCAAGGCTCTAATCCTAATGACAAGGAAAATTGTGCCGAACTGATGAAAACTATTTTATGGGCTAAGGGAAATGTCATTCCAGGTCCTATGAATACACGAAGAATCGATGACCCTATGGATGATGGGGGTTGGGAAAAAGAAGAGGCTTTGATTGAGGCTTATCAATATGCTAAAAAACTGAAGCAATTATTAGAAGAAATTGGTAAAAAGTCAGACTTCAATACTTGGAAAGCTCTTGTTGAACACGTCTGTCCTTACTCAATACCGAGCAAAAAAGCCCAAAATGATATACTCAATTGGGCAGATGCATGGGCGACTGATGATACATTTAAGGTCTATACCCGACTGAACCAAGAGCAAACCAAAGTTGCCCGCAGACAAAATGATAGTTTTGCAGGTTCAGGTGCTTGGGTTTTTCCTGATGGTGGTAATTTGAAAACGGCAACGAAGCCACTAAAGACTTATTTCGATTCCTACATCAAAAGTGACAATGATGGTAAAAAGGAAATAGTTAAAGAGCTAAAAAAAGAGACTGGCAATAATAACTGCGAGAGTTGGTTGGAAAAACATCAGCGGCCACCTATTCACAATCCACTGGCCAATAGATAAACTTGAAGTAGCTGAAATAGGGGCAATCGTAAATCGTAGTTGTATCGCTTAGGCATCTGGTATTAAGAACCCAACTTAATACCAGATGCGCGAGTAATTCATCTGTACTAGTCCAGACTATATCTGCCAGTTATCTGTTTTTCAATCGGTGACTGTCAGTCTAGATTTGAGTTAGATTCTTTTCTACCCAAATCGATTTTCCCGTCAAGCAATGTTTCCATTGGTGTTCTGCCACTTCTCTGGGGGGGGCGAGTGAGTCGTCGTTATTGAGTGAAAGAGATAAACGGTTTTGCATAGGATTGTGGGTTTGTTGGCGTGTGAAGCTTTCTCTCAAAACATGGATGGAAAAACTTTTGCTGGCTTGCCTAAGACTTTGCCTACAGAGGCTAAACCTGTTTCTAAGCAGTATGAATATAACTCAGACTACATGATCTTAAAGAAAGTAACATTAGCGATGCTAATAAGGTACATTGAGACGGTTACGGGGAGTTCATTCCCTGACGCGTTTTCAATCGATGAAATAACCGTCAAAATTGGATCAACCCCCGAAGCCCATGTAAGTATGCCTAATCATGGTTGGGTGCGCCTCACGTAACTACAAGCTTAATAAACGCTTTAGTTTTCCAGATACTTTTTTCATCCGAAACTCTCATATTACGGTGGATACTCTAACGTGTTGATTTCTAGAACCGTGACAGTTGGCGCTTCCTTGCTCAGAAATGCCTCCAAACGTGTTTGATGGCGAGTCGCTTACCATAACTTTAGTTAGTGGTTCTGTTTGGAAAACCAAATATGCAAAAGCCTGTTTTCCAGTTCCACTGAAATTTGTTTCTAGACTAGGAACTCAGAGCTAGTTCATGAACATTTATTGAGCAAAAATGAACGATTTTACGATCCATTTATTTGTGATCTTGTACTCGCTTTTGGGAGAGCCAAATATGCATATTGACCATTTCAATGTGACAAAAACAAACGCTCATGCGGTTGTCCTGAATTCTAATTTAACCTGTGCTATTGTGTGCTTAGTTGCTTATCAAGGCGTACCACTGAAGAATACCAATGGCGACATTGAACGGTGGATGGCAGATTTGGGCGGATCAGAATTAAGCTCAAATCTAATCTGGTACTAGCTCCGAAATATGGCTAGTTGTCAGTTCAAGTCTGGGCTAGCAAACATAAAGGTGAAAATATGAGTATCAATCAGGACGCAGAAACAAACGATATCCACATGTTGAAAAACATTGACTATCTGGGCCGTGGTTACAACATTTTGACTATAGATCCCTACACTTTCAGTAGCGAAGGTGCTTCAAAACACTATGTGTTTGATATCGATGCATTCGACAACATCAAACCGATACCGGACGGCACGGCACTGATCGCTAGCGTTGGAGAAAACACGCTGTTGCAAATTAACAATGGTGGCTCGAACAATCTCTACTATCTGGTAGGTAAAGTGATTGACGGACGGCTCACTTGGGTAGGCACTAAAGGAATCAAATTCGATACAGGCGATCGACCTGCGCTGGCCATCATGCCAAACGGAAACACAGTCGAAATGCACAATGGCGGAGGCAATAACAACCTATATTATCACTTAGGTAAATTAGAATAACTCAACCGAACCATCAAATGGCTTGGTTGAGAGGTGCAAGCAAATCGCTTGTATGTACGCCCTAAATTACCAAGCCCCTCATTCACATTTCCAATCATAACCGTTGCTCCTAGATTTTGATGGTGCAGCGGTTGATGCAATACTAATGGAAGGACTTCGTCATGTCTAACGCTAACATTTCGAGCGACAGTTGGATGCAATCACTGAACGCGCTCATAAAGGACTCCCCCCTAACTCACATCGCACTACCCGGGGTGCATCACCCAGCGTCCTACTCGTTTTTTACAGGGAATACGGGCAAGTATGTAACGCAAAATACAACATTTTACGCTCAATTAATGAATGGTATTCGGTACTTTGATTCACGGCCCACCGTGAACGAAGACAACCAGAACCAGTTGGTTGAATATCATGGTTCCCACCAAGCGAGCTTTGGTGCCAGCTACAACACCATATTACGCCAATTCAAAGACTACTTCGATGGTTACAATACACTCGTAGATTTTGGTTCTTCACCCAATGTTATCCCATTAGCGGGCAACCGTTTTGCGGTAATTTACCACAGTGAGCGGGTCACTGAACTTTCCAATGATTCAACGAATGATTCAGGTAAATCTGTATTTTCCACACGTCTTTTCTATGTAATAGGCTCCTTCAACGATGAAAACCAAAAAATAAAGTGGCAAAAACCGCAACCCTATAATTTTGGCATCACGCCCGACGCGACAGTGACACCAGGCGGGCTCATTGTGGAGGTACACCAGTCACAAAACTACGATGATTTATATTACACACTGGGCAGCATCATCAATGGTGATCCCACGTTTAACCTGAGCAACCAAGAAAAATACACAACAGGCCAGCAACCGTCGATTGGCCAGATAACAGAGGGAGAACTACCTTGCTTTCTAGAAGTTCATAAATCGCAAAATAACGATACACTATGGTATCTAGTACTCTCTCCCACCAACGAGTATACGCGCTTAGAGACACTTAGTTTGGCTAAAAAAGTATCAACACCTTCGTGTTCTGTCACAGGCAGCTTCCCTACACAAGTAGCTGTGCCGCGTTTGAACCGAAGCTTGGTATTTTATACTGACAGCGAGGGTATCGCTGTGTTCACCGAAGCGTCCTACAACAATGGCGAGGTCATCTTTACGACGCCAGTCTCTTTATGTGTCTCAGGAAGCGCTATCAGTGCGGTACTAATGGAAGAAAAAGACGGTACCCTTCAGATCGCACTCAGCGTGAAGAACCACAAGCCAACCTATACGAATCGAAGCTATGCCGTAGTACATATCGACGCTAAAGGAGCCTTGATCGACTGTACAAAAACAGACTTCGGCAACGATTACCCTTCATGGAATGCTGAAGCATCAGCGTTGTTTTATCACACCAAGAGTCGGTCGCTGCTCTCCTTCGAATCAGACGCTGATTTACTCGCTAATATTTGGTATCAGCCCCTGATCATTGAAGAAAATAGAGTCGAGCTCGGGCATATTGATAACCACGACGAAGCAAAAACTCAGGAGTTCTGTATTCTTGGGTTATCTCACAGCCAATTAAACGCCAATACGGACCTCGAAGATTTTCAGACGCTAGTTAACCACTTCTTACCTGAAAAGATAGTACCTTTTGATGCCAATGCACCGCTCGACAGGACGCCACTAGACCAATATCTAAAACAGCAGCAGCAACTGCTCATCGTTCTAGATCTGCAGCCATCCGTCGTAGAAAAATACCCAGTATTTTGGCCCAAAAGCGGGTGCCTAACGTCCTGCTGGCACAACGAAAAGTCGTTGAACGCCAACTACTACAAAAAAATAAAGCAATACGTAGAACAGAGAACCGAGCCGAAGACTAAAGCCCAGCTCTATGTGTTGCAAACCCACCTCACCTCGAACAGCGTCTATTCGCAACTTCTAAATTGGGATTACGATTATGAGCCTATCACTAACAGTTACCTAGCATCGCTCACTGAATTGTTACTTGATAACAACGTTAATATTATCGAGAGCAACATGCTAACGGACTTCTTGACGGACTTTGCCATTCGCCTGAATGAACAAAAATTTGGTTAACTTATACAAGAAGATCGGCAAATGTCAGGCTTTGCTTTTTGTCAACTCAATTTTCAATATTTTATTTAATCCAAACCACTCGAGTTAGAGCAGAATCTCTAGCTCGTTTGTGTCCAGCTTCGTGTCAGAGCAACCGAGCTTCTGGTTCACTGAGAGACCATAGCAACTTAGGTCAGCTAGGACGGGATGACCTTGGCCCAGTTCGGTAGCAATTTCATTGAAAAAAGTCGCCTGTTCCTAAACAAAAAAAAAGCGCCCTAAGGCGCTTTTTGAATATGCTATTTGTTTTTAATTGGCAGCTCGAAGCTTAATGGATTCCCGTCACTCTCGTGTTTCACGGCTGGTTCGAGATATTAGTTTAGAACGGCCCGGTATAGACCTTTCCCCGAATCGGGTGAAGATAAAGGCATCTAAACTAGATGGTAAGTAACTGGCTGAAATATTTGGATAACTAGGTATCCAGTAAGCGGTATACCGGTTCTGCTTATAATTTGCGGGGACAAATGCCCGATTTAAGAATGCGTTTTCGCCATTTTCTCTCTTACCCAGAAAATACTAAGCATCTCTTGGTCATGTGCCAGAACTGCATGAGGTGAATCCGAATTGATCCCGGAAATAACGGCTTTTTGTAAGGCAATCGAATAGAATTTTTCGTTGTAGCCCTTCTCGTTGGTTCGGTAGAAATCGATACTTCCTTCCAAGTATTCCTGTCTGGCAAATGCGGTTGCCAAAAGTGGCGTCGCCTTGTCGATATGCTTGGTAATATGAACAGAATCGCGGGACAACTCATGTTGATGCGGCTCTTTTCAGTCGACTGACACTCAGTAGACTCGCTAAAAGTACGGCACCGGAAGCAAACCATAATCCCAAATGGACTGCATTTGCAGCAGAGAACGGTGTTTGTTCTGAATTCACGAAATCAGCCTGAGAGAGCATGATACCTATAATCGCAGTACCAAGACATTGACCAAATGTCCTCATCATCGCTAATACGCCAGAAGCAAAACTACTATACTTCTCGTCCACATTTGCCATCATTTCACGGTTATTCGGGCTCTGAAATAAGCCAAAACCCACACCACAAACTAAGCTTCTCCAGATGATATCTAAAACTGACGGTGTTGATGGCAGGCCAATTAATAACAGTAATCCGACACCAAAGACGATCAGTCCGAATGTTGAAATTATGGGCGGACTTTTCTTATCTGCCAATCTTCCGGCATGAGGTGCAGTCAACATAATACCGACCGGCCACGGAAGAAAAAGGAGTGCTGAAGTCAGTGGACTATAGCCATAAACACTTTCATATAAAAATGGCAGTGCGATGAAAGTAATCCCCTGCGCGATAAACGACACGAAAGATGTCATCGCCGATAAAGAGAAACGTTGGTTGGAAAACATGTCTAACGGAAATAAAGGAGCAGTGGATTTTCTCTGATGAAAAATAAATGCGACACCACTCACCAGCGCGGTTATTGCATACAAGAATGCCTGTTGTTCGTGATAACCAGAGCCATGTTTAGAAAACGCATTCGCACACAAAATAGTGCTACCCAACATAATCACAGATAATAGAGAGCCTATTTTATCTAATGGACGCGTATCAAGCTGTTCTGGCTTGGGAAGAAATTGCTTCGCAAAAGCAATCGCCACAATGCCTAACGGAACATTAATCATAAACAACCACGACCAGTTTAACGTCACCAATAAAGTGCCGCTGATGAGTGGTGCGATTGCTGTACATGTCGCAATGAGTAGTGCGTTAAGACCTAAGATTCGTCCGAGTAAACGACTTGGGAAAATGGTTCTCAGGAGTGCCGGAGCAATGCTGAGCGTTGCAGCACCACCGATCCCTTGAATATAACGCATCACAACCAGTTGTGATAATGACGATGATAAAGCACATCCGGCAGAGGACAGCGTAAAAACAATCAAACCGCAAATGAACTGTTTACGAAAACCTATACGTGTTGCTAATGCAGAAAAAATAGCCAGTGACATCGCGACAGCAAGTAAGTAACCATTGGCAACCCAAACTGCGTCCGATGCACTAACGCCGAGTGATTTCGCCATCTGAGGCAATGCGATATTAATCATGGAGCCGTCGAACACATTCATCGCCGTTGTGACCATGACAGCCAGCATTGCAAATAATCGTTGTTTTCCTGGTAACCCGTTGTCACCAGGCTCACTCATAAATAGTGTCATCTATTATTTCCCCCTTTTGTTTGAACGAACTGAGTATAATTTGCTAGCATACATGGCGGAAGACGCACCAATATCATTTTATAGTTGCATGAAACGCCATGTGTGTTGATGTGTGATGGAAACGCAGGGGAAAACGATAATGATGCCTGATATGAACTTGCTAAAGGCGCTCGATGTTTTACTGACGGAGAAAAGTGTTGCGATAGCAGCGAACCGTTTAGGTTTAAGTACCTCAGCGACCAGCCGAACATTGGCCCGTTTACGTTTAATCACGGGTGACCAATTACTGGTTCGTGCCGGGCGAAACATGGTGCTCACCCCTTATGCCGAATCGATCAAAGCGCGAACACGACATACGGTGTTCGAAGTATTAGATATCCTGCAACCCAATATCCGTCCGCTTGATTTATCCGCCCTTGAGCGAACCTTTACTATTCGGGCAAACGATGGATTTATTGAAACCTTTGCATCACAACTCATTATTCATTTTGCTAAATATGCGCCGAGGGTGCGTTTGCGGTTTATGCCTAAACCTCAGAAAAGTCCCGAGTCTCTCAGAGAAGGAAACGTTGATTTAGAAATTGGCGTGCTCAAAAATATGGGGCCAGAAATCCGAATCAAGGCTTTGTTTTATGATCGATTTGTCAGCGTGGTCAGAAAAGGACATCCACTTGACCAGTGTGAATCAGTCACGATTCAGCAGTACTGTCAATTTAGTCATATTATCGCTTCCCGAAGAGGTGATTTTTCAGGCCCCATCGATGAACAACTCGAATCACAAGGTGTCACACGACATATCGCGGCCACAGTACCCAGCTTCCCCGCTGCACTTGAGGTCGCCAGGTGTTCAGACTTAATTGCTTTAGTGCCTGCTTCTTTTTTGCTAAATGAGCAATTGAATTGTGACCACTCAAACCTATGGGCATTCGAACTGCCTGTTCAGACTGACGACATTACGGTTTCTATGATGTGGCATCCTCGACTGCAATTAGATTCCGCGAATATTTGGCTGCGAGAACAAGTTGAGAATGTCTGCAAGGAAGCGATGAAATTAAGGGAAGTGTCGTATCATCCTATCAGGCAGTAAAGTCGCGGATTCACACACGGCCTTTGCCAACTCGAAGTTAATTCATCTCTATGCATATCTAAAACTGTTACTCTCCCCGTTAAAACTGGGGGGCTTGATATTGAACTTGTGACCACGGCTATGAATGTCATGTGTACGTATCTGTTTCCAGTGATTTTTAGCCTACAATTTAAACGGATAATTATTTTGAGAAGTGGGCGATAGAGGAAAGCATATGAAAAAGTATTACCGTCTGGCATTGGGTATCAATACTGTATCGATAGTCGTTGCCTTACTATTCGCGATAGAAAACACAAATCTGCTGATTTTGGTTGTAGCGATGGCGGGGGTGTTCGGTTGCCTGATAAAGATGGAACGTTTGGCAAGAGAGAAATTCAACTTTTATGAACAGATTCTGGATACTATCCCTAATCCACTCTCTGTCACTGACATGGATATGAAGTGGACGTTTGTCAATCGAGCGGCTACCGATCCATTGGGCGTAAAACGTGAGGATGTACTCGGAATGCACTGTTCAAATTGGGGGGCAAATATCTGTAACACGGAGGACTGTGGTGTGAACTGTTTAAGAAATGGTAAACAGACCACTTCCTTTTACCAATGGGGAAAGAATTTTCGTGTAGACACTTTTTACATCAGTGGATTAGATGACAACAAGATCGGCCATGTTGAATATGTACAGGAAATATCAGAAAAGGTTGCACTAAAAGCCGTGTACAAAGATGTGGATGCCATCAGTGAAAACCTGACAGCAGGGGCAAACAACCTAAGTGATGCCAGCCAGGCTCTGACAGTCGGGTCAACTCAGCAAGCGGCCTCTATTACCCAAATCGGTAGCTCACTGAATGAGATTCTTACTCAGGCCAATGACAATGCCGAGCGTGCATCAAGGGCCAGTGACATCTCGTCTGAGGCACAGCAAGCGGCGACCATGGCCTCCGATGAAATCAGAGAACTTGAGCAAGCGATGCAGGAAATTAATCGTTCAAGCGAGGCGATTAGTGAGATTATTAATGTCATTGATGATATTGCATCTCAGACTAATTTATTGGCCCTGAATGCTTCTATTGAGGCAGCCCGGGCCGGGGAAATGGGGCGCGGTTTCGCTGTGGTAGCCGATGAAGTCAGAAAACTTGCTGAGCGCAGTTCAACAGCGGCTAGCGAGTCAGCACAGTATATTCAGGTATCAGTAGGAAATGTCGAGAAGGGGAATGCCATATCACAAAAATGTGTGACTGCATTGAGCGAGATTGTTAAGCACGTGGCAACGATCACTCATACCATCGAAGAAATAGATAGTGCATCGCAAAGTCAGGTGACCGGATTGAGTCAGGTCAATCAGGGGATGTCAGATATTGATGGGGTGGTTCATTCAACGGCAACATCTGCGGAAGAGACTTCCCTCTCTGCTGCGGAGCTGAGTGATCTTTCATTGAAACTTCAGGATCAGCTCGAAAAAATGAGAAAAATTGATGGATTAATCGATAACGCAGCTCAGACAGACAGCAACATGATTGAGGTTAAAAATGTGTCATAACGAATGTCCCTTTGGTACGGCTTTACCCCAGTGGTGAGTCTATTTATCAGGCAATCAATGGTTCAGAATTACTGATTTCTTCGTCATCAGTCGCGATTCGAATCATGATTTCCCCTGAGTCTGTCACCGCATTGCTGTGAGAGTATCCTTTACCTGATCCGTATCACAGTCGCAATTGTTCTTCATTGTTTGATTGAATAATAGAGGGTAAAACGTACTCATATTGGATTGTTACCGTGAAAGCGGGCAAAACCTGAAAGCGTTGGTTCATTGAAATATGAACCAACGCTTTCAGGTTTTTTTTTGCTCCTCGGTATGTGAATAAATAATATGAGGCTTACTTTATGGCTTATGAGAAACTTGCTTCCGAGATCGTTGAGGCGGTCGGTGGGGCTGCGAATATTAACAGTCTGGTCCACTGTGCGACTCGGTTGAGATTCAAACTGGTCAATGTGTCGGCAGCGAACCGCGAGTCGTTGCAAGACAATCCGGCAGTGATTGCTGTGGTGGAAAGCGGCGGTCAATTTCAGGTGGTGATTGGTAACCATGTTGGTGATGTATTCAGCGCAATCCAGTCTTTTCTGAAGCATGGTGGGGTTATGCCGGCTGAGCGTGAAGAAACGTCCGGAGCCGACGGGGCAGAAAAACAGAGTCTCCTGAGTACGTTTATTGATATTGTCTCCGGTATCTTTACACCGTTACTGGGCATCATGGCGGCTTCGGGGATCCTGAAAGGTCTGCTGGCATTGGGCGTTGCGCTGGAGGTCCTGACGACGACGAGCGGTACTTACCAAATCTTCAATGCAGCCAGCGATGCACTGTTTTTCTTTTTTCCGATAGCCCTTGGTTATACCTCCGGTGTGAAATTCGGTGGCAATCCATTTGTGACGATGGCGATTGGTGGCGCGTTAGTCCACCCGTCGATGCTCGCTGCCTTTCATGCCCAACAATTACCCGATGCCGCAGGCATAGAATTCCTCGGTATTCCGGTAACCTTCATGAATTATGCTTCTTCAGTGATGCCGATTATTTTTGCCGCGTTTGTGAGTTGTAAACTCGAGAAACTCTTGAAAAATCGCATCCCCAGCGCGGTCACAAACCTATTTACCCCTATGCTGTGTATCATGATTACTACGCCTTTGACTTTTCTGCTTATTGGTCCTGCTGCAACATGGGTCAGCCATTTATTGGCCAGCGGATTCGAGGCAATTTACAGCGCCAGCCCGATGATTGCCGGGGTCGTGATTGGGGCTTTCTGGCAAGTTTTTGTGATTTTTGGCCTGCACTGGGGCTTTGTACCGATCATGGTCAACAACCTCAGTATATTGGGGGCTGATACCATTGGGCCGCTTTGTCTGGCCGCTGTATTGGCACAAGCTGGTGCAGCGTTGGGCGTCTTCCTCCGATCCCGGGATACGAAAACCAGAGCATTGGCCAGTTCCGCGTTTACGACCGGATTGTTCGGCATTACTGAACCTGCGATTTATGGGGTAACTTTACCGCGTAAACGGCCGTTCATCTTCGGATGTTTCGGTGGTGCGATCGGTGGCGGGATTATTGGGTTGTACCAGACCAAAGTTTTCTCATTTGCATTGCCCAGCATTCTGGCATTTCCGCAATATATTCCTCCAACCGGGGTGGATGCATCCGTCTGGGCTGCGATTGCCGGTTCGGTTGTCGGGATTGTTCTTGCTGCCGGGCTGACTTTCTTTTTCGGTGAACCCCGTGAAGAGAAGGCTGCCAGCCCAGTGGCTGCATCGGCTGCAAAATAGCAGGTGAGCAGAAGCTGAGCAGGTGGCGGTTTGGTTTCTGATTTAATTTGAAGGGGTGCCGGAACACCGTGATAGAGATGGTGCGTGATACACCGACTTCACCATGATACTGATCGGGAATGGCTCACGAGACAGCGTCTTATTCGGGCAGAACAGCGCTGTATTGTCTCGTGAGCCAAATAGATTATATTTTGATTCAGTTTGATAACGTCAGTGAGTTTGGGGATTTCCTCGCGAGATTGAATATCTTCAGACCCATTGAGTGTCGAGCTTGGTTGCTCGTTTCCATCTCAGTCAGCGTCTGAGCCTGACTTGTCAAAGCCAATCTCCGTCCTATGATTATGTTTAAAAAGCTTTTGTCATACATGCTGACTTCCTTCATGTATGACAAAAGCCCTTTTCTGCCCAGAATCGAGTATACACTGATAAAATTCTATAAATAAAATGAATGTTAACGATGAATACGATGGAACAAAACGATTAAAAATATGATCGATTCGAGGTGTTATTTGCATTTGTTACACCAAAAGAGGCGCTGCTTTTTATTCAATATCATAAAGGAAAACTGATCGCATTGACTTGAGCGACTGAATGGGTTTAGCACGATTCAATTAATTGGTTCATCGTTAATGATAAATTTACTAAATGATTAATAATCACAGATTTGATAGAAATTTGCATATTTTAAATGTTATTTGTGAAAATTATTTGCGAAAAAAAGTAATGTGTACAAATATTATTAGCATCATTTAAACCGTAAAGATCATTGTAAATTCCAATATTAACCAGATTGTCCCGTTTAGCATAAACGTTGACGTCAATGGTAAATAAAAGGAATTAAACAATGATAAATAAGACACATCACTTATACGATTCATCTACATCACGAACCTCAGAGACTTTCAATCACGACAACGGTTTTTTCTATCCTATTCTTGGTGATTCGAATTTGATGAAGCGGATTAAACAACAAATTCGTTTTGCCTCGGAAGTCGATTTTCCTGTCTTTATATCTGGTGATCAGGGGTGTGAAAAAAAAGATGTGGCATGTAATATTCACTATCACAGCGCTCGCTCCCGGGAGCCGTTCATCTGTATTCCCGCAAATCTGCATAATGCGCAAACCTATCGCGACTATCTGCATCATTGTATTGATCACGTTGGGAAAGGCTCTATTTATCTGGAAGAAGTTGACAAGTTAGACCCCTCATTCAAAGACGAATTAATTTTCTTATTAACACAAGATTCATTTCAAGAAGCATTAAGAAAAAATAAGATTCGTTTAATTGTCTCCTGTACTGAACCTTTTTATAACTTACCTTCGGAACAGCAATTTATTGCCAAGATATTAGGGTCTTCAGTCCCTCAGTTTAATTTTCACTTGCCACCGCTACGCGAGAGAAAACAAGACATAGAGCAGCATGTTCAATACATCTTGAGCCGATTTGAACGACAAGTTTTATTTTCTGATGATGCTCAGGAACAACTGACAGAATATGAGTGGCCCGGCAATATTAGTCAGTTACAAAATATATTGTTGTTAATTACTTCATTGGATCAAACTGAGATTACTGCCGATGATCTGGTGCGTTTAGGTCTCTGTCAAAAAGCAACACCAAAAGTAGATTTGATTGAGCATTTACTCAGTCATGATCAAACATTATGGACCAACTTGCATCCTGCATTATCTAAAGCATTGCTGTTTTTAAGTGAGCACTTCCACGAAGAGATCTCTTTGAGCCAAATAGCCGCAGCCAGTTATACCAGTGCCTCTCATTTATCATATTTATTCCGTGAACATCTAGGGACGTCATTCAAAACGATGCTGTGTCAGCTTCGGATCCGTGAAGCACAGCGTCTGATCATGACCAATCCATTGATCAAAATTACCGATGTGTGCATGAGTGCCGGGTTTGGTGACCTTAGCCATTTTGAAAAGATGTTCAAACGTTATACCGGTTGTACGCCAAGAGAGTACCGGCAAGAGCAACGCCGGGAAAACGAATATGTCATCGCCCATTAATCACCGCGTTATTGCTGAATAAGCCGTGATTATTCATCTGTTAAGCCAAGTTATCCCATCGCCTTACTTTTAATATGAAACTCAGTCACAGGATGGCGTCAGGGAGCCGGAAGATGGAAGTTGATGTTCAGAAGTTGTTAAGCGAATTGACACCCAAGGTTTCACGAAACACGCAATTGAATCTGGTTGCTGCCTCACTTGGCCGGGCCGCAGAGAATGCAACTCAGGTTCAGCAGCAAATACAGACGATAGTTGTCACCAACAGTGCATTGAGTTCGAGTTTGATTTACGCCATTGCACTGAAAAGTTCGTCGTCCTGAACCGGCTTTGGAAGATGAATCGTCATCTTTCATGACCAAGAGGAGCATATCTATGCCAGTAAATGATGCGGTTACTGATTCGGTAACCCAAGTCAACACGGAAGCCGTTGGCAGTACACCGGCTGCGGCGATTGGGAATCTGCTGATTTCCACGAGCCATGCGATGGGGCTGACAGCGCACAGCAGTGTAAGTGCGAACCAGCAGGGAACTTTGGTCCACCAGACCTCGACAGTACAGGGTGTCAATTCATTGCTGAGTACCGGTAGTGCAATTGTCGGTCGTAGTGTCGAGCTGATTCTAGAACCAAGTGGTAAGAAGAAAAGCTAATTCAGTGAACGTAGGAGAATATTATGCCAGTGAATGAACAAATCACCGATTCAGTAACACAGGTGAACACAAAAGTTGTCGGGGAAACTCCCGCGATGGCGATGGGTAACCTGCTGATGTCAACCAGCCATGCATTAAGTAATGCAGCACATAATGCAACCGCGGCTCAGCAACAGGCTCAGATTACCATGCAGGCCGCGACCGTGCAGGGAGTCAATTCTTTGATGGCCATCGGTTCCTCCGTTATCGGACGGGGTGCTGAAGGCATCATTGAAAAAGGTTAACACTCGCGCGTGTTAACGCGTTCTGTCTGACATCCGATTGTGGTGCAAATCCAATTGTGGCGTGAGCAGGACACCATTTTATTAATTAACTCGTAAAAGGAAATCACAATGCCAGTGAATGAACAAGTAACAGACTCGGTCACACAAGTCAATACTAAAGTCGTCGGTGAAACGCCAGCAATGGCAATGGGTAACTTACTGATGTCAACCGGCCAAGCGTTAGGAACGGCTGCTCATAATGCAACGGCTGCTCAGCAGCAAGCGCAAATTACGATGCAGGCTGCCACCGTGCAAGGTGTCAACTCATTGATGTCTATCGGTGGTTCGGTGGTTGGACGTAGCGCTGAAGGCATTATTGAGAAAGATTAATCATGCTTTCACTACCTTTGCCGGATAAGCCGGCAAAGGTACTTAAAAGGAGCATAGGATGAAAGACACTGTACGCCCTCCTGAGCCGGATCAAAGTGCGTTCAATTCTGCTTTTCAGTCGGTTGCTCAATCGACTGCACTGGCATTATCGGATGCGACAGACAACCTGCGTAACCTCAACACGCTCAGCACCACGGCAATCGGTTCCGCATTGAGTCAGATGTTAGAAACCGGTGACTTGAAGTATGCCGATGTCATTGAGCAGGCCCAAAAAGTCGTGACCAATGGTGCCGATAACTTTGGCGTCGTCGGGGAAAAAATTGCCACAGTGCTGTACGACTCTTCCAAATAACCGTTGCGACTGATACGGCGATCCCGCATCGAAGCTCCGTCAGGGAATAGATATGCAAGGGAAGAGAGATGCAAGAGAAGAGAGATGCAAGAGAAGAGATATGAGTGATAGATCCTGATTCAATCCACGTCATGGTCTTTGATTTTCCTCATCGCAAATCAGGATCATAAGCAACAATCAAGGAGTGACGATGATGCAAGAGCAGAATCCCCGCTATGAAAATGAATCGCGCCAAGAGTTACCTCAGCAGACGATTGAACATTTCAATACATTGCAGGTATATACAGCCCAGCCGACCAGCCTGTTGGAAACCACATTGGCAGATACGTTAGGGCTGTCGATGTATAACGCGATTACCAATCAACAACAGTCACAAATGACAACCGCAGCGTCGGTGACTAACGCTTGCGCCCGGCTTCTGCAAACGCAGTCTCCCGAGATGTCAGCGTCACCCCGAAAAGATTCGAAGGCAGAACCAGAGCCTGCGATTTTTGTCGATGGATCGGATCGTTTGTCTCCGGATGCGAGCGAATCAGACAATACAGAGGTAAACACCAAACCAACCAAGCGTTTTAACTTATTCAAGTTTTTAAAACGGAATAAACAACAGCCGGAGGAAATACAAGAATGAGTGAGCAACCGTCATCCACCAATATCGAACAACGACTGAACCAGATTCAGCAAGCTACGGAAAACCAGATGCAAGAGATTCAGCAAATGGTTCGCCAGAATCAGGATCAATTTGATGCATTGGAGATGGGTGGAAGTATTCAGAAGGTTCATCAGGAAGTGAATCAGATGTTTGAAGATGTTCACACCCAGATCGAGCAGGAAATGCAAAAAATCAATCAGCAACTTCAGCAGGTATTGCCTGAGCAGCACGCATAAACGAGGAAATTATGTCTAAAAAAGTCAACGAACAAATTACAGATGCAATCACTCAGACCAATACGCAGGTACTGGCGAGTTCCCCAGCCAATGCGATGGGCAACTTCTATACCTCAATGAGTCTGGCGATGTCGAATCTCAATCATAACGCCACATCGGCACAGCAACAGGCTGGCATCACGATGCAATCGGCAACGGTTCAAGGCATTAACTCACTGACAGCTATCGGTACTGCGGTATTGGGTCGTGCTGCTGAAGATATTGTCGAAAAAGGTTAGCGATTGGCATTGGTTAACAAAAAGGGGCAGCCATTCAAACCAAGGGCTGTGAATGGCGAATCCCCTTTCAACCAACGGCACCCCTTTCATCCACGGAGAAGGCATCATGGCAAAACAAGAAAATACCGATCTGGAACAGGTCGATGAGATGATCAATCAACTGACCGAATCAGCCATGTCAGACACCATGGGACTGCATATGCAAAATGCGGTGACAATTCAACAGGGAATGCAAGCCATCAGTAATGCTTCAACATCCACCGCTTGTGCTCTGATTTTACAGCAAGGTTAAGCGCTGACGATTAAAGTCACCGCTTGACGCATTATCTTGATTCAGCGTGATGCTTTGATGAGGAACCATGTCGAAAGGATCAACCACTGACAAGGCGAAACAGTCCGTTGCACAGTCAACGGCGATTGCCGTTCAGGATGCTGTCGATAATCTCCGCAACCTCAATACGATCAGTACCACTGCGATTGGGGTGGCACTGTCACAATTGTTGGCGACCGGTGATGAAAAATATATCAAGGTCATTGAACAAGCTCAGCAAGTGATGGAAAAAGGGACTGCGAATTTTTCTGAACTGGGGAATAAAGCGGCAGAAGTCGCGAAGAAATTTGATTAAAGCGACGCACCTCATCTCACCTCACTTCACCTCACTTCAGTCGATAATGACTTGGGAACGAATATTTCTTTGGCATATAACCTTGGCATATCACTTGGGCATATAGGCCGTCAGAATCAGCCTTGGCTTCGCTTGCTTATCAATCTGACATAACCGCGAAATCTGGCCGCTCCCCGAGCGCTGAGAATCCAGCGCATATGTACAGCGGGACGGATGATCAAATTCAGCCAGCATTGCGGCATCTTGGGTATCAAAAGCCCCCCACAACACACTCAGTAAACAGACCTGATCACTTTTCAGATAGTGCTGAAAAGCCATCACTCGGGCCATATTCATATGCATTCTCTGCCGCTCACGGGCGTGACGAAACTGTTGCTCATGCATTGAGAACACTTCATACCAGACGGATTTATGTTCCTGTCGGATACCGAAATCAGCGTAAGAGGCTCTCCGTTTACTACAAACGTCAACTTGATCATCCTTTTCTTGGTAATGAAGGTAGTTATCGTGGACGGTATAGCGTGGTGTATAGGTCAGTTGTGAATGCGGATGATATTGTCGCAGCGTTTGCCCCAACTCGACCGTCAGCCAGGATTTCGCAAAGGCGCGGATCTCCGGATCGGCAAGATACTGATTGGCTCGCTGAAAATCATAATGCTTGGCAAAAAAGCTGAGAAGTTGTTGGGCGTTCATCTGTGCTCCTTACATGATGGATTCATCGATGGTGTGGTGTACAGTGGTGACTGTAAGCGATTAGAGGTGTTGGATCTCGGTGTTTTTTCCTGAGTTCTCAAAGCGCTGCTTTCGGTTGGTGTTGGCGTTGAGTTGTTCGGTTTTTTAGATATCTCCGGCCACGGGATATGACGCACAATTTAGTTTTTCGATTTCAGAGGCATCGGTGCTCTGTGCGCCAGTAACTCTTGCCAAGATGCAAGAGTCACCAGAAAATCTTTTTTATTTGGCTGAGTTACGCGTTGTCCAGAACCGACTTTTACGGGCGTCCTGCCCGGAAAAGCCTAACCATTCTTCCTTGAATGGTTTTCTTTGGTGGGTGGTTGATTTGAATAAAGTGAAACATTGAATCAACAAAGCTCAATTGATCGATGCTCTCAGGGTGAAAAATCATGGACGATTTTTTATTTTTGTTTATAACCAAATGATTTTATTGAAATTAATTAAATTTTTGCTTGTTAAAAAACCAATTTTAGACACGCATTGCTACACGCAATTGTTTTGAATAATCATAGACTTACATGAACAACAATGAAGTGCCTAATTTAAGGTTTGCTTGATTTTTAAACATATTGACTATCTTTGCAAGCCCTGATTTTGCAGGAAAAGGACTGATACAAAAAGAGCCACAACATCATGCGGCTCTGAATGGGTTCCGTTTTAAACACTACCTTGATTGATGGTGGGTTCTATTTAGTAATGACTGACTAATTCAATGATTTTTGGATCAACATCAGCGAGCATATTTGCCAGTTCCCGAAATGATTTTCCGTCTTCTGGGCGAGAATCAGGATCAGCACCAAAATCAAGCAATAGTTTCACGACATCATATAAATATGGTTTGCCTTTAAATGACATTCGAAGAGCATTTACAGTATCTATTCCTCTGTGCTCAATCAGCTTATCCGCTCCATTTTCTAACAATAACCGCATCCCCTCGACGTTGCGTTGACGAACGGCATAAATCAGTGGCGTATAGCCATAGCTATCAATTGCGTTGACATCCAACCCTTGGTCAATCAGAAACTGCACCGATTCAAGTGGTGCTCTTTCCTCTAGTTTTGTAGAGGGAGACATAAATACGTGATGTAGGTATGTCCAGTGCTCTGATTCTGTGATTTCATGAATATCAGCACCTTTACCAATAAGCGCTTTGACTTCATCAAGCTCGCCATCCAGTACAGCATCGTATAATTCGTATTCGTAACTCATTATGTCTTCCTATTTTTCAAAAATGCTCTCATATCTCTGAGAATTTTTCTTAAATCATCACTGCCCGGTTTTTCATTGACATGACTAAGGTTGGTCTTGGCATCCTCAATCAGAAAATAGTCAGGATGTGAATTCACAAAATCATTCAATTCTTCCTGCGTCATACCTATCTGGTCAGCCGCTAAGAGAATACGTCTGTTTTCAACACCAAATCGATGTCCATAGTGCCAGTCCGTAATCACATTACCTTTATCATCAATAAATTGACCTTGTGCATTCTTTTCGGCCTCTTCTTCAATCTGCCGTTTGGTATCAGCCCTCAACGTTGTCCGGTCAAGGTTTGGTTTCGGGTGCTTGCTCGCACCAAACTGACCATTCGGTTGACGCACTTGATGACTATAGACCACATACAGTGGTGGTAATCCGGTATCGGCCGGAAAGGTCAGAATATAGTCTTGTAAATCCGCATCAGCAATTGGCGTGATGTAGGTGTTATCAAATTCTTGACCTTGCTCAGCCTCCGGATACACCCAGATATTGTAAGTTTGCAGGTCAGGAATGGGATTGACAAGGATCGGTTTACCGCCAAAATCGCCGCTCATCGGTATCCATTCAATAGTGACATCCGGCTCTAACTCAACGATAAATTTATCACTGACCCGATTCACTTCACGTTTGGGAATATTCACCCCATTGACATGATAACCGTAAATCCGATTATCAGCATTGAACCCTAAGCGGATATTGGTTTCAACCGTGGTTTTATCCATCAGGTCATTTTCATTGTACAGCGTGCCGTCACCAAGTTGGCTGGGCATAAATGCAGCCAAAATGCCAGCCTTCGGGTCAATTTTTACTACGGTAAAACGGTGCTTGTCGGCTCCGATTTCGTCACCGTCTTCACGCAAGGCATAATCACGCATGATATTGACCATCTTTTGATATTGATGCTTTTCGACAAATAACAGTAAGTGCCAGTGTGGTGTCCCGTCGTGTTGTGGCTCAGCCACCCGAAAGCCATAAAAGCGGATGTCTAGCCGATTAAGTTTGGCTCGAATAAGCTGCCACTGTTTATTGAGATAAGCTTGCCCGTCTAATGGGGTCAATCCTTCCCACTTGGGATTGATAGCACCTGATTTGGAATAACTGCGGTGATACTTTGACGGGCAGGTGATGGTTAAAAAGGTCGCTTCATGCCCTAAGTCTTGCGCCAACTCTTCAAAGCCTCTGGCTCTGACCATCAGCTCACCTTTTCTGATTTTCGGGTCAGCCACACCTTTTTGTGATAATGCCAGTAATAAAAAGGTCGAAAAAGAGTGGCGATTGCATGAAGAAGTTCATGCCAAGTGGTACCGATTCGCAGGCTTGTACCTTATTCGAAATGAAGAGGGTCAACCACAACCAACGGCTATTGGGTGTCTGGAAACACTAGAAAAAGCTTTGGTGCTACTGCAACACGCTCACGACAAGTACGACAAAGTGGGTGTGAAAACCAAAATTGGTCAAATCGAGCAACGCATTCGTGCCATTAAAGATGGCAAGAATCTGTAAAGACTCCTACGCCGCCGAGCCTCGGCTGGTGAGGTAAGAGTGCCAATAGGCTAACTCAATACCGTCGACCCAGTGGCTAGAGGCTCACTTATTTAAAGAGGAATAACGATGTTTTCGGGATCTTCCGGTTCGGATTATCAAGCGACAGAAATCACCAATGACGGTTTTTGGCCGAACATCAATGCAGGTGACTTTGAAAAACGTCGCGGTATTCCTGCAGCTCAAGATTCAGAACGTATTGCTATTGCTCTAGTTAATGCTGTTTCGGAAGTTAATCAGCAACTTGAAGACTTGAAAGCTAAGTATCAGGAAGAGGGGCACGCAACTGCTGGCGATGTTCCTGCTTTTCCGGAGATGCTTGGTAAAAACCGTGTTGTATATCAATACGAATCAGCAGTGTTTGCGAGAGCCAAAGCTGACTTGCTGCCAGACATTGCCACTGTTCACACCAAGGACAAAGGCGACCATATGGCAGACAGAAGCGCCGAGGTGCGCACTGAACTGCTTTCTGAAAGTCAGCGCATTATTCGAAACATGAAAGGGCTAAACCGTTCATCGGTGGATTTGCTATGAGTACGCAGTACCAAGCAGGTTACAAGCTGCGTGACCTAAACGCATTTTTAATCAGCGTTGTGGGCGACAAGATAGCCAAGCGCATGGAATGTGAAATGGGCAAGGTTGAGTTGAAACTCGAAACCAAGCACATGGGCCATGGCTTTGACCTGCTTTATCAACGTTATGTTGCTGATTTCTACTTCGATAAGTTCCCTTTCAAAGAATACGACCCTGCAGTGCTGTTTGCTAACGTTGGGGCTTGGTTGATGGACAACGATTCTGACCGTTTCCACATTGAAGACCTAGACGACCCAGACGTAGATGTAGTGCTGGAAGATGAGAAAAACGCCGAAGTGCTGATCTCAGTGATGTTTGAAGAACCAGTCAAAGTGACCGCTGACCCAGACGGGCCAATCTATTGGAATGGTCAACGCTGGAAGATTGAAGAGTACGAGATTTGGCAGGCGGAAAGGCTATCAAATGTAGTTATTCGCAATGTATGAGATACGGGCAGATAAGCGCAGTTATCTGCGAGTTAAAGAGCAATTCGAGCTGTTAAAGCTTGATAAAAAAGCCAGAGCCAGAGTGCTGAAAGAGCTTGGTAAATACATCACCAAGACGACCAAAAAGAACATTCGAGCACAGCGTGACCCAGACGGTAAATCGTGGTCAAAGCGCAAAAAAGGCAGGCGCAAGATGCTTAGAGGCTTCACCAAGAAGCTAAAGCATTTTCAAAAAGACAATAACCGGGTTTTGGTTGTTGGTTGGCCCTCAAGACGAGGAACCGTAGCACTGGCTCATCATACAGGTGAAGCAGAGAAAAGCGGTTTGCAGCAGAGGTTCAAGCAAGCCAAGAAAGCGAAAGAGCCAAAGAAAACCGACCCGGCAACTAGAGAGCAAGCGAAAGAGCTACGCGATTTAGGTTACAGACTTCCGCCCCAAGGCAGGCAGAAGAGAGGCAAAAAGCCAACGCTCAAATTCATTACTCAGAATATGACCGTAGCCGAAGCCGCAAAACTGATTAGTGATCTGGAAAACAAAACTCCATCACGTAAGTGGGAAGTAGATCGCCCAGAACGCCGATTGATAGGCATTAGTCCCAAACGGGCAGCAATGATTATCAAGCGGGAATTGAATCGAAACAGGAGCAACTAAACATGGCATGGCCTACCGTCATTATTAACATTCTGAACATGATGCGCGGACCGATTCCGGGCGTTGAATTTCACTTTCTGTTTGTTGTGTACGGCACAGTCGCAGGAACAGAGCGCAACCTAATCATGGTGGACAACACCACGGATTTTGCAGACAGCACGTTCGATAACATCGACCCTGTGCACATGCTTACGCTAAAAGCCGCCCAGTTAAACGGGAAACAGAACTGGACTGCAGGTGTGATCGTCTTAGACCCAGCAGACAGTTGGCAAGCCGCAGTGTTTAAAGCCAATGAAACATCAAGCTTTGAAGCCGTTGTCCTTGATAAGCCAGATACAGGCACATCGACTCTTGAAGATGCTGTTGCTTTTCGTACTGAACTGAAAAACAAGTTAGGCCGTGAAGTATTCATGATCTGCACCTTACCGGGTATCAATGATGATTCTGTGACGGGTGAAACATGGGCGGAGTGGTTGGCAGCAACAGTAGCGGTACCAACAAGCATCGCAAGTGAGTACATCACCGTTGTTCCTCAAGTTCACAAAGAAAACTCAACAGTCGGTATTTACGCTGGCCGTTTAGCAAACGGGAGGTAGTCAATGTTAGCTCTCGATGGTGTGCCGGTTAACTTAGACTCGATGAAAGTTGAAATGTCGATGGAGTTAAAAGACCAAGACATGAGCGGTCAATCATCGGGTACAGATACGGCAGAGCAAGGCGATAAAGGCAAGAAACTGACCTTTAGTGGTCGTGTTCCATTCACACGTGTAGAAACGCTCACTCAGTTGTATTCGCTTGCATCGGACAAAGACGACACCAATACGCGCAGGGTTTATCGGATTGGTAATGATATTGCGTTAGCACTCAAGATTCGCAATGTGAAATTTACTGGCCGTATCAATGCGAGAGAGCATGAAACATTACAGGCTTGGAACGTCTCTTTTGAGTTGCGAGAGCACAACAGTGTGGCAGAACAAAAAGAGCAACGAGCCAAAGAGCAAACCAAACCAGAACAGCGAGAAAACACACGACTAAAACAAGCACTGAATAACGCAGAGGAAGCAACGCAATGAAGCTAGAAAAACGCCTGTTTATTAGTGGTGAAGAAGTCAAACTGATTAGTAACATGGTGAGCCTAAAGCTATCACTAGGCAGTGTTGCGATCTTCGAAGTTGAAACCAAGGAAAAGCCAGAGCAGTTTGCGTCTGTACGTTTTGATATTGGTTACGAGAACAAAACCACCCCTTGGTTTGAGGGGTATATCGACAAAGTTCAACCTGCAGCAAATGGCTATCATAAGATTACGGTTAAAGAACTGGCTGGCATTTTGTCTAAACGTTGGGCGGTTAGTCTAGAGCACCCGACCGCAGAGCAGGTGATCGGCGTTCTTTCTGATTTGACAGGGCTTGAGTTTAATTTGCCTGATGCTGACTACATCAAAACCACTATTCCAAACTTTGTTTGCCAAGGAACGGGCTATCAATGTTTAGAGCAAATCGCTAAGGCTTTTTCTATTCCTGATTGTGTTTGGTTCCAACATACTGATCAGGTCGTGTACTTCGGTTCGTATCAAGATAGTCATTTCGGCAATAAACCCATGCCAGTACCGGAAGAGTTCACTAGTCGCCAAAGTGGTAACAGTGTCACCTTTGTTCCGTTTCCTATGTTAAGACCGGGTAGAGTCATGAACGACAAGCGAGTTAATCGAGTTGATTTAATTCAAGACGAAATGACCGCTTATTGGAAAACTGAACAATCCGAAGTGTCACCGAAGAAACGTGAAACGCTGCAGAACTTCCCAGAGTTGGCAGCAGGTTTTCATTTGCCTAAGTTTGGCCGTGTTGAGGTAGTAAGAGACACAGCGACAGCCGGGCAAGTTGCTGACCCATTCCGCCCAAGATTTGCGGTAGATGTTCAGGTTCTTGATGAAAACTTAAACCCTGACATTAACGTGCCTGTCTATCGTTCGATTCCATTGCCTGTTCATATTAGTGGGCATGAATCTGGATTGCTGTCTTACCCGCTAGAGGGAACATTGGTTGAAATCGCTTTCGCCTATGGTCGCAATGACAAACCTATCATTCGTGGTGTTTATGGCCGTGAATATGCATTGCCGTCGATAGAGCCGGGGGAACAACTGCAGCAGCAGCGTGAAGAGGTCAGCAACCGAATTGATGCAGCAGGAAACACCACCCAGAAAACCGACCAAACGCAAAGCCAAAGAGCATTCGAAAAGCTCGACCAAGTGGAACGCTATCGTGGTGCATTTGGTCAGCACCATATTTTGGTTGATGAGCACAGCATTGAAGAAGTGATCGGCAAAAAGCTTATTGAAGCACTAGGCGCAATTAACCTAATAGCAGGTGATGACATAGTGCTAGGCAGCTTGGGCAATATGCAAACCGCGACTGCTGGCGAACTGGTAGAGACTATCGGCAAAGTTCGCCGAAGTATTGCCGCTGAGCATCAATGGTTGCAGTCACCAAAAACGTGGGTAGGCTCTAAGCAAGAGAACGTTTTAATTCTTCTGTCTGAACTTATGCAGGTAGTGAAAGAACTTGCCGACACATTAGCGACTCATACGCATAGTGGTGTAGTAGCTGGCCCGGCAACAACTAAAGCACCAGTTCAAGCGAGTGCCATTAGTGGCCATGGCTCGGATAGTTCCAACCTCAAAGGGCGACTCGACCCAATTACACAAACAAGTTAGCCCACAGAAATCCCCACAATCAACGCAGCCAAACGGCTGTGTTTCTTTATGTCTGCATCAAGGCAAAACCAGAACAACACCACTACGGGGCAAACAGCGACCACAGAGCCACGAAACACAACGACCGGATGACAAAATCCGCACTCTCCTCACCCGCCTGCGCGGTTTTTCGAACAGTTTTTTTACAGTTTTTGAGTTATGAAAAATCAGGGGGGCAGCAAACCAAGCGGATGAGGAGCAAAGCCTTTTGCTATAAGGAGCTTCGGGGTGGGGCAACCCCTATCAAAATGGCTCATATAGCCCTATATAGAATTTCAGTCATTTCAGTTTTTTTCAGTAAATTGAAAAATTAACGATCAGAAAAGATCTAGTGCCTGCTTGTAAGCTATTGATAAATAATGGGTGGAATGTTTTTTGTCACTGTTTAGATGATCTGAAAAGGATTTTTAAAGATCTCTTCTGTGTCTTGTTAAGCTAGATAGGACAAGGCTTGAAAGCGAATTTTAGTGGATTTGTATTTTTTCAAAACAGAACAGAGGAAAAAAAGAAAAGCTTTACGGAAACATTAGACAAAGTGATACCACAAAAAAGCGGATTTTGTTAACTGATTATGAAGAAAAGAAAGCAAATTACAGTGGGATTGGTGGAGTTTGAATGTGATGAATGCAGCGGTGGTGTGTACCGAGTGGTAGTGTTCAAATTTCTGTGTCATTTCTTTAAACTGAACCAAAAAGGAAATGACACCTTATGTCTGACGATAAATTCGAAATTGATATTCAAGCTTTTGCCAAAGCATTGCAATCCGGTCAGGGCCTCAACGGCAAAGACGGTTTGCTCACCCCGTTGATTAAGCAAATCACTGAAGCCGCGCTCGGGGCTGAAATCGAACAGCACCTTGAAGCTGAGCCCGACAATCGCAAAAATGGAAAATCCCGCAAAACCGTTAAAACCTCATCCGGGGAATTTGAACTTGAAACGCCCCGTGACCGAAATGGCTCTTTTGACCCGCAAACTGTCAAGAAGCACCAGACCCGACTGACCGATGAGATGGAACGTAATGTCCTCTCCCTGTTTGCCCTTGGCAACAGCTATCAACATATCCGGGAATATCTGCTGGATATGTATGGTATCAGCGTTTCCAATGGCACGATTAACGCCATCACCGACCGTCTTATCCCTGAGCTCAGAGCATGGCAGGAGCGGGATTTAGACCCCGTCTATCCGGTCGTCTGGCTTGATGCCGTTCACTACAAAATCAAGGAAAACGGTCGCTTTGTTTCCAAAGCCATTTACACCATCCTTGCACTCAATATCGAAGGAAAAAAAGAGCTGCTGGGGATTTATCTCTCTGATGCCGAAGGCGCGCATTACTGGCTCAGTGTCCTGACCGACTTACAAAATCGCGGTGTCAAAGATATTTGTATTGCTTGTGTCGATGGCCTCAAAGGGTTCCCTCAGGCGATTGAAACCATTTACCCGCAGACTGAAGTCCAACTCTGTGTTATCCATCAAATCCGTAACTCGATGAAGTATGTCGCCAGCAAAAATCAGAAAGCGTTTATGGCGGATTTAAAATGTGTTTATAAAGCGGCAACCCTTAAAGCTGCCGAACATGAGCTGGATGAGCTGGAAGCCAAATGGGGACCACAATACCCGCTGGTGATTCAGTCATGGCGCAATAAATGGGAGAACTTATCGGTGTATTTCAAATATCCCGAACAGGTCCGCAGAGCCATTTACACCACCAATGCGGTTGAGGCGGTACATCGTCAGTTCCGCAAACTGACCAAAACCAAGGGCGGTTTTGCTAATGAAACCAGCTTGCTCAAGCTGTTGTATGCAGGTATGTTGAAAGCCAGTGAAAAGTGGACGCATCCGGTGCAGAACTGGAACCTGACACTGTCTCAGCTCAGCATCCACTTTGAAGGCAGACTCACTCCATATCTGGATTTATAAAAATGGGCGTGACACAGAATAATGAACAGTCTCTACCGAGTCGATAGCTCGACATTACCTAGCAATAACCAATGGCGACACACCTGTACGAATTGTAAAAAAGAAGCCTATTTCGTCTACCCTTTACGCAAACACATTCCAAGCCAGTCATCTAAGCCTGATTTGTAAGATGCTATAAAACAAAAGTGTCGCCACTAAATTGTATCGCCACTTCATCGCCATTTGGTGCGAAATCATTAAGTAAGCTATTGATGTTTAATGACTAATCAACTGCGTTAATCTTACTTAGTGTATGTTTGAAATAGCATATGGTTTCTTTTCTATGTATAATGGCTTCAATTTTTAAATCTAGTTTTTAACTGGCAGTGTAGTATGTTATATAGAAAAGATTTAGACGGACTTCGGGCTATAGCCGTTGTTTCTGTAATTTTATATCACTTCAAAATTTATATGTATAATATCCAGATATTCCAAGGTGGGTATTTAGGAGTGGATTTATTTTTCATTTTATCTGGCTATCTAATTACTAATATATTAAATAATGAAATATCTAATGGTAAATTTAACATACTAAATTTTTATAATAAAAGATTTAAGAGGATATTCCCTGCATTAGTTTTTATGATGGTATTCTTCTGTGTTATATCTTATCAATTATTGTTGCCGAATGATTTGGTTAATTTTGCTAAATCTTTTTTAAGCTCAATCTTATTCTTTTCTAACTATTATTTCTATGCGCAAGACCCTTATACGGCTGTATCAAATATGTATGAATTCTTAATTCATACTTGGAGTCTATCAACTGAATGGCAATTTTATCTTATATATCCATTTATATATGCATTAACGTATAAATTAGCAAGAAATCATATTTTCATCATCTTGTTTATTTTAACTTTGATATCATTCTCTATATCCCATTTTTTATCCGCATATAATGAAAGTTTCGCGTTCTATTCATTTCCAACTAGAGCATGGGAGTTGTTAATAGGTGGGTTGATTGCATTCGTGAATAGAGACTTTTTACTAAATAATAGTAATAATAGAAATATAATATACCAGTCATTATCACTGCTTGGTATTGTATTGATTATTTATAGTATTTTATTTATACCTGATTCTGCTAGGCACCCTTCATTTATAACTCTATTACCTATCTTTGGAGGTGCACTTTTTATCATATTCAACAAAGAAGGTGATCTAATCAATAGTCTGATTACATTGAGGTTTGTTTCATTTGTTGGGGTGATTTCCTATTCTCTATATTTATGGCACCAACCTGTCTTAGCTACAGTTAGGACTATCAAAGGAGATAACCTTAACATAGAACAATTACTATTGGTTTCTATATTGACACTGTTTTTTGCGGTAATCTCATACTACTTAATAGAAAATCCATTCAGAAAGAACTTAAAGAATAAGAAACTATTCTTATTCTTAATTTCACTATCAGGTGTTATTTTTTCAATGTATGTTGTCTATAAAGATGGTAAGTTACACCAAATGACTGGATATAATATAAGTCATATGTTCTATGATATTAATGGGAATAAACTTAATAAGATTGATGGTGTAGTTTGTCATGATAAAGATTTCAATCAAGCATGTGGCGTTTCTGATATTGATGCAGATAAAAAAAACATCGTTCTAGTTGGTGATAGTCATGCAGGTAGCTACGGCTTGTCTATTAAAGAAAAGTTTGGAGATGATTTTAATTTCGTCCAGTTAACTAGTGATGTGTGTTTAGGAATGGACACAATAAAAATGTATGACAATTCAGTACTACATATCTCATGTGAGACTAGGTCAAAGAGCTTTTCCAAATTTATAGAGATGGGAAATAATGTGGTTGTATTTTCAGCCAGACTTAACTGGTACTTGTCTGGTGTTCAATACACAAATGAATATGGCGATGTAGAACATAAATTGAATAACATACAAAAACCAAATGACGGTTCATCGGTATATGATTCGATTCTATCTAAGTTAAACTTATGGGCTAGAAACAATACACTTGTTCTTATATATCCAGAACCAGAGCTCGCAATAGATATTCCTAGAAAACTCAACCAAATAGTGCGAAGAGAATTTTCTATGAAATCTAAAATTGAAGCTTTGGAAAACTTTAATTTTACTATAAGTAGAGATCATTTTTTGAACCGTTCAAAGGATAGTTATAAGTTGTTGGATGCAGTTGAAGGGAAACGGGTGATACGTCTTTACCCTGAAAAGTCATTGTGCCGCGAAGATAAGTGTTATGCCTATGATCTCAATGCTTCTAGTCTTTACTATTTTGATGATGATCATTTATCAGTGCATGGTGCAGAAATGGTTATAGATAAGCTAAATTTATCGGATCTTTCTATTCTCGAGTAAAGGAGAGTGCACATAGTGAAATCTGTGGACACTTTTTTGTCAATCGATAAGACAATTTCAGATAAATAATTGACTTTTAAGTATTTAAAGATAAAAGAGTGAGATGGCCACATACCAAACCACAATTTAATCATCTCAAGCGAGCTTCCCTGTTACCCCCATTCCAAAAATTACCTTTCCCCATCAGAAAGCTAAATTCAAATATGACTTATAAACTCTATTGAGTATAATTATTGACTCATATAAAAACAGTGTTATCAATAAGCTTTCATCCACAAAAAAGAATCACAGCATAGTCAACAACGTCAATGAACGATCAAACCACTCAAATCTACAACCTAATGAGGTATGAATTTGCTCAAGTTGAAGGGGATTTTGCCTCCATACGCGAGTCAGATGTGAAATCTGTCATACCTTCTGGAATACGCTTTGCTGATTTTCTTGAGCAGCTACGCAGCGGCCATCAAGTCTTACTCACGGATACGCCATCCATCCCCTTATTGATTCGGGATCGGGATGAATGGGGTAATCAATACTGGCGAGTCAATCCCGAGGTTGAGCCTCAGCTCGACGGGCTGGCGTACAAGGCTTATACCGCCAGAGTAGCGCTGGTCAATCATGGCATTGGTGCAACGTATTCCGGCAGTGTGAATGCTTCTGTGTCTACCGAGCCTTATGTTGAACGTGAACCTGTGAAGCTGACTTTACAAGAGCGGCTAGTCAGGCAGCGTCAGGAGCGGTTACAAGAATTAGAGAACATACAACTGCCCCCGTCATCATGGCAAGACGCGTTTAACAAGCCACCGATCAAACCCTCACGTTTCGCTAAATCTGCCCTTGTGCCGAGGGGAACGTGTGATATCGGTACACAAAGAGAGCAACTCTCTTCTCTGGGTGAGTATGCTGCCTATATGCTGGCGATTGGTCAGGGGATTGGGACGGCCGCAACTGAAGACGCTTTTTTAACGCGTATTGGCGGTGCAGCACTGGCAGCGCTGCCGAATCTGACGATGAAAATTGTCGGTCGGGTGGGTATTCTGGCCGCATTTCTGCCCAGCCAGTTTGGTGACGGGACGCTGTACAATGAAAATGACCTGCTTGACAAAACCACGGTTGAAACCAATATCCGCTTAGGGTTCAATGCTGATAATCGGATTTACGGTTATCACGTCAATGGGGTGAATATTCCCAAGCGTGAAGTGACTCGGGTCGGTGATAAATTTGTCGTTGCGTTAGAGCCGGATGTCACCATTGAATGGGTGCCGATGAGTGGCGATTTTGGCGGCAAACCGATCCTGATTAATCCCATCCCAGAGATGGAAAAGTTCGATATCTGGATCCATCCGGAGGCTGAGCAAGGCCAAGAATTTGATAACACCTACATCACGCCAATCGCGGATGCGGATTTACAAGACTATATTCTGACCTTTCCGGCAGATACCGGACTACCACCATTGTATGTGGTATATAGTCATCAAGTCCGTCAACCGAATGGTCAGTTTGGTGCGAGTCAGTCCCCCAAACCGGAGCTGAACCGAACATCCCTGCGGGCTGAGACCAAAAGACAGATTGAAGCAGAGGCAGAAAAGTTAAATGGTCATTTCGTCGATGAAGATGGCAACGTAATTACAGATTGGCATTACGGACATCGATTTGGGGTTGAAAACCGACGGATACTCAGAGCCGCTGATGAGATGGGAATGACGCAGGAAGAGTTAAATGATTTTGTGAATTCACACCCTGACTATTTCCTGATTGAGGGTGCCAAGACCAACCTTAGTCATGCAAACGAAAAACCGGGCAGTGATGACCTAGAAAAAATTCTTGAAGATATGGACAAATTTTTAGAGAAGAGACAATTGAAATGAAATATACGGAAAGACCGGAATATAAGCTTTTTAAGGCCTTGAGGAATGGGCAAATACGACAAGCTGAAACATTGATTGAAGACGGTGCAGACATTCACAGAATATCAGAATCGGAAAAATGGAGTTACTTGCATAAAATCCTGATGTCAACGTCTACAGACCCAGAGGAAAGTCCTCCGATTGAGTCTGTCCAATACCTGATTGACCAAGGGCTGGATGTCAACGCAATTGATAGCTATGGCTATACGCCACTGATTTATGCCGTTCGTCAACGCAACGCTGAGGGGATGCGGCTCTTGTTGGAAAACGGTGCTGATCAATTGATTGAGCACAGAGGTATAGATAGCATAAACGCCCTTCGAATGGCATTTCGAGGAAAACCATTTGTATATGATGTTGTCAAACTATTGCTTGATTTTGGTGCTGATCCTGATGCTAAAACAGAAAAGGGAAAATCAGCCCGAGAGCTTGTTAACTTACTCGATGACATGGATCCTAAGATTATTGAATTAGTCAGTCATTACTAAATAGAACCCACTATCAATCAAGCAACATTTCCAGCCTCCGGCCCCCAAATTTTGACGCACAATCCGCTTAATCTTTCTCCCGGAATGGTTTTCTTGGTTGAGTGGTTGATTTGAATTGAGGGAAACATAGTGAAAGCGAAGCTAACTTGATTGGTGGAATTAGGAAAAATTTAAGCATGTTAGACCTTCTTTTTTTGCCCCTAAAAAATAACCAATAAAAACAGCAAGATACAGAAGGGCGATTTTAACAAGGTAAAAAAGGGTTTTTGTAGCTAACATCTTGCTAGTGCTTATTTTTTCGTGATATGTTCATTGTTCACTGCCGCATAGGCAGCTTAGAAAAGTAACCCCTGAATTGACGACGTAAGTTTGTGGTTCACTGCCGCATAGGCAGCTTAGAAATATTGAGGTGCTTTCCGCCTCAACCATTGGCTGTTCACTGCCGCATAGGCAGCTTAGAAAAGCCACTGTTTTGCGGCCACTTCGGTTAACCAGTTCACTGCCGCATAGGCAGCTTAGAAAATCACAGCATCACGCTTGAAGCCCCCGAAATTGTTCACTGCCGCATAGGCAGCTTAGAAAGGAGTGACACTCAGTTGAGGCTGATGCCACTCCGATTTATTTCAATCAGCCACTGGCTTACTCATCGAGCATGATTTCTTCTTTCCGTAGATTTATTTCATCAAAGGTAATCAGATTATTGAGGTACAAAAGCACCTCTCGCAGTTCATTTTGATCGATACTGGGGTGCGTATTGGTAATAAGACAATCAATCAGATAGCCGCGAGCAGTCAGGTGTAAATCGAGGTTGGTTTTTGACATGGAAAAGCCTCTTCGAGAGTATGGATTGCCCCCACCACGCAAAGGTTCCAATCTTTAGGTGGTGAGCTGAACAAGGTTGGAACAACCGCCTCGAAGTACGGCCAGCATACGCTGCCTTGTCAGCTCACCATAATTTGAGCGAATCAAGGCTACACATAAAAAAACACTGAGACAAGTTCAGCATATTATGTGCTATCGAGTTTTATCGGTGTTCCAATCCCGACACCGTTTTTTTCGGTGCCTGTGCAGCGTAAGTGGCATCAGGGATGTTGACGAGTGGTCGCAGTGTGAAACGCGAGTGGTGTTGTTAAATCTCATACTTTTCTAATACTTGGTTTGTCATTTTTTTGCGAGTGATTTCAAAGTATTGGAGGGGGTTTGTGGTCTCAGTGTCTGTTTTTTCCAGCCTTCGGCTCTCCAGATTTGACGCACAATCCGCTTAATCATTCTTCCTTGAATGGTTTTCTTGGTTGAGTGGTTGATTTGAATTCAGTGAAACATAGTGAAAAGCCAATTTGGTCACAGGACTCAGGGTGAAAAATCAGGACGATTTTTCAGGATTGCTTGAGCAGGATGCGAATCAATCCGACCCGGCCAGCGACCACGAACTAAAACGTTCTTTTGGGTACTTTTGGAACGCCAAAAGTATCTGGGGCGCGTGCATCAGATGTCGCAGAAATTAATAAACTGATTGCGCCTCAAACAACAGAGCCACAATATTCATCTCCCCCAGCTTCCGGCTCCAAATTTTGACGCACAATCTTGTTTTTCGATTTCAGAGGCATCGGTGTTCTGTGCGCCAGTTCATCTTTCAGAGATGAAAGACGAACCAGAAAATCTTGTTTTGTTTGGCTGAGTTGAGTGTTGTCCAGAACCCGCTTTTACGGGCGTCCTGCCCGGAAAAGCCTAATCATTCTTCCTTGAATGATTTTCTTGGTTGAGTGGCTGATTTAAGTTGAGTGAAACATTTTAAAAAGCCAACTTGATCGATGCTCTCAGGGTAAAATTCAGGGAAGAATTTTAAGCTTTTCGTGAGCAGGAGCGAATAAAAGCGCCCCGGGCAGCGTCCACAAACTAAAACGTTCTTTTGGGTACTTTTGGAACGCCAAAAGTATCTGGGGCGCGTGCATCAGATGCCGAAGAAATTAATAAACTCATTGCGCCTCAAACAACAGAGCCACAATATTCATCTCCCCAGCCTCCGGCACCAAATTTTGACGCACAGTTTGTCCCTCGATTTCAGAGGCATTGGCGTACAGTGCGCCAAAACAGACTAATATGAATATGAGTGCTTCATTTTCTGACAAAATTATACAGGCACAGTCTGGTTAAAAGACGTTGTTATGCCTTGGTGACCATGAATCAAAAATAGGTGAACAAAATGAAAAGGATTTTAATTGGTGCATTGATCATTGCGATACAGGGGTGTGCGAATGAACCGAAGAACACCGAACAAGTTCCACCGTCATCTTGTGTTGGTACTACGATTGTTGCAGGTGATTTGAGTAGCCGATTTAAATTGGTTCAAGACTCAGCGTTTCTTGCTCAGGCTATCGGTGAGCCCTTGAAGGGGAAGTTATGTCAGGGGGCGGTTTATGAAAGCACAGATGAAGTTACAGTTTATCGCGCATGGAATAGTACCAACCCTCATAGTGAGTTTGGTCAGTGGTGGTCATTTCAATTCCCGTCAGGCAATACAGCGAAATATAGAGAAAACTATGAAATTTGTTACCAATGGTCACCGCTCGATAAGCTGGTGAAATGTACATTGAAGGTCGGAACGAAAGTTGTTGTCGGTAATGGTCAAAGCGCCCGATGCTCAGAATATCTCAGTTATCCAGTTTCGGAGAAGCAGCAAGTTTTTATCACCAATGCATCTGATGCGGTAGAGAACTGTGAGAGCTACGATAGTGTGATGAGTTGGAAATAGGCTTACACAATTCTCGTTGTTCTCTACGTTTATTGTTTCGGTTTCAGGCTTCGAAATATGACGCACAATTCGTTCCTCGATTTCAGAAACCTTCTCATTCTGCGCGACAGTGACTCTTGCCAAGTTGCAAGAGTCACCTGAAATTTTTTTGTTTGGCTTGGTCATGCATTGGCCAGAACCAGCTTTTACGGGCATTTATGCCCTGAAAAGCCTAACCATTCTCCCGGAATGGTTTGCTTGATTTAGCGACTGATTTGAGTTGAGTAAAATATAGTAAAAGCCAATTTGATTGATGGGCTCAGGGGGAAAGATCAGGGAAGATTTTTCAGGATTGTATGAATAGGATGTGAATCATCCCACCCCTGAACGCGTGCGCTGAAGCCCAAAAATTAACCTCTATCCCCAAACCACTCCAAGGCCGCATCCAGAGCCGGTGGATGAAGCACATCATGTAATGCGCTGCATTTGTCAGTTGCGGCCGCATGGGGATCCCGATAGACAATCCCGAGAGTCAAACATTGTATCTGAAGGATCGGTGGCAGCAGGTTCAGTTGCATCATCACTTGCTTAAGCGTGATGGGTGAACACTCTGGCTGTGGATGATTCAGGCACTCTGACACGATCTGATACATCGGATTTCGGGACTGTCTGGCCTCGGTACTATCAACGAACGCTTTGCCCCATTGTAGTCGGGTACCGTAAAGGTAGCAGCGGACCGAATGCATGATCAGCCAGTAGATTTCACGTTCAGCGTCAGGCGCGGGCCAGCGGTGGTGACAGAGGCCAGCAAAGAGTGCTACAGCAAATTTATGCTGCGCATCAGGATCCGACTGAACCAATGCTCGCATGATCGCATCATTGATGCGATTGAAAATATGCGCCTCATCAGCGGGAGAGGAAATGCGCTGAGACGTGCGGGATGTTGTGCGTGTGGTCTTGTGCGGGTGTCTGCCTGTGGCAAACTTCTGTTGTTTGAGCCAACGTTCATTCAGGCGGCCGCCACTAAGCCAATCGACATGGTTGAGCGGATTAATCGGCCAGCGTTGAGGCGATTGCTGAGTATGTTGTACCTGTGGATTCAATGCCTGATGAGCCTGTCGCGAGAGCGTGCCTGAATCGGTTGTTTGCTGCGCCTGCATGGCATGGTTGATTGGCACCGTTGGCGCTGAATCAGTTGCTGTGGTCGCTGAGTATCCCAACAGCTTCGGATTGGCGCTGAGATAAGCGAGTTGGTAGGCCAGTTGTTGGGCGAGTGCGGGTTCAGCTTTTGCCATTAATGCGGCACTCAAGGCCGCATAATACAGTCGTTCTGCTTTCATACCATCTCCAGAACTTATTCTGTCTGCGGCGCCTTCAGCGCTTTGACGGAACTATTGTATTGTGGCAGTGCTTCGACAAATCGATTGATGACTTGTTCGGCAACTGCGGATTCGACGGGTGATTCACCGATATATGTATCGACTTCAGTGCGAATATGTCCACCGCTCAGGGCATCTTTTTCTTGCTGAATGACAATGGCATGAATGGACTGACAAAAAGCAAAAGCGTCGGTTTTACAATAAATTCGATGCTGACTACTGGTATTGCCGCCATTCTGGTAACGCGGGGCAGCGTAAGAGACCATATAAGGTTGAGTCGTGGGATCATTCCCGATCAACTCTTCGCAGGAAAAGAGTACAAAGTCGGTTGAGCGGTATTGTTCCATCATATGGTTACAGATGGGTAAATCGGCTTCAATGGCTAAATTGTAGTCACAAAAGAAAATATCAACACCGGGAATTAAGTTGCGAATCATCATATCAAAAGCGCTTTGGACACCATCGGGTAAACCATCTTGCTCTGGCAACTGCTCGTAATTTACCGATTTGACGGAATAGGCTTTTTTCCAGCGTGCCAGCATACCGTTACCAGTATTGTTATCGCGGTTTTTATAGGCAACTTTGTAGCCGTTGTCGAATAAATCTTCAACATCCGGCTGATCAGTGAGGAAAGCAAAGTGACGGCCATCGGCGGCTTCACATAAGCGAAATAGCAATTGTCTCATTCTCTTTCTCCAAGTTGAGTCATGACAGGGTGATCCTAAAGATTTTGATGTTGAGAAACTTGGCTGAATGAATGTGTAATGGCTGTTTTCTGATGAAGTTGTGTGTCTCGGTGTTGATGCGGTTTGGGCTGTTGCCTGCAATGCTGCCGGATTGGCAACGGCTGATGCCCGCAACACATGGCGGATACCGGTCAGGTGGCGGAGATGCGGTGTTGGCCATGAGCACTCGGCCGGTGGCTGGTGCACCTTATCGTCATGATTTTCTGCATTGTCTGACGGTGGTGCCGGAGAGTTATCGGCTTCTCTCGCGCGCTCTGTCGGCTGAGGGATTGTGGGGGCGGTATTCACCGGTAACTGGGATGTCGGGGGAGATGAGTGAGGTGCTTCCGTAGGGGAATGCGTCACAAATGTGCCTGTTGGCATCGAATCCAAATAGTGAGGTAAATGCTGTAAAAAATCCTGATAGGGATTACATTGTTCGGGAAACGAGGCAATCATACTTGCCTCTGCCTCTGCCTCTGCCTCTGCCTCTGCCTCTGCCTCTGCCTCTGCCTTGGCAGGATTCTCTGTAACAAGCACCGTATCCGGCTCGATTGGTTGTGCCATGGTTTCCGTCGCTTGCTGCGACTGCGAGCCCGTGTTCTGAGTGGTGACTATCTTTGAGGTTGAACGCGGTTTCTCCATCCGGTTTGCGGTACGGCGGACGATGTGGTAACCGGACGGAACCCAAATAATGCGTGTGATTCGAACGCGTCTCATCGTTTTTCCTCCTGTACCTGTGCTGTCTGTCCGTACCGGTGATGATGATTTGTAATGGTCGGTGCCGGGTTATTTCAACTGGCTGGTAATGGCCTGAAATACCTGATTCACTATTTTTTGGATCTCGGCTTTGGCGATGATCTTGAGGGTTTCCATCTCTGCGGCCAGAAGGGCTTTTTCCCGCTCGATTTCGATTTGAAACTCTTCTTGCGTCAGGTCTCCGTTTTGCAATGCGGCTTGTAGTGCCTCAAATTCTCCCTGTTTCTGATTCAGACTTGTTTTGAGCGCATTTTCGAGGGTCGATTTTAAAGGGGACTGGCCGAATTGCGCTGTAATCTGTTCGATGGTGGTCTCTATAGAAAAGGGCATAGCGACTCCTTAATGTGTGATAAGTGAGGGTTTGTGACAAATGACGGTTAGTGATAAATAATGGTTAGTGATGAATAAACGTTATTGATGCGTGAGCCTCAGGGATGCGCCGCTTTTTTCGCTAATTCACCCTGTGCGATGGTGTTGATCAACTGCTGATACTGCGCGCGGTGACGTTTGAGCAGAAAATCAGAGAGGTGACCGCTCTTCTGGTGTTGCTGCATGTCCTGTTGCCAGAGTTTTGCCAGAATTTGCGCTTGTTTGTAGGTTTCTTCATTCATTTTTCGCCACTCCTGACGCCGGACGAATCCGCGAATCGTGACATCAATATCCAAATATTGAGGCTGAAATTGCTGATATTGACGCTGTGTTACCGGTAAAACCGACATCTGGAGGTACAGTCGGTCGATTTGGTTATTGATTTGCTGAAGTTGATTCAAGGTTTGTGGATCAAATTCAGCAACGAGTTGAACGGCGCATCCCGATAGCAAGAGGATCAGCGTGAAAAGCCAACGTGAAGGTATTTTGAACATAGGATCTTTCCTGATAAACGATGTGGTTTGATTATGTTATTTCTGCGCCAAAATACCCAGTGAGATAGGGGAATATGTCCGTTATTTCACCGATATTCTGTGGGGAGGAAACGCTAAAATGAATCGTAGGTTGTGTTGAGGAGTATCCGATGACCAATACGAACAAGCTTTTGAAACAGGTAGAAAAAGCGTTCAAGCCGAAGCCACCGAAACAGCAGCAGAAACTGAATCCGAAGCAGTTGGCACAGATGGCGAAGGTCAAGTCGTCCATTCATTTGTTCCGGTTGAAACTGGGAACCCTTGATCGGGTGAAGGATGAGTCGGATAAATTGATTCAGACGTTGATCAAAACCTTTGTTCAACAGATCCCGAAACAGATTGAACAGGCGACATCCGGACTCGAAAAGCCTGCGGACGGGCATCATTCAACGCAGCATGAGTTATCACCAGATCCCGTTGACGATCAAGCTGTAGAGCAACGTGATAAAGGTTCCCGAGAGCCCGATGATACTGATCATTCTGACCGCTGACTCCGGATAGTAGTTTTGCAAATTGGGAAACAGAAAAGAGATATAACAAATCGCGGGAATGCCCAGATAAAAGCTGGCGAGATCCGATGAGACTGGGAGAGGATAGAACTGAGCCAGAGTGATGGCATACAACAGATAGTAAGCCGTAAAACGCCATTGTGAGAGATCAAATGATTTCCAGCGGAAAGGGACAATTATCAGTGGTAAAAATACCCAGATCATGGTCAAGACGCCCTAAAGGAAAATAGGTGAGTTTGAATCAGGGATTGAATTGAACTCACATTTATGCAAAAGAGTGCTTATATAGTAGCACAGTTTTATCATGGTCAGGATGAGATTTCAGCCGATATTGCAATTGTGCGATTGATCATTGGCGATGTATGAAGATGTATAAAAATGAGCCTTGCGGGTGCAAGGCTCATGCTGTTTTCAGCGGACTACCCGGTGACTAAATCCAAATCGGCTTGTTTGGTCTGGGTCGTTGGGGTGATGGTTGCTTGGCGATTGAATAATCGCTCCACCAGCCAGTCGGCAGCCAGAGCGCAAGCTTCTGCATTGGCATTATGTGCATTGTGTTCTGAACCTTTGAAGAAGACCTGTTGTTTATCGGTGGTGGTTGCCTCTTCATAAATGCGCTTGACGTTCGACGACGGAATTAAAAAGTCCGGACGGTTGTGGATGATCAACAGCGGACAATCAACTTTAGTGGACAGTGTATTCATGGCGAAACGATCAACAAATGGATAGATATCTTCGATTGCCACATTGCCACGATAGGCAAATACAGCTTCAAATTGAGGATGTTCTTTGATGCAGCTTGACAGCTCATAGCCGCCACCCATCGAGATAATCGCTTTGACCTTATCCCGATGCGCCGCTGCGGTTCTGGCAACTAATAATCCGCCCATGCATAAACCATATAAAGCAATATCGTTGCCGACATCAGCGCGATTGAGCAAGTAATCAATCATCACCTCATGGGCTTGTTCTGATTCGGGTTCAACACCGATGTTATAGTGGTAGAAGGTTTCTCCTTGCCCCGGACCGTCAATATTTAAGACCGCGATACCCCGTTCGAGAAAATGGGTAATCACGTAATGGACTTCTTCTTTAAAGCCGGTGATGCCACCGGTCGCAATCACGACAGGGACATCATCGCTACAATTCGATGGCTTCATCAGCCAGCCGACCAATTGTCCGTTTTTGTAGGGAATTTCGGTTCTTTCTGCGCTAAAGCGGCTATCGAGCGCCAGTGCCCGGGAAAAAATTTCCAACTCTTTTTGATATAACGCTGCTTTCTCTTCATCAAATTCTAAGAGACCATAATGGGCAATCCGGTATAAAGCCGCTGCTTTATATGAGAATCGGCAGGCGCTAAGCTGATGTCCGGCGGCGAGTTTTTCACAGGCAACTTCATCGAGGTGCGTTGCCAGTGAGCAGCAGGTTTCGAGGTAGTCTTTACCTTTGCGAGCAACTTGGTAATCAATTTTTTTGTAGTCAGAAAAATCAATCCCCCGGGCGTTTAATCGGGCTGGCGTTTGTCCTTTTGGGAATGGGCGTAGTTGAGTCATTTTGTTTCTCCTAAGCTGCAATGGCAACGGTGAGTAATTCATGCAATGCATTGGCTATCACATTGACATTTTCTTTGTCCAGAATGGTGTAATGAGTTCCGGGAACCTCGAATTCTTTGATCGTGGATTGTGCAAAACACTGCCATTGCACAATTTCGGTGCCTTCAACCAACGAGATGTTCAGCACATCCAGTATCTCTTGGGGTTGGAATACCGCTGCTTTGAAGAAGATTAAATCTGCTTTCAGTTTCTCGGATGGCATGTGTGTTCTTAAGGTACTGTGATTGCTGCGCCATAGTTCGTAGTACAACTTGAACTCTTCGGTACTGAATCCCCAAGGTACCCAGCCTTTTTGTTTGAGGTAGTCGACTACTTCTTCAAGGGTGTTACTTTGCATATCATTGAGCGGTTCTTTGGTGTTAAAGAACATGCCGCAGATAACGGGGAATGACTCCAGGAACTGCTGTTCGCTGAAGACGGTATTCGAGTAGTATGCTTGCGGTGGGTGACTGTCAAACATGATCACTTGCTCGATGGTTCTGCCCGTTTGTTCGAACTGAAGCGCCATTTCCAGTGCAGCATTGCCCCCGAATGAGTGACCGGCGAGGATCAGATTACCGGTGGGATAGAGCGCGGTGATTTTCTCATTATAGTGACGGGCTAAATCACACATGGACATGATGTCATTGCCTTCATCACGGAAGGGATACTGAATCCCATAAACGGGGTGGCCTTCTGGCAGGCTACGCGCGACTTCTTTATAGCCCATGACGGTGCCGCCTGCCGGGTGAATCAGGAATACCGGAGCAAGATCGCCTTGGTCATTGAAACAGACAATGTGCTCATCAAAAGTAGAATGTTCATTGCCATGTTTGAGATGATAAATCACTTCAGAAATCTTGTTTAAGGTATTGTTTTCAATGAAAGTTTTATTTGACAGTGAGATGCCATAGAAATCTTCCAGCTCGATATTCATCTGGAGTGCGGTAAATGAGTCACCGCATAACTCATAGATGTCGGTGGTTTCTGCTGAAGGGATCGTTTCGCCTAAGTCATCGAGCCAGAGATGCCGGATTTTTTCTTGAATACTTTCCAATGTGATGGCTGAGTCGTCAGAAGCTGGCTGTTCCGCCTCCGGTTGGGTGGTGAGCGCGTTGCTGGGATAAGTCGGCTCAATTTCAAAGACGGTTTGATTAAATGCATAACCCGGCAGTGAGACTTTCCGAACGGGCTGAACCGCGTAGAATTTTTCCCAATGGATGGTCAGGCCCTGTTGCCATAACCAGCAAAGTATATTGAATATATCGTCGTTGCTCAGATAGGAAATTTCGCAGTCGGTCTCCGCCACTTTCTTGATGTCTGCGCTGTAGGCATGGATCATCACTTTATCGATCAGTTCATTGGTATAAATCATTTCAACTTCTAGTGGTTCGACGACCATTTGTTCGCATAATTCTGCAAGGAAACGGTGTTTTTCAGGCAGTTCCGCAAAGTTTAAATAGTTAGCATTATTGATGAAGGTTTCTGATAAGGTCAGATCCTGAGTTTGGTAGATTTTAATCCGACAGATTCCGGTGGGCTGATATACCGTATTTTCGGTGAGCGCTGCGAGTTGATGATGTAACTCGTCAACATTCGCGGCTTGAACCCACTGACGATATGGGAAGTGGTGTCTTCCGGTTGCCAGTGTATAGGCAATACCTGCCAAATCTTGATCGGTGTAGTGCTGAACCGCGGTAGCGACTTGCTGACTATTGCGAATCAAATCTTGTGCTGTCCGGCCGGACAGTAAGATGTATTGTGGTTTCGATGGTGTGTGTTGTGAGGTGGGCTGATAGATATCGCCAGACTCAACAATCATATGGGCATTGGTGCCACCCAGACCGAAAGAGCTGACGGCTGCATAGCGTATATCGGTGTCATGATCATACCAGTCGGCCAGTTGGGTGTTGACTTCCAAGGGACTGTTGTCGAGTTCAAGTAGTGGATTGGGTTGATTAAAGTGAATCTGGGGCAGCAAGGTATGATGTTTCATCATCAGTGCAACTTTGATCAATCCGCTGATGCCTGAAGCGCTATCGGTATGGCCGATATTGGCTTTGACTGAGCCGAGTTTGACTTTCTGACCTTGATGGCCGCTATAAACCTCTTTGAGGGCATTGACTTCAATCGGATCGCCCAGTTTGGTGCCGGTGCCATGGGTTTCTACATAACTGATCTGACTGGCATCGATACAGGATAACTGTAACGTATCTTCGATGACACGAGTTTGTCCGGAAATGCTGGGGGAGGTGAAGCCCATTTTATCCTGACCATCATTATTGATTGCGGATCCTTTGATCACACAGTAGATCTGGTCGCGGTCACGCTGTGCGTCTTCGAGTAATTTCAGCACGACAATGCCACAGCCATCACTGACGACAGTGCCGCAGGCATCTTGGTCAAACGGGCGGCAGTGACCATCAGGCGATAAGATACCGCCATCCTGATATTTATAGCCTGCTTTGACGGGGAAGCGAATGGTCACGCCGCCTGCCATAGCAATATCGCACTCACCGTTAAGCAGACTCTGACAGGCCATATGAACGGCAACCAGAGAGGTTGAGCATCCGGTCTGAATTGTCATCGCCGGACCACGAAGGTTCAGGGCGTGAGAGACTCGCGTGCAGAGAAAGTCTTTTTCATTACCGAGGATAACGGGGTATTGATTGATTTCATGGCGATAATCTGAATTAAAAATATGGTGGGACAGATACGTATTTGAACTACTGCCACCATACAGGGCGATATCCCCCTGATAGGTAAATGGATCACACCCGGCATCTTCCAATGCGTGCCATGCGGTTTGTAAAAAGATCCGCTGTTGTGGGTCAGTGAGTAGCGCGTCCCGGTTCGAGATATTAAAAAACTTATTATCAAATCCGGTTGCGTCATTGATGATGCCAGCTCGTTTGACGTAGTTTGCGTCCTGAGTGTACCACGGGTCACTTGCTTGTAACTCTTCATCGGTGAATGTGGTTAAGCACTCTTTGCCGTGTTTAAGGTTATCAAAAAAGTCTTGAATATTATCAGCTTGTGGGTATTTTCCTGCAATTCCGATGATTGCTACCTCTATGCCATTTTTTTTCATTTTATGCACCATTTAATTGGGGTTGACGTTGTCTTCTGTTTTTTAATTGATTGATTCTTTTCTGCGCTCTTGCCGTTTTTTTCGGTCCGGTCTCTGTGTTGGGCGCTATTGTGGTTTTATCGGATAAAAATCGGGCTAAGCTACGGATGTTCCTGTATTTAAATAAATCGGTAACCAATAGCTGATTGGGGTAGTGTTGATTCAGTTGTTGATACACTTTTAAGATAGAGCTTGAGTTTCCTCCCATGGTGAAGAAGTCACTTTCCAGATCAATTTCGTCGAGGCCGAGAATTTGCTGCCAAATCGACAAGATGGTGACTTCTGTTGCTGACTCTGCGACCTGATTTCGGACTGTCGGCAATAATTGGGTTGAAATGTCATGCAACCGTTTCATATCGACTTTGTGGTTGACGGTCAGTGGAATTTCATCGGTGAGATAGAATTGTTGCGGAATCATATACTCCGGTAGGTCGGCTGCGATCTCTTGAATAATCTCTTCGTAACCAATCGGAGCGTTCACCAATAAGTAAGCGATGAGAATCGTGTCACTATCGGTTTTTTGGGTCGTGACAAATGCGTGAGATACGGCCGCAATGCGAGATAGTTTGGCCTGAATATCACCCAGCTCAATCCTGAATCCGCGTATTTTAACCTGATGGTCGATGCGACCCAGATAGTCAATTTCTTGCTCACTGATACAGCGCGCCAGATCACCGGAGCGATACAAACGTCGCGTTTCACCTCCCAGTGATTTTTCGATGAATTTTTCTGCCGTGAGTTCAGGGCGGTTGAAATATCCTTTGGCTAACCCTTCACCGGCGACATACATTTCTCCCGGCCAGCCAATCGGTAATGGGTGACCAAATGTATCCATGACCACGACGCCTAAGTCATTCAGAGGCATTCCGATCAGGCTCCCCCGGTCGTCAAGACAGTCTTGTTGCGTTAGCTTGCGATAGGTAACGTGAACTGTGGTTTCGGTGATGCCGTACATATTGATCAGGCTGATGCGTTCACCGTAGGTGGTGTACCAAGGTAATAAGCTCGCCAGATTGAGGGCTTCCCCACCAAATACGACCACTCGGAGTCGATTCAGTGGGAGTTGATTGCAAATACAACTTTCACTGAAGCGGGCAAAGGCGGTTGGTGTCTGATTGAGGACAGTCACTTGTTCTTGCTCGACCAATTGCGCGAACTCTTCAGGGCTGCGTGAGATCAGATAAGGCACAATCACGAGACGGCCACCGTAGAGCAGAGCACCGAAGATCTCCCAAACCGAGAAATCAAAAGCAAATGAGTGGTATAGCGTCCAGACATCTGCTTCAGAAAAATGGAAGCTATCGTCGCTGGTGGTAAACAGGCGGACAACATTGCGGTGGCAAATCTGAACACCTTTGGGCTTACCGGTCGAACCCGAGGTATAAATGATATAGGCCAGATCTTCACTGTCCGGCAGATATGATGTCAGCGATCCGGTTGAAGTCTCTTGTGCCAATGCATTGAGGTCAGGCACGATCACGCGTTCCAGCAGTGGTTCAAATCTTGCGGTGAGACTCTCTTCAACCAAGCCGTTTACCGCTTGAATATCGGATAAAATATCACCCACGCGGCTGTCGGGGTAAGCGGGGTTGATCGGCACATAACAGGCGCCGCATTTCAACACGGCAAGGATTGCGACAATCATCTCGGTACCGGGGTTGAAGCACAGCGGGATTTTGTCACCGCGCTTAACGCCATAGCGAATCAGTTGATGTGCCAAGTTGTCGGCCAGATTGAATAATGACTGATAGGTGAGTTGCGTATCGTTGTCGCGAATTGCCAGATGCTCGGGATATTTGGCTGCGGTTTCATTCAGCCAGTCAACCAGTGTTCGTTTGGTGGTACTCGGTGGCGTTGTTAAAGGGCGCTGAGCTTTGTTCGTGATGAAAGCAAATTCCGAGAGTGCGCATTCCGGCTGTTGCAGACAGATGTCAGCAAAATGGACAAAGTTAGCCAAAATACCTTCAGCGGTTGCAGGACTGATCACGTTATCTTTATGGAGAAGAAAAACATCAAATCCGTCCGTGGTTTCTTCCACCACCATCAGTAAGTCAAACTGACAATCGATCTGATCGATGTTGAAAGGCTCAAGTGTTGTCTGATTGATCGTGATGGATTGCCCTAGGGAGCCATACAACAAAGAGGATAGGCTGCCCTGATAGGGTTGGGAAAGTGTTTGATAGTTGAAGCACACATTAAACAGCGGGTTGGCCCCCGATGAGCGTTCCGGTGTACAGGCTTCGACGATACGTTTCAAGGGGAGACGACTGTGACGGAGTGCGTCGAGTATCACCGCATTGCCAGTTGAGAGCATGTCGCTGACGGTTTGATCCGGTGAAAAATGGTATGGGATAGGCAGAACATTGACAGCATAACCTAAACCGAGCGCCGGGAAGCTTTTTCGCTGACTGACAGATAAGCCCATACAGAATTCGTTTTGCCCGCTCAGCCGGTATAACGTCATCGCAAATATCTGACTCAGTAACCGTGCCGGGCTGATACTGGTGTGCTCACAGTCGTGTTTGATATTAGAATATAGCGATCCTTGAATCTGGGTTTTACAAATACTGCCATTGAAGTCATTGTGAGGCGGCGTATTCGGTAATAGCTCAAGCGCAGTCTTCTTCTGCTTTAATTGCTCCACCCAGAAATGAATATCATCATGGTATTCATCACTATTGATATATTCACACTGTAATTCACTCAGCGCTGTTGAAGGGAATGAATGTTTAACATCATGTTCAAATAACTGTTTAATGATAGTTTCAATAAGATGAAAGTCAGAAATAATATGATGCAATCTAATTATAATGAGGTTTTTGTCGTTAATTTGATTGATGTGAAATTTGATTAAACAGTAATCTGTTTTTAAATCAAATCTTTCTAATAATACATTGTTAATGAATTCATCTTCATTTTTTTCTTCATGTAATTTAATAACTTCATCAATATTAAAATGTGGCGTTTTATATTTTAATAATTCAGATTCGCTGGGTCTGAAATGACTTCTTAATTCAGGGTTCTGATTGATGATATCCATGAATTTTTGACATAAACCTGTTGTATCTGTTTGTTTTTCTAGTTTAAACGCGATCCTGATTTCATTCTCCCGACTGGTTGAATGAAACCCATCGACAAACCACATGGCTTCTTGAGCACATGAAACGACATAGCCTTCGGTACTAATCATACTGACGAATTCCTGTAAATCTAATTGTTTTATATTTTCAATTGTTATGATTTATCAATAATATTTCATATACAAATGTATTTATTAATTTGATATAAATAACCATTACAATTGAGGGTAGCCTTTCTACTAAGTATTGTGATTATTAAATAATTAATTTAAATTTAACTATACGAGTGCACTAATAATGTGTTCATATATATATTCATTGAAAATATAAATAAAAATATAATTGGTCGTATTTAATTGATAAGAGATGCATACGCCATCATGATTGGGCAAGTCAGTGTCCCAAGTCAGGATGAAAATTATTGTTAAAGTAACATATAATGCATGGAGTTTCACTTCAATTAGTTTGATAAACTATACATTTCCATTTAGAAGTCAAGAAATATTTTGTTACATTTGAGTGGGTTTATCTGCTGGATGAGTGATTATCATTTTCAAAAATAATATGTTTTTGAAATTAAATTTTTATAATAATTATTTATACAGTTTTATATGCTTAAAAACACTTTATTTTAGTTTTTTTTGGTTTTTAATCTTGTTACATGTTCATGGAGACCATGAACACTGTATCGAATCATAAAATAAGCTGATGATGGCTGCTAAGGTGGGGTTGAATCTTTGGTTTGCGGTGTTTTCTTACGAATATTATCGATGATCATATCAAGTGTACTGAAGAGCACTTCAATGCTGTAACCGGCAATAAAAGCCAGTGCCATCGGTGACAGTGTCATTGTGCCGATTTCTGGCTTGAGCAGCCAACCCGTGATCATGCCAGCCAGACAGCCGAGCGTCAGTCGTAGTCGATAGCCGATTTCGCGGCTGGCTGTATAGGTCAGGGTTCTGATTTGTTGTAACAGGCTCCGCAGGACAAAAATAAAGGCGCCTAACAAACCATACATTAAGGGTAGAACATAGTTTTGTAACATTTGGAGTACGGACTGAGCTGCGATCAAATGGGTGGCAAAGTGAATGGTCCGTTCTTCCTGACCGGGTGGGATCCGTTGATCAGCCGGTACCCGTTTAAAATCATGGCCGAGCATCCAGACCTGATTCCAATATTGTAATAACTGATAACTGGCGCGGAGATGGTTTTCGTAGAGTTTGTCGTTTGGCGGCGAAGCCGTAGCGGGTTGCTTTTGCGCCACCGGGGGGGATGACAGGGGGAGATGGGTATATTGCAACAGGGTTTGAGTTAATCCGTAGCCGAACAGGTAATAGATCTGGACGCTGAGCAGAATGATTAAGGTAAAGACGGTATAACGGCGATACCAGATAATGGTGCGATTGGCGCGGGGGGACTCAATTTGTCCGTTGACGGCATTGGGAACAACGGCTTTGATACTCTCGACGGTCACCGGCCAGACCTGACTGGCGAGCTTGTCATAGCAACGCAATAAGCGGCTTTCGTCTTCTTCACCCCAATTGCGGCTGTGCAGGTTGTTTTGCGCGTTGATAATGCCTGCTGCGATGTCCGGATCAACATTCAAGTTCCCCGAGCGGGCAACATAATGTAACAGGCGAATGCCATCATTGATCAGCGTTTGGGTCTCGGTCAGAACTGGTGTCGGTGCTGTTTTATCTGCACTTGATGGCGGTACGGAAGCCGCACTCCCGGGGGAGCGACGGCTGAATGCGCGAATAACCATATCGATGAGCACTCATTTGTATTGAACGGTGTGACTGAATGACGCTTGGGAACGAGCATCCCGGAACGAGCATCCCAGAACGATCATCCATCGTTTAATACACATAATTAAAGATCTCACTCCCGTTATTATCGAGCAGGCTGCACCGGCCTCCGGTATTGTTCCAGAGCGCTGTCTGGCTATTAACACTATATTCGTTGTCGGCTTTGGGCGGACGATTGGTATAAACCAGAGCTGTCCCTGATGGTTCAAGAATGGCTCCTGACGGGAAGGTAAAGATGTGCGTATTCGGTACTGATATAAGCTGCCATCCAGAGAGATCAACCCGGTGTTCTGAGAGGTTGTCTAACGCAACATATTCATCACCTTCCGTTTTGGACTCCTTGCCGTCATAGTTCAGATGGGTAATTATGACATATTCATGAGCGGCACGACCGTAGACCCAAGTTGAAATGATGTCACCTGTGCGATTGCATAGTGTGGCGGTATCTCCGAGATTGTTCCAGATAGGGCGTTTTGAGTTGAAACTATACTGGGCTCCGGGCTGAGTATAAACGGCTATCGATTCACCGCCACGGATCAGGGTATTTTCGGGGAAAACGTAGTGCTGGCCGGGAGAGCCGGCATTGAGACTGAATTGACTGATGTCCCAAACCATATGGCCTTGGTTGGTAATGGTGACATACTCATTGTTGTCGGGCTCCCCGCGAAAATCCAGCCCGGAAATTCGGAGATAAAACTTCATTTGCAAATCGTTCAGTTTGGTCCAGTAGTCGTCCATCTTGGTGTCTTCTAAGGGAGCGGTTGACAGAATCTCTTGGCAGAGCTGATGTGTTTTCAAAATAGTGTCTGACACGGGCGGTCTCCTTTTATTGTTTAGTCCGTGGTGGCAATCGGGTTGCCTGCCTGCATATGGTGAATCATCACCAGTGGTTGATTCAGGTTGACTGATATGCGGTGATATCCAGATAACTGAAGTGGATGCTAACTGAAGTGGATACCATCGTGCGGTATATCAGAGACGGATTTACCTATCCTTGATGGCGCTCATAAGCCCGCTGTAGCTTCTCATCGTAGTGGTTTTCAGCATAACCGGGACCATTGTAATAGCGGGCAAAGGTTGCCCAGTCGAGGGATTGAATGGCACTGAGTAGTTTCGGGTTGGACTGAATAAAATGAACGAAGGCCATCAGGTGATGGCGCTCGGCTAAAAACATATCCCGGACAAAGCTTTCGACGTCATCATAGCCAGCGCTTTGATGATTGAATCCCATGATTTGATAGCGTCCGTAAGATGCTGACTTCAAGGCAGCTTCGCGGTCCAGAGTCAGGGCTTGTTGCAGCCGTTCATACTCCTTTTCTCCGCCGGCATACAGCGAGCGATTCCAACTGGGAGAAGAAATATTCGGATGGGAATCATCAAATTGATGGTCACTATATTTAGAGAACTGATGGGCTTCAAACAATAAGCAGGGGGCACCGGATGCAAAGAATCCACTGCCGGATGATTCGACATCCGAGACCGCTTTGATTGCAGCAACGTCACATGAGAGCAGTTCGCTGGCATCCTGATAATCCGGTTCGCTGAGTCCTCTTTGTGGCGCAGATTCCGGTAACGCCAGATCGGGAATATAAGCCGGAGTCGGCAGGAGTGCTTGCTTGAGTGCTTGTTCACTTTTGCCACCGCAGTCGATCCGATTATCGGGATGCCGATACCCTAATAGAGTGGTTTGTAACAGACCGATGGCTTGACAGGTCGGCGATTGATCATGGGCATCGATAATTTGTCCGTCTTCTGCCAGGGGCGTTTGCAGGCCGATCTTGCCGGCAATCTGATTCAACGCCTTCTGGATATTCAATGTATCTTCCGGGGTATTGTCTGCCCCGTTACCGACTGATGCCGTCAGTTCCAGCTCTTGCATGGCTCGCTCCTTGTATAATATGGGTGAATACCAGGCCACAATAGTGGACAACACCGCAGAAATATTGGGGCAATCGAGCAAGAAGTCGGGGGAATCCGTTTAAAAATACCCAGCGGCTTTTTTCAGTCTATCGACCATCACTTTCTGGTTCTGATTATCGGCAAAAGCGATGGTATTTGAGGCGTAAATATGTTCGCCGGTATCGAGCGTCAGAATTCTGGCAAGGCCGGTACTGCCCCAGAAGGTGTTCACGAGCGTGCGATCATCATTGGGCAGATGATTTAATTCAGCAGAACGATAGTGGAGAACTTTGGTCGATGCCGGCGGCAGCTCTGCGTTATTCTGATAATCCTCCATCAGCAAACGTACATCGACATAGTTATTGTCACTGATTTGTACCCGCATGAGTGCTACAGGACGGAGTGAGGTACTGACCCGGCCTATATTTCCAGCGACAACATCGAGGGTGAAATAGCTATATTGGTGATATTTTTCGGCTTTTAATTTGTTGAGTTGCGCTTCGATACCGCGAATATTGTCCCGCAGTTGTTCCAGTCGATGATTATTTTGTTTGATGACTTCACCGAGATCATCTCTCACATCGGACAGCAAAAACTTCAGGGCCGGCAGATTGAATTGGGGGGTCTGTTTACCGGTAAATTTCAACTCGGCATAGTTGCGGGTGATTGTCAGCACCTGTTGTTCGTAGTAATGGGCCTCTGAGTCATCGATATAGTTACTGAGCGTCCACTGTTTCATTTCACTGACCCTGAATTCATTGAGCAGATGCTCGTGATCTTTCGGATCTAGATAGGCTGTGATAGTCGCAATGTATTGCTCTAGCTTGGCGCGAGTTTCAGCAATGTTTTTCAGATCCTGACGGGCAGCATGATACGCATCCGTTAAGGTGGATACGGTGAATTCGGGGTAGTCGATTTTATCTCCCTTTTCCCCTTGAGGGTTGTATTCATAGCGCAGTTGTTCAGGAATATAAGGTTCAAGCAACTGGAGTTCATCGGTATCGAGTGTGGTTTTGAGGTGATCGGATTCGATCCGTTGGATCCCCGTAATTTCTAGTGTGACATCCGAGGTTTCGACAAAATAAATCTGCCAGACCGGGATCACCGATGCTGATGCGATACCGACCAGCCCTAATAATATCGGCCGACTTTTTGCCTTTAATTTTTCCAGTAATGGTTTCATTGGCACCTTCCTCTCTATTTATTCATTGATCACAGCGCTTATTCATTGATCACAGCGCATTCGTGATGTGAGCGCTTGGCGAAAATCGTTTTTTTGACGGTGAAACCACTCACCATGACAGAGCCTGAAACTAAGGATTCAGAGAAGATAACCATTCATCGATTTGACCTGAAAATCCCTGTGTTAAGCCGATAACTTTTCGGTGGCGTCAACAATACTGAGTCCATGTGAACTAACGGAACAGAGATGCATGATCAACTTAGAAGAGTTTGTCCATTCGATTCATGTGGCGACGGCTTCAGCCGGAGAAGCGCTCATCCAGAAAAACCTTGATTTGCTGGAGCGATTCTTTGAACCGGCGGATGACGATGATGAAGACATCACACATATGGCAGATGTCGGCCGTTCCGATGCCAAAGTTGAAGGCAAGACACCCAAGCGTAGTGAGAAAAATCCACCACCGTCGGATGATGCACCGAAAATGTTTATGCATGGCGAATATGGGGGAGATATTCCGATTCTTAAACCGAAAATGGTGGCGATGCAGTATCCGACGGTGACGCGCAACGGACCGAGTGTACAAACGGTGAATGTTCCGTTGATTACCCTGATTCCGTTATCTCAGGTTGAACTGCGGGAAATGAGTTTTTCTACCGAATTGGAGCTCAGTATCAGCGGTGATGCACTGCAAGTTTCATTTCCGAAACGAACGCTCAAAGCCAAAGAAATGGCAGAAGAAGGGGCCAATCAGGGCCATGGTGGTAAAGCCAAGCTGGAGGTGAAAATTGCAGCGATGGAAACCCCGGACGGGCTGAAATATATCGTTGATGGTTATGAAAGAGCGTTGAGAGCGCAGGTTCCGGGTTAATTCATTAGCAGATCATGATTAATCAAGCAGAAACTCGATGAATCACCACGACAGGATGAATCACCACGACAGGATGGATCGCCACGACAGATAGTGGCGCGGGCCGTCACTGACCGTTATCACATCGGGCACGGAGTTGAGTGCTCTCTGATGACTGAAAAGCAGATGTTTACACACAGATAAGGAGTCTTTATGGCAGTCAATTCAGGGCCGGGTCTGGTCTCAATGGCACAACAATTCAGTGGTCTTCCGATGGGGGATTTGATCGGTGGGCCGTTGATGGCGGCAGCCGATGCGAACAATAAAATGGCGATGACGCAGGTGAAGTTCATGCTTGATACCTGTTTCAGTAAACAGGCTCCAAAGGGGGGTGGCAACGACGATCAGTCACAAAGTTCAGAATATCAGCCGGTGATGGTTGATTTGACACTCAAGCGGCCGGTGATTACGACCACCAAAGGTGAAAAAGAAGGGGAATCGACCGTTAGTACCGATACCGCGGAATCATCGATTTCGATTCCGTTGCTGACATTGCTTCCTTTGAATGCGCTGGCCGTTGATGATGTCAGCATTGAATTCAATATGGAAGTGAAGTCCAGCTTCTCGAATGAGCAAAGTCAGCAAGAGAAAGAGAATATGAGTGCTCAGGGGAGTTTCGAAGCGAAGATCGGCTACGGCCCTTTTTCTGCCAGTGTGAGTGGCAGCGTTTCGAAATCTTCTGAAAAGAGCAACAGCAACACAGAAAAATATGAAAAGAGTAATAAAGCGAGTTATGACGTGAAAGTTCATGCCGGTCAACTGCCTTTACCAGAGGGGGTTGGCGTGATCATTAAAGCTTATACCGACAATATTGCACCAATTATGGTGACTGATAGCAAATAATCATTGCCGTTGTGATGATGTAACCTCATTTGGCCAGCCTGCTAGTCTATGCCCTGGGGCTGGTCCTTTTTCTCTATGATAATTTTTATCTTGCTCTGAACAGAGGTGTTGCCCATGAATACCCAATTACCTTGTCCGACTTGCCTGGAAAACGGTAAGAAAAGCATCATTTATATTGAGTCTGAATTGTTATTATCCGGTGCGTATTTTTCGTGTCCGGTCTGTCATAGCTCGGTGGCGCTGTCGATCAGTAGTTATCCTGTTTATCGTCAGGGGTTAGATAAGTATCGCCAGTATCAAATGGTGACTCACGGGCTGAAAGCAGAAGGCGAGCGGCCGAAACTGAATCGTGACTAACCGGACAATCGTTCACTGAGAAATCGGTCACTGAGATAATAACTGAGATGAAGGTGTGAGTGATGAAAGGCAAGTCTACAAAGGCACAATCCCAATCTCGCGGGGTGTTGGCTGAGTGGTTGATGCGAGATATTCTCCGGGCCAAAGCACGCACGGAAGATGAAAAATTCTCACCGCTTGAGGATTACTTTTCCATTGATGACGATGCGATGATGACGGCCAAACCGGTCGGGATCAAAATGCCTTGTGTGACTGATGAGGGCATTCGTTACCAAATTCAATGGATACCGTTATACATGTTGTGCCCGTGTCGTTTTTTCAAAGTTGAGAGTTTGTCACTTGAGTTGAATGCCTACCTTGAACAAGGTGACCGAGATGACACAACCGCGGTTGCGCCACAGGTGACGTTATCTAAAAAAGCCCACTGGTGGTCAAACAATACACCGGTCAAAATGTCGCTGCATTTTTCAGAGTCATCGGGGCAAACGATCAGTATCGAGTGTGATGAGCCCATGCCCGCAGCGCCATCCCCAGAGACGGATTGACTCTGGGGATGTCACTTTATTGTGTGCAGTCTGGTTTTTATACCATGATAATTTTATACAAGTCATGCCTTATACAAGCATGGTCTTATAAACGTATAGCTTTATACAGCATGGTGCGCCAGATAAGCTTTGGCCGGAGCGCTGCCCATATAGCGGGTTAAGGTCTTTTCTGACACTTGGCGGAGATCAACCACAATCAGGCCGTCGAGCGAATCATGAAAATCCGGGTCAACATTGAAGCAGGCAAATTTGCCGTTCAGTCCCAAATATTGCCGCAATAGCACCGGTACACCTTTCCCTTCATCGATTCGGGCAATGACTTTGGACAGCAGTTGTAAGTCCGCCAAGGCACTGAGCAGGTGAATACTCCAGTCATGGGATTTGTGGGTCGGTAGTGGATTGGTCGGTTTGACTAACTGCGCCTGCTCAGGATCGTAGTAATTCAAAGTCATGGTTTGTGCCATTAGTTGACGGGCATCATCACTATATTCATTACTGATACTGACCGGACCGAACAGATGTGTATATTGTGGATGACGGGTGACGAAGGTGGCGATCCCTTTCCAGAGCAGTAGCAGTGATGCCATGCTTTTCTGATAAGGTTGCGCGACCACAGAGCGGCCCATCTCTATTGATTTACCCATTTGATGAATAAACTGCGGGTCGTAGTTGAACAAGGTACTGGAATACAGCCCGGCCAGACCATGTTCCGCCATCAGTTGATCAACCAGCCCCAAGCGATAGGCACCGACCAGTTCTTCGGCTTCCCGATCCCAGATAAACAAGTGGAAGTAATGACGGTCGAACTTATCAATATCCAGCGCCAGCCCTGTTCCTTCACCGACCTGACGGAAGTTGATCTCCCGAACGCGGCCGATTTCGTGCATGATGCATGGGATTGAGGCCGCTTTGGCGCAATACACATCAAATTCATTGTATTGCAATATGTGATCTTCTGCGGATAACCGAGCCAGATCACTTTTCAGATCACCCAGCGGCAGACGAGGTGCGACAGGGGGGAGGGTGAGATCGCCATCTTGCTTATTGCGTTGTTTTTGGGTTGCCGGATTGAGCAGGTAGGTGTTGAAGCGAAGGTAGTGGACGAGTTGCTCATTATTGAGTGGGGTAACTTCTTTATACTGAATTGGCTGACCGATGGCGATCTCGATTGAGCGGGATTTTTTATTGAGGAGTTCCCGCCCGAGCATCAGCGTTCTCAATAGCGGGTGAATTTTCCCTGCCATATAGAAACGCTTGGAGTTTTGCCCATTAATAAAGATGGGCACTGACGTTGCGTGGTGTTTTTTAATTAAGCGGCTGACAGATGTGCTCCACGCTTTATCCTGTAGCCGTTGTTGTTTGATATCGACCAGATGAGAGACTTCCCCGGCAGGGAAAATCAGCAGCAGGCCACCTTGTTCCAGATGACGATGGGCGGCACGCATTGCTTTTCGGTTCGCCTGTTGTGATTCGCTGGTGTTAAATACATCAACGCCGATAAATAGTGAATCTAACTCGGGAACCGTTTTCAGATAATGATTGGCGAGAATTTGTATATCAGAACGAATTTGTAGCAGCATTTCAGCCAGAATCACGCCTTCAACGCAGCCGAGTGGATGGTTGGCGACCACCACGGTCGGGCCGGCAGCGGGGATATGATTCAAGTTTCCTTTTATTACTCGATAATCGATACCTAAAATTTCCAGAGTGAACCTTAAAAAGGCCTGAGTATCGCAGTTTGCGGGACGCTGTGCATAAAACTTGTCTAGTTTGGTTAAGCCTGTTGCCCATTCCGCAATGTGTTCTCCGACACCAAATGGCGTCTTTTTCGGGAGCTTAAAAGGACTGTTCGCTAGCATATTAACCTCGAATCATGATGATAATCTTCATGCTAGGGAGGATTTGTTGCAGACGCGCTTCAGTTTTATGAGGCTTTCATGTCATGCTGGTGACGTTCTGATGACTTCGTTGTTGCAAGATAGTGAGCACCATTTGATGTAGTTCAAAGAAACGGTAGCTTAGTGCTTGTAGTCAGGCTTTCTGCTTGAAGCTTTTACCTTGAAGTAAGAGACTGAACAACTTATGGTTTTATGACTGCTTTAGACGATCAAACTATACTCTTTCTACATCGAATCAAGAGATACCAATGAGGGGAAAACTATGTTCCAAGCTCTCTATATCGACAAACAAGGTGATGATTATCAATGTGAACTGAAAACCTTACAAGATGAGGATTTTCCTGAACACGGCGATGTGATCGTTCGGGTTGATTATTCCACACTGAATTTTAAAGACGGGTTGGCGATTACCGGAAGTTCACCGGTTGTCCGCTCTTTTCCTATGGTTCCGGGGATTGATTTTTCTGGCGTGGTTGAGTCGAGTCAGCACCCTGATTTTTCAGTTGGTCAGAGGGTCTTAATCAATGGCTGGGGGCTGGGCGAAAAATACTGGGGCGGTCTGGCACAAAAAGCCAAAGTTCCGGGTGAATGGTTACTACCGGTTCCGGCGACGCTCAGTAATTTTGATGTGATGGCGATTGGGACGGCCGGTTATACGGCGATGCTCTCTGTTCTGGCCTTAGAGAAACAAGGCGTATTACCGCAGAACGGCCCGATTTTGGTGACCGGGGCCAATGGTGGTGTGGGTGGATTTGCGGTCGCATTTTTGGCAAAACTCGGTTATCAGGTTGTCGCTTCCACGGGGCGTCCTGAAGCAGCAGACCGGCTCTATGCGCTCGGTGCATCAGAGATTATTGAGCGGCAGAGTTTATCTCAACCGGGAAAACCGCTGGCAAAAGAACGTTGGGCTGGGGTCATCGATTCAGTCGGTAGCCACACATTAGCCAATGCTTGTGCATCAACGGTATATGGTGGCGTCGTCACTGCATGTGGGTTAGCTCAGGGGATGGATTTCCCTGCCAGTGTGGCACCGTTTATTTTACGCGGTGTGACTTTAGTCGGGATCGATAGTGTGATGTGTCCGATGGATGCAAGACATATGGCATGGGCAAAAATTGCCGAGTTGGTTGATGCAGATCTCATCGCACAGGCCAGCCGAGTGATTGGTATGTCGGAAGTGGTTGAGACCGCACAGGCCTTACTGGCAGGTAAAGTGGCAGGGCGTGTGGTTGTCGATGTCAATCAGGATTGATTGACCTGACAGACTTGTCATTTTCATCACCGGAGACTTGTTCTCCGGTGATGCTTTTAAGGTTGGTCATTCATCTTTCCTTCAATCCCCCTTTCACACCTTACGATGCAAATGTTTACTTTCATATCGTTCATCGCCAAACTAGTTATCATTAATCTATTTATTATTAAGCAATGAATCTTCAAAGCGTGGCTTTTCAAACACCAATGATTAGCCCACCCATGTTTGCTGATGCGACCCGTTAGTGAGCATCAATTCATATGAGAGAACAATCACGGGTGAATGATGGTGTGATGCTACTGCGAAAATGTTATATACACATAGATTGTATTTTTGTATTTTGCCCAAGTTTTTCTATATTTAGGAATAATCTGCATGTTCTATGGGTGTTATGAGCAGCAATGGCTGACTGATTTTACCTTTAAAATTAATATGATAATAATTTCATTTGGTTTATTTGTTTGAATTTATTTCAGATTTACTGGTCGAATGAAAACAGGGTGTTGGATTCTGGCTTGAAAATGATTCAGTTGAAGGTTTGATGATCATTTATATCAGAGGAGAGCATCACTATATCTTTGAGGAAATTGACATTGTATAAAGTAAAAGTTTTGCTGGGGCCGTTATATCCGATCGTTAGCGCTGCGGTTGTTTTTATTCTTCTTTTTACGATTTCCCGTTTGGGTCTGTCGCTATGGCAGATTGAACGGGTGAATGATGCCCAAGGGTGGGGAAATATTTTCTTGGGCGGCTTACGGGTTGATGTATCGTCGATCTGTTACTTGTTGATCTTACCTGCACTTATTTCTGCACTTTTTTCAGGCGATCATCTGATTGGGCGTTGCTGGCATGTGATTCTCCGTATCTGGCTGACTGCCGGATTATGGTTGGTTGTGTATATGGAGGTCGCAACCGTTCCGTTTATTTTAGAATACGACCTTCGTCCGAATCGATTATTTGTTGAGTACCTGATCTATCCGAAAGAAGTGTTTGGGATGCTTTGGAGCGGCTATAAACTGGAGCTGCTGATTGGTCTGATAACATCGGTGCTGGCGATTTCTATTGGTTGGCGCTGGTCGAAAAAATTGGTGACGGGGCTTACTTTCCCACGCTGGTACTGGCGTCCGGTGATTGCAGTTGGCGTGGTCGCATTGGGCGTGATGGGCGCTCGTTCGAGCTTTGAGCATCGTCCGATGAATCCGGCGATGGTGGCTTTTTCCAGTGATCCATTGATGAATGATTTTGCCTTAAACTCTTCTTACTCGGTGATCTTTGCTGCCAAACAGATGGGCTCTGAAGCCAGTGCATTTCAGTTTTATCCGCAAATGGCTCAAGACAAAATTATCGAAGAAGTGAAAGCCTCGATGAATGTTAAGCCGCAAGATTTTGTGCCGGGCGATAGACCGACATTGGCTCGCCATCAGGCACAGTATCAGGGCAAGCCGAAGAATATTGTCATTTTGCTATTAGAGAGCCACGGGGCTCAGTTCGTCAGTCGTCTCGGGGGCATCAATGCTTCGCCGAATATAGACCGCTTAATCGATGAAGGTTGGGCTTTTACCCGGATGTATGCCACGGGAACCCGCTCTGTCCGTGGGATAGAAGCGGTGACGACTGGGTTTACACCGACGCCTGCGCGAGCGGTGGTGAAACTGGGTAAGAGTCAAACGAACTTTTTCACCATTGCCGATCTCTTGAAAAAGCAGGGATATCATACGCAGTTTATTTACGGTGGAGAGAGCCATTTTGACAATATGAAGAGTTTCTTCCTCGGCAATGGCTTTGTGGATATGCAGGATTTTCCAACCTTTAAGTCTCCTGAATTTGTGGGATCATGGGGGGCTTCCGATAGTGACTTGTACAAAAAAGCGGATGAGCAGTTTACCCGGCTGGATGCACAGCATAAACCGTTCTTCAGTTTAGTGTTTTCCTCCTCAAATCACACGCCGTATGAGTTTCCGGATCGTCCGTTTGAACTGTATAACCAGCCGAAGAATACGGTAGAAAACGCAGTGAAGTATGCCGACTATGCTTTGGGGCAATTTGTGAAGAAGGCGAAGCAGTCTGCGTATTGGAATGACACGATCTTTGTGGCCGTGGCTGACCATGATGCTCGAACCAGCGGTAACTTACCGGTGCCTATCGGCCACTTTAAAATTCCGGCGATTATCTTTGGTGGTGGCATTGAACACCGGCTGGATGATCGTTTGGTGAGTCAGATCGATCTGCCACCGACGCTGTTATCTCTGGCAGGAGTCAGTAGTACCAATCCGATGGTCGGCAATGATATGACTCAAACGGTGCCGGTCGATAAGCAGCGGGCATTGATGCAACGGGATAAGAACTTTGGCTGGATGACGGTCGATAATCAAGTGGTGGTGATTCGTCCTGAGCAGGGGATTACCACGTATCAGTATGATCCGCAACATGACACGTTAACCGACCATCCTGTGACTGATGCTGTCTTAGCAAGAGCCCACGCCTATGCAATGTGGGGAAGTCTGGCTTTTCAAGACAACTATTATCAAGCGCAAGAAGATTATCACTAGTCTCAGATATGGTGGGTTGTTTCGGGGGCGGCTTAGGACGCCCCGCTTCAAATCACGGATGATGATGACAAACAGGGTTTTCTATCATCATGATATTGAGCGTCCACATTGGCCGAATAAATCGCTAAGTTTGACCTACACTTGAGGGATGTAGGTCTAATTGGATATAGCGATGCCAGATCAAAATATCGGACAAATACTCCAGTCTTTCAATAATATAGAATCTCGAATTCAAGAGCAAAATGGTATGCTACGAGAGTTGACTGCGAAGGTGAAGTCACTCGAAACGCAGAATCAGCAATTGGTTCAGATGGTCCGCCAATTACAATCACAAGTGTCATCCCCATCACCTGAGCAGTATGGTCAGAGTAAAGCTGAGTTTCAGGAGACCGTCACGCGTAGTTTACGCTCGATTGAAGATAAGTCGAAGAAAGCGATTGAGCTGATCAAAGCTAACGGTGGTAAAAAACGCGCTTGGCCATAAGTAATAGGATGGGTGATGGGATGAGCGATGTATCGGACTGGCAGGTTGTCTCAAAGAGAGTGTGATATAACGGTATAAAAAGGCAGCACATGATGCTGCCTGATATTTTTTACTTCGAGCAATTTGTATCGACGATGTAGCTCGTTTGGTCAAATTTTTGCCATGCGCCAGTGCCTACGCCATCTACGACAAGAATGGAAACAAGACCAAAGTCGATGAATACGCCTAACAACGTGGTTGGGTCGAATGATTTTGTCACAGGAATCGTGACTGAGTGGCAATTATCTTCTTCAACGCGAATCGTATAGTTTTGATTTTTCTTGAATACGGTCATGACATTACCAGCGCCAAGGTATGCCTCATTGACATAGATTTTAGCTGCTGGGTTTTTACTACGAATCGATACTTGTTGACTTGTGCCGTTAAACATTGCTGCACAGCCAGAAAGTGTGACAAGCAAGATAAAGCTGATTAAAAGTTTTTTCATGTTTCGCCCATGATTTTTGCAAAGCGCGCATTCTCTATGATTTAGGATTCAATTTGAAGTGTTATTTTGATGTATGTCTAATAAATCATCATTTTTAATGATGTTTTAATCATATTCGACTGACAGTGAAAGACCAGAATCAAGACTAAGTTCAGACATAAAGCGATTGTGGTTTACCGAATAGTGGATGAACTTCTCCTTATTATATCTATGTGATATAAACCTCACGCATATCAGATGCAGCGATTTAAATTTGACTGGTCTAGATTATGTTGACTGGGAAATATTTTTAAATGACTTCTTGAAATCCCAACACTTACTTTAAAAATCATAGAATTGGAATCTTATGAAAAAAATATTTATTTTCGTTATTGGCCTGATGGTACATGTGAATTCATTCGCTTTAGACGCACAAGGTAATGGCAATGGATGGATTAGTTTAGGTGTGCCCAATTATATTCACATGGGAACAGACGGCCGATTCTATCTCAATGGGACTCATCAAGGACAATGTGCAGGTGTTAGACCGCAATATTTTAGACTCAATATGGATAAACCACATTTTAAAGAGTTCTATTCATGGTTGCTTTCAATGCAGGTGCAAAAGAAAAGTCTCGATTGTGTCGTCGATAGCGGTTGTGGCAGTGATCAGGTCTGGGTGAGCTATTGCCGAGGCGGTATGTAGTTAGTCTATTATCCCCCGGCTTTCGTAGTTCTTTGGGCTGCTGGTATGAAATGAGCGCCATGATGGTCTTAAAACGGTTGGGGGATTGCACTATCAATAGTTCATTCATGCAAACTCGCAAATACTCGCTGGGTTAAAAAATAATCTATTCTTTTATTGATATAACAAATATAAAGAAAAGGATTATTGTATGAAGACTCAGATATTGACAGTTGGTATTACAGCATTGGTTTTAACCGGATGTTCGATGACTGCTGTAAACCCGCAAGAAGAGTATAACCATACGCTCCTCATGCCCTTTGACGCGTCGAAACCAGAAACGAAGGTTTTTTATAACGGTATTCAGTGTGTCGATAAGGACTCAAATGCGGAAGAAACGAGGCTTTGTCGTGCCTATGCTTGGGCTGAGCAATTAGAATTCAGATACGCCAAAGCAGCGGATACTCAATACAAATTGAATACAGGTTATGATGCAGCTTTGCTGGCCGGAGCTTTAGCATCAGGGGTGATATTACTCGGCAATGCTCATATCGATGCGATCAAATCTGCTGGGGTATTCATCGCTGGGGTGACGGGGATGAAGAGCTATCATCAGCCCATATCGAGAACCGAGTTATATTTATCAGCTGAAAAGAAAATGGCATGTATTACCAAAACCAGTCATTTGATATTACAGGATAAAAATTCTGAACAGCAAGTTCAAACACTTGGTAAGAATATGATCAACAGTTTGAATCAGTTGAGCTCTAACACATTTCTTGATCATATCAAGGAGATTAAAAAAGGGGTAGATGGTACTGAAACTGCTGCCGATGTTGTCGCAGAAGGGAAGACGGCCTTGGAGACTTATCAAACATTACTGGCTAATCGAGCCGGGTTGTTCCAAGAGGCGCATGAATCGCAGTACCTGCTCTCTTCGATGCCTGATGCGGTAATTGCTGCCACGAAAGACGCCAATCTCGCGGTAAAAAATCAAGCGCTATCCAATCGTCCGGATATCACTACCATCATTGCAAACCTGAATACTCAAATGACCAATATCCGAAAATCTGCATCACAAGAGGGGATGTATGATGCTATTTTTCAATCGGTAGATAGTGTCGATGGCACAGTAGAAGACGAGGAAAGTCGTTTCACGCCTACACTTAAGCAATCGATATCTGCTGTCAATCAACTGCTCGGTCGTATCAAATTCACGCGAGAGAAATTAAATGCCACGAAAGCCCGGTATGTTCGTGCCCAAGAAGCGTTGAAGTTGTGTCCGGCTGTGAGTCTATGAAGCAACGTTGTCACGTCCTAAATGAATCACAGAGCTTCCTGAGTAGAAAGCTCTGTGATTCATTTTTTCCAACAGCAAAAAGAATTCACCGTAAGTTCACCGTGTATTTTCGTGAGCTATTCGTCGCGTAGCATCACATCGAGTTGATCCACCAACTCGACCCAATCCGCATCGTCCTCAATTGCCTGTTTCAAAAAAGCGGATTGGGAAGCTGTCCAAAAGCTCGCTTCATGTATCGGCGTTGAGTCTCTTGAATGTCGATGATTTTTCACGAACGCTTGAATTTCTTCTGGTGAACTCCCGAGACCCAGCTGTTCGAATAGAGCTGACATGTCGTGTTGATAGATTTCCATCATTGCCTCCTGAGTTACGTCCACTTACCTGAAGTATATATGCTGTGCTAAATGGAGTCGGTTTTATCGCGGTGATGTGAGCAATATTGTTGCGACAAATCGGCATAATGATTGGTCAAAGATATCGTACATACTTCTTTTTCGTCATCTTGCTGGTTAGCTTGACCCGACCCCAGCTTTCATGAAAATAAAATCAAAGTACGCAATTAATATTGAAAATAAAATTCAAAACAAAGTTATTTTGTGAGTTTGGTTGTGCTTTATTTGAATCTTTTTTGCAGTACTTGTATTAATAGGTATTTTGTAAATAACGATTGAATACACAAATACCTGAAAACAAAAGTAACTGAAAACAAAATACCTAGAAACAAAATACCTGGAAACAAAATAACTGGAAACAAAAGTAACTGAACCTTACACCACTATCTGGAATGGAAAATAATTATGAGAATAGTTGCAATTACTTCCTGTGCTGCCGGTATATCTCATACCTTCATGGCTGAAGAAGCTTTGATTGAGGCAGGCAAAGAACTTGGTTATCAAATCAGAGTGGAAACTCAAGGCAATATAGGAACACAAACCCCTTTAACTCAAGAAGAAATTGAAGATGCTGATTTGGTTGTGATTGCCAGTGATGTTACGGTGTCTTTGGCGCGCTTTAGTGGTAAAAGGATTTATCAAGTATCGACAAATGATGCCATTGCCGATGCAAAAACGGTTATTCGCGATGCATCAGCAAAAGCTGAAATTACAATGTCCTCAATCGAAGAATCTAAAGGAAAAAATGTGGGGGCAGGGGTGACGATTGGCACCTCAAAACACAATGCATTCTTCCGTCATACAATGAGTGGTGTTGGTTACATGATACCAATGGCGACTTGTGGTCTTCTTCTGGCTTTAGCCAATATTTTTGCATTCAATAGTGATGCTCAGGGGCATCTAGTCAATTGGGGGTTTGATGAATCAACCGCTCTAGGCTACTTCATGTCGCACTTATTTATGGTTGGTAAAGTCGGCTTTACTTTGATGATTCCTCTGTTTGCTGGTTTTGTCGCGAACTCGATTGCTGACCGCCCGGCAATTGCACCTGCTATGATTGGTGCCTATATCGCCAATGACCCCGCTTTTCTCGGAACAAAAACCGGTGGGAGCTTTTTAGCTGCATTGTTAATTGCCTTCATTGTTGGCTATATGGTGCTTTATCTAAAACGCATTTCTTGGCCGAAGATTCTTCGCCCGGCAGTGCCGATTATGATCATCCCTGTGATATCCACCTTTTTAATTTTCATTTTCGTTCTTTACGGCATTGGTAAACCTATTTCATTCGCGATGGATACTATGTATCAATGGCTTAATATCCTGATTACTGAGCATAAAAGCTCGTCATTCTTAATCGGTGCTGTCATCGGTGGAATGATTGGGTTCGATTTTGGCGGGCCAATTAATAAAACGGCTTATGTGTTTAGTACTGCTGTCTTTGTTGACACATTAGGGCAATACGGTGTCGATGGCGCAAATTTACTGCCATTTACCGCTGTGCAAGCCTCCATCTCAATCGCACCGCTTGGGATATTTGTCGCTTCACGTTTATTTAAAAAACGATTCTCTAGTGAAGAGCGAAACACAGCAAACGCTGCATGTGCCATGGGTATGGTTGGTGTTTCTGAAGGTGCGATCCCATTTGCTGCGGCTAACCCCATTCAACTTATCGTTGCGAGCGTTTGTGGTTCGGCGTTAGCTGGCGGTTTAGTTGGCTTATGGGGGATTCGTAACTTTGGCGGGTTAGGTTCACCTCTGGGCACGATTATCGGCTACGTTGAACAACCTATTCCAATTGTATCTTGGGTGCTTTGCACTGGTGCCGGAATTCTGCTTACTGCGGTAATCATTGGTGTTTGGCGCACAAAGTCTGAGAAGAATATGGAGAAGTTATATGCTCAGCAAACTGTTTAAAGGGTTAAAAGGTGGCGAGTCACGGCCTATTTTTGATGCAACTCATGTACTGATTGATGAATCTTCTAAGACTCGTGATGAAGCTTTGCAATTTATTGCCAGAGAATTGTTCAACCGCAATTACATCACTCATCAGGATAAGTTTCTTGTCGATTTAATCGCTCGTGAGGACACCGATTCGACAGGATTTAAAGATGGAATTGCCACACCCCATGCAAAAAGTAAGCAAGTAAAAAGCGCTGGTATTTGGGTTGTTCGTTTTTCAAATCCGATTCAGTGGGAAACAATGGATAACTCTGATGTACAAACCGTGATCGCTCTTTCTATTCCAAATAAAGGAAGCGAAGATGTCATGAAATCGCTTATTGCGATTTCTAAAGCAAATATGAAAGCTGAATTTAGAGATATTGTTAAAAATGGTGAAAACAATACCGTTGTCAGTGAAATTGAAAATGTACTTAAGGAGGGGATATGAAAGCCAGGGTTGTTCATCTGATTCCCCACACTCATTGGGATTATGAATGGTATTTCACGCACCCTGAATCTTCGGTTCAGCTGACCTATCATATGGACGATGTTTTCCAGGCTCTCGAACAAGAACAAATACAGCAATACTTATTAGATGGGCAAACCAGCATTGTAGAAGATTACCTTGAACTGGCACCAGAAAAGGCAAGTAAGCTGAGAGAGCTTGTGACTCACGGCCAAATGAAGATCGGCCCTTGGTATACTCAAACCGATCAGCTTATTATCAGCGGTGAATCTATCGTCCGGAATTTGCTGATTGGTTCTCGTATTGCTGAGTCATTAGGCGGTAGCTGGGACATCGGTTATGTGCCGGATGCTTTTGGTCAAAGTATCGATATGCCTAAAATATATAACGGGTTTGGTATCACTCATTCCGTCTTCTGGCGAGGCTTGTCTCGTGATACTTGTGAAGCGAGAGAGTTTGTCTGGACGAGTGAAGATGGCAGCAAAGTGAATTGCTACCAAATCCGTAATGGATATTATCTCGCTGAACCGCAGATAGCAGGGATGGATCCCGATGAACTGGTTGCCCAAATAGCGGAAGATACCTCAGCAAATGCGATACCATATCCTTATGGTGCCGACCAGATCAAAGTCGATTTCGATGTCAAAAGCAAGATTCACCGTTTCAACGCCGGTTCGCAAACGGGGCACCAATTTATCGAAAGTAATTACAATGCGTTGTTTGAAAGTTTAACGAACACGTATGATGATGCTTTTGTCTATCAAGGAGAAATGATCGAAGCACAGTATTCAAAAATACATCGCTCAATCTACTCAACTCGGTATGACCACAAGCAACTGAATGACCGAGTCGAAACCCGTTTAAGCTACATTCTTGAACCGCTTATGGCTTTGGCTGATTATCGAAACATTCCGTATAAGACTGCGCTCGTGAATCATATATGGAAGATGTTATTGCGTTGTCATGCACATGATAGTGCCGGTGGCTGTAATAGTGATCGAACTAACCGTCATATTAAGCAGCGTTTGATTACTGCGGATGAAATGTCCGCTGCCAACAGTGATTATTTAGTTCGAAAACTTTCTGAGTCTGTGTTGACTGACAGTGATAACAATCTGTTGCTTATCAATACATTGCCTTATGTCAGGGACGAGCGCGTCGTTCTTGAAGTGGATACGTTAACGCCTGAGTTTTCGCTTTTTGATGATACCGGGACGCCTGTAGCATTCAATGTACTGAGTTCAGAAAAAACTTACCATGGCTCGATCCGCAGAACAGTAGCGGAACAGCTTGCAGAGTTATATCACTATCACCATCAAGTTGAATTAAAGACATCGCTACCAGCATTGGGCTATCGTTGTTTCAATATTCAGGCGCATAGCCAACCCATCGGTGAAAAAGGTAGCAGCTTTAAGTCTGAAGATAATTTCATTCACAACCAACACTATGTGCTGACACTGGCAAATGGCGAATTAGTGCTCACAGATACAGCGAGTCAAAAGCCATTAAAACAATCGATCTTTATTCGTGACGTCGGTGATGATGGTGACAATTACGATTACTCTCCACCGCTAAATGACTGGGAATTGCGTTTTAATTTCTTAAACAGCGTTGTTACAACAACCAAAACATCGTTCAGTCAGTCAATGATTATTCAGGGAACATGGCTATTGCCTAAAGACCTTGAAGAGCGAGAAAAACGTCAAACATCAGCACTCATAGATTTTACACTCGAGCTTACTCTCTCTGATGGAAATCGTCCGCTAGAGATGAGTTTATCGATCAATAATATCGCGAAAGACCACAGAATGCAGGTCGTTGTTGATAGTGATATACACTCAACCGAGTCGATCGCAAATACACCATTTGGCGTTGTTCGCCGTCCTAATCGTCATCCCAAGTGGCAGACGTGGCGGGCAGAGCAGTGGAAAGAAGAGCCGTCAAGCATATATCCAATGATCCACTCGGCTTCAATTTGTGATGAGCACCATTCCCTCACTTTCTTTAGCAATGGCATTAAGGAATATGAAGTCATTAACGACGATAACAGCCCCACCACCGGAAAAATTGCATTAACGTTATTCCGTTCTGTTGGCTGGTTAGGAAAACCCGATCTGGTCAGACGGCCCGGAATCGCATCAGGGCAGCAGTTTAAATATATACCGACGCCGGATAGTCAGCTTCTCGAGCCGCTTACTTTCGATATTGCCATCTCGCTTGATGATCAGTACAGCGCTGCCAGAAACATGAGAAACTGGCAACAGTTGGCGGTGCCTGTGCAAAGTTATCAGCAACAAGAAGTCAATCGGTTTACGAACACGATGAAGTATTTTGGTATTAACTCAGTCGCTTGTGAGCGTGAGTCAATGACCAGTTTATTGACGATTAATGCACCAGACTTGGTTTATAGCGCATTAAAACAAGCTCAAGGCAGTGAAGACCTGATTCTTCGGCTCTACAATCCCTCAGAAGAGGCCATAGAAACGGCTGGTTATATCGAATTTTCGATGTCAGTAGAGCAAATATACTTGGTTGAACTCTCAGAAAAAATCAGTGAAGCGCTAACCATAGAAAGTGGCAGGTTAGAATTAGAAAACTTTAAACCAAAGCAAATCAAAACTTTCTTGGTGTGTGTGGGGCATTCGTAATGATCGTCCTCACACGATCAAGTGGAGTTAACTTAACTAGTGCTTCTAGGAGCATTCGTTAAATTAATGCATTAAATAAGACGAGCAAATATTATGAATAATGATCTGGATATGGTGATTTCCTATTCTCGAGTCAAATTTACTCGAAAGGAAAATCAAATTGCAGACTATTTACTGGCAAACCCAGTGCCTGACAAGATAGAAACGCTTGCAAAAGCGATTGATGTGTCGGCTTCATCGCTTACTCGTTTTACTAAAAAAATTGGCTGTCAATCTTTTAAAGAATTTTACTATCGTTATCAAAGACGTGTAGAGGAAACGACTCCGGATATCGAAGAAGATCAACAAGGTGCGTTACATCACGAATATGTGAATCTATTACAAAATCGATATGACGTATTCGATGATAAAGTGACTCAATCCTTAGCTAAAGAAATTCACACCCGTCCTGGTATTCATGTTTATGGTGAAGGATTTAGCACTCTTGTTGCTCAGGATTTAAAGCTAAGGTTTAGACGGTTGGGGAAATTCGTCGATATTATCCCAGACACAGATTCAATGGATATGTACGGGCCGCCGATGCAATCTAATGATTTGTTGCTCATCATTTCGCTAAATGGGCGTAATGAAAGGTTAATTAAATACTTAAATCATTTAAAAGAGCGAGGCGTGACGATTGCGTGTATGACTGCCAATAAAAAATCCAAAATGGTCAGCCTTTCTCAATACGTATTATTTACGCCGTCGTTAAATGGTGAAGAGTCAACCGGTCTGATATCACCTCAATTTCCATTGTTAATGGCTGTAGATTCTCTTTATGGGCATTACGTGAATACATATAGGTCATCAATCGATACTTGGATGGCAACAGAGAAACACTATTTATTATCCAAATAAGAGAAGGTCACGATGCTAATTGGTTTTGACATAGGTGGAACAAAAATTGAAGTTTGCGTCCTTGATGAGTGCGGAAATACATGTTTTAAAACAAGGACAACCACGCCTAAAAAATATCCACTGTTTCTAGAAACAATCAGCGCCCTCGTTGTAGAAGCAGAGACTGCGGTTAATCATGATTTTACGCATGTGGGGATTGGACTACCCGGAACAATTAGCCCAGCCACAGGGTTGATGAAAAACTCTAACTGTACGTTTATTAACGGCCACGATTTATTATCTGATCTCTCAAATCAGTTAAATAAACCAGTTTATATCGCGAATGATGCAAACTGTTTGGCTTTGTCAGAAGCGATAGATGGTGCTGGGGAGAAGGGTAGATTAGTCTTTGGCGCGATACTTGGCACTGGTTGTGGTGGGGGAATTGTTTTTAACAAAATCCTTTGGGAAGGAGCGAATGCACTCGGTGGTGAGTGGGGACACAACCCTCTCCCGAACTTTTCGCCACTTAAAGATGGAGAGCCGCGCAGTTGCTACTGTGGGAAAGAAAACTGTATTGAGCAATTTATATCGGGGACGGGGCTGGAAATCACCTACAACGCCTTAGCTCAGTCTTCATTGAATGCGTCAGACATCATAGCAGCAAAGCGTAATGGCGATGCTACTGCATTATCTGCTTACCATTTGTTGATCGATCAAATGGCAAGAAGTTTTGCCGCTCTTATCAATATGATGGATCCTGATATTATTGTGATTGGTGGCGGCCTGTCTAATGTTGAAGAAATTTATGAAGATATTCCAATCCAGATCCGGCATTACATCTTTGGTAATGAGTTGAAAACTGAGTTTAAAAAAGCTGAATATGGCGATAGTAGCGGGATACGAGGTGCCGCTCGACTGGCTAAAGCAACAAATTGATTCGTCAGATATTTGTCCAATCAGCACTGATGTGGTTGGCGTATTTTCCATCGAGGAGAACAAGGCAGCAATGCTGTACTCGATCTCCTTGGTTGAATGAACATGACTAAGTGTAGACTGGACTAGATGATGGGGAGCAGGTCACATCCCTTAGTGAAACCTTCAGCGCTCAACTAAAACAGCAAGATGACCCACGAGTCAAAATTGAATACTTTGGCGGGGTAATCGAAGTTGCTCAGGTTGAAGGGGATTTTGCTTCCCTGCGCGAGTCCGACTTAAAATCTGTGCTCCCGAACAGAATGTTATTTCAAACCTTTCTTGAACAGCTTCGCACCGGGCATCAGGTGTTGCTTACTGATGTTCCGTCTGTTCCCTTGTTAATTCGGGATCGGGATGAATGGGGCAATCAATACTGGCGGGTGAATCCTGCCATCGAGCCCAATATTGATTCGTTGGCCCATAAAGCCTATACCGCGAGAATGGAACTGGTGAATCATGGCATTGGTTCATTCTATTCAGGGAGTGTCAATGCTTCGGTTTATACCGAGCCTTACATTGAGCCTGAACCCGTGAAATTATCCCTGAAAGAGCGTTATGAGAAGCAATGCCGGGAAAATTATCTCAATAGTGAAAAAACGTGGGCGATGCTTCAGGAAAGAAAAGCTCAGGAAAAGGCACAGGAACAGGAACAGCAATTTTCTCTGGGATGGATGCAGGTCGAATCAACTCAATCTCAGCAAGATTTGTGGGCAAGTCTGTTCACTTCTGACACGACCACGACACAAAAGCAATTAGTCAAAAAGTATAATACTCATCTGAATGAACCCGTTCGTCAGGGTGAAATTGTTATATTACCAACCACGGTGCCTACGACCGATAAAGAGAAGCAATCATTAACTGAGTTACAGGAAGAAGCAAAGGCGGCTAGTACCGAATTAGCGAAGCTTAGTGATGAAGAAGTCGCAACTGTTTACCGCCATTTTGAATTATTAGACTATTATGCTTCGAACGGTTTGAAATATATCCGGGATAATGGCTTACCTTCGGATCAATATGCTTATGCATCAGTCGGTGTTAGTGCCGTTGCGACGGGGATTGAAAGTCACTTAAAGCATGTCGGTAGTATCATTCAGGAAATAAATTCTCTTTATGTAACCCAAGTGGCGATGGCAAGTCGTAACGGGGGCGTTAATTATGGTTCTTTTGTTGCTGAACGTGCGGCACTGCTCAATAAACTGGACCAGTCATTTACCCGATTTTCAAGCCGCGCTATAAACATCCCAGCTTTTCGGCAGGTAAAAAAATCACTCAGGCTTTCTACCAAATCTGTAATTCATAATGCGGATGACATTATTAAGAGTGGAGTCGTCCCGAACCTTGGCAAACGAATTGCCAATATTTCAGTTGGTGTTTGGGGGGCTAGAGGTGTTGGTTATTTAGGCCTTGGATTAGCAGCAGCTAGTGGAGTAAATAATATTTACGATGCTTGTTCAGTCGATGGTAGAGGGGAGTGTGGTAAAACAACTGCAAGGGAAGTTGTAGGCTTTTTCTCTGGATGGATTGCTGGCGTCTGGGGGGGAGAAATCGGAGTTGCTATTGCAACTCTTGCATTAGGCTTTGTTGGGGCAGCGTCTGCACCAGTGATTGCCATTGCTTTGGTTGGTAGTGCTGTTGCTGGGGGATTCATTGGCGGTACATTTGGATCTATGGCAGGTAAAGCTACAGTTGATATTATTTATGAAAAAACGATGGAAGGACTCGAATAGTGAATCTCATTGACTGGATACAACTGATTTCGGGCGGTTTTTTTATAGGCTGGATTGTTCCTTTGGGAATTCAATCTATCAGTATTTCATTAGGTAATTCAAAGCGTATTCTGTTTATAGATGAGCAGTTGGCGAAAGATGTTAATGAAGTCTATGAAAAGCCTTTTCACATGACATTTTTTGCCATAGGTGGGCGTTTTAACCGTTATTGTGTTGCGTATCCGTTTATTTATCACCGGATGACGACAACATCTAAAGGTTTTCGGGTTTTGATGACCCTGAACTCGGCCTGTTTCTACAGTTTCTTTATCTTTTGGCTTTCTGTTATTGCTGAACGTTTTCTTTGATTTCAGTCCATACAAACATTATTTGACACCTCCCTCCAACAGAACTCATCTACCCGTGTACTGGCAAAATCCAGTGCCGGGCTTAGGAACCCCGAGATAACCAAAAGGCGCATGATGCCGCCAGCTTTTGCTGGCGTTTCTGTGTGTGCTTTGTTGCACCCTAATTATGGTGGACTGAGCGGGGCTGACTTCGGTCAGGCCGTTTCCTTTTGGGCGGTAAGTTCCTAACCCCAATCAGTTCACCACCCTACAGCCTAGGAACTTGCCGGGTGGTGAATCCTCTAAACCAAAAGGAGAATTCATCATGTGCCATTGTGATTTATCTAAAGACCCTTCCGATCTCATTCATGAAGCTCACGAAATAGTTTTAGGATTGTCGGCCTTGGCAATCGCTCAGAAAGGTTCTATGGAACATCTAAGCGGGGAATCGCTGTTCTTCCTGCTACAGCCGATAGAAACAAGAAAGGCTTAGCATTAAATATAACGCTAAGCCTTTGATAAATATGGTGGGCCTTCCGGGACTTGAACCCAGGACCTGCCGATTATGAGTCGGATGCTCTAACCAACTGAGCTAAAGGCCCCTTAAGACGGACGATTATAGGGGATACGCCTGATACTGTCTAGCCTCAATGATGACTAAATATGCTTATATTTTATTCACTTAAATCATAGCGCATAAAAAAGGTGAGCATTTGCTCACCTTTTGTTCATTGAATTGAATCAGTCTACTCATCCAAGAAGCTACGCAGTGTTTCTGAACGACTTGGGTGTCGTAATTTACGTAGTGCTTTGGCTTCGATTTGACGAATCCGTTCACGGGTTACATCAAACTGTTTGCCCACTTCTTCAAGGGTGTGGTCTGTGTTCATGTCGATACCAAAACGCATCCGAAGAACTTTTGCTTCACGAGGTGTCAGGCCTGCCAGAACATCACGTGTCGCAGCCCTTAAGCTGGTTGCGGTTGCTGAGTCAATTGGCAGATCCAGTGTCGTATCTTCAATGAAATCACCCAGATGCGAATCTTCGTCGTCACCGATTGGTGTCTCCATTGAGATTGGCTCTTTGGCAATTTTCAGCACTTTACGGATTTTGTCTTCCGGCATTTGCATCCGTTCTGCCAGCTCTTCGGGCAGTGGCTCTCGTCCCATTTCCTGAAGCATTTGACGAGAAATCCGATTCAGCTTGTTGATCGTTTCGATCATATGGACCGGAATACGAATCGTCCGAGCCTGATCCGCAATCGAGCGAGTGATTGCCTGACGAATCCACCATGTTGCGTAAGTTGAGAACTTGTAGCCACGACGGTATTCAAACTTATCGACAGCTTTCATCAGACCGATATTCCCTTCCTGAATCAAATCAAGGAATTGTAGGCCTCGGTTGGTGTATTTTTTCGCAATTGAAATCACCAGACGTAAGTTCGCTTCAACCATCTCTTTCTTGGCTCGACGCGCTTTCGCTTCACCGATAGACATACGACGGCTGATATCTTTGATACGCAAAACCCTTAAAGATGTTTCTTCTTCAATGGCTTTGAGTTTCTGGATCGAACGGCGGATGTCTTCTTCGCTCTTACGAATTTTGTCAACATAAGGTTTGTCAGATGCTAAAAGCGTATCCAACCAATTTTCGTTAGATTCATTACCGGTAAATGCACTGATAAATGCTTTTTTCGGCATTTTGGCATGTTCAACAACATGCTTCATGATTAAACGTTCTTGCGTTTTGACCCGATCCATCGAACCACGAAGTGTTTCAACCAGATTATCAAACTGTTTTGGGGTCAAACGAAAATCACGGAAGGCATCCAGAACAAGTTCCGATGCTTGTGACGTTTGTTCGTTAGATTCACCGAATTCATTCAGGGCTAACTGGTAATCACGATATTTGTTACGAAGGTTATTGAACTTCTCTCGTGCTAGCTCAGGATCGATACCGACATCGTCGTCACTATCGTCATCATCACTATTGTTATCAGCACTTTCTTCGTCTTCTCCATCTTCTTCCTCCTCACCTTTATTCTTTGGTGAAAGAGGCATATCTTCGTCTTCCAGATCTGTACCCGTCAGTTCTGAACCGATATGGGTAGCAGTCGGTGATGCTGTTTCATCGGCATCTGGATCGACAAAGCCTGAAATCAAATCGGTTAGTCTTAACTCTTCAGTTTCAACTCTGTCGAATTGTTCAAGGATATAAGGGATGGTTCCCGGATATTCGGCAACAGCGCTTTGAACTTGGTTAATCCCATCTTCAATGCGCTTTGCAATATCGATTTCACCTTCACGAGTGAGAAGCTCGACAGTTCCCATCTCACGCATATACATGCGGACAGGGTCTGTCGTACGACCAATTTCACTTTCAACACTGGATAGAGCTGCTGCGGCTGCTTCTGCAACATCTTCATCCGTAATGTTTGTATCATCATTCAGTGCCAGATCATCAGCATCAGGTGCAGTTTCTACGACCTTGATACCCATGTCGTTAATCATCTGAATAATGTCTTCTACCTGCTCAGAATCTACAATTTCTGCAGGGAGGTGGTCATTGACTTCAGCGTAGGTCAGATAGCCTTGTTCTTTGCCCTTGATGACAAGTGATTTAAGCTGTGACTGCGGATTTTGATCCATAGACGGTATCCAACTTCATTTCTAGTGACGGAATTAGTATGCAGAATGCAAACCACGTATTCTAACAAATTAATCATTTGTTGGCTATAAATAAGGGATTACGCTTTCAAATCTAGCATCAACGCTAGCAGTTCCCTTTTCTCGTCAGCTGATAAACCAACGCTTCTCTCTTTTGCCTGCAGATTTTCAATTTGTTTTTCAACACACTGGGTAATTATCTTATCCAGTGAATCTAAAAATATTTCTTCTTGATAGTCTTCTACGAGTGGGATATCCCAACTCGCGAGACGTGACAGAAGAGGCTCATTTCGATGGCCTCGCCAGTTTTCGAGTAGCTGACCTGTTGTTACATTGGGGTAATTTCGACATTTTTCAAGGACCTCAATAAATAAGCTCAAACCGGGAATATCAAGTGTCGCGACGCTTGATAGATCCGGTATTCTATCAGCATAGTTCGGATTTTGCAGAAGCAAAGCGATAACTTCTCTCATCGGTGTGCGCTTCATTTCCGCTTGTGGGCGAATCGCTGATGTTTGTTCCGAAACTTGCTTTTTATTCAATGCCGATTGAATCGCATTTGCGCTGAGGCCAGTGCGTAATGACAATTCTTCCCATAGATAAATTTTCAGCGCCTCGTCCTGAACCTGATTAATTAAAGGTTCTGCCAGATGGATGACTCGAAAACGGCCTTCCCGGCTACTGTTGTCTACTACACGAGACATTAATCCCTGAAACAGAAAATCAGAGAAAGACATTGACTGCTGAACTTGATATTCAAATGCTTCTGTACCACGTTGACGGATGTATGAGTCCGGATCTTCTTTGTCCGGTAAGAACATAAATTTCAGGCTCTTATTACCACTGAGTAGTGAGAGCGCATTCTCTAATGCTCGCCACGCGGCCTGTCGTCCTGCATTATCGCCATCATAGCAACAAACGACAGCATTCGTTTGTCGGAAAAGTACCTGTAAATGGTCGTTGGTTGTGGATGTCCCCAAAGACGCAACCGCATAGTCAACGCCATACTGAGCCAATGCCACGACATCCATGTAACCTTCAGTGACCAGAATTTGTGGGGGTTCTCGATGCGCTTGAAGGACTTCGTATAAACCATATAACTCTTTTCCTTTGTGGAAAATATCGGTTTCCGGCGAGTTGAGATATTTGGGTGTTCCGTCCCCGAGGACTCGGCCACCGAAGCCAATCACACGACCACGGCGATCCCGGATGGGAAACATGACCCGACCTCGAAAGCGGTCATAGCGACGCCCGTTGTCATTCTCAACCAGCATTCCCGCAGCGGTGAGCATCTGCTCTGATTCTGGCGTACGGGAAAAGTTTTTATGGACCAGATCCCATTCATCAGCGACATAGCCGATACCGAATTTTTGGACGATATCTTTGGATAGCCCGCGATTTTTTAAATAATCGATAGCCACCTTGCTGCTTGGATTCCTGAGTTGATGGCGGTAAAACTGCGCAATTTGTTCCATTAAATCATACAAGGTGCGTTTTTGTTCTTTGCGCGCCTGTGATTTTTGGGCATCGAATGGTGTTGCGCCTTTTTCTCTCGGGACTTCTAATCCAAGTAAGCCTGCGAGCTCTTCAATCGCTTCGACGAACTCTAAACGTTCGTACTCCATCATGAAATCGATGGCATTCCCATGCACGCCACAACCAAAGCAATGGTAAAATTGTTTGTCTTGACTGACGCTGAAAGATGGGGTTTTTTCATTATGAAAAGGGCAGCAAGCGCTGTAGTTCTTTCCCTTTTTTTTAAGTTTGACGCGAGCGTCAATAACATCGACGATATCCAGTCGAGCGAGTAAATCATTGATGAAATTTCGAGGAATATACCCAGCCATAAGACCTGATAGCTAATGTTACTGTGGATAGCTAATTTACATGTTAGCGTGTATACAAACAAGCCGTGCCATATAGAATAGCACGGCTTGATGTTTAGAGGAGTGGGTTTAAGTGAGTTTGCTTTTAACTAAGCCACTGACTTTTCCCATATCTGCACGCCCTTGAATTTGCGGTCTCAATACAGCCATGACGTTACCCATATCCTGCATGCTTTGAGCACCGGAAGCGATAATTGCGTCATCAATGAGTTGCAACACTTCATCATCAGTTAATGCTTGAGGCATAAATTCCTTAAGCACTGTGATTTCGTTGCTTTCCGCATCTGCCAGATCTTGTCGTCCCGCAGATTCATATTGTGCGACAGAATCGCGACGTTGTTTGACCATTTTTGTCAGAACAGCAACGATATCATCATCGGTTAGCGTAATCCGCTCATCGACTTCACGTTGTTTGATTGCTGACATGGCCAAACGAATAGTGCCAAGACGAATTTTATCCTTGGCTTTCATCGCAAATTTTTGCTCTTCTTTGAGCTTGTCAATCAGAGCCATAACTCATTCCTTTCCGAAGGAGTTATTAGTACAAGCGAACGCGACGAGCGTTTTCGCGAGCGAGCTTCTTAGCATGACGCTTTTGAGCTGCTGCTTTAGCGCGTTTGCGAACAGTGGTTGGTTTTTCATAGTGCTCACGACGACGCACTTCAGAAAGAATACCTGCTTTTTCGCAAGAGCGCTTGAAACGACGCAGAGCGACGTCGAACGGTTCGTTTTCACGTACTTTAACTACTGGCATATGCCTTTCACCTCAGGGGATATTCGTTAACGCTGGTCTCGCTTAGTTGGAATATATCCGGTACTTACCAGCACAATCAAAAATGGTGCGGAATTTTAATCTGAATGGAAAGGCTTTGTAAAGTATTTTATGGATGAATCTCTGTACAAAATTTGTCTGTCCTGTGAAGGCAAGGTAACATGGCGTCAATTTTGATGTCGAGATGGAAGTTTTCCGGAAAATTATGCGTGTATTAGGTATTGAAACCTCTTGTGATGAGACGGGGATTGCGATTTACGATGATGAACAAGGCTTACTGGCTCATCAATTATATAGTCAGATAGAACTTCATGCTGATTATGGTGGTGTTGTCCCGGAACTTGCTTCAAGGGATCACGTTAAAAAAACAATTCCTCTGATTCTGGCTGCAATGGCGCAGGCCGATTGTCGCCCGGAAGACATTGATGGGGTGGCTTATACTGCCGGCCCGGGGTTGGTTGGTGCTTTGCTGGTTGGTGCCACAATCGGGCGTAGTCTCGCTTATGCCTGGAATGTGCCGGCCGTACCGGTACATCATATGGAAGGGCATTTACTGGCACCGATGCTGGAAGAAAACCCGCCTGAGTTTCCTTTTGTTGCGGTGTTGGTTTCGGGCGGACATACCATGATTGTCGAAGTCCAAGGGATTGGTGCGTACCAGATCCTTGGTGAGTCGATTGATGATGCAGCCGGAGAAGCATTCGATAAGACGGCGAAGTTAATGGGACTGGATTATCCGGGAGGACCGTTATTGGCGCGTTTGGCTGAAAAAGGGACTCAGGGACGATTTCGTTTCCCTCGGCCGATGACTGACAGACCGGGGCTGGATATGAGTTTTTCCGGATTAAAAACGTTTGCTGCCAATACGATTGCCGCACATGATAATGATGAGCAGACGCGTGCAGATATCGCTTATGCTTTTCAGGAAGCCGTGTGTGATACGTTAGTGATCAAATGCCGTCGGGCACTGGAACAAACGGGATTAAAGCGGATAGTGATTGCCGGCGGAGTGAGTGCCAATCAACGGTTGAGAGCCGATTTAGCACAATTGGCTCAGAAAGTCGGGGGAGCCGTCTATTATCCGCGGACTGAATTTTGTACCGATAATGGTGCCATGATTGCTTATGCCGGTATGCAACGTTTCAAAAATGGTGAAGTATCCGGTCTTGCCGTACAGGCGACGCCCCGCTGGCCAATTGATCAGCTTCAGGCCATTCATTCCTGAACGTTATTCTCAATAAACGTTATTCTCAATAACAGCAGCTCAAATGTTACGCTCGACCTGTTTTTTCTTGCTGGATTGGTTTTTCACTGGATTAGACTGAATAGAGATAACGGGGGCTGTTTTTTTGTCAGTGAGCATTAACAATCCCCGAGCATTAAAAAGAAACTGAGCATTAAAAATAACGAGCATTAAAAAATAAACAGTATGAACAGCATAGAAGGTCATCAAACGAATGAAATCATTTACAGTGAACGGCAAAACGATGCGTTATCAGGATATCGGTACTGGCGAGGTGTTACTGTTCGGTCATAGTTACCTTTGGCATAGCCAGATGTGGCAGCCACAAATTGCAGCGTTGAGCCAGAATTATCGGTGTATCGTGCCTGATTTATGGTCGCATGGTCAATCTGACGCTGCTCCTGACGACATGCATTCGCTGAAAGATTATGCCGGGCATATGTTGGCACTCATGGATCATCTTGCGATTGAATCATTCTCAATCATTGGGCTGTCTGTCGGTGGTATGTGGGGAACTGAGTTAGCATTAATTGCACCAGAGCGAGTGAATGCGCTGGTTTTGATGGATACGTTTATCGGGCTTGAGCCGGAAGTGATGCACGCCAAATATTTTGCGATGCTTGATACGGCAATTGCAACGCAGTCTTTTCCTGAGCCGATGGTTCCACAAGTCTTAGCGATGTTTTTCTCTGCCGGTGCTTTACAGCAAACGCCGGAACCCGATTTTGTCACTGCGTTTCGAACGTTTTTGCTGGAAATATCGGGGCCGCAGGTTGCGGAGATGGGACGTATCGGCAAGATCGTGTTTGATCGCCGGGATCTGATGGATGAAGTCGATGCTTTGAATCTGCCGGTATTGATCATGGTGGGGGAGCGGGATCAGCCTCGGCCGGTGTTAGAGTCTCATCTGATGTTGGATGCTATCGCGGGAAGTCGGTTGGTTGTGATTCCTCAAGCCGGTCATATCAGTAATCTGGAGCAACCCGAGTTTGTCACGCAAGCGTTACAAGATTTCTTTGAGCGACTTGCGCGTTAGCCTCAACGCTTTCCTCAATCAACCTTATTCATAGCGATTGGTCATTGTCGTTTTACTCTGGCCTTGAGCGTATAGTCAGTTTTTTTCACCGACTTTGGGTTCTGTGCCATTGAGCAGACGTTTAATATTCTCTTGATGTCGGAAAATAATCAGACAACACAGCATCGCGACAGACAGGGTGTAGTTGGGCTTGATCATCCAAGTGTATAGCGGCGTGAGTAACACGGCCATCAATGCTGCTAGCGAAGAATATCGGGTGATAAGCAGCGTTGTCAGCCACGTCACAATGACCACTGCGGTTAAGTCGAGTCCGAGCGGTGCGATTGCGCCTAATGCTGTCGCGACGCCCTTTCCCCCTCTGAAATGGAAGAAGATCGGATAAATATGTCCTAAACAAGCGGCAATTGCGATCACGCCAAGCAGAAAGGGCGTTACACCCAGAAAGTAGCTTCCCCAGACAGGAATTGTGCCTTTCAACATATCGCATAACAGTACAATGACGGCCGCTTTTTTGCCGCCGACCCTTAGAACGTTTGTTGCGCCCGGATTATGAGAGCCCGACGCTCTGGGGTCGGGAAGCCGGAGTAAACGACACACGAGCACCGCACTTGAAATCGATCCAAGCAGGTAAGCTGAGATAATGATCAAAAGTATCAATGGCGTCATTTGGGCCCTGAGTTGTGTGCAAGTTTAACTGTATGATTCGATCTATAAAAATATATATTAATTTCGCATATTGAAATCATTTAAGTATATGATAATCACTATACCTAAGTCATCCCAGGAGGCTTGGGTATATGCCAAAATGGTCTTAAAATACAGGTTTAAACAGAATTATTTGTTGTATATCTGATGACGCTCTCTTTTTGAGCATCTTTGAGATTATATTTGGCAATAATACAGGATGATTTTTTATCTCAATTCGATATTTGGGATTGAAGTATGGTGAGATAATTGATGGATAAAGTATTTATAGAACAGTTAGTTGTTGTTACAACGATCGGCGTTTACGATTGGGAACAGCAGATCAAGCAGAAACTCGTTTTCGATATTGAAATGGCGCATGATAATCGCCCGGCAGGCCTGAGTGATGATGTCACTGATGCATTGGATTATGCTCAGGTGAGCCAACAAATCATCCAGTATGTTGAAAATGGAAGATTTTTACTCATAGAACGTGTCGCTGAAGAGGTCGCTCATTTGCTCATGACGACTTTTGCTGTGCCTTGGCTCAGGATTCGTTTGACAAAACCGGGAGCGGTTCCTCAGGCGGCTGGCGTCGGTGTGGTGATTGAAAGGGGACAGCTATGACGCTGGTTTATGTCGGTGTCGGTTCTAATATCGACCGGCATAAGCATGTCGAGGCCGCTGTCAGTGAACTGAAAAAATTGGGAGATCAACTTCGTCTTTCAACGATTTATGAATCTCCGTCACAAGGGTTTCAGGGCGGGGCATTTTTCAATTTAGTGATTGAAATGCATACTGACCTTTCATTGGCTGCTTTTACCGGAATGCTAAAGGATATCGAGCTAAACTGGGGGCGACAGCCCAATGCCCAAAAATATCAGGATCGGACGTTGGATCTGGATATCATTTTATTTGGTGATGTTGTCAGCGCGGAAGCGCCGCAGTTGCCCCGTCAAGATATTTATCAGTATCCGTTTGTGATTCAGCCGCTTTGTGAACTGTGCCCTGAACTTTTATTGCCGGGCGACGGAAGACGTGTCCGACAAATTTGGCTTGAGGCTGACAATCTGGAAGTTTTGAAGCCTGTAGAATTCTGGTTCACTGAAACTAATTTTTCTCAATGTAAAGAGTAAGTAATGGATTTAATTCAAAGTGTTATACTTGGATTGGTTGAAGGTATCACCGAATTTCTACCAATCTCATCAACCGGACATTTAATTATTGTCAGCGATTGGCTTGGTCTCTCTCAAACAGAGAGTAATAAAGCTTTTGAAGTCATTATTCAGCTTTCCGCTATTTTAGCTGTGCTGACGAATTATAAAGAGCGTTTCCATCCTCGATATCTTGCATTATGGATAAAAGTTTTCATCGCATTTTTACCCATCGCCGCCATCGGTTTCTTGTTCCAAAATCAAGTGAAAGCGCTGTTTAATATTCAGGTTGTCCCGATCATGTTCATTATCGGGGGGATTATTTTTCTGATTGTAGAGCGCTTCTTGAAAAATCATGCTTCGACGGCTGAAACATTGGATCAGATCACCTATCGGCAAGCGATTTGGATCGGGGTTGCTCAGGTGTTTGCTTTGGTTCCGGGAACCAGTCGGGCCGGTTCAACAATTGTTGGTGCTTTACTCGTGGGCGTCAGCCGTAAAGCGAGTGCTGAATTTTCATTTCTGTTGGCCTTACCCGTGATGCTTGCTGCGAGTGGTTTGGACTTATTGAAAAATCATCAGAACTTTCAAGGTGAAAGTGCGTTACCTCTGATTGTTGGTTTTATCACTTCTTATATTGCTGCCTGGGTTGTCATGAAACTGTTTCTCGCTTTTCTGAACCGCTTTACATTCAATGCGTTTGGTATTTATCGCATCATTTTCGGTGTTTTTTTACTGTATTGGGCGTATTAATCGTGGGGAACCGTCGTGTTGTGAGATCTGCCGGCCAGCAAGTTGTCCTTTAACGGACTTATCATAATAAGAGGGAAGTTCTTTTCTGCCATTTTTGATAGACTTCCCAGAAATCCTATTTGCAATCACAAGTGAGCGTCATGCGAGTATTTGCTTTAACACTGACTCTATTTTTAATACTGTTCCAGTATTCTCTGTGGTTTGGCAAAAATGGCGTTTCCGATTTTCATCGTGTCTCTGATGACATCAAAACCCAGCATTCTGTGAATGTGAATTTACAAAAACGCAATAAAGAAATGTATGCGGAAATCGATGATTTACGTCAGGGGCTGGATGCAGTTGAAGAAAGAGCAAGGCATGAGCTTGGGATGGTGAAAGAGGGTGAAACATTTTACCGGGTTATTCATGAGGATCGCCCCTAGATGATACAGGAACGAATTTCAGTTGTTATTCCGGCTGCTGGTGTCGGCCGTCGGATGTTAACCGATAAACCGAAACAATATTTGACGATTCACGGCCAAACAATTTTGGAGCATACAGTCGAAAAATTGCGTGCTCACCCGCAGGTTGGCAAAGTCGTGATTGCCGTCAGTGATGATGACCCTTATTTCAGTCAATTATCCCTCGCTTCTGATCCTGACATTATTCGGGTTGCCGGTGGTCAGGAACGTTCAGACTCTGTTTTTGCAGCGCTTGATTATGTGGTGAAGCATATCCCGACAACATGGGTGATGGTGCATGATGCTGCGCGTCCATGTGTTCGTTTGAGTGATATTGATCGCTTGATTGACGCGGTTATGTCACATGATGTTGGCGGGATACTGGCAACACCGGTTCGGGATACGATGAAGCGTTCGAATCATGCCCAAGATATTGTCGGCACCGTAGAGCGAGAGAACCTCTGGCATGCATTGACCCCCCAGATGTTCCGAACTGATGACTTGCATCGGGCTTTATCCCGGGTGATTGGTCAGCATATAGCCGTGACGGATGAAGCATCAGTGATGGAATGGCATGGTGACAAACCACGTATTGTTTTGGGGGGGAGCGATAATATAAAAGTGACGCAACCCGAAGATTTAGCACTGGCTGAGTTTTACCTCAGCCGTGAATAATACCCCTGAAAGAATAATACCTAAATAAAGCAGTAAGGAATGGTTATGTTTAGAATTGGTCATGGGTTTGATGTTCATCAGTTTGGCGGTGAAGGGCCAGTCATGATTGGCGGTGTATCTATCCCTTATGAACAGGGGTTGTTGGCTCATTCCGATGGCGACGTTGCTTTGCATGCATTAACCGATGCATTGCTGGGTGCCATTGCTGCCGGAGATATCGGACGCCATTTCCCAGATACGGATGAACAGTGGAAAGGCGCGGATAGCCGAGCGCTGCTGCGACATGTTTATCAGAAAGTTATCGCGCATGGCTATCGATTGGGCAATGCCGACATTACGATTATTGCTCAGGCACCGAAAATGGCGCCTTATATTGACCAAATGCGAGCTTTGATTGCGGATGATTTGGCGACAGATATCAGTCATGTCAATGTGAAAGCGACCACAACAGAGCGATTGGGATTTACCGGACGTAAGGAAGGAATCGCCTGTGAAGCGGTTGTGTTACTGATGAAGTAATGCTCTCATTTAGTCATGAATTTAGTTGTAATTAACCCCGTCAGGGGGGATGGCTTGACCATCATAACGAGGATATCCGAATGGATGATGTTTTAGCCAATCTGGCCTATTTGTATGGAAAACCAGTTGCAAAGGCGAAAATTAAAGTAAAACCAGAACATTTTATTGTCACGGAAGATCTCGGGTTTCCACTGGATGGATTGGGTGAGCATCTGATGGTTCGCATTCGTAAGACCGGAGAAAATACCAGCTTCGTCGCCAACGAGTTAGCCAAAGCATGTGGTGTGAAGTCGAAAGATGTGAGCTGGGCGGGTTTAAAAGATCGCCATGCCGTCACCGAACAATGGTTGAGCGTTCACTTACCGAAAGGGGATACACCGGACTTTTCTGCTTTTCAGGCACGTTACCCCCACATCGAGATCCTTGAAACCACCCGTCATCAACGCAAATTAAGACCGGGAGATCTACGGGGAAATCATTTTCAGATTACGTTAACAGAAGTCACAGACATCGCGGATGTCGAGCAGCGGTTGAACATGATCTGTGAGCAGGCCGTACCCAACTATTTTGGTGCACAACGTTTCGGTCATCAGGGCAATAATTTGAATGAGGCTCGGCGATGGGGACGAGAGAATGTCCGTACTCGCAACCAAAATCAGCGCAGTCTCTATCTTTCTACTGCCCGCTCTTGGATTTTTAACCAGATCGTTTCTGAACGGATTGCAAAGGATTGTTTCCATCATTTGATTGATGGAGACATTGTGCTTCAGGGCAATGAACAGATCCTCGTTGAAGGAGATGATATGCTTGCTCAGTGGCAATCATCTGTTGTGCAGCGGCAAGCTGGTATTTCAGCGGCGCTGGCCGGAGATAATGCGCTGCCAACCCATAGTGAAGCTCTCGCTTTAGAACAGCGATTTGTTGATGATGAGCCAGATTTGATGAAATTGATTCGCGGGAACCGAATGAAGCATGAAAGGCGGAATATTGCTCTCAAACCTCAGCAACTGGATTGGAAGCTGGGGAAAAATGAGGTTATATTGAATTTTTCGCTTGATGCGGGATGCTTTGCGACTTCTTTATTACGAGAGTTAGTTGAAGAAATACCTGTGGAAAGGGAGTTCTGATTGATGAAAATTTTGTTGAGCAATGATGATGGTGTCTATGCTCGGGGAATTAATACTTTAGCTGAAGCATTGTCTGATTTGGCTGAAGTTGTGGTTGTGGCTCCGGATCGAAATCGCTCCGGGGCTTCTAATTCACTGACACTGGAGCAACCACTCCGTATTCAGCAAATCGCACCAGCGGTTTACTCTGTTCAAGGCACACCAACTGACTGTGTTCACTACGCTTTGAATGAATTAATGAAAGACGCTTTACCTGATTTAGTCTTGAGTGGTATTAATCACGGCGCGAATTTAGGTGATGATGTGTTTTATTCGGGGACAGTTGCCGCAGCAATGGAAGGACATTTTTTAGGGGTACAATCAATCGCATTTTCTTTGGTGGGTGAGACTCATTTTGACACCGCTGCTCATATTGCCCGCCAGATGGTCAAACAGCATTTGCATGCTCCGATTCCGACCAATAGATTGATGAATGTCAATATCCCTGATCTGCCGTTGGAACACATTAACGGTATGAAAGTGACTCGTTTGGGAGCTCGACATCATGCGGAGAGTATGATTCGGCAAAAAGATCCGCGAGGACATGATATTTATTGGTTGGGACCGCCGGGTAAAGAACAGGATGCCGGGGAAGGCACTGATTTTTACACGGTTGATCATGGATTGGTGTCGATCTCGCCATTACGAGTGGACCTGACCGCCCATGAGTCGATCAATGCAGTGGCAGATTGGTTAGAAAGGTAGCTGATATGTCAAATTCACTCGCTGATAAGTTGATCGACTTTCTTGTCAGAAACGGCATTGAAGATTTACGTGTTCTGGACACTATGCGTGAACTACCGAGAGAGAATTTCGTTTCACAGGCGATGGTCCATCAGGCGTATGAAAATAACGCATTACCAATAGGGTTGGGGCAAACTATTTCTCAGCCTTATATTGTTGCCAAGATGACCCAACTGTTAGCACTGACACCGACAAGTCGGGTACTGGAAGTCGGAACCGGCTCTGGGTATCAGACCGCAGTATTGGCACGTTTAGTTGAGCATGTGTGTTCGATTGAGCGAATTAAAACGTTGCAATGGGAAGCAAAGCGTCGTTTGAGACAACTGGATATTTATAATGTATCCATGAAACATGGCGATGGTTGGCAGGGATGGCGCACCAAGGCACCTTTTGATGCCATTATTGTGACAGCTGCTGCTTCTGAAATACCTCAGGCGCTGTTGGATCAGTTGGCTGACGGGGGACGATTGGTGATCCCCGTTGGTTATGATGAGCAACAGTTACTGAGAATAACCCGGAATCATGAGTCGTTTCATTCAGAAATCATTGAAATGGTCCGGTTCGTTCCTTTAGTTGCAGGTGATTTAGCCTAACAATGAGAAGCAGCATCAGACTTTTAATTTTGGCAGTTTTATCAACATATCTGATGGGATGTGCCGCGATATCACCCGCGCCGGTGTCTGAAGTAAAGAAGGCTTCCCGGGGAAGTTACCGTGGGAGTTTCTATCAAGTTAAAAAAGGAGATACACTTTACTTTATTGCCTACCTGACTGACAAAGATGTAGAAGATTTGATCAGTTATAATCATCTCTCCCCCCCTTATACAATCTATCCTGGTCAAAAAATACACTTGTGGAAACCCGCTTATACGCCACCTTCTTACGGGAAGTCTCAATCCGTTGCTGCGACAAAAAATGGGATAGGGATCAAAGGTTCTGATGACGTATTAACTCACGTCTCATTAAAAGATTCTAAGAATAAGCAAATCTCTAATAATTTAGAGAATAAATATGACAAAGTTAAAAAACCGGCAGGTAAAAGTATTGAATCTTCACAATCAAAGGGGTATGGTGAATCCAAAGGTAAAGAAAATGTTAATTCTAATTTACTAACTACTAATTTAGCACATGCCACAAAAATTGATAGGTGGCTATGGCCAACAAAAGGGAGGGTTATCAGACAGTTTTCGGCTATTGATCAAGGAAACAAAGGGGTTGATATTGCAGGACAGCGAGGTCAGTCCATCGTATCTTCGGCAGCAGGAACCGTGGTTTATTCGGGCAATGCTTTAAGAGGTTACGGAAATCTTGTGATTATAAAGCATAATGATAAATATCTTAGCGCGTACGCGCACAATGATCGGTTGCTAGTGAGTGAGGGACAAAGTGTAAAAGCTGGTCAGAAAATCGCAACAATGGGAAGTTCCGGTACCAGCAGTGTTCGTTTACATTTTGAAATCCGCTATCAGGGTAAGCCAGTGAATCCAAAACGCTACTTACCATAAGTATTTGAATTGATAAGCGTAAGCACCATATAGCGACATTAAAAGTAGTAGTGTCTTGCTAGCTCGCCAGGGGGAGGCATCATGAGTAAAAGCAATTCAGTAACTAAGGTCGGTCAATTTGATTTTGATTCAGGAGCGTTTGATCTCAATACATTGGACAATGAGGTCAGTTCTGACGCTACACCCGTCGAAACTCGAGAAGATTACGAAGTAACTTCCAAGAGCTTAGACGCAACTCAACTCTATTTAGGCGAAATTGGTTTTTCTCCTTTGTTAACCGCAGAGGAAGAAATCCTGTATGCACGTCGGGCTCTCCGGGGTGATGAGGCCGCTCGTAAACGAATGATTGAGAGTAATCTACGTCTCGTTGTTAAAATATCTCGCCGATATAGTAACCGTGGTCTGGCTTTGCTGGATCTAATCGAAGAAGGTAATCTCGGGTTGATTCGGGCCGTTGAAAAGTTTGATCCAGAAAGAGGATTTCGCTTTTCTACGTATGCAACCTGGTGGATCCGACAAACGATTGAACGGGCGTTGATGAATCAAACCAGAACGATTCGTTTACCTATACACGTTGTCAAAGAACTGAATATTTATTTACGGACAGCACGTGAGCTATCACAGAAGTTAGACCATGAACCAACAGCGGAAGACATTGCGTTTGAGCTGGATAAATCGGTTGATGATGTCAGTAAGATGCTCCGTCTGAATGAACGTATTAGTTCTGTTGATACACCGATTGGTGGTGATGGTGATAAAGCATTGTTGGATATCATTCCTGATGCAAAACACTATGACCCAGAATATTCGACAGAAGATGATGATATCAAATCTTCACTCTTACATTGGTTAGATGAACTAAATCCGAAACAGAAAGAAGTGTTGGCAAGACGCTTTGGCTTGCTCGGCTATGAACCATCCACTTTAGAAGAAGTTGGTAAAGAGATTAATCTAACCCGTGAGCGAGTTCGTCAAATCCAAGTCGAAGGCCTGCGTCGTTTGAGAGAAATTCTACTGAAACAAGGCTTGAATATGGAGTCTTTGTTCGATGTAGAGAGTGAAGAATAAGACGTCATTTATTATCTAAAAATTAGTAATCGATCATTTTAAGCGAAACCCCGTTTATACGGGGTTTCTGTTTTCATTCTTCTGCTCAATATGGATTACAGCTTTCGAACATCTGAATGGGATACATTACAGGCACTTGTATTCCATTTCTCACCAATTTTTCTCGATTCACCCTGACCTTTCTGAATACCGACATACTCGACACAGACTTTGGGTTTCCCCGTTTTGTAGTTCTTGATTTTCAGGTTTCTGATCGTTGCTGAATCTCTATAGTTGCCGTTGATGCCAGCAATTGAGCCAATTTTAGCATCTACTTTAACCCCATTGATTGAGAGGTATCTGGGCCCACCATTGTTGGTACAATTTCCGCAAGAACGGTACAGTTTTCCGTGTTGGCCGGTGAGGGTAAAGTTGCCGCGAATTTCGGTGGTGCTATTTTTTGAGTTGTGCTGGAATACCTTATCAGGTTTGCCGCCCGGGCCATTGGCACTGTTATAGGCAACCCCCCCGATAATGGTCATTCTCTTGCCGTTATTGGTTGCAGCATCTTCACAGATATCTTCCCAAATGACGTTTTGTAAGGTGCAATTCCCGGATTCACAATGAATACCATCAGCACCACCATTTCGGGAAATACGGACATTTTTTACCGTTGCGTTGTGTAAGGTGAGCACGGCTTTTTGACCCTCTGCATCCCCGTTACAACTTAATCCGATGGTCTTGCCTCCGCAGTCAACGGTTTTGTTGCTAATCACGGCGCCAGCGTAGCATTCAGATGATCTGGCAGCCGCGAGACTGGTGGTTAAATAATGGTCTTCGCTGCTGTTTGTGCTGGCGTCATTTGAAGTAAAGGTGTGATCCTGATCGTCTACTGCCTTGATCTGGTAGTAATAATCGGTGTAGCTATCTGCTGTTGTGTCTTCAAACGTTCTTTCGTCCGGGGTCAGAACCACAATTCTTTCTCCTTCGTCTGATAATGTGGATTTTCGGTAAACTTCTTGCCGAACGACACGATTCTGATCGGATGACCAGCTCAGGATGGTTTGTGCGTCTTGCTGGTATAGCATGAGTGTCAAATCACTCGCCATTGCAAACTGACATGACAGTAATGAAAGTAAAGCCACCGTTGTTCGATGAATCATCATATGTTCCCTTTTTGTTTTTTATATGGACAGGATATCGATGCTTATTATAAATATGCTGAGTAAATAAAATACTCATTTATACTATTACCATTTGAATTATAAAAAATCCAAAACAATGTTTCATTTATTTGAATTATTGAATCAGCGATCATCTTATTGTGAAATACTCATTTTTGTTACTTGCATTTTTGTTACTTGCAATATTGTTGCATGTTGCATGTTGCATGTTGCATGTTGCATGTTGCATGTTGCATGTTGCATGTTGCATGTTGCATGTTGCATGTTGCATGTTGCATGTTGCATGTTGCATGTTGCAGGTGCTATCGATATATCCAATGAATCGTGGTGTTGATGATGTTGCCGTTGGGCAATGGCCCGCAGACGGGTAACGAACGGCGAGTGTGCACCAAACTAAAACGTTTATTCCGCGGCTTGCACTGATTTGAATCACCGTGACAGTTACGTCAAATGGTCCGCTATTTTTATATTGAAAAACAATCAATTAACTGTTCTTAGTGGCGAGGTTGCCGTGGAATAAATAATGCTTGTCATCTATTGTTTGGCACAATAATAAGGATAAGGTGAAGTCATGAAAGCGCTCATTATTGGGGCTGGAATCGGTGGGATGTCTGCCGCAGCTGCACTGAAACAAAATGGAATCACATGTGAAATCTATGAAGCAGTCAGAGAGATTAAACCGGTAGGGGCGGCTATTTCGGTATGGTCTAACGGGGTGAAGTGTATGGCGCATCTCGGTATGGGCCATATTATGGATAAGCTGGGTGGGGCGATGAACTCGATGTCTTATCAGGATGGGTTCTCTGGTACCACCATGACAGACTTCAGTTTGATGCCGTTGGTTGAAGCGGTCGGAACAAGACCTTGTCCGGTTTCCCGTGCTGATTTGCAAGCTAGTATGCTCGATTGGTGGGGGCGTGATCAAATTCATTTTGATAAGCGGGTTGAGCGGGTTGAACAAACCGCTCAAGGTGTGACGGCTTGGTTTGCCGATGGTTCTGTTGCCGAAGGCGATTTTATGATTGCTGCGGACGGCACACATTCGGTAGTTCGTGCTGATGTTTTAGGTCATTCGGTCGAACGGAGATATGCCGGTTATGTCAACTGGAATGGATTGGTTGAGATCGATACAGCCATTGCACCAGCAGATCAATGGACGACTTTTGTCGCTGAGGGAAAGCGGGTTTCGGTGATGCCGATTGCTGACAACCGATTTTATTTCTTTTTTGATGTGCCTTTGCCGAAAGGTTTACCAGAAGATCGGACGACGCTGAAAGCCGATCTGCGTCGTTATTTTCGGGATTGGACCCCTCATGTTCAGACTCTGATTGAGCAGCTTGATCCTGAAACAACCAACCGAATTGAGATCCATGACATTGATCCTTTTGAACAGTTGGTTAACGGGCGGATCGCTTTACTGGGAGATGCCGGGCATAGTACCACACCGGATATTGGTCAGGGGGGATGTGCAGCGATGGAAGATGCGGTGGTTTTAGGACTATCTTTTTCCCAGCATCATGATATTGAAACAGCGTTACTTCATTACCAAAACGAACGATTAGAACGAGTGAGGGATCTGGTTTTGAAAGCAAGAAAACGGTGTGATCTGACCCATGGAAAACAGATGGAGCAGACATTGGCTTGGTATAAATCATTAAAAACCGAAACGGGGCTGCATATTATCGAAGGGCTCAGAGAAACGATTGTTGCCGGGCCGCTGGGATGAAAGCGGTCGATGCGCCTGTCTGAATGATGGATATCACAGTGAGTCACTCAGTCGGAGACAGCTGCGAGTCGGGGACAGGTTGCTCCGGTAATGTGATAATAAAAGTGCTTCCCTGACCGAATTGACTCTCACAGTGTATTTTTCCGTGCAGAATCTCTGTGACGATATTATGCGCAATACTGAGTCCTAAACCACTGCCGCCATGACCGCGTTTGGTGGTAAAAAAAGGTTCAAAGAGCTTGGGCAAATCTTGAGGAGGGATGCCTGTGCCGTTATCGGTCACGATGATTAAATGTTTGCCTTGCGATGTTTGGGCTGAAATCGTTACTTCTCCGTTGATCGTGTCGGATTGATCACTATCAGGTGAATAAAATGCGTGAATAAGACTATTGGTGATCAGAATGGTTAACACTTGCGCCAGTGCACCGGGGCAAGTGACCAGATGAAGATCTTGCTCAATGCTGATAGAAAGGCGATGCGGTGTTTTCTTAAAGTTGGGTTGCATGGTCGCGACGATCTTCGAGAGATATTCTTGTACTGAAATGGTTCTATAGTCCGGGCTCGATTGATCAACGGCAATTTCTTTAAAATTAGAGATGAGCTTTGAAGCGTGCTTCAACTGTGAACCCATTAAGTCAGTGGCTTGACTGGCGTTTTCGACAAAACCTTCTAATTCATCCCGGGTCAATTTGCTTGATAGCACTTTCGTCTGAATTTCCTGTATCTCCTCATGAAGGTGAGAGGTTCCGGTAATGGCAATGCCTAATGGTGTATTAATCTCATGCGCAACCCCGGCAACCAACCCGCCCAGCGCCGCCATTTTTTCAGATTCCACGAGTTCACGCTGAGTTCGCTTGAGATCTTCAAGTGTTTCTTGAATTTCTTGATTGGCCCGTTGCAGATCAACGGTTCTGGCTACAACTCGTTGTTCCAGTGTTTCATTCAGTTCTTGTAGCGCAACAGTTCTTTCGGCAACTTTATCTTCCAGTTCGTTATTGGTGGTGAGCAGGTTTTCGGCAAGGTTATTAAAACTGCGCGCGAGTTCATTGAGCTCCTTTGCTTGAGTCGGACTGACAGTCGCTCTCAACTGATGCTCACCGAGACGAATTCTGCGACTATCGGCGGCAAGTTTGATAATCGGAGATGAAATTGCTCGTCCCAGTGCCAGACCAATGATGATCGCGATGATCCCCAGCACTCCGGCTGCCATCACCAGTAAGTATTGGTAATGTTTCATCGGTTGCATCATTTCATGCTGATCGACCTTCACGATAATGGTCCAGTTCAGTACTTCCAAATAACGAGCTACAGCAATCACATTTGTATTTCGATAATCACGTGCCTGAATGATGTCTTGGGTATGATATTCAGTCGCTTGAACAAGCTCATCATCATTTGCGAGTGCAAAAGAGGCCGTATCTGCTGGGTTTGTTAAATGTTGAGGGTAACGGAGTGGGGTGATATAGACTAACTTCCCGGCTCGGTTTTCGGTGAAGAGAATCGTCTCTCCTGATATGCCCATGCCCGTATAGATTTGAGTGCTGTTCCGTAGTTCATCGGCTGCCAGCGTCACCACCATCACACCGATTTGTTCACCTTGAAGGCGCATAGGAGATTCGATGTGAATATACAGTCCCCCATTCAAATCGCGAGTGATGCTCTTTAATACAATATCGGTTGGGCTGTTGTCGGTCAGTACAAGTGTGGCAGCTACTTTGTTGGCTTGATTTGGTGCTGTCTGGATGACGGTTTCACCACTGACTGTTTTTAGTTGAATAAACTTCACGTTTGCGGCGGAGCTGATGGCATCTTGGATGATACTGCCCATTTTTGTTAATGATTGCTGGTTTGGATTGCGTAAATAATCATTGAAACTTAAGCGTAGTTGCGTCCTGCTGGCGATCAATGCGACCCGATCTTTCCAAGCATGAATGAGATTATGGAGCCGGTCTTGTTGGTTTGTTGCGACCGCATTTAAGAGTTTATCAACCGATTGATTCAGCAGGTTTGCCCCCGCTTGATTTGAGATGTAGCCAAATGCCCCCATGCATAAGAAAACCAGAAATAAGCAAAAAATTGTAATTCGGTAATAGATAGACATGCTATCTCCAATGATCACAGCTGAGAATAATAAGAGTCTAGTTGCTTCTTATTCATGTATGTAAAAGTTTATTCATATACTAAAATTGATTAAGTAAGTAGTAGAAATCAAGTTCCACATGGTGAATGGACGAATGAAAGCAGTCAGGTTCAGCTGGGATCAGAGAGGGTAGGAAAATGTCAGAGCAGGATATGCTATTTGATGAGTCAGGTAAGCTTAGTCAATCAGCACAAATTAACCGATGTAAAGACTCACCTTCAAGCTGGAAGATTCTGATCGTCGATGATGAAGACGGCGTTCACACCATCACCAAGCTGGCTTTGAACCGAACCCAATTTGACGGGAAAGGACTCACTTTTTTCAGTGCATATAATGTCGCCCAGGCAAAAGAAATTCTGTCATCTGAAGATGATATCGCTGTGGTCTTATTGGATGTGGTGATGGAAACGGAAGAAGCGGGGTTAGCGGTGGCTGAATATATTCGTGATGTGCAGGACAATCACCTGGTTCGGATCATTTTGCGCACCGGTCAGCCGGGAACCATTCCGGAAAAAGATATTATTGAACAGTATGATATTAATGATTATCGGGAGAAAACCGAACTGACCAAACGCAAACTTCATTCGACGGTTTATACGGCAATACGTTCCTACCGTGATATCTCAGCCTTAGAGAATCATAAGCTCGGTCTGGAAAAAGTCATCGCTGCGACAGCCAATATCCTCAAACACAAATCAGTGGGAAGTTTTGCTCAGGGGGTTCTAGAGCAGGTCTCATCGTTGCTGTATATGAAAGATGGCACGATGCTGTCTGAAATCGAAGGAGGACTGGTTGAAAAAAATATCGATGATGTACAGGTATTGGCTCAGATTGGAGATATCGCGACACCGGCGTTCAAAGCATCAATCTCTCAGGATAATCTCGATGTTGCCCCGGGCAGTGACCAAGCACTTTATTATCAAGAAGACAATATTTGCCATATTTCCAATACTAACGGTGTGGAGACCATCCTGAATATTACTGGCAAGCATCAGTTTAAAGATGTTGATATCAACCTTATTGCTATGTTCTGTAATAACATGGCGATTGCTTTGGATAATTTACGGCTCAATGATAGCTTGAGAAATACTCAGAAAGAGATTGTTTATGCGATTTGTGGCTTGGCTGAAAGTCGCTCTAAAGAAACAGGTAACCATGTTCGTCGCGTTGCTTATTATTCCCGACTTATGGCTGAAGAGCTCGGTTTGAGTCCGGCTCAGTGTGAAGAGATTTTCTATGCCGCCCCCCTCCATGATATCGGCAAAATTAGCATCCCTGATTATATTTTGAATAAGCCGGATAAATTAAATGATGAAGAACGGGCGATCATGAAAAAGCACACCACCGTGGGAGAGAATTGTTTGAAAGGCTCGCATCAACCCGTGATGCAGGCCGGGGCAATTATTGCCAGTCAGCACCATGAATGTTGGAATGGTCTCGGCTATCCGCGAGGGCTATCCGGTACGGACATTCATATTTATGGTCGTATTGTTGCATTGGCCGATGTCTTTGATGCATTGGCGAGTCGGCGCTGTTATAAAGAGCCATGGAGTAAAAAAGAGGTCGTCACCTATATCCATGAACATTCGGGTGAGAAGTTTGATCCACAATTGGTAGACATCTTTGAGCGCCGACAAGCGGACTTTTACCGGATTCTTCAGGAGTATGACGATAGTCAGTCGTATATGCCGGCAGTATAATGAACCAATGGGAAGACCCAATTGAAAAGCGCAGCCATTTAGCTGCGCTTGATTGAGGGGAACGATTAATTCAAGTAACGATTGATTCAGAGATAACGTTTCAGTCGATAGAGCTGTTCGAGCGCTTGTCTCGGTGTGAGACTATCAGGGTCGAGTTCAGCGAGTTGTTTCTCGACTTCGGATGGTTCCGGCATCAGGCTCAGTTGATTGGCGATATCAACCATGGGCGATTGTCCCGTCTGTTTTCCATCCAGTTGGTGGCTTTGCTCCAACTGAGATAACTTCATCCGCGCATTTTTGATCACCGCTTTCGGCACGCCAGCCAGTCCGGCGACGGCTAATCCGTAAGATTTACTCGCTGCCCCCTCCTGAACTGCGTGCATAAATGCAATGTTATCGCCATGTTCGACAGCATCAAGGTGGACATTGGCGAGGTGCGGCAGTAATTCAGGGAGTTCGGTTAATTCGAAATAATGTGTGGCGAATAATGTCAGTGCGCCAATCTCTGTCGCCAGCCACTCGGCACTTGCCCATGCCAGAGAAAGCCCATCGTAGGTACTGGTACCACGCCCGATTTCATCCATCAACACCAAACTATATTGGGTGGCATTGTGTAAAATATTGGCTGTCTCCGTCATCTCAACCATAAAGGTTGAACGGCCTGAAGCCAGATCATCAGAAGCACCAATTCGGGTGAAAATTCGATCAATGAGGCCGATATTAGCGGATTCGGCAGGGACATAACAGCCAATATGTGCCATCAATGCTATCAGCGCTGTTTGGCGCATATAGGTTGATTTACCGCCCATGTTTGGACCGGTAATAATTAACATTTTCCGTTGAGGATGTAGTGCCACCGGATTGGCAATAAAGGGGTCTTGCATCACTTGTTCGACAACCGGATGACGACCTGACTGGATATGAATTCCAGCGTCTGTGGTGAGTTCCGGACGACAGTAATCCAGCGTATCCGCTCGTTCCGCCAGATTTTGCAGTACATCAAGTTGTGAGATGGCAGCGGAGAGTTCTTGAAGCTGCGCCAGATGAGGCAGTAACTGATCAAATAATGCTTCCCAGAGCTGTTTTTCCAGAGACAGTGCTTTTGACTTTGAATTCAGCACCTTATCTTCATGCTCTTTGAGTTCCGGAATAATGTAGCGTTCCGCATTTTTCAGCGTCTGACGGCGCACATAGTAAGGGGGGACCAGATGACTTTGTCCCCGGCTCACCTGAATATAAAAGCCATGGACATTGTTATAACCGACTTTCAGTGTATCGATGCCATGACGCTCTCGCTCGTCACGTTCCAGTTGTTCCAAATATTCGGTCGCACCATCGGCCAAATCACGCCATTCATCCAGTTCAGCGTGATAGCCCGTTGCGATAACACCGCCATCACGGATCACCACGGGAGGATTTTCGACAATCGCTTGTTCTAGCAAGGTGGTGATCGATTCAATCGGTTGACAATATTGAGCCAGTTGCTGCAAGTGCGGATGTGTCAGTAATGAGAGGCTTGTCTGTAACGCCGGCAATTGATGCAGGGCGTGACGCAGACGAGCCAGATCCCGTGGGCGGGCTGAACGAATGGCTAAGCGAGCCAGAATCCGCTCGATATCTCCAATCTGTTTCAATACCGGCTGTACATCGCTGAACACCCCTTGTTCTTTGAGTTCACCGATGGCATCAAGCCGATGATTGAGCACTTCAATCTGACGCATCGGTTGATGCAACCAACGTTTGAGCATTCGGCTTCCCATCGGGGTGGCACAGTGATCGAGCACTTCGGCCAACGTGTGCTCCGTTCCTCCGGAAAGATTTTGGGTCAGTTCCAGATTACGCCGGGTGGCGGCATCCATAATCACAGTTTCGTCTTGGCGATCATAGATCAGAGAGCGAATATGAGGGAGCGCGGTTCTTTGAGTATCTTTGACATACTGAATCAGACAACCCGCAGCACATAGCCCTTTTTCGGCCGTTTCGACCCCGAAGCCAACTAAATCTTTGGTACCGAACTGTTGGTTTAACTGTTGTCTGGCTGTGTCCAGTTCAAATTCCCATACCGGACGACGGCGGTTTCCTTTACGGCTTCCCATGAGATGAACGGCCTGAAAATCCTCAGGAAAGAGCAGTTCTTTCGGTGCGGTTCTTTGTAATTCGGCTGCCATTGCCTCTTCACTATCTAGCTCACAGAGCTGAAAACGACCTGAAGTCATATCAAGTGTGGCATAGCCAAACTGTTGGCCTTGTTGGTAAATGGCAGCAATCAGGTTATCGAGTCGTTCTGGCAACAGGGCTTCGTCAGTAATGGTTCCCGGTGTAACGATACGGACAACTTTTCGCTCTACCGGACCTTTACTGGTCGCGGGATCTCCGATTTGCTCACAAATAGCAACCGACTCACCGAGCTGAACCAGCTTGGCTAAATAACCTTCAACGGCATGGAAAGGAACGCCTGCCATCGGAATAGGTTCTCCGGCGGATGCGCCACGTTTGGTCAGTGAAATATCAAGCAACTGAGAAGCGCGTTTCGCATCATCATAGAATAGTTCGTAAAAGTCCCCCATACGATAAAACAGCAAAATATCAGGATTTTCGGCCTTGAGCTTCAGATACTGTTGCATCATGGGCGTATGTTTACTTTCTGGTGCTTTATTTGAGGTGGGATTATCGATCATTTTTTATATTTCAATGCCAATTAGGTCGTGATAAAACGGCTCACCGAAAAATACGATTCTGTTGAATGCGCTGGTGGCTCGAATGATGAGTGCTTTGCACCCGAAATAATCATATGCGAGTGTTGAGCAGTGGGTGAAAAGAATAGCAAACCTGCAATGAAGAGCGCAACAAACGCTTCGAATTGGGGGAGGTGAAACGTTTGAGGGCTCTAATCGTATTGGGCAAGAGGTGTTACACCTCTCCACGAAACAGTGAGTGTTACTTTAGCTCGTTGGGTAGATCAGCAATATATACTGCCGGCACTCCTTCAAAATCACTGGTAAACAACACCCCATGATCATTGGGTGTAAATGAAGGGTGGGGATGGGTGATTTGGCGATCACCATCGAGCACTTGCCAAGAGGTACTGTGTTTTGCTAATCGGGCGAATGTTTTCTTGCGTGTATTGAGAACATAGAGAAAAGGATCATTCTCGATGTTGTAGCTATCGGTGTCGTTAACATCCGGTGGGGTGTCACATCCGTCACCGACCATCAGCGAACCATCAAAGTTACTCATTAAGTGAGAACACGGTGGCATTTCCATCACGACTTCATTGATTAATGTTTGGGGATCGACACGACAAATAACTCGTTCGGTCTGCCCTTTCAGGTAGGAAACGTATGCCATCGCACGACCGTCCGGAATCCAGAACTCATGAGTACAAGATTCTCCCGGAGCATGAGATTTGACTTTACGGATGTGATTGCCGTCTCCGTCAACCAGCCACATTCTGGCATCGACAAGATCATGAGGTCCTTCATGACAGAACCCGATGGTCTGATCATCAAACGGACGATAAATCGGATGTCCCAGCCAAGTATCTTCCTGGTGGATGACTTTGACATCACCTGTCGCAATATCGACTTGAATCAGGCGGCAGGTCGGATTGGTATGATAGAACTCAGCAAATTTCTCCCATGATGTAAGCGGTTGCCAGCTATCTCTATGAATTTCGATGCCAACCAGCTTGGTACAGTCTGAATTCGCCACCCATGTGCCGTAACCTTTCCATGCTTCATCAACCGTATAAATTAGTGTTTCTTCGAGGGTCTTGAAATCAACTTTTATTAAGTTGCGTTCATTTTTTACATAGAAGAAGCTTTGCTCATCGGATGAAATAAACCCACCGAAGGTGTTATCGCCGCTGCCTTCGGTCTGTTGTGTTGCTTGTTGGGTGGTGAGATCGAGCAAATAGTAATTTCGATTGGTGTCGAAATCTCCGGCAAATAACAATTTTTGTCCGTCTTGGGTAAAGCATTTCTGATAAAAATAGTTGCGATGGCATATCACATTCTTGGGTGTCAGTCGTGTCACCTTGACTTGCGTATCTGAATCGACGAAGCTTTCAAAATCAAGGTTGATTACATCACCTTTGGCCATGAATGTTCTCCTGTTATATAGTCGGACTGCCGATGCCGGCAGTCCTCATGATTTGATTAACGAACGGGAACTGCTTTTCCCTGAAGTTGTTCCACTCTGGCACTTTTTTTCAAAGCGAACCCGACGATAAAGATGACCCCGGCACAGGCAAGAAACATCAGTCGTCCCCACAGTGGATTCGGGATGAGAACCATCAGCGTTAGACCACAAGCCATATAGGTGACCAATGTTCCGAGTTTGGCACGCTGCATCCGGTCAAATTGATCCTGATCTTTATCGGTCACGACACATTCTCTTTCGACATCAGCAAAAAACTTGTCTGTTTCGACTTTATTGGTGTCGCTGGCTTCTTGGTAAAATAGCGTTGTCAGGCAGAAGAACCCAGCAGTGAAGAATAAGTGCGCAGCGATAGTAATCATCGTCCGCATTTCACTGGTTTCTCTTCCGGTCAGCGTTTCAATACCGAACCAGCCGGAGACGAATTGTGGGGTGAATACCTTCACAACCAGTAAAGATACAAACATGCCGACCACAACCGTTGCCCAAGGTGCCCATTTCGGTGTTTTACGGATTAAGATTCCAAGGAATAATGGCACCAGTATCGGGGATTGCAGTAACGTTGCAACCTGCATCATCAAGTCAAACAGACTTAAGCTTTTCAGTGAATTAAAGAACTGAGCCATCAAAATGACCAGAATACCATTCACCAGACAAGCCAATTGGCCGACGCGCAGTAGTTCTTTGTCATTCGCTTTACCATGACGGACAATATTGGCGTAGAAGCTACGCACAAAGATCCCTGAATTTCGGTTCAGCGCAGAATCCATCGATGACATGGTGGCTGCAAACAGACCCGCCATAAGGAGTCCGACGGTGCCTACCGGCATGGTTTCTCTGGCAAAAACCAGATACACCGCATCTCTGGCTTTAGCGCCGAGCTCTGGATAGGCTTTTGCTGCATCGGGGTAAAGAATGGCTGATGCCCAAGGTGGAATAAACCAAATCACCGCACCGACCATCATCATGATTAACGCCATTAATGCTGCTTTACTCGCATTACGTGAATCTTTGGCATTGAGGAAACGATATGACTCCTGCATGTTGTTGATACTTTGTAACTGTTTGACCACAAAGAAGATAAATGTACAAACCAACAACAGTGGGTAATTCATATCCGGGCCAGAAACAAACCCGCCGGGGAATTTACGGATTATTTCACCCGGGCCACCGACAAAGTAAAGTGCGACGATAGCACAGGCTACAGAAATAACGGCCACGATGAGTGTCTGGATAAAGTCCGATGCAACCACTCCCCAAGCACCACTGAGTAGCGAAATAATTAAAACCGCGGCACCAGTGATATAAATCGTGGTAATAATATCGGCATTAAAGACTGCTGAGGCGAAAACGCCAAGTCCATTCAACCACACCCCGGCATTGATGACACTCAGTGGAATAATCACCCACGTAAAAAATTGCTCGTTCCCATTACCGAAACGGCGTTTGATGCCTTCGGTTGGTGTATCAACACGCATTTGGCGGAAACGGCGGGCAAAATAGAAGTGTGCAAAAACATAAGCCACCATATTGCCGATGAAAACGGCAAGAACTGCGAACCCATCGTTAAATGCTTTTCCGGCAGCGCCGGTAAACGTCCAAGCAGAAAACTGGGTCATAAATGCGGTTGCACCCACCATCCACCAGAGCATTTTACCACCACCTCTGAAGTAATCACTGGTACTGGCGCTCGCCATCTTTTTAAACAGTAGACTGATCGCGATCATCAGTATGAAGTAACCTGCAATCACAAGATAATCATATTGCATTACTTATCCCTTTATGAATATTTGATGTGCCCATTCTTAAACAAAAAAGTGAAAAGGTGTGTGATTAATATCAAAACGACGGTTCAATTTTGTTTTTTTATAATTAAGTGTGATGTGTGTCGTGATTATGAACGACGAGCTGACGGGGATTCGGTCAGCAGGATGTCACAACTGGAGAAGCGCACCATCACCGGAAAGGTGCGGCCTTTGCTCACGAGTCATCATTGAATGAGTGTAGAATACCTTGGTAGAAGTAGGCATTGAATCTATATAAATCAGATGGTTATATTGATTTATTTGCGATGAGTGTCAGGTTTCTGGATGAAACCTGACAAGTAACATCAACATAGACAAGAGGTTGATCAGGGGTGTTGATACAGCCATGTCCGGATGTTGTGAACGGCCATTTGACCGGGGATTGGTTCTTGAGAGGAAATTTTGGCAGCCTGTTTCAATTTAGATAGCATCGCGTTCGTAGGATGCTCTCCGTTATCATCGGTTGGTTGACCATCGACAATTAACGTATTGTTCTGACGTGTATCCGCATGAACGACATCATCGTATGGACTCGTAGAATAGAACCGATAAGAACGATTGCCAATGAAGGTTCCTTGTTTTTGAGTGTCGGTATAAGGACTTTTCCTGATCAGGAAATTGAAACGCTTATTATCTATAGCAACATTGTTTTCAAGGGATAAACGACCCGGATTAAAATTATCGGTAAAGCCGTCCATATTGTTTTGATAAGCAAGATTATGCTTAATGATATGCGGCACCGGCAGTCCTTCTCCGCCCAGTTTAAATCCGTTGCCTCGGCTCCCGCCTCTGGCTTTCACCTGTAGGGTTTGACCATTTTTATAAGAGATCGAATCGATGATGGTTACGACACCATTGGGGCCATCTTCCACTTTATTGAACAGATCCCAGCCATCATCGATATTGTGGTGAGAGATGCAGCGGATGAAGGTATTGCCATTACCGATGCGCATTTTCGCCGCGAAACCGTCGGCATTGATCTGGGATGGATCCATGTTGTTATAGCTTTGACTGTCCCGCACAAGGTTATGACTCGCCCAAAATGCCCGGGGAGATTTTGCCGGTGAGGTAATTTGAAAACCGGTATCTGACGCGTCATGGGTGATAATGCGATCAAATGTATTGTGACTGCCATAAACAATATAGCGCGCACCAGCAACTTCAAGGTGAGACACATGCCAGTAGTTTGCCTGATGGGTAATGTCCCCCGTAAAACGAACATGATCCCCCCCGGCTTTCAGGGTTTTGACCTGGTTGGCTTGCCCACTTGCTGTCAGTGGAATGCTCAGTGCCCCATATTCGCCATCTTCGAGTGTGATCGTGCCACCCGAAGGGAGTAGTCGAATCGCATCGCTGAGGGTGAGGCGGCCATGATCGCCATTGGGATTGACGAGGAGATGCATTGGATCGTTGAGTGCCACTTTAGTGACGGTTTGCTGATACTGTTCAGGAGAACGATCAACACCGGTTGCGGGGGTAAAGCGGAGCGAAAATAGCGTTTTTGGTGTTGCTAAATATGTTGCAACACTGAACAGTTGGCCCGCTGGCACTTTTTGATGCTTAACCAGTAATTTGCCGTCTTGGTAGAGGGTAAATTCACCCGTGTCACTAGCCCGTGCCTGAAACCGATAATCTGCTGTGGCTGATTGCTTGGGAGATGCCGGTTGCAGCACCAGCGGTGCCGATTGAGGGTGATAGGCTGGTGCATTGGTCAGCGTACCCGGCTGAACAGTCAGCTGAGCATTGCTGATGGTGACTTTGGCATTACGTGAAGCAAAAAAACCAACATATTGATATTTTGGATCCTGCATGGCGATGATATTGGTTCTCGCGCCTTTGATGTGATGACTTTCGTTGATGTCACCATAATGATAGGTCGCAGTATAGCCGGCATCGGTCCGGCTGAGTGACATCTGGTAGGCAATGTTGTTTCCGTAGGGAACGCCTTTGACAAATTCATTGCGGACGATGTGGTTTCCTTTGGTTCCCCAAGGTTGGTAAACCCCTTCCCGGTAAGTGGCATTGACATTGATCAGCCCATTATTTTTCTTTTTGTTGGCGCGCAGTACATGCATCACCATATTCGATGCCGAGGGGAATTCTTCTGCGCCGGGAGGCTGAGGTTCTAAACGCGGAGAGCCCAGAATATCACGGACCATGATACCGGCCCCTTCCTGACGGTTCGGGGTTGAGCCTGTTTCCGGACCGAGTTGGTTGAGTGTGACGGTTGCTGATAAGGTGAAGTTCGCATTGGCTGGGAGCTTGGTGTAGTAGTACGTCATACCTTCATGTGAATTCGCCAGTTTGCCCCCACGACTTTCAATGGTAAATCTATTGAGCAGATGACCTGGTTGTACGGATTGGCCATTCAGAGTGACAGCATTGAGTCCGACTTTTTCCGGTAAAATTGTTGATGCAAAATTCAGATCGGTTGACTGACCGAAGGTGATCGCCTGCCAAGTTAAATCCTGAGGCGCGGGTAGGGCGCTATATTGTGAGCAGGCAGATAAAGACAAAATCGACGTCATGAGTAATGTCGTTCTGTACTGTTTCATTATGGTGAACCTCGTATTGAAAAGAAAAGGCTGAATTCGAAGTCGTGTGACATTCTCACATGTCCCCATATGACAGCCTGATGCATGAGTGGTGGCGCTATTGTTGGGCTACGGTCACATTCGATTGCGTTGCCGAAGCCCCACTTTGGGGAGGCAGATATCGATATAATGCGGCGCAGTCCCTGTTGTTGGGCGGTCGCATCCCGAGTGCAGTGCTGATTCGATATCTGCCTGAATGACCAATGTTCAAAAGCAGGTATTTAGAAGTTGTATTTCAAACCAACCCGGTAGCGTGGGACGTATTGGTCTTTGCCTGCCGTACTTTTGTTCGTGTTTTGAGATGTCAGCCCAAATTCGACGAACGGACGCCAGCCGTTGTCCCACCCCTGATATTCAGCGAACAAGTTAACCAGATTCAGGTAATTGTTATCTCCGTCGTAGCCGCTGGAAGCGGATTGCTCGAACTTGCCTTCGAAGTCAACGCCCACTTTGTATTGTTCCATTTTATATGCGGTGACAAAGTTGACCTGACTGTAATGTGAGTTCGGTGAGTCGTTGGACGGTACTTTCATCCCGTAGCGATAGCGAAGGGATGCATTCCAGTTGTCACTGATTTTATAGACCCCTTTCAACTCAAATTTATGCACGATGGCACTGGAAGATGAGTCGAGCGCATAGGCAGGTTGAAGTTTAAAATCTTCATTGATGGTGTAGTTGTAACCGATTTTCGTTTCGTGACCGGCACTCTTCATCTCGCCGAAATTGACGCTGTCTTTTTCGTAGCCCCATTTCACTTCTTCGCTGATGCCAATGCCATTATCGAATCGATGTGAAATCGATAATCGATCGCGATGACGTGCTGCTTTTTCTCCCTGTTCAGGAATGAACTCATGTCGGACATTCAGTGAAGTCGCATGTGCTGCGCTTGCAGTTAAACCAAGAAGTAGAGCAGAGATAATTAGCTTGTTGTTCATAATGAAACACCGTTTTGTTATTTATATTGTATTGGTTTAATTTATATACAATCCTAGTATCTTTGAACTGCTTGGTATGAATAACGTGATCTGTGAAGCGATGTTTTAATATAAATGTGTCAATAAACGTGATCTCTTTAGTATTTGTAGAATTTTCTTGGTGTTTTTGTCTTGATGAGAAGGCGGAATGGCGTACTTTTTAATGATTTTTATTTTATATGATTGATAATATTTATATTTTATCACTATTGTTACCGAGGGTTTGATGTGTAATATCTGAACTATACTTAAGTTTTATTTGATTTTAATCGCATTTTTCCGTGTTTTTGCGTCCATATTAATTTTTTATTATATCCAATATGCAGCATATACATGTTATTTTTTAAACCTATCAATGATGTTTTTATTTGATATCAAAAATTAAAACTCTATTTCATATTTTTTGTTTTTAATATTTAAAATGGTATTGTGGATCACAAATATGAGGTTGAATGCTAGTAGTTCAGGTGGGATTCAGTTTAATAGAATAACGAATCCGGATGAGACGTTTACCTGAATTGACCATTCGGCCACTGTTGTTTTTTTTCAGAGGACGAGAGCAATATGTATGAAAGTCGTAAGCTGGGACTTGCTTACTTGTCGCCTTATATTATCGGGCTATTGGTTTTTACTGCATTTCCCTTCGTATCGTCATTTCTGATGAGTTTTACCGACTACGATCTGATGACATCGCCAGAGTACGTCGGTATTGAAAACTATCGGTATATGCTGACGGAAGATGACCTATTCTGGAAATCAATGAGTGTCACATTCTTGTATGTGTTCCTGACCATTCCAGTGAAGTTGGCATTTGCCTTATTCATTGCGTTTATCTTGAATTTTAAATTACGAGGGATTCGCTTTTTCAGAACGGCATATTATATCCCTTCAATCCTTGGGAGTAGTATTGCCATCGCGGTTTTATGGCGGGCATTGTTTGCCATCGACGGGGTATTAAACGGTATGTTAGCCCTCGTTGGTATCGATGCAGTGAACTGGCTTGGTGAACCATCTTTTGCGCTATTTTCGATCACACTGCTGCGAGCTTGGCAGTTTGGGTCGGCCATGGTGATTTTTTTGGCTGCTTTGCAGAATGTGCCTCAATCTCAGTATGAGGCGGCATTGATTGATGGTGCCAGCAAATGGCAGATGTTTATCAAAGTCACGGTGCCTCTCATTACGCCAGTCATTTTCTTCAACTTTATTATGCAAACCACACAGGCTTTTCAGGAGTTTACCGCACCTTATGTGATTACCGGCGGCGGGCCGATGAAGTCAACCTATCTGATTTCGCTCTATATCTACGAAACTGCGTTTAAGTTTTTTGATATGGGGTACGGAAGTGCACTGGCATGGGCGCTGTTTATTGTCGTGGCAATATTTACATCAATCACATTCCGTTCTTCGAAGTACTGGGTGTTTTATTCAGGTGATAAGGGAGGTAAATAATTATGGCTTCAGTGATTGGTGTCTCTGCCGAACAGAAAAAAAATAATCATAGCTATGTGGCGAATGATCGTACGGTTCGTCGTGAAAAAATCAATGCAGCAATTCGTTATACGATTCTGATTACTGTCGGTGTCATGATGCTCTATCCGTTGCTGTGGATGTTTTCTGCCGCAATGAAACCAAACCATGAAATCTTTTCGTCGATGAATCTGATTCCGAGTGAATGGAGCCTCGATGGGTTCATCAATGGGTGGAAGACCGGCACGGAATATACGTTTGGTCACTATATTTTCAACACATTTGCTTACGTGTTACCGAAGGTTTTCGTGACGGTTGTGTCGTCAACCATTGTCGCGTATGGGTTTGCCCGGTTTGATATCCCATGGAAAAATTTTTGGTTTGCCACGCTCATCGCCACGGTCTTGTTACCGCAATCGGTTCTGCTGATTCCACAATATTTGATGTTTCGTGAAATGGGATTGCTCGACACTTATTTACCGCTCTATTTGCCTTTTGCATTTGCAACACAGGGATTCTTTGTCTTCATGCTGATCCAGTTTTTGCGCGGGGTTCCGACCGATATGGAAGAGGCTGCAATGATTGATGGATGTAATTCTTTTCAAGTGCTCTGGCATGTGGTTGTGCCGGTCATTCGTCCGGCAATTATTTCCGTGGCACTGTTCCAGTTTATGTGGTCGGTGAACGACTTTCTTAGCCCACTTATCTACATTTCCAGCGTTGAAAAATACCCCATCGCACTGGCGTTGAAAATGTCCATTGATGTTACGGAAGGCGCAAGGTGGAACGAAATTTTGGCAATGGCTTCCATCGCTATCATTCCTTCAATTCTGGTGTTCTTCATGTCACAGAAATATTTTGTCGAAGGCGTCACCAGCAGTGGTATTAAAGGTTAAATTCTGAGGAGTAATCACAATGGCGGAAGTGAATTTTAACAAATTAGAGAAAGTCTATTCGAACGGTTTTAAAGCAGTCCATGGTGTTGATTTAACCATTAATGACGGTGAGTTTATGGTGATCGTCGGTCCTTCTGGTTGCGCCAAATCGACGACATTACGAATGCTTGCCGGTCTGGAAAATGTGACGAGCGGCGAAATCGTGATTGGTGGGCAAGTCGTCAACAACTTGGCCCCGAAAGATCGGGGCATTGCGATGGTTTTCCAGAATTATGCGTTGTATCCGCATATGACGGTACGGGAAAATCTTGGTTTTGGTCTGAAACTTCAAAAACTACCCAAGCATGAAATTAACCAGCGCGTCGAAGAAGCTGCCAATGTTCTTGAGATCGAGGAATTACTTGACCGTTTGCCAAGACAGTTGTCCGGTGGGCAGGCACAACGTGTTGCTGTCGGCCGGGCGATTGTCAAAAAACCCGATGTTTTTTTGTTTGATGAACCGCTATCAAACCTTGATGCCAAACTGCGTGCATCCATGCGGGTTCGAATCACCGACCTGCACCGTCATCTGAAGCGTGAAAATCACCCGGCAACAGCGGTTTATGTGACCCATGATCAAACGGAGGCAATGACGATGGGGGATCGCATCTGTGTGATGAAGCAGGGCGAGATCATGCAGGTTGATACACCGGATGAATTGTATAACAACCCCGTCAATATGTTCGTGGCCGGATTTATCGGTGCTCCGGAGATGAACATGTGTGATGTCTCGCTCTCTGAACAGGGAGATGACATGGCAGTCCAGCTCGATAATCAAATTTTACACCTCCCTTCACATAAGGCGGCCACAATCCGTAGTCATGGTTATCAACATACCGTGTTAGGCATCCGTCCGGATAGCATTACGCTTGCGCTGACGGAGCCGGGAATCGGTCAACAGACCATCATCGGGGATGTAATTCGTATGGAAAACATGGGGCATGAAGTGTATGTCCATTTTTTGGTCGGTGAGTATCAATTCATTGCCAGAATCTCGATCGATGATGCCCGGGATAAGCTCAATATGGAATTAAGGAAAGGGGTGACGTTTGTGGTGGATATGAACAAAGCCCACATCTTCGACAAGGAGACGGAAAAGAATATCTCTATACAACAATAAATAAACCGGAGAACAACAATCATTTATTTGGAGACTAATCCATGAATAACAAGGTACTGACTACACTGATTTCTGCTGTGATTGCAACCACCTCTGTGGCTGTACAAGCCCAAACTGAACTGCGGATGTCGTGGTGGGGAGGCAATAGCCGTCACCAAGCGACTTTGCAAGCGTTGGGAAAATTTCAGGAAAAATATCCTGATATTAAAGTAAAAGGCGAATATACCGGTTGGGACGGACATTTGTCTCGTCTGACCACCCAAATTGCCGGTAATACTGAACCGGATGTGATGCAGACCAACTGGAACTGGATGCCGATTTTTTCCCGCGATGGTAAGGGTTTTTATGACATGAATGCCCAAGCTGAAACGCTGCATTTGTTTAATTTTCCCGGTGCGCTCGGACTGACAACCATTGACGGGAAATTGGATGGGCTACCGGTCAGTATGACTTCCCGCGTGTTCTTTTATAATCGCAATATGTGGATGAAAGCGGGTGTCGGTTATCCACATTCATGGGATGAACTGATGAAAGTCGGGCTGGCTTTCAAAGAAAAGCTCGGTAAGGATTACTATCCGTTGGTCATTGAAGCCCGTGATGTTTTTGCCATGAACCGCTCTTATTTTATTCAGAAATACGGCAAAGATATCATCAATCACGACACTAACTTGATCAACTTTAACCAAGAAGAAATGGCTCAGTTTTTCCAGCTTTACGTCGATCAGGTCAAAAATCATCTTTTCCCATCAACCAAAGAGTTTGCTTCTTACGGAAAAGGGAATATGTATGAGATGCGTCCGTGGATCGACGGTCGCTTTGGTGGTCTGTATATGTGGGACACCGCCATCGGTAAATATGCTGCGAACTTAGCACCACCGATGATGTTGGAACTCGGGCCTTATCCCATGCTTGATGGTGCGACAGACTCCGGATTGTTGGCCAGACCTTCGATGATGTTCTCTATCGGGCGGAACACCAAGCATCCGAAAGAAGCTGCGTTGCTGGTCGACTTTTTGCTCAATGATCCTGCGGGAGTGAAAGCTATGGGCTTGGCTCGTGGCATGCCGATCAGTCTGACAGGCTTTAAAACCTTACGGGAGGATGGTCAGATTGATGATAAAAGCTTGTCTTATCAGGGCTATCGTTTAGCTCAGCAATTACCGAAGCACATTATCCCGACCCCTTATACCGATAATGCACAATTGTTGGAGTTGTTTGAAGAGTCAATGCAGCAACTGGATTATGGTCAGACGGATGTCGAAGGCGCAGCTAAAAACTTCCTGCGTCGTGGTAACCGAGTGTTGAAACGGATTGCTGATTAACGTCATGGTCCTGCTCACCTGATAGGTTATTGCACTTTTTTATTCTGTGGTTCTGTTCGATAAAAGCCCCGGTTCCGGGGCTATATCTATTTTGAATTGGAGGGGTTGCATGTCTGTATCTCGACACTCGCGGCTGGCTATCGTGACTCGTTTTTATCAACAGGTGCTGACATTGACGCATTCTGAGTTTTCTCCGCTGTTGGCCGATGGTCTCTGTATTACATCAAGGGAGCCGGTTTGCTGGGTTTATCCGGATGGTCAGCGTGTTGCGATGAGTAACTTTGCCAGCCAGCAAAACCTGATGCGTGGGCTGACAGCCATCAGTATTGTGACCGGGGATGACGCTTTTCTGCGACAGGCACAAGCCACGACGGCTTATTTTCTGGATCACCATGTTGATCATGACAGTGGCTTATTTCACTGGGGCGGACATCTGTTTGTTGCTCTCAATTCAGATCATCCGGAAGGGCCGGAGAGTAAAGCCCGAGTGCATGAGTTGAAGCATCATTTCCCTTATTACGATCTGCTTCATCAAATTCGGCCCGAGGTAACGAAGCATTACCTGAAAGGATTTTGGGCTGCCCATGTGACCGATTGGCAAAAACTGGATCTCACCCGACACGGTGAGTATGGCCAACCATTTCCCGAGAATATTTTTCAACAGCACGCTCCTGAGCCCGTGGTGGATCCGCATCAATGGCCACGCTTGCCGGAAACCATCGGTTTGACATTTGTGAATGCGTCAACCGATTTGATCTATGCGGCTGTTCATTACTATCGCTATACCGGTGATCAAGATGCTTTAAACTGGGCGAAGCATTTATATCATCAGTTTGTTTTGGCTCGTCATCCAGAGACCGGGATGCCGGTTTATCAGTTTTCTTCTCCGCAGCAGCGTGAACCCGTCCCGGACGATGATCGTTTAACTTACTCTTGGTTTGGGGATCGGGCGGCCCGTCAGTTTGGTCCTGAGTTTGGTGCGATTGCCCGTGAAGCTAATGTCCTGTTTCGGGATTGTTGGCCGTTGATCATGGATAACCCACTGGCAATGATGGCTTGTGCCGAGCAAGTCGGTGATCGGCAGTGGCTTGAATGGGTTTGTGACGGATTAAAAGCTTATTTTCGCTATGCTTGGGATGAACACGATAATCAAATGATCCCGATGTGGAATAGCGGACAGGATATGACTGGGTATACATTTGTCCGGGATGGTTACTATGGTGATAAAGGCACCATATTGTCGCGTCAGCCCGCAGATCCGGCTTATTTATTTCCGTTGGTGAAAGCAGCATTGTTGACGGGTGATCCTGAGTTATATCAACTGGTGAGCCGTATGTTTGCGCGGTTCAATTTAGGAGCGCTTGATCCGGTCACGCTGGTTCCCACCCATCTGACTCAAACAACGACATGTGCATCGGCTTATCTGATTTTTGCGCTGTTAGAGCTGAATCAACATCATCCTGTCCCTGAGGTATTACATTTGGCTGATTTAGTCGCGGAAAATTTACTGGCACGACACTATCATGCGGGAAGTGGATTGTTTACTGCACATTCTCAACAGAAAAATGCGCGACTCGATGACCCGATTCCCTATGCTTTAGTGGCGATAGAAGCGGCATATCAACAGTGCTATGCGCAGCTCCCACCGTTGTTGTCCACTGGTGGCTATTTACATGGAGAGCAACGTATTGCCGGAGAGATCAAAGTCGTGTACGACCGAGATGTTATCTACGAGCAGCCTTATCCTGAGATGGCGATGTCAACGGGACCTACTGAGTGAGCGAAACCTCTTTCTCGGTGACAATTTCGGCTTCCGGCAGACGCTGTTGGTTACGTAAACGGCACTGGGTGTTATTTCAACGTGTTATTTCAACATGATATTTGGCCATTCGCTTGGCCGATTTTTATTGAACTGACTTGTGTTGTCATGGTGAGCATCATCAGTACGATTCTGGTCAGCCGACTTGGTCCGGAAGAGACTGCTGCGGTGGCATTGCCGATAGTCGTACTTGGATTGTTGTCTATTTCTACCGCATGGTGACTTGAGGTTGGTTGACCGTCTATCGGAGAAAAAGACTATCCTAGTCCCTCGTTTGCCATAGAAAGTTTCTTATCGAAGGATATCGGATAAACATAGAAAAAACTCTCGCCCAAAAACACCTGATTGATTCACAGCGGTGTGATTTCTGCGAGAGCCCTCATATCGATAACCGTTTGGTTGAACGGTTCATTTAGCGACTATTTGTTGAATCGCTGCCGGTTTAGCGGATGATGTTAGCCACTTCTTTGACGAGTGCAGCCAGTTCATCCCATTTTTCTTCATTAATCAGCGCATTAGGTACCATCCATGTGCCACCACAAGCCAGTACGCTAGGGATGCCCAGATAATCTTTAATATTCTGAGGATTAATGCCTCCCGTTGGCATAAAACGCACCGGATAGACGGCGGACATCGCTTTGAGCATCGCGGTACCACCGGATGGTTCGGCAGGGAAGAACTTCAGTGTCTTCAGTCCCATTTCCATTGCCTGTTCAACCAGACTGGGGTTGTTGATTCCCGGGATAATCGCGATTTGTTTCTGCTGGCAATATTTCACGGTTGTCGGGTTCAATCCCGGACTGACGATAAAATCGGCACCCGCATTCATTGCAGCGTCAACCTGAGTGGGAGTGAGTACCGTTCCCGCCCCGATTAATATCTCTGGATATGCTTCGCGCATACTGGCTATCGCCTGTGCTGCTTGTGCTGTCCTGAACGTGACTTCAGCGCAAGGCAGACCATTCTCAATGAGAACCTGTGCCAGCTTGACTGCCTTTTGTGCATCATCTAGCGCGATTACCGGAATGACACCAATGGTTTCTAACTGTTGTTCGAGTGTTTTCATCTTGTTTCCTCATTATCCGATACTGAATATTCGAGCAATTCTGTTTACCTTGTTTCCATATCAACTGACGTCTCAATCTCAGGCATATTTTGTTTGGGAATAATGGCACCACGATGTTGAATGACGAATCCGGCAAGCTGGTGGGCTGATTGAGCCGATGATTCGCAAGATTTACCCAGAAGTCGAGCGGCGAGATATCCGGCACTGAAAGAGTCACCGGCCGCGGTTGTATCAACAATTTGTGTGACGGGCGCTGGTGCGACTGACCATTGGGCCGTTTCATTCACCACAAGGCAGGCTTCTCCCCCTTGTTTAATGATGATTTCTTTGACGCCGAGGCCGCGCGTGCGCGCCAGTGTTTGGGAAACTTGCGTATCGCCCCAAAGTGCGATTTCATCATCAAAGGTCAGAAATGCAAAATCGGTAATAGATAAGACTTGGGTATACCAATGTTGGGCATCTTCTGCATTCTCCCACAGAGTCGGCCGATAATTATTATCAAACGCAATAGAAATGCCATCCTGATGACAGAGGCGCAATGATTCAAGTAATATTTCACGACAGTCTGCGGGTAGAATTGCTAGACTAATCCCACTTAAGTAAATTAAACCATACTGTGCTAATCGAGCGGCAAGCTCGGTTGGGGTCTGCTGTCGTAACCAGTATTTTGCTGCTGAGTCATTACGCCAATAGTAAAAGCTGCGCTCACCATCTGCGGCGGTTTCGATGGCATAAATACCGGGTAACTTGTCAGGTGAAATTGTAACCATACTCGTGTCAACGCCTTCTTGCTGCCACGCGTTGAGCATATCTTGACTGAATGGATCTCTTCCCAATCCTGTGACATAAGCTGTGGTGAGCCCTCGCGAGTGAGTTAATCTTGACAGATAGATTGCGGTGTTGAGCGTATCCCCGCCAAACCCTTGTTTGACTTGATCATTGGCTCGCTGCAATTCAACCATACATTCACCAATAATGGCGACCTGAGTTATTGGCAACATAAAAGCTCCTGAGAATAACAACCGAGTAAAAAAGTTATTCTATTTATAATTAATAAAAAATAAAATAACGTTTCATTTTTATGTGATTAAGATCTTGGTTATTGATTGTTTGGCATGAAACATCATCCAAACTCACTCGTCATGATTGCGGGAACCTGGACACAGAAAAGTCAGCCCATGACAGGCTGACAAACAACGGATTCTTAATCTTGAGTTGGCAGGTAGAACAATCAGTGGAAACTACTTCAGCAAGTCACGCACGTATGCGGCAATGTTTGGTTTCTTGCAATTGTCGAAGAAACATTCCTGAAAGCGGGGTCCTGACACAGCCGTTTTGACCAGTTCTTGATCTATCGCTTTTAATGTATCGAGATAGTTATCTTTGACAACCGCAGATTTGACTTGATTGAGGATCCCGGCATTTTGTTTTTGTGGCACGGCACGGTCCAGTGGGTAACCTTGTCCACGTTCGCCAGTGGTGAATGCTTTTTCAAAAATATAGCGGATATTGAGCTCTGCTCCCCAGCCATAACCTTTAGCAAAGGCGAGTGAGAGGGCGTTACCGTTGTTGATCTGATTGAACAAAAATGCATCGGACGGTTCTAGGCAGTACCCACATACAACACCCGGGTGAATGTTGAGTGACATCATCGCACCTTGCCCCGTGCCACATCCGGCCACGACAAAATCTACGGCTTCTGAATTCAGAAGCAGGCTTGCCATGATGCCGAGATGAATGTAGGTGAGGTGGTGATCATTTTCATCACTCATACCCACGTTGTAGACTGAGTCGCCTTGTGGTGTGACGACTTGGGTCAGCTCATTCAGTACCACAGCGTTTTTAGCCGCTTGACTGTTTTCCATCATTAACGCGATTTTCATGTTTATGCTCCTGCGGTCGAATACCGCAATATAAATTTATGATTTGAGGAAATCTTGCCGCATCGGTGTGAAATTATCGAGTAACACACCGGGTTCGAGACAGGTACACCCGTGCATAACATTGGGCTCTTTATAAAGAACGTCCCCAGTTTTGACGATCTTTGTTTCATCACCAATCGTAAATTCAAATTCACCGGACAATACATAAGTAAGTTGTTCGTGAGGGTGGTTATGCATCGGACCAACAGCACCTTTTTCAAAATGAACTTCGACGCTCATAATGTTATCGCTGTAGGCGAGGATTTTTCGTGATACGCCACTTCCAAGATCTTCCAGCGCAACGTCTTGATTATAAATGAACATGTTTTCCCTCTTTAAATTTGACGGAAGGACCATCAATCGGAAATCTACTTCGATTCCCGATGCGGTGGGTTTTTTACCCATTCCCCGAATTAACGAGCGAGCCAGCCACCGTCAACGGCAATCGTATAACCATTGATATAGTCTGATGCTGGTGATGCCAGAAATACACACGGTCCGGCTAAATCTTCAGGAAGTCCCCAACGTGCCGCCGGGATCCGTTCAACAATTTCTTGATTACGCGATTCATCAGCCCGGAGAGCTGCCGTGTTATTGGTCGCCATATAACCGGGTGCAATCGCGTTGACATTAACCTGATGTTGCGCCCATTCATTGGCCATGAGGCGCGTAATGCCCATCACACCACTTTTTGATGCAGTATACGAAGGAACACGAATACCACCTTGGAAAGAAAGCATTGAAGCGATGTTGATGATTTTGCCACCGGTACCTTGTGCAATGAACTGTTTGGCCGCCGCTTGAGACATAAAGAACACTGACTTCACATTGATGTCCATGACATCATCCCAGTCTTGCTCTGAAAATTCGATCGCATCATTGCGGCGGATAATACCCGCATTGTTAACTAAAATATCAATGTGACCAAGTTCAGTGATGGCTTGATCAATAATGTTAGGAATATCGTCCAGCGTCATTAAGTTCGCTTGAATCGCAACGAATTTTCGGCCGAGTGCTTGAACCTTTTCAATTGTTTCTGTGGGGTGAGCAATGTTGACTCCGACAATATCACAGCCAGCACTTGCTAAACCTAATGCCATTCCCTGACCTAATCCTGTGTCACATCCAGTGACAATTGCAACCTTTCCTTGCAGGTTAAATGAATCGAGAATCATATTCTGCTTCCTCCAGTGGTAACATGCAGCGCGAATGAATCATGTTCGTTCACGGTTTGTATGATTTACCCTACACAAAAAAAATAAATCTGGCAATTTTTTTGAAACAGTTTTTCATAAAATATGATTCACGTATTTATTTTGCTGGTGAGCAGCTCTGGTTCTAAAATTTTGAAATGGCTTTTTTAAATTACTGGCTCTCTGAATTCTCTTCGCTATAATGAGAAAAAGCCAAACTTGTAGGAATAGATTATTCATGCAGAAATCTACCCAGCCAGAAGCCGTTTCTTCGGTATTGAAAGTATTTAGTATTCTTCAGGCATTAGGCGAACAAAAAGAAATCGGCGTGTCTGAGTTATCTCAACGTTTAATGATGTCTAAAGCGACGACTTACCGCTTTTTGCAGACCATGAAGTCTCTAGGATATATCTCTCAGGAAGGCGAAGCTGATAAATATTCTCTGACCCTGAAATTGTTTGAACTCGGCGCAAAATCACTCGAGTATGTTGATCTCGTTTCTCTTGCTGATAAAGAAATGCACTGTATCTCGGAAAAAACTAATGAAGCGGTGCATTTGGGCGCTTTGGATGATGGTGCAATTATCTATATCCATAAGATTGATTCTGGGTACAACTTAAGAATGCAGTCTCGTATCGGGCGACGTAATCCACTTTACAGTACCGCGATAGGTAAAGTTTTACTGTCTGAGCGAGATGAGTCTTTTGTTCGTCAGGTTCTCGAGTCTGTTGAATTTGTGAAGCATACCGATAGAACATTAGAGAATGTTGATCAGCTATTAGCAGAGTTGGCGTATGTCAGAGAACGACATTTTGCCGAAGATAATGAAGAGCAAGAATCCGGTTTGCGTTGCCTTGCTGCACCGGTGTATGACCGCTTTGGGAATATTATTGCCGGTTTGTCGATCTCGTTTCCAACGATTCGTTTCGATGAAAAACGGATGTCTTATTATGTCGGGTTGCTACATCAGGCCGGCAAAAATATTTCTGAGCAACTTGGGTATCATCAATATCCAGTCTAGCCCTTCAATGATCGGATTTATTTGTCAATGGCAGCAAAGGCTGCCATTTTTTATTGGGGACAGTCATCGTGAATATGGCTTGCCGGAGACAAATTTTGTCGGTGAGTCGGTTTCAGGGTAACTGCTTTTATCTGGTTGGGTGAGCGCTTAGGATGATCGAATTGAGACCGCCTGAGCAATTGCAATACGGAGGGAACATGAATGGAATTACATGAAACGTTAAGCCAACGTATCGGCGAATTACTTCTTGAATGTGGCGATGTTCTGGTGACGGCTGAATCCTGTACCGGTGGCGGCATTGCAACTGCCATTACAGAGATTGCCGGGAGCTCAGCTTGGTTTGATCGTGCGTTTGTCACATACACTAATGAAGCCAAACAGCAAATGTTGGGTGTCCGGCAGGAAACGTTGTCAGAGTGGGGGGCAGTCAGTGAGCAGACGGTTTTAGAAATGGCGTCGGGGGCTTTATTACATTCTCAGGCATCGCTGGCAGTCTCTGTGAGTGGCGTTGCCGGGCCCAGTGGCGGTAGCGTTGAGAAACCGGTGGGAACGGTTTGTTTTGCTTGGAAAACACGCTCGGGATGGAATAAGGTTGAAACTGTACATTTTTCAGGAAGTCGCACGCAAGTTCGTTCACAAGCGGTTTACCATGCTTTGCAGACGATTCATGATTATCTGCTACATGAACGAGCGCCACAGTCATGAAATAACCACCGTTTGAGCTGCTTGTCTCTGCTATTAAGGGCATTGATAATGGCATTGAATGAACGACATGCCGTATCAAGACATGACCTGAAAGTGATATGATCCCAAGGATTCAAACCTGTCAGGAAAATTCATCGACAGGTCTGGACACTGTATGAATTTACAGTATAATCATTCAACATATTTCGGGGAAACAACCCATAGACTTAATACTTGAAAGTGACTGTCTGGAGAACGTAATGGACGAGAACAAACAAAAAGCACTGGCCGCGGCACTGGGACAAATTGAAAAGCAGTTTGGTAAAGGGTCAATCATGCGTCTTGGTGATAACCGTGCCATGGATGTTGAAACGATCTCTACAGGGTCTCTTTCGCTGGATATTGCTTTAGGTGCCGGTGGTTTGCCGATGGGCCGGATCGTTGAAATCTACGGTCCTGAATCTTCAGGGAAGACCACTTTGACTCTGGAAGTGATCGCTGCTGCACAACGTGTCGGTAAAACCTGTGCATTTATCGATGCTGAACATGCGTTGGATCCTGTTTATGCGAAAAAACTTGGGGTTGATATTGATGCATTGCTCGTTTCTCAACCAGATACCGGTGAACAAGCGTTGGAAATCTGCGATGCATTGGCGCGCTCTGGTGCGATTGATGTCATGGTTATTGACTCGGTTGCGGCACTGACGCCAAAAGCCGAGATTGAAGGTGAGATGGGTGATAGCCATATGGGGCTACAGGCGCGGATGTTATCTCAGGCGATGCGTAAGCTGACCGGAAACCTGAAGCAATCGAACTGTATGTGTATTTTTATCAACCAAATCCGAATGAAAATTGGGGTGATGTTTGGTAACCCTGAAACAACAACCGGTGGTAATGCCTTAAAATTCTACGCCTCTGTTCGTCTTGATATTCGTCGTACTGGCTCAATAAAAGAAGGCGATGAGGTGGTTGGTAATGAAACCCGCATTAAAGTTGTGAAAAACAAAATTGCTGCACCATTTAAAGAAGCAAATACACAAATTATGTATGGTCAAGGGTTTAACCGTGAAGGGGAACTGGTTGATCTGGGTGTCAAGCATAAGCTGGTTGAAAAAGCCGGTGCTTGGTACAGCTATAACGGGGATAAAATCGGTCAGGGTAAAGCGAATGCATGTAAGTACATGCGTGAAAATCCTGAAGTTGCCAAGGCCATCGATCATAAAGTTCGTGAAATGTTGCTGAGCAAAGCCACGCTTCCTGAAGATGGGAATGAAGGGGGTGAGCAAGCTCTTCCACAAGAAGAAGATTAATCCGCAACGCGATCCGATGTTGAAACAGCCCTGCAGATGCGGGGCTTTTTTTAAGGAAATTCCGGATGAGTAGAGAACATTCAAGAACATGTCTGGAAACGGCTATTCAGCTATTGAGTCGCCGGGATCACGGTCGAATCGAGTTATACCATAAGTTGATGACGAAAGGCTTTGACGACAATGAAGTTGCTCAGGCTGTTCAGGCCTGTGAACAGAACGGCTACTTGGATGATGTTCGCTATACACAAGGTATGATTCGGCATCATATTGCCAAAGGTCACGGTGAACAGAGAATTTATCAATCGCTGAAGCAAAAGCGAGTTGATGAGTCAATTATCGCTGAGCAGTTGGCTGAGTTAGATATTGATTGGTTTGAATTAGCAACATCAACAGCGGAAAGAAAGTTTGGCATCAGTACCGGAGAGCCTGTGAAAGATCCCAAGGTGTATGCGAAACAAGTCCGTTTTTTGCAGTATCGAGGGTTTAATTTTGAACAGATTCAATATGCATTGAATCCTCACCTGAATGAGTACACCTAACCACAGATCATCGACTGCTATGTTTAAGCCCCCGTCCAGATTCATGTCGCTGACCCATCTTTTTATTGACGCGTTATAGATTGCGCTCTCTATTCAATCGCATGAAGTCGATGTTCGACCTTATTTATCCATATTTACACTTCAAAACAAAACTAGGCGAACACTTATCCATGCTTTACAATAGGTCGCAAAATTTTAGTTGAATCTTTGAATATTTCAGGAATAGCGCATGTACATGAGCACTGACGAGGTTCGCCAGGCGTTCCTCTCGTTCTTTGAGACAAAAGGACATCAAATCGTAGACAGTTCATCTTTGGTCCCTGCCAATGATCCAACACTGCTATTCACGAATGCGGGGATGAACCAGTTTAAAGACTGTTTTCTTGGATTAGAAAAGCGTGACTATACCCGTGCTGTCACCGCGCAACGCTGTGTTCGGGCGGGTGGAAAGCATAATGATCTGGAAAATGTCGGCTTTACTGCACGACACCATACATTTTTTGAAATGCTGGGTAACTTCAGTTTCGGTGATTATTTTAAGCAAGACGCAATCCAGTATGCGTGGGAGTTTCTGACTGAAATCCTTCAGTTGCCTCAGGAGCGTTTGCTTGTCACCGTTTATCAGACTGATGATGAAGCGTTCGATATCTGGCACAAGCAGATTGGTCTTCCTGCTGATCGGATCATCCGCATTGGCGATAAAGAGGGTGGCAAGCCTTACGAGTCGGATAACTTCTGGCAAATGGGCGATACCGGCCCGTGTGGTCCGTGTTCTGAAATTTTTTATGACCATGGTGACCATATCTGGGGTGGTCCTCCGGGATCACCTGAAGAAGACGGTGACCGATTCATTGAAATCTGGAATAACGTTTTCATGCAGTACAACCGTCATGCTGATGGCACGATGGAACCGCTGCCAAAACCATCTGTCGATACAGGAATGGGGATTGAGCGTATTTCTGCCATCATGCAAAGTGTGCACTCCAATTATGAAATCGACGTATTCCAGACTCTGATTAAAGATGCTGCACAAGTGATTGGGTGTGATGATCTTTCAGATCAGTCACTTCGCGTGGTTGCGGATCATATTCGTTCTTGTTCGTTCTTAGTTGTTGATGGGGTGGTGCCATCTAACGAAGGGCGTGGTTATGTTCTACGACGCATTATTCGTCGTGCTGTCCGTCATGGTAATAAACTGGGTGCTCAGGGCGTATTCTTTCATAAATTGGTTGGTCCATTGGCTGAGATCATGGGCAGTGCCGGTAAAGAATTGAAAAAACAGCAAGCTGTGGTTGAAAAAGTGCTCCGTATCGAAGAAGAAAACTTCGGGCGAACACTAGAACGCGGCATGTCTATTCTGAATGACGCGCTGGAAAATCTGGATGGAAAAGTTCTCGACGGAGAGACGGTCTTCAAACTTTATGACACCTATGGTTTTCCTGCAGATTTGACTAATGATGTTGTGCGTGAACATGGTCTCAGTATTGATGAAGCCGGATTTGAACAGGCGATGGAAGCACAACGTCAACGTGCTCGCGAAGCCGGACAGTTTGGCACGGATTACAACACCATGATTAAAGTTGACGCTTCAAGCCATTTCTGTGGTTATGAAGGCACGGAAGGACAAGGCAAAATTGTTGCGATGTTTGTTCATGGCGAACCGGTTGAGACACTTTCATCTGGTGATCACGCAATGCTGGTATTGGATGAAACGCCATTTTATGCGGAATCGGGCGGTCAGTGTGGCGATGCCGGTGTTATCCGTACCGATAGCGGTGTGTTTCAGGTTGTCGACACTCAGAAACAGGGCAGTGCCATCATTCATTATGGCTCACTGGTTGAAGGCGTTCTGACCCAAGGTGAAACAGCTGATGCTCAGGTTGATGCCAAAAGGAGATCGGCCACATCACTGAACCATTCTGCGACACATTTGTTGCACGAAGCATTGCGCCGCATTTTGGGTGAGCATGTGACTCAGAAAGGTTCATTGGTTCGGGCGGAAAGCCTGAGATTTGACTTCTTTCACATGGAGGCCATGACGGCTGAAGAGCTGAAAGAAGTTGAGCGGATGGTTAACCAGCATATTCGGACGAACCATACGGTTGAAACGAATATCATGGGGCTCGATGAAGCGAAAGCACAAGGCGCGATGGCTTTATTCGGCGAAAAGTACGATACCAAAGTTCGCGTATTGTCGATGGGTGACTTTTCGACCGAGCTGTGTGGTGGTGTCCATGCGAGCAGTACCGGTGATATCGGGTTGTTTAAAATTGTCTCTGAAAGTGGTATCGCTGCGGGTGTTCGTCGGATTGAAGCGGTCACTGGTGAATCTGCGCTGGATATGATTGATGAGCAGCAAGCCACTTATGAAGATAAACTGGCGGAAGCCGCGCAGAAAGCCAGACAGTTGGAAAAAGAAATCCAGCAGATAAAAGATAAACTGGCATCTCAGGCCAGTTCAAATCTGCTCCAGCAAGTGAAAGAAATGGCTGGCGTTAAAGTCTTGGTGGCTCAATTACAAGGTGCCGACAATAAAGCACTTCGCGGTATGGTTGATGAGTTGAAAAATCAACTGGGTAGCGGGGTGATTTTGTTGGGCAATGTGAATGATGACAAAGTCGGCCTCATTGCCGGGGTAACGAAAGATTTGACGGGGCAGGTGAAAGCCGGTGAGCTTGTCAATCTGGTTGCTCAGCAAGTTGGTGGCAAGGGCGGTGGTCGTCCGGATATGGCTCAGGCTGGCGGTAGCGATGTAAATGCACTGCCTCAAGCTTTGGCATCGGCTGAAGCATGGATTGAGTCCCAGTTGTAATCTGAGTTACATCTATCTTTAGATTGATTCAAAATAATTATTTATCCTTGACCAAGTGGTTTAATTAGCCTCTGTAAACTAAGCTGATAAGCCACTTGGTTTTGTTTTTAGCACATTTTTACGGTGATGTTCTTGAATACTGAGATGACATCGCTATGGACCGAATAAGGCCCAAACTGATTGTCTGGGTTGATTTCTGAGTGAGACTCTGTCTTAGGAAGGTGACGACTGGTGAAAACTCCCCTTATAGTTCAAAAATTTGGTGGGACATCGATGGGTTCGATTGAAAGAATCCATATGGTAGCAAAACATGTAATTGATGCGAAAGAACGAGGTCAGCAGGTGGTCGTCGTGGTGTCGGCGATGTCTGGTGAGACCAATCGGTTATTAGATTTAGCCCATCAGGTTGATCGGGTTCCAAATGCTAGGGAACTGGATGTGATTTTATCCGCTGGAGAGCAAGTATCGATGTCTCTTCTGGCAATGACGCTGCATAAAATGGGGTATGCAGCGCGTTCATTCACAGGTTCCCAGCTTGGTATTATGACGACAAATCAGCACAATGATGCGACGATTCTACAAGCTGATACAGTGAAAATTCAGCAGTTATTGAATGAAGATACAATCGTGATTGTTGCTGGTTTTCAGGGCGTGAATGAGAAAGGTGATATCACGACACTGGGGCGGGGCGGTTCTGATACGACTGCGGTGACGCTTGCCGGAATGCTGGCAGCAGATGAATGTCAGATCTTTACCGATGTTGATGGCATTTATAGCACGGACCCCAGAATTGTCGACAATGCCCGAAAACTCGATGTTATCGATTTCCCGTCAATGGAAGAGATGTCCCGGAAAGGCGCAAAAGTGCTCCATTTGCCGTGTGTCCAATATGCGTGGCAATATCAGGTTCCGTTGAGGGTTTTATCGACATTTGAACAAAATGAGGGGACGCTCATTCATGGGGAAAGTTCACCATATGATGTGTGTGGTATCGCGGTCCAAAAAGAGATGGTCAAGCTGAGTTTTGAACCTCATCATATTGATTCCATTCTGAAACAGTGTCATTTGTTAGGAATTGATGTATGGAATGTGATCGGGGAGGCAGAATTTACAGCTTTACTGATTAAACCGGATGCTAGTGCTAAGTTGGGACTGGTGTTTGAAGATAAAATCCGTAATAGTAAGCCAGTTAGCTTACTGACGATTGTCGGCAAGAAAGCGAATGATTTGATTGATTCAACATATCAGTTGCTTTGTTCTGCCAGTATTCTGATAGATAGTGGTTATTCTGATAGCTTATCTCATAGTTTGGTGATCGCGCCTGAACAAATAGATAGTGCAGCAAATGTCATCCATGAAGCTTATGTCATTTCCGGTTCATTTGTTGATCATGAGCCCAAACAGCGTTTTATGGGCTGATTTTGTATGAGATAATTTACCCCCTGTAGGGTTTTTAATAGATAATAATGTAGTTAAGGCAAAACAGAGATAACTCAAGGAGCCAAAGAATGCTAATTTTGACTCGCCGTGTAGGCGAAACGCTCATGATAGGTGATGAAGTCACAGTAACTGTACTCGGTGTGAAAGGCAACCAAGTGAGAATTGGTGTCAATGCTCCCAAAGAGGTATCTGTTCACCGTGAAGAAATATACATGCGCATTCAAGCAGAAAAGGGGGGGAATAGCAGCTCAGGTACACCGAGCTATTAACCCCTCGATGAAGGGCTGGCAATCATTTTTGTCAGCCTTTTTTATGCAAACCAGATCGTGATAACTCTTCTGTCTTCCTACTTTTTTATCATGTTGATGATTCGAGTCACAAATCGATAGATTGGTAACTTAAGGCGAGCAGTGTCTCGTCTGGCGATAAAAGAATCAATTTATTTCACATTGATTAAATACCCAACGCTTAATGCGCTTTTTACCATTTTTTCCAAGAAAATGTTTGACATATTTTTGGTAAATCGTAATATGTGCCTCCGCAAGACGGTGAGGTGGCCGAGAGGCTGAAGGCGCTCCCCTGCTAAGGGAGTATACGGTTTATAGCCGTATCGAGGGTTCGAATCCCTCCCTCACCGCCATGTCTTGCTTGATACATGAAGTATTGCGCGCTCGTAGCTCAGCTGGATAGAGTACCTGGCTACGAACCAGGCGGTCGAAGGTTCGAATCCTTCCGAGCGCGCCACTTTGTGATTGTGTTGTGGTGAGGTGGCCGAGAGGCTGAAGGCGCTCCCCTGCTAAGGGAGTATACGGTTTGTAGCCGTATCGAGGGTTCGAATCCCTCCCTCACCGCCATAAGCACGAATTATTCGTGAATATGGAACACAGCAGTAAATATTGAAGTATTGCGCGCTCGTAGCTCAGCTGGATAGAGTACCTGGCTACGAACCAGGCGGTCGAAGGTTCGAATCCTTCCGAGCGCGCCACTTTAATGTTGACGGCAATATCAGTAAATTGATTTAACAGTGCGCTCGTAGCTCAGCTGGATAGAGTACCTGGCTACGAACCAGGCGGTCGAAGGTTCGAATCCTTCCGAGCGCGCCATTACTTCAATTTTTTGATCAATGATGCATTTCATCAGCGCGCTCGTAGCTCAGCTGGATAGAGTACCTGGCTACGAACCAGGCGGTCGAAGGTTCGAATCCTTCCGAGCGCGCCATTTCCTTATTTTTCTTCCTCTCTGTTTTTCGATTATTCTTTTATTTTTTGATAGCTTACTCACAGTATTGCTGCCTTGATTTATTCCTTTTCTTATCTTTATCCCAGCATTTGCATAAACTTTATTCGATACTGTTTGCATTGAATTTTTGATGTGATATACGGGATCTCGACCATATGTATGGTGAAATGAGATCTATCAGGATTTGAGAGAAACCCGTTTTAAGTTTGTTGATACGGATATTTAACAAATGCCCGACTCAGGGAATCGATGAAAAGGAAATAGAATGAGTCATATAGGAAGCTTATTATCAGAAGCTGCTACCCTAATGATGACAGGAATGCTGGTTGTCTTCGCGTTTCTGACGATTATGGTCTATCTAGTCAGTCTGATGTCCAAGATTGTTCCTCAAGAGACACCACCACTACCGCCTAACGTCAGTCAGTCTCCACAGACGCTTACCCATTCAACGGATGTTAGCCCTCAGGTTGTTGCTGCTATTTCAGCCGCTGTACACCAATATCGCTCATCAGCCAAACATAAATAGTATAATAGGAGTGTTGTATGTCTAAACCATTGGCACTTACTGATGTCGTTCTCCGTGATGCGCATCAGTCTTTGTTTGCGACGCGGATGCGTATTGAAGATATGTTACCTATCGCTTCAGCGCTTGATCAGGTTGGTTATTGGTCTTTAGAAACTTGGGGAGGTGCAACGTTCGATTCTTGTATTCGCTTTCTGGGAGAAGATCCATGGGAGCGGCTCAGAACGTTGAAGCAAGCGATGCCGAAAACCCCGATGCAGATGCTGTTGCGTGGTCAGAATTTATTGGGATATCGTCATTACGGAGATGATGTCGTTGAAAAGTTCGTGGCACGTGCACATCGAAATGGGATGGATGTCTTTCGAATCTTTGATGCGATGAACGATGTGCGTAACTTCAAGAAAGCGGTTCAATCGACAATTGATGTCGGCGCTCATGCGCAAGGTACGCTTTCTTACACCACAAGCCCTGTTCATAATATCGATATGTGGGTTGATTTGGCGAAGCGTCTGGAAGATCTTGGCTGTCACTCTTTGTGTATCAAAGACATGTCAGGATTGTTGAAACCTTATGAAGCTGAAACGTTAATCCGTAGAATTAAGCAGGCCTGTGATGTGCCGTTAGCATTGCATTGCCATGCGACCACGGGGTTATCGACAGCAACAGCAATTAAAGCTGTTGAAGCGGGAGTCGATATTTTAGATACAGCGATTTCATCGATGAGTCAGACATATGGACACACACCGACGGAAACGGTTGTTGCCATGTTAGAGAAAAGTGAGCGGGATACCGGGCTTTCTCTGGATCAGTTAGAACCCATTGCTGCTTATTTTCGTGATGTTCGTAAGAAATATGCGAAATGGGAAGGACAGCTTAAAGGGGTCGATTCTCGTATTCTGATCGCTCAGGTACCCGGTGGCATGCTAACCAATATGGAAGGTCAGCTAAAGGATCAAGGTGCGGCCGATCGTATTGATGAAGTTTTGGCTGAAATTCCGAAAGTTCGTCATGATCTTGGTTATATCCCACTGGTGACACCAACATCACAAATCGTCGGGACTCAGGCTGTGATTAACGTGCTGATGGGTGAGCGTTATAAGAGTATTACCAAAGAAACCGGCGGGGTTTTGAAAGGGGAGTATGGCGCTGCACCGGCTCCTGTCAATGCTGAACTTCAGGCGCGAGTACTCGACGGTCAGCAGCCAATTACTTGTCGCCCGGCGGACTTGATTGAGCCTGAAATGGCGAGACTCACCGATGAGCTGACTGAGAAAGCAAAAGCGGAAGGTATCAACTTGGCTGAGTCAGTTGTTGATGATGTGCTGACGTATGCTCTTTTCCCGCAGGTTGGACTCAAGTTCCTCAAAAATAGAAATAACCCTGACGCGTTCGAACCTCTACCTACCGTTGAAGATGCGACAGCAGTTAAAGCTGCGCCTGGAGCTGGCTCTGATGGTACTGTCTCCAACAACACTGTTTCTGACAATAAAGGTGTCGAATCTTATAGTGTGAAAGTCGATGGTCAAGTCTATGCGGTTGAAGTTGGTCCGCAAGGGCAGTTAACGTCTGTGGCATCCGCCTCGAATGCGGCAGCACAACCGACCGAGACGGTCTCGAAAGGCGAGGCTGAGGTGATTGCTGCGCCTTTGGCGGGAACGATTTTTAAAGTGAATGCTTTGCCCGGTCACCCCGTGAATGAAGGCGATGTGCTGATTGTATTAGAAGCGATGAAAATGGAAACAGAGGTTCGCGCTGCTAAAAATGGCACTGTGCAGGACGTTCTGGTGAAAGAAGGTGACTCGGTGCATGTCGGTTCACCGCTATTCAGTTTGGCATAAGGGTGACTCATGGACGGATTACTAACCTTATGGACGGAGACTGGTATTGCAAATTTTGAATTTGGTCAGATTTGCATGATTCTTGTCGGATGTCTGTTGCTATTTTTAGCGGTTGCCAAAGGGTTTGAACCCTTACTGCTATTACCGATTGGCTTTGGCGCCATTTTAGCCAATATTCCCAACGCTGGTTTTACCGAGCCGGGCGGATTACTTTATTATATCTATCATGTCGGTATTGAGTCTGGTGTATTTCCGCTGTTGATCTTTATGGGGGTCGGCGCTATGACTGATTTTGGGGCGTTGATTGCGAACCCGAAGACGTTATGGCTGGGGGCCGCAGCCCAATTGGGGATTTTTGCCACTTTGATTGGGGCGATTTTGCTCAATTTGGTTCCGGGGATGGAATTCTCCATGGCGGATGCTTCGTCAATCGCAATTATTGGTGGGGCTGATGGGCCGACAGCGATATTTCTGGCGAGTCGTTTATCGCCTGATTTATTAGGGGCGATTGCCGTTGCAGCATATAGCTATATGGCGTTAGTACCAATTATTCAGCCACCAATCATGAAAGCGCTGACAACACCGGCAGAGCGGCAAATACAAATGGCACAATTGCGCTATGTTGGCAGGCTAGAGAAAATTTTCTTCCCGATGCTGGTGTTATTGATGACGATCCTCTTGTTGCCATCAGCCACGCCTTTAGTTGGCATGTTTTGTCTCGGCAATCTTATGCGGGAAGTTGGGGTTGTCGAGCGTTTATCGAAAACCGCTCAGAATGAGCTGATTAATATTGTGACCATATTCCTTGGATTAGGGGTCGGCTCTAAATTACAGTCCGATAAATTCTTAAATCTTGAAACATTAGGTATTCTGGCATTGGGTGCGGTGGCATTTAGTATCGGGACTGCCGGTGGCGTATTGATGGCTAAGTTATTGAATAAGCTGTCTAAAGAAAGTATTAATCCGCTGATTGGTGCGGCGGGTGTCTCCGCTGTACCGATGGCCGCTCGGGTGGTGAATAAGGTCGGATTGCAGGCAAACCCGCAGAATTTTCTACTGATGCACGCAATGGGCCCCAATGTGGCTGGCGTTTTAGGATCTGCGGTTGCTGCGGGGATTCTTTTAGCGCTAGTCGGTTAATTTTTCTGCAAATTTACCGTCAGTTGTTCACGATACAGGGTAAAATGATATATATTCAAAGGAATACCCTAGGGTGTTCCTTTGATTTTTACATCGATATGAATAGGTAAAGGAAGTTTGGATATGGATAACAAGCAAATTGCGATAACCCAGTTTGGTGACGAAGACGTATTGGTGATTCAATCCAATTCGATACCAGAACCCGAAGCCGGAGAAGTTTTGGTCAAAGTTGCTTTTGCTGGTATCAATCCAATCGATGTAAAAACCCGATCCGGTTTGGGGTGGGCTGCCGATCAGAATAAAGATCAACTGCCATGGGTGCCCGGTTATGATATTTCCGGGACCGTGATTCGATGTGGTCAAGATGCTGAACGGTTTCAGGTGAGTGATTTTGTCGCTGGCTTTATTGGTTTTCCCTTGAAAGGCGGTGGCTACAGTCAGTACGTCTGTGTACCTGAAAGTGAATTAAGCTATGTGCCACCTTCGGTCACGCTGGAAGCCGCTGCGGTATTGCCATTGGCGGGCCAGACGGCGGTTCAGGCATTAAATAAAGCACAGGTGAAAGAAGGCGAGCGAGTTTTGATTCTTGCCGGAGCTGGCGGGGTCGGGCATTTAGCTGTCCAGATAGCCGTGGCTGCCAAAGCGGAAGTTTACACCACTTGTAGTGAAGAGAATCTTGATTATCTGGCAACGCTGGGTGCGCACGCAATTAATTATAACTTTGCACCAGTATCTGAACGACTGGAAGATGTTGATGTATTGATCGATCTGGTCGGCGGGCAGGTTGCATTGGATGCCTTGAAATGTCTAAGAGATCAGGCAACCGTTGTTACAGTACCGACGGTGACGGCTGAGATGATTTGTGAAAAAGCCAAGTTACTCGGCTTTAATGCGATGGGAATGCTGGTCGATCCGGAGCCGGAACAACTTGATACCATGCTCTATATGGTCGGGGTCGGCTTACTGAAAACAGAAATTCAGCATATTTATCCGCTGCATGAGGTGCAAGAAGCGCATCGCCAAGTTGCAACCGGTCATACCCGAGGCAAAATTTTGCTTGATATGCAATGTTAGAATTCTTGGAAGCATTTATTTCAGGATTCGGATTTTCTTTGCAGGAATCAGCGCTTTGGGTGCTATTTATGGGCGGATTCCTGAGTGCTACCATTCTACCGGGCGGTTCTGAAGCTGCTTTAATTGCGACCCTCAATCTTCATCAATATCCGACTTTCACGATTATTGCGATCGCTACTTTGGGCAATACGCTTGGTGGTATGGTTAATTATGGCATCGGTATATGGCTTCCGAACAGAACTCAAGAGAATAAACGTGGTCAGAAGTCTTTAGCTTGGTTAAGACAATATGGCTACTGGGCTTTGTTATTTAGTTGGTTACCTGTGATTGGTGATGCAATGTGTATTGCCGCTGGCTGGCTTCGAATGCGTTTTCTTCCTTCTATGTTTTTGATCCTGATTGGTAAAGCGATTCGATATGCCATATTGGCAGCGTTATTTTATGGTTTGTTTTAAGGAGATAAGATGAGAAAGCTATTGCTGTGCCTTCTCTGTCTGGCTGTTCTTTCCGGTTGTTCTTCCGCTCGTGATTCTGATGCTCTTCCTCAAGGTGTTACTTTGGTTGATCAGCAATTGCCTCAACCCGGTAAAGTACAAATTCCGTATTCTAAATATAAATTAGCCAATGGCCTGACGGTTATTTTGTCTCCGGATCACTCTGATCCATTAGTGCATGTCGATGTCACTTATCATGTCGGTTCAGCCAGAGAGTCTCAGGGAAGAACTGGGTTTGCTCATTTTTTTGAACATATGATGTTTCAAGGCTCAAAGCATGTGAAGGATCAACAGCATTTTAAGTTGATTACCGAAGCGGGTGGCTCTTTGAATGGATCTACAAATCAGGACCGCACTAATTATTATGAAACGGTGCCGGCTAACCAGCTTGAAAAAGTGCTTTGGCTTGAGTCTGACCGGATGGGCTTTTTGTTGGACGCGGTCTCTCAACGAAAATTCGAAATTCAGCGCGATACGGTTAAAAACGAGCGGGCTCAGAATTATGATAATCGTCCCTATGGCTTGATGTGGGAAAAAATGGGGGAAGCAATGTTTCCTCAGGATCATCCCTATTCATGGCAGACGATCGGATATGTTCAGGATTTGGATCATGTTGATGTCAATGATTTAAAAGCATTCTTTCTCCGTTGGTATGGCCCGAATAATGCTGTTTTGACGATTGGGGGGGATATCAATACTGAACGGACACTCGCTTGGGTCGAAAAGTATTTTGGTTCGATTCCTAAAGGACCAGAGGTGAAAGCGCCCCCAAAACGTCCAGTCACGTTGTCGAGTGACCGATATGTCACGATGGAAGATCGTATCCGGCAACCGATGGTTGTGATTGGATGGCCGGCGGAATATAAAGGGGCAAAAAGCCAAGCTTCACTTGATGTTCTGGCTCAGGTGCTTGGTGATGGGAATAATAGTTTACTTTATCAGTCACTGGTCAAAACTCAGCAAGCGTTAAGTGCCGGTGCTTTTCAGAAGTGTGGTGAGCTTGCCTGTACATTCTATGTTTATGCGATGGCAGCATCAGACAAGCAGCATGATTTGCAACAATTATCTCAGAAACTACTCAATATTGTCAGAAAGCTTGAAAAACAAGGCATTGCACAGGAACGACTGGATGAAATTAAAGGGATGGCAAAAGCCAATGCCGTTTTTGCCTTGGAAAGTGTTAAAGGTAAGGTTGCTCAGTTAGCCAGCAACCAAACATTCTACGGGCAACCGGATCGGTTGCAGCAGGAGCTGGATGATCTGGACATGGTTTCTTCTGTGTCGGTGCAGCATGTGTTGCGGCAATTTATTGTTCACCATCATAAAGTGACTTTAAGTGTGGTACCTCAAGGAAAAAATAATCTGGCGGTCAGACCTGAAAACTTTGTCGCACCAAAGCATATTAGTGCCGCCCCTCGTCATATTAATGATCAGGCTCTGGCACTTCGGACCGTTAGCGACTCTTTTGACCGCTCGGTGATTCCCTCTACATTGGGTCCTGTGACGTTGCACATGCCGAAGCTCTATAGCGCATATTATGAAAATGGTATTGCGCTGATGGGGACGGTCACGACAGAAACACCGACGGTCTTGGTGAGCATTAATTTACCGGCAGGAAATCGCTTTGTTCCTCAGGGAAAAGAGGGACTGGCTGAATTAACGGCTCTGCTATTATCGGAAGGTAGTCTGACTCACTCAGCGGAGCAAATACAATCTGAGCTGGATAAGCTCGGCTCCGTGATATCTGTTGATACTCAAACTTATACCACGCGTATTACCATATCGAGTTTGAGTAAGAATTTGGCCCGAACACTGGCAATTGTTGATGAGATGCTATTCCAGCCTAAGTTTGCCGTGTCAGACTTTAAGCGGATTCGAAACCAAATGATTCAAGGTGCGATTTATCAACATCAAAAGTTGAGCTGGCTTGCTTCACAAGCTACTCAGCAAGTGTTGTTCGGTGATTCGTTGTTTTCACGTATCAGTGAGGGAACGGAAACGTCGCTTGCTGCAATCACTTTAGATGACGTGAAGTCTTTTTATCGTCAGCACTATACCCCTCATGGTACTCAGATTGCTGTCGTTGGTGATATCTCCAAGCAAGAAGCGATTAAATCAGTTGCTTCTTTATCGGCATGGAAAGGCGATGATGCGCCTTTATTGGATCCCCAAATTGTTCCTGAGCTGCATGGGCAGAAAATCTATCTTGTTGACAAGCCCGGCGCTTTGCAAAGTATTGTTCGTTATGTCCGTCAGGGATTACCGTTTGATGCGACGGGGGAGCAATTCCTGACCCAATTGGCGAATTTTAATTTGGCTGGGAACTTTAACAGCCGAATGAATCAGAACCTGAGAGAGGACAAAGGTTATACCTATGGCGTGAGTAGCACGCTGGCGGGAAACCGGGAAATTGGTGTCATCGTCTATAGTGCCTCGGTTCGCAATGATGCAACAGTGAATGCGATTCGGGAAATGCAGCGTGAAATGAAACGTTACAGTCAATCGGGGATGACGCCGGAAGAGGTGCATTTTATGCGACTTGCTGTTGGGCAGCAGGATGCATTGTCTTATGAGACACCGTCACAGAAGTCTCAACTGCTCAATGGTATTATGGCCTATAGTTTGGACCATGATTATCTTCAGCAGAGAAATCAGATTGTTGCGACTGTCGATCGAGATGTATTGGATCAACTGGCAAAAAAATGGTTCAATCCGAAGGATTATCAGATTATTGTTGTGGGTGACATGAAGACCCTAAAACCGCAGTTAGAAAAGTTAAAAATCCCGATGGAAGATCTTGAAATCGTCCACTAGAGTACACATAAAGACTATACGAGAAGCTTATTATACTGTCGGTGTGTCTTGGGATTTTCTGACTGGGTACGACAAACTTACAAGAAGCGAATAATATTTTGACTAATTTTGCCACACGACTAAAGTTGGTTGCTCAACAACCGGGTATCGTCAACGCTTTTAATCGGGGTGTTGAGCGAGAGACGTTACGATATACCAAGGATGGACAGTTAGTACAGACACCACACCCGGAAGCATTGGGTGCTGCATTAACAAACCAGTTTATTACGACAGATTTTGCAGAGCAGTTGCTTGAGTTTATTACACCGGTGAGTCAGGATATTTCGACTTTGGTTCAGCAACTATCCGACATCCATCGTTTTGCGCAGGTCACAATCGGTGACGAGGGGCTATGGCCAATGTCAATGCCTTGCTATGTCGGCGATGAAGAGAATATTCAACTCGCAAAATATGGGACGTCGAACATCGGTAAGATGAAAACGCTGTATCGTCAGGGATTAAAGAATCGTTACGGCAGCCTGATGCAGATTATTTCCGGGGTTCATTTTAATTTCTCTTTTCCGGAATCCTTTTGGGATGCTATATACGGTACGCAGTCTGACAGTGAACGCTGCGCCTCAAAGTCAGAAGCTTATCTGGGCGTGATTCGAAACTACTACCGGTTCGGCTGGTTACTTCCTTATCTGTTTGGTGCATCGCCAGCATTATGTTCATCATTTATTAAAGGGCGTGAAACGTCGCTGCCTTTTGAAAATATTGGTGAAACGTTATTTCTGCCACATGCAACCTCGTTACGACTGAGTGATTTAGGTTATACCAATAGTGCTCAGAGTACTCTCAAAATCGGTTTTAATAGCCTCGAACAGTATCTTGAAGGGCTTCGTCAGGCGATTCATTCTCCATCGGAAGAATTTGCTCAGATTGGTGTGAAAGTCAATGATGAGTACAATCAGCTGAATAGTAATGTGCTTCAAATCGAAAACGAATTATATGCCCCGATTCGACCCAAGCGAGTGACTCAAAGTGGCGAAAAGCCTTCTGAAGCATTGGCTAATCGAGGCATTGAATACATTGAAGTGCGTTCATTGGATGTTAATCCATTTAGTCCGATAGGCATTACTGAAACTCAAATACGTTTCTTAGATCTTTTCCTGACTTGGGCGGCATTATCGGACTCAGAACCGATGGATGACTGTGAGTTAAGTTGTTGGAGAGAAAACTGGCAAAAAGTCATTCTGGAAGGAAGAAAGCCCGGATTAGAGCTGCAAATCGGGTGTCATGGTGAAGTGCTGACTTTACAAGCTTGGGCGAAGCGGGTTTTCGGTGAGTTAAAGCTCGTCGCTGAATGGATGGATCAAGCCGCGGGTGATCACGCTTATCAGGATGTTTGCGAACAATTATCTCGTTGTATTGATCTGCCGGAAAATACATTATCCGGACAGTTCTTGGAACAGATTAAGCAGTCTGGTGGATTAGGGAAAACAGGCAGAGCGCTTGGTGGCGTTTATCGTCAGTATCATCTGGCACATAATTATCAGTATTACTCGCAAAAATTGATGGAAGAAGAAGTCACTCGTTCTATGATGGAGCAAGATCAGATTGAACAAAATGATCGTTGTGACTTCGATGCATTTTTGCAGCAGTATTTTTCTTATTTGGATACTCAGGAAGAACAGCCGGCCCAGGCTGCATGTGAATGATCACTGGGAACACAGATGTCGGGTTGTCGCTGTAATGACTCGTGCCTAAACATCAAAGTTTAGTGACGGTTATTTGAGATAACGTCGTACGACCAACGAGATACAATTGATGCTGATTGTTCGAATCAGTCGAAATGGAGAATTGTTATTATGCCATTATTAGATAGTTTTACGGTGGATCATACACGTATGAATGCCCCAGCCGTCCGTGTTGCTAAAACAATGAATACCCCGAAAGGCGATACGATTACGGTGTTTGATTTACGCTTTACCATACCGAATCAAGATATCCTTTCCGAGAAAGGTATTCATACATTAGAACACTTATTTGCGGGCTTTATGAGAGCTCATCTCAATGGTAACGGTGTTGAAATTGTTGATATTTCCCCGATGGGATGTCGGACTGGCTTCTACATGAGCTTAATCGGTGCACCTTCTGAGCAGCGAGTTGCTGATGCTTGGTTAGCCGCAATGCAGGATGTACTGAAGGTTGAAGACCAGAACAAAATTCCGGAATTAAACATTTATCAATGCGGAACTGCAGCGATGCACTCTCTGGGTGAGGCGAAAGACATTGCCAAAACTGTGATTTCAAGTGGTATTCGCGTGAATCAGAATGATGATCTGGCGCTACCGGAATCAATGCTTCAGGAACTGAAAGTGGACTGATTGTTCCTGACAGCTCATGTTCACAAAAAAGCTTGGCTCTGTGCCAAGCTTTTTTACTTTTAACGGGTGTGTCAGTTGATTCTAAATACTGAAGTTAAAGCCATCACCAATGATCAGTTATCAATGATCTGTTATAAAAATAATGCGTTACGACTTTTTGGCTTGATCCGGAAAAACCTTGACGAGCTTAATTCTATTTTCTTCAATATCAATAATTTCCATCGCATGTTGGGCAACATTGAGACTGAGTTGAGTTTGAGGTATATCTTCCAGATGCTCCAGAATTAAACCATTTAAGGTTCTTGGTCCGTTGGTTGGTAATTTCCATTTCAGGCTTTTGTTGATATCCCGAATGTTGGCGCTGCCTTCTATTAAGAAACTACCATCACTTTGCGGTGTTATTTCATCCGCAAGGCTTGGAGAAATCGAGGTCGTAAACTCGCCAACGATTTCTTCAAGAATATCTTCAAGCGTGACGAGGCCATTGATGTCGCCATATTCATCAACAATCAGTCCAATCCGTTCTTTATTTCTCTGGAATTTCAGCAATTGCACATTGAGTGGCGTCGATTCCGGAATGAAGTACACCTCGTCTGCGGCACGAAGTAACATCTCTTTATTAAACTCGTTTTTCTCAAGCATCAGACGGAAGGGGTCTCTGAGTTTTAAAATACCCACGACTTCGTCAATTTTATCCCGATAGAGAACCACTCGACCATGAGGTGAATGGGTTAACTGACGGACGATCGATTTCCAGTCATCATTGATATTAATACCGGTAATTTCATTACGAGGGACCATGATATCGTTTACGGTGACGTGCTCTAAATCAAGAATAGATAACAGCATGTCTTGATGTCGTTTCGGAATCAGCCCGCCCGCCTCATTAACCACGGTTCTCAGCTCTTCCGAACTGAGATGATCACCACCACCTTGTCGTGCCGATACACCCAGCAGCTTAATAAATCCGTTGGTAATTAGATTGACGAAGAACACCAGTGGAGACAGGAGTTTCATGAGAATCATCAGTAGCAAACTACTGATATAAGAAACTTTTTCTGGGTGGAGTGCGGCGAGTGTTTTCGGTGTGACTTCGGCAAAGACCAAAATCACCAGTGTCAAAATACCGGTTGCAATCGCAACACCCATGTTGCCACCTAGCCGCATTCCGAGAATCGTAGCAATTGCGGAAGCGATAATATTGACTAAGTTATTGCCGATCAGAATCAGACCAATCAGACGGTCTGGGCGGCTTAATAGTTTTTCAACACGCTTTGCACCTTTATGGCCCGTTTTAGCCAGATGCTTCAGGCGATAGCGGTTCAATGCCATCATGCCTGTTTCTGAACCGGAGAAATATCCTGAGATGATGATAAGACACGCAAGTAGCGTAAATAAGACACCAGTTGATATGTCGTCCAAAATTAATGACTTCCTTTATTGATGTTGTGATCTTTATGGCTGAACGCTGTTTTTCTGTCAATCCATAAAGTATTTCAACAAGTTAATGTAAGATGAATTCTCGGACAAAACGGCTACCGAAGTAAGCCAGAGTTAAAATGAAAGCCCCGGCAATCGCAAACCAAGTCACCTTTCTTCCCCGCCATCCTTTCTGATAGTGGCCCCACAGAAGCACGGTATACACAATCCAGGCAATGACCGACAAGATTCCTTTGTGTGCTTTCCCTTGAGCAAAGATTTCTTCAATGAAGATAAAACCGGTGATTAAGGTACCAGTTAACAGCAGATTACCGATCAGAATGATACGGAATAGTTGTCTCTCTATTTGGAGTAAAGGAGGGAGATTCGGATTAATCGCTAATGATTTTTTTGTTTTCAGTTTATGATCTAACCAAGCTAATTGGAGCGCATACAGTGCACCGATTGTCAGTGTTGAATAAGAGAACAGCGCCAGGAAAATGTGAATTAGCAGCGGCAGGTTATCTTCCATGTGAGTGATGAAGTTTCCGGGGAGACTTGCTGCTGCCGACAAATTAATTGCCGCAAAACAGTAAACGACGGGCAGCATAAACCACAACCGAGTTTTTAGCATCGCACCGCTCATCACTAAGCCAATGATGAAACTGATGAGAGACCCCACGTTCAGAATACTTAGATTCTGGCCGTTAGGATGAAAGATCAGATCGCTGAGTAACCACGCATGTAATAGCAGCGCAGTTGCAGCAAAAATCAACACGGCCTTTGCTTTGATGCCCGTTTGATTGACCAGTCCCGGAATGATGGTTGCAATAGCGAGAAAGTAAAAAAGCGAAGCAACTATTGCGATAAATTTATCCATATATCTCATCAAAAAAGATTGTAAAGAAGATGAATTATACATGGCTAAGTGTCAATGAGCCACGGTTGACTACTTAATTTTGAATGACATAAAACAAATCGTTTACAGCCGAAATGAGTGGTTGCCGATTTCGCTGGAATATCGAGGCCAGAGAAGTAATATCGATGACTGAACAGATATGACTATCTGCTTTGGCTAAGGTATACTCGGACCTAATTTATAGAAATTCACAGCACCGCGAAGAGATGCAGTATGTTTGAGAATCTAACTGATCGTTTGTCCAAGACGCTGAAGAATATCAGTGGTAAAGGTCGTTTGACCGAAGAAAACATCAAAGAAACCCTGAGAGAAGTGCGGATGGCTCTGCTTGAGGCTGATGTTGCACTTCCTGTTATCCGTGAATTTGTCAAGCGGGTCAAAGAAGGTGCCGTTGGCGTCGAAGTCTCCAAATCGCTCACGCCGGGGCAAGAATTCATCAAGATTGTACAAGCGGAACTTGAAGCGGTGATGGGGGCCTCAAATGAAGCGCTGAACCTTGCCGCTCAGCCACCGGCTGTGGTTTTGATGGCGGGCTTACAAGGTGCAGGTAAAACAACCAGTGTCGGTAAGCTGTCGAAACTACTGAAAGAACGAGATAAGAAAAAAGTCTTGGTTGTTTCCGCAGACGTTTATCGTCCTGCCGCAATCAAACAATTGGAAACACTGGCAAGTGATATTGGCGTTGACTTCTTTCCTTCAAGTGCAGACCAGAAACCGATTGATATTGCTTTAGCTGCAATTGATCAGGCGCGGAAACAGTTTTACGACGTTCTCATCGTCGATACGGCAGGGCGCTTAGCTATCGATGAAGAGATGATGTCTGAAATTCAGGATCTTCATCGTGCGGTTAATCCTGTTGAGACGCTGTTTGTTGTCGATGCAATGACAGGTCAGGATGCTGCAAATACCGCCAAGGCTTTTGGTGATGCGCTGCCTCTGACGGGGGTGGTCTTAACGAAAGTTGATGGGGATGCTCGGGGTGGTGCCGCGCTATCTGTTCGTTATGTGACTGGAAAGCCAATCAAATTTTTGGGTGTCGGAGAGAAAACCGATGCTTTAGAACCCTTCCATCCTGATCGCGTTGCCTCACGTATTTTGGGGATGGGGGATGTGCTTTCTCTCATTGAAGATTTACAGCGTAACGTTGATCAGGAAAAAGCCCAGAAACTTGCTCAAAAGTTTAAAGAGAAAAAAGGCTTTGATTTGGAAGACTTCCGGGAGCAGCTGGGGCAGATGCAAAATATGGGTGGCATGATGGGAATGCTGGATAAACTTCCCGGAATGGCAAACATGAAAGATGGCATCAAAGATAAAGTTGATGATCGGATGTTCAAACAGATGGAAGCGATTATCGGCTCGATGACAATGAAAGAGCGTCAGAATCCCGATGTGATTAAAGGATCCCGGAAGAAGAGAATCGCTGCTGGTTCCGGCACTCAGGTTCAAGATGTGAATCGGTTACTGAAGCAGTTTACGCAAATGCAGAAAATGATGAAAAAAATGCAGAAAGGCGGCATGAAAGGCATGATGAGAAATATGCAGGGGATGATGGGTGGTGGTTTTAACCCATTTGGACGGTAAGTTACTGCAGTTTCGACATGTTGACGCACAATGGCTAAAAAATAGCTAAAGCCCTTGCAATGACTCTGAATAAGAGTAAAATTCGGGGGCTTTAAATTGGCACGAGACCCCAATCGACTGTTCTGAAAAACAGTTCTTGGGGTTAATTTTATTATATAAGCAAGCAAAGAGGACGATATGGTAACCATTCGTTTGGCACGTCACGGCGCTAAAAAGCGTCCATTTTATCAAATTGTAGTTGCGGATAGCCGCAACGCTGCTACTGGTCGTTTTATTGAGAAAGTAGGCTTCTTCAACCCGACTGCATCTGGTCAGGAAGAAGGTCTTCGCCTTGATCTGGATCGTGTAAACCACTGGGTTGGACAAGGTGCATCTCTGTCTGAACGTGTAGCAAAACTAGTAAAAGACGCTCAAAAAGCGGCTTAATCTATTGGTAGATGACTAGTAAATGTCGATGGAAGGTCAAGACAAAATGAGTGAACCGAAAAGTAAAATTGTTGTTGGTAAGTTTGGATCAACTTACGGCATCCGCGGTTGGCTTAAGGTTCTTTCCTTCACAGACAATCCGGAAAGTATTTTTGATTATAGTCCTTGGTATATTAACCATAAGGGAGAGTGGATTGAGTACAAAGTTGAAAGCTGGAAACGCCATAACAAAGGGATGGTGATAAAGCTTGAAGGGTTGGATGTTCGTGAAGACTCCCATCTTTTAACCAATTTTGAAATTTCAGTCGACTCTGCTTCATTACCTGAACTGTCAGAAGATGAGTTCTACTGGCGAGAATTATTTGGGATGCAGGTGTTCACCACAGGTGGCTACCATCTGGGTGAGGTTATTGACCTCATGGAAACCGGCTCAAATGATGTTTTGGTTGTGAAAGCGAATCTAAAAGATGCTTTTGGACAAAAGGAACGTTTAATTCCGTTCCTCGAAGAGCAAGTGATTAAGAATATTGATCGCTCCGCTCAACGGATCGAAGTTGACTGGGATCCTGGATTCTGATTCCACGGTACAGAGCGAGAAAATGATGTGGGTTGGCGTGATTAGCCTTTTTCCTGAAATGTTTCGTTCTGTGACTGATTATGGCGTCACAGGTCAAGCGGTAAAAAAAGGGTTACTATCAGTTGAAGTCTGGAATCCGAGAGACTTTACGCATGATAGACATCGTACAGTTGACGATAAACCCTATGGGGGTGGGCCTGGTATGCTCATGATGGTGCAGCCTTTGCGTGATGCCATCCATGCGGCCAAAGCATCCGCTCCCGGAAAGACGAAAGTTATATACCTTTCTCCACAGGGACGAAAACTCGATCAATGTGGGGTTGAAGAACTGGCAGCAGATGAAAATTTAATTTTGATTTGCGGTCGGTACGAAGGGGTTGATGAGCGTATTATTGAGTCTGAAGTCGATGAAGAGTGGTCTGTCGGAGATTTTGTTATGACTGGTGGTGAATTGCCAGCAATGACAATGATTGATGCAGCAGCTCGGTTTGTCCCCGGTGTTCTTGGGGATTTTGCATCAGCAGAAGAAGATTCTTTTGCTAATGGATTGTTGGATTGTCCACATTATACGCGCCCGGAAGTATTGGATGGGAAAGACATTCCCGCCGTATTGAAATCGGGGAATCATCGTGACATTCGTCGTTGGCGACTGAAACAGTCGCTAGGCCGTACTTGGCTAAGAAGACCGGAGCTCCTGGAAAACCTAGCTCTGACTGACGAACAGGAACAGTTACTAGTTGAGTTCATTCAAGAGTATCAAGCTAAGTAACTTCAATTAATTGAGTATCAGTTTATTCTAGGAAAATTAACAATGAGTAATATCATCAAAGCTCTTGAGCAAGAGCAAATGAAACAAGACCTACCTCAGTTTGCACCAGGCGACACTGTCGTTGTGCAAGTCAAGGTTAAAGAAGGTGAGCGTGAGCGTTTACAGGCATTTGAAGGTGTTGTAATCGCTGTTCGTAACCGTGGTCTTCACTCAGCATTTACCGTTCGTAAAATTTCTAACGGTGAGGGTGTTGAGCGTACGTTCCAAACACATTCTCCTGCTGTTGACAGTATCGAAGTTAAGCGTCGTGGTGCAGTACGTCGTGCCAAGTTGTACTATCTACGTGAACGCTCTGGTAAGTCTGCTCGTATTAAAGAGAAACTTACTAAGAAGTAATGCTGTCTCAGACATGCGTTCTCAAAAAAACGGAGCCATCAGGCTCCGTTTTTTTATGTCTTCTCATGATACGAGATATTCAGAGAACTGAACTAATCCCGAGTATCTTCAGCGACAGTGACTGGAATGGTGATCTCTTTGCCTTTTCTGATGACATCGACATGAATGGTTGTCCCCGGACGCAGATCGGTCACTAAATCCATGACGCTTTGACGTCCGTTAATTTTTTTACCATCAATTTTTATAATGATATCTTGAGGCTTAAAGCCTGCTGAAGCTGCCGGCCCATTCGGATCGACACCGAGAACAATGATCCCACCGATATGTTCATTCCCGAGAAGCCGAGATTCAACCGAACTGATATCCTGCCCGTCAATCCCGATATACCCTCGAATCACGCGTCCGTCAGCAATGATTTTTTCCATAATCTTATTGGCAAGCTTATAGGGAATGGCAAAAGAGATACCGTAAGTTTCCAGATCAGTTGCTTGCTGAAACGAAGCCGTATTGATACCGACAAGTTCACCTTGGGTATTGACTAAAGCGCCACCAGAGTTACCTTCGTTGATCGCCGCATCCGTTTGAATAAATGCTTGTCGACCATCAATGCTGATTGAAGAGCGCCCCGTCGCCGAAATAATTCCGAAAGTGGTCGTTTGACCTAGGTTATAGGGGTTACCAATCGCGAGGACGACATCTCCGACCTGCGGCGAATAGTTTGGATTTTGAGGAATAACGGGTAAGTTCGAGTCTTCAATCCGGAGTACGGCAATATCTGAACGACGGTCTTTACCGACCAGTTGTGCTGCTGCAACCCGGCCGTCCTGAAGTGCAACGATCACTTGATCGGCCTGAGCAATGACGTGGTAATTGGTGATTATATAGCCTTTTTCACTGACAATGACGCCAGAGCCCAAACCTTGTGTTGATAACTTTGAGCGGTCATTAGCAGCATATTTACGGCTATAAATGTTAACCACTGCCGGTGCAGCTCTGCGCACCGCTTGATTGAAAGTAATTTGCAGCGAGTTGATATTGGTTGGTTGTGGGTTCTTTGCCGGTGGGAAAATATGGCTTCTCAAAGAAGGAACAGAAATGACGATGACGAGTGCGGTCACTAATCCAATTCCAACAGAACGAAGTAAGTTAGCTATCATATTTCAATCCACAGAACCATTATAAACATGTATATAGGGTGGAAAGAATAGCACTCTCTGAATCAATAGAAAATGGGCCTTTCATCAGAAAGGCCCAATAATGAATGGAATTAACGAATGACGAGGTAGATGGTGCGATCATCACGCTGAATATTCAAAGCTAGAATACTTGGTGATTTCTCCAGAACCTTTCTCAACTCAGCAATATTTTTCACACGCTGTCTGTTCAGACCGATAATGATATCGCCTTCTTGAAGCTGATAACCTTCAGCTGGAGACCCTTTTTCAACATGAGTCACTTTGACCCCTTGGATTGGGTCGCTTGAAGTCGTGTTAGACAGCTCGGCGCCAGATAGTCCTTCATACAGGGCTTTAGCCTGAGTTTTGGTCTCATTCTGTTTACCTAGTGTGACATCGAATGTTTGTTCTTTTCCATCTCTGAGGATACCCAGTTTCACTTTCTTACCTGCACCGAGTGTCGCCACTTTGGCACGCAGTTCAGAGAAAGAATCAATATTTTTACCATTGATGGAGATAATGATGTCACCTGCTTTTAACCCAGCTTTATCTGCGGCACTATCCGGGACGACTTGACTGATAAAAGCACCTTTGCTCGATTCATAACCCATCGCTTGTGCCAGCTCTGAAGTCACTTCTCCACCTTGAACACCAAGCATCCCACGTTTGACTTCACCGTATTCGAGGATCTGATCCGTCAGGTTTTTCATCATGTTGGCTGGAATCGCAAAACCAATGCCCACATTGCCGCCATTCGGGCCAAGTATCGCAGTGTTAATCCCGATCAGTTCGCCTTTTAGGTTCACCAGTGCGCCACCCGAGTTACCACTATTAATTGCGGCATCGGTTTGGATGAAGTTTTCGAAGTTTTCAATATTCAGTCCGCTTCGACCTAAAGCAGAGATAATGCCGGAAGTGACGGTCTGTCCCAGACCGAATGGATTACCAATCGCAACTGCGAAATCACCAACCCGGATTTTGTCTGAATCGGAGAGTTTGATTTGAGTGAGATTTTTCGCTTTATCCAATTTAATCAGCGCGATATCTGACATTTTATCGCCACCGACGAGTTCGGCTTTATATTCACGACCATCATAGAGTTTTACTCGGATTTTGTCGGCACCGTTAATCACATGGTAGTTGGTGACGACATACCCTTTGTCTGCATTAATGATGACCCCTGAACCCAGTGCTTTAAAAGGACGTTCCTGGAGCTGTTCAGTTGGAAAGTTCGGGCCAAAGAAGAAACGGAATTGTTCTGGCAGGCGTTGATGAGATACTTGTGTCCCTTCAACAGCGATAGAAACGACGGCTGGTGTCACATGCTCAAGCATTGGCGCCAGGCTTGGTAATTGCTCTCCGTTAACGGCAATAGGCAGAGCTGCCGCTGCTGGTAGCGGGGTGATGATCGAACTCATGCATAATGATAGGGTTGCTAATGCAAGCAAAGGTTTTTTCATCTTAAAACTCCTCTTTGGAAATCACCTGTTGTAACTATTTGATATCTTGATATAAAATTTTCAACAGCGTCAGTGTGTTTTAAGACTCAAAAACCTTAGCAAAGTTCACAAAAATTTTTAATTTGGTTGCGCGTTAATAATATCTTTTGAGTGGATGATCGGTTTTTCTTCATTTCTTAGCTGGCCTGAAGCGCCCAACGCGTAGTCTTTTGGCGGCAGGCTTTGATCCTGAGATTCTTGCGATTCAACCTCTTGGTGTTTGGCGATTGTTTTGATGAATGGATTATCTTGCTCAGGAAGATTCGGAATCAGCTCTGAAGATGTTTTCGCTAAATGTTGATAGAGCTTGGTATAATCTTTGCCTATTGTGTCCAGCATCTCTGCGGTTTGGGCAAAATGATCCATTAGCTCTTGCCGTTGTTGCTCCAGCTCAAACTTCGTATTATCCAAGTCTTTTTGTACGGACTTCTGGTTTTTATATTGAGGGGTTGTCAGGCGAGTGATCACGACACCGACGACACATCCAATCAGCAAACCTATGATGGTATAGATCCAAGGCATAACCGCTCCTTATTGTTGTTATTTAACATGTTTTTTACCAAAAGGTTACACATGCTCAAAGGACATGGTACTATGACTTCCTTGGCTGATAAAGCAAAAAGCATGTGTTGCGCTGCACACTTTCCTCTCCTCTTATTTTACTCGATATTTATGACACCTAGGCAACGTTACGATCAGGATTTGAAAGACAATAATTTTCAGAAAGATGACGCCCAGTTAGTGGCTGTCGAGGCTTTAGATGAACTGTATCATCGATTTCTCGCCTATCTGGAAAAGCCGGTTGAACGGGATTCGTTGCTGACTCGTTTGCTCAGAAAAAAAGTCCAGGGTCCAGTTCCCCCCAAAGGGTTATATTTCTGGGGTGGGGTCGGGAGAGGGAAAACTTACCTGATGGATACTTTTTATGATTCGCTCCCGACTCAGAAAAAGATGAGAGTGCATTTCCACCGCTTTATGTATCGTGTTCATGAAGAGCTGAAGCTACTTCATCATGTCAATGATCCACTCGAAATGGTTGCTGATAAGTTTAGCGCGGAAACCGAGATTATCTGTTTTGACGAGTTTTTTGTCTCAGATATTACCGATGCTATGATTTTGGGGACTCTTTTTCAGGCGCTTTTCGCTCGGAATATCATTTTGGTTGCCACCTCGAATATTCCACCGGACGATTTATATCGGAATGGTTTACAACGAGCACGTTTCCTCCCTGCAATCGAGTTAATCAAAGAGCATTGTCTTGTGATGAATGTGGATAGTGGCGTTGACTATCGGTTGAGAACGCTCGAACAGGCAGAAATTTACCATTTCCCGAATGATGAGCAATCAAGAACCAGTTTGGAGAGTTACTATCGTCAACTCATCAGCCATGACTCGGATGTTATGTCTAGTATTGAAGTCAACCATCGGCAGATACCAGTATTAAAAGCAGCAAATGGTGTGTTGTTCGCTACATTTGCACAGTTATGCCAGAGTATGAGAAGTCAGAATGACTACATTGAATTGTCTCGTTTGTACCATACCGTTTTATTAGCTGATGTGAAGCAGATGAATGCAACGCTGGATGATGCCGCCCGGCGTTTCATTGCCCTTGTTGACGAGTTTTATGAGCGTCATGTTAAATTGATCATTTCAGCAGAAGTAGCCTTGGATGCGTTATATCAAGGTGGGCAGTTAGCATTTGAGTTTCAGCGTTGCCGGTCTCGTTTGATTGAGATGCAAAGTCGTGAATATTTGCTGAAAGAGCACTTGTCGTAATCGTTTAACAAGCTTCTAAATGAATTGGATTAAAAAATAAATTTTTGTCAGAAAAAAGATGATTTTTTTTTCGCACTTCTCTATAATCCTGCGACCCACCGTTACTGTAGGTCTGTTTTTTTATTCAGGCCGAGAGTGCCAACCACTCGAAGGGGTGATGACTGGGCTCTAGACAGTGGGAGCAATTGCTCCTTAAGTGTAAATTTTAAATAACGGGTTATTATTAGCATGAAAACTTTCGTTGCTAAACCAGAAACTGTAAAACGCGACTGGTATGTTGTGGACGCAGAGGGTAAAACTCTTGGTCGTCTGGCAAGTGAAATTGCATCTCGCTTACGTGGCAAGCATAAAGCTGAATATACGCCTCACGTTGATACAGGTGATTACATCATCGTTGTTAACGCAGAAAAAGTGACTGTAACAGGTAATAAATCTGCAGCTAAGACTTATTATCGTCACTCTGAGTTCCCTGGTGGCCTCAAGTCTATCACTTTTAATAAGTTGATCGACTACAAACCAGAGATGGTTATCGAGCTAGCGGTTAAAGGTATGCTTCCACGTGGTCCTCTAGGCCGTGCTATGTACCGTAAACTGAAAGTTTACGCTGGCGCTGAGCACAACCATGCTGCTCAACAACCAAAAGTACTAGACATCTAATTGGGGATTTCGGAAATGGCAGAGAATCAATACTACGGCACTGGCCGTCGCAAAAGCTCAGCTGCACGTGTTTTTATTAAACCAGGCAGCGGTAACATCGTAATCAACAAGCGTAGCCTTGATGAATACTTTGGTCGTCCTACAGCTCGTATGGTTGTTCAACAACCGCTTGAGTTGGTTGAGATGACTGACAAACTTGATCTGTACATCACTGTTAAAGGTGGCGGTATTTCAGGTCAGGCAGGTGCTATTCGTCACGGTATCACTCGTGCTCTGATGGAATACGATGAGTCTCTACGTCCTGCTCTACGTGCAGCTGGCTACGTTACTCGTGACGCTCGTCGCGTTGAACGTAAGAAAGTTGGTCTACGTAAAGCACGTCGTCGTCCACAGTTTTCAAAACGTTAATTACGTTTTATGTGGTTTCGAAAACCCGGCAATATGCCGGGTTTTTTTATATCGGTTGTTTATGAATTCGCTATTCGAGCGGTTTGAAAGAGTGAAGTATCGAACTTATTGTGTTATTGGTTTAAGTCTCTTCCCGAGAGGTGAATATTCGACACGTCAGGCTCTCGCATGTAATCGATGGTGAGGGCAGGGTTGAGCAAGGCGTATGACATATTATCTTTTAGATAAGTATCCTTAGGTGATTCTTTGTTCTCTGAAGAAAGAGTGTTGGCGTGATGTACACGAATTATGCTATTATGTCGTGCTGTTTGTCAGGGTTTTGAATTATCAATGGAGGCTTGCCTCCATTGTTTTTATTATTATTGTGTGCTGGAGGATTCCATGGCTGTTGCTGCCAATAAACGTTCTGTGATGACTTTATTTTCAAGTGCCTCAGATATGTATAGTCATCAGGTGAGAATTGTTCTGGCTGAGAAAGGTGTGAGTGTCGAGGTAGAGTTAGTTGATGAATCAAACTTACCTGCGGAACTGATTGAGTTAAATCCATATAAATCAGTACCGACCCTTGTCGATCGTGAACTTGCACTTTATGACTCAAAAATTATTATGGAATATCTGGATGAGCGTTTTCCACATCCACCACTGATGCCGGTTTATCCTGTAGCACGCGGTAATAGCCGTTTGATGGTTTATCGTATTGAGCGGAACTGGTATTCACTCGCTGACAAAGTTATAAATGGTTCTGTTAGCGAAGCTGAGTCAGCAAGAAGTAAGTTACAAAATGATTTACTGACATTAGCGCCAGTGTTTGCTGAGTTTGAGTACTTCATGAGTGAAGAATTTAGTCTGGTGGATTGTTACCTTGCGCCGTTATTATGGCGTTTGCCTGTGTTGGGTATCGAGCTCATCGGTCCGGGTTCAAAAGAGTTGAAAGTATATATGAACCGTGTTTTTGAACGAGATTCATTCTTGGCTTCTTTAACTGAAACTGAGCGTGAGATGCGTTTATCTCGTTAGTTCGGGTAGGATGTATAACTCATGGATAATATGACGCCTCGGCGCCCGTATATGCTTCGGGCCTTTTATGACTGGTTATTAGAGAACGATTTGACACCTCATCTGGTTGTTGATGCAACACTGCCTGGCGTTCGGGTACCTGTCGAATTTATTCAGGATGGGCAGATCATTCTGAACATAGCCCCAAGGGCTATCGGGAATCTAGAGCTAGGTAACGATGCAATTATGTTTAACGCTCGTTTTGGCGGGCGTCCTCATTCTGTTATTGTTCCTATTTTTGCTGTTCAGGCGATCTATGCACGTGAAAATGGTGCAGGGACGATGTTTGAACCGGAAGACTCATACATTCAGCAACTTGAACAGGCTCAAGAACAAGAGCAGGAAGAACTGCAAAGCATTGATGTCGTAGAGACGACTGATACGGATGACACCGTTTCCCCTGATGATGAGCCTCCACGACCTCGCGGGAAACCGAGTTTGAGAGTCGTAAAATAGACATACAGTAGAATGGTCAAAATTCGTAATAAAAAAGCAGCTTTTGCTGCTTTTTTTGTTTCGGTCATCATGATAACGATGGTGATGCTGTTATCACCCAGTATTTATTATTGTTTCTGCTGACTGGGCGAATATTGAAATGCTTTAATCACTCGTTTCACACCAGAGATATTACGTGCTACTTCTGCAGCATGGTTGCCATGTTCCGGTGTGACATAGCCAAATAAGAACACTTCTTTATCTTCTGTAATCACTTTAATCTTCACTCCGCTCAGTTGATCGTCTGTTAGCAGTGATGATTTAACCTTTGTGGTGATCCAGCTATCTTGGCTGATGTCCGATGTACTTAAGGGCTTACGAATTCTAACCTGATCATGAACATCTTTAACGCCCTTAACTTGACGTACGTCTTTTTCTAATGATTTCAATAAATTGTTATCTTGAGATTGACCCATCAACACAACGATACCACGGAAAGAGTTGGATACAATTCGGGTCTTGCCACGATAAGGTGGTTTTCTGATTAAGCCGGTTATTTCAGCTTCAATGTAATTGTCATCCCAGATTTCTTGAGTGGTTCGTGGATCCGTGACGATATCGGCTGTTGTTGCTGCACCAGCAATAAACAACCCAACACATCCGGATAACATGACAGCAAGAGATAACGTAATCAGAATGGTTAAATTTTTCATGATTTACTCTTCATGGGGCGGAAATAAAACTTGATCAATCAGGTCACAGAGGCAGTGCAGTGTCACCATGTGGACTTCATGAATACGGGCAGTCCGGAGAGAAGGAATGCGAATTTCTACATCGTTTTCTCCCAATAGGCCAGCCATTTCACCACCATCTTTCCCTGTCAGGGCAATGATGGTCATGTCCCGGGTGACTGCTGCTTCCATGGCTTTGATAATATTTTTACTATTACCACTGGTTGAAATTGCCAACAAGATGTCGTTTGTTTGCCCAAAGGCTCGCACCTGTTTGGAAAAAATTTCTTGGTAATGGTAATCGTTGGCAACGGCAGTCATCGTTGTGTTGTCTGCCGTCAGGGCCATAGCCGGTAGGCTAGGGCGCTCAGTTTCGAAACGGTTGAGCAGGCAAGACGCAAACTGTTGCGCGTTTGCTGATGAGCCCCCGTTACCACAACAAAGGATCTTGTTCCCATTAAGCAAACTGGAAACCATGGCCTGTGCTGCATGTGTAATAGCATCTGGTAATGCTTCAGCGGCAGCAATCTGAATTTGGATACTTTCAGTAAAACTAGCTTTAATGCTTTCGAGCATCGATTATCCCTGCGTTATTGCATTTTGGAACCAATCGATGTCATCGCCATCTTGATGAATGGCAATCACATCGAAACGAAAATCAGTGTCATAAGGTGACAAGCCTTGTGTTAATAACCAGAACTGAGCTGTCTGAATTAATTTTTTGGTTTTTGTCGGTGTCACGGCTTCAGCCGCATGACCGAAGTGTCGGTTCTTTCTATATTTTACTTCAACAAATACAGTCGTTTGTTGATCGCGCATGATTAGATCAATTTCACCAGTACGACATGAAAAATTTTGGGTGATCAAGTGTAAGCCTCGCGCGATTAAAAAGGCCGAGGCGGCTTGTTCATAGTGAGCGCCAATCTCCCGATGGCTAAAGCGAGCCATACTCTCCCCAAGTTAATTCTTGCTGAACAATACATTGCTTATCAATACTGAGCGTGCCGGTTTGCCCCTGAACTTGATACCCCTCGACCGCTTTCATTTGCGGGAGCGATGTCATTAAAGTGTACGCATCCATCCCCATCGCTTTCAATCGTTTCTCAGCATTGGAATCTTTCGGCCACAAATCTTCCATCTGTTCTTTGGTCGCTGCTTGTGGCTTGAGCAGTAACGGAATATCACTGAATGTGACCCCCGTGAGATCTTCATATTGATTGTTACTATTACTCCGGGAACTTGAAAACAGTTTCGGCTGCGTTGTATCCGGGTTGATCGCAACTTCAATAAATGGCTTGAGGAGTGTCAGCTCAGCGCTGTTGGCAACAATATAAACGGTATCGATATCGCGTCGGCTACGAGGCTGACTTTTCAGCTTTATATCCAGTAATGATTCCATTTGAGCAATATTTTTTTGGCTGCTCTGTAGGCCGAAAACAGCATTGATATTTTGCTGTAAGTGACGTTTATCGCCAAATCTGCTGATCGTCAGTGGATGCTTACTATATTTCTGCCACTCTTGTTGGAAGGCATCTGCGACTCTTTCACCATAACTTCCCCGAGGCACAAGGATCATTGGATACTGATATCCCAAGCGGAACAAATGTTTTGCGGCTTGGCTGGCCTCTTGTTCAGGAGACAGGGCAAAGTAACACGCGGCCGAATTCGAGCTGATATTTTCGGGTATATTTAAGGCCAGCATGGGGATTTGATGTTTCTTTTGCTTCTCTATCTGTTGTAGTTGGGTGATATCTTCTTTGATCAGCGGACCGACAACGAAATCGATATGCTCTTGCATCAATTGACTGACGGTGTCTGAAAATGATTGTTCGTTTGTATCGATCACATTCAGTGTCATCTCGGTATCTCTGTTTCGATCATTCATCATCGCAAACATAAATCCGTCTCGGATTAACTGCGCCTGCTGAGAAAACTTACCGCTCAGTGGCAGGAGTAAAGCTGTGTTTTTTGGCGTTGAGATTTTCATTGCCAGAACCGCTTTGACACCTCCGGGCATATGGATGGCAGCCGGGTGATGGCTATTCTCTGCTAACCATTTTTCCAGTGTGTTTTTGAGTTGTGAGAGATCACCATCCAGCGTTTTCATATAAATGGCGAGTTGCAGCCAACCCGCTAATTCATCTTCATCGGATGCCACGTTTAACTCTGTAATCTCTGTCGCGGAATAATGGGAAAGATTCTGCCAGATCTGACGGGCAACTTTAGGTTGGATATTCTGCGGACTCAGGTCATAGACCTCGACTAAAGCCCGAGCGGTATCAAACCATTTTTCAAGACTCATAAAAATATCAGCTTTAGTCTGATAGAATGCTAACCATTGAGCATCAGGAAGTTTCCACCAGGGTTTAAAATTCAGTCGTTTGAGTGCTGTTTCATTCTGATCATTATTGAGAAATAGTCTGGCTCGGGCAAGTTGCCATTCCGCTTGCTGCGTTTCGGTCAGTTTCTGTTTGGTCAGTCGGAATAACAGTAGATTCGCTTGGGCGACCTGGTTTTCTTTCACCGCTGCTTTTAGCGCCATGATCAGCCAGTCATTTTGGATTGACCCTTCATTGCTGTCGGCTCTCATGAGATAGTCCTGAGAACTGAGTGTCGGACGTTGAGTAATATCGACACGGTTCGAGTCTATTGAATTGGAAGCACATGCCGCAAGAAGGATTGTGAATGTAATCTGAGTGATCAGGCGTGCCACATTGAGTCTGTTATGCTTTTTCTGAGCCATAAGCTGTAATTTATTCCGGTAAAATTGTCTCTATAATAATCTTTGAAGTGATGATAAACAAATGACAAATCATAAAACGTTGCAGGAGCAAGCGCCAACACTATACATTGTTCCTACGCCAATTGGTAATTTAGGCGATATAACGCAAAGAGCCATTGATGTTCTTTCTCAGGTTGACATGATTGCTGCTGAGGATACGCGCCACACTGGGAAACTTTTATCTCACCTGAACATTCGAACCAAAACTTTTTCTCTCCATGATCATAATGAACAGGAGAAAGCGTCGGTATTGGTTGATAAACTGCTATCCGGAGAGTCGATTGCTTTAGTCTCTGATGCCGGAACACCGTTGATCAGCGATCCAGGATATCATCTTGTGAAACTTTGTCGTCAGGCGGGTGTAAAAGTGGTTCCTCTGCCCGGGGCTTGTGCAGTTATCGCGGCATTAAGCGCTTCCGGTTTACCGTCGGACCGATTCAGTTTTGAAGGTTTCCTTCCCCCGAAAACGAAAGCTCGTAAAGATAAAATAGCAGCGATCGCCCATGAGGAGCGAACTTGTATTTTCTATGAATCAACCCATCGTATCATTGAATCACTACATGATTTGCAGGATGTGCTCGGCCCTGAGCGAGAAGTTGTGTTGGCAAGAGAGTTGACGAAAACCTTTGAGACCATTCAGGGATTGCCGTTGGGAGAGCTGCTCCCGTGGGTGATGGCAGACGACAACCGCCGCAAGGGGGAGATGGTATTACTGATCCATGGCTATCGGCGTTCTGAACAGGATGAATTTCCTCAAGAGGCGATTCGGACACTCAGAATTCTGACTCAGGAGCTGCCTTTAAAAAAAGCGGCTGCTCTTGTGGCTGAAATTTATCATCTGAAGAAAAACGCACTCTATAAATGGGGGCTTGAACATCTGGATTGATACGATGAGTTGTGAACTGAAAGCCCCGTTCAGTCGCTGCTGAACGGGGCTTGAGCGGCATCATGTCTCGTCTGACATTGTATCTGATGCGTTTTTTCCGCTACCTTGGACGAATCGGAGTATTCCTGCCGGACTTTATAAAATTCTCTTTAAGACATCATTTTTTCTATCGAATAAACGGTGTCTTAAAGCGCCAAGGATGTGGAGTGCAATCAGACCGATTAATACAAATGACAACCATTTATGTAATGTGTTGGCTACCTCATAGACCGCTTGATTTTTTGGCAATAGTTCAGGCAAATCAACAAAGAAGAAATGGACCCCATCGCTGTATTCGTAAGTGCTAGATTGCACATAGCCCAGTAGAGGAATAGCGACCATCAAAATGTAAAATAATTTATGAGCCAGATTGACAACGATTCTCTCTGGTTTAGATATGCCGTCTGGTAACGGTGGTAATTTACTTCTTCTGCGCACCATGATACGCACCAGCACGATGATAAAAAATAGTACTCCAAATGACTTGTGCCAAAAATATAAGTTGTCGGCAAACGCTGCGTTAGCTTCATCATACGGTGTCATATAGAGACCTAATGAAAGTAATCCTATAACGATAGTCGCGCTTAACCAGTGTATTGCTCTGATAGATTTAGAGTATTTCAATTTGAAGTTCCTCTGTATTTCAATATGACTGAGTAAAAATTACTAAAGCCATTAAGTTAATCGGTAATGTTATTTCTTAACGGTTTGAAACAAGCTTTCTATACGTCTTAAGCCGTTAGGCAAGGGGTGAACAAAGCAGAGAAATTGATGACTCATTCGCCCATTTCCCGAATGTTACTTCAACGTCTCTACGACTTTAGCGATGCTTGCAAAGCGTTCGGGGTTGGCCTGATGCAATCGTTTGGCGATAAAAAATCCCAGAGCAGCAAAAGCGACAACTAAATAAGGTAGAGCCTTAACAACCGGTGAATCAGACCCACTGAGGACGTCTAGATTATTAATCACCATATACAGAGAAATAACCATTCCTACAGATGCCAGCGCTGGCGCAATGAAGCGGCTCCAAAGTGAGGCTTGTAAAGAAGGATTTCTTATGAAGAAAACTACAACTGCAAATGAAACCGCACACTGTAGGGTGAGTATGGAAATTGCGCCAAGTGCTGATGCCCAAGCAAAAATATTTGCCATTGGATCAAGGCCCATCGCGACCAGAATCAGTAAACCAACGACAATGGCGATCCCTTGAATCAGGCTGGCAACATAAGGTGTGTGGTATTTGGGATGCAGCGTTGAGAACTTTGACCAGCACAACCCATCACGACTTAAAGAGAATAAGTAGCGAGAAAGCGTGTTGTGAAAGGCCTGAGTTGCTGCAAATAGGCTCGTGATCAGTAAAATAGACATCACTTGACTTGACCAAGGGCCAAGCAATTGGTCCGCAATATTGTAAATGAACATCCCCGGGTCTTGTGCAGCAACTTCACCGACTTTAGTGTCGCCCACGAATTGAACGATTGCCCATGCTGTAACAGCATAGAATACAGTGATAATGGCGACAGCCACGAGTGTGGCTCGAGGAATGGTTTTTTCCGGTGTTTTACACTCTTCCGAATAAATCGCAGAGGCTTCAAAGCCGATAAATGAACAGATAGCGAATATAAGTCCGACACCAGCGTTACCACTGAAAGTCACGGAAGGTGTGAAAGAGGAAAACGTCATGGCAATCGGCTGTTTGATGATAACAAGGTCAACCAATAGGATGATGGCGACCTCGAGTAACATCAAAACCCCAAGAATGCGCCCCCCAATTTCTACTTTGGCAATACCAAGTAAAACAACGATCACCTGATTGGCGATGGCCAGCATCCACCAAGGGACATCGATGCCGAAGTTGTTAACTAAGAAAATGTTGGTAAAGAAACCGAATAATGAGCTGACAGAAAAAACCATCGACAGATAGGCAAGAATCGCAATAAAAAAGCCCGCTAAACCAGTAGAAGGGCCAAGGCCTTTGCTGACGTAGGAGTAAAATGCGCCTGAGTTGACGACATGACGACTCATTGCAATAAAGCCAAAGCTAAATAAAGTCAGCAGAATACCCGCAACAACATAGATCCCGGGAATCCCTGCACCATTTCCAGCCATAAAAGCAATAGGTAATGCCCCCACCGCACCGGTGAGAGGAGAAGCTGCGGCTATGACGAAAAATACTATCGACCATAGTCCTAAGCTCTCTTTTTTTAATGTGGTCTGTTTCATATCAAAGGTTCCTAACTATGTTAATTGTTATTTCCGTCTATTGAGCGAGCAATAGTTCGTTAATAACTTGTTAACTTTATGTTATCGGAAAATGACAAAGTTTCCTACTAAAAATTGAAAAAATATCACAAAATGAGATTTTTGGTTTTTTTAATCGGTTTTTTACGGATTTTTTTCTCTTATTTATCTTGTTTGGTAACTGATAGTTTTGTTTTTAGTGGTTATCTCGGTGGGTTGGGTCGGGATTATCAATAAAAAATGCCAGCATACTCGAAGTGATACTGGCATGAGCGAAGACTTCAGGGGGGAGCTTAAAGTCGCTCGAACTGGTATGGGCTTGGGTCAATAATCGGCGCTGAATTGGTGACAATATCTGCTGCCAACTGTCCTGCTGCCGGTCCGGTACCAAAGCCATGCCCAGAGAAGCCGGTCGCAATGGTTAAACCGGGGAGCGCAGAGATGCTATCAATGATTGGGTTTGAATCCGGGGTAATATCAATCACTCCTGCCCAAGATTCTTCCATTTCTGCTTTTTCAAAAATAGGCCAGGCTTTTCTTAAGTTGGTTAGTGCTTCGTTATTGAGCGCTGGGTTGGCACTCGGATCTAAGGTTCTGATCTGCTCAAAAGGTGAATGACTGTTAGCCTTCCAACGTCGTGCTAGTTTCAGGTCTTGAAAGAACGCTTTGCCAAATGAAGTGCGTAAGAAACTGCGTTGTGTACGAAGCTGACTCAAGTAGCGCCAGCCGATCAGTAAATGGTCCAGGGTAATATGGGCATCTAAGGCACCACGCTGGGTGATAATGAAACCACCGTCTTTATGTTTTCTAAAGGAAAAATCCGGACCACCGACGGAGATGTCGGTTGGGCCTTCCATGGGTTTGGTCCTGAATACGGAACAAACCAATGGGAGCGTTGGCAGAGATATCCCATGATTGCCGAGGAAACGACGCGACCACGCACCACTGGCGAGTAGTACTTGCTCACAACGGATCTCACCTTGTTCTGTGACAACACCGCTGATCTTACCGCCTGTTGTGGAAAGGGTTCGAACCGCACAGTTTTGTACCATGATGGCACCTTTCTCGATCGCCGTTCTGGCCATTGCGGTGGTGGCAATGGCAGGTTCTGCTCGTCCATCTGAAGGGGTGTATATGCCGCCTTGCCAATCCCCTTTACCACCGGGAACATGCTGGCCGATTTCTTGGGCGCTGAGCATTCTGGCGTCCAAAGAAAGCGATTCCACCGACTTTAGCCACGCTTCATGCATTGCGACCTGTTCTTCGGTTTTGGCTAAAAACATAATGCCGGATGCCTTGTAGCCGACGGATTGCCCGATTCGCTCCGGCATTTCTTGCCAAAGTCTATCGGCGGCGAGTGCTAGTGGTACATCGTGCAAATGACGATTGGTTTTCCGAATCCACCCAAGGTTACGAGAAGATTGCTCTCCAGCGATATGACCTTTCTCGAGCAAGACCACGGGAATGTTTCTTTCGGCCAGTGTTAATGCGGCTGTTACACCAATAATGCCGCCACCGATAATCACAACCGTCGTGGATTCTGGTAGTTCATCCTGTGTATGAATAGCCTCAAGTGTTTTCGTCATCATTTGTTTCCTGAATATTGTCCGAAAGGCTGAGCCAGTGAGACTCTGCCTGACAAAGCGGTTCTATTGAGTAAGGGTAATCGTTTCAACATCAGCGTTGGCAGCACCACGATACGCGGTGACTTCTAACTCCATCTTGTAGAGGGTTGAACCCAATGGCGGGCAAGTCACCGTTGTTGCAGGATCGACGCCGCGAAACTTATCACCGATGAGCGTCATGACGGCTTGGGTATCCGCGGGATTTTGGATGAACACCCGCGACATCACAACATCGGCAAGGCTTGCGCCGACGCTTTTTAGCGCGGCTTCAACATTGCTGAATACTTGGTGGGTTTGCTCAAGTACATCTTCAGGGATTTCTTTGGTGACGGGATTTCTGCCTGCGGTATTGGCAACAAAAATCCAATTATCAACGCACACTAGGCGTGAGTAGCTACTGAGTTCTTCCAGTTTTGAGCCGGTTTTTACTTTGGTAATCATGGTCATTTGAGTTTTCCTAAAAATAGCATCAGAGGAGAGTCACACTTGTACGTTTAGCGTAAAACCGGTGTATCCCAAAGGTTGAGTTTCACGCCAATGCCTTGTTCAATCGCATTGCGATAAATCACCGTCGCCCAAGCAACATCTTCGACCGGCATACCACCGACTGACATAATGATGATTTCTTCATCGTTCTGGCGACCCGGTGCATCGTTCGCCACAATTTTGCCAATGTCTTCCAGTTCTGCTTTATCAAGCTGACCTGCGGCAATCATGTCCATAAAACGAACGCCAATGAGCGGCACACAGTTATGGGCAGGTTTCGGTAATTCTTCATACCATGCTTCATATAGGCGCGTATTATCCAACACCTTACGAACCCCGGAATCTTCCATGCCTTCATCTAAAGAGCAGCTCGCTGGCATGGCTAGAAAAGCCCCTGGTTTCACCCATTCGCGCTTCACCATTGGATAAGTGGATGGGTCACCCGTTTCACCGGAATTACAGTAAGTGACCAGGTCAGACCCCCGAACCACTTCTTCAATACTATCGACGACTTGGATGTTGGTAATTTGTGGGAAAGTTTCCTTCAGCCATCCGATGAAATCATCCAGACTCTTTTGACCACGACCCTTTATCTTGATCGTATCAAGATGAGGGCAGGTCGCCATAAACGCAGATACGGTGGTTTTGCCCATGACGCCAGGGCCTAATAAACCAATCACTTTAGAATCTTTACGGGCAAGGTGGCGAGCACCAACGCCCGGGATCGCCCCGGTACGGTAGGCGGATAAAAGGTTGGCAGACATAAAGGCCAGAGGTGTGCCCGTATCAATGTCATTGAGGATAAGGGTGAGGATGGAGCGCGGCAGACCTTTTTCGCGGTTGGCGATATTTGAACCGTACCACTTCACGCCGGAGGTTTGAAAGTCACCGCCAAGGTAGGCTGGCATAGCCATCAAACGACGATCGGCTGTAGGCTTTGGCATGGTGGGAAAAGGCGATTGCTCAGGAAAAGTAATTAAGGCGCCATGTGAGTCACTATTCGCTCCCGCCATTCGATAATCCCCCTTGTATAAAAGAGCAAACATGTCTTCCATGGTATCTACACAGCGAGGCATATCCATGACACCAGCTTTAATCATGTCTGGCTCTGAAAGATAGATAAAATCGATTTTTGTGTTCTCTTGCATGGGGTTCACCTCAAAGGATCAATTGTTATTTTGATGAATTGTTTTTATATTAATTCTCACATTACGATAAAAATGTGTTTTTTTAAAGTATCTTTTATCATTTTTTTAACATTTTTCTATTTTTGTGTTTACAAGTGATGGGGTGAGAATCATGTTGAATGTTGAATGTTGAATGTTGAATGTTGAATGTTGAATGTTGAATGTTGAATGTTGAATGTGGGAGTTGCGTGTGGCTTTAAGCGTGATTGAGTCATCATATAAAAAAAGCAGAGAGGCTTATGCCTGACTCTGCTTTTGATGTGCGGGGCGTTTGTTTGGTGAGCGATTTTTACGTTTTATCGGGGGCTTGCTCATTGTCTAAATAGGTACCTCTTTCGATGTGGGCTGTGGCCTGTTGCAGACGCTCAACAACCGCTTCAAGACGGAACAGTTCAAATGCGCTGGTGGTACCGACAAAGGCGATGCTGCCAATAATGTCATCGTTTTCAAGGTTAAGAATGGGCGCTGCAATTCCCGTCAGGCCGAGATTGAGCTCATCATGCGTGACGCAAAAACCATCTTTACGGATTTTTTTGGTTTCCGTATTAAATTCTTTCCAGGTGAGATGATAGTCTTCACTGGGCTCAATCTGCTCATCATAGATTTTTTTCAGGCGATTGGTTTTTTGAAATGCGACCAGCACCTTCGATTGTGCCCCTTTAAAAATCGGCAACGGACGCCCCCGACCAAAGGTGAAGCCATACTTTTTAATGTCGGATTCGATATGGGTATTGATGATGTGTCCATCGTAAAAGACACTCATGTAGACAGTGAGTCCGGTGTTTTTGGAGAGCTCGGCCATCACTTCGCGCCCGTGGGATATCAGCGGATCATGTTGACGCATCATCCAATCCAGTTCGATGATTCTGGGGCCAAGGGTGTAGCTTGTCTCAATACGGGTCAATAAGCCGGCATCACATAGCTCCCGTACATAACGATAGGCAGTTGCACGGGAAAGGGATAGTTGTTTGGCGATGTCGTCGACATTAATGACGAGAGAACCTGGCCCAAAAATATTGAGGACGTTTAGCATTTTATTGAGACTGGACACGAAGACCCCTTAATGATCGATAAGTGTTTAGATTATATGTTCGAAAGCGCGATTTAACTCATTTTTGTGTTTTTTTCTAACATGATGAGACTTTTTCTTTTCTTATGCCGTCAATATAGCATTTTATTTGCTGCTGAAAAATGTCTCTATTCTCATATTCCGGATAATGAATGCTGCTAAACGGTTATCTTAAGGGTTATATTTTAAGTGTATTTTCTTAATTTGAGAAAAAATGATAAATTATCGTTTACATGAGTGCTTTTGTGTGCAATAAATCTTACATTGTGTTTTTCGATGCTGTGTCTTGGCGAAATCAGTGAAGTTGATATCAACATGCTGATGGCGCTGCCGGGTTAATTTATTGTCGATGCCATGCTGTCGTGTCGTATGGGTACGAAGCATCGCAAGCAAGTGGAGGTTAGCAATGAGTCGTCACTTTAAATTTCTGATTAATGGGGAGTGGGTAGAAGGGAATCATGCACCTTTCAATGTCATCAACCCCGCTACATTTGACGTTGTGGCAACATGTGCGAATGGGGATAAATCCCAACTAGAAGAAGCGGTTAAGGCGGCACAAACCGCTTTCAAAAGTTGGTCTGTGTCCAGCCATGAAGAGCGTCAGCGTTGTTTAAACAAGGCCGGTGACGAACTGGAAGCGCGCGCCAGTGAAGTGGCAGCGTTGATTGTCGCTGAGCAAGGAAAACCTTTCCCGCTTGCCATGGGCGAAGTGGAAGCGGGTATCGCTTGGTTACGCTTTGCCGCATCGCAAGACATTCCAGTCGAAGTCGCGGAAGAGACCGACACTAAACGTATTGAGGTACATCATAAACCGCTTGGTGTGGTCGCTTCTATTACCCCTTGGAACTGGCCTTTAATGATTGCTATCTGGCACATCATTCCTGCCATTCGTGCGGGAAATACGGTGATCAATAAGCCATCCGGATTAACGCCTTTAAGTACCATTAAGTTGGTAGAAATTATCAGTAACCATGTGCCGAAAGGGGTCATTAACATCATCACTGGCGAAAGTGGTATTGGCAGTGGCATGACGGCTCATCCTCAGATTAGTAAGATTGTCTTCACTGGTTCTACAGAAACGGGTCAGTCGGTAATGCGCAATGCGGCTGATAACTTGAAGCGTCTGACCCTTGAGTTGGGCGGTAATGATGCGGCAATCGTACTAAAAGGTACGGATGTCGCCAAAGTTGCACCGGATATTTTTGCCGCGGCTTTCTTGAACATGGGACAAACCTGCGGGGCGATCAAACGTCTTTATGTACACGAGTCGATCTATGATGATATGTGTGCTGCTCTGGTTGCGATTGCCAATGAGCAAGTGGTTGGTAACGGTATGGATGAAGGCGTGAACTTTGGTCCGGTGCAAAACAAAGACCAACTGCAAATTGTTGTAGATTTTGTGGAAGATGCCCGTCAAGGCGGGGCGACCATATTAACGGGTGGTCAGCCTCTTGAGGGGGTGGGCTACTTCTATCCTCCGACGCTGGTTGCTGATATTTCCAACGATGCTCTGCTGGTTCAAGAAGAGCAGTTTGGTCCGGCTTTACCCATGATCAAATTCTCAAATGTTGATGATGCGATAGAGATGGCTAACGGTGTGGATGTGGGGCTCGACGGTTCGGTCTGGGGGCCGGACACGGCAGAAGCAACAGCGCTGGCTGCTCGTTTAGAGTGTGGTACAACATTCGTCAACACTCACGCTAAAATTCAGCCCAATATCCCAATGGGCGGCTGTAAAATGTCGGGCTTTGGGGTGGAGTTTGGAGAGGAAGGATTACTGGAGTTTACCTCTCTGCAGGTTGTGCATATCAATAAATAATTGTTTTTGTTTTAGATATTTCTGTTCTAGACCATCCTTCCCATGTTGACAGCGTCAGCGGTTTATCTGCTGGCGCTGTTTTTTTATGTGTGTTTGCAGTTCTTTTTCGTATTTTGAGAATCATGAAAAAATAATTAATAAAAAGACGCAAATTGTCACAAAAATCTTATATTGGCTCATTTTATTTCATTTTGTTGGCTTTGTTTCGTTGACATTTGTTGTTGTTTTCGCATATTGTGAGAATTATCCAAATAAAGAGGTCTTCCTATGAATGGTGCAGAAGCAATTGTTAAAGCGGCAGTTGACTCAGGCGTTGAGTACTGTTTCGCAAATCCAGGAACCACCGAAATGCCATTTGTGGCAGCGATGGACAGTGAGCCAAAATTTCGCCCTGTTCTCAGTATGTTCGAAGGTGTGTGTACTGGGGCTGCGGATGGCTATGGTCGAGTTTCGGGTCGTCCGGCATTGACGCTGACCCATTTGGGCCCCGGCTTTGCCAATGGCATTGCCAATTTGCACAACGCGCGTCGTGCCAACAGCCCGATTGTTAATCTGGTGGGCGATCACGCCTCTTGGCATGTGAATTATGATCCACCGTTAGCGAGTGATATTGAGTCTCTGGCGCGTCCGGTTTCTGCATTTTTCCGTACCTCTAAATCCGTTGATCGCATGGTCGAAGATTTTGCAGCAGCTATGCGTGCTGCTTGGCAACCTTCCGGTGCGATTTCGACCCTTGTCTTACCGATGGATTTACAAGCCAAAGCGTTGGCAGAAGGGATGCCTAAGGTGTCTATTCTGCCACCGAAACGCCATTTTAAAGCCGACTATATTGACGTCGTGGCACAGCGTATTAAAGCGGGCAAGCGTTTGGTCTTTATTGTGGGGGATAACGGTTTAGATGAAAGAGGCCTAATCGCTGCTGGTCGTATTGGTCAGTTACCCGGCATCAAAATGTTTGCTGAGACGTTCCCGCGTATTTCTTATCGTGGGGGGGGCTTGCCAGACCTTGACCGTTTGCCTTACTTCCCTGAAAAAGCGATTGCTGAGTTAGAACAATACGACGAAGTGGTTTGTGCCGGTGTGGTTGAGCCGATTGCCTATTTCGGTTACGAAGGGATGCCATCGCGTTTAGCCCAAACCGATCGTTTGGTGACGCTGGCGGAAGTGGGCGACGATGTGTCCGGTGCGCTGGAAGCGCTCGCCGAGTTGCTCAATGCACCCGCCCATCAAGATCTGGTGGGCACGATTGAGTTACCTGCGGCGAATGAAGCTTTGACCCCGCAATCTATTGGCAAAATCATCTCCAGCACTTTGCCTGATAACTGCATTGTGTCCGTTGAAGGTGGCACCTGTGGTTACCCATTTTTCACCGAATCGGCTTTGGCACCGCGCCATCGCGTGTTAACCAATACCGGCGGTGCCATTGGCCAAGGTATTCCCGCCGGTTTTGGTGCGGCATTGGCTGAGCCGGGGAATACCGTCGTGTGTTTGCAATCAGACGGCAGTGCCCAGTACACCATTCAAGCCTTGTGGAGCATCGCTCGCGAGAACCTGCCTGTGGTGATCCTGATCGCTGCCAATCATAAATACAGCATTCTACAAAATGAATTGCGCCGTTATGGCGTCACCGAGTTTGGTCAAAATTCCTTGGCGTTAACTGAGTTGGATAGACCTCGCGTCGATTGGCGAGCCTTATCTAAGGCATATGGTGTGGACTCGGTCTGCGTCACCAATAACGCGGAACTCATGCGTGAATTTAAAGCCGCGTGCGACGCAAAAGCGCCACGCTTAATCGAAATGTCTTTGTGAGGTTGATCATGACTACCATGGCACTGTTTCCTGAAGTACAAGGCTTTCTTGCCGAACAAAAACGTTTGTTTATCGGCGGTGAGTGGGTTGAGCCTGCGACAGGCGAATATTTTAATGTTGAGGATCCTGCGACAACACACAACATCGCCAGTGTGGCCAAAGCCACTGCTGCTGATGTGGATCACGCGGTTCAAGCCGCACGTCAAGCGTTAGAAGGTGAGTGGCATCGAGTGTCACCAGCTCAGCGCACCAAACTGATGTTACGCTTAGCGGATTTGATCGAGGAAGACGCGGAAAACCTTGGGCAAATTATCTCGCTGGAAAATGGCAAGCCCTATAGTAATGCGAAAAACGGTGAAGTCGTTATTACCGCCAGTATCATCCGCTATTTTGCTGGCTGGCCCTCCAAAATTGAAGGCAGTACCATTCCTGTGTCACCGCGTACTGGCGAGCGCATGCTCAACTACACGGTTAAAGAGCCGGTAGGGGTTTGTGCGCTGATTGTGCCATGGAATTTCCCGCTGTCTATGTGTGCCTGGAAACTTGGGCCTGCGTTGGCGACCGGTTGTACCTCTATTTTAAAGCCAGCGGAACAAACGCCTTTATCCGCCTTACGTTTGGCGCATCTGATCGAAAAAGCCGGTATTCCTCGTGGTGTTGTGAACGTGTTAACCGGTTTTGGTGAGGGCGCTGGTGCGCCACTGGCAGCCCACCCCGGTGTGGATAAAATCGCCTTTACTGGTTCAACCGGTGTGGGACGTCTGATTGCGCAAAGTGCAGCCGGCAATATGAAAAAAGTCTCCCTCGAATTGGGGGGGAAATCCCCCAACATCATTTTACCCGATGCCAACATTATCAAGGCGGCGAAGGGTGCCGCCGACGGCATTTTTTATAACCAAGGCCAAGTGTGTACCGCTGCCTCTCGCTTATATGTTCATGAAAGTGTACTCGATCAAACCTTGGAAGAGTTGCGCAAGCATGCCGCTGCCCATGTGGTTGGGCCCGGTTTGAATGAACGAACCACCATGGGGCCTTTAGTCTCCTCCGCACAGTTTAATGTCGTCAAAGGTTACGTAGACAGTGCCGTGTCCGAAGGGGCGGAGCTGGTTTGCGGTGGTCATAAACCCAGTGAGTTAGGTGATGGTTACTTTATGTCGCCGACAGTGTTTTTGGACAAACAAGAACAGGCTCGCATCGCCCGTGAAGAAATTTTCGGCCCGGTGGTGACGGTCATGAGCTGGTCTGATGTGGATGAGTTGGTACATCGCGCCAATGATACCCCCTTTGGTTTGGCCGCCGGTCTTTGGACCAATGATCTGACTCAGGCACACACCATTGCCGGTCGCATAAAAGCAGGGTCCGTGTGGATTAACTGCTGGAATGTGGTGGATCCTGCGTCGCCATTTGGTGGCTACAAGCAATCAGGCTGGGGACGTGAAATGGGCAAAAATGTCATTGATGCCTATACCGAAACCAAGAGTGTTTTCGTCAATTTAGGTTAACAGAGAGTGGATTATGGATTTAGAAATCAAAGATAAAGTTGCCATTGTCACCGGTGGCGGCATGGGGATTGGCAAAGATGTCGCCAGATTTCTAGCTGAAGAAGGCTGTGATGTGGTGATTTGCTCACGCACTATGTCAGTGCTTGAAAAGACCGCAGCTGAGATTTCCGCAGCAACCGGTCGTCGCGTCTTGCCTGTGGTGTGTGACACCACGGACATGGATTCTGTCGAAACCATGGTGGCAGTCGCAGCCAAAGAATTTGGCCGGGTAGATATTTTGGTCAATGGTGCGGCAGCGCCTTCTGGTGTAGTGCGTAACGCTATTGAGTTTGCTAATGATTACGAATTACTGGGCGATTTAGATACCAAAGTGATTGGTTATTTCCGTTGTGCGAAAGCCGTCACCCCTTATATGAAAGAACAAGGTTTTGGTCGCATTATCAATATTGGTGGTTTAACTGGTCGTAGTAGTAAGGTGATGTCAGGGATGCGCAACCTTGCCATTGTTCATATGACCAAAAACTTGTCGGATCAACTGGGGCCACACGGCATTACCTGCAACATCATTCATCCCGGTGTGGTGGATACCCCGCACATTCAAGAGTTGTATGAGCGTGAAGGGAATCTCCAAAACAAAACGCCACAAGAAGTGGAACAGGGGTACATCGATGTCACGCCAATCCGTCGGACCTTAGCGCCGGTTGAAATTGCTTACTTGATTGGCTTTTTGGCCTCACCCAAAGCGGGTGCGGTCACGGGCGAGTCGATTGGTATTGATGGTGGGTTAACCCGCGGTATTTTCCTTTAGGAGGCAGTATGAGTGGCACGATTTTAGTATCGACAGTTGGCCAAGGCGTGGTGAAAAGTGCCGATAATGGTCAAACATGGCATCGTCTTGGTTTAGGTCAGGACATTGAATTTGATGCGGTCACCCGTTCTCTGGATGTGGATCCGGAGAATCCAAGTACCTTATATATTGGTACGGATACGGGCTTGTGTGTCAGTAAAGATGCGGGCACGAAATGGACACGTATTGATTCCCCTTTTAATGGTGAAACCGTGTGGAAAGTGGCGGTCGACCCGAATGATTCAAAGCGTCTTTTTGTGGGCACGGGGGCACCGTCTCGCGCGGTACTGTGGCGCACTAAAGACGCCGGTGAAACGTGGGATCGTGCACCGGTTGAGATTCCTGAGTTTTGTGCCGGCGTAAGCAAACCGCGGCTATTGGCCTTTGCATTTGACCCGACCGATTCCAATAAAGTCTGGTTTGGCTTAGAAGAAGGCGGGTTGTTTAAAAGTGAAAATGGTGGCGATACGTGGGAACGGGTTGATGATCGTTTGTTATGGGACTTCAACTCCGACATCCATACCATTCAGGTACTCCCGAATCACGGTAAAAAGGTGGTGGTCGCAGTATGTGTCAATGCCGTATATCGCAGTTTTGACGATGGAGAAACATGGGAAGGTGTGATTGCCAAGGAAGCCTTTGGGTTGTACTACGCGCGTTCCACTGCCGTGCCAATGGGGACGGAAAGTACGATTTATTTAAGTGTGTCAGATGGGACACCGGGGACGACCAGTCAGGTTTATGTTTCTCACGATGCCGCTGCAACCTGGCAACTATTACCTTTGCCACAGCAGCCAAACTCGTGTGTCTGGGGGATTCATGTGAACCCTGCAAACCCGGACCAAATGGTTGCCGGCACCAAATACGGACATTTGTTTACCAGTGAGAAAGCGGGATTGTCCTGGAAAAAGGAATGGCGTGAGTTCAGTGAAATATCAGATGTACTCTGGACACCAGCAGAAGCCGTTATTGAGGCTGCTCATGCCTCTGTAATCAAGAAATAGTCGGTGATCACAACACATAGTCGCGAGTGATCACATAAACATAGGTGATGAAGATGAAGGTGAAAATCAATCGTACTCATATCTCTTTATTTGTATCCGACCCCGTTGCCTCCGCAGATTGGTATGCAGATGTGTTATCGATGGAGAAAAATGCCAGCAATGGTGACGAGTGGGTGATGATGAGTTTTGGTGACAAGCACCATGATATTGCGTTGATTAAAGCGCCGGAAGGGGCGAGCAAAGGCATCATCGGTCTTCAGCATTATGGTATGGAGATTGATGGTGACTTAACGACCTTACGCCGACTGTATGGCATGTTATTGACGAAAAAGGTTCCGATTGTCAAAACCACGGATCATGAGGTGGGGATTGGGCTGTATTTTGAAGACCCGGACGGCAACCGCTTAGAGTTTTTCCTTGAGACAGAACACGATGATGAGCTCGGCAAGTATCGCTTTAAACATGCGCATGCCCCGAGTCGTCCGATCAAACTCGACCCTATTTTTGACTGATGTACTTTTGTACCGATGTACTAAGGATTTCAAACCATGAAAGAAGCAAACTTCAGTTCATATCATATTCGTAAGTGGTTCTACCATTACGAAGAAACCCTGGCCAATGAAACTGGCAAACTGGCCGATGGTGAGCCCGTTAAAAAATACGTCATTGCAGCAGCAATTCATAATCCATTGGCGAATACTTACGCTGAAGATTTGTCTGTCTTAGTGGAAAATTCACCCGAGTTGGGGAAAGAGTTTGGTCACCGCATTCAAGCGCTGGCGGGCGATAACGAGATCGTGAGCTATGGTAAAGCCGTTCTGGTGGGCGCCTTTGGTGAGTATGAACATGGCAATGCATTTTTGACCAATCCTGCGGCAAACCCTGTCCGCGATGCTGTCGGTGGGGGGAAGTCCTGGGTGCCTTCTACCGGTAAAGTCGGTGCACCCGGCACCATTATTGATGTGCCGTTAGCCCATAAAAACGCGCTCTATGTCCGTTCTCATTATGACTCGATTGCAGTGTCTTTTAATGATGCACCTCGTAACGATGAGATTTTGATCATTTGGTCCTTTGCGACTCGTGGTCGCTTGCATGCACGTTTAGGTGGCCTACAAGCAGCAGATGTTAAAGGAGAAAATGGCCTTATTTAGCGGTCATTTTTTATAGCGATCATTTTTGTAGAGGTAATAGCCATGACAATGTCGAGTAGCAGCCATTTTTTCACCAGTGATGGACTTCAGTTGCATTACCTCCAATGGGGCGATGGCAACGTACCGGTGGTGATGTTGCACGGGCTACGCGGTTTTGCGCAAACCTGGCAAGACCTCGTTGATGCGATGGGAAACGGTTTTACCTTTTTTGCCCTGGATCAACGGGGACGCGGTGACAGCGACTGGGGGCCGACCAAGGATTATCACGCACAAACTTACGTACAAGACCTAGCCCGGTTCATCGATCATTTGGGGTTGCAACGTTTTGTCTTGATTGGCCATTCATTAGGTGGTCAGAACGTGGCTGAGTTTGCACGGCAGTATCCAGAACGAGTGATGGCGATGGTGATTGAAGACATTGGTCCCGGTTCTTCCAAACAAGGGGAAGGGGCAGAACGGATTCGTCGGGAAATGAGCAATACACCGTTAAGCTTTGATTCTTGGCAAGCTGCGCAAGATTTTTGGACAGGTTCGCGCCCGAATTTAACCGAGCAAGCCTTGCAAGCACGCTTGACTTACTCATTCCGTGAAGTGGACGGAAAAATAACATGGAAACACGATCAGCAGGGCATTGCGGAGGCACGCTTAACCATTGAACCGATGGATTTATGGCCTGCGTTCCGGGCTATCGCTTGTCCGACTTTATTGATTAAAGGCAGCCATTCCGACTTTTTATCCAGTCAAACCGTGGCGGAAATTGTTGCATCGAGTGAGCGGGTTCAGGCGGTGCAAATTGAGCATGCCAGTCATTATGTCCACGACGATCAACCAGAAAAATTTAATGAGGCGGTGGTGCGTTTCATGCAAACAGTTCTTACAGATTAGAGGTCTTGAGGGATGAAAACACAAAAAGCAGATGTCGTGATTGTTGGCGGTGGGCCAAATGGTGTGACCTTAGCCAATTATATGGGGCTGTATCATATCAATACGGTGTTGATTGAAACCTCAGAAGAGATTCTGCCATACCCAAGAGCCGTGGGGATGGATGATGAAGCTTTGCGTGTTTTACAAGGTGTCGGGCTGGCTGATACGGCGGTCAAAGACATGATCAGTAATGTACCACTGCGCTATTACAACGCCCGTGGTGTGTGTTTTGCGGAAGTCAAACCCACCGCTGCCCAGTATGGCTGGCCGATGCGTAATATGTTTATGCAGCAGTTATTGGAAGTGACCCTGCGTGATGGCTTGAAGCGTTTTGACTCGGTGGATCTGCGTTTGGGTCATACGATGACCGGTATCCACGACAAAAGCGATCAAGTGATGTTGGAAATCACCGACCCATCCGGTGAAGAGTACTGTCTGGAAGCCGGCTATGTGATTGCTGCCGATGGCGGTCGTTCAGAGATTCGTAAGCAATTAAACGTGGGCTTCACCGGTCTGACTCACCCGGCAAAATGGGTGGTGGTGGATGCGGCGAATGACACGTTGGATGCGCCTTTTACTGCCTTACATGGCGATCCGGTGAGACCTTTCGTTTGTATTTATCTGCCTTATCAACATCGTCGTTGGGAATTCATGTTGTTCCCGCATGAGAAAGAAGAAGATATTTGCCAGGAAGAGGTAATTCGCGGCCTGATTCGTCGCCATATCGGTGACAAAGTGGATGATCTGGATATCGTGCGTATTCGTGCTTATACCCATAATTCCCGTGTTGCAGATACGTTCGTTAAAGGTCGTGTTTTACTGTGTGGTGATGCCGCCCATATCACGCCCCCTTGGGCTGGTCAGGGTCTGAACTCCGGTATTCGCGATGTGGCGAACATCGGCTGGAAAGTTGCCGCAGTGGTGAAAGGCTTGGCTTCCCCCAGCATTTTGCAAACCTATGATGATGAACGTCGTGGTCATGCAACGGATCTGGTTGGCTTGGCTGACAACATGGGCGCGGTATTGGGCATGACGAATCCGATTATGGCGGGTATTCGTGACTGGATGTTCAAGGCAACGGACTCGGTGGACAGCCTGCGCGAGCATTTGGTGGAGTTCAAATTCAAGCCCAAAGCGCACATTATCAAGGGCATTGTGTATCACGAGAGTGAGGAAATCTATGAGGATAGCCTCGTGGGTAAACTCTTTATCCAGCCAAATATAGAAACGGTGACAGGCAACAAAGAGAAGTTCGATACCGTATTGGGCGATTGGTTCTCCATTGTCGGCTATCGCATGAATCCGACGGACTTTATGTCGGATGAAAATAAAGCGTTCTGGAATGATATGCAGACCCAATATGTGCAGGTCAATCCCTCGCGGAGTGGATTCAGCTATGACGAACGTTTGACCGCATCTGGCTGTTGTAGTGTTGAGGATTTAGAGAACCGCTTAGCCGATTGGTTTAGTCAGGCGCGGGATAAAATCGTGGTGATTCGCCCAGACCGTTTTGTGGCAGCCTTAACCTCACCAAAACGTCTCAACGAAGTGTTAGATGAATTGCGGGCCAAACTCGCAGCCAAATAATTGCGACATGGTCACCCGAAGTAGGAGAGTCTCGTGTTAGAAGAGCAAGTTGCTAAGGTATTGATGGAAGCGCGTCGTAAATGTATTGCTATCCCTTTAATCGACGCGCTTTCCAAACAAGATATTGCATTTGGCTATCAGGTACAGAAAGCCTTTATTCGCCTGAATCAACAAGCAGGTAATGAATTAACCGGCTGGAAAGTCGCGTTGTCCAGTCAGCCAGCTTTAGACCGTTTTTCCTTGCAAGAGCCGATTTATGCGCCCCTGTTTGCCGCCAATAGACTGTGCGGTGAGCTCATGCAGGCGCAAGTCATTGCCCCGAAAATTGAATCTGAAATGGTATTTGTTTTAGGGAACGATCTCGCTGGAAATCATGTTTCTGACGACGAAATATTGGCAGCCATTGCGTGGATGGCGCCTGCGATTGAAGTCGCAGATTGTCGTCTTCAGGGCTGGAAATTTGATATTAGTCACTTTGTGTCCGACAACGCCGCAGCGGGTTTTTATCAGGTTGGCAATATGGTTCCGTTTGATGCCAATGTGCTTGAACAGTCAGGTTGTTCCTGTCTATTGGAAACCGCCGAGGGCACCAGTGAAGCCGGCTCTGCGGAGAATGTTTTGGCTGGGCCGCTAGGGTCAATCGTGCGCATGATACGAGGCATATTGACTATTTTTGGCGAAGTGCGTGCCGGACAGCATTTTTTGAGCGGCTCTTTGACCAAGCCTGTTGATATGATATCGGGACAGACCTATCGTCTCCGACTACTCGATCAGACGATAGAACTTCAATATAAGTCATTTATAGGTAACGCGATGACAGATAAATTTGATAAAGGCCTTGCCACCCGTAAGGCAGTGTTAGGTGAAGAATACGTTGACAGCTCAATCAATAATGCGACCCAATTTACACGACCGCTTCAGCAGTTGGTCACTGAGTATTGCTGGGGCGAAGTTTGGCAGCGGGAAGGCTTAGCCAAGCGAGAGCGCAGTCTGATTAACTTGGCGATGATCTCCGCGCTGAATCGTCCTCATGAATTGGCCTTGCATGTGCGAGGTGCCGTGAACAATGGCGTCACGGTCGCAGAGATTCGTGAAGTTTTATTACAAGTGGCGATTTACTGCGGTGTACCGGCGTCGATTGATGCTTTTCGCACAGCGGGCGCTGTACTAAAGGAAATGGGCTTGGATTTAGATGCACCAGACCTTGCCTAATGCGATAACGGTCTTCTTTTCATCACCAAGATAATCAACAGGTACCTTACCATCAAAGACATAACAGAAATGCGGTGAGTGGTATGAAGCGATCATCATTGATTGCTTTTTTCGCCAGTGAGTTACCTTGCCTTTTTTCAATAGAAATTGATGTGTCTTGTCACAAAAACCGATAAAGTGATTTATATAAAAACAATACTAATCTTTATAAGGGCGCACCCTGTTTTTAGTTCGATGCTGTTTTGGGTGCTACTTAAATCTAAGGGTATGTTTTCTTACTTACATCGGGTGTGGAAAGTATATTCAGTATGACCTGAGGTATCTTTATGTCTAAATTCAGTATCAGAATAAAATTGGTTGTGATAACCGGCGTCTTCTTTACTTGTCTTATTGGTATACTTATTTATCTATCTGCTCACTCAATTCGTTCTTTGAGTGACTTTTCTGCCAATGAATTAAAACTATACCAAGAAGATCAAGCCGGTCTTTTATTAGAATCAGCAGCCAATGAAGTTCGTGCCCAAGTGTCTAATTACCTTGGAGATACTGCTGCGATTGTCTCAAGCTTTTCTAAAATTTTAACGGATACGGCAGTGAATAATGATGGGACGCCTTTGACGCGTCAAAAAGTCAAAGAGATGACCCTGTCTTTACTCAAAAGCTCACCGAATATGAATGCACTGTATGCGCAATTTGAACCGAATGGTTACGATGGAAAAGACCAAGCGTCGATGGGAACAGGAGACCATACCTCCTCTGTCGGTACATTAGACACCTATTGGTTAAAAGACGATAACGGTCATTATATTTATAGTGCGGGGCAGCCTGACCTGAAATATGTTCAGAAGCGGGATGAAAATGGCGTTCGGGTATCTGAATGGTATTTGTGTCCTATGGACACGAAAAAAGCATGTCTGTTAGACCCTTATTTATTTGAACTGACAAGTGGTCAAAAAGTATTGATGACCACCTATTCGGCACCTGTTATGGCAGATGGCAAATTTGTCGGCATGGTTGGGGCGGATATCAATTTGTCTGAGATTCAAAAAAAGCTAGAGCAAATCAGCAGTACTTTATTTGATGGGGCCGGTGAGATCACCATTGTCAGTGATAAAGGTGTGGTCGTGGGCTCCAGTGAGCTGCCTGATGCCATCGGTAAAAACATTAATAAGCAGGGGCTCTCCTTTGCGAATCAAAAATCAGGGCTGAACGAAGGTGCTAAACAGTGGATATACAGCGGTAACCTAACCATCAATACAGCCCCCAATGTCTGGAAAATTTATGTCTCTGTTCCAACCTCGGTGTTACTGGCACCGGTGACGAAAATATCCGGTCAATTGGGCGATAAAACACAAAGCTCAATCACCTTGTTTGTGAGTTTGTCCGTCGGGCTTTTATTGGCTGGGCTTGTGCTGGTCTTTTTAGTCGTCAATACGGTGACGTCACCGCTACGTAGTATTGCTTTACGCATGGAAACGTTGGCATCAGAAGATGGAGATTTAACTCAGCGTTTGGATTCGCAAAAACATTTAGAACTCATGTTGTTGGCGCGAGGATTTAATCAGTTTGCGGGCAAATTGCAGGACATGATTATTCGCCTGATTCAGCAACGGGATGTGGTTGCCACGACGAATGATGAGTTTACCAAGGAGACAGCGACAGCCCATCAGTCCACGATGTTGCAGGCGGAACAGATAGATTCTGTGGTCTCTGCTGTGACGGAAATGTCCAGCTCGGCAACAGAAGTGGCGAACTTGGCCCGGCATAATGGCGAAGCTGCAACGGAAATTAGCCAGTACCTGACTGAGTCGTTTGAGCTGGTTCAATCAAATCGACAGATGGTCGAAGGTCTTGCTGATCAGTTAAACGATGCCAGCAATCAAATTGCGCAAGTGTCCCAACGCAGTGATTCTATTTACAGTATTTTGGATACGATTCGGGCCATTGCCGAACAAACCAATCTATTGGCACTGAATGCAGCCATTGAAGCCGCCCGGGCAGGTGAACAAGGCCGAGGTTTCGCTGTGGTGGCTGATGAAGTGCGTAACTTGGCGGCACGGACTCAGGAGTCAACAGAAGAAGTCGATAAACTGATTAAAGACTTGCAGCAGGATGTTCAATCGGCTGTCGAGTTGATTGTGCAGAGCCAGGACAGTGCTCAGCGAACGGTGGCCTCTTCGATTGAAAATGCCGATAAATTAGGCGTTGTGAACGAAAGAGTTGCCGGTATTTCGGATAATACGATCCAAGTTGCCTCAGCAGCAGAGCAGCAATCGAATGTGGCTGAGAGTATTACTCGAAGTTTGGTTGGGATTCATGAATCTTCTGCCAAGCTGAAAGAAACAGTAAGTGAGTTGGAAAGTAGCAATACGAATAGTTCTAAGGCTGTAGCAGAACTCTCCGCCATTTTGTCTCTGTTGAAAGTGAAATAATCAGCGGTTCATCGCTGGCTTACGTAAGCGTGATATTCTTCATAAGAATATCACGTTTTATCCATTTAGATTTTTATCTATTTAGAGCTTTACCCATGTATAAGCGTATCACGGTGTCATGGTGTTGCTCTTTCATTCGGGCGGTTTGCCATTAACTGACGCATTTTATCAATAATCCAATCCGTGAGCTTAGAGCGAGGGCTTTGGATGAGCGTGACAATGCCTACTTCAATAAAGCGATCCGATAACACGTCACTTCTGGCGATTTTGATGTTCTGCGAAAACGACTGGTCGCTGGCAATGTGCTCAGGCACGATGGCCCATCCTTGATTCTGCGTGACCAACTCACAAATTAAATAATAACTGTCTATATCCCAATGATCTGGACTTAAAGCGTGTTCCCGATTTTCTCCTGAGCGGTTGCATAAGACGAATTGTCGATACTGCTGTAATTGCGCCAAACTTAGTATGTCTTTACTGGCCAGAGGGTGCTGTTTTCCAACAATGAGAACCTGTTTTAAATAGCCAAGCGGATGTAATTGTAATTTAGCGGGCAATTGATTGTTACTGAGCATGAGGCCAATATCCGCATTGTGATGGGCAATGGCAACGGCGATATCATCTTGGGAACCATTGGTGATGACCAAGTGAGTGTTGGGGAACATATCGCCGAATTGGGGAAAAATGGTATGGATAGTTTCTAAGGGAAGCGCTTCGTCTATGGCAATGCGTAATGAAATCGGCTCCTGACGTGCGGCCGTTAAGGCCCTTGATTCCAAGCGTAAGCATTGGTTTAGAACGGCTTGAGCTTCAGGCAGTATTTCTTCTCCTAGTGAGGTAAGTACCGGGTACTTAGAACTGCGATCAAACAGCTCAAAGCCTAAATCAAGTTCTAAATTGGAAATCGCACTGCTGATGCGTGATTGTGCTTTATTAAGCTTTCTTGCAGCGGCAGAAAAAGAGCCTGATTCGGCGGCAGTTACAAAAGCAAGCAGTTGGTCAAGGGTCCAGTTCATGTCGTTCTCCAATAGCATGATTTGCAGATGGAATGTGGTTCGACCTATCCTATAAGCAGATAGTAGCTAACTTTATTGTATCTCAATTTGTTATATCATTCTTCCATATCGATGCAATGGGAGAGGCAAAATGCCAACCGTGACACCAACTCAACCACCCAAATCGGTCGCACAGGCCTTTTGGCGCTTTGCGATTCCTTCTATTGTCGCCATGCTGGTGAGTGGTTTGTACCAGATCATCGATGGTTTCTTTGTCGGGCATTATGTCGGCAGTGAAGGATTGGCCGGAATCAATATGGCGATGCCATTATTGGGCCTAATCATGGGCTTTGGTCTGCTTATCGGGATGGGCGGCGGTAGTGTATTGTCCCAATATCGCGGCGAGAATAATGATTCAGCAACGCGATCGACGCTGGTGACCGCTTTGTTTTTGGTTGTTGGTATTGGTTTATTGGCCTCTTTGGTGTTTACGGCCTTGGGGAAAAGTAGCCTGCATCTGCAAGGCGCCACGGGCAACACCCTGATGCTCAGTTGGCAGTATGTTGAGATCATGTCTTATGGGGCATTGATTTCCATTGGTGCCAGTGCCATGCCCATGTTAGTACGAAATGATGATAGTCCGAACATGGCGACTCTCTTTATTGTGGTCGGGGCATTATTGAATATTGTCTTGGATTATATCTTTTTAGGGACGTTAGGAATGGGTTTAAAAGGGGCAGCGGTGGCCACCTTGATTGCTCAGCTTGCCACGTGTGTCAGTATTTCACCTCGTCTAAAGCAAAAACCGTTTTATCGCTCCGTCAGTTTGATAAAAACATTGCCAAACGGATTATACAGCTTGGGGCGTCGAACTTGGTGATGTTTATCTACATGAGTTTTATTATCGCACTGCATAATCGATTATTTATCGACTACGGTGACACCACTCAATTAGCGGCGTTTGCTATCGTGGGCTATTTAGCCAGTTGTTACTATTTTTTTGCCGAAGGGTTGGTCAGTGGCTTGCAGCCACCGGTGAGTTATTACCTTGGTGCGAAGCAGTACCAACGAATTATCCAAACCGTCAAGTTGGCATTTTCGGTGACCGTTGGTTCAGGGATTGTGGTGGTGATTGTGCTGAACCTTTTTCCTGAATTTTTCGCCAGCTTTTTTGCAAATGTTAATGAACCCTTGATTGAGGCTACCAAGGTCGGCATTCGTTTGCATTTGATGGCGTTGTTTTTAGATGGCTTCTTGTTTATGGCCTCTATTTACTTTGTTGCGGTGGGAAAGAGCGGTCAGGCCTTATTTGTCTCTGTCGGGAATATGGTGGTGCAACTACCATTCTTGCTTATCTTACCAAGGTTTTTTGGCATTGAGGGCGTGTGGCTGGCAGTACCGTTATCGAACATCGCCTTTACCGCGATTGTTTTGCCTCTGTTATTCATGAACTTAAAAGGCTTGATGAGATTGTACCGTAGCGAGAATGCTCAAGTGATGACACTGACAAATTTTAGCTAATCGGTGTTAGGTGTATAAATAAGAAACACCGCGCGTGGCTGCAATTGATGCTCTGAAGAAAAACACGCTTGATTCAGTGGGGACCAGAGCATTTGGATTGATGCGGTCGAATTGTGTTGACGTTGGATGGAAAAATAACCAGTCGCTTTTTCATCGGTAGACAGCGTTCCCCTTTCTCTATACAATTCGCGCTCGGAGTTGACTGGGTAGCCGCTGCTTTATTGATGTCCCTTGGTTTTTCTGGGGGAGACTGATAGAGGGGAGGAAAGTCCGGGCTCCATAGAGCAGGGTGCCAGGTAACGCCTGGGAGGCGCAAGCCTACGACAAGTGCAGCAGAGAGAAGACCGCCGATGACCCTTGTGGTCAGGTAAGGGTGAAAGGGTGCGGTAAGAGCGCACCGTGCGACTGGCAACAGTTCGTAGCAAGGTAAACTCCACCCGGAGCAAGACCAAATAGGCTCTCATATGGCGTGGCTCGCGTCTGGGAGCGGGTAGGTTGCTTGAGCCAGTGAGTGATTGCTGGCCTAGAGGAATGGCTACTACCGTTGCAAAACGGAACAGAACCCGGCTTATAGGTTAACTCCGGCTATTCTTGACCCATCATGATATTCAGTCATGATGGGTTTTTTGCTTTATATTGACGTTATCTGTCCCAGATCGTTTAAACTTGGCGCAATATCACGTCTGGTATTCGGGAAGACGGTAGCAGTGTTTCAGGCATTCTACTACCATAGTGTTCTGAGCAAGTTGAACGTATTCGGCCCTTGTGTCTGTTGCATATGGGATGGTTACTTGCATAGGTTTTACGAGAGAACGAATGACGCAAACAGCATTTCAGCATATTTCCGTCCTATTGGATGAATCAATCCGGGGACTGGATATCAAACCGGACGGTACCTACATCGATGGCACATTTGGTCGGGGTGGGCATTCGCGTACGATTTTGTCCAAATTAGGGCCACAAGGAAAACTCTACAGTATCGATCGTGATCCACAGGCGATTGACGTCGCCCGACAGATCGATGACCCCCGTTTTACAATCATTCATGGCCCGTTTTCCGCCATTGCTGATTATGCCGGGGAATATGGTTTGAACGGTAAAGTGGACGGTGTTTTGCTTGATTTAGGCGTCTCTTCACCGCAGTTGGATGACGCTGATCGCGGATTCAGCTTTTTAAAAGACGGTCCGCTCGATATGCGCATGGATCCGACATCCGGTATGCCGGTTTCTCAGTGGCTGGATGAGGCGGATTTAGATGATATCACTTGGGTCATTCGTGAATTTGGTGAAGATCGTTATGCCCGCAGAATTGCCAAAGCAATTATCAGTTATCGCAATGATGAAGAAAATGAACCGTTATTGCGGACCCGGCAACTGGCTCAACTGATTGCCGATGTCGTGCCGAAAAATTATAAAGAGAAGAAACATCCGGCAACGCGCGCTTTTCAGGCGTTTCGGATTTATATCAATAGTGAACTAGAAGAGATTGATTGTGCACTAAAAGGTGCGTTATCGATCCTTGCGCCGCAAGGTCGTTTATCCGTGATTAGCTTCCATTCGTTAGAAGATCGTATGGTGAAGCACTTTATGCGTAAAGAAAGCAAAGGGCCTGAAGTTCCTCATGGACTTCCCTTAACGGATGCTCAGATTCAGGCGTTGGGCAGTGCTAGTCTGAAGACGATTGGTAAGGCTATCAAACCTTCTGAACAAGAAGTCGCACAGAATACCCGCTCCAGAAGTTCAGTGCTCCGGATTGCGGAAAAACTGGCATGACACAGACAAAAAACAGCCAACTCAGTCCGAATTTGGTTCGATTGATTTTGACCGACCTATTCACCGCGGGTCGTTTAGCGCTGTTTTTGCTTTTCATTATGTTTGTTACAGCGATGGGAATCGTATTTACGACCCATCAAGCTCGGCTCGCTATCACAGCCAGAGAACATGAGATGGTTGAACGAGAGCGCTTAGATAGTGAATGGCGTAACTTGTTATTGGAAGAAACTGCGCTTTCAGATAACAGTCGAGTTCAGGATCTGGCACAGAAAGACCTGAATATGATTCGTCCCGATGCAGACAAGGAAGTGGTAGTTCCTCTGAAATGAAAAAGATAGAGCCCTCTCCCCAAAAGCAGCCTTCTCAAAGCCATGTTTTCATCCGTTGGCGCTTCTATATCATCTTATTCTTTGTTTTTTCGGCCTTCGCTATTCTGGTTGGGCGTACCGCTTATATTCAAGTCATTGAGCCTGATAACTTGGTGTATCAAGGAGACTTGCGCTCAATTCGCGCGAAAACAATCCCATCAGCACGAGGGATCATCTCCGATCGAAACGGAGAACCGTTGGCTGTGAGTGTCCCTGTCGATGCCGTATGGGCTGACCCCGCAACCATTTTTAAATATCATGAATTGGATGAGCGGAACCGATGGTACGCTTTAGCCGATGTGCTGGGACTCGATCGGCAGGCTTTGATTGATAAAATTACTGACAATAAAAGTCGTCGATTTATCTACTTGCAGCGTCAGGTGAATCCACCGATGGCAAAATACATCCGTGAATTGAAATTAAAAGGTGTCGGCCTGAAATCTGAATCCCGACGGTATTATCCTTCTGGTGAAGTTAGTGCTCACTTAATTGGTGTCACCGGGATTGATGGTCACGGATTAGAAGGGGTAGAAAAAAGTTATGACAACTGGCTCAGCGGTGAAGCTGGCAAGCAGGTGATTCGTAAAGACCGCTATGGGCGGGTGGTTGAGAATATTGCTTTGGAAGCCAAGCAGGAAGGAAAACCGTTACAACTCACGATTGATCAACGGATTCAGGCCATCGCTTATCGGGCAGTGAAGCAAGCGAAGGCGGATCACCGGGCAACATCGGCATCAGCTGTGATTGTCGATGTGAAAAGTGGTGCCATTCTGGCCATGGTCAATGCGCCATCGTATAACCCGAATAATCGTTCAGATCTCCAAACCTTTCGCATGAGAAACCGAGTTCTGACCGATGCCATGGAACCGGGCTCTACCATTAAACCTTTCACCGAGATTGCTGCACTAGAGAATGGTGTTGCTGATCCAGATACAGTGATTGATACCAAGAACGGTGTGTTCCGCATTGGTGGCAGCCGTGTTCGGGATGTGTCTCGGGTCGGAAAAGCCAACCTACAAAAAATTCTCCAAAAATCGAGTAATATTGGGGTCGCAAAATTGGCTTTACGGATGCCGATTCAGTCGTTATTGGGGGTATATGGTTCCGTCGGCTTAGGAGAGTTATCCGGATTGAATTTGGTTGGGGAATCCGTGGGGATCTTCCCGAACCGGACTCGATGGTCCAAATTCGAGATTGCGACTTTAGCATTCGGATATGGCATTTCTGTTACTCCGATTCAACTGGTTCATGCTTATGCCACGCTGGGAAATTATGGCGTTTATCAACCGTTGCATATTATCGAGAATAACCAGCAGGACATGTCGAAGCAGGTGATTGACCATGATACCGCAAAGTTAGTGCTGGGATATATGGAAACGGTGACTCAACCCGGAGGAACTGCGACGAAAGCTGCGATTCCCGGATATCGGATTGCGGCAAAAACGGGAACCTCACGGAAAGCAACCAAAGGGGGATATAGTGATGAGTATGTCACGATTACCTCTGGGATTGCTCCGGTAAGTGATCCTCGTTTGGCTTTGGTTGTGGTGGTCAATGAGCCTCAGGGCGATGAATATTACGGCGGCTCGGTTGCCGCGCCTGTTTTTGCCGAAATAATGAAAGGAGCACTTCAGATTATGAATATTGCTCCCGATGATAACCAGCCCCGAAGTAAATAAGGAACGTGTATGTGTGACAGTATCTCGATTGCGGAATTGATTTCTCCTTGGCTTCAATTAGAGGCAACCACATATGCTGATATCGCGATTCACCGGCTGGTACTCGATAGTCGTCAGATTCACTCCGGTGATACTTTTGTTGCCGTCATCGGCCATCAAATCGATGGGCGGGCGTTTATTGATGCAGCGGTTACAGCGGGCGCCAATTTGGTGATTGCGCAGTCTGATTCACACAAACAACACGGCACCATCGAATCTCATGCTTCAGTGCCGATCATCTATCTGGATGAACTGAATGCACATCTGTCTGAATTAGCCGGGCGACTGTATCATCATCCGAGTCAACATCACTCATTGGTGGGAATCACCGGAACAAACGGTAAAACAACGATTTCTCAATTGATTGCCCAATGGTTGAATTTATTGGGCAATCAGTGTGCCGTGATGGGCACGACCGGAAATGGGTTTCTTGAACAGTTACAACCCGTTGGCAACACAACCGGTAGCGCGATTGAAATTCAGGAAACATTATCCGCTTTGGTGAATCAGGGGGCGAACTATACAGCGATGGAAGTCTCATCCCACGGTCTGGTTCAAGGGCGAGTGAAAGCGTTATCTTTTGATGTGGGAGTGTTCTCCAACTTAAGTCGTGATCACCTTGATTATCATGGTGATATGGAAAGTTATGCGCAAGCGAAGAAGTTATTATTCTGTACGCATCAGTGCCAGCGAGCCGTAATAAACGTCGATGATCCGATTGGTCGGTCATGGTGTGATGAATTGGATGAAGCGATCGGGGTCTCTTTGTCGGAGCGACCACCGACTCAACTTGGTGTTTGGGCGACGGATATCGACTATCGTGAAGATGGCATTCACCTGTCTTTTGATGGTTCATGGGGAAGCGGCAGTTTTTCGGTACCTTTAATCGGGGCTTTTAACGCCAGTAACGTATTATTGACGTTTACGACGATGCTGGCGCTTGGATTTGATAAAGATGATTTAGTCGCGACAGCCGGGCATTTAGCGCCTGTCGTTGGGCGTATGGAGTTATTCCAGAAAGCGGGACGCGCGAAAATAGTCGTTGATTATGCGCATACCCCCGATGCCCTGGAAAAGGCTCTTTCTGCTCTGAGGGTTCATTGTCACGGCAAACTGTGGGCTATCTTCGGCTGTGGTGGTGATCGAGATCGCGGTAAGCGTCCGTTGATGGCTGCCATTGCGGAGCGACTGGCTGATCATGTGGTTCTGACGGATGACAATCCACGCAGTGAAGCGGCTCAACTGATTATTCAGGATATGTTGCAAGGCTTACAGTCTCCGGCGGATATACATATCGAGCATCAACGGCAAAAAGCGACAGAATACGCGCTATCCCATGCAGATGAGAACGATATTATCTTGCTCGCAGGCAAAGGGCATGAAGACTATCAGATTACTATTGAAGGGATTCACCACTACTCTGATCGAGAGACGGCAACAAGACTGTTGGAGTTAACGGCATGATTCAGGTTTCCTTATCACAATTGGCAAACGTTCTTGAAGCAGAGTTGATTGGCGACGATGTTTATATTCACGCAATTTCGACGGATACCCGCCATATTGACAAGGGAGCATTGTTCATTGCCTTGGTCGGTGAACGTTTTGATGCTCATTATTTTGCCGCTCAAGCTATCGAGCAAGGCGCTCAGGCATTACTGGTGAGTCGGGCATTGAAAGTGAATGTGCCTCAGATTGTTGTGCGCGATACCCGCCAGGCTTTAGGCACAGTTGCTGCGTGGGTTCATCAGCAGTGTCAGACGAAAACCGTCGCAATTACGGGAAGCTGTGGTAAGACGACCGTGAAAGAAATGGTTGCAGAGATTTTAGCCCAAAAAGGGCGGGTGCTGTATACACAAGGGAATTTCAACAATGAAATCGGCGTACCTCTGACATTACTCCGATCCTGCCCGGAAGATGATTTTGCTATTATTGAGCTGGGGGCGAATCATGTCGGAGAAATTGCTTATACGACTCGATTAGTCAGACCGGATGCGGCATTGGTCAATAATGTTGCTGCATCTCACTTAGAAGGTTTTGGGTCTTTAGAGGGAGTCAAGGTTGCCAAAGGGGAGATCTTTGAAGGACTGGCTCCCGGAGCGACAGCGGTCATTAACCTCGATAGTCAGGGGAATGCCTTGTGGGACAAGGTTCTCGCTGATAAGCACGTTGTGACTTTTTCACAACAACAGACGTCTGCTGATTTCTATGCACAATCCATTCGTCTGGATGCGTCTGCCCGTCCAAGCTTTACTCTGATTGCACCTCAAGGTCAGCGAGATGTGCAATTAAATATTATCGGTGAACATAATATTACCAATGCACTGGCTGCGGCTGCATTGGCAACGGCTGCTGGTGCCACGTTAGATGAAATAAAAAATGGATTAGAAAACGCGGAAAATGTGCCGGGGCGCGTGGATGTGTCGATGCTGACCTCCCAAATTTGTCTGATTGATGATAGCTATAATGCCAGTGTGCCAGCTGTAAAATCTGCCATTGATCTTCTGGCAACATTCTCAGCGGTGCGATGGCTTGTGTTAGGGAATATGGCTGAACTCGGCGATGAAAGTCTTGCACTTCACCGTCAAGTCGGTGAACATGCAGCACCCTTTGGGTTTGATTATGTGCTGACATATGGCGAAGATGCCAAAGTTATCAGTGAGGTGTGTCAAGGCGTACACTTTTCTTCACATCAACACATGATGGAGTATATCGAGCGGCAACTCGATAATGATCAAAATCAAGAGCATGTCTTACTCGTCAAAGGTGCGCATAGTGCTGGCATGGGTAAGATAGTTGCTGCTCTCAAGGAGAAATACGCATGATTATTTGGCTTGCAGAATTATTACAGCCATATTTTTCTTTCTTTCGTTTGTTTGAATATCTGTCATTCAGAGCCATTCTCAGTATTTTGACCGCACTGGGGCTCTCCCTCTGGATGGGACCACTCCTCATTAAGCGACTCCAATTGCTACAAATCGGGCAAGTCGTTCGTAATGACGGACCTGAATCTCACTTCAGCAAACGTGGGACACCGACGATGGGCGGGGTGATGATTCTCGCATCCATCTTTATTACGGTATTATTGTGGACGGATTTGTCCAATCCTTACGTCTGGGCGGTGATGTTTGTTCTACTCGGTTACGGGGCGATTGGCTTCGTTGATGATTATCGTAAAGTTGTACGCAAAAATACCGATGGTCTGATCGCTCGGTGGAAGTATTTTTGGCAATCTCTGATTGCTTTATGTGTCGCATTTGCTTTGTATATTCATGGCAAAGATACCAGTGCGACGGAACTTGTGGTGCCTTTCTTTAAAGATGTCATGCCACAATTGGGGATGCTTTATATTGTTCTGACTTACTTCGTCATTGTCGGAACCAGTAATGCGGTCAATTTAACGGATGGACTGGATGGTCTGGCGATTATGCCGACCGTTTTAGTGGCTGCCGGTTTTGGCGTGATTTCTTGGGCGACGGGCAATGTGAATTTTGCCAATTATCTCCATATTCCCTATATCGCTTATGCTTCAGAGCTGTCGGTCGTCTGTACCGCTATTGTCGGAGCCGGGCTTGGGTTTCTATGGTTCAATACTTACCCTGCACAAGTATTTATGGGAGATGTCGGCTCACTCGCTTTAGGGGGTGCACTGGGAACCATCGCTGTGCTTGTTCGTCAGGAATTTGTTCTGGTGATCATGGGCGGAGTATTTGTCATGGAAACACTCTCGGTGATCCTACAGGTCGGGTCTTATAAATTGCGTGGACAACGTATTTTCAGAATGGCACCGATCCATCATCACTATGAGTTGAAAGGGTGGCCTGAGCCTCGTGTGATCGTGCGTTTCTGGATTATTTCAATTGTGCTGGTTCTGATTGGTCTGGCAACACTGAAAGTCCGTTGATGCTTTGTTCCTTCAGTTGAGTTGAAGGGCAAGCGCTATGGTGGTTTGGGGATGACGATGTTATCTATCGGCGGGTGACCGTTTAAGAATCGACTTGGAATGGCTGGTATAAGATGAATGATTGGCAAGATATAAAGAATGTCGTTGTCGTTGGATTGGGGATTACAGGCCTTTCGGTTGTGAAATATCTGGGTAGATATCATCCGAATCTGTCTGTCAAAGTCATTGATACCCGGGACAATCCACCGGGATTGAGTGAGTTACCGGCTGGTGTTGAATGTCATCAAGGCGGCTGGTGCAGTGAATGGCTAGCGGCAGCCGATTTAGTCGTCATTAATCCCGGTATCGCCTTATCGACGCCAGACATTCAACAAGTTATCAAGACGGGAACGCCCGTGGTTGGTGACATCGAGTTATTTGCCTGGCATATCGACAAGCCTGTCATCGCCATTACCGGCTCCAACGGTAAGAGTACCGTCACTGATTTAACCGGAAAAATGGCCGCAGCGGCCGGTCTCCGGGTTGCTGTAGGTGGTAATATCGGCATTCCGGCACTGGATTTGATTGATGAGTCGGTTGACTTGTATGTTCTGGAGCTTTCCAGTTTTCAATTGGAGACAACGAGTCATCTCAAGCTGAAAGCTGCGGCATTTTTGAATTTATCTGAAGATCATATGGATCGATATCGGAATATTGAGGGATATCGTCAAGCCAAATTGCGGATCTTTACTCATGCCGAAGCTGCCATTGTCAATCGCGATGACCCATGCACATTCCCTGATACTTTTTCTGGAGCAGTCGTCTCATTTTCTATCTCACAAGCGGCTGATTTTTCTCTTCAGTATCTCGATGAATGTGAATATTTGGTGGTGAATGGACGTCCGGTGATTGGCTGTGAGCAACTCAAATTAGTCGGACGACATAATCTGGCGAATGTCTTAACTGTATTGGCATTGTTGCAACACGCCGGCATTGCCTATGAAAAAGGCCTTGATGTACTCAAGTCTTACACTGGATTGACACATCGTTGCCAGGTTGTTGAAGATAATCGAGGGATTCAATGGGTCAATGATTCTAAAGCGACGAATGTTGCCAGTACATTGGCAGCACTCTCAGGTTTGACTTTAAAAGGGACACTGTATTTGTTGGTCGGTGGTGTCGGTAAAGGGGCTGACTTTTCGCCGCTGGCTCCGGCTCTGGATTCCCTGAATGTTCGGCTGTGTTGTTTTGGTCGTGATGGTCAGCAGTTTATGCCGTTACACCCCGCAGCGAAACAGTACGAAACGATGGCTGATGTTGTTGCCGATATTGCACCTCAGTTGTTACAAGGGGATATCGTGATGCTTTCACCCGCTTGTGCCAGCTTTGATCAGTTTAAGAATTTTATGGCAAGAGGTGATGCTTTTGCCGATTTAGCGCACCAGTACGCATAGTGTAGGGATATTGTGTCACTCGTATCGAAAGCGACCGCCAGAATGATCCGATGGCTGAAGACCCCGAGTCCTCAGGTGTTGTTTGATCGACAATTGGTATGGATTGCATTGGGACTCATGTTAATCGGTTTGGTGATGGTGACTTCGGCATCATTTCCTGTGAGTTCACGGCTGACCGATCAACCGTTTCATTTTATGTTTCGTCAGGCGACTTTTTTAGCGTTAGCCTTAGTTGTGTCTGCGGTTGTGTTGCAAATACCGTTATATCGTTGGTTTCAGTACAGCTCATTGTTATTAGCGCTCTCATTTGTGTTGTTGGTGATTGTCCTGATTGCCGGGAAGTCGGTGAATGGTGCATCTCGTTGGATTCCTTTGGGACTGTTTAACCTACAGCCTGCTGAAGTTGCAAAACTGACATTGTTTATTTTTATGTCTGGCTATTTGGTCAGAAAGCATGAGGAAGTCCGGCAAACCTTTTTTGGCGGGTTCATGAAACCGATCATGGTGTTCTCCTGTCTGGCCATTTTGCTGTTGCTTCAGCCAGACCTTGGCACGGTCGTTGTGATGTTGGTGACTTTATTCGGCATGCTATTTATTGCCGGTGCAAAGTTGTCACAGTTTATTGCGTTGATGGTTGCCGGGGTGATTTCAGTCATCGGACTGATCATCGCTGAACCGTATCGTATTCGTCGGGTGACATCGTTTCTCGACCCGTGGGAAGACCCTTTCGGCAGTGGTTATCAGTTGACACAATCACTGATGGCTTTCGGCCGCGGTGGCTGGTTTGGTCAGGGACTTGGAAATTCGATTCAAAAACTGGAGTATTTACCTGAGGCGCATACCGATTTTGTCTTTGCTGTCTTAGCCGAGGAACTTGGATTTGTCGGGGTTGTTCTGGTCTTGCTGTTACTGATGTGGTTAGTGATGAAAGCGATATTCATCGGTAAAAAGGCATTTGAGCATGAGCAACAGTTTGGTGGTTATCTTGCTTTCGGTATTGGTATTTGGTTTGCCTTTCAGACATTAGTCAATGTTGGGGCGGCTGCGGGGATTGTTCCGACCAAGGGGTTAACGCTGCCACTTATCAGTTATGGTGGTTCGAGCTTAATTGTAATGTCTGTTGCGGTTTCAATCTTATTGAGAATTGATTTTGAATGCCGACTCGCAGATGTGGAAAGAGAAGTTGTAAAGAACGCAGATGAACAAACATAAACGTTTAATGGTTATGGCAGGTGGTACCGGTGGACACGTTTTCCCCGGACTTGCCGTTGCCAAAGCACTACAAGCGCAAGGATGGGAAATTCGTTGGTTGGGAACCGCTGACCGAATGGAAGCAGAATTGGTTCCTAAGCACCAGATTGAGATTGATTTCATCCAAGTCAAAGGATTGCGGGGACAGGGCATTTTGCGCTTATTGAAAGCGCCGTTTCAAATTATCAATGCAATTTTTCAGGCCCGAGCTTATATCAAACAATGGCAACCTGATGTGGTGTTAGGGATGGGCGGCTATGTGAGCGGTCCCGGAGGCGTTGCAGCATGGCTGTTGGGGATTCCGGTTGTGTTACATGAACAGAATGCGGTTGCAGGTTTAACCAATCGTTGGCTTGCTCGCATTGCCCGACGTGTTTTTCAGGCTTTTCCCGGAGCGTTTCCGGATGCTGATGTCGTCGGTAACCCGGTACGCACTGACGTGGCCCGATTGACTGAGCCGATGCAGAGAATGAAAGATCGCCATGGTCCCATTCGTATATTAGTGATGGGCGGGAGCCAAGGGGCTCGAATTTTGAATCAGACGATGCCTGATGCGATGGCATTGTTGGCGAATCATCCGGTTGAAATTCGTCATCAGGCCGGTAAGGGAAATCAGTCGTCTGTTGAACAACAATATCGTCAACAACACATTGAACATGTTTGCGTGACAGAATTTATTGATGATGTGGCCGAAGCTTATGCATGGGCTGATTTGCTGATTTGTCGGTCTGGCGCGTTAACGGTTTCTGAAATTGCAGCCGCTGGTGTGGGAGCAATTTTTGTTCCCTTTATGCACAAAGATCGCCAACAGGCACTGAATGCTGATCATTTGGTTGCAGCAGATGCTGCGATGATGATCGAGCAACCACAACTGAGTGCGCAGAAAATGGCTGATGCGATCGCTCAACTTGATCGAAGCCGATTGCGCGATATGGCTGCGAAAGCCAGACAACAAGCGCAACCTGATGCCGATAAGATCGTTGCGAATGCGATCATCTCTTTAACTGAATAATGGAAAGTTTCATGACAATGACCTATACGCCTGACTTATCCCAGCTTAGAACAATCGTTCCTGAAATGCGTCGGGTGAAGAGTATTCACTTTGTCGGGATTGGTGGCGCAGGTATGAGTGGTATCGCTGAAGTTCTGTTGAATGAAGGCTATCAGATCACCGGATCCGATATCGCGGCAAATGCGATCACCGATAGTTTAAAGGCGAAAGGTGCGATCATTCACATTGGGCATCAGGCGGCAAATGTTGCGAAAGCGAGTGTTGTCGTTGTTTCGACTGCCATTGATATGCATAACCCTGAACTCGTCGAAGCCAGAGAAAGACGTGTACCGATTGTGCGTCGGGCAGAGATGTTGGCTGAACTGATGCGCTTCCGTCATGGGATTGCTGTCGCGGGAACACATGGAAAAACGACGACGACCGCTTTAGTGACACAAATCTATTTCGAAGCCGGGTTAGACCCGACATTCGTCAATGGCGGGTTAGTCAAAAGTGCAGGCACAAATGCACGATTGGGGAGTAGCCGGATCCTCATCGCTGAAGCCGATGAAAGTGATGCCTCTTTCTTACATCTGCAACCGATGGTTAGTATTGTGACCAATATCGAAGCGGATCATATGGACACCTATCAAGGCGATTTTGAAACCCTGAAACGAACGTTTATCGAGTTTTTACATAATTTGCCTTTTTATGGTCAGGCGATCCTCTGCATTGATGACCCTGTCGTCCGAGAACTGATTCCTCAATTGAGTCGTCATGTGGTCACATATGGCTTTTCACAAGATGCTGATGTTCGTATCGAAAATTATCAGCAACGTGGTCAACAGGGTCAATTTACCGTGGTTCGCAAAGAACGCCAGAACTTATCGATTACTTTGAATATTCCCGGCCGTCATAATGCGATGAATGCAGCCGCAGCAATTGCTGTTGCCACTGAGGATGACATTAGTGATGAAGCGATTTTGAAAGCGATGGAAAGTACTCAGGGAACCGGTCGCCGCTTTGATCACTTAGGTGTATTCGATTCTGGACGAGGAGAAGTGATGCTGGTTGATGACTATGGTCATCATCCGACAGAAGTTGATGTGACGATTCAGGCTGCCAGAAGCGGTTGGGCTGAAAAACGCTTAGTGATGATTTTTCAACCGCATCGCTATAGTCGCACCCGAGACTTATACGATGACTTTGCTAATGTACTTGAGCAGGTTGATGTGTTGATTATGCTGGATGTTTATCCGGCAGGCGAAAAACCGATTGCCGGCGCGGATGGGCGTTCATTATGCCGCACGATTCGGAGTCGTGGCAAAATAGACCCAATATTTGTTCCCGATAGTCAAACGTTACCGAGTGTTCTCGCCAATGTATTACAAGATGGTGACTTAGTGTTGACGCAAGGTGCTGGTGATATTGGCAAAGTAGCGAGACAATTAGCATCATTGCAGTTGAATATCGATAAGATGCAACAAGTAGGATAAAAAACTAATATTTATCCGTTTCAAATAATGTGGAAGTTGGCATCAGAGCTAAATTTCTGTTTTTCTTTATTTGATACTTTGAGTGAGCTCAGTATAATCCGAAAGTTATAGTGAATGTTTTGCCACAATTGTAATTCGAAAGCAGGAACAACAAAATCAATTGATGGCTGATGGTGAACTTGAATGAAGCAAAGATTAATGAAAAGCCATCAGTTATCACTGTCGCCATGGCTCAGAGAACGAGTCTGGGGTGGGATTTTTCTGTTCTCGGTGACTTTCTTCATCGGATTGTTACTTTATTCAGCGTTAAGTTGGATGTGGGATGAAGACCGATTACCACTGTCCCGAATTATTTTGCAGGGACACTTAAAGTATGTCACGGCACATGATGTGCAGCAGGCGTTTGCCTCGTTGGAACATGTCGGAACATTTATGTCTCAGGATGTGGATCAGTTACAACGTAGTGTTCAAATGATTCCATGGGTTGAACATGCGTCGATTCGTAAGCAATGGCCTGATACGATTAAAGTGTTTCTGACTGAACACCAAGTTCAGGCGATATGGAATGGTCAGTCTCTTTTAGATGAACATGGTGTGGTATTTCATGGCGATTTAGGGGTTGTGCAAGGGGAACATGTCAAATTATATGGCCCTGAAAATTCGTCGGTTGAAGTACTTGATATGTGGCGAAAATATAATCCTGAGTTTCAAAAATTAGGATTGAATATTTCCTCTCTATTGCTCAATGAGCGAAGAGCTTGGCAGATAATACTGGATAACGGTATTCGACTTGAGCTGGGGAAAGAATCCATCAAGGAGCGAATCATGAGGTTCGTTGCACTTTATCGTTATTTTGGTCAAAAAGCTGAAAAAATAAGCTATATTGACCTCAGATATGATACCGGAGCTGCTGTCGGGTGGTTTTCGGAACAAGAGTTAGAACAAGAGAATACAACGGATGACAAAAATGACCGATGACAACATAATTGTAGGTCTCGATGTTGGCACGGCAACTGTTTCTGCTTTGGTCGGAGAAATATTGCCTGATGGGCAGATTAATATCATCGGTGCAGGAACAAGCCCATCCAGAGGCATGGATAAGGGTGGTGTCAATGATTTGGAATCGGTTGTAAAGTCCGTTCAGCGAGCGATCGATCAAGCTGAACTGATGGCGGAATGTCAGATTAGCAATGTTTTTTTATCAATCTCTGGTAAACATATTGCGAGTCGGATTGAAAAGGGAATGGGCACAATTTCTGAGGAAGAAGTTTCTCAGGAAGATATGGATCGGGCGATTCATACAGCGAAATCGATTAAGATTGGCGATGAGCAGCGAATCCTGCATGTCATTCCCCAAGAGTTTACGATCGATTACCAAGAAGGAATTAAAAATCCACTTGGTTTATCAGGCGTGCGCATGGAAGTCAGTGTGCATCTTATTTCCTGCCATAATGATATGGCTAGAAATATCATTAAGGCTGTCGAGCGTTGTGGGTTGAAAGTTGAACAGTTGGTCTATTCAGGACTAGCAGCCAGCAACGCCGTGATCACTGAAGATGAACGAGAACTCGGTGTCTGTGTGGTCGATATCGGTGCTGGAACGATGGATATTGCAATCTGGACCGGCGGAGCACTACGCCATACGGAAGTTTTTTCGTATGCCGGTAATGCTGTGACCAGTGATATTGCATTTGCATTCGGGACGCCCGTCAGCGATGCTGAAGAGATAAAAGTAAAATATGGATGTGCATTGAGCGAGTTAGTCAGTAAAGATGACACGGTTAATGTACCCAGTGTCGGAGGACGTCCTTCCCGGAGTTTGCAGCGTCAAACCCTGTCGGAAGTGATAGAGCCTCGCTACACTGAATTAATGGGACTGGTTCATCAGACTATCGATACTGTGCAAGAAAAGTTACGATCCGAAGGGATCAAACATCATTTAGCTGCAGGGGTCGTTTTGACGGGTGGTGCCGCTCAGATTGAAGGACTGGTCGAGTGTGCGGAACGTGTTTTCCGCAATCAGGTCCGTGTTGGGAAACCACTTGAAGTGAGTGGACTCACGGACTACGTAAAAGAGCCGTATCATTCTACGGCAGTTGGTTTACTTCATTATGCAAGGGATAGTCAAATTAGTGATGAGACAGAATATAGCGAACCTAAACGCCAATCGATGTCCGGACTATTTGGTCGTTTGCGTAATTGGATACAGAAAGAGTTTTAACCTGAGTTGCAGGAAAAACGGAGATAACACATGTTTGAACCGATGATGGAAATGTCTGACGATGCTGTAATTAAAGTCGTTGGAGTTGGCGGCGGCGGCGGTAACGCTGTAGAACACATGGTGCGTGAATCCATCGAAGGCGTGGAATTCATCAGTGTTAACACTGATGCACAGGCACTACGTAAGACGAGTGTAAGTGCTGTCATTCAAATTGGTGGTGATATCACCAAAGGGTTAGGTGCTGGTGCAAATCCTCAAGTAGGGCGTGATGCTGCTCTTGAAGATAAAGAAAAAATTAAAGAATACCTAACAGGTGCCGATATGGTGTTTATCGCAGCTGGTATGGGTGGCGGAACCGGTACTGGAGCGGCGCCAGTGATTGCTGAAGTCGCAAAAGAACTGGGCGTGTTAACAGTTGCTGTAGTTACCAAGCCGTTTAGCTTTGAAGGAAAGAAACGACTCGCCTTTGCAGAACAAGGCATCGAAGAGTTATCAAAACATGTTGACTCTTTGATTACGATTCCGAATGAGAAGCTGCTTAAGGTCTTGGGACGCGGTATCACGTTACTTGAAGCCTTTGGCAGTGCGAACGACGTATTGAAGAATGCAGTTCAGGGGATTGCTGAATTGATTACCCGCCCCGGTATGATCAACGTGGACTTTGCAGATGTGAGAACGGTCATGTCTGAAATGGGACATGCAATGATGGGGAGTGGTGTCGCAAAAGGCGAAGACCGGGCAGAAGAAGCCGCTGAAATGGCTATCTCCAGTCCGCTATTGGAAGATATCGACCTTGCTGGCGCACGTGGCGTACTGGTTAACATTACCGCTGGTCTCGATATGCGTCTGGATGAGTTTGAGACGGTTGGTAATACGGTGAAAGCATTTGCTTCAGATAATGCAACCGTTGTTATCGGTACCTCGCTTGACCCGGATATGGCTGATGAAATTCGTGTGACGGTTGTTGCAACAGGCATCGGCAATGAGAAGAAACCAGATATCACGCTCGTTGCCGGTGGTAAAGCAAATGCTCAGGCAGCAGCTAGCACTCAACAGCAAGCCGTATCACCACAGCAAAGCGGTGCTTCTCACGTTGCTGCGAAGACAGAAGAGAAAGCGGCATCGAAATTGCAGGGGAATGTTGAGTCAAAATCTCAGCCTTCATCGGCAAATTCTCAAGGCGCCGGTCAGAGTACGGCTCCGAAAGAGAAAGAAAGTGGTTATCTCGATATTCCGGCTTTTTTACGTCGTCAGGCTGATTGATTTATCATAATTTGACACCGCTCACAATTGTGATATTATTTGCGGCCAATAGTTATTTTGGCCGTGTTTTGTAGCACTGACATTGAGGCAAGTAGATGATCAGACAACGTACGTTGAAAGAGATAGTGAAAACAACTGGGGTGGGACTTCACTCTGGTCGGAAAGTCACGTTAACTCTTCGCCCTGCCGCTGCAAACACCGGTATCATTTATCGCCGAACTGACGTAACACCACCTGTTGATTTTCCGGCAAACCCAGAAGATGTACGTGACACCATGTTATGTACTGCGCTGGTGAATGACGAAGGCATCCGGATTTCTACCGTAGAGCATTTAAATGCAGCTCTGGCAGGGATGGGAATCGATAATGCAGTGGTTGAAGTCGATGCACCGGAAATTCCGATTATGGACGGAAGTGCCAGCCCGTTTGTATTTCTTTTACAGCAAGCTGGGATTGACGTTCAGAATGCACCGAAGCGATTCATTCGGGTGAAGAAGCCTGTTCGTTTTGAGGATGGTGATAAATGGGCCGAACTCGTTCCTTATCAAGGTTTTCGGATGGATTTTGAGATTGACTTTAACCATCCGGCAATTGAATCCGATGAGCAACGTCTATTATTTGACTTTTCATCTCAATCGTTTGTTCGGGATATTTCTCGGGCGAGAACATTCGGTTTCATGCGTGATATTGAATACCTACAGTCACAGAATCTTTGTCTGGGCGGTAGTTTCGATTGTGCCATCGTTCTGGATGACTATCGAATTCTAAATGAAGACGGACTCCGTTTTGCGAATGAATTTGTCACGCATAAAGTTTTGGACGCCATTGGTGATCTATACATGTGTGGTCATTCTATCGTCGGTGAATTTAGAGCTTACAAATCAGGACACGGTCTGAACAATCAGTTATTACGAGCACTTCTAGCAGACCAGGAAGCATGGGAATGGGCGACGTTTGGTGAAGACGTTGGTTCTCCGGTTGCTTTTGCCGATCCGAGTACTGTACTGGCTTAATCGACAATCTTTTTCGTAAAAAAAAAACCAGACTTTGTGTCTGGTTTTTTTGCATCAGGCTGTTGTTTATATGCGAGAGCCGCTGACTTATTCGTTTTTCTTGTTGGCAAGACAGGCAATATTTTCCAGTCTTTTTTTCACTTTCGGTGAAGCATGATCCGCGATGCATTTGAGTAGATCTGCTGTTTGAGAAGAAATTATTCGTGGATTTTTAGGCGTTTTATCTTCATCTGAAGATGATTTGATTCGATAAATTGATGGGTTGATCACCACTTCGAGACTGATCAGGTGAGCAAATCCCTGATTACGTAAATGACTCAGGATTTGTAAGCGCTCATAGTCCACTTTCATCTTGATTGCCGCACTGGCCACTTCCAGCACTAAATGACTGCGGCGAAGATTTGCCACGCGAACATAAGGCTGGGAGCCCCTTGGCAGCAGTGGCAAAATAATCTGACTGAGCTGATTGATTGACTCAGCATGTTTCTGAATTTCTTTCAGCTTTGAATTGCTGATTAATTCATTGGTCGCAGTCGGGCGGTGGTTTCTCATTATGGGATCCAATTTGCATCACTTTTGCTGTTCTATTCTATCTCAAATCGCTCGTCAATGGCGTGTCCGGTGTTTCTTTCTTCGTTTGATGAATGATTTTAAGTATTGCAATCAAACAAATCATTGCTGATATTGGTGATCAGGCTAAAAATTCCTTACACTATATCCTTCTTAAAAGGATTGCCTTGAAAAACCATCGATAAGCCTCAATATCGGATAGACATGATTTATCTCAGTACACTTAGTTGATGACGGGTAGAGACTGATGGAACAAGAATAGATCTCAAATGATCTAAGCACAGAGAGATTTGGATAAAAATGATAACTAAGCTACTGACTAAGGTTATTGGTAGCCGCAATGACAGAACATTGCGACGCCTGAGAAAAATTGTTAAAGAAATCAATAATTATGAACCTGCTTATGAAGCGTTCTCTGATGAAGATTTAAAAGCGAAAACGATTGAATTTCGGGAGCGTTTGGCTCAGGGAGAAACACTCGACCGACTCCTTCCTGAAGCGTTTGCAACGGTTCGCGAAGCATCGAAACGCGTGTTTGGCATGCGTCATTTTGATGTTCAGCTGATTGGTGGGATGGTTCTTAATGGCGGGCAAATCGCCGAGATGCGTACAGGTGAGGGGAAAACGCTGACAGCGACTCTGGCCGCTTACCTGAATGCTTTACCGGGACATGGTGTCCATGTCGTCACCGTGAACGATTATCTTGCCAAACGGGATGCTGAAACCAACCGGCCGCTGTTTGAATTTTTGGGCATGACCGTTGGTGTCAACGTCCCCGGAATGATGCCTCAAGAGAAGCAAGAAGCCTATCTGGCCGATATTATTTATGGGACAAACAATGAGTTCGGATTCGATTACTTACGCGATAATATGGCGTTTCGTAAAGAAGACCGTGTTCAGCGAGCTCGCTTTTTCGCGATAGTCGATGAGGTGGACTCTATCCTGATTGATGAAGCCAGAACACCACTGATTATTTCCGGCCCTGCTGAAGATAGCTCTGAATTGTACACTCGTATTAATACCTTGATTCCTTTGCTGAAAAGGCAAGAAAAGGAAGATTCGGAAGAGTACCGTGGCGATGAACACTACACCGTTGATGAGAAAGTGAAACAGGTCTACCTGACAGAAACCGGGCAAGAATATGTCGAGGAACTGTTGGTGAAAAATGGCCTGATGAATGAAGGGGATACCCTATACTCTCCAGCGAATATCAGCTTGCTCCATCACGTGAATGCAGGGCTTAGAGCGCATGTTTTGTTTGAGAAAGATGTCGATTATATCGTTTCAAACGAAGGCGAAGTGATTATTGTTGATGAACATACTGGGCGGACAATGGCCGGTCGTCGCTGGTCTGATGGTTTGCATCAGGCCGTTGAAGCCAAAGAAGGGGTGAAAATCCAGAATGAGAACCAGACATTAGCCTCGATTACCTTCCAGAACTACTTCCGCCTCTATGACAAACTGTCAGGTATGACAGGGACTGCCGATACAGAAGCATTCGAATTCCAGACCATTTATGGTTTGGAGACTGTGGTGATTCCAACCAATAAACCGATGATCCGTGATGATATGGCGGATGTTGTTTACCGGACTGAAACCGAAAAATTTGCAGCGATCATTGAGGATATTAAAGAGCGGGTACAAAAAGGGCAGCCCATCTTGGTGGGGACGATTTCAATTGAGAAATCCGAGCTTCTGTCTCAGGCGCTGAAAAAATCTAAAGTAAAACACAATGTATTGAATGCTAAGTTTCACGAAAAAGAGGCTGAAATTGTTTCTGAAGCGGGTAAGCCCGGTTCTGTTACGATTGCAACCAATATGGCTGGTCGTGGGACAGATATCGTCTTAGGTGGTAGTTGGCAGTCAAAAGTTGATACTCTGGACAACCCGACTCAGGAACAGATTGACCAAATCAAAGCGGAGTGGCAGAAAGTACATGAACAGGTACTTGAAGCTGGTGGTTTGCATATTATCGGTACCGAGCGACATGAATCCCGCCGGATCGATAACCAGTTGAGAGGACGTTCTGGCCGACAAGGGGATGCGGGGTCATCGCGTTTCTATCTTTCAATGGAAGACGCACTGCTGAGAATCTTTACTTCGGATCGAATGGCCGGTCTGATTCAAAGTGGTATGGATGAAGGTGAAGCAATTGAAAGCAAGCTGCTGTCTCGCTCCATAGAAAAAGCACAGCGTAAGGTCGAAGGACGCAACTTCGATATTCGTAAGCAGTTGCTGGAATATGATGATGTTGCCAATGATCAGCGTAAGGTTGTTTATGAGCTCCGTGATGAGTTGATGGAAGCGGAAGATATTCAGGAAATGCTCGAGCAGAACCGTTTCGATGTGTTCACTGCTGTCATTGACGAATATATTCCACCGCAGTCTCTGGAAGATATGTGGGATATTCAGGGATTACACAATCGCCTGAAGCACGATTTTGATCTGAATTTGCCGATTCAGGCGTGGTTGGATGAAGATGATAAGTTGTATGAAGAAGTGCTTCGTGAGCGCATCATTACAGAAGCCGTCAACGTTTACAAAGAGAAAGAGACATTAGTTGGCGTGGAAGTGCTACGTAATTTCGAAAAATCCGTCATGCTACAAACGCTGGATACATTATGGAAAGAACATCTGGCAGCGATGGATCATTTACGGCAGGGAATTCATTTACGTGGCTATGCACAAAAAAATCCTAAGCAGGAATATAAACGCGAGTCGTTTGAACTGTTTGAAGGTCTGCTGGATTCTCTGAAATCTGATGTGATTACAATTCTGTCAAAAGTTCGGGTTCAACAACCTGAAGAAGTTGATGAGATGGAAGCTCGTCGTCAGGCTCAAGTCGAAGAGGCGGCTCGTCATGCGCAAGCTCAACATGCTACGAGTGATACCTTGCAAGGCGACGAATCACAAGAAGGCCATCAGCCACTGGTTCGTGAAGAGAAAAAAGTTGGACGTAATGAGCCTTGCCCATGTGGTAGCGGCAAAAAATACAAGCAGTGCCATGGACGTATTGCATAAAAATTCAACATAGTTAGAGAGCCGCTGACCAAGCGGCTCTTTTTTTGCCAAGCAATTATCGTTAGACTCGATGGATTACAGCGTGTCAGAGGGATGTATGAAAAGAACACATATTGTTGCTGCGATCATTTTCAATCAGGATCAATCACAAGTCTATATTACCAAACGGCCAGCGCATCTGCATAAAGGCGGATTTTGGGAATTTCCCGGTGGCAAAGTCGAGAGCGGGGAGTCGATTGAAGCAGCGATTCACCGTGAGTTAGACGAAGAGATTGGCATTGACGTTGTTGTTCAACATCCATATCAGCATCTGACTCATGATTATCCGGAGAAGTCACTGGTGTTTGACTTTATTTCGGTGACGGATTTTACCGGCACGCCTTATGGCAGAGAAGGTCAGGAAGGGCAATGGGTTTCTATTGCTGCACTGACTGACTATCAATTTCCGGAAGCGAATCAGCCCATCGTTGAACAACTCATTGATGACTTTTCCCGTTGAGCCGAACTGGCGTCAATAGAGCGATATTAGGCCATGAAGCGTGAACAAGCCTAGCCACATTGATGGAATGTTGTTAGTTTAGATAAATAAATCAAGACATATGAAATACGGATGGAATTTTTCGATTCGTATCTGAGTAGAATGGAGAAGTTAGCAATGGTTAAAATTGCAATAGCAGGTGCTGCCGGTCGCATGGGGCGTAACCTCGTCAAAGCTACACATCATCATGATGTCGCAACTGTCGGTGTGGGGTCTGAGCGTCCGGAATCATCACTGGTTGGTGTCGATATCGGAGAGTTATGTGGTGAGGGGCACTTTGGTGTCACATTGGTTGATAATCTGGAAAATGCAATTGATCAATTTGACGTCATTATTGACTTCACATCACCCGTGAGCACCTTGGCAAATATCGCGTTATGTAAAAAGCACGGCAAAAGTATTGTCATTGGTACAACTGGATTTTCTGATTCTGAAATTGCACAAATTCATCAGGCTGCACAAGAGATTCCGGTGATCATGGCTCCTAATTATAGTGTCGGCGTGAATTTGGTATTCAAACTACTGGAAAAGGCCGCCAAGGTCATGGGCAGCTACTGTGATATCGAAATCGTTGAAGCGCACCATCGCCACAAAGTGGATGCACCATCCGGGACAGCTTTAGGGATGGGAGAGGCGATTGCTCATGCAATGGGCAATGAACTGAAAGATGTCGCTGTCTATGCCAGAGAAGGTATTACGGGTGAAAGACGCCGGGAAGAAATAGGCTTCGCGACGATTCGGGCCGGAGATATTGTCGGTGAACACACAGCAATGTTTGCTGATCTTGGTGAGCGAGTTGAGATTTCTCATAAAGCTTCTGACCGGATGACTTTTGCCAATGGTGCCGTGAAAGCTGCGATTTGGTTATCAGACAAACCCGCTGGCTTTTATACGATGACGGATGTCCTTTCTCTTAATCAACTTTAAATACATAATTATGCGCTGGATGTCTCCGGCGCATTCGATTCTTCTCAAATTATAAATCTCACTTTTGCTCTATCATCAGCCATGCGAGGGGCTCTTTTATTTTATATAATAAAAGACATGACAATTTATTGGTGTTAAAGGCAAGAAAAGTTATCTTTTAATGCTTCCGTTATCGATTGCGTTAGTTTGTTTATTTTTTTTGTGAGTTCTTTTTATACATTTCTCCTTTTTTGACTTATGTCTCCCTTTTGTCGTTTGATAATGCATATTTAATGTGTCTTTTTACTCTGTTCATTTTGTTTTTTTATATAACACGGTAAAAAACACATTTAATAAATTTTGAATATTGACACAAATCACAGATATCTATAAGATGCGTCTAATTTGTCCGAAATACACTATGGTCCTAACCTATAGTGACTAAGGAAGGCAAATTTGCAGTTTAATCTAAATTTTTTGCATTTTTATTCTGGAGGTTGTCTTGAGCAAGTCAGCACTGTTAGTCCTAGAAGATGGGACAGTGTTCCACGGACTGTCCATTGGCGCAGATGGCGTCTCCGTTGGTGAAGTCGTTTTTAATACCTCGATGACGGGGTACCAAGAAATCCTCACTGATCCTTCCTACTCCCAACAAATCGTCACACTGACCTATCCCCACATTGGTAATACCGGCACTAACTCAGAAGATGAAGAATCCTCAGACATTCATGCCCAAGGACTCATTATTCGTGATTTGCCATTGATTGCGTCGAACTTCAGAAGTGAGCAAAGTTTATCTGAGTATCTGAAGGGTCGAAATATCGTTGGAATCGCGGACATCGACACACGAAAATTGACTCGGATCCTTCGTGAGAAAGGTGCTCAAAGCGGTTGTATTATGGCAGGTGATAACTTGGATGAGTCACTTGCTTTTGCAAAAGCGAAAGAGTTTCCCGGCCTGAAAGGCATGGATTTAGCCAAAGTTGTGACAACCAAAGAAGCTTATGAGTGGACACAAGGATCTTGGTCTTTGGCAAGTGGACTCCCTCAGGCTAAAAGTGAAAGTGAGCTCCCTTATCATGTCGTTGCATACGACTTTGGCGCCAAGAGAAATATTTTGCGGATGTTGGTTGACCGTGGATGCCGTCTGACCGTTGTTCCGGCAGAAACCCCAGCGGAAACGGTTTTAGCCATGAATCCTGATGGTATTTTCCTGTCAAATGGACCGGGGGACCCGGAACCTTGCACATACGCCATTGACGCGACAAAAGCCTTTTTGGAAAAAGGGATTCCACTCTTTGGTATCTGTTTGGGGCACCAAATTCTCGCGCTGGCATCCGGTGCAGGAACGATCAAAATGAAGTTTGGTCACCATGGTGCAAACCATCCGGTCAAAGACATCGAGCGAAATGTTGTGATGATTACCTCGCAAAACCACGGCTTTGCGGCGGATGAAACCAGTTTGCCGGCAACGCTGAAAGCGACCCATAAATCATTGTTTGACGGTTCTCTTCAGGGCATTCATCGTACTGATAAACCTGCGTTTAGTTTCCAGGGGCATCCCGAAGCGAGCCCCGGGCCACATGATGCAGCGCCTCTATTTGATCACTTTATTGAACTTATCCAACAACACCGTGCTTAATTCGGAGCGAGTAGACGATGCCAAAACGTAGTGACATACAAAGTATTCTAATCTTAGGTGCGGGCCCGATTGTCATCGGCCAAGCCTGTGAGTTTGACTACTCCGGAGCACAAGCATGTAAGGCTCTGAGAGAAGAAGGTTATCGGGTTATTCTGGTCAACTCGAATCCGGCAACGATTATGACCGATCCTGAGATGGCTGATGCAACCTATATCGAGCCGATCCAATGGGAAGTTGTCCGTAAAATTATTGAAAAAGAACGTCCTGATGCTGTTCTGCCGACAATGGGTGGTCAGACGGCATTGAACTGTGCGCTTGAGCTGGATCGTCAAGGGGTTCTGGCCGAGTTCGGTGTTGAAATGATCGGGGCAACTGCCGATGCGATTGATAAAGCTGAAGATCGTTCTCGTTTCGATGCTGCGATGAAGTCGATTGGCTTGGAATGCCCTCGGGCCGATACGGCAAAGACCATGGAAGAAGCTTACGGCGTCCTCGAGAAAGTCGGCTTTCCATGTATTATCCGTCCTTCATTTACGATGGGGGGAACCGGTGGTGGTATCGCTTATAACAAAGAAGAGTTTGAAGAAATCTGTCACCGCGGATTAGATCTTTCTCCAACCAATGAGTTACTTATTGATGAGTCGCTGATTGGCTGGAAAGAGTATGAAATGGAAGTGGTTCGGGATAAGAGCGACAACTGTATCATCGTCTGTTCAATCGAAAACTTTGATCCGATGGGGATTCACACCGGAGATTCAATTACGGTTGCTCCGGCTCAGACTCTCACTGATAAAGAATACCAGCTGATGAGAAACGCCTCTTTAGCGGTATTACGTGAAATTGGGGTTGAAACCGGTGGATCGAATGTGCAATTCGGCATCAATCCGGAAGATGGTCGGATGGTGATCATTGAAATGAACCCACGGGTTTCTCGTTCTTCAGCACTGGCATCGAAAGCGACGGGCTTCCCGATTGCGAAGATTGCAGCAAAGCTTGCGGTTGGTTTCACGCTTGATGAATTGATGAATGATATTACCGGAGGAGCGACGCCAGCATCGTTTGAACCGACGATCGACTATGTTGTCACCAAGATTCCACGCTTTAACTTTGAAAAATTTGCTGGCGCGAATGCGAAGCTAACCACGCAGATGAAATCTGTTGGTGAAGTGATGGCAATCGGGCGTAACCAACAAGAGTCTTTGCAAAAAGCACTGCGGGGCCTTGAAGTTGGTGCTGATGGCTTGGATGAAATGGTTGATCTGGCATCTCCGGAAGCACTGACGAAGATTCGTCATGAGCTGAAAGAAGCCGGTGCTGAGCGGATCTGGTACATCGGTGATGCTTTCCGTGCCGGTATGTCGGTTGACGCCATCTTTAACCTGACAGGTATTGACCGTTGGTTCCTTGTGCAGATTGAAGAATTAATTCTGCTGGAAGCAGAGATTAAAACCTATGGTTTTGCCGGACTGACCCAAGATGTACTCCGGCGGATGAAGCGTAAAGGCTTTGCCGATGCACGTTTATCGACATTGGTTGGGGTTTCTGAACATGAAATTCGTCGCTTGCGCGATCAGTTCGACATCCACCCGGTCTATAAGCGTGTCGATACGTGCGCCGCTGAATTTGCTTCTTCAACCGCTTATATGTACTCCTCATATGATGAAGAATGTGAAGCTTATCCAACGGATAATCAGAAAATCATGGTGTTGGGCGGTGGTCCGAACCGTATTGGCCAAGGCATTGAATTCGACTATTGCTGTGTTCATGCCTCATTGGCATTACGGGAAGACGGTTATGAAACCATCATGGTTAACTGTAACCCTGAAACGGTTTCAACCGACTACGATACTTCGGATCGTCTCTACTTTGAGCCCGTGACTCTGGAAGATGTTTTAGCAATTGCCCGTGTTGAGAAACCTGCGGGTGTTATCGTTCAGTATGGTGGTCAAACACCGCTGAAGCTGGCTCGTGCCTTAGAAGCTGCCGGTGTGCCGATCATCGGTACCAGCCCGGATGCAATTGACCGTGCTGAAGACCGGGAGCGTTTCCAACACGCTGTTGAGCGTTTAGGTCTCAAGCAGCCTGAAAATGCAACCGTTACAGCACTAGAGCACGCCGTCGATAAAGCCAAAGAAATTGGCTTCCCACTGGTTGTTCGTCCGTCTTATGTGCTCGGTGGCCGTGCGATGGAAATTGTTTATGATGAAGCAGATTTGCGTCGTTATTTCAATGATGCGGTCAGTGTGTCCAATGAGTCTCCGGTTTTGCTGGATCATTTCCTTGATGATGCCGTCGAGGTCGATATTGATGCGATTTGCGATGGTGAACGTGTCGTTATCGGTGGCATCATGGAGCATATTGAACAGGCCGGTGTTCACTCAGGTGACTCAGCATGTTCATTGCCTGCCTATACGCTGAGCCTGGATATCCAGAATGTGATGCGTGAGCAGGTTGAAAAGCTGGCGTTTGAACTGGGTGTACGTGGACTGATGAATACGCAGTTTGCGGTCAAAAACAACGAAGTTTATCTCATCGAAGTTAACCCACGTGCTGCACGGACAGTGCCGTTTGTATCTAAAGCAACCGGTGCACCATTGGCAAAAATTGCTGCGCGGGTGATGGCCGGACAGAGTCTGGAACAGCAAGGCTTTACCCAAGAAATCATTCCCCCGTATTACTCGGTGAAAGAAGTGGTATTGCCATTTAACAAGTTCCCGGGTGTTGATCCATTACTTGGCCCTGAGATGCGCTCAACCGGAGAAGTGATGGGTGTCGGACGCACATTTGCCGAGGCTTTTGCAAAAGCAGAGTTAGCATGTGGCTGTGTTTACCCTGAAGGTGGACGCGCGCTGATTTCTGTTCGCGAAAGTGATAAGCAGCGTGCGGTTGCTTTGGCCGAGAAGTTGATTCAATTAGGTTATCAGTTGGATGCGACACATGGTACGGCAGTCGTTCTTGGTGAAGCCGGGATCAATCCTCGGCTGGTGAACAAGGTTCATGAAGGTCGACCTCATATTCTTGATCGGATCAAGAACAATGAATATACCTACATTATCAATACTGCTTCCGGGCGTCAGGCCATTGAAGATTCAAAAGTTCTCCGCCGCGGTGCGTTGGCTGAGAAAGTGAATTATGCAACGACCCTGAACGCTGCATTTGCGACGGCGATGGGGCACACCGCTGACCCGAAAGCTTCTGTCATTTCCGTACAAGAAATGCACGAGCAAGTCAGACATGCTTAATCCATCACTCGTCCATTGTTGAGTGTTATCAAAACCCGGGATTTCCCCGGGTTTTTTGATCGTGATATGTTCATCTGTGCATCAAACGCAATGATGAATATATGGAATAGGACGCTGTCCGAGTTTTCACTATATCTGTTTATTTTTAAATGGTAATTTTGAGCCTTATCTAATCGGTTAAGGAATCCTATGGAAATTTCAATCGATATCCTGGCATTGCTTTTTGTGGCTGCGTCACTGGCAGGATGCATTGATGCGATTGCCGGTGGTGGTGGTTTGATTACACTCCCGGTGTTAATGGCTACGGGGATATCTCCTGCACAAGCGATTGCAACTAATAAACTGCAAAGTTCGTTTGGTAGCTTCTCTTCTACATTTTACTTCGTTCGTCATGGTTTGGTTTCGCTCCGGCAAATGTGGTTGGCCATTGTTTGTACTTTTACCGGTGCTGCTATCGGTGCTGAATTAGTACAGATTCTTGATGGTGAGTTACTGACCAGCCTGATTCCCGGCTTATTGATTGTCATTTCGCTGTATTTTTTACTGGCCCCTCAAGCCAAGGCTGAGACGAATAAACAAGCGGCTTTATCCGATGGATTATTTGCTTTGCTGGTCGGAACAAGTATCGGGTTCTATGACGGTTTCTTTGGTCCGGGAACCGGGGCGATCTTTGCCGTTTGCTTTGTCGTTATTGGCCGATTGTCGATTATTGAAGCGACAGCGCGCGCAAAAGTGCTGAATTTTACATCGAATATTGCAGCGTTGATTTTCTTTTTGGCAGCAGGATTACCGATATGGAAAATTGGATTGGTGATGGCTGTCGGACAATTTATCGGCGCGCGAGTCGGCGCTCGTATCGTCATGAATAAAGGTCAGAAATGGATTCGGCCGTTGGTTATTTTCATGTCTTTGTCGATGGCACTGAAGTTACTTTGGGAACAGCATCAACAATGGCTGCTATCAGTGTTCTGATCCGTGGAGAACGGTAGGTCATTGCCCTCAAACAGAGATGAATCGGTCGGAATAATGGCTGAAGTTCATCAAAGCTGAAGCAGTAACGGGGCGCGATCGACAGGGTGTGTACGATAGACAGTGGAATTAAAGCTGGTGCGACTCCCTTTAACGCCAGTTGTGCCGCGGCTGTGTATGAATCCATTTCCATGATGGGGGTAATCGCGAGATGCTCCAGCACGGATGCCTGATAAGTGTTCGCACTGTTAGACAGATCCGTGGTGATAATTTGTTGGGGGAGTTGCTGTAACGGTGCCTGACTCACAATGAAAACCGGTTCATTATAGAGATGAAATGTTTGCAGACCATGATTTCCGGGCAGGTAACCGGCACAAAGCCCAAGTGTTGCTTTGCCTGACCGGACATGTTCAACGATTCTTGGCGTGTGGTTCGTAGTGATGGTAATTTTGTGGTCATGACTGAAATATTCTCCCATCACATGGCTGAGCAACCCCGCTACCAGTGTTTCTGAGCAATCAAACCGGATCAGTGTATGCTCTTCCAGTGCCTGTTGTTCAAATATCAGTCCGCTTAATTCGTGAAAGCTCGGACCCACACGCTCGATTAATGCCTGAGCGTCCGCTGTGAGTTTGATGTGTCGCCCATCGGGAACCACCAGTTTCTTGTCCAGTCGGTTTTCTAAATTAGCAATGCGCTTGCTGACGGCAGATTGACTAATATACAGCACGCTGCCGGTCCGGCTCATGGTCTTTTCTTTGCTGAGAATGAGGAGTGTTTCAATACCTTCAAGCAACATAGTTTTCAGAATCAATCAAAGAGAGCATGCGCTTACTTTAGCGAAAGCTGTCTCTGATTGCGATAAAGGAATGTTTGATCGGGAAAATTGTCCGTAACGGACAGGGAGACGACTGGTCGATGCTAAAACGAGTGATTCATGACAAAAATGCTATCGATTAATCGCAAAAACCGGTAGTGATAGGTGCCAACGGATTGCGCCAAGACGAATGATCAGGGTTGAGAGGACCCCGGATAAGAATGCCGTATTGTGGTCGTAGCCCATTTGTAGTGCCGTGGTATGGAAAATACCGCCGACGATACAGGCGGTGGCATACACTTCGCTGCGCAGCACCATCGGTATTTCCCGTGCAAGAATATCCCGAACGATACCGCCACCACATCCGGTCAGAACGCCCATAATAATTGCGACCAGTGACGACTCCTGATAAAGCATTGATTTATCGACGCCAATGCCAACAAATACCGCTAATCCAATCGCGTCGCAGACTGGCAGTACCCACCAAGAGAGGCGTTTGGGGCGACGGATGATTAACATTGTCAGGAAGCTGGTGGCAAGAATGACCCAAAGGTAGGTGGTATCGGTAATCCAGAACACCGGGGTCGCGCCCAAAGCGATATCGCGCATGGTTCCGCCACCAATTGCGGTAACACTGGCAAGTACGACAACACCGAATGGATCCATTTTTAAACGGCCTGCTAACAGCACACCGGAAATGGCAAATACGATTGTTCCGAATAAATCGATCAGATAAAGAAACATACGTTGAGTGGGTCCACAATATTACTTGCGCACAGCGCTATTATTTTTTAGGTATAGACAAAAACAGGGCGCATTGTACGGGAAAAAGGTGTCAACCGATAGTTTTATAACCCGGCTTTTCAGTGGCTCAGGTCGGGGTTACTTTTTCTGGCCTCATCAAGGTAATCACAGACCTCTTCAATCGCCCGAATGGTTCTGGGGGTGGGGCGATTGAGCCAGTCTGAATTCAGCGTCCAGACATGATGTAAGCGAACGGCTGGAATACGCTGCCAGTCTGCCCACATATTTAGATTTTCAAGCGCATGACGGGAATTGAAAATGACGTCAGGCCGTGCCAGTAATACTTGCTCTCGGCTCACTTGCGGGTAGGGAGCCGGACTATTTTTAAATACATTTTCTCCGCCACAAAACTCAAACACTTCACTGGGCCAGTGATCTTGAGCGATGGTGATGATGGGTTTCTCACTGAGCTGGTAGAAGAAGCGAACCTTGCGGACATGTTGATATCGCTGTTTGAGCGCTGTCAGCTTCTGGCGAAATTGTTGCGCGTTTTTACGACCAATTTGCGGGTTATCTGCATATTGGCTGAGCGCCTCGATGTTATCTGCAATATCGGTCAGTCGGTGAATTTGAGAAGGGTAGGTTCGGATCCCCATCTGTTTTAATTTTTGTAATTCCCGGGGCGGATTGCCATCCGGCCAGATGATCACCAAATCGGGTTTGAGGCTGAGGATTTTTTCAATCTTGATGCCCTTATAGTTCGCAACTTTCGGTAAGTTCTTCACTTGAGGCGGGTAGTCACTGTAATCACTCACGGCCACAATTTTGTCACCGAGACCGGCAGCATAGGCGAGTTCGGTGGCATGCGGTGCAAGGGTAATAATACGCTGAACCGATGTCGCTGCCATTATGAGCCCCGGGATACAAAGCAGCAACGTGAATAAATAAAGTCGGTGAATCAACATGTGGCAACCTTGTGATTGAGATGATTTACGAATGCGTTTTATAAACTGGGCTATTTATTATTTAGAGCAGTTGTGCAGCAATCAATATCAGCAGACTTTCGATACCGATCCAAATATAAGTGCGTTGATTGAGTAGTTTCTGGATCTGGGACAGATGTAAGACCGACGGGATAACCCTGCCACCGAGTTTAGCCCGGACACTCTTTTTGCCCTCATAAATGGCCGGTCCGCCGAGTGAAAGATTGAGTTTATGTCCGACAGAACATAGGAGCCAACCAATATTTCGGGACGGCCAAGTACAACTTTGCCGACGAGTCTGAGTCCAGGTTGATGACAGACTCTGCCCCGCCATCAGTAACAGCGCAAAGAGACGGGCCGGGATCCATTCACACCAAACATTGAGGCGACTTGCTGCCAGACCAAAAGGATAGTTGGCCGGCACAGACGGTGACCAGACACGGCTCAGTTCGACAATCAGACGATACATGAATGCGCCGATACCACCCAGTAAGCCATACCAGAACAGGACTGTGATAACCTGACGGGCTTGACCGACAATCAGTAACTCCGCACTTGCCTTGCCTAATCCAACCACTGACAACGTCTCAGTCTGACGATTCAGCCGTTCCGCGAGTAACTGGCGGGCTTGGGGTTTATCCTGTACCGCCAGCGCCTGAAACAGCGGCTTACTCAAGGTGGTTAATCCTCGCCAGTCAAGAGCCAGAATTAATAACAGCAGGTGATAGAGTTCAGGCTGCCAGACCAATGGCTCCAGGGCAACCAGAACCATCAGTGCCGGAATGAGCATCAAACATGTGGCTAATATGCCGGACAGTGTCCGCTGTGCATAGCTGCCCTGCGTATTGACCTTTTCTGCCAGAATTTCTGCAAACTTGTGCCACAAAAGCGCCGGATGAGCCGTTCTTGGCAAAGGCAATATGAGATGGATCAACAACGCTCCCCACATGATGAGGAGCGCACTTTGGGTTTGCAGTAATTCTTGAACATGATTCATAAGTGGCGGATAGGGCTCGATTATGCCTGACGCAGACGTTCTAGCATCTTCAGTACCATTTCTGAAGAGCTTGCAGCCGCGAGCGGTAAGAACTCATCAAACGACATTGGTGACGCTTTGTCGGCGACATCAGAGATTGCCCGGACCACCACAAACGGTGTTTTAAACTGATGACATGTCTGAGCTATCGCAGAGGCTTCCATCTCAACAGCAATCGCTTGCGGGAAGTTTTGGCGGATGAATGCCTGTTTTTCTGGCTGGCAGACAAAAGTATCACCGGTGCAAATCAGCCCATGGACCGCATGTTTATCTCCCAACTGTGCGAGTGCATCTTCTGCCAGTTGAATTAATGTTTCATCGGCTTGGAAAGCTGCCGGCTGGCCCGCCATTTGACCGATTTCATAGCCAAAAGCAGTGACATCTGCATCGTGGTGTCTGACTTCAGTGGAAATGACCACATCACCCATCGCCAGTGATGGATCAAAACCACCGGCTGAACCTGTATTGATGACAACATCGGGTTTGTAGAGTTCTAACAACAAGGCAGTGCCGACTGCCGCTGCAACTTTACCGATACCTGACTGGAGAAGGATTACGTCCAAGCCGTTGATTTGACCAGAGTAATAGGTACAGCCGCCTTTTTGTTCTTCTTGCAGATTCTGGATTGACGATTTGAGAACTGCAACTTCTTGCTCCATTGCGCCAATGATGCCAATTTTCATATCAAGTCTCTTTTCTTTATTCAGATTAGCGCTGAGTTTAGCATGATTTTTTGGGATTCAACTAGTTATCCGGGCCGGAATCCAGCGCAAAAAAATCCCGGCACTGAAGCCAGTGCCGGGAGATAATAACTTGTGTTCTCAAACATGTGTTTTGAATGACATGCTCGTGACGGCGACGAAATCAGACATCCAAGTAATCGAGGATACCATCGGCTGCTTTGCGGCCTTCATCTATGGCCGTTACAACCAGATCGGAACCGCGAACTGCATCACCACCGGCGAAGATTTTTTCATTGGTGGTCTGATAAGGGTACTGACCGTTATCCGGTGCTTTGAGGCGGCCCCATTGATCAAGCTCGACACCGAAAGGCTCAAGCCAAGGCATCGCATGAGGCTGGAAGCCAAATGCCATAATGACCACATCGGCAGCAAGCTCATGTTCACTGTCAGGGACAGGTTCAGGACGTCGCCGCCCGGCTTCATCCGGTTCCCCCAGCGCTGTTTTGACAACTTTGACACCGGTGACCTGACCACGGCTATCGACTTCGATACCGAGTGGTTGCAGGTTGAACATGAACTCGACGCCTTCTTCTCTGGCATTTTTAACTTCACGACGTGAGCCCGGCATGTTCTCTTCATCGCGTCGGTAGGCACAAATCACATGGGTTGCCTGTTGACGGATAGACGTTCGGACACAGTCCATAGCTGTATCGCCGCCACCGAGGACGACCACTTTTTTTTCGGCCATATCAATGAAGGGTTGAGGATCCTCCAACTGCATGACCCGATAGGTATTGGACACCAGGAACGGCAAAGCATCGTACACGCCGTTGGCATCTTCATTGTCCAGTCCGGCACGCATATTTTTATAGGTGCCGACGCCAAGGAACACCGCATCGTATTCGTCGATTAACGATTGAAGTTCGACATCTTTACCAACTTCGGTATTCAAGCGAAATTCAACCCCCATTTCGGTAAAGATGCGACGTCGGTTTTGCATCACTTCTTTTTCCAGCTTGAATGACGGAATTCCGAAAGTGAGCAATCCGCCGATTTCCGGATAGCGATCAAAGACGACTGCTTTGACACCGTTTCTGACCAACACATCCGCTGCCGCTAAACCTGCGGGACCGGCACCGATAATTGCCACCTTTTTGTCTGTCCACTCGACTTGAGAAAGGTCGGGTTTCCAGCCCATTTCGAAGGCTTTATCGGTAATATATTTTTCAACATTACCAATGGTGACGGCACCGAAATCGTCATTCAACGTACAAGACCCTTCACACAGACGGTCTTGGGGACAAACCCGGCCACACACTTCCGGCAGGCTATTGGTTTGATGTGAGAGTTCCGCGGCTTCGATAATCCGGCCCTCATTGGCCAGTTTTAGCCATTGAGGGATGTAGTTATGGACCGGACACTTCCATTCACAATAAGGGTTACCGCAGTCGAGACAGCGATCTGCCTGAGCAGTTGCCTGTTGGCGGGTAAATGGTTCATAGATTTCAACGAATTCTATTTTGCGTATATTGAGCGGCTTTTTGGCCGGATCGACTCGATTGACATCAATGAACTGATAAACGTTCTGGCTCATTATAATCTGGCTCCTTCCAATTATTGTGCTTGAACGCGAAGTTCTGCAGCACTGCGGCTTTGATGCCCCAGCAGTGTTTGCAGATCAGCCGCTTGTGGTTTAACGAGATAGAACTTCGGAATCCACGCATCGAAATTCGCTAAGATCGATTCAGCGTGAACGGAGCCGGTTTTCTCCAGATGTTCTGCAATTAAACCACGTAAATGTTCCTGATGAATGTAGAGTTCTTGCAGCGAAATCGTTTCAACAGATTCATTATTCACACGGCCTTGGAAGTCTTCGTTCTCATCGAGGACATAGGCAAACCCACCGGTCATTCCGGCACCGAAGTTCACCCCGGTAGCCCCCAGTATTGCCACCACGCCACCGGTCATGTATTCACAGGCGTTATCGCCAGCGCCTTCAATCACCGCAATGGTTCCGGAGTTACGAACTCCGAAACGTTCGCCTGCTTTACCGGCAGCGAACAGTTTACCGCCGGTTGCACCGTATAAGCAGGTGTTCCCGATGATGGTTGCTTCATTGCATTTGAAAGCTGTGCCCAAATGCGGCTTGATAACAATTTTACCGCCTGCCATGCCTTTGCCGACATAGTCGTTCGCATCACCCGTCAGATGAAGCTCCACTCCGCCGGCATTCCAGACACCGAACGACTGTCCGGCAGTCCCTTGTAAGTAAATCCGGATTGGCGATGCCGCCAGCCCTTGGTTACCGTAACGTTTGGCGATTTCTCCGGACAACCGGGCGCCGACAGAGCGATCGGTGTTGATGATGTCGTAGTACAGGTTCAGCGATTGCTGGCTTTCAACAGCACTGAGTGCATCCTCAACGATTTTTTGGTTGAGCGCAGCTTTATCAAATGGTGTATTGGGTTCTGTGCAGAACAGTGGGTGACCTGCAGGAGACACCGGTGCCTCCAGAATGCCGGACAGATCCAGTTTGGTCTGCTTGGCCGTCAAGCCTTCAACCACTTCCAACAGGTCGGTACGTCCGATGAGATCGGTTAATTTCTCAACACCTAATTCAGCCAGATAGCCACGGACTTCATTGGCTAATCCGGTGAAGTAGTTGATCACCATCTCCGGTAATCCTTTGAAATAATCCCGACGCAGGGTTTCATCCTGAGTGGCGACCCCTGTTGCACAGTTATTCAGATGACAGATTCTCAGGAATTTACATCCCATGGCAATCATTGGTGATGTACCAAATCCAAAGCTTTCTGCCCCCAGAATCGCCCCTTTAATCACATCTAATCCGGTTTTCAGACCGCCATCGACCTGAAGGCGGATTTTATGGCGCAGGCCATTTGCCACCAGTGCTTGCTGTGTTTCTGCAAGCCCCAGCTCCCAAGGGCTACCGGCATATTTGACTGACGTCAGCGGGCTGGCTGCCGTTCCACCGTCATAACCGGAGATCGTAATCAAGTCGGCATAGGCTTTGGCAACGCCGGTTGCGATGGTGCCGACACCCGGTTCGGAAACCAGTTTTACCGAGACCAGTGCATTGGGATTGACTTGCTTCAGATCGAAGATCAGTTGGGCTAAATCTTCGATTGAGTAGATGTCGTGGTGCGGTGGCGGTGAAATCAGGGTCACGCCTTGGACTGAGTGGCGCAGACGGGCAATTTCAGCCGTCACTTTATGACCGGGTAACTGACCGCCTTCACCGGGTTTCGCACCTTGAGCCACTTTGATCTGCAAGACATCGGCATTCGTCAGATAATGAGGTGTTACCCCAAAGCGTCCTGAGGCAACTTGTTTGATGCGAGAGTTACGCTCGGTACCGAAACGGCGTGGATCTTCACCCCCTTCACCAGAGTTTGAATGACCGCCTAAACGGTTCATGGCCGTTGCCAGCGCTTCGTGCGCTTCCGGACTGAGCGCACCGATTGACATCGCGGCAGAATCGAAGCGCTTAAACAGATCTGTCGCTGGTTCAATTTTCTCCAGTGCGAGTGGTGTGTCTGATTTTTTCAGTTTCATCAAGTCACGTAACATCGCCACCGGGCGTTGGTTGACTTGTGCGGCAAACTGTTGATAGTCCTGCGTCTCACCGGAACGAACCGCAGCTTGCAGATGATTCACAACACCGGGGTTATATGCGTGGTATTCACCACCGTGGACAAATTTCAGCAGTCCACCATGTTCAATTGATTTGCGTTTTGCCCAGGCTTTACGTGACAGGTTAAACAGATCCTGTTGGAAGTCCGCGAAGCTCGCACCCTGAATCCGGGTGGCGACACCGTGGAAACAGAGATCAACCAGCTCCCGGTGTAGTCCGACGGCTTCGAAAAGCTGGGAACAACGGTAAGAAGCAACGGTTGAGATGCCCATTTTCGACATGATTTTATACAGGCCTTTATCGATGCCGTAACGATAGTTTTGCATCACTTCCCGATAACTCTTGTCGATCACCCTTTCATCCAGCATTTTGCTGAGCACTTCATAAGCGAGGTAGGGGTAAATCGCTGTCGCACCAAAGCCCAACAGTACCGCAAATTGGTGTGGATCACGGGTGGTTGCCGTTTCGACAATAATATTGGCATCACAACGCAACTGGGTATTGACCAGCCGGGTCTGAACAGCACCGACAACCATCGCGGCAGGGATCGGTAGTTTATGTTTGGTGATCGCTCGATCCGATAAAATGATCAGGACGGTTCCATCACGCACGGCTTGTTCGGCAGCGTCACACAGGTCAAGAATCGCTTGTTTGAGATCTTTTTCCTGTGGATCGTAGTTGATATCAAAGATGGTGTTTTTATAGTGCTCGTCATCCAGACTTAATAGCTGCTGCATGTCGGAATAGAGCAGTACCGGTGAATCAAATGTTACCCGGTGCGCATGACCATCGGTTTCGCAGAAGACATTCATCTCCTGACCGATACTGGTTGCCAGCGACATCACATGTTTTTCACGTAATGGATCGATCGGTGGGTTGGTCACCTGCGCAAATTTTTGCCGGAAGTAGTCACTGATCAGACGTTCTTTGGAGGAAAGCACAGCCATTGGGGTATCGTCACCCATTGAGCCAACAGCTTCCTGTCCCATGTCGCCTAATACCCGCAGGATCTGATCCATTTCTTCATTGGTCATGGCAAACTGTTTCTGATAAATCTTCAGTTGTGCATTATCAAAATCACGTTGACCAATTTGATCGTCACCCAATTCTGCAAATGGCTTGAGGCGATAAACGTTATGTTCCAGCCACTCTTGATAAGGGTGGCGACTCTTCAGTTCGTTATCGATTTCTGACGATTGCCACAGCTTGCCTGTTTTGGTGTCAATCACCAGCAATTCTCCGGGGCCAACCCGACCTTTGGTCGCGACCTCATCCGGTGCGTAATCCCAGATACCGACTTCTGACGCCAGCGTAATGAGTTTATCTTTGGTGATCACATAACGGGCTGGTCGCAGTCCATTGCGATCGAGGTTGCAGGCTGCATGACGTCCGTCAGACAGGACTATCCCGGCCGGGCCATCCCATGGTTCCATATGCTTGGAGTTAAAATCGTAGAATGCGCGTAACTCCGAATCCATATCCGGATGGTTCTGCCATGCTGGCGGCACGAGCATCCGCATCGCCCGGAACAGATCCATGCCACCGGCGAGGAACAGATCCAACATATTATCGAGACTTGATGAGTCAGAGCCGGTTTCGTTGACAAACGGAGCCGCTGACTGGAGGTCTGGCAATAAAGGTGAAACGAATTTATACGCTCTTGCTCTTGCCCACTGACGGTTCCCTTCAATGGTGTTGATTTCACCGTTATGAGCCAGATAGCGGAAAGGCTGAGCCAGTGGCCAGCGTGGTTGTGTGTTGGTTGAGAAGCGCTGGTGGAACAGACAGATAGCCGATTCCATCCGTAAATCTGCGAGATCCAGATAGAAACGGGGCAAATCTGCGGGCATACACAGCCCTTTATAGACGATGACCTGAGTAGACAGTGAGCAGATGTAGAAATCAGCATCATCGGTGATTTTTTTCTCGATACGACGTCGGGCGATATACAGGCGTCGTTCAATATCCTGCTGCCGCCATCCGGCTGGTGCAGAAATAAAGACTTGTTGAATATCCGGTAATGATTGGGCTGCGATAGGCCCGAGCACGTCTGGGTTGGTTGGCACTTGACGCCACCCGCTCACGGAGAGAGTTTCCTGAGCGAGTTCTTGATTGATAATGTCGCAGGCTGATTGTGCTTTTACCGGATCCCGGCTCAGGAAAATCATCCCGACAGCATATTGTTTGCTCAGCTTCCAGTTTTGTTCTTGTGCAATGTGTCTGAGATAAGAATCTGGTTTTTGCAGGAGTAAACCGCAGCCATCTCCCGTTTTACCATCGGCTGCGATACCGCCACGGTGTGTCATGCGGTCCAGTGCTGAAATTGCTGTACGAACCAGTTTGTGACTCGCCTGACCTTCCATGTGCGCGATCAGGCCAAACCCACAGTTATCTCTCTCAAGACTTGGATCATATAGAGCCATTGCAAGTCTCCCTTTGCGTTCTGTCTTCGACAGTGAATGACTAACTATTCTATGTTGTTGTTATTTTTTTGAATCTTTATGCATTAAATTGGGTTAAAAATACATTCAATTGAGCGCCCAAAACAATGCGAGGTTAAACGCTATCCTTTATAGAACCAAAGATCAAGTGATTCATAGAAAATTGCGGCAATAAATGACGTTGGTGAATAAGTAACGATTATGAGTGGTTGATATGTCTCAGGTTTAAGCGGGAAATGTGTCTGATAGGGCGGTATTCAGGCGTCGCTGGTTGAGGCGACCCCTCCGTCAGATTGGGGGAGACAGAGAGGTCGATATATGATGATTTAGGCCGAGCGCATCAGAGAATCCGCTCTGGCTTCGAGGTTCGTTTCACCCATCAGATAGCCATCAATGGCACGGGCACATTCGCGCCCTTCATTGATACACCGGACGACCAGCGATTGTCCTGTACGCATATCACCAGCGGCAAACACACCAGCCTGATTGGTTTGGTAATCCGTTGTCGCCACATTACCACGCTCGTCAAGCGCAATGTCCAACTGGGCCAGCACACCATGCGGTTCAGGGTGAAGAAAGCCCATGGCCAGAAATGCCATATCACATGGCATGACCCGTTCGCTGCCAGCGACTTCCTCGTAAGTCGGACGTTCACCGGCCTTGGCTGGTTGCCAAACGATGTCGGCAACTTTCAGCCCCGTTACTTGACCTTGCTCATTGCCGATAAATGCTTTGGTCAGGATATTCCAGTGACGGTCACACCCTTCTTCATGAGAAGTCGAAGTGCGAAGAATCATCGGATATTGCGGCCACGGCATATTAGCCGGACGTTTCTCCGGTGGCATTGGCATGATCTCAACCTGAGTAATGCTTGCTGCCCCGTGACGGTTTGAGGTTCCGACACAGTCGGAGCCTGTATCGCCACCACCGATCACGACCACATGTTTCCCTTTCGCGTGGATGTCTTCGCTTTTGAGATCCATGTTGTTGGCGCGGCGATTATTCTGAGCAAGAAATTGCATCGCAAAATAAACACCGTTCAAGTCTCGGCCCGGAATCGGCAGATCGCGAGGGACGGTCGAGCCACCAGTCAGCAGAACCACATCATATTCCTGACGCAGTTGCTGAGCATTGATGTTGACCCCAATATGGGCATCGACAACAAATTTGATACCAGCCTGACGCATCAACTCGATCTTGCGATCAATAATGTCCATACCAAGTTTAAAGTCCGGTATCCCAAACCGCAGTAATCCACCGACTTTCTCATCCCGCTCATACACAGTGACCGTGTGACCGGCACTATTGAGCTGCTCGGCAGCGGATAATCCCGACGGGCCGGAGCCGATAATCGCAATGGTTTTGCCGGTACGGCTGCGTGGGGTTTTCGGTTGAGCGTATCCTTCGCGATAAGCCGTTTCGACAATCGTTTTCTCGATATTACAGATAGTAATCGGATCCTGATTGATCCCCAACACACATGCACTTTCACAGGGCGCCGGGCACACGCGGCCGGTAAATTCCGGGAAGTTATTGGTTGAACTGAGAATTTGCCATGCTTCTTGCCAGCTGTTCCGGTAAACCGCATCATTAAATTCAGGAATGATGTTGCCGATCGGGCAGCCACTGTGACAGAAGGGCACGCCACAATCCATACAGCGAGAAGCCTGCGTATTAATTTTGTCACCGAACTCATCATTGAGCACAAACTCTTGGTTGTGCTTGAGTCTGACTTCCGGTGCCACTTTTGCAGGCAGCTCCCGGCCATGTTCTAAAAATCCAGTTGGTTTTCCCATTACACGGCCTCCGCTTCCGTTGTCGGTACTTGTTGTGCTGCTTGTTGTTTTTGCAGGACGGCTTTGTAATCTCTCGGCATGACTTTCACCAGAGATTGCAGGTTCTGCTCAAAGTTATCCATAAAGCGCAGTGCCACTTCACTCCCGGTGAAACGGATGTGATTGTTGAGCATAGTCTCGAGCAAATCGATATCCTCTTGATCCAGTGGATCCAGATCAACCAGTTCAGCGTTGAGTTTATTCTGGAAATCACCGTCGGTATCCCAGACATAGGCGACGCCGCCACTCATGCCGGCTGCGAAATTACGGCCGGTTGAACCTAAGATGACAGCAACACCGCCCGTCATGTATTCACAACCGTGATCACCAATGCCTTCAACCACGACACGGGCACCGGAGTTTCTGACACAGAAACGCTCACCGGCTTTCCCCCGAATGTAAGACTCACCGGATGTGGCGCCGTAGAAACAGACATTACCGACCACGATATTCTCTTCAGGAACAAGAGATGTATTGTGGTTTGGATAAAGAATCAGTGTGCCACCGGATAAACCTTTGCCCCAGTAGTCATTTGCGTCGCCTTCAACTTCGAACTGAACGCCTGGACTCAGAAATGCACCGAAAGACTGGCCGGCAGAGCCGGTAAATTTCACTTGCATGAGCTGAGGTAACCCCTGATCGCGATAGACTTTCGAAATCTCATTCGAGAGCATGGTGCCGGTACTCCGGTCGGTATTGCGGATCGGGAAGGCTGCCTGAACGGCTTTCCCCTGCGTTAAGGCAGGTTGGGCGATCTGAATGAGCTGGCGATCTAAGATATTTTCCAGAGCATGATTCTGAGTGGTCTGGCAGAAAATGCCATCATCGCTTCTTGGTGACTCCATATACAGCAGCGGACTCAAGTCAAGGTTGTGATACTTCCAGTGTTCGGTATCGCTTCTGACTTTCAGTTTGTGGGCCTGACCGACCATGTCATCAATGGTTCTGAAGCCCAGTTCTGCCATGATTTCACGGAGTCCTTGCGCCATATAGCGGAAGAACGTCACCACATCTTCGACGCGACCGTCAAATCGTTCACGCAGGGTTTTGTTCTGTGTGGCAATGCCGACCGGACAAGTATTCTTGTGACATTTACGCATCATAATACAACCTTCGACCACCAGTGCTGCGGTGGCAACGCCCCATTCTTCAGCGCCGAGTAGGGTTGCAATTGCCAGATCGCGCGGTGTCTTCATCTGTCCGTCCGCCTGAACGACGATTCGGTTGCGTAGCCCGTTTTTCAGTAGGGTCTGGTGCGTTTCAGCCAGTCCCAGCTCCCACGGCAGACCAGTATGACGAATCGATGAAATCGGGGATGCCCCTGTACCGCCGTCATAACCTGCGATCAGCACGACATCGGCTTTGGCTTTGGCAACCCCGGAAGCGATTGTGCCGACACCGGCTTCAGAAACCAGTTTAACGTTGACACGACCGGCACGGTTGGCATTTTTCAAGTCAAATATGAGCTGTGCCAAATCCTCGATAGAATAAATATCGTGATGCGGTGGCGGGGAAATCAGACCGACGCCCGGAGTGGAGTGACGGGTGGCACCGATCCAATCATCGACTTTATCTCCGGGAAGTTGTCCGCCTTCTCCGGGTTTTGCTCCCTGAGCCATTTTGATCTGTAATTCATCCGCATTGGTCAGATAATAGGCGGTAACGCCGAAGCGACCTGAAGCAACCTGTTTGATAGCGGAGCGTTCCCAGTCACCGTTTTCTTTCTTCTCAAAGCGGATCGGGTCTTCACCGCCTTCACCTGAGTTTGATTTTGCGCCGAGGCGGTTCATCGCAACGGCTAACGTGGCGTGCGCCTCATAGGAAATTGAACCGAATGACATGGCACCGGAGGCAAATCGTCTGACGATACTTTCGATCGGTTCAACGTCATCGAGAGTAATCTGCCCAGCCGGGTTTTTCACCATCTCAAGCTGGCTACGGAGTGTCACGGCTTTGTCACCCTGACGATCCACGGCTTCGGCATATGCTTTGAACTGCGCATAGTCTTGATGACGCGTTGATTGTTGTAACAAGTGAATGGTTTCCGGATTGAACAAGTGTTGTTCACCGCGTTGTTTCCACTGATAAACCCCACCGACATCTAAGACTTGCAGCGGAATTTCGCGTAATGGATAGCCGAGGCGATGACGGATCAGAACTTCTTTGGCAATATCGTCCAGTGTGAGCCCCTGAATCCGGGTCACTGTTCCGGTAAAGTATCTATCCACGACGGCTTTGCTAATGCCCAGGGCTTCAAAAATTTGCGCACCGTGATAAGACTGAAGGGTTGAAATTCCCATCTTCGAGAAAATCTTCAGCAGACCACCGTTGACCCCTTTGCGATAGTTATCGAAGAGCGTATTGATATTCGCTTGCGGATCCAGCTTGTTCTTCAGTTGTAGATCGACAATGGTTTCCGTAACCAAATATGGGTTGACGGCATTGGCACCATAACCGAGTAATGTGGCAAAGTGGTGCGTTTCCCGTGCATCGCCCGTTTCGATGACGATACCGCATTTGGCCCGTAATCCTTTGCGGATCAGGTGATGGTGGACTGCACCGACAGCCAGCATCCCCGGAATGGCGGCATGGTTTGAGTTCACTGCGCGGTCAGTCAGCAAAATAATCGAATAACCATCGATGACGGCGTCTTCCGCATACTGACAAATCCGTTTCAGTGCGCGTTCCAGTTTACCCGGTTCGCCACTGGCCTGAAAAACGATATCCAGCGTTTTTGCTTGCAGGTGCTCGTTATCTATTGCTCTGAGTTTTTCAAGCTCAGCATTGGAAATGACCGGTGATTCGAGTTCGACTTTACGACAGTGTGCCGGTGACTCACTGAGCAAGTTTTGATCTTTTCCCAGATAGGTGTTCAGGGACATCACCATCCGTTCACGGATCGGGTCGATCGGTGGGTTGGTGACCTGAGCAAATAGCTGTTTGAAATAGTGAGATAAATGCTGAGACTGGTGAGACAGCACAGCCAGAGGCCAGTCTGCTCCCATCGAGCCTAAGGGTTCGTAGCCGGTTTGAGCCAGTGGCAGAATAATCTGATTGACTTCTTCGCTGCTGACCCCAAATGCCTGCTGACGATGTAGCAATCGTTCTGGTTGCGGCTGATTATGTCCGGTTTCAGCTTCAGGAAGTGATTTAAGACTGAGTAAGTTATCTTGAACCCACTGCTCGTAAGGCTGTGCGTTCGCAATACTCTCTTTGATCTCTTCGTCTGAAATAATCCGTCCTTCTTCCAGATCGGCGACAAAAATTTTGCCGGGTTGGAGGCGACCCCGATATTGAATATTGTCTGCTGCGATATCGACGACACCTGATTCTGATGCCATGATCAGGAAATCATCTTTCGTGACGGTATAACGGGAAGGGCGCAAGCCATTACGATCCAACGTCGCACCGACCATCACCCCATCACTGAAACAGACAGATGCCGGACCGTCCCACGGTTCCATGACATTGGCATGATACTGATAGAATGCACGACGCTTGGCATCCATTTTTTTATTTTCCTGCCATGCTTCGGGAATCATCATCATCAGCGCATGAGGCAAGCTGCGGCCTGAGAGAACCAGTAGTTCCAGCACCATATCGAAGTTTGATGAATCGGAACTGTCTTCCTGACAAATCGGTAACAGCATGTCGATTTCAGCTTGGGTAAACCGCTCAGATTCAAGAATTGCTTCTCTGGCTTTCATCCAGTTGAGGTTGCCGCGAACCGTATTAATTTCACCATTATGGGCAATATAACGGAAAGGCTGAGCCAGACGCCATTTCGGGAAAGTATTGGTAGAAAAGCGAGAATGCACCAAGGCCAGCGCGGTGACCATCGTTGGATTTTGCAGATCAAGGAAATACTGCGGGACTTGCTCGGTGGTCAACTGTCCTTTGTAGATCAGTGTCTTATATGACATTGAGTTGATGTAAAAGTCATCCCCGATATTGGAGATACTTTCCAGACAAACGCGCACCGTATAGTTACGCAGCACATAGAGTTTGCGTTCCAGTTCTTCCGGGGTGACGCCCGGACCACCACTGATAAAGACGTGTTCGAATTGTGGCTCGCTACTGAGTGGATCCGCCCCTAACATATGGTTATCGGTCGGAAGAATGCGGTATCCGAGAATTTCTAAATCCAGACGCTTGGCATTCCTTTCCAGAATGTCACGACACTGTCCTCGTTTGTATTCATCCTGCGGAAATAACACCACACCCACACCATATTGATCGAATGAGGGCAGACGAATCCCGAGTTTGACGGTTTCTTCAAGAAGAAACTCATGGGGTTTCTGTAGGAGAATGCCAGCACCGTCGCCACTGCATGGATCACATCCCTGACCACCGCGGTGTTCCATTCGGGCCAGCATGTCCAGTGCCTGAGTGACAACCTGATGGGATTTGCGGTTTTTTAAATGGGCAACAAAGCCGATACCGCAGGCGTCATGCTCCAGTTCGGGCGTATATAGCCCTGATGAATTTAACATTGATACATCCTTCCAGTTCAATAAAGACGCACACGGGCCGGAGAAATTTCCCCCGGATGATGGTGTGTCTGGTCCTTTCTTTTTATCTTTATTGTCTCAAAACCGACGGGTGGCGCCGGCCTGAATCCGTTCCGTCTCCCACCGGAAATAGGGTGGGGAAAACAATCCTTAGTGATATGCAGGTTATTCTTTATATGCAGCTAGTGCTTTATTTTGGTGGGTTAGCTTATCACCGAAGTTTCATCCGCTGCGTCGTCTCCAAATATGACAAATACGAACGAAACTGAAACTATCCTACATTTTTGTGACATAAAATCCAATAGCAAAGCGCTGGAATTTTTATGCAAGTTAATCGATTGCGAAGGCGGTAAAAGTTAACTTTTATTTAACATTGAATGGCTGTTTATTTATTGATGTGGGTTAGGGCGTCCCCGGATGGATTATTCTAAAATGAGAAAAATTATCAGTATGTTGTAATTTTATTTCGTGACAGGTTGTGGTTTCCTCTGAGAAGTTGTTGTTTCCTCACATAAATTGAGCGGTTGGCGATCAGCGTGCTAATGAGTCAGGCAACATCTGTCATTGATGCAATTGAATATTTATTTCGAGGCTGGGTTTGAAACAGTTACATGAGCTGGTTAATACATTAGGACAAGATCTGAAACGTCGTTATGGTGAACGGGTCCATAAGTTAACATTACATGGCGGGTTCAGCTGTCCCAACCGGGATGGCACGATAGGTCGGGGCGGATGCACTTTTTGCAATGTGGCTTCATTTGCGGATGAACAGACTCAGCATCAAAGTATCCGTGAGCAACTGGTCGCCCGAGCGGGCGAAGTGTCGCGTGCCAGAAAGTATCTAGCTTATTTTCAAGCATATACCAGTACCTATGCTGAGGTTGAACGGCTCAAACAGATGTATGAAGAAGCGCTTTGTACGGCAGATGTGGTGGGATTGTGTGTCGGTACTCGTCCGGACTGTGTGGCCCCCGGTGTGCTGGCACTGCTAGCCGATTATCAACAGCAAGGCTATGAAGTCTGGCTGGAACTGGGATTGCAAACCGCACATCAGCGAACATTGAAACGGATTAATCGGGGACATGATTTTGCTTGCTATGATCAGGTCACGAGACAAGCCCGGGCATTGGGGCTGAAAGTTTGCACGCATTTGATCGTCGGACTTCCCGGTGAATCATCGTGTGATAATCTTGAGACGCTTGATCAGGTTCTGAATACAGGCACGGATGGTCTTAAACTGCATGGGTTACATATTGTGGAAGGCAGTGTGATGGCAAAGTCTTGGCGCGCCGGCAGACTCCATGCACCAGAATTATCTTACTATGTTGAAACAGCCAGTGACATCATCCGCCGAACACCGGCCGATGTGATTTATCATCGGGTCTCCGCATCAGCCCGCAGACCGACGCTGCTCGCACCGTTATGGTGTGAAAATCGCTGGCTGGCGATGACGGAAATTGAACGTGCTCTCAATCAAAAAGGGGGACAAGGTTCCTTCATCGGCAAAGAATTTGTGTTTCCTCAGGTTCACAGCATCAAGTGATGACATGTCGTGAATCGCGGACCGATTGGCTGTTTTTGCGGTGCTTTGCCTTTTTTCAGTGACACAGTTAGATATCTTACTCAAACGTATAGAGTATTTATGAAATAACTTGTTATTCTTATAAGAAGAATTGTTAACAGAAGGTAATAGCGATGTCGCAGTTGACATGGGAACATTATACTCAGCTGGAAATTGCGCTTGGTATGGGGAGTATCATTGCTGTACTCGCTGGGATTGCCTTATGGATGTTATACCGCCGAAAAATTCGCCATTTGCACGATATGTTTGTTCATGTGCCATGTGCGTTGTTAATGGTGTCGCGGAAAAATCATCAAATTTTGTTTGCCAACGCGCTGGCACAACATGCACTTCAGCTTCAGACGCATGGGCGTCTTGTTCAGTTCTCTCCTTGGGTGAGTGCTTCTCAACGCGAGTATTTCTCTGAACTCATTGATAAAAGTTATCAAGAGCATTCCCGCCAGTTCATCGACTGGCCGGTGGGTGAAGATCATTCAGTACAAATTGAATTTCAGGTCAAGGATACGGTGTTCCAAGGACAAACCGCCTGGATGGTACAAATGCTGATTCATCATGAGTGCGCAGAAGCGACTGAGGACCATCACTCGATTCGAACCGATGATCTGATGCAACAACTCTGGGATGCCTCTCCGGATGCGATCGCGGTCATTCAAGATGATGGTTACTGTCGTTCCTGTAATTTGTCGTTTGCACATTTATTGGGTCAGGATGAGATGGCACAAGTGACCGGTCAGCCGCTGACTTGGCCGGTACAAGAGGCGCCCTTTTTTCAACAGATGTTTGCGTTGACCGAACAAGATGTAGAGGCTGAACAACCCATTCGTTACATTGATCAGTTAGCAAGAGAGCCACGACAATGGTTTGATGTGCTGAAATCTGTGTATCGTTCACCAGCGACCAATCAAGTGTTTGCGCTGTTGATTATCCGCGATATTACAGCGTGGTATTCTGGCGAACCTTCAGTGCAACTGGTCAATGCTCACCACATTCACTCTTTTGAGCAACTGACGGGGATTATCAGCCGCAAGCGTTTTGATGAAACGTTGGAAACACTATGGCATATTCATATTCGAGAGAAGCAGCCACTGGCGGTTATCCTATGTGATGTCGATTGTTTTGAGAGTTACAATCAACATTATGGCGATGAGCAAGGGGATGAGACGCTATGCACGGTTGCATTGGCGCTGCAACGGGTGATGAGTCGTTCTTCAGATTGTATTGCCCGTTATGATGGTGATCGGTTTGCTTTTATTTTGCCCAATACCCATATTGACGGCGCCTGTTGGGTCGCTGAAAAAATTCATTCTGAATTTAAACAGATTCAGTTGCCTCATCCGGTGTCGGATGTCTCGAATCACGTTACGGTGAGTATGGGCATTGTCTCTCTAGTGCCCAAAACCGATGAGTTATCTGAACAATTTGTTGCCTATGCGGAACAGGCCCTGCATCAGGCAAAAATGCAGGGGCGTAACCGCACATGTATCTATTATGAATCTTTGGGCAGGCGATAATGGATTGCCTGTTTGTCGTTTGGACGGCCTTGGTCTGAACATGTTCTTCCTACCGAATTTAGCGCGATATCGTTGTCTGGAGCGTTTTTAATGAAACCGATGAAAAATCTGGCTCAGTATTATGTGGACCTATTGGTTAAGCTGGGGATTCTCCGTTTTTCAATTCTTTTAGCCTTGGCTCTGATGGCACTGGCGGTGATTGTTCAGGTCGGGATTACCCTCGCACTGCATGGCTATGTCGATAATATCGATATTATCCGTTCGGTGTTTTTTGGATTGATTATTACACCTTGGGCTGTCTATTTTCTTTCTGTCGTGGTGGATCAACTTGAAGAATCGAGACAACGGTTATCTAAGCTGGTCGCAAAATTAAAAGATATGCGCTCTCGCGATCAAGAGCTGAATTATCAGTTACAGCAGAATATTGTCAAACTGAATCAGGAGATTGAAGAGCGGATCAAAGCCGAGGAAGCGCGGGAAGAAGCCATGGCGGATCTGGAAAACGAGGTCTATCAGCGAGAAAAGACCCAGTTGGAGTTAGCAGAGCGAACCGCACTGCTTCGATCATTTATCGATGCTTCGCCTGATTTAATTTATTACCGCAATGCTGAGGGCGTTTTCTCCGGTTGTAACCGGGCCATGGAAGAGTTGACGGGGAAAAAAGAAAGAGAGCTGGTTGGACTGACACCGTGGGATGTTTACAGTGAAGAAATTGCTCAGCCGATTGTGGAAACGGATCAACAGTTGTTCTCCCAAAACTGTGCCGTAACCTATGAACAGTGGTTGGAATACCCTGATGGTCGTAAGAACTACTTTGAAATCAGAAAAGTACCGTTTTACAGCAAAGAAGGCCGCCATTTGGGCTTAGTTGGTTTCGGTCGGGATATCACTGAGCGTAAGCGTCATGAAGAGTCACTGGAGAAAGCCAGCCGCGATAAAACTACCTTTATTGCCACTATCAGTCATGAGTTAAGAACCCCACTGAATGGGATTGTGGGGCTGAGTCGGATGCTATTGGATACGACCATGACTCAGGAACAACGGAAATATCTACAAACCATTCATATCAGTGCGATCACATTGGGCAATATTTTTAACGATATTATCGATATGGATAAATTTGATCAGCGCAAACTAGAGCTTTTCCCGCAACCGCTGAATCTTGGTGAATTTGTCACGGAACTTGAGAATCTGGCTGCATTAATGGCGGAGCAGAAAGGATTGCGCTTTGATCTGGAAAGGCTGACCGAACTGTCATATGTAGTGATGGTCGATGGTACTCGGCTACGACAGGTGCTTTGGAACCTGATTAGTAATGCGATGAAGTTTACCCGTGAAGGCGGCATCGTGATGACCATCAGTTCTGAGATTGAGGAAGATAGTGCGCATATCATCATGGATATTGAGGATACGGGGATTGGGATTGCTGAAGCAGAATTGGATAAGATTTTTGCCATGTATTACCAGGTGAAATCTGGTAAGGATAACTTGCATGCCGTCGGGACCGGTATTGGTCTGGCGGTATCACGACAACTGATAAACCTCATGGATGGGGATATAACCGTCAGTAGTGAAGAAGGGTTCGGCAGTACCTTTACTATTTCACTGAATGTACCTTTGGCTGATGATGCGCTGTTGACGCCCGCTTCTCCTGTGACGCAGAAAACGCTGAATATCTTTATGGTTGAAGATATTGAATTGAATGTGACGGTCGCCAAATCGCTGCTGGAAAGTTTAGGGCATTCAATCACGGTTGCCATGAGTGGCGAAGAAGCGAAAAAACTGTTTGTGCCGGATCGTTATGACTTGGTCTTGCTGGATATCCAGTTGCCGGATATGACCGGCTTTGATGTCGCTCAGTTCTATCGGCAACAATATGGCCAAAACTACCCATTGCCGCCACTGGTGGCTTTAACGGCCAATGTGCTAAAAGATAAGCGGGAATATCTGGAGAAAGGCATGGATGATGCGATCAGTAAGCCGCTTTCCGTGGGGGCTGTCCAGAGCATCATTCATCGTTATTTCGGGGCGGAGCATGAGCTCGAACGTGAGGTGTCGCATCGGATTGATCATGTGGTGGAGACGCCTCATCCACATTCTGAAGCCGATAAGAAAAAAGAACAGTATAACCGTATTCTGGATTTGGATATGTTGGGTGCTTATGTTGATATTGTCGGCAAACAACCGGTACTGGACAGTATTGAGATGTTCGAAGCGATGATGCCGGATTATCTCGATATTCTGGATTCAAATATGGTCGCCAAAGATCAAAGTGGCATTGTTTCTGAAGCGCATAAAATCAAAGGTGCAGCTGGTTCTATCGGTTTAGCCCGAATTCAGGCGGTGGCACAAAAAGCGCAATCCCCACAAGCACCAGCCTGGTGGGAAAATATTACCGATTGGGTTGAAGAAATCAAGACTGAATATGCGCAAGATATTCAATGTCTTCGTCAATGGCTCAGTGAAAAATGACCAATAAAAAGCCTCCGGACAAGGAGGCTTTTTTTAATCAGTGCACAACCCGAAGTGGTTATTCTTCGATATCACCACAGAAGCGATAACCTTCACCGTGAATGGTCGCGATGATTTCAGGGGTACCTGGAATGGATTCAAAATGTTTCCGAATTCTGCGGATCGTGACATCAACTGTCCGATCATGCGGTTTGAGCTCACGCCCTGTCATTTTTTTCAGCAGATCGGCACGCGTCTGAATTTTGCCGGGATTCTCACAGAAATGCAGCAGTGCTCTGAACTCGGAACGAGGGAGCTTATAGCTTTCACCATCCGGATTGATCAGCGAACGACTATTGATATCCAATTCCCACCCGTTGAAAATATAGCGTTCGACTGAACGTTTCTCTTCATATGCGGTATTTGAACTCATGGAGCGGCTCAGGAGGTTGCGAGCACGGATCGTGAGTTCTCTCGGGTTAAATGGCTTGGTGATATAGTCGTCGGCACCGATCTCTAGGCCAAGAATTTTATCGACTTCATTATCACGACCGGTCAGGAACATCAGCGCAACGTCGGCTTGTTCTCTGAGCTCTCGAGCGAGAAGTAGTCCATTTTTGCCGGGTAAATTGATGTCCATAATCACTAGATTAACGGATTTGTCTGAGAGAATATGGTTCATCTCTTCGCCATTACTAGCTTCGTATACAGCGTATCCCTCTGCTTCGAAAATACTCTTAAGAGTGTTACGAGTGACTTGCTCGTCTTCTACGATAAGAATCTGCGGGGTTTGCATCGGCGGTACCTAATTTATGAAAAATTTGTACTAAATATAGAACTTATTATTGGTAATATATAACACACCAGTAATAATATGTTGATAAAAAAGCAAAGTATTCACATAGAATACAACATGCTCATTGTCCCGCCATCCGTGGATGTGTTATGCAAGGTGCTCCGTAACCTTGTCTGTTTCTACTATTTGTTGCGATGGATTTTATATTGTTAACAGCATGGTAACAACGATAGATTGTTAATACCCAACAGTTTGTTGATTTATGTCAATAGAGGTCAACGCCAGAAACATCGGCATCTTTATAGGGTTGATATCATGGGAAAATATCAGATTGATGATCGACTGTGGCAAGCTTATGCATCGACGTATTTTATTTTTTCTCAGCCGTTGCCGGGGCCTGAGTTTTCTATCATCACGGCATGGAACCCGCGAAGCTGTCAGTTGTCTTATCAGGACAATAAAACGAATAATGAACAATTATGTCAGCACTTCAACACCTCCCCGTGGACCCCCGTTTTAGCAGGTGATGCTGTTTTTGAGTGGGTAGAAGAAAGTTTTGCAGTTGCAATTTGTCTTGAATTAGCTTTGAATTTAGGCCGAAAGTTTGAACAGAATGCTATATTTTATGTCCAAAGTGAGACTGTTTTCTTGCATTCCTGTGTCGATTCCAGATGTGATGAATTGGGAGTATTGTCCGAAAGAATTGATGTGTCCGGCTCACGAATATTGACCTCTTCAGGGCGGTTGAGATAGACCTCGACCAAAGATGAAGAGGTGACTCGTGATCCGTCTGTAGCCAAATTTAGAATGAGAAATCATGGAGGAACGATGAGAGATATAACACCAGATCTTTGCGACAAGTACGAGTCACAGGTGACTTTGCTTGACCTGCCCTTACAGAATTTTGGGCAGAGAGATGCCTTTTGGGGCGAAATTGTCACGATTCGTTGTTATCACGATAACTCGAAAGTGAGAGACATACTGAAGCAAAATGGTAAGGGGAAAGTCTTAGTCATCGATGGGCATGGTTCATGTAAGAAAGCGCTTATGGGAGATATAGTGGCATTTGACGCCGTAAAAAACGGCTGGGAAGGTGTGATTGTCTATGGTGCAGTCCGAGATGTCATGGCGTTGTCAGAGTTGAACTTAGGCGTGAAAGCTTTAGGTGTTTGTCCATTTAGTACCGAGAAAAAGGGTGCCGGTTATGTCAATGTGACACTCTCTATCATGAATCAGATGATTCAACCCGGAGACTACATTTATGCCGACTGGAATGGCATTCTGGTTTCAGAGCAACCATTAGAAGTTAACTAATTCACTTATGGTTTCGTTTGGAGACATTCAGGGAAAGTTATGAAGAATCTTATTTTGAGCGTATTTTCTCTCGAATGGGCAAAAAAGTATAATTTTTAATTGACTCTCCCCCTCATAATAAGGTACACGTAGGAAAACGTTATCTTATTGAGTCGAAGTTACATGACATTCAGCCACCCTGTAGTAATGATTAGCACCACCACCATTATTATTACCAACACCATTAATGTTGGGGCAGGCTGCTGAGCGAAAAAACTTCAAAAAAAGGCCTGTATCCCACAAGATACAGGCCTTTTTTTATACTATTTAATCACACTGGAGGAAGGGATGCGTGTATTAAAGTTTGGTGGGTCATCTTTGGCGGATGCCGACCGTTTTCTTAGAGCTGCACAAATTATCGCCAATAATGCCCAACAAGAAGATATTTCTGTAGTGCTTTCAGCGCCGGGGAAAACGACCAACAAGTTAGTTGCAGTGATTGAATCTGCACAGACAATCGGAGAAGCTGGATTACAGATCAATGAGTTGGAAGCCTCTTTCCACAGTTTGTATCAAGACATTCAATCTGAATTACCCAACCTCAAAGGGGAAGCATTTGACGAGACAGTCAGTCAGTCAATGGCCCAGTTGAGAAGTTATGTCCATGGGATCGGATTGTTAAGCGCGTGCCCGGAACATGTGAATGCACGGATTATCAGTAAAGGGGAGCGCATCTCCATCCAATTGATGAAGGCGGTTCTCGAAGCAAAAGGCCATCATGTCAGTCTGATTGATCCAGTGAAATACTTGCGGGCCAACGGTAGTTATCTTGAAGCGATGGTTGATGTCGACGCATCCACAGAAAACTTTAAACAGTCACCACTGCCTCAAAATCATGTGCATATCATGCCCGGTTTTACAGCGGGTAATCCGAAAGGTGAGCTGGTTTGTTTAGGGCGCAATGGTTCGGATTATTCTGCAGCTGTCTTAGCTGCTTGTTTACGGGCTGAATGCTGTGAGATCTGGACCGATGTTGACGGTGTTTATAACTGTGACCCGCGGTTAGTGAATGATGCCCGATTACTCAAGTCGCTGAGTTATCAAGAAGCCATGGAACTCTCTTATTTCGGCGCTTCTGTGTTACATCCTAAAACCATTGCCCCGATTTCTCGCTTCCAGATTCCCTGTCTGATTAAAAATAGTTTTAACCCACAGGGTCCCGGGACGCTTATCGGTCAAGATACCGGTGAAGACAAACTGCCAATCAAAGGCATTACCACGCTCAATGACTTAACGATGGTCAATGTCTCTGGTCCCGGAATGAAAGGAATGGTTGGCATGGCCAGCCGAGTCTTTGGTTCAATGTCTTCTGCCGGTGTTTCCATTGTATTGATTACCCAGTCTTCATCTGAATACTCAATCAGTTTTTGTATCGAATCTCAGGATAAAGAGAAGGCCAAACGAGCGTTGTCTGAATCATTTGAGTTAGAACTGAAAGATGGTTTGCTGGAACCCGTTGATTTCATGGATGATCTGGCGATTGTGACGCTGGTTGGTGACGGAATGAGAACCGCGCGGGGGATTGCATCGCAATTTTTCTCATCTCTGGCTGAAGTTCACGTCAATATTGTGGCGATTGCTCAAGGATCATCGGAACGTGCGATTTCAGCGGTGATTCCGGAAGATAAGATTTCTGAAGCGATCAAAGCGTGTCATGAAAATTTGTTCAATTCAAAACATTATCTGGATGTCTTTGTGGTTGGTGTCGGCGGTGTCGGCGGTGAGCTGATTGATCAAATCAATCGCCAACAAGAAAAGTTAGCATCGAAAGATATTGTGATCCGAGTGTGTGGTCTTGCCAATAGTAAAGGTTGCTTATTGGATGCCGAAGGGCTACCGCTCGACAACTGGCGTCAGCGTTTGCAAGAAGGTGCTTCTGAGTCATTCAGTCTGACAAGGCTGATCGCTTTGGTGCAACGGAATCATATTATTAACCCAGTTTTAGTTGACTGTACTTCAAGTGAAGTCATTGCCAATCAATATGTTGATTTTCTCAGTGCCGGCTTCCATGTCGTCACACCGAACAAGCGGGCGAACACCGCGAGCATGGCGTACTATCAGCAACTGCGTCAAGTGTCGAGAAATTCGCGTCGAAAACTGATGTATGAGACAACCGTCGGTGCCGGTCTGCCAGTGATTGAAAACCTTCAGAATCTGATTGCTGCCGGAGACGAGCTGGAGCGTTTCAATGGGATTCTGTCTGGTTCTCTCTCATTTATTTTTGGTAAACTGGATGAAGGATTGACGTTAAGTCAGGCAACTCAAGTCGCGAAAGATAAAGGGTTTACTGAGCCCGATCCTCGGGATGATTTATCAGGAATGGATGTTGCCCGTAAACTATTGATTCTGGCCCGTGAAGCCGGAATGAAGCTTGAACTGAGTGATATCGACATTGATCAGGCATTGCCACCGGGTTTTGATTCTTCAGGCAGTATCGATGAGTTTATGGCGCGCTTACCGCAAGCTGATGATTATTTTGCATCGCTTTATGCAAAAGCGGCCGATGAAGGGAAAGTTTTACGTTATGTCGGAGAAATTGCCGATGGGCGTTGCCGCGTACGTATTGCGCAGGCGAGTGAAGATGATCCAATGTTTAAAATCAAAGATGGCGAGAATGCATTGGCATTTTATAGTCGTTATTATCAACCGATTCCTCTGGTGCTGAGAGGATATGGCGCAGGGACAGAAGTCACGGCCGCTGGTGTCTTTGCTGATGTGATGCGGACACTCGGTTGGAAACTAGGGGTTTAATTTTATGAGCACACAACAAGAGAGTGTGGTGATCTATGCACCGGCTTCTATCGGCAATGTCAGTGTCGGATTTGATGTTCTGGGCGCTGCGGTGTCTCCGGTAGACGGCACATTGCTTGGCGATCGTGTGGAAGTGAAAAGCGGCGAGGCTGCGTTTTCTCTCAACGCTGTCGGGCGCTTTGTGGATAAATTACCAGCCAATCCGCAAGACAATATTGTCTATGATTGCTGGGTTGTTTTTGGACGAGAACTGAAAAAGAAAGCGGTTGATTTAAAACCGCTTGAAATGACACTTGAGAAAAACATGCCAATCGGCTCAGGACTTGGCTCGAGCGCCTGTTCGATTGTGGCAGCATTGGATGCCCTGAATCAGTTTCATGGTCATCCTTTGAATGAGACGGAACTCCTTGCGCTGATGGGCGAGATGGAAGGACAGATCTCCGGTGGCGTTCATTATGATAATGTTGCACCGTGCTATCTTGGCGGCGTGCAACTGATGATTGAAGAACTGGGAATTATCAGCCAAGAAGTGCCTTGTTTTGATGATTGGTTCTGGGTGATGGCTTATCCGGGAATCAAAGTCTCGACTGCTGAAGCGCGCGCCATTTTACCGGCCCAATATCGGCGTCAGGACATCATTGCGCATGGTCGTTATTTGTCCGGTTTTATCCATGCTTGTCACTCGAATCAGCCGGAGTTGGCGGCAAAAATGATTAAAGATGTGATTGCCGAACCATACCGTGAGAAACTGCTGCCCGGTTTTGCTGCGGCTCGCCAGTATGCGGCTTCAGCCGGTGCTTTAGCAACGGGGATTTCCGGAAGTGGTCCAACGTTGTTTAGTGTCTGCCGGGAGCGTGATGTCGCAGAACGTGTCGCTCAATGGCTCGAACAGAATTATGTACAGAATGAAAGTGGATTCGTCCATATTTGTCGCCTGAATAAGCAAGGCTCCAAACAGACAGGAAGTAAGCTATGAAGCTTTATAATATTAAAGAGAATGATGAGCAGGTTTCTTTTGGTCAGGCTGTCCGTCAGGGGCTTGGCCGTAATCAAGGACTATTTTTCCCATCAGAACTCCCTCGGTTTGATGATATTGATGCATTGTTAGCTGAGGATTTTGTCTCCCGCAGTGCAAAAATTCTGTCTGCATTGATTGGTGATGAGCTGTCTCCTGAAGCGGTGAAGACTTTGGTCGAGAATGCGTTTCAGTTTCCTGCACCGATCCAGAAGGTGAAAGATCAGGTTTACGCATTAGAGCTGTTCCACGGCCCGACATTGGCTTTTAAAGACTTTGGGGGGCGTTTCATGGCTCAGTCCTTGGCTGTCGTATCAAATGGTGGAAAAATCACCATTCTGACGGCAACATCCGGTGATACCGGTGCCGCCGTGGCACATGCTTTCTATGGCATGGAGAATATTCAGGTTGTGATCTTATATCCGAAAGGAAAGATTAGTCCGTTGCAAGAAAAGTTATTCTGCACACTGGGTAAAAACATCCATACCGTTGCCATTCACAGTGATTTCGATGCATGTCAGGCTTTGGTGAAAAAAGCCTTTGATGATCAGGCACTGCGTGATGAAGTCGGGTTGAATTCTGCCAACTCAATTAACATCAGCCGCTTGATGGCTCAGATTTGTTACTACTTTGAAGCAGCGGCTCAAATGAGTAAAGCAGAGCGCGAAAATCTGGTTGTTTCTGTACCAAGTGGTAATTTTGGTAATTTGACGGCTGGCATGTTAGCCAAAGCATTGGGATTGCCAATTCAGCGTTTTATCGCGGCAACCAATGTGAATGATACTGTACCGCGTTATTTGGAAACCGGTAAGTGGGAACCGAAAGCTACGATTGCCACGACATCCAATGCAATGGATGTGAGCCAGCCAAATAACTGGCCACGCATTGAAGAGTTATGCCGTCTTCAGGGATGGGGCTTAGAAACGCTTGGCAAAGGCGCGGTTACGGATGAGCAAAGTGCAGCATCGGTACGTGAGCTTTATGAGTTGGGCTATTTGTGTGAGCCGCATGGTGCGATTGCCTATCGAACTTTAGAGCAACAACGACAACCGGGAGAGACGGGGTTATTCCTCTGTACCGCTCATCCTGCGAAATTTAAAGAAGTTGTCGATGAGATTCTAGAGACCGATATCCCGTTGCCGGGACCATTGGCAAAACATGCCCAAATGGCACTGCTTTCTGAAGAAATTGATGATGATTTTGAGGCACTGAAAACGATTTTACGTCGAGTCCAGTCATAAATATCACACAAAAAAACGGCACCGAAAGGTGCCGTTTTTGATGGCCTGTCGAGGCATCCAAGCAAGTTGTTATTGACTATGCTTGGTTTCTCATAAAATTACAGCGATTCTGTGAAAGTACGTGCGATGACGTCACGTTGCTGTTCCGGAGTCAGTGAGTTGAAACGCACGGCATAACCAGAGACACGAATCGTTAATTGTGGGTATTTTTCTGGATGTGCAACAGCATCTTCCAGCGTCTCTCTTTTCAAGACATTGACGTTCAGATGCTGACCGCCTTCAATACGTGGTGCTTTTTCAATAGCGAGTTCGCGAGATTCATACTCACCCAGATCGCTGGCAGGAATGACTTGATCGTATTGATAACCGGCGGTTGCTGCCATGCAACGTGCTTCGTTTTTTTCTTGGTCAAGTAACCAGATAGAATTGATCAGATTGTCATTCGCGGCTTTTGTAATTTGGATACCTTGAAGCATTGCTTTCTCCTCATCCACTGATGTGGCGCTGATTGGTGTTAACTTTCAAAATAAGTCGAGTTAAGTATTGTATAGCAAATAACCTTTCTTATTGTATTGATATAAGTCAAAAAATAACAGTAAAATCGAGGTGGTTCGATGCTGTTTTATTGATTTTTGTCAATAAGCTATTAAAAAATATAAATTTAAATTTTTTTTAATATTTAAAAATTATTTTAAAATATTCTGGTGTAGTAAATTTACAACAAAAAACTGAGTGAAGAAATGGGTATATCAACTCAATTCGTGGATGTGAGGTGATTCAATGCAAGAGCAAAAATTTATCGGTGCCCATGTTTCAGCCGCTGGTGGTGTTGAAAATGCACCACTTCGTGCATACGAGATCGGTGCGAATAGTTTTGCACTTTTTACCAAGAATCAGCGGCAGTGGCAGGCTAAACCGTTGTTGCAAAGTTCCATTGATGCATTTCGGGTGAACTGCCGGACATATGGATTTGAACCCCAACATATTCTGCCGCATGACTCCTATTTAATTAATTTAGGGACACCGGATCCAGAAAAGCTGGAAAAATCACGGGCTGCTTTCATTGATGAAATGGAGCGGTGCCAGTTGCTCGGACTACGCTTACTGAATTTTCATCCGGGTAGTCATCTGAACCGGATCAGTGAAGATGCGTGTCTGGAAACCATTGCCGCATCGATTAATCTCGCTCATCAACAGGTGCCTGAAGTGATTGCCGTGATTGAGAATACGGCAGGACAGGGCAGTAATCTTGGCTGGCGGTTCGAACATCTGGCTCGAATTATTGAGTTGGTCGATGACAAGGAACGCGTCGGTGTGTGTCTGGATACCTGCCACTTATTTGCCGCTGGATATGATCTGAGAACGGCAAAAGCTTGTCAGCAAACATTTACTGAATTTGATCAACATGTTGGGATGCACTACCTCAGAGCAATGCATCTTAATGATTCAAAAATCGATCTGGGGGGCCGCGTTGATCGTCATCATTCATTGGGCGAAGGGATGATTGGTTGGACATGTTTTGAATATATAGCCAAAGACCCACGATTCAATAATATCCCATTGATTTTAGAGACAATTAAACCAGAGTTATGGCCGCAAGAAATCCAGACATTACGGGATTATGCTGCCACAGTTCATTCAGAAATTGTCCCCGCATAACTTGGCATATTTTTTTCATGGAATATTGGGTGTTTTATTTTCAGACATTATGTCTCTGGAGGCCGTTATGCCATGCATGATCCATTCAATATCCCGCCCGTCATCTCCTTTACCGATACCGAACCGTCATGTTTCTGGTCCGGGTGGACGTCATCGCAGTGTTGTGCCACCACGGGGTCGATAAAACGGATTAACCTCTTTGTTGGTGCAACTCGATTCTTTTTATGAGTAGAATAGAACCATTCTCGACATTATTTTAGGATGGTTCATGACACACTCACTGACGTGGCACGATGTTATCGGTGCGGAAAAACAACAGCCTTATTTTCAAGAAACGCTTACTTATGTAGAAAAAGAGCGTCAGCGAGGAAAGGTCATTTATCCGCCAGCGAAAGAAGTGTTTAACGCTTTTCGTTATACGGAATTCAGTGAAGTGAAGGTTGTCATCCTTGGACAAGATCCGTATCACGGGCCGAATCAGGCTCATGGACTGTGTTTTTCGGTGTTGCCGGGCGTGAAAACACCGCCTTCCTTAGCCAATATGTATAAAGAGCTTGTTCAAGATATTCCCGGTTTTTCGATACCGGAGCATGGTTATTTGAAAAGTTGGGCTGAGCAAGGCGTGTTCTTGCTTAATACCGTTTTAACCGTCGAACAAGGTCAAGCTCATTCTCATGCAGGTACCGGCTGGGAGACGTTTACAGACAAAGTGATTGCAGCAATTAACCAGCATCAGCAAGACGTGGTCTTTCTCCTGTGGGGCGCTCATGCGCAGAAAAAGGGGCATTTCATTGATCGTCAAAAACATTGTGTTTTGACTGCGCCACATCCTTCTCCTTTATCGGCACATCGCGGCTTTTTTGGCTGTAAACATTTTTCTAAAGCAAATCAGTATCTTCAAGAACATGGTGAGACACCGATCAACTGGCAGCCTATTCTGGATTAGAGCATCACTGAGAGAAATTGTATTTTTTACGACCAGAATCAAATCAGTTCCCCGATAAGTTATATACAATTTGTTTATCATATGATGAACCGGAGAGGCGACATGATGATAGAACGGATTCGTCGGGAACATGGTTACATGACCCGGTTATTAGCCATCCTCAAGCGGAAGTTGCAAACACTGAAGAATGAACAGGCGGTCAATTATTCCCTGATTAAAGAGATTGTCGATTATTTGTGTTCACATTCAGAAGCCGCACACCATCCAAAAGAGGATTTAATCTACCAGTACTATATGGAAAAGTACGGGGAAAGGGAGTATATCGCTGATCTGGAAGCTGACCATCGTAATCTGTCGGAGAAAACCCATGAGTTTCTTGGCGTGATTGATATGATTTTGCAGGACGTAATTGTCCCTCAGGATGTATTTATTAATCAGTTATCTGATTTTATTGTGGAACAGAAACGTCATTTGGATTTGGAAGAAAAAGAAATTTTACCGCTGATTAAGCAGACCTTTACTGTTGAGGATTGGCAGCATGTAGAAGGGAAATGGACGCAAAACGAAGATGACCCCGTTTTTGGTGAGACCATTGCAGATCGATATAAACAGCTCGCTCAGCTCGTGAGAGAAGAGATGCTGGAAAGTAAGTAATAAGTAAAAAGGTTCCCGAGAGGGAACCTTTTTACTTTCTCAGATATCGATATCATCGAGTTCAAGACTGATATCAATTTCCATTAATTCTTTCTGTAATCGACGTTTATCGCGTATTGCTTCTATTTCTCTCCACATTCGCTTTGTTGGTTTAGAGCGGGTTACTCGGATTTTACTAATCTCTTTTTCAAGTATATCTTCAAAGTGCAAATCATCCATAATTAGCCTCTTTTATTATGTATGCTCTATGACGAAATCTGCTCTGTATGAGTCTTAAATATCACAATCGCAGTAAGTATATCTATGATATGTTTCTCATTTGTTTCGATTTGATGACTTATTTCTGAACAAAGATCCCTATTTTCATACTGAGAGAAATAAATCTGTACGTTTTTTGTGCTACTGAGCGTCGCGAGTATACTGCAAATTTTTCTGAGATTGTTAACAAATTTGAGTGATAGACAACTGAATGTGTCAATGTTGAGGTGATGTTCTAAGCGAATCAGGTGACTTGTCTTCGGTAACGTCTTCGGTAACTGTCAACATTGGTGAAACGCTTGAATCATGCAATGCCTCTGTCGCTCTAAAATTCGCTTTTTTTAACCGGTTTGTAAAGTGTTATTTTAAATAAATGTTAATTATTTGTTTTTAGTTCGTATTGTTTTGTTGTGTGTATGATTATAAAAATAGCTTTTGCGAACAGTGTTGTGTATTGATTTTTTGTTTATTCGATAGCATTATCTTCCGCGCTGAGTGAATGTGTTTGCGATTTATTCGGATATATATGCGAGAAACAACAGGGACTGTTGCTAAATTAAATTATTATAAGATAGGGACATATCAAGTGATGGTGTAGAGCAAATTTATGCTCTGAACTCTTAAAGAGGTTCTTGTGACAGACTTAATCAACTTATTAAATGACCTGCTTTGGGGGTCAATCCTTGTTTATCTATTGGTGGGCGTCGGGATTTACTTTACTATCCGACTTGAATTTATTCAAATTCGTCATTTCCGCCATATGTTCAGTGTGTTGAAAAATAGCCGTAAATCAGATAAGGCAGGCATTTCTTCTTTTCAGGCATTATGTACCAGTCTCGCTGCCAGAGTCGGAACCGGAAACATGGCAGGGGTTGCTGTGGCACTGACAGCCGGTGGACCGGGCGCCATTTTTTGGATGTGGATGACTGCGATGGTCGGGATGGCGACGTCCTTTGCCGAAAGTACATTAGCGCAATTGTATAAGACCAAAGATCGCGATGGTAACTATCGTGGTGGCCCCGCTTATTACATGGAGAAAGGCTTGGGGATGCGTTGGATGGGCGTGTTGTTCTCCATCTTCCTGATGATTGCATTCGGTCTGGTTTTCAATGCTGTGCAGGCCAACTCGATTACCAATGCTATGAATACCGCATTTGGTTATGAACCGATGCATATCGGCATTGGCATTGTGATTTTAGCCGCGTTTGTGATTTTCGGTGGTATCCGGAAAATTGCTCGTACGGCTGAATTAATTGTTCCGGTGATGGCTTTGGCCTATTTGGCGATTGCGGTTTTCATTATGCTAACGAATCTTGATAAGCTTCCAGCAGTCTTTAGCCTAATTTTTAAAAGTGCTTTTGGTTTTCAGGAAGCTGCTGCCGGTGGTTTGGGCTACATGATTGCTCAAGCGATGATCAATGGTGTCAAACGTGGACTGTTTTCAAATGAGGCCGGGATGGGGTCGGCGCCGAATGCAGCTGCAACGGCTACACCGTATCCACCGCATCCTGCATCTCAGGGGTATGTACAGATGCTGGGCGTGTTTATTGATACCATCGTGATCTGCTCTGCCACGGTTGCGATTATCTTGATGTCAGGTGAGTACGTGCCGCATGGTGAAATTACCGGGATTGAATTAACCCAGCGTGCGTTGGATTCTCAGGTTGGTGCATGGGGCAGTATTTTTGTTGCCTTTGCCATTTTCTTTTTTGCTTTCACGTCAATTATTGCCAACTACTCTTATGCTGAGACGAACTTGGTGTTCTTGGAACACAACAATAAAAGAGGCTTAGCGATTTTCCGGATCGTTTTCCTTGCAATGGTTATGTTTGGTTCTTTAGCAACATTGCCGACCGTTTGGTCGATGGCTGATGTCTCCATGGGACTGATGGCAATTGTGAATCTGATTGCGATTCTGTTGTTATCCGGCATTGTGGTGAAATTGGCAAAAGACTATAACCGCCAATTGAAAGCCGGAAAACTACCAACTTTTAATGTGAAGGACTACCCTGAATTGCAATCTCAGTTAGAAGAAGGCATCTGGGAAAACCCGAAAGATTAATTATCGGTAAAACCAATAATAAGGATTGAAAAAGCCATGCAGACAACGCATGGCTTTTTTTGTACGCTATGCAATAGAACGTGCCAGATTCACTGTGAAACTGGTTCGTCATGACCGTCATACATATAACATCAATATAATGATCAGCAGAGAAAGGAATAGAGTATGTTAATCGTCGTTTCCCCCGCTAAAACACTGGATTATGAGTCGCCTTTAAAGACCGATAAACATACGCTCCCTGAATTGCTCGAACATTCAGAAGTTTTAATTGATGTTTGTCGTCAGCTCACCCCGGCTGATATTGCTTCACTGATGAAAGTGAGTGATAAGATTGCCGGCCTCAATGTCGCCCGATTCGCTGAGTGGAAAAACACATTCTCTTTTGAAAATTCTCGTCAAGCGATTCTGGCATTCAAAGGGGATGTTTATACGGGCCTTGAAGCGGAAACCCTCTCTGACGATGATCTGGATTATGCTCAGTTGCATTTGCGGATGTTGTCTGGCCTTTATGGTTTACTAAAACCCCTTGATTTAATGCAACCTTATCGGTTGGAAATGGGGACCAAACTGGCCAATCCTCGTGGCAGTAATCTCTATCAGTTTTGGGGGAGTGTGATTACTGAAAAGCTCAATGAGGCGATTCAGGCGCAGGGAGATAACATTTTGGTCAATCTCGCATCCAACGAGTATTTTAAATCGGTTCATGTTAAAGCATTGGATGCCCAAGTGATCACGCCAGTGTTTAAAGATTGCAAAAATGGTCAATATAAAGTGATCAGTTTCTATGCGAAAAAAGCAAGAGGTATGATGGCTCGTTATATTATTGAGAATCGGATTTCGTCTGTAGAGAAATTGTTGGACTTTGATGTTGCCGGGTATCGTTATGAGGCAGGAGAGTCCACAGCAACCGAGTTGGTGTTTAAACGGGAAGAACAATAATTGTTCGGAGGATTGACTGATGTGGTGTTGGTTGAAACGTTGTCTGGCACGTTACGATAGCTGGTGTCTGCGTATGGGCTTAACACCGGCACAAAAACGAAGTTGTGTCCCTTATCGGAGTGAAACGACCGATGCAAAGCAAGAACATAGCCAAGATCGTTAAGCCGCGATTGTTTGATACGCATTGTCACTTTGATTTTGAGCCCTTTCAGTCTGAGAGCACGTTACACTGGCAGCAGGCTTCTGATGCCGGTGTTTCACGGCTGCTGATTCCTGCGGTGGGGATCAGTAACTGGGATGCGGTGCAAGAACTGACGATCACCGCACCGCAGCAATGCTTCTATGCCCTTGGCTTCCACCCTTATTTTTTAAATACCGATTGCGCTGAAATGAGCTGCTCTGAACGCATGCGGTTTTTAGAAGCGCGTTTGGCCGCTTCTGATGAAAACTGTGTTGCAATCGGAGAGTGTGGATTGGATGCCGTTGTCGATGTTCCGCCGGCGCTTCAGGAAGCGATCTTTATTGCTCAACTGAGTATCGCCCAGAATGCCGGATTACCGGTGATTCTCCATAGTCGTAAGACGCAGTCTCGCTTGTTACAGTTGATCAAATACCATCAATTTACCCGTGGTGGTGTATTACATGCCTTTTCAGGCAGTGAACAGCAAGCGCAGGCATTTATTCAACTGGGATTTAAAATCGGCATTGGTGGCGTGATTACCTATTCAAGGGCAGCCAAGACGCGCCGAGCTGTTGCTCAGCTTCCGATAGAGGCTTTGGTGCTAGAAACAGATGCTCCGGATATGCCATTGTGCGGATTACAGGGGCAGTCAAATCACCCCAAATATTTACCACTGGTTTTGCAAGCTTTGGCGCAGCTGAGGGCGTGTGCAGTCACAGATATTGCCGAGCGCTTATGGCTGAACAGCCATCAGATCTTTGGCCTTGACGCGGACTGACTGGTTTAAAACATACTTCTTATTGAGCGATAAGCCCCTTCATTTTTCTCTTTTATATTTCTATATCCCGTTATTGAAAGACCATTCTTGGTCTACCTTTAATATCAACATATTCACTGAATGCATTTATAAATACATCAATAGGTAGACGATGAGCCTATCGATTGAGTCAGTAAAAGAATGGCTTTTTAATGTAGATCACGTTTTTATTGACGTTTAATGTGGTATTTAACTGTTTGTGTTTATTTTTTGTTAAAATCGGCATGTTTTATCATAAAAGATGTGATTTTTTGCTACTCATATCGTTTATTTTTGTAATTTAATTAATTTTGTTTCATTTTGGTGCAGTTTCAAGGGCAAGAACATTCAACATCAAATAGTTGATATTTCTATATAATGTAATATTTGATATGCCACAAAATTCTCGAATGGTTTATCTGATATGGTTATTTTTGCTGACTGATTCTATTTTTTGGTGCAATCGTTTGATATCTGCAAATTGTCGTATTGTATGTCTATTGCATATAACCTTGTTTGCTTGATGTTGACTTTTTGTTAACTGATGACGTTGAATGGTTTTTGGTTTGGCAGTTTTTGTGATTAGCATCAATAATTGTGGTGAATGATTTTTCTTTTGTGGATAAATGTGTGACCCGTAATTGCTTTTGGTTTGGGGCATCGTATAATCCGCCACCGAAACGTCTTCCTCCACTCAAACGAATAATTCACATATAAGGATTCATAAACTATGGGCTTGTTTATGAGCTTAGTGGGAATGGTTGTTCTCATTGGAATTGCCTTTCTGCTTTCAGATAATCGTAAAGCGATCAATTTTAGAACGGTTGGCGGTGCTTTTGCCATCCAATTTTTATTAGGTGGTTTTATTCTTTATAACCCTTGGGGACGCGATCTTCTGGCGGGATTAACCGCTGGTGTGCAGAACGTCATTAATTACGGCAAGGACGGCACAGGGTTCTTGTTCGGCAGCTTAGTGAACTTTTCGGTTGATGGATTAGGTTTCATCTTCGCGTTTCAAGTGCTCCCGGCTGTTGTGTTCTTCTGCTCTCTGATTGCGGTGCTGTACTACATCGGTGTTATGCCGGTTGCCATTAAAATCATTGGTGGTGCGTTGCAGAAAGCATTGGGGACATCTCGTGCGGAATCCATGTCTGCGGCTGCAAACATCTTCGTCGGGCAAACCGAGGCACCATTAGTGGTGCGTCCTTACGTATCGAAAATGACACAGTCTGAGCTATTTGCCATCATGTGTGGTGGTTTAGCTTCGATTGCGGGCAGCGTACTTGCCGGATACGCTGCGATGGGGGTTCGTTTGGAGTTTCTGGTTGCTGCATCTTTTATGGCCGCACCCGGTGGTTTACTGTTTGCGAAACTTATGAAACCAGAAACCGAAACGCCAGATAGTCAGGAAATGACGGATTTTGACGAAGGCAATGACAAACCATCGAACTTGATTGATGCCGCAGCAAGTGGTGCATCGACAGGGATGCAGCTGGCGTTAAATATCGGTGCAATGTTACTGGCATTTATCGGCTTGATTGCTTTGGTCAACGGTATGCTTGGCGGTATCGGTGGTTGGTTCGGGATGCCTGAACTTTCTTTGAATTTGCTTCTTGGCTGGTTGTTCTCGCCATTGGCCTTTATCATTGGTGTTCCTTGGGCAGAAGCAACAACAGCCGGTTCATTTATTGGGCAAAAAATTGTGTTGAATGAGTTTGTCGCTTATTCCAACTTTGTGCCTTATATGGGTGATCATGCTCAGCTTGTTGCTGCGACAGGGCAAGTGATGTCAGAGAAAACAACTGCAATTATCTCTTTTGCTCTATGTGGTTTTGCTAATTTATCTTCAATTGCCATTTTGTTAGGCGGTTTGGGGGGCATTGCACCGACCCGGAGACATGATATTGCCCGGATGGGTGTGAAGGCTGTCATTGCTGGAACATTATCTAATCTGATGGCTGCAACGATTGCCGGATTCTTCCTCTCTTTTTAGTGAGAGTGGATGAACACTCATGATGAAATGTGCCTCAGGGGTGATACCTTGAGGCATTTTTTATTTGTGACGATTTTAATTGCCAATCATATAATGAGATACAAACCGATTGCGTGATTGATAGAGAGGTTATTCTCCTATATCCCAGACTTGTTGGTGAGATAAAATGGTCGGATGTCGATTTGAGATGGTTTATTAAAACGGAGTGGTGTATGAACGAATTACAGTCAGCTGCTCAACGGGCGTTAACCTTAATGGATTTAACCACGTTGAATGACGATGATACTGAAGAAAAAGTGATTTCATTGTGCCAGAGTGCAAAGACGACTTTTGGAACAACTGCCGCTATTTGTATTTATCCTCGCTTTATTCCGATTGCTAAAAAAATGCTCCGAGAGCAAGGCACACCGGATATCAGGATCGCAACGGTCACTAATTTCCCTCATGGACGCGATGATATTGAATCTGCGGTTGCAGAAACCCGGGCAGCGGTTGCTTACGGTGCGGATGAGGTCGATGTTGTTTTTCCTTACCGTGCTTTAATGAGCGGGAATGAGCAGGTTGGTTTCGACTTAGTCAAACAATGTAAAACGGCTTGTGGTGGTGATGTACTGCTCAAAGTGATTATTGAAACGGGTGAATTAAAAACAGAAGCACTGATTAAACAAGCTTCTGAAATCGCGATTCGCGCGGGTGCCGATTTTATTAAAACATCAACCGGGAAAGTGGCAGAAAATGCAACGCCTGCGTATGCCAGAATGATGTTGGAAGTGATCCGCGATCTGGGTGTTGCTGATCAAGTTGGCTTTAAACCAGCCGGTGGCGTAAGAACTGCACAAGATGCTGCGCTTTACCTGTCGATGGCTGACGAAATAATGGGTGAATCGTGGGCCGACAGTCGCCACTACCGTTTTGGTGCATCCAGTTTGTTAAATGCTCTGTTGGCAACATTGGAAGGCACAGAAGTTTCTCAAAATTCTGATTCATATTAATCAGATCTGATCGTTCGTTAAGGAGAAAAAATGGCTACGCCACATATTAATGCTGAAATGGGAGATTTTGCCGATGTCGTCTTGATGCCGGGAGATCCACTGAGAGCAAAATATATTGCTGAAACCTTTTTAGATGATGTCGTACAAGTTTGCGACGTGAGAAATATGTTCGGTTATACCGGAACGTATAAAGGGCGGAAGATCTCTGTGATGGGGCATGGTATGGGCATTCCATCTTGTTCTATTTATGTCACGGAGCTGATTAAAGATTTTGGTGTCAAGAAAGTGATTCGGGTTGGTAGCTGTGGGGCGGTTCGTTCAGATGTTCATATCCGTGATGTGGTCATCGGAATGGGGGCTTGTACCGACTCAAAAGTAAATCGTATCCGCTTTAAAAATCATGACTTTTCGGCTATTGCGGATTATCAGATGGTGAAAGCGGCTGAAGAAGCCGCCAAAGCGCGCGGTGTCGATGTGAAAGTCGGTAACCTGTTTTCAGCAGAGCTATTTTATACACCCGATCCAGACATGTTTGATGTCATGGATAAATACGGCATTATCGGTGTAGAGATGGAAGCTGCCGGTATTTATGGTGTTGCTGCTGAATATGGTGCGAAAGCACTAACGATTTGTACCGTATCCGATCATATCAAGACTGGCGAACAGACTACCGCTCAGGAGCGTCAAACGACATTTAACGATATGATTGAAATTGCGCTTGAATCCGTATTGATTGGTGACGCGCAGTAAGACTTGACTCTGTTGAGTGATTGAACGGGCAGGGTGACAGTGGTCACCCTGCATTTTTTAACAGTAAATTTTCACCTTGACGGGCGCGTCTTTTTTGACGACCGAGTAATAGAGTCAGCAGAATACCGCTGGTAAAGCTTGCCAAGATCATTAAATACATATAACGATCACTTTTCCGGTAATGGTGATCAGATATAGCCGTTACTTTTCCCGTTTCAAAAGTAATGCGAATGAAACCGATCACGTTGTTATCGTGTAACACCGGTTCAACCAATTGTTGCCTGCCAATGCTTGCTGTTTTCAGCGGTGTATCCAGACCTAAGACATCTCTCACGCTGAGTGCCGAGTCGCTTGCGGCAATTTGCACACCTTCCGCATCATAAATCGTTGCGTCAAATACTAATCGATTACGCGCCAGTTGATTGGTCAGAGATTTTAGTTTCTCTTCATCCTGCTCCGCTAAAAAGCTACTGGCCGTGAGCGAGGCCTGTGAGATCAATAGTTTGGTCAGAGTCTCCAGCTGATTAGTCTGAATTTTCTCATTGCCTTTACTGATCATCACGCTGTTTTCAGCGGTAAAGACAAACATCATGACAACACTGAGGACTGCAATGATGCGTAGAACTACACGTAGCGAGAACAGGGAACCACTCATCGTACCTTAACCACTAGAATTTTTATCAGAAGTCATATTGATACTTGCGTTTTTAAATTGCAATAGGTTAACGTCGGGTTACTTTCATTACAGGTAAATTTCATGAACTCGCAAAAGACATTGTTAATCACACAAAAGACGGCACTCGCTGAACAGTTACAGCAACGGATACAAAATGTTCAGGCGAACTGGATTTTATACAGTGCCTCCCTGTCTCCTGATTTTTTTACTCAGCTTGATGAATTAACCGGCATGTTGAATCCGATCAATCGGATTTGGCGGGTTGGTCACTATGATGTCGCTTTAATGGCAAGTGATTTAACCATCTCTCATGAAAAGATCCTTCAACAGTTGCAGGTTGATTATGCCCGTGTCGAAGCGCTCCCCGATTTAAGTCAACCGGGTTTGTTACTCATGGATATGGACTCGACAGCCATTCAGATTGAATGCATTGATGAGATCGCCAAACTGGCCGGGGTTGGAACAGAAGTCTCAGCAGTCACAGAGCGAGCAATGCAGGGAGAGCTTGATTTTGAGCAGAGTCTCCGTCAGCGTGTTGCTCAGTTAACCGGTGCGGATGCGAATATTCTCGCACAGGTTCGGGCGGTTCTCCCTTTGATGCCGGAATTACGCGAGTTGATCTCGGCATTAAAAGATTTCGGTTGGCGAACCGCGATTGCGTCCGGTGGGTTTACTTATTTCTCTGATTACCTGCAAGAGATGCTTGCGCTGGATTTCGCGCAGTCTAATGTACTGGAAATTGTCGATGGTCAACTGACGGGTGAGGTGTTAGGTGAGGTTGTTTCTGCGCAGACCAAAGCCGACATTTTACGCAGTCTGACGACGCAGTATGGTCTTCAATCAGCCAATACAGTTGCGGTTGGTGATGGTGCCAATGATTTGGTGATGATGGATGCTGCCGGATTGGGAATTGCGTTCCATGCGAAACCGAAAGTCGAAGCTCAGGCTCAGTCGGCGATTCGCTATGCGCAGTTGGGCGGCATCCTCTGTATTTTATCAGCAAGTTTGGTATTACAGTCTTAATCAAGCGTATTACCGTCTTTATGAGCGGCAAGATACGAATAGTACTCGTATCTTGCGCCCCTTCCAATGCTGAATTAGTTGACTTCCAGACGGAGTAGCACTTCTTCGGTAATATCAAAAAATTCACCATAACCGACGATCGAAGCAATCGATTTTTCGATGGTTTTGGCATGATGGATACTAATCAGTGACAACTCATCCAGATCGGAACGTAGTAATGTTGCCACTGGATGGAATACCGCGATTGCACAATACCTGAGAATATAAATATCACCCATCACTAATGATTCCTGAATGAAGGAGATTCGTTCTTGGGTGGTTGTAAAATCAGATAACAAGCGCGTTTCAATCGACTGAATCCGACTCCCGAATTTCTTGACGGAGAAATAAATATCAAAATGGTGAGGTTGTGCGCCGTCAACATGTTTCATTGGTTGCGCGATCAGGGTATTACTATGTCCTTTGAAAATCGGATCTAGAGACATATAGCCTTCCCTATGCCCGAGTTTTGCCAGCAACACCTGATAGGATGCGAGTGGACTACGGACCCCAATTGCTGTGGTTTTGAGATAAGCGCCCTGTCGTTCGACAAAAATCGGTGAGCAGACAATCTTATCCAAGAGAATATGATGCAGCCCCTCAAGTAGTGCTAAGGAGGGGCGTATTTCGTCATTTTCGATTAACTTATCTCGGTTACTTTCAATTAAGCGGCTGAAAAAACGAATGATTTTTATAGTTTGACTATCTTCTTGAATGGAGAGCTGAATACGCTGACCATTTGGTGTGATTCGGGCGACTTGATAGGGGACCTGAGCCAGCGGTAATTTCTTGTTATAGAGTTTGAGTTCAATAAAATCGACATTGATCGGATCCCCGACCTTCAGGACAACGGGAGTTTCAAGGGTGATGTAAACGCCCCGTTTGGACAGATCAATGGTTTTACCGCTGATGACATCGCCTTGAGCGGTTTCGATTGAGACCGGAGAGCTCAGCCGATAGCGGGGCTCCTTGCGCTGAGAGCGGGCATCAAAGAAGATTGAAATAGGATAACCATTCACTTTTCTTGGGTGACGGAAAATATTTAATTCACTGCTGGCCATTTTCGGTTTATCGACCAGCAGGTAATCTGCAGCGGTTTCTGGATTACCGATTTCTTGCAATATTCCACAGTGAGTCAGTGATGAAAGGTGCTTCGTCAGCTCCGGTGATTCTGTGGTAAGACTTTCCCGTTCCTGAGCGCTGAGCTCAAACATTGAAACTCGGAAAGCTCGCCACGATTCCTTTTTTGCACCAATGTGCCAAAATAATTTGCGCAATTCGGGAGTCGTTTCTGACTTCATCATGGAAAAAAACAAACATTTTTCTTGATAGTCATGTTTAAAGGTATAGAGAGTATTACTACTTACGCTCACACCTTGTTTTGCAAGCAGCGACATTCGTTGCTGGTTAAACAGATTGCCCAGCGATTGCTGATTTCTTTCATCATGCCAATACTGCCAGATATTGTGGTTGCTTTCGGTCAAAAGAACAACTTTGAGCTCATCGCCTTCAAAAAACACCGGGAGCTGGCAAGCATGCTTCAGAAATGTATGTTCGTAGGCTCGGGTTCTGGCCCGCATGATTTTATCTTGATTATCATGGCGCGCTTTCTGAGTTTCATTGAACAGGTGCTCTTGAATAACTTGCTCGATTACCTGTGTTTCAGTCAGTTTGATCAGCCGAAGAAACTTTACCGCATCATTTTCAAGAGATTCATCGATACCGAGTATACGATACTCGATTGGCGATTGGAGGCCTTCAAGGTGCGGGTGTTTTTGCTCAAGTTCCAAGAAATGAAGCTGGATGCTTTCTCCCAGTTTATAATCAAATGCCGCAGGCACTTTGATTTTTGCCCCAGAAGGAGAGAAATCGAGTGTAACAGCAACAATCGGCTGCCCATTTGATAACATGATATCAACCTGTGAAGCTAGCTTCATCCGGTTTTCTCTGCGCTTCAGATCGTAGCCTAATTGAATTGTTTCTACTTCAAAAGGACTCTCTGAATCGGTAAGGCTGGGTTGGTTGTCGGCATTTCTCTCTTTCATAATCCGAAAATTATTACGGGTATTATAAAGTGCTTCCCATACACCTTCGGTATAACCGCCAAATTTTTTGATATATTTGTAATAGTCATTGAAAGCGACGTCATCGAGCCAGTGATGCAGGCCATTAAGGAGATATTCTCGACATTCACCCTGAACACGTCCACGGAGATCGACGATCTTGGTGCAAGGGCCCATGACTCGATTCAGCTCCATTTTTACAAGTAATTTGACAGAGGGCTGTTCACCTTCCGTCATCTGTGACAGAATTTTTTCAAAATCCTCTGACTTATAAGCTGGAATTAATTTTTCCGCGATAGATCTAATTTCTGTTTTTTGCATAATTATTTATGATGTCCACGCTCTGAAATAATTATCGGCTTTTTTCGTCAATAATTTAATGAGTTATTTGTTATTTTCGGGTTTGCTCGAATTAAACTGTATACTGAATCACATTCCATAGTCGAGTTGAGGGGATATGGCGAAGACAAAAAGAGCATACGTTTGTAATGATTGTGGTGCGGATTTTCCTCGCTGGCAAGGGCAATGTAATGCATGTGGCGCATGGAATACCATTACGGAAGTCCGGTTGGCTGCCTCTCCTCAGGTTTCTCGGAATGAGCGATTGAGTGGTTATGCAGGTGACGTGACTGAAGCCAAAGTTCAAACATTGGCTGATATTGACCTACAAGAAGTGCCTCGTTTTACCTGTGGGTTTAAAGAATTAGACCGTGTTTTGGGTGGGGGGGTCGTTCCCGGTGCTGCAATCCTGATTGGTGGCAATCCGGGGGCTGGGAAATCAACGTTATTGTTACAGGTCATGTGCTATCTCGCCAGTGGGGTTTCGACGCTGTATGTCACCGGTGAGGAGTCGCTCCAGCAGGTTGCAATGCGAGCTTCTCGTTTAGGATTGCCGAAAGATCGGCTCCGAATGTTATCTGAAACCAGTGTTGATCGAATCTGCCAGATTGCAGAACAAGAGCAGCCGAAGGTTATGGTGATTGACTCGATTCAAGTGATGCATGTTGCTGATGTTCAGTCATCACCGGGCAGTGTCTCTCAAGTCCGGGAATCAGCCACGGCATTAACTCGTTATGCGAAACAAAATCATGTTGCGCTATTTATTGTCGGCCACGTAACAAAAGATGGAACGTTGGCAGGGCCGAAAGTGCTTGAACATATTATTGACTGCTCAGTGTTATTGGATGGCGGGACAGACAGTCGCTTCAGAACGCTCAGAAGTCACAAAAACCGCTTTGGGGCTGTGAACGAGCTGGGCGTTTTTGCGATGACCGGGCAAGGTATGAGAGAAGTCAGTAATCCCTCTGCTATATTTTTATCCAGAGGTGAAGAAGAAACATCCGGTAGTTCTGTCATGGTGGTCTGGGAAGGCACGCGCCCACTCTTGGTCGAGATTCAAGCGCTGGTGGACTACTCACAACTTGCGAACCCGCGCCGGGTGGCTGTCGGCCTTGAGCAAAACCGTCTTTCTTTACTTCTGGCTGTTTTACATAAGCACGGTGGTCTGATGATGGCTGATCAAGATGTGTTTGTGAATGTCGTCGGTGGCGTGAAAGTGACCGAAACCAGTGCGGATCTGGCACTGGTGATGGCATTATTATCGAGTTTTCGAGACCGGGCTTTACCCAAAGATGTGGTCATTTTTGGTGAAGTCGGGCTCGCGGGAGAGATCCGTCCTGTGCCGAGTGGACAGGAGCGGTTAAATGAAGCTTTTAAACATGGGTTTAAAAAAGCCATTATTCCTCATGCAAATATGCCGAAAGGTGGTATTGAAGGGATGCAAATCCATGCGGTGAAAAAATTGGCCGATGCGATTCAGGCATTTGATGAGCTTTAACAGCACTGATTGAGAAATTTAGCTTGTTTCTCAGATGAATAACCAGCAAAAATATTGTAAATCACCTTTAAATAAGGCGATGGAAAATATTTTTCACCAAACCGCGAGCGGGGCTATCAGTCTTGATGGATTATGATATACTCTGCGCGCACTTTATACCTTATTAACAGAGTAAGACAATGGCAGATTTATCGAAATACAGAAACATTGGTATTTTCGCGCACGTTGACGCGGGTAAAACCACTACCACTGAGCGTATTCTTAAGCTTACTGGTAAAATCCATAGAACTGGTGAGGTTCACGATGGTGAATCTACTACGGACTTCATGGAACAGGAAGCAGAGCGCGGTATTACTATCCAATCAGCTGCGGTAACTTGTGAGTGGAAAAACCACCGTCTAAACGTTATCGATACTCCTGGACACGTTGACTTTACAGTAGAAGTATACCGTTCACTGAAAGTTCTTGATGGCGGTATCGGTGTATTCTGTGGTTCTGGTGGTGTTGAACCACAATCAGAAACCAACTGGCGTTACGCGAACGAATCAGAAGTATCTCGTCTGATCTTCGTAAACAAACTGGACCGCATGGGTGCAGACTTCTTCCGCGTTATTGAGCAAGTGAAGAGTGTACTGGCTGCGACTCCTCTGGTAATGACTTTGCCTATCGGCCGCGAAGATGAATTCGTCGGCGTTGTTGACGTATTATCTCGTCAAGCGTATGTATGGGATGACACAGGTCTGCCAGAAAACTACGAAATCAAAGATGTTCCAGCAGATATGGTTGATCAGGTAGAAGAATATCGTGAGTACCTGATTGAAACTGCTGTTGAGCAAGACGACGATCTAATGATGGCTTACATGGACGGCGAAGAACCTTCTATCGAAGACATCAAACGTTGTATCCGTAAAGGGACACGTGACCTAGTATTTTTCCCAACTTACTGTGGTTCTGCATTTAAGAACAAAGGTGTTCAGCTGGTTCTGGACGCAGTTGTTGATTATCTGCCAAACCCAACAGAAGTTGATCCGCAGGAACTGACTGATCCACAAACTGGTGAACCAACTGGCGAAGTGGCAAAAGTAGACGCAGCAGAACCTTTGAAAGCGCTGGCATTCAAGATCATGGATGACCGCTTCGGTGCTCTGACTTTCATCCGTATCTACTCAGGTGTGATGAAGAAAGGTGATACCATTCTCAACTCTGCAACTGGTAAAACAGAGCGTATCGGCCGTATGGTTGAGATGCAGGCTGATGACCGTACTGAAATCACTTCAGCACAAGCGGGTGATATCATCGCAGTTGTTGGTATGAAGAACGTTCAGACCGGTCACACGCTGTGTGATCCAAAACACGAATGTACACTTGAGCCAATGATCTTCCCAACACCGGTAATCTCTATCGCGGTTTCTCCGAAAGATAAAGGTTCTACTGAGAAAATGGGTATCGCGATCGGTAAGATGGTTGCAGAAGATCCATCATTCCAGGTTGAAACTGATGAAGATTCAGGCGAAACCATCCTGAAAGGTATGGGCGAACTTCACCTGGACATCAAAGTAGACATCCTGAAACGGACTTACGGCGTTGATCTGGAAGTGGGAGCACCTCAGGTTGCTTACCGTGAAACGATTACCAAAGAAATCGAAGACAGCTACACGCACAAGAAACAGTCTGGTGGTTCTGGTCAGTTCGGTAAGATCGACTACCGTATCAAACCAGGTGAGCCAAACTCTGGCTTCTCGTTCAAATCAACTGTTGTTGGTGGTAACGTCCCTAAAGAATTCTGGCCTGCAATCGAGAAAGGCTTCGAAGGTATGATGGAGCACGGTGTTCTGGCTGGCTTCCCGACTTTGGACGTTGAAGTTGAACTGTTCGACGGTGGCTTCCACGCAGTGGATTCATCTGCAATCGCATTTGAAATCGCAGCGAAAGGCGCATTCCGTCAGTCAATGCCAAAAGCCGGCGCACAGCTTCTTGAGCCAATCATGAAAGTTGACGTGTTCTCACCAGACGATAACGTTGGTGATGTCATCGGTGACCTGAACCGTCGTCGTGGTATGATCAAAGACCAACAAGCTGGTGCAACTGGCGTACGGATCAAAGCAGACGTTCCTCTTTCAGAGATGTTCGGCTACATCGGTACACTGCGTACTATGACGTCAGGTCGTGGTCAGTTCTCTATGGAGTTCGAAAAATACGCAGCATGTCCAGCAAACGTTGCTGAGAAAGTTATCGCTGAAGTTAAAGAACGTAACGCGAAGAAGTAATTCTTCCGGGTTAACCCTTTAACGACAAAGCCCCGCGAGCGAAAGCAGACGGGGCTTTTTGTTGTGATTTCTGAACAACTGATTTTGGCTGTGGTGGTGGTTTCCAGTTCCTGCCCTGCGATGAACCTTTTCATCATCTACATCTTACGTATGTTGCTTTATGTACGTTCGATGATGGTCTGTTCAATAATATCAAGCTCGTTTAAACCGGAAAGAGTGAAAGTTGCGATTTGTTCTTGTATCCAAGCAATGAAGACTTTGACCTTTTTTCTTTGCAGGTAACTTTCTGGGGCACAGATATAGTAACTGTAACGAGAGCGGATGGCTTGATGCCCTATCCGAATGAGTTTTCCTTCCTGAATATAGCGATGAGCCAGCGTGTGTTTCATCAGGGCAACACCTTGTACGGCTAATGCCCCTTCCAGCACAAACAGCGACCCCTCATATTGAAGGGTTGGACGCCCGGTTGGAGCACCGATAGAGTTCAACCATAGCTCCCAACTCATATCTGGAATCATATCTTCAATTAAGTCAACACGATATAAATCATTCACTGATTCGATGCGATGCTGTTTTTGATAGAGAGGATGGCATACGGGATAGAGCACTTCATCCATCAATTTGATACTGGTCAGGTTTTCATAGTTCCCTTGTCCATAACGAATACAGAGATCAACTGAATCATCCTGAAATGTCACCAATGCATCTTTTGGATCGATCAGCAGTATGATATCTGGATGTATTTGTCTGAACTCTTGAAGTTTGGGAACAAGCCAGTGTTGGGCGAAAGCCGGATGAGTGGAAATCGAGAGCTGATTCGGTGACGAATCCTGCGTTAGATGTTGTATTCCAGCATAGAGTTCGGAAAACCCTTTTTGAGCATATTTATATAGGATCTGTCCTTCTGTTGTCAGATGGACTCGCCTGTGCTGACGAATGAACAATTCACACTTTAACCACTCTTCTAGTTGACGAATTTGCTGGCTGATTGCAGCGGCACTGACAAAGAGCTGCTCGGACGCAATTTTGAAGCTGCCTGCTTGTGCCGCCATGTAAAAATAATAGACAGATTGTAAAGGAGGTAGGCGACTTTTCACTTAAGTTTTCCTTAATTGAGTGTCAGATTTTATCGTTTGTGCCACGAACTATTTTCGACGATTATTTAACCACGAAAACACCATATATCAAGGAAAAACTATGAACGTTATTGTCAATAAAATTCAACCGCCTTTGATTGATACTTATCGTTTTTGGGTTAAGAATATCTACTCTTTGATAAAACAATGGCAGCGCAATTATCAGACACGCCAACAATTATCAGAATTGCCGGAACATCTGTTGGAAGACATTGGTCTGACCCGGGAAGATGCTCACACCGAGTGTCAAAAATCTTTCTGGGATTAATCGACGGTGATTCCGGTGTTTGTGTTTCGCACCAAGTATCTGAAGATCATTCATGGGCTCAGCCATATGGATGATTTTCGGAGATTGCGTCTTCCCATACCACAAGCTTATCTTTTGGCCAGTGTAATCCCAGTTGGTGATACTGTTGTTCCAGCAAGTGCCTTTTGATCTTGAGTGTTGGCGTCAGAATACCATTCTCAATACGCCAGACATCTTTCACCATTAATACCCCTCTGATTTGCTCATGAGATTGCAACTCTTGATTGAGCGTTTCGATGATACGTTTGGCTGAACGTTCATAGCGGGCTTTATTGAAATTGGGGATATCATGCGGGACAACCAACAGGATCGGTCCGGGTAGACCTAAACCGATGAGACATAGCATTTCAACACGGCTGGTTTGATAGAGTTTTTTCTCAATGGGAACCGGAGAGACAAATTTACCTTTCGCTGTTTTGAACGTATCGTTTTTTCTCCCCAGAAGGGACAGGTAACCTTCTGAATCAATTTTGCCAATATCACCCGTTTTCAGCCAGCCATCATCGGTTAAGACTTCACGGGTTGCCTGTTCATTTTTGTAGTAACCGGTAAATAACCCTTTACTCTGAACTAAAACTTCACCTTCTTCCGCTATCTTGAGAGTAACGCCCGGACCGGCGAGGCCGACCGTACCGACTTTGGATTTTTGATAAGGGTAGTTGAGTGTTGAGTAAGCGAAGGACTCACTCATTCCCCAAGCCTCCGTAATCTTCAGACCCAGCTTATCATACCAAAGCAACAGTTCAGGAGAGACCGGTGCCGAACCGCAGCCAAGCACTCTCGCTTTGTTCAGGCCTAATGCATGGGCGACTTTATTGCGGATGATGGTTCGAATCAATGGGATCTTGAGGAGCAGATCAAGCCGTTTTTGTGGAAGGGTATCCAGAATGCGTTGCTGAAAAAGTGTCCATAACCGAGGGACTGAAATAAATAGTGTCGGGCAATGCATTTTGACATCTTCGATAAACGTATCGAGGGACTCCGGAAACGCGGTTTGCGCACCGGAGAAGATAGAAGAGCCAAAAATATAAACGCGTTCTGTAATATGAGCCAACGGCAGATATGAGAAAAGCCGATCATGGCTCTCGATTCCGATACACTGACTTAACTGGCTCACAGACCAAGCGAAACCACCATAACTTAACATCGCACCTTTGGGGGTACCGGATGTACCGGATGTGTATACAATTGACATCAGCGATTGTTCATCATGCTGCGGCTTGTCGGTTGTGGGGGGGTGATCGTGAATCAGTTGGTTGTACTGATACTGGCAGTGTGGTGTACTATCGTATGGGAGAGAAATGCTGATCAAATCAGGTTGGTTGTTCAAAATGTCCATCACGGCGGTCATGTCATCCAGCTTGCCAATGAACGCTGCTTTGCACTCACTGTGAGTGAGGCAATAATCGATGGTGTCTTCTTTGGCAGTTGGAAAAATTGGTACGCTGACAAAACCGCCCAGCATAATTGCCAGATCACAAATAAACCATTCAGCACAGTTTTTAGAAATGATTGCGACGCGGTCCCCGGGTTTCAGGTTGAGATCATGTAATGCACTGACCAACCTTTGCGCATGGTCGGCCACTTGAGCAAATGTATATGTCTCAAAGCGGCGATGTCTGATCTGTTTCAGATAGATATCATCGGGTCGCGATTCAGCCCAGTGGAGCATACATTCGTAAGGTGTTCTTAATGTACTGTTATCGGTATGGGTTTGATGTCCTTTGTTGAGCATAAGGTATATCCATTATTAGGCAGTATTATTTGGTGGCATTGGTGTCTAAGTGGACTCACGATATATGACTCGGAGTGCGTCATCAGACACAGGCCTTTATCGATACTCTATATTTATAGCTAGCCATTAACGAGCTGTTTTATTGAATTTCAAAGTTTGGATTGAGTTAGCTTTACTTTAAGATTATTTCGATAACTTTGTTCTTTATGTGATTCATTTTTGTGATGTATTTCGAGATAAGTTACGTCAGCAAGTGATTCACTCTGCTGCTTGATCTCTGCTGGTGACTGGAATAAAGGAATGACGATTTAGTCGGAGAAATGGCAGGGATCCGGCTCCGGGTATTTTCGGGTGATGTCTTTTAAAAATTCCTGATGGTTTCTTAGCGCATTGACACAATGTTTATCGAGTTTTCCTTCGGCAACCATTTTCTCTAGTTCCAATAGGGCAAAGGGGACTGAGCGAGCTTGTTTATAAGGTCGATGGGTGGTCAGTGCATCAAAAATATTAGCAACCGTGACAATTCTCGCAGAAACCGGAATATCATCACCTTGGAGTCCGTGCGGATAGCCGCTACCATCCATTAATTCATGGTGGTAGGAAACAATTTCTTTCAGTGTCCGGATACAGGCATGATGAAGACAGTCAGTGCGTGATAAGACGGATTCCATCATCTCAACCCCTTTTTCAATATGCCCGATCACCTGTTGCCTTTCCGTCATTTCCAGCTCTCCGGGTTTTAAAAGCAAGCGATGTGGTATCGAGAGCTTACCGATATCATGTAACCGGGAAAAAAGCGTGATATGGTCGATTTTTTCATCGTCCAGATGATATCGCTGTGAGACGCCCCAGGCGATAATTTTGGTGAAATGATACATTCTTTCTTGATGATCACGGCTTTGAGCCAGATGTTTCGGATTCTGTTTGAGAATGAAACTCGTCATATCCAGAATCTTATAAACGGTTTCATATTCACGCCCGATTGCCTGACGAATCGTGTCGATATGCGTGGAGAGTTGTTGATTGAGTTGTTCGTCGAAATGGTACCCTTCGGCAGTATTGATAAAAATGAAACCAATGAATTCATGCTCATAATACATCGGGGAGGCGAGTGATGCGCCAAAACGTTGTTGTTTGAGCCATTGATTGTGAAGCGTATCGGCTCCCAGTGACTGAGTCGGATCGTTGATACAGCGATCGCATCGTTCAGTAGCACAGCGCTTCAGCCCGGTCAGTTGACTCAGCGGGTATTCGTAGCGGTGTAAAATTTCATGGTCCGGGGTGCTGTCGGCATAGGTCTTTAAGTGATCTGAAAATGGTTCGTACAAGGCAAATGATATGCGGGCGATTTGAGGCAGTTGCTCGCGAATATATTGATGAATTTCAACAAACTGCTCATTCAGACTGCGCTGATGGGATGTTTGTTGAACATCATTGTGATCAAGATGACTCATGTCGATACCCTTGCTACGATTTCTCACCAATGCCTTATTTTAGTTTAGAAGAATTATGCATAAAAATAGCAGTCAGTTGTCGAAAAAATGCATTCTTTTCGTGCTCCCCATTGGTGGCAGCCGCGGACTCGAATCTGTGGTTCTGCTCTGCGGTTTTTGACGAGCAGTTAGGCTTGTTTTTTAACGGAATCCCGTCTGACTAATGTGGGCGAAAAACGCAACGGTTGTGAGTCTGATTGAGTACCTTTGGCCAGATTGAGTGCCAGTTGTGCGGCTTGCTCTCCCATCAGTTGAATCGGGTAGAGAACTGTGGTTAATTTGGGACTGACATAGCGAGAAATTAACGCATCATCAAAGCCGACAATCGAGATTTGATCCGGTAACGTCAGGCCGTTTTCTTGTAACACAAAGATTGCACCCGCTGCCATATTATCGTTGTAGGCCACGATCGCTGTGATATCCAGTGATTTTAGCAATAAGTTTGTGGTGGCGATTTCGCCCCCTTCGGTATTGGGTTCAGCTTGCTCAATATAACTGGCAGGCAGCGAAATACCATAATCATGCAGGGCGGCTTTGTATCCGGAAATACGTTGCTCGGTATCTTCAATCGGGTGTGAAGAACTGATGCAAGCAATATTTTTATGTCCATTTTTAATCAGATATTCTGTCGCCAGATATGCCCCTTTAAAATTATCCAGAGAGATACAGCGATCAGCGATTTCTGGAATGTAACGATTAATCAATACCATCGACTTGACCTCCCGGGCATAGTCGATCAGCTCGTCATCAGAAAGTGCTTTCGCATGAATGACCAGTGCATCACAACGGCTGTTGATCAATAGCTCTATCGCCTTGCGTTCGTGTTCCGCATGATGGTAACCATGACCGATCAACACCTGCTTACCATTCTCATGGGCGACTTTATCGACGGCTTTCACCAGTGTGCCAAAAAATGGATCAGACGCATCATTGACCAGAACACCGATAATATTGGTGCTTTGACTCACCAGAGCCCGGGCTGCGGCATTGGGACGATAGCCTAATTTTTGCATTGCGGCTTTGACCGCTGTAATGGATGACTGACTGGCTTTCGGAGACTGATTCACGACACGCGACACGGTTGCGACGGACACACCGGCTTCTCGTGCAACATCTTTTATCGTTGCCATTACATTCCTCTATACATCATTCAGATAAAATATGGCGCAGCGAAACGATGACATCACAGCCCGTTAGATAAAGATGGGACTATGTCTTCGGATGTTGCCATCTTGGTGATATTTTCTGTAAACACGCGGATTCTATCATGAACGTGCAGGCATAAAAATGTAGCGACCGCAAAAGTCTGAGCTTTCGTGAGGGCAAAATAAAATAAGGCCTCAGTGAAGAGGCCGTGAATTGTCAGGATTGGATCTGAGTGAGGAGTTGGTCGATTTTAGGCCAATGTTCCGGATGAATTCCCGCATAATTCTCATATTTGGGGGCGTGGCGATCATTCTCCAGTGGATGCGACCAACCATGCGTGTGTTTGACGAAAAGGTGTGCAAAGGCCTCTGAAACTTCAAGGCAGCCGGTGAGAACCGTATCGATGTACGTTTGCAGGATTGGGCTCTCATGACTCGGTGGCATGGGCTGATGCTTGACATAAACCCACACGGTATCTTTATCGGTGAGTGGCAATTCCGTTTCGATGTTGGCAGACGCCAACTGGATGCGATGATATCCCCGTTCACGCTGGTCAAACTGAGCCAGTCCTTCGGTTGATACATTGAGCAGTACCCCATTCACGATGCCGTCACCGAGCTGAGCAATCAGCGGTGAAGCCTGATAGCTGTCATCCACGATTCCCCAAGTGCGGGTTAAACCCTCAACCACAGCCGGACAGGTTAAACCTGTCTGTCCGGTCAACTGTCGTGACGATGAATTCATCAGGCTCCCGTACCCAAAAATGTAAATTGCCACAAAACCTCCGCTGCTATGCTGTTCTTTATTTTGTATCGGTGTGATTGAGATAAGCTTCAACTTCTGCTGCCATGCGTGCTTTTTCTGCGGCTGAGATAAAGCTGGCTTCAATCGCATTGAATGTGAACTGAGCGAGTTCAGCATGCGTTATCTCGTGGGCGTTGGCAACGGCAAGGAAATTATCAGTCATGTAGCCACCGAAATAAGACGGATCATCAGAGTTGATGGTGACGCAGAGTCCTTGTCTTAATAACTCGACGATGTTGTGTTGTTGCATATCATCAAAGACGCGTAACTTGATATTGGAAAGGGGGCAAACCGTGAGCGGCATGCGTGTCTTGGCCAGTTGTTGCACGAGTTGTGGGTCTTCGACACAGCGAACTCCGTGATCAACCCGTTGTACCCCCAAGAGGTTCAAAGCATCATCAATATTACTGGCAGGGCCTTCTTCTCCTGCATGAGCGACGGGAATAAAACCCGCATCTCGCGCCATTTGAAATACTCGGGCAAATTTTTCCGGTGGATGACCTTGCTCTGAAGAATCCAGCCCGACACCGACAATTTTATCCTGATAAGGCAGAGCTTGTTTTAAAGTTTCAATGGCATCAGCTTCGCTGAGATGACGCAGGAAACACATGATCAACTGACTGGAAATCCCCAGCTCTTGCTTGGCTTTGTCTAATGCAGCGGAGATACCGTTGATGATTGTTTGAAAGGCGACGCCACGGGCGGTATGCGTCTGTGGGTCAAAAAATATTTCAGTATGAATCACATGGTCAGCCTGACAGCGTAGGAGGTAGGCCCAAGTCAGGTCAAAAAAGTCCTGTTCATGAATCAACACATCCGCACCTTGATAATAGATATCAAGGAAAGATTGCAGATTGCTAAACTGATAAGCGGCCCGGACTTCTTCTGGTGTCTGGAAGGGGATATTGACCTGATTACGTTTTGCCAGTTGAAACATCAATTCTGGTTCGAGTGTGCCTTCAACATGAAGATGTAACTCTACTTTGGGGAGATTCTGGATAAAGTTTTGCATATCTGCCTCTGTGACAATCAGGTAACTCTACAGTGAATCAAGCGATTCACGAATATTTGCTCATGATAGCGGTGTATGATGAATGTGTTTTACCCGCCATTATCTCTGTGCCACGGATTCTACTGAAAAAATCTGTGTTCTTCATCACTTCTCTGGCAAAGAAGTGACGCTTTCTACTGAGTTTAATCGACAGGGGGCTGATGAATGTCATCACAAAAAAGCCGACCCATCAGGGCCGGCTTTGGATTTTAATCAAGGAGCGATGAATTCAAATGATGAATTCATGCATCATGCTTAGTTATTGCTGTGAAGCTCATCGTTGAGTTCTACTGCTGACTTGTTGGCGAGACACTCGACCTGTCCGGTCTGAGAGTTTCGTCTGAAGAGCAGATCGGAGACTCCGGCTAAATCACGCGCTTTGACGACTTCAACTTTGTTGCCATCTTTATCCAGCATTTGGACTTTGGTTCCGGCGGTAACATATAAGCCAGATTCAAGCGTACAACGATCGCCCAGCGGGAAGCCCAGCCCGGCATTGGCACCGAGGAGCGAGTTTTCACCGATAGACACAACGACTTTACCGCCGCCAGAGAGTGTTCCCATGATGGATGCACCGCCACCGATATCTGAACCGTTGCCGACAAGCACGCCCGCAGAAATCCGGCCTTCAACCATGCTGACCCCCGTTGTTCCTGCATTAAAGTTGATAAAACCTTCATGCATGACCGTGGTGCCTTCGCCCACATGTGCGCCTAGGCGAACGCGTGAGGTATCTGCAATCCGCACGCCTGCCGGTACCACGTAGTCAACCATCTTCGGAAACTTATCGACACAGTCAACACTGAGGGCTCGACCAGCCAGACGCGCAGCCATTTGGCGTTCAGGGAGTTCCGGTAAGTCAATCGGCCCTTCGCTGGTCCAGGCAATGTTGTGGAGCAGGCCGAAGATGCCATCCAATACAATGCCGTGTGGCTGAACTAAGCGATGTGAGATCAACTGAAGCTTCAGGAATCCTTCTGCGACAGTTTGCGGTTTATCATCACTTGCCAGAATAACCCCGACAAGCGGTTGTTCAGATGATGCAGCCTGAGTTGCAAAAACAGCGCTAGCCTCATGCTCAGACTGAAATGCTTGCGCCAGCTCAGCGGCTTGCGCCTGAGTGACTTCAAGTGTTTCGTTGCCACCCTGATAGTCGAGTATGGTGGCCAATTGGGAAACCAAAGCATCACTCGGGTTGAGAATCGGGGTTGGAAAATACGCTTCGATAATTTTTCCGTCACGGTTTTTCGTTGCTGTTCCAAGCGCTAGTGCAAAATAAGCCATTGTGTTCTCCGTTGATGAATCGCGTTGTGACGTTGACTCATGCTGTTGAGCCGTTCGTTTGAGTCAGCAACGCGGGCACTGAAATCAGATATGACCATCATAAAGAGCCACGACACAGGATGAAAGCCTGCAAACGCAGAACGTCTGTCAATTGATATGCGTTGTCGTTTTAGCGATATATCACCCTATAAAGAAAACTTCAATCAGGCCGCTTGATCATCGGAGTCTGTGGCGGCTGCTTTGGGAGCTGGCTTCTTCTCTGATTTGGGTTTGGCTGGTGCCGGTCTGCGTTTAGCACCTAAGGCGTACAGCACTTCTTCTTTGTTCTGTGCCAGATACATTGCCAATTCTTCTTGTTTTTCTTCATTATCCAGTAACTCACTCTTGCCGAGTAAAGTGAATAATTCATCTGCCATATCGAGCATTTTGTCATAAGCATCTGCCTCGGCTTTAGAGGTAAAAGTCATTTTTTCTTCTCCATTCCGCTCGACCACGTACTTGACGATTACAGCCATGGTAATTCCTCTGTTTTGGTTGAATGATGAAACACTGTTATTTTATACAGTAAAAACGCGCGTAAGTCTATTCATTGCGACGCCATTCAAAGCAAAATTGGATAAAGCATTTCAACAGCGGGTTTTGATATTTTTCTTTATGGACCAGCAACCAAAAGCGTCGGCGCATATCCAAAGGGACTGATAACGAGACAACCCGACCATCTTGTAAAGCCGCTTTGGCCGCTAATCGGGACAGACACCCGAATCCTAACCCGGCGGATACGCCGTTAATCAATGCTTCGGTCGTATTGAGTTCAAATGCTTCATACCATCTTTCCAAACGGGGCGCGATAGTGCGGAGAAAGAATTCTCTGGAACCGGAACCCGCTTCGCGTAGCAACCACTGGCTATGCTCGAAATCCGATAACTGGATGTCGGTTTTTTGAGTAAGCCGATGTTCAGGCGCACAGATGATGCACATCTCATCTTGGCTAAATTGTTTGGACACTAAGGCCGGATGTAACGTTTTCCCCTCGATCAGGGCAATATCCAGCTCATAATCAACCAGCTTTTGGCAAATTTGTGCCGAGTTAGAAATAAATAATGTTTGTGTACTGTGCTGAAACTGTTGCCGGAAGTGACTCAGAAGATAAGGCGCGACTTGATTGCCGATGGTATCACTGGCGCCAATCCGCAATTGACCGTATAGCCGGTTTTCGTGCTCAAATAATAGGGGAATATTATTGGCCCGGTTTAACAGCTCATCCGCTAAGGGGAGCAGCTTTCTGCCTTCCTGATTGAGAATCAGGCGATGATTCACCCGGTCAAATAACACATGTCCCAACTGTTTCTCCAGCTCTGAGAGCGCCATACTTACGGCTGCTTTGGACAAAAATAGCTCTTCGGAAGCTTCTGTGAGGGTCTTGTTACGGGTGACGACCGTAAAAATGTGCAATTGTCGGAGGGTGATATGAGTGAGCATATTGGATTCGATTTTCAACGGATAAGAATCTACATCTTTCGATATTTTATCTTTTTATTCAAGTCGGTGACATGGGAAAGCTAACAGGCAATATGCTAATCTAGTCAACAATGATGATTTCTCAATCCGGATAATACTTGTTTACTGTTTATCACTCCAATCAACTTGATACGCTCAAGATCCTGCTGGTTCATTTGATTCAAAGTGATCCATTGACTCACCCGTTTGAAGCCGAGCAAATTTTGGTTCAGAGTCCGGGGATGTCGCAGTGGCTGAAAATGGCGTTGGCGCAGGAGCTTGGCATCACGGCGAACATTGATTTTCCGTTGCCGGCGACATTTATCTGGGAGATGTTTTCCAGTGTGTTACCGGATGTGCCGAAGCGAAGTGCCTTCAATAAAGCGGCCATGACTTGGAAGTTGATGCGACTTTTACCGGAAATGCTCGATCAAGCCGAGTTCATGCCGTTACAGCAGTATCTGGCGGATGACAATTCAGCGTTGAAACGATTTCAGCTGGCTGAAAAAATTGCCGATATCTTCGATGGTTACTTGGTGTATCGCCCTGACTGGATTGAGCGTTGGGAAGCCGATAAACCCATTGAGTCACTGGCTGAACGCCATCCGTGGCAACCGCTATTGTGGCAACGGTTGTTTGAGGACACCAAGCGGTTGGGGCAGTCGCATTATCACCGGGGCAACTTGTATCAACAGTTTATTGAACTGTTACAACAGACCCGGGTTCCAGACGGGATTTTGCCCAAACGGTTGTTTATTTTTGGTATCACAGCACTGCCGCCTCGTTATCTGGATGCGCTGCAAGCTCTGGGAGAGCAGACCGATGTCCACCTGATGTTAACCAATCCGTGTCAACATTATTGGGGGGAAATTCGGGACCGAAAATATCTGGCCCGCGTTGCGAGTCTGAAACGTAAACAGGTTGTATTACAGCAAGGCCAATGGGTTACAGGTGGCGAACGCTCGCCATTAAAAGGGGGAATCGACGCCAATCTTGAGGATGAACTGCATTTGCAGCAAGCGGTCGGGAATAGCTTGCTGGCGTCAATGGGGAAACTTGGGCGAGATAACCTTTACCTGCTGTCGCAGATTGAAAGTGAAGAACATGAGTTTTTTATTGAAACACCCCGGGACACGCTATTACATCAGATTCAGGCCGATATTCTTCATCTCGAAGAACATCAGAATGATCAGATTCTGACCTCCAGCGAGCACAAGCAACCGATCGATAACGGTGATGATTCTGTGTCGATTCATCTGTGTCATAGTCCGCTGCGAGAAGTGGAAGTCCTGCATGATGAGCTCTTGTCATTGTTTGACCGTCACCCAGATCTCAAGCCCCGGGATGTGATCGTGATGGTTGCCGATATCAATACCTACAGTCCGGTGATTGAGGCCGTTTTCGGTAATGCATCCGCTGAGCGCTATATTCCTTTTTCCATCTCTGACCGCACTGCGGATCAAGAATCCCCGGTTTTGCAGGCATTCATGCGTTTGCTTCAGTTGCCGCGTTCCCGCTGTCTCGCCTCGGAGTTACTCGAATTGTTGGAAACCCCGACGATGATGGCGCGGTTTGATATCAATGAAGCCGAATTTTTACAGGCGAAGGGTTGGGTGGAAGCGTCCGGCATTCGCTGGGGGCTGAATGAGCAGACCGCGAGTGAATTCGATTTACCGCCGACACGACAAAACACATGGGAGTTCGGGATTGACCGAATGCTCGCGGGCTATGCTATGTCTGATTCAGCAACCATGCTGGAACTGGATGATCACAATGTTGCCCCGTATAACGAGATTCAGGGGCTTGACGCTGAGTTGGCCGGCAAACTGGCTGCGTTTATCAGCCGGGTTCGGGATTACCGCCAGCAGTTGCGACAGACGTTGGCGGTTGCCGAATGGCGTGAGTTACTCCATGCTTTGCTTGATGATTTTTTTGTTGCTTCGGTGGAAGAGGAAGTCAGCTTTCAGCACATCCGCGATACACTCAGTCACCTGCAGGAACAATTACAGGACGCTCACTATGAAGCGCCGATTGCGCCGGACATTTTATATCACTATCTTACCGGGCAGTTATCCAATGCCCGGGTCAGTCAGCGTTTTTTAGCCGGGCAAGTCAATTTCTGTACCCTGATGCCAATGCGCTCGATTCCTTTCCGGGTGCTTTGCTTACTGGGGATGAACGACGGGGTTTACCCTCGAACGGTGCCAGCCGAAGGGTTTGATTTAATGACAGAGCAGGCTCGCCCCGGTGATCGTTCACGCCGGGATGATGATCGCTATCTGTTTCTTGAAGCATTGCTCTCCGCCCGGGAGCGGCTGTATATCAGTTATGTCGGACGTTCAGTTCAAGATAATAGTCTCAGTTTGCCATCGGTTCTGGTGAGTGAGCTGGTGGCGTATTGCCATCAGAATTATTGTCTGGATGGCGATCAAGCGCTTGCCAGTGATACCTCCGGTGATCGGCTGGTCCAACAGATGACTTTGTCTCACCCGATGGTGCCGTACAGTCCGGATGCATTTACCAGCCCTCACGGTAGTTATGCCAGAGAGTGGCTCCCGGCAGCAACGGGAACAGCGTTACCCGAGCCAATGGCTGAGGCGGCACAATTACCTGATTTTTTTGCGGATGTGGCATTTCCATTAGAACTGGACTTTGTCGAATTACAACGCTTTTGGCGTTTGCCGGCTCAGTATTTTTTCAATCGTCGTTTGCGTGTCTGGTTTGAAAATGAGTTGGTGTCATTGCAAGATGAAGAGCCGTTTTCACTCAATGGTCTGGCACGCTATCAACTGTTAGATGAATTAGTGGCCGTCTTGCTTGATGCGCGTCGCAGTGCCGCGGGGCAGGAAAGTCATGCAGACATGACTGTACAACGGTCAGAAACGCAACGGTCAGAAGCGCAGCAGGTTGATTATTTTATTCAATCAAAGCGGGCACAAGGACAACTCCCTGTCGGGGCTTTCGGTGAACTTGAATTTCGCGAGCATTATGAACAAGCGCTCGCACTGACAGAGGTCATCGACGGACTATGTCAGCAACCGCAGCCCGACTGTGAACTAAATCTCTATACCACAGCGTTGGGGGATGAGCGGCCAATCCAATTACTTGGCTGGGTGACTCACTATTTTCAATCCGGTCTGGTGCGCTATCGGGTCGGTCGCATACGTGCGCAGGATTATTTGTCAGCATGGCTGGATCATCTTGCTGTGGCCGTTATGGGTGAATCATGTCCGACACATCTTATCGGTTATGAGCGTAAGAATGGGGTTCAGCACCTCTATTATCCAGAGATCGATGCCCAACAAGCCCAAGCTTATTTGGATGAGTTCGTCCGGCTCTACGTCGAGGGAATGAATCATCCTTTAGCTTATTTTCCGCAAGTTGCGTTGGCTGGGATTGAAGCAAATTTCAATCGTCAGCGGGAATGGCATGAAGATGAAGAAAAAGCAGCAAAGAAAATGCAAGATGCCTTTATCGGTAATGACTTTAGTGCGGTTGGCGGTGAAGGGCAAAATGCTTATATTGCCCGCATCTGGCCACAGTGGTCAGACACTTTAAGTCAGATGGTGCGTGCTTATGCCGCACAGGTTTTACAGCCCCCGATGCTTTGGGTAAAAGCAGATACTGATGAATGATGATGCTCAGGACATCACGCATGTATGCGAGTGGCTCGGATAGTAAAAAGAGTTTCTCGGATGGTAAACAGAAGACAGAAGAAAGTGGGTGGCCGCCAGAAAATCGTTATTTTGTGTAGGGTGTTTGCTGTACGACCACAGGTCAGAGGGACCATAATTCGGTGAGTTGGACATTTCACTCAACTGAGTATGTCTTCAACTTGGAACGAGATACTAATGATGAAAGGGTTAGTTATCCGTGAGTCAGATCGCACTCTCTTGTCAGGCATAACCAGCGTGAATCGATTTATGTCAATTATATTGCTTAGATCACACTCCATCATGCTGAATCAACAGTTAACTTGGAGAAAATACGGGTATGAGTCACACAGCATCTGATGCGATGATCCCGCTAGAACCGATGCGATTTCCGCTGCATGGGATGCGCTTGATTGAAGCGTCCGCTGGCACTGGAAAAACATTTACGATTGCCGGTCTCTACTTGCGTCTGTTGTTAGGACATGGCGATGCACAGGTGCGCCATGCGACACCGCTGCGGGTGGATCAGATTTTAGTGGTGACATTTACTGAGGCGGCTACCGCAGAGTTGAAAGGACGGATTCGTGCCCGGATTCATGAAGCCCGGCTGGCATTTGCCCGACATCATAGTGATGATCCGCTGCTGCAATCATTTCTCGATGACATTCCTGACCATGCTGAGGCTGCCAGTGTTTTGCTTCAGGCAGAGCGAGAGATGGATACGATGGCGGTTTATACGATTCACGGATTCTGTCAGCGGATGCTCGTTCAGAATGCGTTTGAGTCGGGGAGCAGCTTTCATCACGATTTTATTACGGATGAAAGCCGTCTCAAAGCGCAGGTAGTGGCGGATTATTGGCGACGACAGTTTTATCCGCTGTCGGTTGCGCTGGCAGCTGAAGTCCGTAACTTATGGCCGACACCAAACGGTTTACTGGCACAAATCGGCCCTTATCTCAGTGGTCATGCACTATCCCTGTCCGTCAGCGCGATGGAGGCCAGCCTTGAACAACTCCATCAAGATAACTTGCAACGTATCGTTGAGATGAAGGCGCAATGGCGACAGTATCAGTCTGATATTGATGCGTGTATTGCTGAATCGGATGTCAATAAACGTGTTTACACCAAAAAATTCCGGCCACAGTGGATTGAGCAAGTGTCCCAATGGGCTGAAGCAGAGACGCATAGTTACTGGGTTCCCGAACAGTTGTCTCGTTTTTCGCAACAAGTGTTGTATGAGAAAACACCAACCGGTACACCACCGGAGCATCCATTATTTGAGACAATTGAACGATTTCTTGCGACACCGGTGTCAATTGAAGCGCCTTTGAAAGCGCATGCGATTGACACTTGTCGTCATTTGTTGGCGAAAGCAAAATCGGAACAGCAGTGGTTATCGTTTGATGATTTGCTGTCTCAGCTTTCATCCGCCTTGGATCTTGATAGTACCGGTCAGTTAGCGCAGCGGATTCGCACTTTATATCCAATCGCGATGATTGATGAGTTTCAGGATACCGATCCGCTGCAATACCATATTTTTAGCCACATTTACGCCCCGCATCCAGCATGTGGCTTGTTAATGATTGGTGATCCGAAGCAGGCGATTTATGCGTTCCGCGGGGCGGATATTTTCACCTATATCAAAGCGCGTCGTCAGGTGAGTTCCCATTTTACTCTGGCAACGAACTGGCGGTCCGGACAGTCGATGATCGATGCTGTAAACCGATTGTTTGCATCGTCCGATAGTCCTTTTCTCCATGATTCAGATATTCCGTTCATTCAGGTTGCCGCCCCACCCGAAGCGCAGCAACGCCAATGGCAACTGCATCAGCAAGTGCAACCCGCCATGACTTACTGGTGGCCGGATGATATTGCACCGGATTCCGTCATGACCAAAGGTGAATACGAACAAGTCATGGCGAATGCTACCGCAGCTCAAATCCAAACGATTCTACAGGCGGCGCATGCTGGGGAAGGGAGCCTCTGTTCTAAGAATGGGCAGAAAACGATTCAGGCCGGTAACATTGCGGTGTTGGTTCGGACGGGGCGTGAAGGACGGCTTATCAAAGAAGCGCTGGCGCGTCAGGACATTGCCAGTGTCTATTTGTCGAATCGGGAGAGTGTTTTTGCCAGTGACATCGCAGTGGATATTCAGCGGTTGTTACAGGCGGTGTTGACCCCGGAGCAGGAGCGCCCACTCCGGGCTGCACTGGCGTCTCCCTTGTTCGGACTGGCGATTCAGGATTTGGATGCATTAAATAGTAATGAATCTTTATGGGAGCGCGTGGTTCAGGAGTTTCGCCAGTATCGGACCATTTGGTCAGAGCGCGGTATTCTGCCGATGCTACGGGCGGTGCTCTATCAGCGCCATCTTGCTGAGCGTTGGCTGGCACTCAAAGTCGGAGAACGGTTGTTAACGGACTATTTGCACATCGGAGAACTGTTACAGCAAGCGGGGGCCGAAATCGAAAGTGATCATGCTCTGTTGCGCTGGCTGACTCAGTCGATGATTGATGTGACGCAGGGGGGACATCCGGAAACGTCGATTCAGCGGTTGGAGTCAGAGAAAAATCTGGTGCAAATCGTCACCATTCATAAGTCAAAAGGGCTCGAATATGATCTGGTGTTTCTCCCGTTTGTGATGAGCTTCCGTGAGGCCAAAGAGGCGCGTTACTACGACGAGCAACAGGACCGAATTGTTCTGGATATCACCCGTCGAGAAGAGACGCTCGCAAAAGCTGAAAGAGAGCGTCTGGCTGAAGATTTACGTTTGTTGTATGTGGCTTTAACGCGTTCAATATATGGGTGTTATGTTGGGGTTGCGCCGTTGAAAGGGCGTTCAGGGAAAGGGACCAGCAGCGCTCATTTATCTGCAATCGGTTATTTGTTGCAACAGGGCGAACCCGGTGATGCCGGATTGTTGCAGCAGGGCATTGCATCGCAGTGTGATAGTGAAGGACACACGGTTATTGATGTACCACCGTCACTTCCCGAGTCGCCTTTGCCACGCGTTGACGCACCGCAACAAACATTGACGGCACAACAGAAACAACATCCGATTGAGCGGGCGTGGCGCATGACCAGTTATTCCAATCTGGTCAAGCAATCCGGCCATCATGCTTTTCTCGATGCGACGCAGGAAGAACCGGGATTCGATCTCGATTCGGCCGGAGAAGCGGACGAATCTCTGTTCGACCCGGAAGAACAGACGATTTTTACATTTCCGAAAGGGGCAACCGCAGGGACGTTTCTGCACAGTTTGTTTGAGCAGATTGAATTTACCGAGGCTCCGGATAGTCCGGCAAATACCGGGGTGATCCAAACGTTGATGGCGTCGGCTGCGCTTGATGAGTCTTGGCTGCCTGTATTACAGCAAATGCTTACGCATGTATTACAGACGCCCTTAGATGGTAAAAAATTGCGTTTGGGACAGGTTCCAGCGCAACAGCGGTTGGTTGAAATGGAGTTTCTGTTGCCGATTGATAAATTACGTTCACCCCTGTTGAACCGGATTTTGAAACGACATGATGCGTTGTCCGCTCAGGCCGGGGAGCTGAATTTTGCTCAGGTCGAAGGGATGCTGAAGGGATTTATCGATCTTGTATTTGAATATCAGGGGCGATATTACGTGCTGGATTGGAAATCAAATCATTTAGGAAATCAACCTGAAGATTATCGCCCCGCTCGTCTCGACGCTGCGATGGTTGAACATCGGTATGATTTTCAGTATCAAATTTATACGTTGGCACTGCACCGATTTTTGGCAAGTCGTTTGGTTGACTATACCTATGAACAACATTTTGGTGGTGTGTATTATCTGTTTTTGCGGGGCATGGATGGGCAGACCTCGTCGGGGGTATTTGCCCATCGTCCCAAGTGTGAACTGATTACCGCATTAGACCGTTTTTTTGCCGGGGAAGATGACCATATGCGAGCCACGCAGGAAGGGCAGATGGAGCTCGACTTATGATACAACTGGATCAGGCTCTGGCATCGTTAGCTGAAAAACGTGTGATTCGTCCGTTGGATCAACAATTTGCCCGTTTTATTGCTCACCAGTGCTCACAGGATCAGGCTGCGGTGGCTTGGTTAGCCGCGCTGGTCAGTTATGAACTGGGCCGAGGACACATCTGTGTACCGTTGGTGGACGATCAAGGACGAGTGACGCTGGCGCAATTATTATTCGGTCATGCGGTTGCTGAGTTGCACGCGATCAGAGAGGGTGTTGAATCACTCGATTGGTTAGCGGTGATTGCGCGTTGTCCATTGATAGGTGAGCCGGGCAGTTACTTGCCGCTGATTTTTGATGGAAAACGGCTTTATCTCCAGCGTTATTGGTTTTATGAGCATCAGTTGGCGTTGCGCTTGCAGAAGTTGTCATCACCGGTCCTGAATGATACGACACAAACTGAATCTTTAGCCAACACGTTGAATCAATTATTTCCTCGTCCCTATGACGCGTTATTTGAGGCGTTACAACAGGCGTCATCTGTAGGAGAACGGCAGCGTCTGGTTTGTGAATATCTCGATGTTGTCCAAGAATCTGCGTTGGACTGGGCGTCGATTGATGAATTATTACAGCAAGCCTCCAGTTGTTCGGCACTTTTGGGGCTGAAGACGCTGATACCGGAATCGGTGTGTCTGAATTGGCAGAAGGTCGCAGCCGCGATTGCGTTAAGTCGTCGTTTTGCGGTGATTTCCGGTGGGCCGGGCACGGGGAAAACCACCACCGTCGCACGGTTGCTGGCGGCACTGGTGAGTCAAAATCATTCAGTTCAGCAGCAGCTGGTGATCAAACTGGTTGCCCCGACCGGAAAGGCCGCCGCACGATTGACCGAATCTATCGGTCAGGCGGTTGAACGATTGACCATTCCCGCAGAGATGAAAGCATTGATACCGACTCAGGCAAGTACGTTGCACCGGTTATTAGGTGCAATTCCGAATCGTGCCGAGTTTCGCCATCATCAGCGCAATCCGCTGCATGTTGATCTGCTGGTGGTTGATGAGGCGTCAATGATCGATTTACCGATGATGTATAAATTGTTGATGGCTTTACCTGATCATGCCCGCTTGGTGTTACTGGGAGATAAAGATCAGTTAGCCTCTGTCGAAGCCGGCGCGGTGTTAGGCGATCTCTGCGCCTTTCAGACTCAGGGATATAGCCGGCGTCAAATCACTCAGCTGGCTCGGTTAACGGGATACCAATTTGCGCCACAACTGCCTCATCAAGAGGTGCCGGCACTGGCGGACAGTTTGTGTCTATTACAAAAAAGTTACCGTTTTCATGCTCGCTCCGGGATCGGACAACTGGCCAAAGCGGTGAATTCAGGTGATGTCTCCCAGCTATTTCAGGTGATGCAACAAAGCTACACCGATGTGCAAATTCATGGGTTGGATAGTGAAAGTTATCATCAAATGTTACAGACACTGGTGGCGGAGTATGCGCATTACTTGCACGCAATTACGGATCAATCCGCAATTGCTGAGGGCACCACTCCGGAGAAAAAAGCGGGATATGTGCTGCGGTTATTTCATCGCTGTCGATTGTTGTGCGCGATTAGAGACGGTGACTTTGGTGTCACCGGTGTTAATCAGAGAGTTGAACGAGCCTTAAGCCGCCATCAACTGATTCGTAAAAATGATGAGCCGTGGTATGAAGGTCGTCCGGTGATGATCACCCGGAATGATCACCATCTTGAGTTATATAATGGGGATATCGGGATCTGTATGCGCGATCCTCAGGACGAGCGGCTGAAGGTCTATTTTGAACAATTTGACGGTCATGTCCGGGGTTTTCTGCCGAGCCGGATCCCGCAACATGAAACCGCTTATGCGATGACAATCCATAAGTCGCAGGGGAGCGAATTTGATTTTACGTTGTTGCTGCTCCCACCGGATCATACCCCGCTTTTGACGCGGGAGTTGGTTTATACCGGCATTACTCGGGCGAGAAAGCAGTTGGCACTCTTCACTTCCCCCAAAATCTTGCAGGCTGCGGTCAGGGTGAAAACTCAGCGCGTGAGTGGGTTAAGAGAAAAAATGGCAGAGTGACTGCTTGGGTTCATTCCGAAAAACGCAATTAACCTGTACATCATTTATCTTAGGGAGATTGATGTGAAGTGAATGTGATGGCGCGAATTTTATAACGAGACTGACATTCCAAAATGAAGTTTTTCACTTGTTCATTTATCGGAAAAACGCAATGAACATTATGGCCTTCTAAAAACTGATGGTCTCCCATGTCCCAGAAGCTCTGGAGTGAATTACAGATAACCGTTCTCATATTTCTGTGCTCTTAATGACTAATTTAGTGACTAAAAGCATCCTTGCATTACTGTTCACCTTGAACAAATACTGTGATATTTATCCCAAAAACAGTATTTCTTAATTGATCGGGTGAATTTTACACAATTTAAAAATAGAGTAAAGCGGTTTGTTATCCATTTGGTTTCAGTGCAATTTAAGTATTTGCCATGACTGACAATAAAATAGTAAACAGGCTTAGATGTCACCACATCATATAATGGATTGCATCCAAGCCTTGCGTTTCATGCCCGTTACAGTTCGAGACTCAAAACTTTGGAGCGGCGCTGGTAGTTGTACAGGTTTTGTTTGATTGCTGGCAGTGAACTCACGTCCATCTCAACAAACCCCTGTTCTCTGAACCAGTGCAGGCTATGCGTGGTGAGAACGAACATATGTTCGATCCCCATGTTCTTCGCTTGTCCTTTCATATGATTGAGTAACATCAGTCCACGGTTACTATCCCGGTATTCATTATGAATGGCGACACATGCCATTTCTGCCATGCTCTCTTCCACATAGGGATAAAGCGCAGCGCAACCGATAATCAGCCCATCGCGGTCAATAATGGTAAAGCGATGAATTTCTTGTTCAAGCTGTTCTCTTGAGCGGCGCACCAAAATGCCGGTATCTTCCAGTGGCTGGATTAAATCAAAAATACCACCGATATCATCGATGGTGGCCTGACGAACCTGTTCTGAACTGGCCATCACGACTTGAGTACCGATACCATCAAAAGAGAACAGCTCTTGAATCAAGGCGCCATCTTCTTTGTAACTGACTAAATGACTGCGAGGGACGCCTGCTCGACAGGCTGAAATTGCAGCTCTGAGGAAACGGACTCTGCCGGTATGACTGTCTTGCTGCTCTTCGTCTTCGGGATCCGGTTCCATTCGGCTCAATAGGGCTTCGACGTCGGCCGGGAACAGTTCAGCAATCGCATTGCCGTGTTCATCAATAATGCCTTGTTCGGAACAAAATCCGATCAATTTGTCGGCTTTGAGACGAATCGAGACTTGCGTGGCCACTTCTTCCGACAGCAGATTAAAACACTCTCCGGTCACCGAACTGGCAATTGGACCAAGCAGGACGATCGAGCCTTGTTCTAAAGCCCGGTTGATCCCGTCGATATTGATGCGGCGCACCCGTCCGCTGTGACCGTAGTCAATTCCATCATCAATCCCTAAAGGCTGGGCAATGACAAAGTTACCGCTGACGATATTCAGTTGGTTTCCCGCCATCGGTGTATTATTCAGGCTTAAGGAGAGTTTGCCGGTGATTGAAAGCTGGAGCTGACCTGCGGCCTGCATGACCAGTGGTAAAGCTTTTTCATTGGTGATCCGAATCCCCCTATAGTAGGGCGTTGCACATGCTTGATCCTGCAAAATCTGATTGATTTGCGGACGAGCGCCATGCACCACGACCAGCTTTACCCCCAGACTGTGCAGCAGGGCAATATCACTGATGATATTGGTGAAATTTTTGTCCGCGACCGCTTCACCACCGAGCATGATGACCATTGTCTTCCCACGGTGAGCATTGACGTATGGTGTTGATTGGCGAAAGCCTTTAACCAGTGCAGTACTTCTGTTCTTCACAGTAAAATGTCCATGTTTATTTATGTTGAAATAATGACTTTTTATTCAATTTTGAGCAAGTGTTTTTTATTGCTTTTTTGTCCATGATTGTCTGCACGTCAGAAGTTGATAAATTTCGTTTAAATATCCGTCCTGTCGATTGCAGATGATGGATCAATTTGTCATGCTTTGCCAACCGTAAATGATGGAAAACGAACTGTGAAAAAAATATTGGGCCTGATGCTGGCATCTGTGATACTCAATGGGTGTGTGCACCCGACCGATCGTGCTCAGCAGTATCTCGACGGCACATTATCAAATGATCTCAACCGAACTGAGACCATTACTTCCAACACACCTCGGGACTTTACTGAATTTCCGCTTCAGAGTGAGCTGGTGGTACAAAACTCCCCGTCACTGGCGATGCTTTATCAGCCGCTTTATGAACATTTGAAAGAGTGGATCCAACAAAGTGGCGATCCCGCAGAATTGCAACAGTACGGGGTTCAGGCGGCTCAGCTTCAAGGGGGCGATCAACAGGGGAATGTTTTGTTTACCGGTTATTTTTCACCGGTGATTGAACTGCGTCATACACCTGATGAGGTGTTTCGTTATCCGTTGTATGCCATACCGGCCTGCGAGGCCGATTGCCCAACCCGGGCGCAGATTTATGCAGGGGCGCTTACCGGACAGGGATTGGAACTGGGTTATTCAGCGAATCTGATTGATCCGTTCATTATGGAGGTACAAGGCAGCGGGTTTGTCCATTTCGGGGATGATGATTCTCTGGAATATTTTGCCTATGCAGGGAAAAACAACAAAGCCTATATCAGTATCGGTAAAGTGCTGATCGACCAGGGCGAGATTCCACGGGAGAAAATGTCGTTAAAAGCGATTAAGCACTGGGTCATGACGCATCCTGAAGATGAGGTAAAAACCTTGCTGGAACAAAATCCTTCCTATGTGTTTTTTGAGCCGAAAGCCGCAGCACCGGTGACCGGTTCAGCCGGTATTCAACTGCTACCGATGGCTTCAGTTGCCGGGGACCGACGGATTTTTCCGATGGGAACGCCGATCTTGGCCGAAGTGCCCTTGCTCAATGCGGATGGTAGTTGGAGCGGAACACATGAGTTGCGGTTGTTGATTGTGCTCGATACCGGCGGTGCGGTGAAAGATAATCATCTCGACCTTTATCATGGTATGGGCGAACGAGCCGGGATCGCTGCCGGGCATTACCGTCATTTCGGACGCGTATGGAAACTGGGGTTAGAAAACTCTCCGACGCAGGCTCCGTGGGCTTTACCGCCAGAAAAGTTAGAATAGTTTCCGGATGGTTTTCTAGACTTTTGGAGCAAGAGTGCGTATAAATCGCACTCTTTCTTTTTCAAGATGCTTTGGCAAAATAGTTTTGACTTTGGGGAATGTAATGCGTGAATTAGATACGCTGGCTTCTGATGATTACAACCAGCGTTTTGGCGGAACCCGCCGTCTTTATGGTCATGATGCGGTTGAGATTCTCCGTGCGGCACATGTCTGTGTCATTGGTCTGGGTGGCGTTGGTTCGTGGGGCGCAGAAGCGTTGGCCAGAACCGGTATAGGTGAACTGACTTTAATCGACATGGATGATGTATGCGTGACCAATGTGAATCGTCAGATCCATGCAATGCAAGGGACGGTTGGTCAAAGCAAAATCGAAGTGATGGCGGAGCGGATCCGGTTGATTAATCCCGAGTGTCGCGTCAATTTGATTGATGATTTCATCTCTCCTGACAATCAGCATTTGTATCTGAAACCTGAATTTGATTATGTGCTGGATGCAATTGATAGCCTCAAAGCAAAAGCCGCCTTATTAGCTTATTGTCGACGCAATAAGATCAAAGTGATTACGGTTGGCGGCGCCGGCGGGCAAGTCGATCCGACCCAGATACAGGTCGCGGATTTGACCCGGACCATTCAGGATCCACTGGCGAAGAAACTGAAAGATCGTTTACGGCGAGATTATCATTTTCCGAAAAACCCGGCACGGAAGTTTGGTATTGAATGTGTCTTCTCAACAGAACAATTAAAATATCCGCAGGCTGATGGTTCGGTTTGTGCGATGAAATCGACAGCCGAAGGTCCGAAGCGGATGGATTGTGCCACGGGGTTTGGTGCCGCAACCATGGTTACTGCAAGCTTCGGCTTTGTGGCAGCCGCTAAAATCGTCGAAAAACTGATCCGCAAATATCAACAGTGATGGAAGGGGAAATGTGATGCCTAATTTACCGTTGTCGCCATTTGGTCGTGAAATCACTGCTGATGATGTGCAGCAAATCATGGCAAACCTTCACGGCTGGGAAGATAAATATCGTCAGGTGATTCAGTGGGGAAAACGGTTACCCGCGATGCCGGAGGACTTGAAATCTGAACGTATTCAGGTCTCGGGTTGTGAGAGTCAGGTCTGGCTGGTGGCTGAATCTGAACAGGACCAGTGGTTCTTTTGTGCGGATTCCGATGCCAGAATTGTCCGCGGATTGATTGCGATTGTGATGGCGGCTTACCAAGGGAAAACGCGTGATGCGATTGCGGCTTTCCCTATTGAAGACTATTTTTCCCGTTTAGGCTTGTTGAATCATCTCAGCCCATCCCGGGGCAACGGCCTCCGTGCTATCGTCCGGCAAATCCAGATACTGAGTCAGCACTGACAGACAGGCAGCGCGTTCCGAGCTCTGTCTCGTTAGAAAAAACTCAGACACTTGTCCAATGCGGCAATGAATTTTTGCACATCTGTGATGGTGTTATAAATCCCGAAAGACAGACGAATGGTTCCCTGAATGCCCAATGCATCCATACAAGGATGAGCACAATGATGACCCGCTCTGACAATAATGCCTTGTTGGTCCAAGAGCGTGGCGACATCCTGATGATGAACGCCTTCCACCACAAAACTGAGAATACTGGCGTTGGGCTGGTATCCTATTACCCGGACATCTTCATACTGACTTAGAGCCTGATAGGCCGCGTGTTGTAATTGGTGTAAGTGTTGTTCTCGGTCTTCGATTGTAAAAGACTGATACCAACGAATCGCTTCAGCCAGCGTAATCGCGCCGGCGATGTTAGGTGTCCCCGCTTCAAATTTACCGGGTAATCCGGTAAATGTGGTTTGCTCAAAAGAAACCTTCTCGACCATTTTGCCACCGCCTTGCCAAGGCGGCATGGCATCTAATAGGTGTTTCTTGCCATACAAAACCCCGATGCCGGTAGGCGCATACAGTTTATGGCCGGAGAAAACATAAAAATCGGCGTCCATCTCGACCATATTGACCGATTCATGAACAATGCCTTGTGCCCCGTCCACGACGACGACAGCCCCGTTTTGATGAGCCAGCGGAATAATCGCTTCTAACGGTAGCCGGGTGCCGGTGACATTGGTCATATGCGCAACTGCTACCAGCTTGGTTTTGGCATTGAGCCGTTGTGTATAAGCCTCCCAGCCAAACTCTCCCTGTGCCGTCATCGGAATCTTGATGACCCGAGCCCCCGTTTGTTCCGCGACTAGTTGCCACGGCACGATATTCGCGTGATGCTCGGTTTCACTCACCAGAATTTCGTCGCCTGCACTCAAGTTCGCTCTTCCCCAACTCTGAGCAATCAGGTTCAAGGATTCTGTTGCGCCTCTTGTCCAGATAATTTCCTGTTCGGAAGCTGCACCGATAAAGTCAGCAACCAATGAGCGAGCTTGTTCGAATGCTTGGGTTGCCTCGGCCGTGAGCTGATGGCTACCGCGGTGAACATTGGCATTCTGGTGCTGATAGTAGTGAGACAATCGGTCAATCACGCATTGTGGTTTTTGCGTGGTCGCAGCGCTGTCCAGATAGACATAAGCAGCATCGTTTAACGACGGAAACTGTTGGCGAACGGACGAAATATCAAGTGTCATGACGGTTACGACTCATTAAGTATTAAGCGGTTGAACTGGCGTAATCTCAGCAGGCGGAACCATCGGCTCAGCGACCTGCCACATGTGTTGTTCTCCGGAGAGCAGACGAACCACTTCCAGTGCGAATTCTAAGGCAGTTCCGGGCCCCTGACTGGTTAACACGTTGGCCGAGCGATCGTAAACCACACGCTGTGTGCTTCTCTGTGCATCGGGAATCTGTTGTTGAAAATTCGGGTGACAGGTGAGCTGTGCTTCCGGGAACAGGTGATGATGCTGGAATACAATGGCCGGCGCAGCACAGATCGCAGCAACCAGACGACCGGCTTGTTTTTGTTGTCTGAGTTGCTCAATGAGGAGCGGATTGTCGCGGAAGTTCTCTGCACCTGCAAGGCCGCCGGGCAGGACAATGGCATCAAACGGTTGGTGTATGACATGCCGCAGCGGTGTTTCCGCCGTTAACATCACGCCTCGCGAGGCTTTCATCATCAGTTGTTCTGTCGGATCGGCACTGGCGGTTACTACGTGATAACCCGCCCGAACCATGACATCAATGATTGTGATTGCTTCGATTTCTTCACTGCCGGTCGCTATGGGCACTAAAATGTTATAACTCATATGAGTGACTCCCACTGTTGTTCCAATGTCCTGATGTGATGATATAAGGCTTCGTTTTCTGGGACTGCAATCCCATGTTTTTTCGCACGGCTGAGCAGATACCCTGTAATAAAGTCTATTTCAGTTTTTCTCCGGTGGTAAACATCTTGATGCATCGACGACTTATTTTCCGATGTAGCAGTGATGACGCAGTCAATATGAGTGGTTAATTCTTCAAGATGAACCGGAATGTTCTCAGCAGCCATGACGGCGCCCACTTCCGCAATCAGACGAGAGATGACGGCTTGGTATCTGGGGAATGCTAAATTGCCATTCGGGCATTGATGGATGGCGGTTAGGGGATTGATCACACAATTGACGGCAAGTTTGCGCCATAGGGCGTGTTCAATCTGTGGGTGCCAGTGAACCTCAGGGAATGCATGTTGTAAGACATCGCACAGAAACTGACAGCGATGACCTTGCTCATTCGCAGCACCGATGAAGGTTTCACCTTGTCCGGTATGGAAGAGTTGTGTCGGCGCTGGCTTGAAAGCGCCATGTGTCGTCGTCGCCAGAACGATTGGATTGGTTGGTAATAAAGTGCGGATTGACTCAACAGTCCCCATTCCGTTGTGCATGAGCATCATGATGGTGTCAGGATCGATCTGACGGGCGAGTGAATCAAGGGCTGACGTGGCCTGCCAGGCTTTAACGGTCACCAAAATGAGATCAGCGTGTTTGATATCGTTGATCTGACGGTTGCTGAATGTGTAGCTGTGTTCACCGAACCGACATTGATAGTGAGACTCGGTTTGTCTGCCAAACACTGCGACCTGATGTCCGTCTTGCTGTAATTTGATGGCCCAAAGCGAGCCAATCGCTCCCGGGCCAATCACCAGAATATTCATGCTTTATTGGGGCTCATTGATTTGTTCCGAACGATTAGCGAGTCTAATCAAGCCTGATTTAAATGCAATCTTGTTTTAAATGCAGTCCTGTTTTCTGGATGCTTTTGCTTTTTCCAGCAGATCCGTAAAGTAATGCCGGAGTAGATAAAGCATGATCAGACTCGGGACAACCATAACCGAAGTCAGGACAAAAAATAGTGGCCAGTTGTTCAGATAATCGACCATCGCGCCACTGAATGACGAGAGGACGGTGCGCCCGGCATTGCCTAAAGACGCTAATAGCGCGTATTGCGTTGCCGAAAAGGCTTGCCCGGTCATTAAGGTGAGGAATGAGACAAATGCGACGGTTGAAAAAGCCGTGGTAAAGTTATCGACGATGACGGTTGCCAGAAAAAGGTGTTCATTCGGACCGGTCTGCGCAATCCATGCGAACATCAGATTGCTGGCTGACATGGCGATGCCCCCGATCATCAAGCCTTTTACAATACCGAATCGGACTGTCACCATACTCCCGATCAGCGTGAAGAACATCGTTGTCCACCAACCGATCATTTTCGAGTAGTAACCAATTTGCTCATTGGTGAACCCGACCTCCCGGTAAAATGAAATCGACATTTTGCCCAGAAACGCTTCGCCAATTTTGAACAAAAACACGAAGAGCAAGATCGTTAATGCAACCCGAATCCCGTTCCGTTTAAAGAAATCAATAAACGGTTCGACTACGGTGACAGAAAGCCACAGGAGGGCCGGAGATTCAATATACTGATGGTGACGCGCTTGCGCTTTTTGCTGTAAAAGATCTCGGTGGGTGACTGGCTCTTTGGTCATCAGCGTGAATATTATCAGCACAACCATGACGGCAGCCATCCCAAAATAAATCGTATTCCAGCCATATTGATCGGCATTGGTAAATGCCAGATAACCCGGTAGAGAATAACCGGTCCACCAACCGATGACCGCCATTGCAGAAGCTTGAGGCAGCTTCGATTCTTCGGCTTTATTGAAGCTGTCGATCCGAAACGCATCAATCGCAATATCCTGAGTTGCTGAGACAAATGCGATCACCAGTGCGATCCCGTAGGTCATCATAAAATGAGTGGTGGGATTGGAAAAAGAAGCAATTGCCAGTGTGCACAACAAAATGATGCACTGGCAGACAAAAATCCAGCTACGCCGTTGCCCGAGCCATCGGCTCACCAGTGGGATATGAATTCGGTCTACGAGAGGGGACCATAAAAAATTGACTGAATAGGCGACAAAAATACTGCTGAAATAACCAATATCCGTATTGGTAAATCCAGCATCTTTTAGCCAGCCGGACATATTGGAACCGATTAATACCCAAGGAAATCCACTGGAACATCCAAGCATGAGAACCCATGCCAAACGTTTATCGAGATAACTCTGAACAGTGGATTTCCACGTGTATGATGATTTTTGCAACGAATAAACCTCTATTGTGCTGTTGACGTCGTTGCTGTGGTGTCTTTTTCAGGGACAACAAAAACACGCGTGATAATAATCGGTTCTACGGGGACATCGTTCATATATTTCTGGACGCCCGTTTTTTGCTGACCAATCTTTTGAATCACGTCAAACCCTGCCGTGACCCGACCAAATACCGCATAACCCGGTGGCCGTTTTCCGTAATTGAGAAAGTCATTATCAACCAGGTTGATAAAAAATTGCCGGGTAGCTGAGTTTGGATCCTGAGTTCTGGCCATTGCAATGGTTCCGGTTTGATTGGACAAACCGTTATTGGCTTCGTTAGCGATTGGCGGGTAAGTTTTCAGCCGTTCCATTTGGGTGCTGAATCCCCCCCCTTGAACCATGAAGCCGGGAATGACCCGGTGAAAAATACTGCCGACATAGCTGCCGTTTTCAACATAACGCAAGAAGTTTTTGACTGTGACCGGTGCTTGTGCGCTGTTCAATTCGACTGTAAACGAACCCAGTGTGGTTTCAAATGCCACACTGGGGGATGCTGACGCGCCGAGGCTAAACAGTGAAAAAAAGCAACAGGCCAGTATGGCTGAGAAGCGATACCGACGCATTAAAAGTGCTCCCGCATATAGTTTTTCAGCTCGTCATCTTGGGCAATCTTTTTCAGAACATTATTCACGACATCATTAAAGACCATCTCGATATCATCATTCGATGCACTAAATGTTGACGTTTTCTTTGCGGTACCATGGTAAGTTTTTACTAATTTTCCGGTTGGCGTTTCAGCCGTGATTTCAAGCACAACACTTGCGTTCATTTCACTTTCCATCATCGAATGCTTCACTGAAACGAGTGCTTCTTGGATCTCTACCGTCATTGAGTTTTCGCTATTGACGCTGGTTGTAAAACCTTGAGAAGAGAATTGTTGTGACAATGCATTCTCAATCGCGATCCGCACATTCTGGCGCGCATGAACCGGTTCGATATGTGCACGGCCGCTATCAACTAACGCAACATATTGAGAGGTTCTGACATCTTTACTCATCAGGGTAAAAGATTTTCCTTTCACAATATCACTCTGGCTGAGGGCCGGTTGAGGGGCAAAGTTGATTTGTTGCTGCTGTGGGCCTGAACAGGCGGCAAGCAGTGCGACAGTCGCTGCAATAACCAGTTTTTTCATGAGTGGTTCCTTGTTCAAAATCGAGTAATCACATTAACAGATATGTATGGAAAACCAAGTCTGTATGGAACTCTAGGTTTGTGTAAAAACGTCATACGATTCGTGTGTGAGCCGACATTGAGAAGTGGCGTGATAAACACCTAAATTTCAGCGTTTATCCTTCGTGCTTCAGTTCTCCGACTCCCATGGTCAGAAGTTTAGCTGCTCACGGTTTAGTTGCCTGTAAGATAACAAATTTTTTGTTCATCGCGACAGTTTTTACGTTAGATTTTCCAAATATTTTCGTGAGTTTTCCATCGTAGCCGAGGTGACGGTTACCGATCACTAATAATTCACCTCTCTTTTCCAGAACATGCTTTGCATCACAGAACATCTGCCAGGCAATGTGGTCAGTGATGGTATTCTGCTGGTGAAAAGGTGGGTTGCATAAAATCAAATCAGCGGATGCGGGGGCCAAACCATCGAGACAATTATTCGCGATACACTGCATATTTGCGCGGTTGCCGAAGTGATAGTTTAAATTTCTTCGGGCTGATTCGACGGCCATGAAGCTTTCATCGATACAGGTTAAAGCTGCGTGCGGGTTTCGTTGTCCTGCTTTGATAGAGAGAACGCCGTTACCGCATCCTAAATCGATAATGTGCTTGCAATTTGGTTTTTCTGGAATGTGGCAAAGGAAAAAACGCGCTCCCAAATCAAGACTTTCTCCGGAGAAGACATTGGGCAGATTGACTAACCGAACCGATTGATGATCAATTTCTGCGTCCCAGATCAGCTCTGGGGATACCGACTGAAGGGGCGCATCCGCACTGGCAAACACTAAGCGATGTTTTTTCCAAGCGAGTGACGTCTGCGTGGTACCTAGATATTGTTCAAACAGTTGCAATGTTGAGGTATGGATATCTTTCGCCTTGTTGACCGCAATCACTGGACAGGTTTTAGGTAGATAGGTGCGGAGTTGACTGAGTTGCCAGATGAGGTGGCGATTATTCTTGGGTAACTGAAATAAAACCAAATCAATATCGGTAGGCAGATCTGCGATTGTTGTCAGGCAGCTGATCGCATGATCACCGTTGCGGGTCAAATTTTGTTGCACCCCTTGATGGGAGAGGTATGAATCGCTCATCAGGGTGACTTGATGATCCCGGGCAAACCAACATGACAGTGCGCCAAAATGATCATTCAGAATCAAGATATGCTTGCCCGGAGATAACGTCATGGCCTCAACATGACGAATGAGGTATTCGTCTCCGGCATCCCATGCCTGCAAATTTTCATAATGCTGCTCAGGGTAGCGGTGCAATGTCAGCGTTCGTTCGTTTAATGATAATTCTGTCTTCATTGTTTTCAATTAGGCGTGTCGGTTTATTAAATTGTCGATTATTGTCGCAAATGCAGCACAAACAAGAAACTGAAACCTTTTTCTGAACGTCAGAGAGTAGTAATATATGTCGCCACAGGTTCACCGGAGTATTTTTATCTGTGCTCAACACGTTTTTCCGGTGATCTCGGAGAGAGAAAGTACATGATACAAGAAATTATTGAAGCGAAGTTACATCAGGCATTCCAGCCCGAGCACCTGCAAGTGCTTAATGAGAGTTACATGCATAATGTGCCAGCTGGATCTGAAAGCCATTTCAAAGTTGTGATTGTCAGTCCCTCGTTTGATGGACAGCGTTTAATTGAACAGCACCGAGCTGTGAATCAGGTTTTAGCTGATGAATTAGCAGGTCAGGTTCATGCGTTGTCGATTTATACCTATACTCCAGAACAGTGGCGACAAAATACTCAGGTGCCTGATAGCCCGATGTGTCATGGCGGCGGTCATAAAGAGAGCTGAGTGGTGGCGAACTGAGTGGATTGACAGTTATGAGGTATGATTGTCTCTGTGATAGCCGTTTGTGCTTTTAATCCATCTATCTATTTGATTAAACAAGATGTTTACTAAATATATACATCTTTGAAACGACTTGAGATAAGTGTGCTATTCGTCAAAATTATGATAATTTCTTGCATTATATTGCACCCTAATGAAGAAAGAAAAGCAGCCTAGATCATGGCATCAAATGCCTAAAAGATGGTACACTCTCGTGTCTGATAATATGCCTCACATGAGTGAGAGACGTGTTTTAAATAGGGTTTACGACCTTGTTGCAAAAAAATCAAGGCTGGATACCAGTGTCGTGTCTAGGGCTCATTTAGTTTTCTCGGCGTTTGTCCCCGATCTGAATAACTAAACAAAGCCAATTAATTATTTACAGAATTTTAAAGAATCTTTTTCCCGATAAAATAGTGCAAGTGCGTATGATTACAATAAAGAAGGGATTGGATCTTCCTATTGCTGGAACTCCTTCCCAGGTGATAAGTGATGGTAAAACCATCAGCAAAGTCGCCTTGCTTGGCGAAGAGTACGTTGGTATGCGTCCTACGATGCATGTCCGCGTAGGTGATGAAGTAAAGAAAGCTCAAATTCTTTTTGAAGATAAGAAGAATCCGGGGGTTAAATTTACTTCACCGGTCTGCGGTAAAGTTATCGAAGTGAACCGTGGTGCAAAACGGGTGCTTCAATCTGTCGTGATTGAAGTTGCTGGTGATGCACAGGAGACATTCGATAAGTTTGACGCGAGTCAACTTGCAAGCTTGGAACGCGAGCAAGTTAGAACACAGCTGGTTGATTCCGGTATGTGGACTGCGTTACGTACTCGTCCCTTTAGCAAGGTTCCTGCTATCGATTCTGCAACCAAGGCTATCTTTGTTACGGCAATAGATACCAATCCTTTGGCTGCTGATCCACAACTGATTATTAATGAACAATCAGATGCTTTCGTTGCAGGTTTAGACGTTTTATCTGTTTTGACAGAAGGTAAAGTCTACGTTTGTAAACAAGGAAAGAGCTTACCTCGTTCGGCTCAACCGAATGTGGAAGAGCATGTGTTTGAAGGGCCGCATCCAGCTGGATTGCCCGGAACACACATGCATTTCCTCTATCCTGTGGATCTCAACCATGTAGCTTGGAGTATCAACTATCAGGACGTTATTGCTATCGGTCATTTATTCTTGACCGGAGAGTTATACGTTGATCGTGTTGTGTCTCTGGCCGGACCGGTTGTAAATAAACCACGTCTGGTTCGTACGATGATTGGAGCTAGTTTAGACGAATTGATCGATAACGAAATTATGCCCGGAGAAGTCCGTGTGGTTTCTGGTTCAGTCCTTTCCGGAGTGAAAGCCAGTGGTCCTCATGCTTATCTTGGTCGTTATCATCTCCAAGTCTCAGTGCTTCGAGAAGGGCGTGAGAAAGAACTGTTTGGCTGGTTAGTTCCCGGTAAACATAAATTCTCCGTCACACGTTCGTACCTTGGACACCTTTTCCAAGGCCAGCTTTTCAATATGACAACCTCCACAAATGGTAGTGAGCGTGCGATGGTTCCAATCGGCAATTATGAAAAAATAATGCCACTTGATATGGAACCAACATTGCTCCTTCGCGATATCTGTGCTGGTGATACTGACAGTGCTCAGCGTCTCGGCATTTTAGAGCTCGATGAAGAAGATCTCTCACTGTGTACCTTTGTGTGTCCAGGCAAATACGAGTACGGCATGTTACTCCGTGAGTGTCTCGACAAGATTGAGAAGGAAGGGTAATTTCCATGGGTCTTAAAAAGTTTTTTGAAGACATCGAGCATCACTTTGAACCGGGTGCCAAGTATGAGAAATTGTATTCGCTGTATGAAGCGGCTGCGACAATTTTCTATACACCAGGCACGGTGACGAGAAAAAGCTCACATGTTCGTGATAGCGTCGATTTAAAGCGCATTATGATCATGGTTTGGTTAGCTGTTTTCCCTGCAATGTTCTGGGGAATGTATAACGCTGGCGGTCAGGCAATTGCTGCATTGAATCACCTCTATCAGGGGCAACAACTGCTCAGTGTGATTGATGGCAACTGGCATTACTGGTTTACCGAACTATTGGGTGGCACCCTAATGGCCGATACGGCTGGTTGGGGCAGTAAGATGTTGCTTGGTGCGACATATTTTCTTCCGATTTACCTGACCGTCTTTATTGTCGGCGGTTTCTGGGAAGTCTTGTTCTGTATTGTGCGGAAACATGAAGTCAACGAAGGTTTCTTTGTGACGTCAATTCTGTTTGCACTGATTGTTCCGCCAACCATGCCTTTGTGGCAGGCCGCGTTAGGGATCACCTTTGGTGTTGTTGTTGGTAAAGAGGTGTTCGGTGGAACGGGGCGTAACTTCCTCAATCCAGCATTGGCCGGCCGTGCATTCCTGTTCTTTGCTTATCCTGCTCAGATCTCCGGTGATGTAGTTTGGACTGCTGCCGATGGTTTCTCTGGTGCAACGGCACTGAGTCAGTGGTCTCAAGGTGGACATAGTGCATTGGTTAATAATGTCACAGGTGCGACTATCTCTTGGATGGATGCATTCCTCGGCAATATTCCAGGCTCAATTGGTGAAGTGTCTACCTTAGCGCTTGCTATTGGTGCTGCTTTTATCGTGTACATGGGAATTGCTTCATGGCGAATCATCGGTGGTGTGATGGTCGGTATGATTGCGCTTTCAACCCTGTTCAATGTTATTGGCTCAGATACCAACGCAATGTTTAATATGCCTTGGCATTGGCACCTTGTTCTTGGTGGATTTGCTTTTGGTATGTTCTTTATGGCGACCGATCCCGTTTCAGCATCGTTTACCGATAAAGGTAAATGGGCTTATGGAATGTTGATTGGGGCAATGTGTGTTTTGATTCGTGTTGTAAACCCAGCTTATCCGGAAGGAATGATGCTGGCGATTCTGTTCTCGAATCTTTTTGCACCATTATTCGACCATATTGTCGTTGAAAAGAATGTCAAACGGAGATTAGCGCGCTATGGCAAACAATAACGATAGCATTAAGAAAACGTTGTTTGTTGTTATCGTATTGAGCTTAGTGTGCTCAATCATCGTTTCAACGGCAGCTGTAGGGTTGCGTAGTAAGCAACAAATCAATGCAGTTTTGGATAAGCAGGAAAAGATTCTGGAAGTTTCCGGTGTCGATACGTCATCCGGTAGTATAAAAGAACTTTATACGCAATATATCGAACCGAAACTGGTGAATTTTAAAACCGGTGAATTTGTTGAGAAGACTCCTGAGGGGCAAACCGCGTCTGACTATGATCAGCGTGCGGCTTCAAAAGAGGTATCACAATCTCTGAAACTGCCTACATCTGAAGATCCAGCGCAAATTCGCTATAGAGCTGATTATGGTTTGGTCTATCTTGTGAAGCAGGGTGGTAAAATTCAGCGTTTGATCCTGCCAATTCATGGTAAAGGACTATGGTCAATGATGTATGCCTTTGTTGCAGTAGAGACAGATGGTAATACAATTGATGGCATTGTTTACTATGAGCAAGGTGAAACTCCTGGGCTCGGTGGTGAAGTGGAAAACCCAAACTGGCGTGCACAGTTTGTTGGTAAAAAGCTTTATGATGAAAATCATAAACCAGCAATTAAGATCGTCAAAGGTGGTGCACCTGCAGGATCGATACATGGCGTTGATGCACTGTCAGGTGCAACTCTGACTAGTATGGGCGTCCAGCATCAATTTGACTTCTGGCTGGGTGATAAGGGCTTTGGTCCATTCTTGGCAAAAGTCCGTGACGGAGGTCTGAACTAATGTCTACTGTGAAAGATCTGAAAAAGAGTCTGTTAGGACCGGTGTTAGACAACAACCCGATTGCATTGCAGGTTCTTGGCGTATGTTCCGCACTAGCGGTCACAACGAAGCTTGAAACAGCATTTGTTATGACGGTGGCGGTCATGTTTGTAACCGCGCTTTCTAACTTTTTCGTTTCATTGATTCGTAACCACATCCCTAACAGTGTGCGTATTATTGTCCAGATGGCAATTATTGCTTCGTTGGTAATCGTGGTTGACCAGGTTCTGAAAGCATATCTTTATGAGATTTCCAAACAACTTTCAGTTTTTGTTGGCTTGATCATCACGAACTGTATTGTTATGGGACGAGCTGAAGCATTTGCGATGAAAGAAGCCCCAATTCCTTCTTTAATTGACGGAATTGCAAATGGTCTGGGTTATGGTTTTGTCCTGATCAGTGTTGGTTTCTTCCGTGAGTTATTTGGCTCGGGTAAAATCTTTGGGATGGAAGTTCTGCCATTAGTGAATAATGGTGGTTGGTATCAGCCAAACGGTTTGATGCTACTTGCACCATCTGCATTCTTCTTGATTGGCTTCTTGATTTGGGGCATCCGTGTATTCAAACCAGAGCAAGTGGAAGCGAAGGAGTAAGGAACAATGGAACATTATATTAGTTTACTCGTACGATCCATTTTCCTGGAAAACATGGCGCTGGCTTTCTTTCTGGGGATGTGTACGTTTTTGGCTGTTTCAAAACAAGTCAAAACAGCATTTGGCTTGGGAATTGCCGTTACGGTTGTGTTAACCATTTCTGTGCCAGTCAATAACTTGGTTTATAACCTCGTTTTGAAAGAAAATGCACTGGTTGATGGTATTGACCTGACTTTCTTGAACTTTATCACTTTCATCGGGGTAATCGCGGCGTTAGTACAGATTCTGGAAATGGTGCTTGACCGTTTCTTCCCACCTTTATATAACGCACTGGGGATTTTCTTACCGCTCATTACGGTGAACTGTGCGATCTTTGGTGGTGTATCGTTTATGGTACAACGCGAATATGATTTTGTTGAGTCAATTGTTTATGGCTTTGGCTCCGGTGCTGGTTGGATGCTTGCGATCGTCGCGCTTGCAGGTATCCGTGAGAAAATGAAATATTCTGACGTCCCTCCCGGGTTACGTGGTCTTGGTATCACGTTTATCACGGTCGGTCTGATGGCGTTAGGTTTTATGTCATTCTCTGGTGTTCAACTGTAAGTCGGGTAAACCGCAGCAATAAGGAATAGTCAATGGACATTATTCTTGGTGTAGTGATGTTTACTCTGATTGTACTGGTTTTAGTTTTGGTGATTTTGTTCGCCAAATCTAAGCTAGTTCCAACAGGTGACATTACGATTCTAATTAATGGCGATGCTGAGAAAGCGATCGTCACGAGCCCTGGTGGTAAACTTCTGGGCGCACTGGCGGGATCGGGTATTTTCGTATCATCCGCTTGTGGTGGTGGTGGCTCTTGTGGTCAGTGCAAAGTAAAAGTTAAAGCGGGTGGTGGCGATATTCTTCCTACAGAATTAAGCCATATTTCCAAAGGTGAAGCTCGTGAAGGTGAGCGTCTGGCATGTCAGGTTTCCGTAAAAGCAGATATGGAAGTTGAATTGCCGGAAGAAATTTTTGGGGTGAAGAAGTGGGACTGTACTGTTATCTCTAATGATAGCAAAGCGACTTTCATTAAAGAGCTTAAGTTACAAATCCCTGATGGTGAGTCTGTACCGTTCCGTGCGGGTGGATATATCCAGATCGAAGCGCCAGCGCACCATATTAAGTACTCAGATTTTGATGTTCCTGAAGAGTATCGCTCTGACTGGGAAAAATTTAATCTGTTCCGTTATGAGTCGAAAGTTGACGAAGACATCATTCGGGCATATTCGATGGCAAACTATCCTGAAGAATTTGGCATTATTATGCTGAATGTTCGGGTTGCAACTCCGCCACCGAATAATCCAAATGTGCCGCCAGGTCAAATGTCATCTTATATCTGGTCTCTGAAAGAGGGAGATAAGGTCACAATTTCTGGTCCGTTTGGTGAGTTCTTTGCCAAAGATACCGATGCTGAAATGGTCTTTATCGGTGGTGGTGCAGGTATGGCACCAATGCGTTCACATATCTTTGATCAGCTGAAACGTTTGAAGTCTCAGCGTAAGATCAGTTTCTGGTATGGTGCACGTTCGAAGCGTGAAATGTTCTATGTAGAAGATTTTGATGCTTTACAAGAAGAGAACGAGAACTTTAAGTGGTTCTGTGCTCTGTCAGATCCATTACCAGAAGATAATTGGGATGGTTATACTGGCTTTATTCACAACGTTCTGTATGAGAACTATCTGAAGGAGCATGAAGCACCGGAAGACTGTGAATACTACATGTGTGGACCACCAGTGATGAATGCAGCTGTCATTAACATGTTGACAGAGCTGGGTGTCGAAGAAGAGAATATTCTTCTTGATGACTTTGGCGGTTAAGCTGTCATTTCATTCCCTGTATGATATGGCTGACTGTAAAGTCAGCCATTGTTTTATCCAAATGCTGTATTTTGTTATGGTTAATGACAGAATCTCTCATGAGTGAGAGCACAAGATTTGTTGCTGGTGAGATTGAGGTGTTTTGGTCAAAGCAGAGGGGATTCGCTTGTGGATGAGTCACTGAAGTCGTAGTGATTGTGAAACGATATTTGGTGCAAAGAAGTTCTCTCCGGATGGCTTCCCGTCAGTCTAAACCGTGAATGAGGTATAAATATGAGTACTTTCCTAATCACTTTTGCAATGTTTGTTGCTGTGATTGCAGCAATGGCGGTTGGATATATATTCCAAAAGAAAATGGTGAGCGGTAGTTGTGGTGGTTTGGGGGCTGTCGGTATTGAAAAAGTCTGCAACTGTCCAGAACCTTGTGACGCTCGCAAGAAACGCGAAGCGAAAGCGGCAGCTAGAGCTGACCGTTTAGCTGAATGGAACAAAGACCGTATTGTTTAATTGAGCTGACTTTGTCGATGTTTATGCTGCTCTTAATGGTTCCATACTGAGAGCGGCATCCTGCTCTGGATCTCTCTATTTGACTTTGTTATACCCTCTCTGATTTGTATATTGTCCTCGATTGTTTCTGAAAGTATCAATGCATCCCATTCTGACCGGTATCTATCTGTCGGTTCACCTGCCTATCCCAATATCAGTCGTGTCGGGCATGATTGCGATAACGCGGTTAACAACAAAAAATTAGATCGCGATTTAGAGAAATATTGCTTATGATTAACTGTATGTATAAACAGCATTGTGAGTTGTTATGTCACGCGATGTATCAGAGAAGCGGTTTCAAAGTCGTGGAACGATGTCTGCTATCCCCGGGCGTTTTGACGTCCGCATTATCGAAGCAGAGGATGGCTTTTCTTCTGTGTCTTCACCGGACACAGAGGTTCGCTACGAACACGCAAAGACTTTGATTACATCGAACCAGTCTCCGGATATTCCGTTCCGTCTTTCGGTGAATCCCTATCGAGGCTGCGAGCATGGTTGTATTTATTGTTTTGCCCGACCGACACACGCGTATCTGGACCTTTCTCCCGGCATTGATTTTGAAACACGTCTGACAGCAAAGATCAATGCTCCCGAGATCTTTGAAAAAGAACTCAGAAATCCGAATTATCAGTGTCAACCCATTGCGCTTGGTATCAATACCGATGCCTATCAACCCATAGAAAAAGAACTAAAGATCACCCAGAAATTGTTGAATATTGCCTATGAATATAAACAGCCAATTTCTTTGATCACGAAAAGCGCTTTGATTTTGAGGGATATCGACCTATTGCAATCAATGGCATCAGAACATCTGGTTCATGTCGGTGTCAGCTTAACAACGCTCGATAATGACTTATCGCGCAGACTTGAACCCAGAGCTGTTCCGGGAGCTGTCCGTTTGAAAATGATTCGAGCGTTGAGCGAGAGAAATATACCAGTGACCGTGATGATCGCACCCGTGATCCCTTTTATTAACGATCATGAAATGGAGACACTCGTACAGGCGAGTGCTGAAGCTGGTGCCGAGCGTGTCGGATATGTGATGTTACGTTTACCTCATGAGGTTGCCCCTTTATTTGAAGATTGGTTACACATCCATTTTCCTCTGCGAGCTGAGCGAGTTCTTAGCCACCTTCGTAGTCTGCATGGCGGACAGCTTTATCAAGGTGAGTTTGGTAAACGAATGACCGGCAGTGGCGTCTATGCTGATTTCATTCGGCAACGCTTCCATCTGGCAAGGCGTAAATCCGGGTTCGATCGGCGTGAATCCGGTATATTAGATAGCAGTCATTTCCGGTTACCTCCCCGTTGTGGGGAACAAATGGCGCTGTTCTGAATTCAAGCATTATATGAGAGGCTTTTGCTAATAACGGTTATATTGAAAGGTATTCTGAGGCGGTTACAAAGCTAAATATTGAGCGATCACACCTGAGAGGGGACTGCATGAAAAGTGATGCTCAAAAGGTATCGTTTTATAACAAATCCCCTTTAAGTGAGAAGCAATCTTGAGGACTTGAACTTGAACTTGAAATTTATTTAATGTCCAATCTCCCCGGCGTGGAGGTTGGACATTAACATTTATCCTCTGATGAAGTGGGGTAACCCGAAGTTCTAAAGAGGTGGGTTATCAACACTTTGATACAGGCACACTTTGCGTCGATTTCGCGTATCGTATAACCAGCTATATCGACAATCACTATCATAGTTGTAACGGCCAACTTGAATTTGGTATGGACCTAGCTGAACGCCCTGTAAAGATTGAAAGCGACCTTGGTAAAGTAAAGAAAAATGTAAATGTGGGCCAGTCGATGAGCCGCCTTCACAAAGTGCGGTTGAACGTTGGTTCGCATAAATACCTAACTCAGTATCTCTGGTTACCCATTGGCCATCCTCTACCTGAATCCAGTCCATATGATAATAGTTAGTTGCCCATCCGCTGGGGTTGGTCACTCTTACCTGACAACGAGACATGACCGTCACATAACCATCGTGAGCGGCTGTAACACTATAAGTGGGTTCTCCCCAATCTGGCCAATTATAGGAAACATCTATCGATGATAAAGGATATCCACTCCCAGTATTTGAATGTGGGCCATTAGGCATCCATGAATAGCCTTGCATCCATGGCCATTGGATGATACCGAGGGCAGAATTCGCATCAGCAAGGGAAGGCGCGAGAGCAAGAGCCGGTGCTGCTGGTTTCACTTTTTGCTTTGCTTCTTGTGTTGGGATGATCGGACCGAACCACTGTTCATATTGACGTTGCCAGTCATGCCAATCAGATAGCGTAGGTAGTTGTTGTGCCAACGCCAAAGTGGCAGCGTTGTAATTTTTCTGGGTAAGTGATTTGCGTGAATCGTAATAGTAGAAATACTGTGACAGTTGATTTGCTACGGCTTTAATCTCATTAGCTGTCGGTATTTGTTTTGGATGAATAACCATCAGCGTTGTTAACAGAACTCTGGGATCAACACCAGTTGCTCCTGCCCAATGCTTCAGTGATTCCTTGCGTGTCTGCCATGAAGGTTGGGTATCCGCTAAAAAACTACCGATATCAAATGGTCGAAAATGGGGCTGGTAGACAAACGCGTTATCACTGATCAAAACATTTGGTAGTTCACTACTCGTTAACTTTGCCTGTGGGATCTCGTGGGGCGTCATGTTGGGATATAAAGAATGAGCCATAGCGCCACTGCTTATACCTAGCAACACTAATCCGAAATACATATATTTTTTTAACATTAATGGCACTCCGTATGCACTTAGTGATTGCCCATCCTATAGTGCAATATGCATAATAGGGAGTATTAAATTTGTAATTCTGGCAGCAGCCCACAAGTCAGTGCAAATTTATGCAAATATGAGAGTATTCAATGAGTTTAGAGTAGCGCCGATAATTTCATGTACAAACGTTTAATTTAAGGCATTTTAGGTAATTTTTAGATTCACAAGGCGAAACGTATACTCGTATTCTGTTAGCGATGAAGCTAACGCTCAAAATGCTTGATAACAAATTCGATGAACAAGCGTACTCGCATCGGTAAGTTGTCACGATCGCGATATAGCATAAATAATGTGCGAGTTTGACTGCGCCAGTCAGGTAGCACATGTTTGATCTTGCTCTGAGCTATCATCGGTAGTGCAAAGTAATCTGGGACGTATCCGATCCCGAGTCCTGCTTTAATGGCGTGAACCAGCGTCAAAATCTCATCTACTTCCAGCCTTATTCCTTTCTGCGGGTGATAATCAAATGTTGCATGACTCTCTTTATGTACTAACTGCCACGGTATCATCGGACGACAAATGATGGTGGGATGACCACACAACTTTTCTGGTGTGGTTATGTCGGAAATATTGTAATCAAAATGAGAGCACACAATAAAATGGATATGCTTTAGTGGTCTCGCAATCCAATTGTCGACGACTGGATTTCCGACTCGAAACACCACATCCATCCCTTCCGCTTCAATATCTATCAGAGAGTTGGAAAAACTCAGATCTAACTGAATATCTGGATATTGCAGTAAAAAATCATAAAAAATGTCGCGTAGAAATTGTGAGCCAGCATTGATTGGCGCGGAAATCCGGATTTTTCCCTGTGGCTGATATTTATCCCGATGTAGATCTTCGTCAATATCATTGAGTTCATCAAACAGCATGGCGGAGCGCTGAAAATACCGTTCACCGGTGCTGGTCAGCGAAACTCGGTGAGCGTCTCGATTGAGTAGACGAAGCTGTAGATCCGTCTCTAACTGACGAATACGACGGCTTAAAGTGGAAAGAGGCATCCCTAAAGATTGGGCGGCCCCTTTGAAACTACCGGCACGTGCTACAGAACAAAAACAGCGGAGGTCGTCTAACGAATAGCTAGGTTTCATTATTGGTATTTACCGTCTTAAAATTGCTTGTTTATCTAATTATTGAAATCAATACACTAATCAATAAGTCTTGGCAAGTCATTCGGAGTAACGATGAAATCTCATTCAATCATGAAAGCAGCTGTTCTTCTCATTATCTGTACCTTCTTTTGGGGGAGCAGCTTTCCCGTTGGTAAACATGCGTTAGGTGAGGTGCATGCACTCACCTTAGTGTTCTGGCGTTTTATTATTGCTGCTACATGTCTGGCGGTCTATCTCAAGGTTAAACGTATGCCAGAAATGCACTTGAGTGTATTTCAGTGGTGTTGGGTTATTTCGGTTAGTATTGTCGGGGTTGGTGGTCTCAATCTTGGTCTGTTTACCGGTCTGGCGATGACCAATGCGACCAACGGTTCATTAATTATGGCGCTTAGCCCACTGATGACGTCTCTAATCGCGTGTGTAGCACTGCGCACTTTACCGTCTTTTGTACAATGTTTTAGTCTGCTCGTCAGTCTGACCGGCGTATTGATGGTGCTCACCAATGGACATCTTGAAACGTTACTCTCCATGCAGATGAATTACGGTGATCAGTTGATCTTTGGTGGAATGCTTGCTTGGAGTCTTTATACCTATTGTAGTCAGGGGATTAGTCGCTGGATACCAGTCATTCCCTATACCTTTATCGGTATGCTGAGCGGTGCTTCAGTGATTGGCATCATGTGTCTGATATCATCAGAAGTGCATCCGTTCGCTGAACTGTGGAATAGTTCTGCACTGGGGATCTCGGAAATCGTTTATATTGGTGTGTTTGGCACTGTTGCCGGTTATTTACTGTGGTTAAATGGCGTGCGTCACCTTGGATCAGCGGATGCAGCACTGTTTTTCAACTTTGTTCCGATCTTTTCTGTGCTCACCTCGTTTATGTTTGGCCAAGCTGTGACTCAGTTACAATTAATCGGGATTGCGATAGTGATTACCGGCCTGCTACTGCCACGAATTCGATTGTTGAAACGCAGGCCTAAACCTTGTTCTGAATTTTAATTGAACTCACTTTGTAAACCCATGATAAAGGCGGGGGATTCCCGCCTTTATCATGTTCAGCGGATGACTGCATTTTTATATCGATCTCGATAGTGGCGGAACTCGCTCCCTTCTGACATTTCATCAATCAGCTTTTTACTGATGACCCTTTAAAAAAGGTTATGAAAAATCATATACTGTATATAATGACAGTATGTGTTGTTCATGAGCTAACGAACAGAGCATATTGATTTGATAGCCCTTTCAATACACGTGACTGAGTGTAAGTATCGAGAATGACAATGACGAATAAAATCATTCATATAGATCTTGATTGTTATTATGCAGCGGTTGAAGCGCGAGATAATCCCAGTCTGAGAGGGATTCCATTGGCTATCGGAGGATCTCAGTTTGGACGCGGGGTTCTCTCTACCTGTAGCTATGAGGCTCGTCAATATGGCATTCGCTCAGCAATGCCAACCGCGCATGCACTCAGGTTATGTCCGCATCTAACCGTGATTTCTGGAAATATGGAGAAATATAAAGCTGTTTCTCAGCAAATCCGTGAAATTTTTAACAGATATACCGATGTGATTGAACCGCTATCTTTAGATGAAGCCTATTTGGATGTAACGCATACTACGCTGTTTCAAGGTTCTGCGACGTTGGTTGCTCAAGATATCAGAAAGACCATTGAATCTGAGTTGAATTTAACTGCGAGTGCAGGGGTTGCTCCCATTAAATTTGTTGCGAAAGTGGCCTCAGATATAAATAAACCAAATGGGATTTGTGTGATTCCCCCGAACGATTTGCATTCCTTTATTGAGGCGTTGGCTTTGGGGAAGATTCCCGGTGTAGGAAAAGTCACATTAGAAAAATTACACAAGTTAGGGTTGTTTTATGGCAAAGATGTCAAAGCATATGAGCATCATCTACTGGTCAAACATTTTGGCCGGTTTGGTCAAACACTGTGGGACAGGTGTCACGGCATCGATAAAAGAGCCGTTGAAGTTTCTCGAGTGAGGAAGTCCGTCGGTGTTGAAAAGACATTCAGTGCGGATATTTATACTGAAGCCGAATGTTTAGACGTGATTGACCGATTATATCCAGATTTAGTCACTCGACTTGAAAAAGTATCCCCGGAAAAGGACATCATCCGCCAAGGGATCAAATTGAAATTTGATGATTTTAAGCAAACGACAGTTGAGCATAAACAACAGCGATTAGATAAAGACTTTTTTACTGCATTATTGCGAGATGCGTTGTCGAGACAACAAGGTCGGGGGATTCGTCTTATTGGTCTGTCGGTTGGGCTGAATGTCGAACAAAGTGAAAAAGAGCAGATGAGTTTTGATTGGTGATTTGAAATAACCAGCGTTCCCCCCCATTTCCGCCACTCGTGATGTTGTATCTATCAGCTGATAAAAAATAGAGACTTATTGTTTGTTTATGTTTATTTATAGTTGAATATAGGAACATTTGCGCGTTGTATACCGGATACACGCTTTTTTGATTGTGAAAAGCCAATTTTTTGATTATTGTACTCATCAACTAGTTTATTGATATGTTGTATGAGTGGTATGGCACAATCTTCTTCGCGTGATTTTTTCGCATCTCGACTTGGTTTTATTCTTTCGGCTTCCGGTGCTGCGGTGGGGTTGGGTAATATCTGGGGATTTCCGACTCAGGTTGCCAGTAATGGCGGCGGTGCTTTCCTATTGGTCTATCTGGTTCTGATTGCTTTTGTTGCATTTCCGATGTTGGTCGTTGAAATGGCGATAGGACGTCATGGTCAAGCGAATCCAGTCGATAGTATGCGTGCCCTTTCTTCTGCTCCGAAAACCCAGAAATTTGCAGTTGGTGTGGGGTGGTTAGGGTTGAGCGTTCCCTGTGCCGTACTCACGTTTTACAGCATCGTTGGGGGCTGGATCATCTGTTTCTTTCTGGCCGCTCTCTGTCAGTTATTGGGATGGGGAGAACTTTCTCAGTGGTTAGAAGGTTTCTCTGTTGAACGCAACTTGTTAGGAACCGTTATTTTCTATGTTCTAACAATTCTCATTGTTCAGGGCGGTGTCAAACAGGGCATCGAAAAATGGTCGACACGTTTGATGCCGGCTCTGTTTGTCCTCTTTGCCGTACTGTTCATTTATATTTTGATGCAAGACGGAGCCGTTGAAGGACTCAAGCAGTATCTGATTCCAGACTTCACTAAAATATGGAATAAAGACCTGATTCTTGCTGCGATGGGGCAAGGCTTCTTCTCGCTGACTATCGGTGGCTGTTCGATGCTGGTGTATGGTTCTTATTTGAGTAAAAAAGAGAATCTCCCCAAAATGGCGTTAAGTGTCACACTGGTTGATACCGGGGTTGCCTTTATTGCGGGATTGGTTGTCATGCCGGCTATGTTTGTAGCAATGAAACAAGGCGTTGAAATTTATGCTGCGGATGGAAGCTTACTCAATTCCGATACATTGGTTTTCCGTGTATTACCCATGATGTTTGAGAGTTTGGGAATTTTCGGGCAATTTTTTGCTGTCGTCTTCTTTTTGTTATTGACGATTGCTGCGCTAACTTCATCGATATCAATGCTTGAATGCCCGGTTACGCTTGTGAGTGAGCGGTGGAATACCAGCCGGAGTGGCACAACTTGGGCGCTGGGGGCGGCTATTGCACTATTGAGTGGGGTCGTGCTCTATCATTTCTCGGCACTTTTTGGGGTGGTGGTGGTGATGGCGACACAGTATCTACAGCCGCTTGCAGCCTTGATGTTCTGTCTGCTCGGGGGATGGGGCTGGCGTCATCGCGCTAAAATTACGGAACTTCAGCATGGGTTCCCAGGCATTTCTCAACATTGGTTTGGACGTTTATGGCCGATATATATTAAATATGTTTGCCCTATCTTTGTTGCTGCTGTGATGTGGTTTTCTCTATTTTCTCAGTAGAATATAGGGGACTCGTGCTTCTATTGATATTCTGATGTCAGTGACTCGCTTCAGTCACTGATGCTCCCTCAAGAGTCTGCCACTTGGCTCTTGAGGGGCGTTATTATCCTCGTCCCCGTGTCCTTGTTGTTCTCAATTGTGCATTCTTCTCGGCAAACTCAATGATCATGCTTGCGATATCTTTACCTGTCGCTTGTTCAATCCCTTCTAAACCGGGAGATGAATTGACTTCCATCACCAGTGGGCCACGAGAAGAGCGGAGTAGGTCAACACCGGCAACATTGAGTCCCATAATCTTTGCAGCATCAATGGCGGTTTTTCTCTCTTGAGGAGAAATTTTGATCAGTGTTGCTGTCCCGCCACGGTGCAGATTTGAACGGAACTCGCCTTCTGCACCTTGGCGCTTCATTGATGCAATGACTTTATCACCGATCACAAAACAACGGATATCAGCACCACCGGCTTCCTTGACATATTCTTGCACCATGATGTGTGCTTTGAGCCCCATAAAGGCTTCAATCACACTTTCCGCAGCTTTGCGGTTTTCTGCTAAAACGACGCCAATCCCTTGGGTTCCTTCAAGGAGTTTGATCACAACCGGCGCACCGCCGACCATGTTTAATAAGTCTTTAATATCATCGGGTTTGCTGGCAAATCCGGTGATCGGCATACCAATCCCTTTTCTGGACAGTAATTGCATGGAACGAAGTTTGTCTCTGGAACGACTAATTGCGACAGATTCATTGACCGGATAAACCCCCATCATTTCAAACTGACGTAAGACTGCTGTGCCATAAAAGGTCACAGACGCACCGATACGTGGAATGATGGCGTCAAACCCAGATAATTGTTCTCCTTTAAAGTGAATTTCCGGTTTTTCTGAGTTGATATTCATATAACAGCGTAAAGCATCGATCACTTTGTGGTCATGTCCCCGCTCTTTACACGCTTCAATCAGTCGCTGAGTTGAATAGAGCGAGCTGTTTCTCGAAAGAATGCCGATTTTCATACGTTATTACCAGAGGTCAGTAGAAATGATGCATCCGGATCAACGACGATTTTTGGGCGCATCGCTGTCCGGCCTAATAACATTCTGAATGCCATGTTTTCACGATTGGTCAGTGTAATATCGACCGGCCATTGCTCCGTGCCAATCTTGATCTTTGTGCGGATGACATAACGCTTTTCCTCATAGCCACCGGAGTTTCTGACGATACGTCGGTCGATCACAGGCGCTTCGCAAATGACAATTTCTGAATCGTCCTTGTGACGGGGATGTAACCAGAATCGCACCCATTGTTCGCCTTCTTTTTTAAAGGCTTTAACTTTAAATGCGTGAAGACACGATGTCTTTGCGCCAGTATCGATCTTGGCATTGATGGTGGGAATTCCTAAGTCTGGGAGACTGAGAGTCTCTCTCCAGCCAATCATAATTTTTTCATTCATCTTTGTGTTCTTCGATTAATAGACGTGAATCGATAGGAAAGGCGCTGGGCAATTTTATTTCTGCAAGGCTGTTCCCCCATCAGCAATCATAGCGCTTAGGGGGCACCTTATACAGAAATGCGCTTAATTTTTAAACAGATATGGCTTTACCCGAGGGCACATTACCAGCAGTTTCAATATTGAGCGAATAAAAATTTTATCCGTCACGATAAATAATCATGATTGATGCTGAACACGGAAGGTTGACATTAGATTATTTTTATTTTCAATGGGATAGATTGCTTAGATTTAGTCGATATGAGAAGGGGATGGCCGTAGCGATTTTCCGCTACGGCATTTCGGACTTAATCTTTTTCAGGGATACTTTTCAGCATAACGATCATTTGTTCCCAGAATTGCTGAACCGTGCTGATCTGCACTTTTTCATCCGGGGAATGTGGGAATTTAATCGTCGGACCGAACGACACCATATCCATATCCGGGTATGGACGCTTGAATAAGCCACATTCAAGGCCTGCGTGAATCACCATGATATTCGGCTTATGACCATAGATATTTTCGTACTGTTCTCTGAATATGGCCATAATGGCTGAATTCGTGTCAGGCTTCCAACCCGGGTAAGCATCATAGAAATCGACTTTCGCATCTGCGAGTTCGGCTATCGATCTCAGACTGCTTTCTACCTGTTGACGACCAGAGTCGATTAAAGAACGGACCAAGCTGAGGATCGAAATTGTTGTTTCATCCGTTTTGACGACCCCCAGATTCAGTGAGGTTTCGACCACACCAGAGAAATCATCACTCATACGAAGCACCCCATTTGGGCTTGCATTGAGTGTCGCAATGAAACGTTGCTGAGTCGATAAATCAAATACCTGGTGCTGCTCCTGATCCAGTTCAACGTCATGGCATTCGGTAATGATATTACCTTCAGCTTGTGCCAGTTCCTGACGAATCGTTGCCGTGAAGCGTTGGAATGCTTCAGTCAGTTTGGAGACATTTTCTTCAGGGAGACATAAGGTAACAAAACCTTCACGAGGAATGGCATTTCTCAGTGAGCCGCCTTGAAAATCAATCAGGCGTAACGCTAGGGGCTCGGCATGTTGTGCCAAAAATCGAGCGAATAGTTTATTGGCGTTGCCTCGGCCGAGATGGATATCGCAACCAGAATGGCCGCCTTTGAGGCCTTTGAGCTGGAGTTTACGGACTACATGGTTTGCCGGAACTTGACTGCGTTCAATATCAAACGCGAGTAAGCCGTTAATTCCACCGGCACACCCGACGTAAACTTCACCTTCCTGTTCTGAGTCGGTATTCAGCAAGATCTCTCCTTCCAGATAACCCGGTTCCAGACCAAATGCGCCGGTCATGCCAGCTTCTTCATTGATCGTTAACAACACTTCTAGAGGACCATGTTGGATATTGTCTGAAGCCAAAACAGCAAGACAGGTTGCCATCCCGATACCATTGTCTGCACCGAGAGTCGTGCCTTGAGCGGTGACCCAGTCACCATCAATATAAGGACGAATTGGATCCTGTGCGAAGTTGTGAACCGTCTCCTCATTTTTTTGTGGCACCATATCCAGATGCGCTTGTAGCACGACACCTTTACGGTTATCCATGCCTGATGTCGCTGGTTTCTTAATAAAAATATTACCCGTTGGATCGCGCCTGACATCGAGTGATTGTTCCTGAGCCCATCCGATAATGTATTGAGCTAGATTTTCTTCATGATATGAAGGGTGCGGGATAGAACATATTTTATCGAAAAACGTCCAGACGAGAGAGGGTGAAAGATGACTAATTTCGGATTGGAATTCTGACACTGAAGACTCCTGTTCCACAAGGTGGTCGATGAAAAGTGGATCAAATCAAACTGAGTTGGTGCTTAATGCTCGCCGGTACTGGAGAATTCGTTTGTACTGAAGACCATGCGCACCAGCCGATAGCAAGAGAATATCACCCTCATCATGCAGGGGATAGCATGAGACATGTTTTTTTAAAAACCAGATATGGGTCTCATTGATTACAATTCTTACACTTAAGAAGTAAATTTTCACAATACGGTCTATTTTTGGTAATTAAATTACATATATCTCAATAAAAAAGTCGCTGTCATTCGATTTTCTTGTTTTTATTTCGTCATTGTTGTAATAAATTTTCTTTATGGTATATTCAATACTGTTTGCTATGCTTCTATTTAACCCATTTATTGAGTTGCCTGAATGAAGCGTTCCCCCTGCGAAATTGATGGGGAGAGATTCGGGACTCTGACTAGACCAATTTGCTTTGATGGTCTGTTGTAGAATTGGACACGATGGAAACTTGCAGCTCGGACATTTTTGTTCACCCCTAATTTTTATTGGAAGATTTTGATCTCTTTCCAACGCCACTTCACATGAAGTGGCGTTTTTTTATCCTTTTGCATGATATTGTCTGGGCTGACTCGGTTCGTCATGCGGATGCCCCGTGCATTTTTGATGACTTTTGTCGCGTAAATAGGAATATTTACAAGGTTTCATAAACTTGACTATTAGGTCAGTTTTTATATGAATTACGCTAGAATTTGCCGTCTTTACTCTCTATAATCGCCTCCCAATCGTTTACGCAACCGTTTACTTGTATCTATATAGGAACCATCATGCTCGAGAAGCTATTTAAACTGAGTGAACATGGTACAACCATGCGAACAGAAGTCATTGCGGGAATTACGACTTTTCTGACCATGGCTTATATCATTTTTGTTAATCCAGCGATCTTAGCCGATACAGGAATGGATCGGGGCGCCGTTTTTGTTGCAACCTGTTTGGCAGCAGCTGTTGGTTGCTTCATCATGGGATTTATCGCTAATTATCCGATTGCGCTGGCACCGGGAATGGGGCTGAATGCATTTTTCACCTATACCGTTGTGCTTGGTATGGGGTATACGTGGCAGGTTGCTTTGGCTGCGGTATTTGCTTCAGGCGTATTGTTCATCATACTGAGTTTATTTAAGATTCGAGAATGGATTATCAATTCGATTCCGATGTCTTTAAGGACCGGGATTTCAGCGGGTATCGGTTTATTTCTTGCTTTTATTGCATTAAAAAATGCAGGCATCATCGTTGATAACCCAGCCACACTGGTTTCTCTTGGCAATATTACCTCGCTTCACTGTGTCTTAGGCGCTCTCGGTTTCTTCCTCACGATCGCTCTGGTTTATCGCAACGTCAAAGGCGGTGTGATGATTTCTATTCTGGCGATCAGTGCAATTGGCTTGATGCTTGGTGATGTCCATTGGGCTGGCGTGGTTTCGATGCCACCAAGTATTGCGCCGACATTTTTACAACTAGATTTTTCAGCGTTATTAGATGTTGGGATGATCTCGGTTGTATTTGCATTCTTGTTCGTGGATCTGTTTGATACTGCCGGAACATTAGTGGGTGTTGCTCAAAAAGCAGATCTGATTGGTGAAGATGGAAAAATTCCTCGTCTGAACCGGGCGTTATTGGCTGATTCTTCAGCAACGGTTACAGGTGCATTGTTCGGAACATCGAATACGACCTCTTTTATTGAAAGTGCTGCTGGTGTTGCGACTGGCGGACGAACTGGATTGACGGCTGTTGTTGTTGGAATTCTCTTCCTGTTTGCTTTATTCTTTGCGCCTCTTGCAGGGATGATTCCCGCCTACGCAACCGCAGGTGCGCTCCTTTATGTTTCTATTTTGATGCTATCTGGGTTGGTGAGTATTGACTGGCGTGATCTCACTGAGGCTGCACCCGTTGTCGTGACTTGTTTAATGATGCCTCTCACATCTTCAATTGCAGAAGGTATCTCTTTAGGGTTTATCTCATATGCAATGATTAAACTTTTAAGTGGCAAGTCACGTAGTGTTTCACTCAGCGTGTGGTTCATGGCTGCGATTTTTGTTGTAAAATATATCGCAGGTTAACGAATTTAGATTTTATATAAAAAATTGGATAGAAAATAATGAGCAAAAGATTCCTGATTACCTGGGATAATATGCAGATGTATTGTCGTCAGCTTGCCGAGCGCCAAATGCCCGCAGAACAGTGGAAAGGTCTGATAGGGGTGAGCCGTGGTGGACTTGTACCAGCAGCAATTCTTGCCCGAGAATTGGGTATTCGTTACGTCGATACTATCTGTATTTCCAGCTATGACCATGACCATCAGCGTGATATGAGTGTGCTGAAAGCACCTGAGCATGATGGTGAAGGGTATTTAATTGTCGATGACTTAGTTGATAGCGGTGATACAGCCCGTAAAATTCGCGAGTTGTATCCAAAAGCTAAACTTGTGACCGTGTGCGCTAAGCCGGCCGGTAAAGATTTAGTTGACGAATACATCGTGGATGTCGCTCAGGAGACATGGATTGAACAACCTTGGGATACTGTACTATCCTATGTTGAGCCAGTGAATCGTAAGCTGAAATAGATCTTTTCATATGAATTGATGCTAATTTGAGAAAATGGTCCGGTTACGGACCATTTTTTTTTGATGAATTTAAACGTTTTCGGAAGTGGTCCCCATTTATGCTTAAGAGTAACAAGAACAGTGAAAACCTTTCTGAGCGATTGTTTGATAACCATAAACAGGCTAAAGAAACTTCTGCATTGACTCAGTACATGTCAAGTAGTCAAGGATTTGTGACTCAGAAAATTGAGGGCGCTTGGTATCGGACATTAAGACGCATGCAATGGGCATGGCAGGGCATTGATTCGATTGATCAGGAAGAAGTTTTAGCGCGGATCGCATCTTCATCGCATTCCAGAACTGTTGATGAATGGTTGGATACGGTGATGGGATATCGGCAAGGCAACTGGGCTTATGAATGGAATAAATTGGGTACCCGTTATCAACATGAATCAGATCAGCTTGAGGGCGAAGCTGCGGCTGAGCGCATGTTTGCCGCATCCTTATGTTTTAGTATCGCCGGATATCCTCATCTGAAGAATGACACGCTTGCCATCCAGGCACAGGCATTGGCAAACACCGCTTATACGGAAGCTGCGAAACGCTCTGGATACGTTGTGAAACAGTTGGAGTTTCCGTATAAGAACAAGAACATCATTGCCCATCTGCACTTATCACATACTGAGCGTCCCCAGCCCGTTGTCATTGTGACGGCCGGTCTTGATAGTCTGCAAACCGATATGTGGCGCTTATTCCGAGATTATCTGGCACAGCGGGATATTGCGATGTTGACGGTTGATATGCCATCCATTGGGTATAACTCGCAGTGGCCTTTAACCGAAGATACCTCCGCGCTTCATCAAACCGTTCTGAATCAGCTGGCTCGTTTACCTTGGGTCGATCACCACCGCGTCGGATTAATCGGCTTTCGTTTTGGCGGCAATGCGATGATCCGGCTGTCATTTGTTGAATCCAGTAAAATCAGAGCCTGTATCGCTTTGGGAGCTCCGGTGCATGATATCCTGTCTTCTCCTGAAAAATTAAAACGGATGCCGAAGATGTATTTAGATGTGCTGGCATCTCGATTAGGGAAAAATGTGGTCGATATTGAGAGTTTATCCATGCAGTTACGAGCGTGGTCACTGAAAGCGCAAGGGTTTCTTACCGGTAGAAAAACAAAAACGCCTATTTTGGCTCTGGGATTGGAGGGCGATCCGGTATCACCGCTTTCAGATAATCAAATGGTTGCATATTATAGTGCTGGCGGGAAGTCGAAAGAGATTAAGTCAAAGACATTATTTCACGGATATGAGCAAGCCCTCGATTTGGCGATAAACTGGCTCGAAGATGAACTAATTCAGTGAATTTTTGTGCTATTTTATTTACAAGATATGCGTTTTGTTGATCTTTAGAGTGACATGCAATTCTGTAAAAAAGGAGTGCTGAAATGCCAGAATTGAGTAAGGAACCAACCTTCCACCGACTAAATGCAGCCTTTAAATTGTTAGGACCATATTTGAGAGAAGAACAATATCAGAGTGGCACTTATCAGTTTGATTGTCTGGCGGTTTGCGTCGATGATAAAAAATCACCGGAAGTGAGGGAATTTTGGGGGTGGTGGATGTCATTATCACACTCGGATGAACAGCGGTTTGAAGCAAAATATGCCATTGGGCGGTATGATCACGCCGGCAACTGGGTCCTTGAAGAGCCTCAACTTCAGGCTCTAGCAGAAGTTCACCGAACTCAAAAAGCGTTCCACGAAAAGCTTGAAACGTTACTCAATGAGAAATTTGGCTATGAGCTCGCCACCTGTGATCCTTTGTTGGTCGATAAATAATTCTCATCTTATTTTCTCATTCTGTTAAAAAAGGTGCGGTTGCACCTTTTTCTACTTGTGAATTGCCCTTTTGATTGCTAAAAAGAATCTCTCCTTTTCTACTTAGATCGTATGATTGATGATGGCGATAGAACAACCTGAAAACGAACGACAATCAAAAACAATTATTATCAAGTTGGGAACCAGTGTGCTGACTGGCGGAACGTTAGCGCTTGACCGGGCACAAATGGTAGAGCTTGTCCGGCAGTGTGCTGCGCTGAAGCGTCAGGGACATGCAGTTGTCTTAGTCTCTTCGGGGGCGATAGCAGCCGGAAGGGAGCATCTTGACTATCCGGCTTTGCCGAATACGATCGCAAGTAAGCAATTGCTGGCAGCCGTCGGTCAAAGTCAACTCATCCAGACTTGGGAGTCTCTATTCTCAATTTACGATCTCAAAATCGGCCAGATGTTACTGACACGTGCTGATTTAGAAGATCGTGAACGTTTTTTAAATGCACGAGATACCGTGAATTCGTTAATCGCGCATGACATTATCCCGATAGTGAATGAAAACGATGCTGTGGCAACCGTTGAAATTAAAGTCGGCGATAATGACAATCTATCCGCGTTAGTCGGCATATTATGTGGTGCAGATAAGCTCCTGCTTTTAACCGATCAAGCCGGACTATTTACGGCTGACCCGCGAAAAAATCCAAACGCTGAGTTGATTCGGGAAGTCAAAAAAATTGATGATACGCTACGGAAAATTGCCGGGGGAAGCGGTACGACACTCGGAACCGGCGGTATGGCAACCAAGTTACAAGCCGCAGATATTGCGCGTCGGGCTGGTATTGAAGTGATTATTGCATCAGGGCGGGCGCCGAATGTGATTTCGGATTCATTGAGCGAACATCCTCAAGGTACGCGTTTCTTACCATTGGAAGAAGCGTTGGAGAATCGCAAACGTTGGATTCTGGCCGGGCCGGCAGCATCTGGCGAAATTATGATTGATGATGGTGCTGTGAACGCGGTTGTTTCTCAGGGAAGTAGTCTGCTGGCGAAAGGGATTATCAGCATTTATGGTGTGTTTTCCCGAGGCGATGTGGCAATTATTCTCAATCAGTCACGGCAGGTGATTGCCCGGGGAATTTCTTCATATTCCAGTCAGGATCTAGAGATTATTCAGGGAAAACATAGTAAAGAAATTAATGAACTGCTGGGGCATGATTATGGTTCCGAAGTCGTACATCGGGATGATATGGTCGTAATTCAGGAATAAAAAGGAAGTATAGCGTGGACCTAATATTGACGGGAAAAGCCGCGAAAGAAGCCGCTTTTCAATTATCAACAGCAACAACGGCACATAAAAACCGAGCTTTAACCATGATTGCCGATGCGCTTGAAGCAAACCGTGATGCCATTTTGGCAGCGAATGCACAGGATATTGAGCTGGGGCGCCAGTCGGGATTAAGTGACGCTTTGTTGGATCGGTTATTACTCAACACCGAGCGTTTAGCCGACATTGCCAGTGATGTCCGGAATGTGGTTGGTCTACAGGACCCTGTGGGTCAGGAAATGGATCGTCGCATTCTGGAAAATGGCATGTCTCTTTCTCGGCGTCGTGTGCCGTTGGGCGTTGTTGGCGTCATTTATGAAGCTCGTCCCAATGTGACGATCGATATTGCCGCGCTATGTTTGAAAACCGGTAATGCGAGTATATTGCGGGGCGGAAAAGAGACGTTCAACTCAAATATGGCACTGGTTAAAGTCATTCAATCATCATTGGAAAAAGCCGGATTACCGGCTGCATCGGTTCAATATATTGAGAATCCGGACCGAGCCTTGGTCAGCGAGCTCCTGAAGCTGGATCAATACGTCGATATGATTATTCCACGCGGTGGTGCCGGACTACACAAAATGTGTCAGGAAAATAGTACGATACCCGTGATTATTGGTGGATTTGGTATCAGCCATATGTTTATCGACGCTAGTGCTGACCTGAATCGGTCTCTGGATGTGATTGAAAATGCTAAAGTACAACGTCCATCTGCCTGTAATGCCTTAGATACATTATTGGTTCATCAGCAGATCGCCGCTGAGTTTTTACCCCAATTGGCGCAGCGTTTGAATGATAAGGTGACTTTTGTTGCCGATGCATCAGCACAGGCCGGTCTGACGGGCGCTGCATCTCTGAGGACGGCTCAGGATGGTGACTTTGATACCGAATGGCTAAGTTATACGCTGGGTGTAAAAGTTGTGGCGGATCTCGAGCAAGCGATTCAACATATGCGAGAGCATCATGCGAGTCACTCGGATGCGATTTTGACTAACAGACTCGATCATGCTGAACAATTTATTAATGCTGTCGATTCTGCGGCGGTGTATGTGAATGCTTCAACGCGATTTACTGACGGTGCTCAGTTTGGCTTAGGTGCTGAAGTCGCTGTTTCAACGCAGAAATTACATGCCCGGGGCCCCATGGGACTCGCAGAACTCACCAGTTATAAGTGGGTCGGCCGAGCCGATTATTTGTCCAGAAGTTGATATTTTTAGATGAATCAAATGGATTGTGTGAGAAGCGGGCATTTTTGCCCCTTTTTCTTTCCCTCCTGTTAGCAATTCCGTTAAACTCACTCTCATTGGAGTGGAGGTGTTATGCATTGTCCTTTTTGTTCGGAAAATGATACGAAAGTGATCGATTCGCGTTTGGTTGCCGATGGACACCAAGTGCGTCGTCGCCGACAGTGTCTGGCTTGTCATGAGCGGTTTACAACATTTGAAACCGCAGAGCTGGTGATGCCCAGAGTGATTAAGTCAAATGGTAACCGTGAACCATTTGATGAAGATAAAATGATCAATGGTATGCTGAGGGCGCTGGAAAAGCGGCCGGTCAGTGCTGATGCCATTGACCTATCCATCAGTACGATTAAGTCACGGCTGCGAGCGACGGGTGAGCGAGAAGTCCCTAGTGACTTGATTGGTAACTTAGTGATGGAACAGCTGAAAGAGCTTGATAAAGTCGCTTACATTCGTTTCGCCTCGGTTTACCGGAGTTTCGAAGATATTCGGGAATTTGGTGAAGAAATTGCCAGACTGGAAGACTAGAAGGCTGTATTGATGAGTGTTTTTAGCGCGTTTGACTATCAAATGATGTCAAAAGCGATCGCATTAGCAAAGCGAGGTGTTTACACCACAACGCCCAACCCTAATGTAGGCTGTGTGCTGGTGAAAGCCGGTCAGGTCGTCGGGGAAGGTTATCATGTGCAGGCTGGTGGCCCTCATGCGGAAGTTCACGCGTTGCGGCAGGCTGGCGCGCAAGCGAAAGGCGCAACCGCTTACGTGACACTGGAACCTTGTTCTCATTATGGTCGAACGCCCCCTTGTGCTGAAGGTTTGATTCAGGCTGGCGTAGTCAAAGTTATTTGTGCGATGCAAGATCCAAATCCGCAAGTGGCCGGCCGAGGAATTGCGATGCTGCAAGCCGCAGGCATTGAAGTCCTGACTGGATTACTGGAAGCAGATGCAAACGCACTCAATCCTACTTTCCTCAAACGAATGAAAACCGGGATGCCATGGGTTCAGCTGAAAATGGCTGCCAGCCTTGACGGGCAGACTGCTTTAGCAAACGGTGTCAGTCAATGGATCACTTCTTCGGAAGCCCGGGCTGATGTGCAAAAATTTCGGGCCAAAGCCAGTGCAATTTTGTCAACCAGCCAAACGGTGATTGCAGATGATGCGGCCCTGACAGTTCGGCATCACGCGCTCCCTGAATCGGTTGGTCAGCGGTATCCATTGGCTGAGATGCGTCAACCGGTACGAATCATTTTAGATCAGCACCACCGCTTACATGCCGGACTGAAACTGTATGATGGCGACGGGGCTGTATTGACTGTCGGGCAGGACGACGCGGATATTTGTGTTGCTGTTGACTCAACAGGAAAACTCGACCTCCGTGCTCTGCTATGCCAATTAGCTGACAAGCATCAAATCAATCATCTTTGGGTTGAAGCGGGGGCGACACTCTCGCAGGCATTGCTGTCACAGCAGTTAGTCGATGAAATTATTCTCTATCTGGCTCCCAAATTAATGGGCAGTGACGGAAGAGGATTGTTTGGTCGGTTTGGTTTTGAATCGATGCAAGATGTATTTCAGCTCGATATCGCTGATGTGGTTCGGGTTGGCCCCGACATTCGTATGACTGTGATACCGCAGTATCATTCCCCCAAAGTACAAATATAAGAGTAACATCATGTTTACTGGTATTGTTGAATCTATCGGGACTCTCACCGCGATTACCCCGAAAGGTGAAGATGTTTCCATTCAGGTCGAAGTCGGTTCTCTGGATATGTCAGACGTGAAATTGGGTGATAGCATTGCGACCAACGGTGTGTGTCTGACGGTTGTTGAGATGACGGAAAGAAGTTATACCGCTGATTTATCGTTGGAAACACTCAATAAATCGAGTTTTGCCCATGCCCAGGCGGGCGATCGAGTCAATCTGGAAAAAGCAATGTTACCGACGACTCGGTTTGGCGGACACATTGTCTCCGGTCATGTCGATGGGGTTGGTGAGATTATTGAGCGCGCTCAGGTCGGGCGAGCGATTGAATTTTGGATTGCTTTACCGGAAGAGATTTGCCGTTATGTGGCGGAAAAAGGTTCTATCACTGTGGATGGGATTAGTCTGACCGTCAATGCATTACGCCACAACGCTTTTAAACTGACGATTATTCCCCACACATCGTCAGAAACCACCATTCACTCATTTCGGGTCGGGCGACAAGTGAACCTTGAAGTCGATGTCATGGCTCGCTATTTGGAGCGCTTACTGAGTGCCGGAGATACTGATAAGCATGAACAGAGCGGTTCCATGACCTTGGAATTTTTGCAGCAGAATGGTTTTGCTTGAATGATAACAACTTGTTGCTTGCGGTTGCATTGAAGCATCATACAGAACAATAGACTAAATTCAGTACCGAGGATAAGAACGATGGCAATTAGCACCCCCCAAGAAATTATCGAAGATATTCGTCAGGGTAAAATAGTTATCCTGATGGACGATGAAGATCGTGAAAATGAAGGTGATATGATTATTGCCGCAGAGCATATTACACCAGAAGCGATTAATTTTATGGCAACGCATGGGCGGGGGCTGATTTGTCTGACGATGACTAAAGAGCGTTGTCAGCATTTGGGACTGGCGCCGATGGTTCAAGATAATAACGCCCAGTTTACCACCAATTTTACGGTTTCGATTGAAGCTGCTGAAGGCGTTACTACGGGGATTTCGGCCGGTGATCGTGCCCGGACTGTGCAGGCTGCGGTTGCGCCTGATGCAAAGGCTTCTGATCTTGTTCAACCGGGCCATATTTTCCCTCTTGCCGCGCAAGATGGTGGCGTATTGATTCGTGCCGGACATACTGAAGCCGGGTGTGACTTGGCAAGATTAGCCGGTTTTGAACCGGCTTCGGTAATTGTCGAGATTCTTAAAGAAGACGGTAGCATGGCAAGACGTCCCGATCTGGAAGTATTTGCCGAGAAGCACCAAATTAAGCTCGGGACGATTGCTGACCTCATTGAATACCGGAACAACACGGAAACAACCATTGAGCGTGTTGCAACTTGTCAGTTGCCAACTGCTTATGGTGAATTCGATTTAATCACTTATCGTGATGTCATCGATAATCAAGTTCATTATGCATTGGTCAAAGAGCAAGAGAGCCAGGATGCTCCTCTTGTCCGAGTTCACCTGATCAACACATTCACGGATGTCCTGCATAGTGATCGGAATACCGATCGGAGCTGGAGTATTGAAGATGCGATGAAACGTATTAGTGTTGAAGGTGGTGTGTTAGTTTTGCTCGGCAATGAAGAGTCTTCGGAACTGATTATTCATCGGGTCAAGATGTTTGAGTTACAGGATAAAGGTGAAGCGCCTGCGATGGCAAAAAAACAAGGGACATCCCGCCGTGTCGGTGTGGGTTCACAAATCCTTGCTGACTTGGGTGTCACTGATATGAAGTTGCTCTCCTCCGCGAATAAAAAATATCATGCATTGGGTGGGTTTGGACTGAATGTTGTTGAGTATATCAGTCAGTAAGTCATCTGAGAGGGAGGCGCTTGGATGAAAACAGGGAATCTGTTTCCTGACGTCTTCAGAAATACCATTAGAAATTAATCATGGAACTATGCTAGAATCCGCCGATTCTCGCTGATGAACAGAGTTTTAAGGAAAGTTTATGAAAGTGATTGAGGGAGGTCTCCCGGCACCTCACGCGAAAATTGCGATTGTCATTTCACGGTTTAATAGTTTTATTAATGAAAGTTTACTTTCCGGTGCAATTGACACGTTGAAACGTCACGGTCAGGTAAGTGATGAGAATATTACGGTTGTTCGTTGTCCGGGTGCCGTTGAACTGCCGCTTGTCGCACAGCGAGTTGCAAAAACCGGTCAGTTTGATGCGATCGTCTCTCTTGGGACCGTGATCCGAGGCGGAACACCGCACTTTGACTATGTTTGTAATGAGTGTAATAAAGGCTTAGCTCAGGTTTCTCTTGAGTATAGCTTACCTGTCGCTTTTGGTGTCTTAACTGTCGATACCATCGATCAAGCGATAGAACGCGCAGGGACCAAGGCTGGTAATAAAGGTGCAGAGGCTGCACTGAGCGCACTTGAAATGATTAATGTTCTTTCCGCAATTGATTCCTAATGGGGGCTCATGTGAAACCAGCCGCTCGTCGTAATGCACGCCAGTTTGCTTTACAGGCTATTTATTCTTGGCAAATTACCCGTGAGAATGTCTCAACGATTGAGGCTCAGTTTCTCTCTAGTGATAAATATGATGAAGAAGAGCATCACTCAACGGAGCCAGCACTTCGCGCGCCTGAAACCGATGTTGAGTATTTTCGCGATTTGCTCACCGGTGTCGTGCAGAACCATATTGAGCTAGATAGCAAAATTCGTCCCTATGCTTCTCGTCCGATGCAAGATCTGGATATGATGGAACTAGCTTTGCTTCGCTTGGCGATGTATGAGATGACGCGTCGTGGAGATGTGCCTTATAAAGTCGTAATCAATGAAGCCATTGAATTAGCAAAATCTTTTGCAGCAGAAGATAGCCATAAATTTGTCAATGGTGTGCTGGATAAAGCAGCGCCTCATGTTCGTAAGAAATAAGTGTTCTTAAGAAATAAGTGTTCGTAAGACGCAGAAAGCGATTAAAATAAGAAGGTCAGCGAGAAGCTGGCCTTTTTTATGTGCATGATATTATCATCTCTCCATATTCAGGAAAATTTATGACTGGTGAATTTGGTTTAATTGATCGTTTCTTTAAGCAACGACAAACACAGCGTAAAGATGTTCAGCTTGGTATTGGCGATGATTGCGCGATTGTCAAAGTACCCGAGCAAGTCCGGCTTGCGATCAGTACAGATACGATGGTCTCTGGGACCCATTTTCTTCCTGAGACTGATCCGGCTTGGATCGCACATAAAGCGCTGGTGTCTAATTTAAGTGATTTGGCCGCGATGGGAGCGACACCAGCATGGTGTACGCTGGCTTTGACGTTACCTGAAACGGATTCAGTGTGGTTGAGTCGGTTTTGTGATGCCTTTTTTGAGTTAGCAAGTTACTACAATATTCAACTGATTGGTGGTGATACCACCAGAGGGCCGCTGAGTATTACGCTGACAGTACATGGCTTCGTGCCAGAAGCGCAAGCCTTAACTCGCAATGGCGCAAAGGTCGGGGACTGGATTTATGTGACTGGAACGCTGGGAGATAGTAAAGCTGGGTTAGAACTGATTTTATCTGCGGAGCAAACACTTGATGATGTGAGCCGGGAGCTCGAAAAGCGTCACTACTTTGCGACCCCCAGAATTCTTGCCGGACAATCATTGTTAAAACAGGCTTCAGCCGCGATTGATATCTCTGATGGTTTGATTAGTGACATCCAACATATTCTGACGGGGTCAGGGGTGGGAGCCAGTATTGACGTAAGTCGCCTGCCTATTTCTGAAGCACTGCGACAGTATGTGGGCGGTGATATGGTTAAAGCACAACAGTATGCATTAACAAGTGGTGAAGAGTACGAACTCTGTTTTACCATTCCGGACGAAAACAAAGGTTCATTGGTAAGTGCGCTGTCTCACTGTAATACACCGTTAACTTGCATTGGACAAATTCGGTCTCAAGGACAGTGGGAATTACATCATGAAGGCAATCCCTTGTTGTGGGAGTTAGCCGGTTATGATCATTTTCAGCAGGAGAAGTAATTGATGAAACCCACAGAGCGCCTAAGTCTTGGCAATCCTTGGCATTTACTGGCGACAGGATTTGGCAGTGGTTTATCCCCGGTGATTCCCGGCACAATGGGAACGCTGGCCGCAATTCCATTTTATCTATTGTTGTCTCAGCTGCCATTTGGGATCTATGTGGCCATCACGCTCTTCGCGACGTTGATTGGCATAAAAATTTGTCAGCGGACTTCAGACGATATGGGTGTTCATGATCATGGTTCGATCGTCTGGGATGAATTTGTTGGTTTTTGGATCACCATGTTAGTCGTTCCCTATATGGTTCAGGGGAGTGGCGAGTGGTCATGGATCGCTCTCGGTTTTGTGTTATTTCGCTTTTTCGATATGGTTAAACCATGGCCGATTCGTTGGCTGGATCAGCATGTTGCTGGGGGATTCGGCATCATGATTGATGACGTGCTCGCCGGTGTGATGGCCGGGGTTGTGCTTGCTGGGATCGGTTTTGGTATCGGATGGTTTGGCTGAAATACGCTGGCGATGAAAAATAAGGTTCCCAAGCGGGAACCTTACACATCATTTTAATTTCATTAAATCATTTTCAATTTCGTGGATCTTACTGGTGACGACTTTTTCCAGATGGCGCAGATCACTGAGTATTTTTTCTTTCAGGTCTTGTTCGGAGAGTTGCTCTGGGGTTGTGATGTGGTTGAGTTCATCAATGACTAATGTGAGATTACGACTGATTTCGGTGACCTCTTTGTATTGTTGACTCCCCCCATCGACCAGTACATTTTTCACTTGTCTCGGGTATTTGAACTTCACACTTTTCGCAAACAGCTCTCCTTTTTGCTTAAGAAAATAAATCTTCAGCACATCTTTCAGGGCTTCCTGACGGACGGTGTAGCGTTCTATTTGGGTGGGATCATTGATTCCCAGATTGCTGAGGTGTGGGAACATAGGCTATCTCTCTGATGGCTAGTAATCATATCAATGTATCAGCCTATTCTCGGTTGAGGTAGCGCATGTTCCTATTTTGCCTTGAAAGTTGTGGTATAGATCGCTCTATTGATACTCGGTTTGAGTGGGGGTAACCCCACTTAGTGGGGCATAAGCACATCTACATTTTCGATTAAAACCTGCCTCAGATTTTCTTGTTCTTCAATGCTCAGCTTGCCATGTGTGGTACTGGTAATGATAAATAAGTCTTCAGCTCTTTCACCGATGGTCGTGATTTTGGCACCGTGAATATCAAATCCCAGTTCAGAAAATGTTGCACCGACCGTTGCCAGTAACCCCGGCATATCCAGTGCTACAAATTCAACGAGTGTGCGTTTTTTACTCTTGGTCGGCAGAAAATCAACCTGCGTTTTGACCGTGAAGTGTTTTAAGTTACTGGGGGTTCTGCGGGTTTTATGCAGGGCTGGCGTTCCTTGTCCGATAGCCCGGTGGATATGAGATGTCAGTGTTTGATGGCGCTCCGCATCAATGGTATCTCCATTTTGGTCCAGCACCATAAATGTATCGAGTGCGTAACCATCTTTACTGGTCATGATCTGAGCGTCATGAACATTCAGGCCTTTGCGGTCAAGTTCAGCGACAACTGTAGCAAACAGTGCATGTTGATCTTTGGTATAAACAAAAATTTCCGTGCCGCCACGGGTGGCTTTCTTACTGATTAAGATCAGCGGTTCATCTGGTGCTTGGTGGCGCAACATATGCGTACAGTGCCAAGCAATTTGTTTATGCGAATGGCGTAAGAAATAGTCTGCTTTGAAACGTTGCCATAACGAATCAATCTCTTGCAGACTAAAGCCTTCTTTTCTTAATAAAGCTGAAGAGAGTTGCTGGTTGTGTCGGATTCGCTCTCTGACATCTACCGGGTTCTCCAGACCTCTGCGAAGTGCCCGTTGGGTCGAATAAAACAGTTCCGCCAGTAAGGTTCTTTTCCAACTATTCCACAATTCCGGATTTGTTGCACAAATGTCCGCAACGGTCAGACAGACGAGAAACTCAAGATATTCTTCATCACGTACTGTTTTCGCAAACTCGATAATCACTTCCGGATCATAGATATCGCGTCGCTGTGCGGTTACCGACATCAGTAAATGATTTTGCACCAGCCATGATACCAATTTTGCCTCGGGCTTTGATAAACCATGCTCAATACAGAAATCATAGGCTTCTACCGCCCCAATTTCTGAATGGTCACCGCCACGTCCTTTACCGATATCATGGAAGATAGCCGCGATAATCAGTAGTTCTTTCTTTTGCAAGCGAGGGTAAATTTCACAGCAGATCGGATGATGTTCATGATTTTTGGGATCACTGAAAATCCGGATATGTTTGAGCAAACGAATACTGTGTTCATCGACAGTATAAACATGAAAGAGGTCGAACTGCATTTGTCCGACAATGTGACTCCATTGCGGCAGATACGCGGATAAGACGCCATGACGATGCATCAGACTGAAAGCTTTGGTCAGCGCATTCGGATGCCGGACCAATTCCATGAACTTCTCTCGGGCTGAAGGGAGCGTGTGTAAAAAATAACTGAGTCGGCGTCGGGCTGTTCTGAGTTGTCTCATGGTCGTCGGGGCAACGCCTTCAATCTGAGAATCGTTCGCAATGTGGATGAACATATCCAGAATCGTTTCCGGATATTGTTGGAAAAGTCCTTCGGTCCGAAGCTCGATCAGGTTGCCACGTTTTTGGAAATGGTCATTGATAATTGTCGGCAGGGAAGTATTGTCTTCATCCAGAATAGCCTGATCAAAGAGCTTGAGTAACATTTTATTGAGTTCAGCCACCCGTCTCAGTGTGCGGTAAAACTCTTTCATCATCATCTCAACAGCATGGTTGCCTTCTCCCTGAAAACCCAGATGTTCAGCAACTTGAGCCTGATGGGCAAACGTTAGGCGATTATCGTAGCGTTTGAGTTCTAGATGCAGCGCAAAACGTATCCGCCATAAAAACTCCTGACATTCAGCCAACTCCCGGTATTCGGCATCAGTGAGGAAACCGTGGCTACTCATTTCGAATAATGAGGTTGCCCCGAAATGTCGTCTGGCTATCCAACTGAGCGTGTGAATGTCTCTCAATCCACCGGGCGTTGATTTGATATCGGGTTCTAAATTATAAGTGGTATCGTGATAACGGGCGTGACGTGCTTTCTGTTCCTCAACTTTGGCTCGGTAGAACGTCTCTGTCGGCCAGAACGATTCTGACAGAATGATGAGTTTAAGTTGATGAAATATCTCTTCGCAACCGGCGAGCCTTCTGGCTTCCTGTAGGTTTGTTGCGACGGTTAAATCTTCACGGCCAATCAAACTGCACTCTGCAATGGTTCTGACGGCATGACCGACTTCAAGTTTTAAATCCCAGAGAAGTGTAATGAATTTGCTGATCTGTGTCTGAACCTGGGGCGGAAGCTTTTGTTTGGAAAGAATTAAAATATCGATATCTGACAACGGATGAAGTTCTTTTCTGCCATAACCACCGACCGCGATCAAGGTGAGTTCGTCGATCTGATGGAAATTGTAAGACTGCCATAAACGTTGCAGCAATTGATCCATATATTCTGCTCGGCCATAAACTAAATCCGGTACTAAGTGAGCATCCAGAAATTGCTGTTTTTGCTCATCAGCAAACATTTCCAGCTGATTTTTCAGCGAGGCGAGCGTCAGTTGTTTATCTTGTAGTGTAAGTGGGGATTGAACATGCATATTAGTAGCATCCATGCGACATACATCTTGTTTATGAATATGAATCTATCAAAGATATATTCAGAAGCCTACCTTTTCCCTTCGCGTCCAATTGGAAAAAACAGCCATGATGAAGCGAGTTTATAGCGTTTTGAGTGGTGAGTCGTATCTCTTCGCGGAAGAAAAGTGCCTGCAATATCCGAGGGCATCACGACATGCAGGCTGATTCTGATTTAGATATTGTGTAAATGACGGGAAATCGTTTCGTCTTTGCGTAAGGTGAGCACTTCACAACCCGTATCGGTGACGAGGAGTGTATGTTCCCACTGCGCTGAGTTTTTGCAATCTGCGGTATAGACTGTCCAATCGTCTTCTTCGTCCAGACGGCAGCTAAACTTACCCGCATTGATCATCGGCTCGATAGTAAATGTCATTCCCGGTTGCAGTACAGTTCTGTCACCGTTTTTATAGTGAACAACCTGTGGTTCCTCATGGAATCCGGCGCCGATACCGTGACCACAGTAATCTTTCACAATAGAAAACTTCATCCGTGGATTATTTTTATTGTTCGTTTTGATGTACTTTTCGATAGCAGTGCCGATTTCACCCAACTGGATGCCGGGTTTCACCACTTTCATTGCCAGATAAAGGCTTTCTTGTGCCACCATACACAAACGCTTATCTGCCGGAGAGACATCGCCAACCAAGAACATTCTGGAAGTGTCACCGTGGTATCCGTCTTTAATAACGGTGATATCAATGTTGATGATGTCACCATCTTTCAGCACTGCCGGACGTTTAATTTGACCGTACATACTATCTTCAGTTGCCGGAATACCATGACAGACAACGTGATTGATGGACGTACAAATGGATTTTGTGAAGCCATGATAATTGAGCGGTGCAGGAATGGCCTGTTGGGTTTCTGTGATGTACCGATGGCAGATTTGATCCAGTTCTTCTGTCGTTACACCGGGTTTGACATGAGGTTCAATCATTTCGAGTACATCTGCCGCAAGCTGGCCGGCAACACGCATCTTTTCTATTTCTTCTGCGGTTTTTATATTTACAGACATCGGTAATCTCTATTTTATTTGATAGGCACTGTATCGTGCTGATAGCTTATTTTAACAAGCGCTGGCAGGAGCGCAAGCTGGCAACATCGATGCAACATGATAAACCTGTACATCAAGCGGTGCACCCGTGGGGAATGATATTTTTTTCTAGCCAGTAAGCCGTAAAATATGATATAAAGCGCGCCGGAATGACAGAGTCGATTCCTATCTCACACAAGAGGTATGAGTCTATTTGCATTCTTTCCATTTACTTCTTTAAATCACACACATTCCGACACGTGTTCCGGGGTGCCTTTGTTGAAATAGTTCAAAGGTCGGATGCATGGGGGATGTGGAGGCCTAACCCCATAGAGGATGAAAATATGGCAACTGTATCAATGCGCGATATGCTGAAAGCTGGTGTTCACTTTGGTCACCAGACTCGTTACTGGAACCCAAAAATGAAGCCTTTCATTTTCGGTGCTCGTAGTCGTGTTCATATCATTAACCTAGAAAAAACTGTTCCAATGTTCAACGAAGCGCTGGCTGAGCTGGCAAAAATCGGTGAGAAAAAAGGAAAAGTTCTGTTTGTAGGGACAAAGCGCGCTGCATCTGAATCTGTAAAAGAAGCTGCATTAGCAAGCAACCAATACTATGTTAACAATCGCTGGTTAGGTGGTATGTTAACGAACTGGAAAACCGTTCGTCAGTCAATCAAGCGTCTGAAAGACCTTGAAGCGCAATCAACAGACGGTACTTTCGACAAACTCACTAAGAAAGAAGCTCTGATGCGTACTCGTGAAATGGAGAAGCTAGAGAAATCTCTTGGTGGTATCAAAAATATGGGTGGTTTACCAGACGCTCTGTTCATCATTGATGCTGATCATGAGCACATCGCAGTTAAAGAAGCGAACAATCTGGGTATCCCTGTATTCGCAGTCGTTGATACGAACTCTAATCCAGATGGTGTTGACTATATTATCCCAGGTAATGATGATGCAATCCGTGCAGTTCAACTTTATCTGAATGCTGCTGCTTCATCTATCAGCGAAGGCCGTAACAAAGACGTTGTTGCTCTTGCTGAAGATGGTTTTGTAGAAGCTGAATAATTGCGGCTCTGAGTCACACTTAGTCCGATGTGCAACATCTGTGACACATCGACTAGGTTATAGTTAACATTGGGGGCCGAAAACTGGCCCCTAATTTTTACCATATCCAGAATCAATCGAGGAATAGAGAATGGCTGTTACTGCTGCTCTAGTAAAAGAACTGCGCGAGCGTACTGGCGCAGGTATGATGGAATGTAAGAAAGCGCTTGTTGAAACAGACGGCGACGTTGAACTTGCAATCGAAAACATGCGTAAAAGTGGTGCTGCTAAAGCTGCTAAAAAAGCAGGTAATTTGGCGGCCGAAGGCACTATCATTATCAAAGAAGGTGAAGGCATTGCCGCTCTTCTTGAAGTGAACTGCCAAACTGACTTTGTTGCGAAAGATGAAAACTTTAGCGCATTTGCCCATGAAGTGGCTGCTGAAGCCCTCGCTTCTAAAGCATCTGTAGAAGAGCTACAGGCTAAATTTGAAGACACGCGTGTTGCACTGATTGCAAAAATCGGTGAGAACGTCACTATCCGTCGTGTTCAGTATATTGAAGGTTCAGCGATGGCGTCTTATCGTCATGGCGAAAAAATTGGTGTTGTTGTTGCTGGTGAAGGCGACACTGAAACACTCAAGCACATTGCAATGCACGTTGCTGCATCTAGCCCTGAGTATGTGACACCAGACGATGTACCTGCTGACGTTGTTGCAAAAGAGCGTGATGTTCAAGTCGAAATCGCGATGAATGAAGGTAAGCCAAAAGAAATTGCAGAGAAAATGGTTGCAGGCCGGATGAAGAAATTCACAGGCGAAATTTCTCTGACTGGTCAGGCTTTCGTGATGGAACCTAAGAAATCTGTCGGCGAAATTTTGAAAGAAAAAGGTGCTTCTGTTTCTGCGTTCGTCCGTCTTGAAGTCGGTGAAGGTATTGAAAAGAAAGAAAGCCTAAGTTTTGCTGAAGAAGTTGCACTGGCTCAGAAAGGTTAATTTCTGATTCGTGAAGCGATTAAAAGGACCGTGGCTATTGCTACGGTCTTTTCACGAATGAAACCATCATTAATTGTGATGAATATGTGTTTATAATTGTCTGCAAGCATCTATTCATGACCATTAATCGATGAATAACTTTCTTGAGAAGGTAAAGACACCATGACAACGAATCCGAAACCTGCATATCAACGTATTTTGTTAAAACTCAGTGGTGAAGCTCTGCAAGGCGAGCAAGGCTTTGGTATTGACCCGACCGTGCTTGATCGGATGGCTCAGGAAGTGAAAGAACTGGTTGAGTTAGGCGTTCAGGTCGGTGTTGTGATTGGTGGTGGCAACCTGTTTCGTGGCGAAGGACTTGCCAAAGCAGGGATGAATCGTGTTGTTGGTGACCATATGGGGATGCTGGCAACTGTCATGAACGGGCTGGCGATGCGTGACGCATTGCATCGAGCCTATGTCAATGCCCGAGTGATGTCTGCTATTCCACTGAATGGCGTGTGTGATGATTATAACTGGGCCAATGCGATCAGCCAGCTTCGTCAGGGGCGCGTGGTGATCTTTTCAGCAGGAACAGGTAATCCTTTCTTCACAACCGATTCTGCTGCATGTTTACGCGGTATTGAAATTGAAGCTGATGTTGTGCTCAAAGCCACAAAAGTTGATGGTGTTTATAGTGCGGATCCGGTAGCAAACCCTGATGCAGAGCTGTATGATAGGCTGACTTATAACGATGTCCTTGAAAAGGAACTACGGGTCATGGACTTGGCAGCCTTTACGCTTGCCAGAGATCATCAAATGCCAATCCGAGTCTTTAATATGAATAAACCTGGAGCTCTGCGTCGTATTGTGATGGGTGAAGCTGAAGGGACATTCATAAACAACAAGGCTTCATTGTAATCTTTATAGGTTGAGTAAGAATTAAGGTGATAATGTGATTAATGAAATCAAAAAAGACGCTCAAGAGAGAATGGACAAGAGTGTAGACGCGCTCAAAAATAACCTATCTAAAGTTCGTACCGGGCGAGCCCATCCCAGTTTGCTTTCTGGCATTTCCGTAGAATACTATGGCGCACCAACACCATTGAATCAGATTGCGAACGTCATTGCCGAAGACTCAAGAACACTTGCAATTACAGTTTTTGACAAAGAATTGGCACCCAAAGTAGAAAAAGCCATTATGATGTCGGACTTGGGATTAAACCCAATGTCTGCCGGTACTGTCATTCGCGTACCCCTGCCAGCGTTGACGGAAGAACGTCGTCGTGATTTGGTTAAAATTGTTCGCGGAGAAGCAGAAGGTGGACGGGTTGCGGTTCGTAATATTCGTCGTGATGCTAACACTGAGCTGAAAAATTTATTGAAAGATAAAGACATTTCAGAAGATGAAGAACATAAAGCCCAAGACGACATCCAAAAATTGACTGATGTTGCGGTGAAGAATATCGATGAAGTTCTTGCTGCAAAAGAAAAAGAGTTGATGGAAGTTTAATTGGTATTTCCATATATAATTGAGGCGCTGAGCAAAGCCATTACAGCGCCTTTTTGTTTGACATATTCTATTGAAAATCAATTCGTTTCTTATGCAAAAATCACAACTCTCGTCTGAAGCACTTCCTCAACATATTGCTATTATTATGGATGGTAATGGACGATGGGCCAAAGCGAGGGGAAAACCGAGAGTTTTTGGACATAAAAATGGTGTCAAAGCAGTAAGAAAAACGATAACGACATCTGCCCAACTTGGCATTCAGGCGGTCACTTTATTTGCTTTTAGTAGTGAAAATTGGCGACGTCCTGAAGATGAAATTGGGGTACTGATGGAGTTATTCATTACAGCTTTGTCTACAGAAGCAAAGAAACTTCACAAAAATAATCTTCGACTACGAGTCATTGGTGATACCTCTCGCTTTAATTCTCGCTTACAGGATAAAATTGCTCAGACAGAAATGTTGACGGCTCAGAACACCGGAATGGTCGTGAATATAGCAGCAAACTATGGTGGGCAGTGGGACATTACTCAAGCCGCAAGGCAAGTCGCTGAAAAAGTTGCGACAGGCGTTCTGACACCTGCCGACATTACTGAAAGTATTCTGGCTCAACATCTGACGATGTCCGATTTACCAAATGTTGATTTGTTAATTAGAACGAGTGGTGAATGTCGGATCAGTAATTTTATGTTGTGGCAGCTTGCTTATGCTGAGTTATATTTTACACCGACCTTCTGGCCAGATTTTAATGAAGAAAGCTTAATTGAAGCAATGACTTGGTTTGTTAATCGTGAACGACGTTTTGGGTGTACCGGTGAACAAATTAAAGCAATGATGGATAAGAGATAAAGGTTCAGGATTTGAAGCTGAGAATTATTACCGCCTTGGTGTTGGCTCCCCTAGTTATATTAGGGATTTTTAAATTACCGTTGGGTATTTTCATCGCTGTATTGGCTCTGTTAGCGCTGCTTGGTTTTTGGGAATGGACACAATTTATTAGTTTAGATGCTCGTCTTATTTCACTGTTGCCAGCCGTCTTAATCGGTGGCTTTAGTTGGTGGTGTTTGCCTGAAAATTTTTCGATGAACCATGCTCTTCCACTGCCTTACCAAGTTCTGTTATGGAGTGGTTTTCTGTGGTGGTTTGTTGCAAGCTATCTTGCGGTTTCTTATCCAAAATCCCGACCCCTTTGGGAGCATTCGAAAGGACTTAAACATCTATTTGGGCTACTCACACTCATTCCATTTTTCTGGAGTGTTTTACTGCTAAGAACGGAAGGAGTATCCGTTGATCCATATCACGGTGCAAAGCTGGTTCTTTTTGTCTGTATGATTGTTTGGGTGGCAGATAGTGCTGCTTATTTTTCTGGCCGATTTTTTGGAAAGCATAAAATGGCGCCAGAAGTTAGCCCGAATAAAACCATCGAAGGTTTGATCGGTGGTGTTGTGGCTGCATGTCTCGTTGCTTTTGGGTTGGTGGAATGGTTTGAATTGCACTTCTCGAGTACGAGCATGATGTTAGTGACGATTTTATTAACGGTTATTTTCTCTGTACTCGGTGACTTGGTCGAGAGTATGTTTAAGCGTGTCGCAGGAATTAAAGATAGTAGTCATATTATTCCCGGGCATGGTGGTATTTTAGACCGCATTGATAGTTTGACTGCCGCATTCCCTGTATTTGCATTCCTGTACTTTCAGGTGTAGCAGGTCGCTGGTGCAGTTCGGGTTTTGCAATGATGTCCCAAAAGAGTGATACGATTTCTTTTATGCGTAAATTAACCATTTTAGGAGCAACAGGCTCCATTGGTGCCAGTACACTTCGGGTCATGGAAGAAAATCCCGAAGGATTCTCTGTCGTTGCTTTAGTTGCCGGCAGTGATGTTGAGAAAATGTACCAACTGTGCTGTCGCTGGCAACCGCAATATGCTGTGATGGCATCAGAGCAGGCCGCTCATCAACTACGATTACGTTTACAGACAGACGCTGTGAAAACGGAGGTCTTGTCCGGTATACAGGCAATGTGTGATGTCGCGGCACTCAATGAGGTCGATACAGTGATGTCTGCGATTGTTGGTGCTGCCGGATTGCTACCGACAATGTCTGCGATTAAAGCCGGAAAGCGGGTGTTACTGGCAAATAAAGAAGCCTTAGTGATGTCCGGTCAGTTATTTATCAATGCTGTTGAAGAGTTCGGTGCTCAGTTACTTCCCGTTGACAGTGAGCATAATGCCATTTTTCAATCACTCCCACCGAGTTGCCAACAAGTTTTAGGCCGGTGCAATCTGGCCGAGAGTGGCATCTCTCATCTCTTGTTAACCGGTTCTGGCGGGCCGTTTCGTTATACGCCGGTTCATACACTTTCTGATGTTACACCAGAGCAGGCCATCGCTCATCCTAATTGGTCTATGGGGCCGAAGATTTCTGTTGATTCAGCCACCATGATGAATAAAGGGCTTGAGTATATTGAAGCGAAATGGTTATTTAATACTTCGCGCGATCAACTTAAGGTCCTGATTCATCCTCAGTCTGTGATTCATTCTATGGTTCAGTATCGTGATGGCAGTGTGATTGCTCAGATGGGAGAACCAAACATGGCAACACCGATCGCTCATGTGATGGGTTATCCTGAACAGCGGCTTTCGTCGGGCGTAGCACCACTTGATTTTTCTCAGTTGAGTGAGCTGACATTTATGCAGGCTGATATGGCGCGCTATCCTTGTTTACAGTTGGCGATTGATGCTTGTTACGAGGGGCAACACGCGACAACATCACTGAATGCCGCGAATGAAATTGCGGTTGATGCATTTTTAAATCGTGGGATTCGTTTTACAGATATTGCCGTGATTAATGAGCGCGTTTTGTCAAAGGTGTGTGCAACAAGCGCTGCCTCTGTCATGGATTTGGAATCTTTACTGGCGCTCGATAAGAGCGCGCGACAGTCGGCACAGCAATTAGTTAAAGAGTATTCGTTATGAACAGTATTCTGTGGAACCTCATTTCATTCATTCTGGCATTGGGAATATTGGTTGCCGTACATGAATTTGGTCATTTCTGGGTTGCACGGCGTTGCGGTGTCAAGGTCGAGAAATTTTCAATCGGTTTTGGGCGTTCTCTTTGGCGTCGTATCGCCAAAGATGGAACTGAATATAGCATCTCAGTGATCCCGTTAGGGGGATATGTGAAGATGCTCGATAGTCGGGTTGCTGATGTTCCGGAACACTTGCAACATCTGGCTTTTGACCAGAAAAATTTATGGAGACGGACCGCAATTGTTGCCGCTGGCCCAGTCTTCAATTTTCTGTTCGCTGTTTTCGCCTATTGGGCCGTTTATTGTATTGGTATTCCTGCGGTAAAACCGGTCATTGGCGAAGTCGCGCCCACATCGATTGTCGCGGATGCCGGATTACGTTCCGGTATGGAAATTCAGTCGGTATCTGGGGTTAAAACCGGGAACTGGGAATCGGTCAATATGGCACTCATTTCTCATATTGGTGATGCGCAAATGACACTCACAGTCCGCGAACCTGATGCCATTGGCCACCAAGAAATTTTGCATCTTGATCTGTCAACATGGAACTTTGATCCAGAAAAAGAGTCTCCAATGAAGGCTCTTGGTTTTAAGCCGTATTCACCGAAGGTTTCAACGGTTTTGGAACAGGTGATTGACGAAGGTGCAGGGGCTGTCGCCGGATTAACAAAAGGTGATAAGATTGTCGCTATCGACGGTAAAGACGTGTCTTCGTGGCAACAGTTGGTTCAGTCGGTACAAAACAGTCCGAATAAAACTTTGGAACTGTCGGTGTTAAGAGATGGACAACATCTTGATATCACAATGATTCCGAACGCTAAAACATTATCGGATGGGCGAACCATCGGTTTTGCAGGAATCTCTCCAACAGTGGATGAGTGGCCAGCAAATTATCGTTATAATTTACAATACGGTGTTTTTGAGGCACTTCCGAAGGCCGTTGAAAAAACGGGACAAGTGATTAATCTGACCCTCAGTATGTTGAAAAAACTGTTGGTTGGTGATGTCGGGCTGAATAATTTAAGCGGGCCGATTTCCATCGCGAAAGGTGCAGGAACAACAGCAGAATATGGATTGGTTTATTTCTTAGGATTTTTGGCACTTATTAGCATTAATCTGGGAATCATCAATTTAGTGCCACTTCCGATGTTGGATGGCGGACATCTGATGTTTTTTGCAATTGAGGCGATTACCAGACATCCTGTTCCGGAAAAGGTACAAGAGATTGGGTACCGAATCGGTGGCGCAATTATTTTTTCACTCATGGCAATCGCCATGTTTAATGATTTTACACGCCTGTGATGAATCTGCATTGATTAGGCATGGTTGTACAAAGGAATAATTAGAATAACGATGGCGATAAAAAAGCTTATCCTGACAACAGCGCTTGTCAGCAGTATGTCTGTTTACGGTGCCGAGCGGTTTGTTGTTCAGGACATTCAAGTTGATGGATTGCAACGTGTCACGCTTGGCGCTGCATTATTGAAAATGCCTATTCGTGTCGGAGACACGGTGGGCTCTCAGGACATTGCCGATTTAATCAAGGCACTCTATTCATCCGGTAACTTCGAAAATATTCAAGTTTTTCGGGATAATGGTACGTTAGTCGTTCAAGTGAAAGAGCGGCCAACGATTTCCAGTGTCTCTTTCTCCGGTAACAAAGCAATTAAAGATGAACAGTTGACCGAGAACCTCAAAGCTTCGGGTGTGCGGGTTGGCGAAGCGCTTGATCGTACTGCGCTGAGTAACATCGAAAAAGGTCTGGAAGATTTCTATTACAGTGTCGGGAAATATAATGCCACCGTAAAGGCGGTTGTTACACCGTTGCCGCGTAACCGGGCCGACCTCAAATTTGTGTTTACCGAAGGTGTTTCTGCCAAGATTCAACAGATTAATTTTATTGGTAATCATGTGTTTAGTGATGAAGAGTTACTGGCACGTTTTGATCTGAATGCTGATGTTTCATGGTGGAACTTCTTATCCTCAGATAAATATCAAAAGCAAATCCTTGCTGGTGATTTGGAAAAACTCAAGTCATTTTATCTTGATCGCGGATATCTGAAATTTCAGGTTGATTCGACTCAAGTCTCAATTTCTCCTGATAAGAAGGGTGTTTATATTACCCTGAACTTAGATGAAGGCCGGCCTTATACTGTGAAAAAGGTGACCTTCAGAGGTGATCTCATCGGTAAAGAAAAAGAGTTCGAGACACTGGTACCTTTTGAAAAAGGGGATGTCTACAAAGGCTCTTCTGTGACAGCAATGGAAAGCAGCATCAAGAAAATCCTTGGTGAATCCGGCTATGCTTATCCGACAGTTCGAACCATCCCTGAGTTTGATGACGACAAGCAAGAAGTTTCTCTCGTGGTTCAAGTATCTCCCGGAAAGCGGATTTACGTGCGGGATATTCGCTTTGTCGGTAATACAGTCACTAAAGATGAAGTGCTTCGCCGTGAAATGCGTCAGATGGAAGGCAGTTGGTTGAATTCTAAATCGATTGATGCCGGTAAAACTCGTCTGAATCGTCTGGGATTTTTTGAAACGGTTGATGTACAGACCGTTCGGGTGCCTGGCAGTGATGATCAGGTTGATCTGGTCTATAACGTCAAAGAAGCCAATTCAGGTAGTGTCAATTTTGGTATCGGTTATGGTACCGAATCTGGAATGAGTTTTCAGGTAGGATTACAACAAGACAACTTCTTGGGAACCGGAAACAGCGTTGGCATTACGACGACGATTAATGATTATCAGAAAAATGTCACTTTGAGCTATAACGATCCTTATTGGAATTTGGATGGTATTAGCTTAGGAGGCAAGATCTTCTATAATGAATTTGAAGCGTCGGAAGCTGGGATTGTTGATTATACCAATGAGAGTTATGGCACCAATCTAACGTGGGGATTCCCTTACGATGAACTCAACCGTTTTGCGTTTGGTATCGGGTATACACATAACATGATTGGCAATCTGTCTCCTTATTTACAGATTGAAAAATTCTTGATGTCTCAGGGAATCGATGCCAATACAGGTTCAACAGTTAATTTTGTGACTGACGATTTTGATCTCGATTTTACTTGGACACGCAACAACCTTGATAAAGGTTATTTCCCGACGGAGGGAAATTATCAACGTGCTTCTTATAAGATCACGGTTCCAGGGTCTGATACTCAGTATTTCAAAGTTCAATATAACGTCAGACAATATTTCCCATTGACGAAACAACACGATTTTACCTTGCTGCTCAGAGGAAGATTGGGTTACGGAAATGGTTATGGGAAAAATGGTGATAATGATAACCTTTACCCATTTTATGAGAACTTTTATGCAGGTGGGTTCTCCACTTTACGAGGATTCAGTTCAAACTCGGCAGGTCCAAGAGCTGTATTTAAAAGCTTTGCAGATAGCAACAATGGTACATTAACCGCGACTAACAAGTCGGCTGGCGGTAATGCAATGATGCAAGCCAGTGCCGAGTTGATTGTGCCGACGCCGTTTGTGTCAGAGGAGGCTCAGAATCAGGTACGGACCAGCGTCTTCTATGATATGGCGAGTGTTTGGGATACTGAATTTAATTATCATGATCGTGGTTCAGATTATGGTAACACATACTATTATGATTATTCTGATCCGACGAAGTACCGTTCGTCGTATGGAGCTGCATTGCAGTGGATGTCTCCAATGGGGCCACTTGTGTTTGCAATTGCTAAGCCGATTAAGAAATATGAGGGAGATGATGAAGAATTCTTCTCCTTCACGATAGGTAAAACTTTCTAAAATGAGGATATTAATTGTGAGGAATCATATCAAAGCGATCAGTGTTGGTTTAGCTGTTTTGAGCATGTCATGTTTTAGTCTGGCAGCCGATGCTGCGCAGAAAATTGGCTATATCAACACTGCTAAAGTGTTCCAACAGCTTCCTCAAAGAGAGGTTGTTCTGCAAAAAATGAAGCAGGAGTTTCAGGATAAAGCCGCTGAGCTACAAAGTATTCGGACTGAAGCAAAAAAGAAAGTTGAAAAACTGAAAAGAGACAGTTCATTAATGAGTGAAAGTGACATCGAGAAGCTTCGCATCGAAATTGGACAGCTTGATAGTAAGTTTAAAATTAAGTCGCAGGCATTAGAAAAAGCCTCTTCTAAAAGAGAATCTGAAGAAAAGGGTAAACTACTGAAAGTCATTCATGACGCGGTAGAAAAAATTGCCAAGAAAGAAGGTTTTGATATGGTCATTGATACTCAGGTTATGCAATATGGCAAACCTGAATATGACCTATCAGACAAGGTTATTAAAGCGTTGAAATAATTATATGATGGTAAAACTGACATTAGCCGAGCTGGCAGATATCACCGATGGTGAAATAATTGGCGACCCAACCGTTACGGTTGGGGCTGTCGCACCGATGAATACCGCAAAAGAGGGTGATATCACTTTCTTATCAAATCCGAAATATGCGCAGCATTTAGGTAGCTGTCAGGCATCGGTAATAATGGTCAAAGCTTCACATCAGTCGCTATGCCCAAAGAATGTATTGGTCGTGGATGATCCCTATGTTGCTTTTGCAAAAGTGGCTCAAGCTTTGGATACGACACCGCCACCTGCATCAGGTATTGCCTCATCTGCGGTCATTGCTGAAGATGCTGTTCTGGGAAGTCATGTTTCGATTGGCGCCAATTCTGTCATCGAATCTGGCGTCGTTTTAGGTGATAATGTTGTTATTGGTGCTGGTTGTTTTATTGGTCAGCATGCTGAGATTGGTGATAATACCCGTCTGTGGGCGAATGTTAGTATTTATCATCGGGTGGTGATTGGCTCTGATTGTCTGATTCAATCGGGTTCCGTTATCGGTTCTGATGGTTTTGGTTATGCCAACGAAAAAGGGGAATGGATTAAAATTCCTCAGTTGGGAACAGTCAGAATCGGTGATCGTGTTGAGATCGGTGCGTCCACGACAGTTGATCGGGGAACTCTCGATGATACGGTCATTGAAGGGAATGTTATCCTTGATAATCAGATGCAGATCGCACATAACGTGCACATCGGATATGGTACGGCAATGGCTGGTGGTACGATTATTGCCGGAAGTACAAAGATAGGAAAATATTGTGTCGTTGGTGGTGCTTCAGTTATCAATGGACATATTGATATTGCAGACGGTGTTACTATTACCGGGATGGCGATGGTCATGCGGAGTCTGTCTGAGAAAGGTGTATATTCTTCAGGGATTCCTATTCAACCGAATAAAGAGTGGCGTAAGACGACAGCCCGGCTCCTTCGGATTGAAGATATGCATAGACGGTTGAAAGCCGTTGAACAACATTTGGAGCAACAAGTGGAATCTTAATTCTGCGATGTATCCTGAGCCGGATTTGATTGAACGGGGAAGGATATAGAGAAAGGCTCGCATCGTGTGAGCCTTTTTTGTTGGCAATACCCATATTGGTTTTTATTGATTTATATAGGAATATGACTTTGACTACTGAAAATAAAACGATGGATATCACTGAGATTCAGACACTCCTTCCACATCGTTACCCATTCTTGCTGATTGATCGCGTGATGGATTATGAGGAAGGGAAATATTTAGTTGGCTTGAAAAATGTTTCATTCAATGAGCCTCAGTTCACCGGACATTTTCCTCAATTTCCGGTGTTTCCGGGAGTCATGATTCTTGAAGCGATGGCTCAGGCGACCGGCTTACTTGCATTTAAAACTTTTGGTGCGCCTAAAGAGAATGAGCTTTATTATTTTGCTAGTATTGACAATGCGAAGTTTCGCAAACCGGTCTCTCCGGGAGATCAATTAATCGTTGAAGTGGAATTCCTGAAAGATCGTCGGGGAATCGCACTATTCACCGGAGTGGCAAAAGTTGATGGTGAAGTCGTTTGTTCGGCAACGCTAAAATGTGCTCGTAGAGAGTTTTAGTATGATTCATGAAACAGCTCAGATACACCCTACAGCAGTCGTGGAAGACGGTGCTCTGATCGGTGCGAATGTAAAAATTGGCCCATTTTGTTATGTCGAAAGCGATGTGGAAATTGGCGACGGAACCGAGTTGCTGTCCCATGTTGTTGTCAAAGGCACCACGAAAATCGGTCAGGATAATCGTATTTTTCAGTTCGCTTCAATTGGTGAAGCTTGCCAAGATTTGAAATACAAAGGCGAAGAAACGCAACTGGTGATTGGTGATCGAAATACTATTCGTGAGAGTGTCACCATGCACCGGGGGACCGTGCAGGATCAGGGGATCACGCAAGTCGGAAGTGATAACTTGTTCATGATTAATGCGCATGTGGCACACGATTGTATCGTAGGTGACCGGTGTATTTTTGCCAATAACGCAACGCTTGCCGGACATGTAAAAGTCGGTGACTATGCGATTGTGGGCGGGATGTGTGCGATTCACCAGTTTTGCCATATTGGGGAACATGTGATGTTGGGTGGTGGCTCAATTGTTGTTCAGGATGTTCCACCTTATGTGACAGCCCAGGGGAACCATTGTTCACCATTCGGTATTAATATTGAAGGTTTGAAACGCCGCGGATTTGAGAAATCCGATATTCATGCAATTCGCCGTGCATATAAATTATTGTATCGCAGCGGTCTCAAGCTGGATGAAGCAAAAACGGAAATTGCAAAAGAAGCGCAATCAAGTCCCGCTGTTCAGGTTTTTCTGGATTCTCTGGTTCAATCTGTACGCGGTATTATCCGTTGATTTGTGCACAACTATCCAAAAGATCGCTTTGAATTGAGCGATCTTTTTTTGTTGGTTCATCAATGCAGTCTATTATGGATTCAAAGTCGATAATGTTGGATAAAAGTAAGCCGCTCAAGATTGGCATCGTGGTCGGTGAGTTATCAGGTGATACGCTGGGTGAAGGATTGATCAAAGCGATTCGGGAACAATATCCTGATGCTCATTTTGTGGGAATCGCTGGCCCGAAAATGAAAGCATTGGGGTGTGAATCTTTATTTGATATGGAAGAACTTGCCGTTATGGGGTTAGCTGAGGTCTTAGGGCGATTACCTCGTCTTTTTAAGATAAAATCTCACCTCGTTCGTTACTTTAAAGATGCTGACCTTGACGTTTTTATCGGTATTGATGCACCGGATTTCAACTTGCGTTTGGAGCGTAATTTGAAAGATGCCGGTATCACCACCGTTCATTATGTGAGTCCTTCCGTTTGGGCATGGCGCCAAAAACGCATCTATAAGATTGCTCAGGCAACAAATCTGGTCTTGGCATTTCTTCCGTTTGAGAAAGCTTTTTATGATCGGTTTAACGTACCGTGTGAATTTATCGGCCATACATTAGCGGATGCAATTCCTCTGTCTTCGGATAAAAACGAAGCTCGGGCAACTCTGGGGCTAGATAGTGGAAAACGTTGGTTAGCCGTGCTTCCCGGTAGTCGGGGCAGCGAACTGAAAATGCTATGTCGCCCTTTTATTGAAACTTGTCGGAAACTTCGTCAGCGCTATCCCGATTTAGGGTTTGTTGTGGCGCTAGTGAACGATAAACGACGTGAACAATTTGAAGCCGTGTGGCAGGACATTGCGCCTGAATTAGATTTTGTGCTGGTTAACGGTACGGCAAGGACAGTGATTACTGCAGCGGATGCTGTGCTGCTTGCCTCTGGGACGGTGGCGTTAGAATGTATGTTGGTGAATCGCCCTATGGTGGTCGGTTATCGATTTAATACGGTGACCAATTTCTTAGTGAAGCGCTTGGTAAAAACAAAATATGTTTCGTTACCGAATATTCTTGTCGACGAAGAGATCGTAAAAGAATTATTGTTAGACGAATGTACGGTGGAAAATTTATACCGAGAAGTCTGTGTTTTATTTGATGGTGATAATCGTTTGATGCAAAGCAAGTTCACAGAAATTCACCAGTTGATCCGAAAAGATGCAGACAAACAGGCAGCTAACGCAGTTTTAAACCTGATAGAGCGATTGTGAATGGCTAACATTGAATTCCCTCCTTTTGAATACCCGCTCGGTTACCAGCGTTTTGCCGGGGTGGATGAGGTTGGTCGCGGGCCGCTCGTTGGCGATGTCGTGACAGCCGCGGTCATTTTAGATCCGGCCCGACCGATTTCGGGTTTAACCGACTCGAAGAAATTATCTGAAAAGAAACGATTGGCACTTTTCCCTGAAATTCAGGAAAAAGCAATTGCGTGGGCGATTGGGCGTTGCTCTGCACAAGAAATCGATCAGATGAATATCTTACAAGCAACCATGGTCGCAATGCAGCGAGCCGTTCATGCACTGCCTGTTGCGGCTGAGTTTGTTCTGGTCGATGGTAATCGGATTCCGTCCTTATCGGTCCCTGCTGCGGCTGTTGTCAAAGGCGATCTGCGAGTCGCCGAAATTAGTGCCGCTTCGATTTTGGCAAAAGTAACCCGAGATCAGGAAATGGTGCGATTAGATCAGCAATATCCAAACTATGGATTTGCACAGCATAAAGGCTACCCGACCAAAGCGCACCTGGAAGCGATTGAACATTATGGTGTGATTGATACGCATCGCAGAAGTTTCAAGCCTGTACGACGTATTTTGGACTTAGATAGATAATCACGTACAATATTTGGTTATCACGTTTTTACAGACGGAGACGGTGGTTTTTTACCGTTTCTGAACAGGATATTCATCAACATGTCTGACCCTAAATTTATCCATCTCAGAATTCATAGTGATTATTCTATGATTGATGGGCTGTCGAAAGTGCCTCCTTTAGTCAAGAAGGTTGCAGAGATGGGAATGCCGGCGATGGCGTTAACCGATTTCACAAACCTATGTGGTTTAGTGAAATTTTACAGTACGGCGCATAATTGTGGCGTAAAGCCGATTATCGGTGCAGATTTTTTAGTACGTTCGCAAGCATTCGGTGATGATCTGACTCATCTGACGTTGTTGGCAGCAAATAATACTGGCTACAAGAATCTGACTTGGCTCATCTCACAAGCCTATCTTCGTGGGCATATTCAGCACCACCCGGTGATCGATCAGGAATGGCTGGCTGAACATTCGGAAGGTTTAATCGTCCTGTCTGGCGGTAAAAATGGTGATATTGGACAGGCTTTACTCAAAGGCAACCAGAAACTGGTTGAGCAGTATGTCGATTTTTATCAAACTCATTTCCCCGACCGTTTTTATCTTGAATTAACCCGAACAGGGCGTCTTGACGAAGAAACCTACTTGCATTTTGCCATAGAACTGGCAGGACAATATGACTTACCAGTTGTGGCGACCAATGAAGTTGTCTTTTTAAGCCGGGATCTATTTGATGCGCATGAAATTCGAGTGGCGATTCATGATGGTTACACGCTCGAGGATCCTCGCAGACCCAAACACTATAGTGAGCAGCAATATCTTCGTAGTGAAGATGAAATGTGTGAGCTGTTCAAAGACATCCCCGAAGCACTGGGAAATACAGTTGAAATTGCCAAGCGCTGTAATGTGACGGTGCGGTTAGGCGAGTATTTCTTACCGAACTTCCCCACGGAAGGGATGAATATTGATGACTTTTTAGTGAAAAAGTCACAGGAAGGACTCGAAGAACGACTCGAATTTCTCTTTCCTGATCCGCAAGTCAGAGCGCAACAGCGTCCTGCCTATGATGAGCGTTTGCAGATTGAACTTGATGTCATCAACCAAATGGGTTTTCCCGGTTATTTCTTGATCGTCATGGAGTTTATCCAATGGTCTAAAGATAATGATATTCCGGTGGGACCCGGTCGGGGGTCTGGTGCCGGTTCTTTGGTGGCCTATGCCCTGAAAATTACCGATTTGGATCCGTTGGAATACGATCTGCTTTTCGAACGTTTTCTTAATCCGGAACGGGTCTCAATGCCCGACTTTGATGTTGATTTCTGTATGGATAAGCGTGACCGAGTGATCGAACACGTCGCTGAGATGTACGGAAGAGATGCCGTTTCTCAGATCATTACTTTCGGTACCATGGCAGCAAAAGCCGTGATTCGTGATGTGGGACGGGTCTTGGGGCATCCATTTGGATTCGTCGATCGTATTTCCAAACTGGTGCCGCCCGATCCGGGGATGACTCTGGAAAAAGCGTTTAAAGCTGAGCCAGCGCTGCAAGAACTCTATGATGTCGATGAAGAAGTCAAAGAGCTGATCGACAAGTGTCGCATTCTGGAGGGATGTACCCGAAATGCGGGTAAACATGCGGGTGGGGTGGTGATTTCACCGACGACGATTACCGATTTTTCCCCCATCTATTGTGATCCGGAAGGTCACTACCCGGTCACTCAGTTCGATAAAAATGATGTCGAGACTGCGGGACTGGTGAAGTTTGACTTTTTGGGGCTGCGTACACTGACGATTATCGACTGGGCGCTTGGTCTGATCAATCCACGATTAGAAAAGCAAGGAGAACCACCGGTTCGTATCGAAGCGATTCCGCTTGTTGACCCACAATCATTTCGGAACTTGCAAAACTCAGAAACAACCGCGGTGTTCCAGCTCGAATCGCGCGGGATGAAAGATCTGATTAAACGACTTCAGCCGGACAGTTTCGAAGATATTATTGCATTGGTGGCGTTGTTCCGTCCCGGTCCTTTGCAGTCAGGGATGGTCGATAACTTTATCGACCGGAAGCATGGGCGCGAACCGCTCTCTTATCCTGATGAAAAATGGCAACACGAATCGCTCAAAGAGATTCTTGAGCCAACGTATGGCATTATTCTTTATCAGGAACAGGTCATGCAAATCGCTCAGGTTTTGGCTGGCTACACTTTGGGTGGTGCAGATATGTTGCGCCGCGCAATGGGGAAAAAGAAGCCTGAGGAAATGGCGAAGCAGCGGGCGATCTTCGAGCAAGGTGCGATCAATAACGGTATTGATGGCGAACTTGCAATGAAAATTTTTGACTTGGTAGAGAAATTTGCCGGTTATGGGTTTAACAAGTCGCATTCGGCAGCGTATGCTCTCGTATCATATCAGACGTTATGGTTGAAAACGCACTATCCAGCGGAGTTTATGGCCGCGGTGATGACTGCGGATATGGACAATACCGAAAAAGTGGTCGGTCTGGTCGATGAGTGTATCCGCATGAACCTGACTGTGCTACCGCCTGATATTAATTCAGGCCTTTATCGGTTTAATGTCGATGATCAGGGCGCTATCGTGTACGGCATCGGGGCGATAAAAGGGGTCGGTGAAGGTCCGATTGATGCTATTCTCGAAGCCCGTAATGCTGGCGGGCATTTTAAAGATTTATTTGATTTTTGTGCGCGTGTTGATCTTAAACGGGTGAATAAGCGTGTTATTGAGAAACTAATCTATGCCGGTGCGCTCGATCGTCTTGGACCACATCGCGCAGCAATGATGGCTTCTCTGAGTGATGCGGTCAAAGCGGCCAGCCAACATCGTCAGGCTGAATCATTTGGTCAAACGGATATGTTTGGTGTATTAACCGATGCGCCGGAAGCGGTAGAACAACGGTATATCCAAGTGCCGTCATGGCCGGAAAAGGTTTGGCTTGAAGGCGAAAGAGATACGCTGGGGCTTTATTTAACCGGGCACCCTGTGAATGCGTATCTGAAGGAACTCAATTATTATACGGATTGTCGATTAAAGGATGTGACGCCAACACGACGCGACCAATCATTAAAAGTGGCGGGCTTGGTGATTGCCGCACGGGTGATGACGACGAAGCGAGGCTCACGAATTGGGATATTAACATTGGATGATCGTTCCGGTCGGTTAGAAGCCATGTTGTTCTCCGATGCGCTGGAACAATATGCAGAGTTGCTGGAAAAAGATAAAATTCTGATCTTAAGCGGACAGGTCAGCTTTGATGATTTCAATGGTGGGCTTAAAATGACCGTCCGCGAAGTGATGGATTTAGATTCATCACGAGAAAAATATGCAAAGAGTTTGTCTTTATCAATCACTCAAACACAGATTGATGAACCATTTTTTGAGCGTTTCAGCCGTATTCTGGAACCTCACCGTTCCGGCAGTGTACCAATACATATTTATTATCAACGGGTTGATGCCAGAGCGAAATTGACCTTGGGTACAGAATGGCGAGTGACGCCGAACGATACATTGCTGGATGAACTGAAACAATTGCTTGGCCCCGGCCAAGTTGAACTCGAATTTAACTAAATTCAGCTGAAAATAAAGAAAGCTGAGTCAAAAAGGATCGGTAAATGAGCCTGAATTTTCTAGAATTTGAAAAACCAATTGCAGAACTTGAAGCGAAAATTGAAGCGTTGCGAGATGTCTCTCGTCATGGCGGGAGTACCTCAGTTGATCTCGATAAAGAGATTGAACAGCTAGAAAATAAAAGCATCGAACTGAAGAAAAAAATCTTCAGTGATTTAGGTGCGTGGCAAGTTGCTCAATTAGCTCGTCATCCTCAGCGTCCGTATACGTTGGACTATATCAAACATATCTTTACAGATTTTGATGAATTGTCTGGTGATCGTGCTTATGCTGATGATAAAGCAATTGTTGGTGGAATGGCGCGTTTGGATGGTCAGCCAGTGATGATCATTGGTCATCAGAAAGGCCGTGAAACCCGGGAAAAGGTGAAGCGTAACTTTGGGATGCCAAAACCTGAAGGTTATCGTAAAGCGCTGCGTCTGATGAAAATGGCGGAGCGTTTTAACATGCCGATTATTACGTTTATCGATACGGCTGGTGCTTATCCCGGTGTCGGTGCTGAAGAGCGCGGACAATCAGAAGCGATCGCGACCAATCTGAAAGTGATGTCCAGTTTGAAAGTGCCGATTATTTGTAATGTGGTTGGTGAAGGGGGCTCCGGTGGCGCTTTGGCTATCAGTGTTGGGGATTATGTCAACATGTTGCAATACTCAACCTACGCGGTTATTTCTCCTGAAGGCTGTGCTTCTATTTTGTGGCGTGACTCGGATAAAGCACCTCAAGCAGCGGAGGCAATGGGATTAACCGCACCACGATTGAAAGAGCTGGGATTGATTGATGATGTTATCGAAGAACCCTTAGGTGGGGCGCATAGTGATCATCAGCAAATCGCACAGCAAATGAAAGCGACGTTGCAACGACAGCTTCAGGAATTGGTTCAATTTGAGCAGGATGGTTTATTAGATCGCCGCTATCAGCGACTCATGAACTACGGTTATTGTTAAGCTCAATTGACGGTACAAATGTATGGTGTTGTACCGGCATATTGATTGCGATTGAAAGGGAGATCCGGATTGGATCTCCCTTTCGTTTACTCGTCGTTATCTCACTGAGGCCAATTCAGGTTTCCACCAGCAAAGGGCCAAGGTAAACTGACATCCTCCAGCGATTTTTTGAAATGCGACCTCGATGCTTTATCACGATTTTTCTCAGTTTATGACCACCCATATTCAATCACCGCAGGCTCGATGTATTCTGGCATTGAGTGGCGGTATTGATTCGCGTGTCTTGCTTCACCTATTGGCTCGCTATGTGCGGGATAAGCAATGTCCGGCGATGGCGGTGCATGTCCATCACGGACTGAGCTCATTTGCTGAACGATGGGTTGAACGTTGCCGCGAGTGGTGTGCTGAAGAAGGGCTGCCTTTTCAGGTGGCATATATCCAGTGCGATACTCAAGGTAAAGGTTTGGAAGCGGCTGCCCGTCAGGCAAGATATCAGGCATTAGAGCATTATATCGATGAGGGGGATCTGCTACTGACCGGACAACATCGTGATGATCAACTGGAAACCTTTCTGCTGGCTCTCAAGCGGGGAAGTGGCCCGAAAGGGTTATCGGGGATGGCGGCATCGATGCCATTTCATCAGGGGCGGTTGATCCGTCCGTTATTGCATTGCGCCAGAGCAGAGATTGAGGCATATGCCAATACGCATCAATTAAGCTGGGTTGAAGATGAGAGTAATCAGGATACTCGCTTTGACCGGAATTTTCTTCGCCACGAGGTGATGCCCTTGTTGGTCGAGCGCTGGCCCCATTTCCCGCAAGCAGTACAACGCAGTGCCGAGTTGTGCGCCAGTCAAGAAGCCTTACTGAATGAGTTACTCCAAGAGCGTTTTCAGGCTGCGTTACAGCCGGACAATCGTTTGTCGGTTCGTTGCCTATTAGATTGTGGAGAAGCCGTACGGGCACAGATATTACGAATGTGGTTCCATCAGTTCGGCCATCAGATGCCAAGCCGGGTTCAGCTTGAACATATCAGTCATCAAGTCTTGCAGGCCAAATCAGATGCCAATCCGCGCTGTCGTATCGGCAATCATGAAGTGCGTCGCTTTGCCGGTTATCTCCATTATATTCCGGTTTATGCGGATATCAGTGACTGGCAATGCCAGATAAAATTCAATCATCCGGTTGAACTTCCTGATGGACTGGGCACACTAACATTAGCCAAGGGTGCTTTATTAACTGAGTGCGCGACGGAAAAACAAGTTGAGTTTGGACTGGATAAACGTTGTCTGTCGATGCCACTTTGGGTGAGCTTTAATCCTGAAGGACTGGTCGCTTCTCCCGTTGGGCGAAAAGGGCGACACAAATTGAAGAAGCTGTTTCAAGAATACCGAATTCCGAGTTGGCAACGGCGGAGAATGCCGATTCTGCTCTGCGGGCAGCAGGTGATAGCTGTGGCGGGCTTATTTGTCGATGAGCACTTTTCTGGTTCAGACTATGAGCTGATTTGGAGCACTGACACATCAGCACTGGCACATCAATGTCAAAACTGGGATGTCTGAACCGACACAAAGAGTCACGGATGAGGTCATGCTGTTGGATGGTATTGCACAAGTCTCTCATTGTGCTAGTTTGAAGTTGGTTCGGATGAATCGAATTTCAGGTGCAGGTTTGGATGATGCCAACAATATATGATTAATCCATTCATTTCATACTGGCGCGATGATTGCTTGTCAGTTGAGGGATTGTTGAATGTTTTCTTCTGGTCATTGATAATGCCTGTAACCCATAAAGTTTAAAGGATGAACATGAAAAAAATAGAAGCTATTATTAAGCCGTTCAAACTCGATGATGTTCGGGAAGCGCTTGCCGATGTCGGAATTACGGGGATGACCGTGTCAGAGGTCAAAGGATTTGGTCGTCAGAAAGGTCACACTGAGTTATATCGTGGCGCTGAATATATGGTGGATTTTTTGCCGAAAGTGAAGCTGGAAATCGTTGTATCCAGTGATGTTGTTGATAAGTGTGTTGATGCCATTATTGAAACGGCACAAACCGGAAAAATTGGCGATGGCAAAATATTTATCACTGATGTTGAGCGAGTGATTCGGATCCGCACTGGTGAAGAAGACGAAGACGCGATCTAACCGAATGAAAGAAGGAGCCATCGGCTCCTTCTTTAGTTCATGACATCTTTCATGAACGACTGATTTATTCCTGCCATTTTATGCTTTGATTATTTCCCGGAAAATACACCATGAAAAAAAGATTGGCGATCATCCTTGCTGTCTTGTTACTCCTTTCTGGAGTAGGCGCGACGATTGTTGTTCAAGTCCCTGACTCACCACAACTGATGTCATTGGTCCCTTCAATCTCATCTACTCCGGCAGTTGACGGGCAATGCTATCAGAATCGTCACACGGCTGTTGCGATTGACGAGCAAGGGGCGTTGAATGTTTTGGTTTGGAATATCTATAAAGAGAATCGCTCGGATTGGGAACCGGCACTGACCGAATATAGTCAACACAAACAACTGATCTTACTTCAGGAGTCAAGTTTCGGTTCGCCATTGTATCAGTGGTTAATGCAACAAAATCTGTCGGCATTACAGGTCCGTGCATTCTCGGTCTTCAATAAGGCTGCTGGGGTGATGAATATTGCGAGGCCACTCCCCATTTCCGCTTGTGCTTATACCGCTGATGAGCCGTTGATTCGTCTGCCTAAATCGGCCTTGGTTGCCTATTATCAGTTAAGTCAACCTCTGGCACAGACGTTGGCAGTGGTGAATGTCCATGCCATTAATTTTTCTCTTGGGATAGACGCGTTTCAGGAGCAGTTGCAGCAGCTAACGCGGACGCTAGCTTCTCATCAGGGCCCAATCTTGTTTGCCGGTGATTTCAACAGCTGGAGTGATGCGAGGATTCAACTGGTCAATCAGCTGATGGCCTCATTATCGATGCAGGAAGTGGACTTTACTCATGACCAGCGTAAACAGTTTCTGTCTCATCCGCTGGATCATGTATTTTACCGTGGGCTAATTCTGAATCAGGCCAGCGTGGTACAGACAACCGCTTCGGATCATAATCCGATTGAGGTCTCTTTCTCTTTACCGCAGTAGTCTATTTTTCTCGAACTAGTGTTTGTTGGCTGTAATGCAATGCAAAGCCGCTTTACCGGAGTCATGGAATTTCCGGTAAAGCGGTTGTTGTGCTTAAACGCTGACTTTGGTTACATCGACATATAGTTTCAACTGTTGGCCGGGTTGGAGGTATTTTTCTCCCATCAGGCTATTCCATTTGATGATATCGGATGTTCTGATTCTGAATTTATTGGCAATGCCACTGAGGGTATCACCATTGCGAACCTTGTAAAATAAGGTTCGGATGATGGCGCCATTGCTGGCTTTTTTCCAGATCACCAGAGATTTGCCAATTTTGAGCGGATCTTTCGGGCTCATCCCATTCCATTTTGCCAGAGACCGATGAGAAACATGGTAGTGTTTGGCTATTGTCCATAAACTCTCCCCTGAGCGAACACGATGAGTCATCTTATATTGCCCTCTGACTCTGGACTGAATTTTCGCCAGTCGATTACTCATACTGAGTGTATAAGCTTTTTCGTCTTTGACTGAGGTTGGAATCATCAGATACTGTCCGACACGAATCAACATCCCATTCAGATGATTCACGGTTTGAATGACTTTCGTGGTCGTATTGTATTTTTGAGCAATGGTACTTAGTACATCCCCGGACTTAACCTGATAACGGATCAGTTTCAGTCCTTTTCCGTTATCGGCCTCGATTGCCTGTTCAAATGCGCTGACTTTATCGACAGGGAGCAGTAACTGATATGGACCATTCGGTGACGTCGCCCATTGATTGAACGCTGGATTATAGCTCTGCAGTTCCCTGACACTGATACCGGCATACTTTGCTGCAACGGCAAGATCGAGCTGCTTCTGGGGATCAACGCGAGCTAATACGGGTTGGTTCGTAATCGGTGGAAGCTCAATACCGTATTGTTGATGATGGGCAATGACATCGACCAATGCCAGCAATTTAGGGACATAACTACTGGTCTCTTTCGGTAAATCTAATGAGAAAAAGTCGGTTGGCAGCCCTTTTCTTTTGTTTCTGCGAATCGCGGATGAGACTCGGCCACTGCCACTATTGTAGGCCGCAATCGCATGATTCCAATTGCCATTGAATTTCTTGTTGAGATAGGAAAGGTAATCTAACGCTGCGTCGGTTGCCGCATCAACATCTCGGCGTCCGTCATACCAAAAATTTTGTTTCAGACCATATATTTTTCCGGTTGAAGGCACAAACTGCCATAAGCCGGCGGCTCTGCCATAAGAGTAGGCAAAGGCGTCGAATGAGCTTTCAACGACGGGGAGCAGCGCGAGTTCTAGTGGTAGATGACGCTGTTCAATCTTTTCAGTGATTAGATAGAGAAACGGTGTTGCTCTTTGGGCGACTGTTTTTAAATGTCTGGGATGTCTGAGATACCAAGCACGATACCGTTTGACAGATGCTTTATCCGGTACTGACAGACTGAACTGCATAATCATGCGTTGCCACAAGTCCGCTTGTTCCTGTGGGGTTCGTGTTTTTTTCTGTTCTTTGACAGCCGTCTGGAACGTTGCAGGCGGCTTTGCGGCTGCGTTTTCCGAATGTTCCGGAGACGGAGTGTTTGTCGACTCGGAAGCACTCGTTTGTTCAAACGGTTGGGTGGTTTGACATCCGGTGACTAACAGCATTAGCACCCAACTGATATGTATTCTCATAAATTAATCACAGCCCTTTTTACACAGCCCGTGATGATACTTGTCTCAGGATAACGATGACAAGAGAGGATGTGTTAAAAATCATTTTTCCATTCACGTAATACCGTAAAAACAGAGAGTGGATCAAGCTCTGAGTTCCTATCTGAGACGGATTTGATCACTTCAGCCTGTTCCGGGCGTAGAAAAGGGTTAATTTGTTTCTCTAGCCCAATCGTTGTTGGCAAGGTGGGTTGATGATGGGCACGCAAGCGATTGACGGTATCGCGATATGTCTGTAGTGCCGAATTTTCCGGCTCAACGGCTAATGCAAAAGCAATATTACTGGCTGTATATTCATGGGCACAGTAAACCTTAGTCTCTTCTGGCAAAGCTCTTAACTTCTGTAATGACTGCCACATCTCTTCCGCAGTCCCTTCAAACAGGCGGCCACATCCGGCAGAAAACAACGTATCACCACAGAAAACTTCGGATTCACCCAAATAGCCAATATGTCCCAGTGTATGACCTTTTAGATCGATGATATGAAATATATGGTCGAAAACTTCAATTTGATCACCACCAGAGACGGAATGAGTGATGCCGGGGATAGCTTCATTGGCCGGACCGACAACATGAACATGAGGACAGTGGCGAACAAGCTCACTGATGCCACCCACATGATCGGCATGGTGGTGTGTAATGAGGATTGCATCTAAAGTCAGATGATTGGATGTCAGGTAGTCGATGACAACGCCAGCATCACCGGGATCGACAACTACGCAGTGTTGATCTCGATTTTGGATGAGCCAGATGTAATTATCGCGAAATGCAGGTATGCTTTTGATGTTTAACATGAGTTATCTCCATTCACTTTCTTTTTATTGAGCTTATTGTAGCGGGGCAGTCATGGAACCGGCACGCAGTGAAAAAAAAATCGATAAGCCACACTCTTGGGACCAATTGAAGAATGGTCAATGGGTTCGTGAGTCGATACAAACCCGGTTAGATGAGTGGTGGCCGAGATTATTTGGTTATCATATGCTGAAATTGGGCGGTTTAAGTTGTGAGCTTGCCAGTAGTCTTTCAAATATTCAACATCAAGTCCATTTGGATGTAGAAAACCCATTGCACACACTCATTGCAGATGGTTATGACTTACCTTTTCTGGAAAAAAGTATTGATGTGGTGATTTTGGCGCATCAGCTTGATTATTGTAACGATCCGCACCGAATGCTCAGAGAAGTCGATCGGGTGATGGTTGATGATGGTTATCTGATTGTGACCGGATTCAATCCGATGAGTCTGGCCGGATGTGCGAGTATCTTACCGTGGCGCAAGAAATATTTGCCGTGGAGCGGGCGGATGTTTACGCCCAACCGTATCAGCGACTGGCTCGGCGTTTTGAACTATCAAGTGCTTGAATGTGAACGGTATGCATTGTTTCCGGTCCAGAATTATCGTCCTCTTTGGACTTGGCTGGAAAACAATATCAGTGATTACTGTTGTCCTTTCGGCAGTCTGTACTTTATCGTTGCCAGAAAAAGAACTTATCCGCTGAAGCTGATTAAACCGCACTGGCGTTTCAAACGCCCGCTGAGCCCGGTTCGGGTCAACTACCGTACCCATTCTGAGTAATCGATTATGGTTGATATCCCTCATCATCAGCGGTTGGTGATTCAGCCGCTGTACGCGCCAACTCATCGCAAATCTCATTTTCCCGGTGACCTGCATGGCCTTTGACCCAATGCCATTCAACGTTATGACGCTGGGTTTCTTTATCCAGTGCTTGCCATAAGTCTGCATTTTTAACGGGCTTGTTACCTGCGGTTTTCCAGCCTTTCTTCTTCCAGTTATGAATCCACTGGGTAATCCCTTGTCGGACGTACTGGCTGTCCGTTGTCAGAATGACTTGACAGGGTTGTTTGAGACTTTTCAGTGCGACAACTGCCGCCATCATCTCCATTCGATTGTTGGTGGTTAACCGAAAGCCTTGAGAAAGATTTTTTTCAGTGCTTTTATAACGCAGAACAATGCCATATCCGCCCGGTCCCGGATTGCCGAGACAAGAACCATCTGTGAAAATTTCCACCTGTTTCGCCATGATTTGATACTATAAGCCACAGTGATTGAATCAATATAGTCTGACACAGTTATCCCAATGAATACTAGCAACAATTCTGAAATACATCGTATCGTGGTTCTCGATACGGAAACTACAGGTATGAACCAAGATGGTGGTCCGCACTATGAAGGACATCGGATCGTTGAGATCGGTGCGGTTGAAATCATCGATCGTAAATTGACCGGGAGACATTTTCATGTCTATCTCAAGCCGGATCGCCAAATTCAGCCAGAAGCGATTGAAATTCACGGTATTACTGATGAATTTCTCGTCGATAAACCGGAATACAAAGATGTCCATGCTGCTTTTCTAGAATTTATTCGCGGGGCTGAACTGGTTGCTCACAACGCACCGTTTGACGTCGGCTTCATGGATTATGAATTTGCTAAGCTCAATGCCGACAATATCGGCAAAACGGAGCAGTATTGCAAGGTGACCGATACCCTGGCAATGGCCAAACGGATTTTCCCCGGTAAGCGGAATAATCTGGATGTATTATGTGAACGCTATGGCATCGATAATTCACATCGGACATTGCACGGCGCTTTGCTCGATGCGGAGATTCTTGCTGACGTTTATCTGTTCATGACCGGTGGGCAAACCTCATTGCAGTTTTCGGCAGGACAAAGCTCCGGGGATGGCGGTGAAGCAATTCGCAGAGTGACCACCGGACGAAAATCACTAAAGGTTTTAAGCGCAACTGCCGATGAAATACAAGCACATCAAGATCGTTTAGATTTAGTTGAAAAAAGTGGCAGCTGTCTTTGGCGTCAGTAGGAGAGTGAATATATATGTTGCGGGTGTTAACGATCTTTATCGGGCTATGGGTATCGCTGGGAAGTTATGCTGCAACAAATTCTCCGGTGTCTCTGTTGGATAATCGCGTTCGGGTGGATCCGACAATCAGTCAGATTACTTTCGTCATTTATCGTGAGAAACCCTCGAGACCTGTGGTGTTAGTTCGCCCTGATGGTACAAAATACTATTCATGGCGGCATCCGGATAATGTCCGTTGGTATCAGGAACCTTCAATGGATATTATCTCGATTGATAAGCCTATGCCCGGCCCTTGGCAAGCGGTGGGGAAAGTGACACCCAAAAATAATATCAGACTCATCTCAAATTTGGCGTTGACCACCGATAAGCTCCCGTTACGGTTATATCAGGGCGAAGATATTAAGTTTACCGCCAGACTAACTTCCGATGATAAGCCGTTAACGATTCGTGATTTTTTGGATCGCGTGAAACTGAAAGTGACCTTTACTAAATACATCGAGAATGAAGCACAACTGGTCAAAGAAGCGCGCCCGACACCAGATGTGATCGGTGAGTTTGCCGATGATGGCCGGGGACTTGATGAAAAACCCGGCGATGGTGTATTCACCGTCAAACTGAATATTTTCTCTGAGCCGGGAAGATATCGGGCACGGATTACCTCGGGGAATGGTGTCTTTTTACGCGCGCAGGAACAGGAAGTGCTGGTTTATCCGTCCCCGATTACCACGTCTTTTATTCAGTCTCGTGTTGATGACCAGCCCCACCAAGTAGTGTTTTCCGGGCTAGAAGGTACCATCAAACCGGGGTCGCTGATTGCACATGTCGATCACTGGGATCGGTATGACGACCACTTTACTGCCGAAGGCCAATCCGGTAGTGAATCGCTGACCGTTAAACTGGCGATTCCTAACGATGGTGAAGTGGGGAATTTTAAATGGAATGGTCGAGTCTATGCGACTGAAGCCAACTCTCAGCGGCCGCTTGTTTTCCCTATCCCTGAACATACGTATAGTGTCGTGGAAGATGTGAATATCGAGCAGACGCGCCTTATGCAAAAGAAAGCCCTCGCGGAGAAAGTTAAGCAGGAACAGCAGGAAGAGATACTGCAACAGCGGGAGTCAGCAAGAAAATGGAAGCTGATTTATATCGTGCTAGGGAATATTGGTGCTTTGATGCTGGGACTCGTTATCTGGATGGTTGTCCGCAAGATGAAAGCAAAAAAATCTGAAGTGTCACTACAGCTCGATATGCCGAAAAAGTAATCATGATGTCCTGAGTGATTTGTGGAACGCTATTGATATCAAGATCGATATGAAAGAATGCCAGTCAGTGATACTGACTGGCATTCTGCTTATGGGGATGACACTGCTTTTTCTCGTCTCTCTGATTTTAGGATTCTTGTACCGGACTGGCTGTTTTACGATTGCTACGCTTTGCTCTTCCCTGTTTCGGACGGTCAGGTGATCCGGCGGCTAACGCTTCCGGTGCAAAGTCATCTACATTAATCACATAGAGTCGCTCTTGTTCTGCCTTGATCAGTAAATCTGATTCGTCGCTTGAAATCAGTTGTTCATCCAATGCTGTTTTCGCCAGTTGATCCAAATTGGTAAATGGATAATGTTTATTTTTCAGCTGACAGATCTTATCAAAAATCGGTTCTGCTTGGATAATCGTATCCAGCGTTTGATGAATCCGACCCGCCGGATTATGGTCGCTTGCATACCAGTACTGATAACGACCCAGACGGTTTCTCGGTGCTGTGTTAGATTGCAATAGTTTCGCAACCCGGTGATCCAGTTTATCGCTGGGACCGTGGCAAACTCGTCCAAAAGGCATGAGGATCCGTTTGAGCAGATAACCCAAGACCGGAGACGGGTAGTTGTCGAGTAATTCTGACAATGCCACCTCCGTCTGTTTCAGACTATCTTCCAGCGCCCAGCGCACCAAGTCCAAATCTTCAGTGTGACGGCCCTCATCGTCATAGCGTTTCAATGTTGCTGAAGACAAATACAGTTGACTCAGCAAATCTCCCAGACGGGCTGATACGCGTTCTTTGCGTTTTAGGCTACCCCCGAGAGTCAGCATGGTCAGGTCGGCCATGAGTGCGAGATTGGCACTGTAACGGTTGAGTCTCTGGTAGTAACGTTGGGTTTCATCATGATGTGGTGCCGCGGACCCGAGTCCATTGGTGAGACCAAGCCAAAAGCTGCGTGCTGCATTACTCACGGTGTAAGCAATATGCGCACTGAGCGTCTGGTCGAACTGTGCCATCGCGTTATCACTTTGAGAGTGAGCCAGTTCCATTTCTTTGAGTACATAAGGGTGACAGCGAATCGCGCCTTGGCCAAAGATAATCATCGAACGGGTCAGAATATTCGCGCCTTCGACCGTAATTGCGATGGGCGCGCCCTGATAGTTTCTGGCAAGGAAATTCGACGGACCAAGGCAGATCCCTTTCCCACCGGTGATATCCATGGCATCTTTGAGGCACTGTTGAGCCCGGTGGGTACAGTGATACTTGACGATGGCTGAAATGACCGAGGGTTTTTCACCGTTCATGATACCCGTCACGGTAAGTTGACAGGCTGCATCCATGAGGTAGGCATTTCCGCCTAAGCGTGCCAGTGGCTCCTCAATCCCTTCCATTTTTCCTATCGGTTGCTTGAACTGACGACGGATTCTTGCATAGGCTCCGGTTGTCACTGCCGTAGTTTTGGTGACACCGGTTGAGTTGGATGGCAGGGTGATACCGCGGCCAACCGACAGACATTCAACCAGCATGCGCCATCCGTTGCCGGCCATACTGGGCCCACCGATGATGAAATCAAGCGGGACAAAGACGTCTTTTCCCTGAGTGGGGCCGTTTTGGAATGGAATGTTCAGCGGGAAGTGACGACGACCGATCTCCACGCCAGCCATATCGGTTGGAATCAGCGCACAAGTGATGCCAATATCTTCTTCTTCACCGAGTAAATGATCCGGGTCTTGTAATTTAAATGCTAACCCTAATACGGTTGCTACGGGGGCAAGTGTGATATAGCGTTTATTCCAAGTCAGACGCATCCCGAGGACTTCTTTCCCTTCCCATGTCCCTTGACAAACCACGCCAAAGTCAGGAATCGAACCGGCATCAGAACCCGCTTCAGGGCTGGTGAGCGCAAAACAGGGAATCTCCTGACCCGTTGCCAGCCGAGGCAGATAATAGTCTTTTTGATCCTCGGTGCCGTAATGTTGCAATAATTCTCCGGGACCCAAAGAGTTTGGAACACCGACCGTAATCGCGAGGATACCAGAGACACCTGCCAGCTTTTGAAGCACCAGTGATTGTGTGTAGGCTGAAAATTCCAAGCCGCCATATTGTTTCTTGATAATCATGGCAAAGAATTTCTGCTCTTTGAGATATTCCCAGATTTCAGGAGGCAAGTCTGCCTGCTCATGAGAAACCTGATAATCATTGACCATTTCACAGGCCTGATTCACCGGGCCGTCTAAAAATGCACGTTCTTCTTCGGTCAGCTGAGGTGTTTGATAGCGATGAAGTTGTTGCCAGTCGGGTTTGCCTCGAAATAGCTCGGCCTCCCACCAGACGGTTCCTGCATCTAAGGCCTCTTTTTCGGTCTTGGACATTTTTGGGAGTTGGCGTTTAAAGAGAGTGAAGATTTGGGATGTCACTAGATTTTGCCGAATCGATGGGACTGTCACGCAGGCAAGGAGCAGTGCGTAAATGACCCAGAATGTGAAACCGACTTGGCCAAGCAGCGTTAACACAATGAGTGACGCAGTAAGTATTCCTGTTCCCAATGCCATCGAGAGACGATGATAGGCGCAGATTCCCCATACCACGAGTAATACGACGATCGAGAGCAAAATACTCATACTTATTTTCCTTAATCGGGAGATTCAGATGCTTTTATCGTAGAACTATCGAAGAGGTCTTACCAGTTGTAATGTTGCAAAAGTGTTAAGGAGATCGGGTTGTGAGTCACTTTCTGATGATTTGGTGCGATGATGAACTGGATCTGAGGGAAGAAACAGCATTCTTACAGGGCAAGGCTCGACAGAATGAATTGTTGGGGTAAACTCATGATTATCTCCGGAACATTTCACCAATATCTCCTGAGTGATCCGGGTAAATATGTATCGCTCTTGTCATAAGAGTGCCATTTCAGCATACATCAAAGAGAATTGAGTTATGTACCACGATTTAATTAAGAACGAGCTGGACGAAGCTGCCGACGTACTAAACAAGTTTTTAAGTGATGAGCACAATATTGCTCAGATTGAGGCGGCTGCCAAGCTGATTGCAGATTCTTTTAAACAGGGTGGAAAAGTGCTTTCTTGTGGGAACGGTGGCTCCCATTGTGATGCGATGCATTTTGCTGAAGAACTGACCGGACGTTACCGTGATAATCGACCGGGCTATCCGGGCATTGCCATTTCAGATCCCAGTCATCTGTCGTGCGTCAGTAATGATTTTGGTTATGAATTTGTATTTTCTCGCTATGTCGAGGCTGTCGGTGCCACAGGCGATGTATTGTTCGGGCTTTCGACCTCGGGAAATTCCGGTAACATCCTGAAAGCCATTGAAGCGGCGAAAGCAAAAGGCATGAAAAGTATTGCTTTAACCGGTAAAGATGGTGGCAAAATGGCGGGTGTTGCTGATGTTGAGATCCGGGTTCCTCATTTCGGCTATGCTGATCGTATTCAGGAAATTCATATCAAAATCATCCATATTCTGATTATGTTGATCGAGAAAGAAATGGCTTAATTACCGGTTCAATAAGGGAGCGTAGGTTATGTGTGAATTGCTCGGCATGAGCGCTAATGTTCCGACCGATATCTGTTTTAGTTTTACTGGCTGGATTCAGCGCAGTGGTAAAACAGGCCCGCATCGTGACGGCTGGGGAATTACGTTTTATGAAGGGAAGGGGTTTCGCACATTCAAGGACCCGAAGCCGGGCTACCAGTCCACGATTGCTGAGTTGGTTCAGAAATACCCAATCAAAAGTCGGGCCGTGATTAGCCATATTCGTCAGGCAAATCGTGGTGGGGTTAGTTTGGAGAATACCCATCCGTTTACGCGAGAGCTTTGGGGACGTTTCTGGACATTCGCGCATAATGGACAATTGAGTGGTTATAAGGCGCTTGATACTGCCAATCATCGGCCTGTGGGAGAAACAGACAGTGAACTGGCATTCTGTTGGTTGTTAAAGCGTCTGGATGATCAATATCCGACACCACCCGATGATGCAATAGAAGTCTGTCGTTTTATTGCTTCGCAGTGTGACCAGCTTCGACAACTGGGGGTTTTTAATATGCTGCTGACGGATGGTGAGCATGTGATGACCTACTGTACCAATCATCTCTATTCAATTACACGTCGGTCTCCTTTTGGTAAGGCAACGTTGATTGATGAGGAAGTCGAAGTTAATTTTCAGGAAGAGACGACACCCAATGATATTGTCACAGTGATTGCGACTCAGCCACTGACACTGAACGAGCAGTGGCATCGAATGAAGCCCGGAGAGTACAATATTTTCCATCAAGGAGAGTTGATTGATACCAATCAGTCTCAGTTAGCGGATATTCCGTTTGCGGAAGATAAACCCGGCTCTCAGGCTCCGACGGAACCGCTCGAATAAAAAAAGAGGCTTGCCATGTTGCAAGCCTCTGTCATTCTTTCAGCAGATCTATTTATTTCAGCAACCCTTTTTGTGCAAAGGTCACTTTTGTTGCGTCATTGAGATCAAGCGTCTGGAGTTCTTCAGAAGTTGCCCATTTAAATTCCTGAAATTCGTCGTTAATTGCAATATGTCGATTGGCACTTTCACAGTCGAATATCAGATAAATCATATAGATTTCTTCTTGAGTTCCGTCCGGGTAAGTTTTGATCCGAGTATCGTCTCTAAATTTCCAAGGGGAGATCCGCGTGAGTTCTAAATCAGGGCCCAACTCTTCTCTGATTTCACGTCTTAATGCCTCTTCCATTGTTTCTCCCGGTTCTATACCACCTCCGGGAAGCGCCCACTGACCGGGAAATACACCGCGATCATTTGCCATTTTACAAAGTAAGTAATCCCCGTTGTTGGTGATCAAGGGGCAAACAATGGTTCGCTGTCGCATAAAGGCTCCTGTTTATTTTGAATTTTATTGATAACGAGATCGGTAATGGTTTCAATCGTCATTTGCGGATTATATTCAACCACCCGATCTTGCAAATGTGCCGGCAAGTTATCAATCAATGATTGATATTCCTCTCCCCAGCCATGAATCCACCGTTGTTTGGTCGCTTCATCTGGAAACTCTCGGGGACGAATACCTTTTAACTCGTCATTGAATAAATTTTTTAATGAAAAGTCGGGCGGAAAATTCATATAAATAATCACATCGGGATCGGGAACTATATCCATGAGTTCATGCCATAAAGTCAGATAAGCTTGATGTTGTCCTCTGGATATATATCCTTGCTTATACATAAAGTTTGCAAATATATAATCCTCGATATGAGAGCGTTCCATAATAACATTAACGCCTTTATCTAGCCAAGATTTAACCAGAAGCACTCGCTGGATCATAAAATTAAGCTGTAATGGATAGCCATACGTTTCTGTTTTATCAAACAGGTTTTGTAATAATGGGTGATGAAGTGACTTTTCATCAATCGCAATTGTTTGAGGATTGTTTTCATAAATATGTGTTGAGATAGCGCGGAGCAGTGTACTTTTACCCACACCGGAGTTACCGGACAGAACAATATATAATGGGTTTGCATCCGGTGCATCCGGCAGTTCTCCGACCGTCCAGGGGGGCGTGTAGAGATGGTGTTTATTCATGAAACAAACTCCATTTCATCAAGCCAGAATCGATTGTTTTCACATTTTTCCATAATTTCAGATTGACCAAAAATATGGTGAATGATCTGTTCTGGTGAGTCTTTCTCCATATTACACAGGTAGGTATAGTTTTCTCCGTCGGGTATAATGACATCAAAGTTGGGCTCCATCACGATATTGGCTTTGTCCCGTTCCTCAAATGTCGCCCAACTCAATGGCAGATCAGGAAATTCATTTTTTGTCTGTTTCATTGTATTGAGAAATAAGTCAGTATCAATTTCCAACTTATCTCGTTTTTCCTTACCCACACCGAGCGGACAAAATTGATAAAATCGCCAAGACTGGATTTTATAGGGGAAACTATTTACCCAACGAACAATATCAGAGATTTGATGGGCATTTGTTTGCGACACAACGGTAGTTAGCTTTATATTGATGGTGTTATTTGTCTGTGACAACCAAGTGAGAATATCTTTGATCACGCGATGTTGGTTTCCCATTTTCTCACTTCGGATGTCACTGTTGGTCTGTTTTTCTATACCATCAATGGGCATACCAACCCAGTCCAGCACACCATTTAACCGCGCGTGATCCATGATGAAGCGGTGACCAACGGTTGATAGATAAGTCATAAAACCGAGTTTTTTGGCATGTTCAATTAAGATTAGAAAATCTTTCCGTGTGGTTGGCTCTCCTCCGGTAAAGCCCACCCGGCGAAATCCGACTTGGTACATTTTGTCTAAGACGTTTAAGGCACTCTCGGTTGATTGATCTTCAATACCCGGGTTTCTGAAGCACAAATCACAGTCGAGATTGCAATAAGACGTAATTCGGAAATCTAACAATAATGTATTGATATCTAACATATTTAATGTTCCAGTCTATGTGTATTCGAATAACCATAGTCTTTACATTGTTATTGTGCAAATAGGTGCATTTATTCCAGTGACGTGTCAGCAATGACTCGATTGTGAGCGCGATTGTGAACGTGATTGTGGAAGGGGATCAGCAAAAGACATGTCGGATGGATAAGTATGGACAGCTCCATACTGGCGTGAAGTATGATTTAAGGATGAGACAGAGAGATAAAAAAGGCAGCGCCATGGCGCCGCCTGTTCAACATTGAAAGTGTGGAGAAAATGGGGGGTTAACGGGCTGAGTGGCCTTTATAGCCATAAATTCCCAGAGGCTCACCATCAAGATAGGCTTTGCCATCACGCATTTCGACACGCTCTTCAACAAACCATTGTGCGACCAGCGGGTAGATCCGGTGTTCTTGCTCCTGAATCTTACGGGTCAGAGATTCAATCGTATCATCATCATCGATTGGAACCCGGGCTTGTAGAATCACTGGGCCGCCATCAAGTTGTTCTGTGACGAAGTGAACGCTGGTGCCATGTTCTTCATCCCCAGCAAGAATTGCTCTCTGATAGGTATTCAGGCCGGGATACTTCGGCAATAGCGATGGGTGAATGTTAATCATTTTTCCCATGTAATGACGAACAAATTCTGCGCTCAGAATACGCATATAACCTGCCAGAATAATCAGATCTGGTGCGTATCCATCAATTTGTTCCATCAATGAACGGTCAAAAGCATCACGCGTATCAAAGGCTTTCGGATCGACAAAGATTGCCGCGGCATTTGCTTTTTTGGCTCTTTCCAGCGCATAAGCATCTGCTTTGTTTGAAAAAACAGCAGTCACCCTGCCATTGGGCATTTTAGAATCACAAGCATCAATGATCGCTTGTAAGTTGGTCCCGTTTCCCGAAACTAAAACGACAATACTTTTCATGAACTATTTAATCTCTACTTGCGGTTCGTTAGCTTGTGCTTCTGCAATATGCCCGATAATCCAAGCATTTTCTCCTTCTGATTGGAGAAGTTCGACCGCCGCTTGAGCTTGTGCTTCTGGCAGTGCGATCATCAAACCGACACCGCAGTTGAAAGTCCGGTACATTTCGTAAGTCTCGACGTGACCTTTTTCTTGCAGCCATTTGAAAATCACTGGCCATTCCCAGCTGTTACCATCGATGACGGCTTTGGTACCTTGTGGTAGAACGCGGGGAATATTCTCCCAGAATCCGCCACCTGTAATGTGAGAAATGGCGTGAATATCATGTTCAGCAACGAGTTTGAGTGCTGACTTGATATAGATTTTGGTCGGTTCGAGCAAATGTTCACCAACGGCTTTTCCGTCCAGCAATTCTGACTTATCCGCATTCGAGACTTCCAGAATTTTGCGGATCAGTGAATAACCATTTGAGTGAGGACCACTCGAGCCTACAGCAATTAAACTGTTACCGGCCCCAACTTTGGAACCGTCAATAATGGCTTCTTTTTCAACGACACCGACACAGAATCCGGCGACATCATAGTCTTCACCTTCATACATGCCGGGCATCTCTGCGGTCTCTCCGCCAATCAGCGCACAACCAGCCTGAAGACAGCCTTCGGCAATCCCGGAAACGACGTCTGCTGCGGTATCAACGTCAAGTTTTCCGGTGGCATAATAGTCAAGGAAAAATAGAGGTTCGGCACCTTGTACAATCAAATCGTTGACGCACATTGCGACTAAATCGATCCCAATGGTGTCGTGCTTTTTCATATCCAGTGCCAGACGTAATTTAGTGCCGACACCATCCGTTCCTGAGACAAGCACTGGGTGCTTATATTTGGTTGGTAATTCACACAGGGCACCAAAACCACCGATACCACCCATTACTTCCGGGCGACGCGTTTTCTTTACGGCACCTTTAATTCGCTCTACAAGCGCGTTGCCTGCATCAATATCAACGCCTGCATCTTTATAGCTCAGAGATGTGTTTTTGCCACTCACGGGGTCATCCTCGTTCTTTGGTTGGATATGAAAACGGCGCTATTCTACAGGGGAAAAAAGTAAAAGGAAAACGTTTGCGCTGATTTTTTTATCTGGTGAGATAGGCTGAAAATTCTGGGTAATCATGGCTTCTCCATGTGTTAAATCATGATATTTCCTGATGTTAAGGATAAAATTAACGATAGAAAGTATGTATAATCGGAAAGTTTATTTGATTGAATGTCGGAGATGCAGATGAAAGTTGTCGAAGTGAAACATCCGCTTGTCAAACACAAATTGGGTTTGATGAGAGAGGTTGATATTAGTACCAAGCGTTTTCGCGAGTTAGCCACTGAAGTCGGCAGCTTACTCACTTATGAAGCAACAGCAGACTTTGAAACCGAGAGAGTGACGATTGAAGGGTGGAATGGCCCGGTTGAGATTGATCAACTCAAAGGCAAGAAAGTGACGGTTGTTCCGATCCTTCGTGCGGGATTGGGTATGATGGATGGTGTGCTTGAGCATATACCGAGTGCCCGCATTAGCGTGGTGGGTATCTATCGGGATGAAGAAACACTGGAACCTGTTCCTTATTTTAATAAAATTGCTTCAAACATCGAGGAGCGAATTGCTTTGGTGGTTGACCCCATGTTGGCAACCGGTGGCTCGATGATCGCAACGATTGATCTGTTAAAAGCGCAGGGATGCACACAATTTAAAATCTTGGTTCTGGTGGCAGCACCTGAAGGGATTCGGGCGTTAGAAAAAGCGCATCCTGATGTTGAATTGTACACCGCTGCAATCGATGATCATCTGAATCAACAAGGCTATATTGTTCCCGGTCTGGGTGATGCTGGAGATAAAATCTTCGGTACCAAGTAAGCTCTTCGTTGATCAGATAAAAAAACAGTCAGTCTTCTTATAGTCTGACTGTTTTTTTATTTTCGGCTTGTTTATCCAAAGTGCTTGTTTATCCAAAGTACATACGTGTACGGAAAGAAAGTCATATCCGTTGTTGCTTTTTCGGTTAGTGAGGCCGCTTTTTCTGGTGGCGCTCACGATTTTCCAGTTTTTGTACCTGACTTTTACGCAAGAGAACATAAAGTGCGCCACTTCCACCGTGAAATCGTTGTGCACTGTGAACACACTGGACTTCTGCGATCTGAGGAAGCCAGTACGAAACATAGCTTTTCATCAGTGCCGGCGGGTTCGAGTGTTCGCCTTTCCCGTGGATGATGAGGACGGTTCTAATATCCATTCGCATACACTGACGTAAAAATTTCACAATCTCATCACGGGCTTGTTCCAGTGTTTTTCGGTGAAGATCCAAACGCGCTTGAATCGGATATTTGCCTAGTCTGAGTTTTCGGTAAACACCGTCCTGAACCCCGCTTTTTTTAAATTCGATCAGATCATGGGGTTTAACTGGTGGTGCATGTTCCAGAGACAGATAATCAGACTCATGCTGTTCTAGTTTCATCGCTGCTTCTTGCCGGGCAAGATGCGCCTCAGTAATCTGTAAATCTTTCTTGAGTTCGGCTGTATCGTGTTTCAGAGGCTGGACATCTTCCATCATTTGCTGAAATAACTCGAAATCTTTCTGAGACATTCGTATTCCTCCGAATTGTTGTCAATCACGCACCTTGAGGTCATTTTTTTATATATACCGAAGTGACTTTGAGATGCAAGACTCTCGCAACATTCCTTTACTAAAGATTCCTTTACTTAAGATGGACAAGAAAGGTGGACAGGACAAAGGATGGTGTTGCAGTTAAATGAGGGGAGCTGCTGAAGAATTATGCTTAAGTGAGTATGGGAAAGATGTATGGCAGACAAAAATAAAAAACCGGAGTGGGAAAAGGTCCGCTCCGGTGCATAGCTTATCACTGTTTTTTACAGGCGCTAAGCGATCTAGTGAGGAGATTTGTCATTCATGACTTTGTTGATAAGAAACTGCACACTGTGACTAAACCGTGTTTACGCAGTGGCAATTTGTCTGTTAAAACATTTCAGTTTGTTAAAACATTCAGTTTGTTAAAACACTCAGTTTATAAAAACAAACTTATCGACCAAAGCAAAACCCTGATGTTCAGTTTTAAGCGATGTTTCCTCAAAGTTGCGAAGACGTACTAAACATAAAGTGAGTCAATCAATCAAGTGATGATCTGGATCAAGTGTATTGGTGAAGTTACGTATTTGTTGAAATTCATGTGTCCATTGTCACATTTATAGCCAGAGATGGATGTCTTTTGAGCACTTGATTATTTTTTTGGAAAAATTAGCGAAAATGAGTTGCGTCTATAACAAGAATCCGTATTATAGCCACCCGTTGAGGCGCTGTTAGCAGCTGCCCAACCAAGACTCGGTGAATAGCGCAGTTTGGTAGCGCATCTGGTTTGGGACCAGAGGGTCGGGGGTTCGAATCCCTCTTCACCGACCACATTGAGAAAAAAGCCTCAGCATATGCTGAGGCTTTTTTCGTTTATTGACATTCATCCATCTGACTCGTCCTTTTCTCAATGGTATTTTGCCGGGTGACGGTGAATCCTTGCTTGGTCAGTAATTGAATTAAATTTTCCTGGCCGATTAAGTGTAAAGCACCCACGACGACGAGATATTTCGAAGGATGTTCAGTAAATATCGGTGCGGTCGTCAGTTGCTTTAACCAGCGATGATTTCTTTTGACTTCAAGTTGTTCAGACATTTCTTGGGACATGTCATGATGATCAATCAACTGTTTCAATTGTTCTGGATCGCCCTGATGCCAGCTTGTCACCAAACACTCGGTTGCGTGCGAATCTTCTCCCCAATCTTGCAGTGTGGTCGTCAGCAACGCTTTACCATTTTGCTTCATACCTGCCAGTAAATCGATTTGAGACTGGAGTGATTCGAGGCCAATTATCGGAATGGATGCCGACTCTGCTTTTTGAATCATATATTGATCAACACCGAGATCGGCGCGATACCCTAGCCGATTGATTGCCTGCATTTGTAAACCGATAGCCGTTTGCCATGGTGGCGATGCTTTCAGACGTTGCACATTGAGATTTAACTGTTCAGCGATATGCTCTAATTTTTCCAGCTCCGAAGCGGAGAGTACTTGTTGTGAGGTCCACTTGACGGGCGGATATTGCAACTTGTTTGCCTGACGGATATCGGCTTCGACAATTAATCCATCACTGTCACGAAGAAAGTCCATCACCGGTTTGGGTAACGGGTACATATCCGGGTGTCCGACATGGACTGAGCCCAATAGCATCAGTTGCGTCTGATTCTTACTGGCGAGCCAGTACAATGGCTCGGCATTTGTATAGAAGCTGAGTATGATGGCTCCGACTGAAAGCAGACGGGTGAGTTGCATAAGTGGATTTCCTATCTTGTGGCATTCATCTGAACGCTAGCATAGATTGGGTCGTGACTGATAAGCAACTGTTCATGACTCAAAATCATTTAGCTTTTGGTTCTGACTCATGCGGCTGATGCTGATGTCGGAACAGCCGTAATCGGTTGGCGTTTGTGACAACGGTAATCGACGATAAAGCCATCGCTGCTCCGGCAATGACAGGGCTGAGCAGAAAGCCAAACCATGGATACAATGCTCCGGCTGCGACCGGAATGCCGAGGGTATTGTAAATAAATGCCCCGAGCAGGTTCTGCCTGATATTTTTTACCGTTGCTTTGGAGAGTGCAATGGCATTAAGAATCGACAGTGGTGAGCTGTTGAGAAATGTCATCTGAGCACTTTCGATGGCCACATCACTGCCACTTCCCATTGCAATGCCGAGATCAGCTTGCGCTAGCGCTGGCGCATCATTAATGCCATCACCGACCATCGCGACTTTATGTCCAGCTTGCTGGTATTCAATGATGTGTGCTGCTTTTTGATCGGGGAGAACCTGAGCTATAACCTCCTGAATCCCTAACTGGTTGGCAATACCTTGGGCGACAGTATGGTGATCTCCGGTTAACATCACGGTTTTGATGCCTAGCGTATTGAGTGCTTGAATGGCTTCTGCCGCATCAGCTTTAATCGGGTCTGCCACTGCAATCACGCCTTGAATGTCCTGATCAATCGCAATCAGAATTGGTGTCCATGCCTGCTTAAGGACATGATCAAGCGAGGTTTGTATTTGGCTGAATGAGACCCCCAAAGATGTCATGTAATGCACAGAACCGATATAAACAGCGTGACCGTCGTAAGCGGCTTTGACCCCGCGTCCACGCAGATTTTGAAATGATGAAATTTGAGCTGCTGAGATTTTTTTTGACCGTGCGTACTCACATACGGCTTTGGCTAACGGGTGTTCAGATTGTTGCTCTAGTGCGTAGGCGATGGATAACAACTCGTGTTGTTCCCGCTGGAAGCTTTCAATCGCTTGAACCTGTGGCCTGCCTTCCGTCAATGTACCAGTCTTGTCAAAGACAACCGTATCGATGTGGCTGGTGGTTTGGAGCACTTCGGCATCGCGGATAAGGATACCCATTTCTGCAGCCTTGCCGACACCAACCGTTACCGATAGCGGGGTTGCGAGTCCCAATGCACAGGGGCAGGCAATAATCAGAACTGTGGTTGCAACGACAAGCATATAGCTGACTTTGGGCTCGGGGCCGAACCAGAACCAGACCAATGCGGCCATGATAGCGATAGCCACGACAACAGGGACAAACACAGCAGAAATCTGATCGGCGAGTTTCGCAATAGGCGGTTTACTGCTTTGTGCTCTCCTGACCATCTGAATAATACGGGAAAGCATGGTTTCACTGCCGACGCCGGTTGCTTCAATCTCCAGACTGCCATCATGATTGATGGTTCCTGCGGAGACGGTATCTCCGGGACGTTTCAGCGTGGGAATTGGTTCTCCGGTCAGCATGGATTCATCCAGATAGGATTCTCCTTGCATGACAACCCCGTCAACAGGGAGTTTATCTCCGGGTTTAATTCTCAGATGCATACCTTTTTCAATCTGTGAGACAGGAATGCTTTGATCGTCACTTTCGGTCATGAGTGTTGCTTGTTGGGGCTGGAGCTGAATCAACGCTTGGAGCGATTGTGTTGTTTTAGCTTTGGCTTTTGATTCAATGGCGTGCCCCAAAGAAATAAGACCGATGATCATGGCACTGGCTTCGAAATAGACATGACGGGCTTGGATGGGAAACCAGTGTGGTGCGATGACAACCATGATTGAGTAAAGCCATGCGACCCCCGTTCCTAACGCGACCAGTGTATCCATGGTGGCTCTTTTGTGCTGAAGTGCCTGCCATGCACTTTGATAGAAACCTCGACCTGCAGTACACAGTAGCCCTAAACATAAGAGGCCGACGATCCCCCAGCTCAGCTGTTGTTGCTGTGTTTGGATCAGCATACTGCCACCGAAAACGCCCCATGCCATAATCGGAATCCCCAGTAGCAACCCCATGACGGCATGACGACGATGGTATTTGAGTGTCGTCGTTAAATGGGCTTGCTGTTTTTCCTGTTGCTGTGCCGGATCATCGATAATTTCAGCGTCATATCCGGCAGAGCGTATTGCTGCAATTAACTGTTGTTGATCCGGCTGTTGTGCGGAAAATGCAGCGGCACTCTGTTCTGATAAATTAATTTGTGCCCCCTCAATACCAGAGACGGATAACAGCGCTTTTTCTACGGAAGCGACGCAACTGGCACAAGTCATCCCTTTGACAAGTAAATTGGTCGTGACGTCCATTTGATGTTGTTGACGAGATGGTGTTGTCGCTGATGTTGATTCTGTTTGTCTTTTTGTATCTGTATCTGTATCTGGGGTTTGGGGGATATGATTACTGTCTGGGGATGATGACTCTGTAAAGGCTTGATAGCCAAGTGATGCAACTTGATCGAGAATGGCTTGTTCCGGCAAGGTTGTGACCAGTGAGAGTGTCGCTTTGGTCACATTCAAATCTTGAATCTGTTCACTTTCACTCAGTAGGTTGGTGAGTTTTTGGACACACTTGCCACAGTGTAAACCCTGCAACGTGTAGTGTTGTCTTTTACCAACCTGATATCCGAGAGACTCGATATTTTCGACAATTTCATTGATGGAGGCATCGGTGTCCATCTCAATAAGAGACGGGGAGAGATGGCAAATTTCGACATTCAAATTCGCTTTGAGCTGACGTTCTACTTTCCGGGCGCAGCCCATACAATGCAAGCCTGATAACGGTAGTTTTAAATGATGCATGTTCGCTTCTTTCTCTATCCCATTTTGCTCAACATAAACCTTGACGCAAGGGGAAGGTCAAGGCATTTCGCCATTTCTGGTTCTTTCTGCTGAACGTGACGCGCTATCCACTGACATGACTGAAAATTCAGGGTAAAGGGTCATTGTCGTGATTGATACTCAGGTGCTAGAATACTGGGCAAATTTTGGCTGATACAGCTAGATCCGAAGTTGTTAAACTCGATCAGAATAAAGGTAAATCTCATGACGGTTAAAACGCGTTTTGCTCCAAGCCCTACAGGGTTTCTTCATGTCGGTGGTGCCCGTACGGCATTGTATTCTTGGCTCTATGCAAAACATCAGGGCGGGGAATTTGTATTAAGAATTGAAGATACTGATTTAGAGCGTTCAACGCAGGAAGCGGTCGATGCAATTCTGGAAGGCATGAGCTGGTTAGGGTTGGATTGGGATGAAGGCCCTTATTATCAGACGAAACGTTTTGATCGTTATGATGAAGTGGTTGAGCAGTTACTTGCAGCAGGAAAAGCGTATAAGTGTTACGCATCCAAAGCACTGTTGGATGAAGTTCGTGCAGAGCAGGAAGCCAACAAGGAAAATCCTCGCTATGACGCTAATCATCCGAAGATCAAAGCGGTGAATGATGCGGCAAAAGATGGTGATGCTTTTGTTGTGCGCTTCCGTAACCCGAAAGAGGGGAGTGCCGTTTTTGACGATCAGATTCGTGGACGGATCGAAATTCGTAATGATCAACTCGATGATTTAATCATCCGCCGGACGGACGGTTCTCCTACGTATAATTTCTGTGTGGTTGTTGATGACTGGGATATGGGTATCACTCATGTTGTGCGGGGAGAAGACCATATCAACAACACTGCGCGTCAAATCAATATCTATGAAGCGCTGGGAGCCACGGTGCCAACGTTTGCTCATTGTGCGATGATTTTAGGGGATGATGGTGCCAAACTCTCGAAGCGTCATGGCGCTGTTTCGGTGATGCAATATCGCGATGAGGGCTACCTGCCAGAAGCATTAAATAACTATTTAGTACGGCTTGGTTGGTCTCATGGTGATCAGGAAATCTTCTCTCGTGATGAAATGATTGAGCACTTTAGTCTGAATGCGATTAGCAAGTCAGCATCTGCATTTAATACTGATAAATTGTTATGGTTAAACCATCACTATATCAAAAGCTCGGATCCTGAATACGTTGCCGGGCATCTGCAATGGCACTTGGATCATCAGGGAATCAACCCAGAAAATGGCCCGGCGGTAACGGAAGTCATTCAGCTGCTGGCTGACCGGGTACAAACCTTGGTTGAGCTGGCACAGCAGGCGCGTTATTTCTATGAAGACTTTGATGCGTTTGATGATGGTGCCGCGAAAAAACATTTGCGCCCGGTTGCAAAAGCGCCTCTCGTTCTGGCTTTGGAAAAAATAACTGCGCTGGAGACATGGACCACTGAGAGCCTGCATCAGGTTATTGCTGATGTATGTGAGACGCTTGAGCTCGGCATGGGGAAAGTGGGGATGCCGTTACGTGTTGCTGTGACTGGCGGGGGACAGTCTCCATCTGTCGACGCCACAATGCAGCTGATTGGTAAAACGCGTGTGATGAAGCGGATTCAAATGGCCATCGCGTTTATTGAGCAGCGTGAAGCAAATGCTGGCTAACGTCATCGAATAACATAAAGATAAATGAGAAGCCGCAACCTAGGTTGCGGCTTTTCTATTTCGGTTATATATAAAAGGTATTGCACTGATTAAAGTTGGTGCTGCTGAATCCGTTGTTATGTTTCAAAAGCGGTAAAGGTGACAGTAAGTTAACACCCCCTTCTCTTATTCTTTACAGTGATGCAATAGAGTAACCCTGATTCTATGTGTTCAGTATTGAAGCAAGCTCGGGCAATTCACAATAAAAAGGAGAGCAGCATGAATAAAATGATAATCGTGGTATCGGCAGCATCATGGATGGTTTCCGCAATGATTCATGCCGAGGTTTATGTTGGTGGTAAAGTTGGCAAGTCTTGGCTGGATGATTCATGTCGTCCGACCGATGTCTGCGATGACGATTCATCGGCAGTCGGTGCTTTTCTTGGATATCAGGTTTGGGATCATGTTGCACTGGAGGCCGGATATGATCACTTAGGAAAATTTACCGGGGCAGGCATGGTCAATGATCATGTGAATGCGGTGACCATTGCGCCTAAGTTTGATTTTCCTCTCTATCAAAACCTTGATCTGTATGCAAAGCTCGGTGGCGCCTATGTTGACTATGGCTCTAAAGATGATTGGTCTTATCTGGCAGCGGCAGGTCTTGAATTGAGTGCGAATGACAATGTGGCTGTCCGTCTGGAATATCAGGCGCTCACTGATATAAATAATGATATTGTACGAGCTCAAGGCAATATGGCAACGCTGGGCGTTACTTATCGTTTTGGTCGTTCTGAGTCTACACCTGTCGTTGCCAGCAAGCCTCGGCCAGCTGTTGCTGAACCAGCCGTTGTTGCAAAAACCCCTGAACCTGTTCCGGCAGAGCCGGCTGAAACGCAAGTGATTAAAACAGTGAAAAAGAGCTTGAGTAGTGCCAGTAGCTTTGCATTAGATAGTGCGGTACTGAGCAAGCAGGGCGTTGCTGATATTCAGGATGTCATCGAATTGATGTCTCGTCATTCTCAAGCGACAGCGATGGTGACGGGTTATACCGATTCAACCGGCTCAAAGGAATACAACCAATCACTGTCGTTGAAAAGAGCACAGGCTGTTGCGGATCAGCTCATTTCTCAGGGAATTGATGCGGATCGAATCACCGTGCGTGGTATGGGAGAATCTGAGCCTGTCGCATCCAACGATACCAAAGACGGTCGGGAGCAAAACCGACGGGTTGAGGTCGAAGTGCCGACATTTACTTATCAGGTTGTCATTAAAGAATAAGCAAGAGGTTATTTCGGATCCAACTTGATTTAACGCTGCGATATGCGGGTTTAAAGCTCGCATATCGCAGCGTTTTTATTTGTATGTGGCTGTGAAAATGGTACTGAGAGAGAATGGGCAATACGAATGAATTGATCAATGTGTAGGGCGTGTGGCTACTTCAGATCAATACTATTTAATCGGCCCATAAAAATTAGAATATCGAGATAATCTTTATGCGCGTCGAGAAGCGCCTTTTTGGTTTTTGTATATGCAGCCAGTTTCCCATGCTTGTTAATTGAACAAACCACACTCTTGAAGTGGCACTCTCCTTGAGCGTCATAGGTTCTCCAGGCTGCAATGTAGCAAGCATCCCGATAGCTTGGATTGTCTTTGGTAGGACGAGGTTTATAGATGATTTTAGGTTCAAGGCTGTGGGGGAGCCGAGTCATCAGATAAGGATCTTTGAGGAGCATTCGCCAGTGCTTGCCCCACATTTGACGACCGAGCTCATTACGAAGCAGAATCGCTTTTTTTAGCCCTTTTTTTTCACCAATACGAATGAAACCAACAGAGCGGTGTAAAACTTTATCATCTGGCGTATGTATGTGAATTTTGTAAGCTGTTTTCGCTTTAGAAATAAAGCGATGGCCAGTATTGGTTTCAAGATTACTCTTCTTCATCCGTTTGTTATCTATATTTTTATTATTAACAATAATAGATCAAATTACCACTAAGGTGAAGTGGTTCCGTTCACTTCAGTCATGAGTCATGCGGCAGAGAATACAGTTCATGGCTGTTATGATTTAGCGTGTCTTGCTCTCCCTTTCAATCCAGATAAGGATTTAGACAGATTCACGTCATGAGCAACACTTTCGGTATTTTGAGCTAGTTTGAGATAACACACAACAATTGTGACAATATTCGAGAATTCCATTCAATTTTTATTGCAATAAAAGTAACACGGGGACGCTTTGTTACTCAATATCACTGCCTGACGGGGTGTTCGGGTTAAATGACGATAGCCAAGACTTAAGCAGAGCTGAAAGCTGTGATTGTTCTGTTTGGTTTAAGACGCTGATCAATCTTTCCTGAGCCTGAACATGTTCTGTCAATGCTTGATTGATGAGTTGGTAGCCTTGTTCGGTTAATTGCACAGAAATACTCCGACGGTCAACGTTGCTATGAATACGGGTAATTAAATTTTTTCGCTCCAACTTATCGAGCCGATTTGTCATCGCACCTGAAGTCAGCATCGCGGTGCTGATTAACGCTGAAGGAGTTAACTGATAAGGTGCGCCAGAGCGGAGTAATGTTGCGAGTACGTCAAACTCTCCCAGTTTGAGATCATATTGCTTATGAATACTGGCGATTTCCTGCTCTAAATGTTTAGTCAAATGTAGTATCCGACCAAAAATACTCATGGGGAGTGTATTCAGTTCTGGTTTTTCTGCCGCCCATTGAGTGACGATCCTGTCAAGAATATCCATAGTCATATATACCTGATTAAACGATGATAATAATATCTTAACATAAAGATTCTTTACAAAGATAAATTACTTTTTTATGATTAATAAAATCTCAATGTAAAGATACTTTATATGAATATAATACTAGCGATGGTGGCTACATTTTTGTGGGGAACAACTTATGCCGTCACTCAGGCAACATTACCGGGGTGGCCACCGTTGCTGCTCGGTGTATTACGAGCTTTACCGGCAGGTATTATCCTTTTCGCAATTAAGCCAACTTTTCCTGATAAGGGGACTTGGAAGGTGTTACTCACCACCGGTTTGCTGAACATTGCTATATTTTTCGGTTGTATATTTGTGATGGCACTGACCTTACCTTCAGCGATATCCAGTGTTGGAATGATGTCTGTGCCTGTATTTGCCATGCTGATCCAATGGATAGTGATGAGAAAGCGGCCATCAGTGATTCAGATGGTTTCTGGTTTGGCGCTGTTTGGATTCGCTGCGTTACTATTTGACCCCGGTCGTTTGGATCTGAGCTTGTTTGGGCTTTCTGCCATGTTGATTGGAATCTTATGTATGATTTGCGGGAGCACATTGACTCAAATGTTGAACCAGAAATTGGCGTGGTGGTGTGTGTTGACTTGGCAACTGATTCTGGGTGGTTTGGCATTATTATTGATTGTCTTGGTTCACTTGAGCTACGAGCCGGCTCTCTATCTCAACGCATGGCAGCATTTGTCAGGTAAAAACGTATTAGGACTGTTTTGGCTCTGTATCATGAATACTGCGGTTGCATATTCTCTTTATGTTTGGGCACTCAGACAGCTTTCAGTGGTTGAATTTACTTTTGCTGGGGTTGCCAATCCTGTTGCAGGGATTCTGTGTGGTCTGCTGTTGGTGGGTGAATCTTATACGCCGATACAATATAGTCTGATGGCTGGTATGATTGTGATGTCTTTATTCCCACAGTTTGTGAAAAGTTATCAGAAGTACCGAAATGCATCAAAGAATCGTCTTCAGCCACTCTCAGGGAAGTAACTAAAATTTTCTGAGGGATGAAACAGAAAAAGCGGTGAGATACACCGCTTTTTAGTCATTTGCTTTTTCAACATCAGTTGATTTTAATATGCTGAGCAGTTTCGTCTGGCTTCATTTCTATCTTCGGCACGACAACCACCAGTACACCATCTTGATACTCTGCATAAATTTCTTTCGCGTTGATATTGTCACCTAAAGTAAAGCTGCGTACCATTTTGCCTTGATAGCGCTCTCTATGAATGACTTTATCCCCATCGGTTTTCTGTTCATTTTTTAAGGTCGATGCTTCGATAGTCAACGTGCCATGTTGACAGCTCACTGATATATCATCTTTTTCGACCCCGGGTAAATCCGCGATAATTTCAAATGCAGTTTCTTTATCCAGTACATCAACCCGCGGAGAAAAAGATTCAATATTGAAGCTTGGCCGAATCGACGGAAAAGCATGATCAAATAAATGATAAAAATCAGACCATGAGTCTCGTGGAATTAAACTCATCACAATCCTCCTGTTTAGCATCCTCGAACGCTCTATAAGTGTAGAACTCGTTCCGAAAACTAAATCAAAACATACTTATAAATTGATATAAATCAATGTTTAGATGGCATTTTTTATATGGCTGTGAATGATCTTTTTAAGTTTTTCAACATTATATTTCATGGAAAATGTGATTTTTTTAACATAACAATACAATTTTTGTTTATAAATTTTACAAATTGATTTCCATCAAAACAGTGTGGTTTTTATGTGCTACCGTGCGCTCCAGTAAAGTCTTTTCGCCCAATGACAAGGAAAAATATAATGAAAAAGACACTTTGTGGATTAGCCATCATGACCGCCTTCGTTTCTGCTGGTGCTTTTGCTCACCAAGAGGGTGATTTTATCGTGCGAGCAGGGATTGCATCGGTTATCCCAAATGACAGCAGTGATAAAATTTTAGGCAGTCAGGAAGAGTTGGAAGTCAATACAAATACTCAACTTGGTTTAACGCTAGGTTATATGATTACGGATAATGTCAGCTTTGAAGTTTTGGCTGCGACACCGTTTTCTCATGATATTTCAACACCACTTTTAAATTTAGGTGAGATTGGTGAGACAAAGCATCTGCCACCAACATTTATGTTTGAGTACTACTTTGGTCAGTCAGATTCACAATTTCGACCTTATGTTGGGGCTGGTATCAACTACACCACATTCTTTGATGAAAAAATTAATGGTAATGGTGCTGCTGCCGGCTTGAGTGATCTGAGTTTGGATGACTCTTGGGGATTGGCTGTGAATGCCGGTGTTGATTATAAACTCGATGAAAATTGGTTTGTGAATGCTTCAGTCTGGTATGCCGACATTGATTCTACGGCAACCTATAAGTTCAATGGCGCTGAAAAATCTACTGACGTGCATATTGATCCAGTCATCGTGATGATTTCTGGTGGTTATAAGTTTTAGACTCTCCCATTTTTATATGGACTTAAGGCAGCTTATCAAGCTGCCTTTTTCGTTTGTGCTGAGCGGTTGAAGGGCGAGGGTTTAAATTGCTTGTCTCTTGAAATGACCGCTCGTTTTTTGTAAATTAGAATTATCTAATTTAATGGGTAGGACAATGTGATGTGGGATGACCGATATCAGGTCGATACATATATCTACGGTAAAGAGCCGAATGATTTCTTGCGTGATAGTGTGAAACGTCAATACCTTCCGTTAGGATCGGTTTTGTGTTTGGCGGATGGTGAAGGACGGAATTCTGTTTATCTGGCGAAATGTGGTTATGATGTGACAGCTGTTGACTTATCTGTTGTTGCGATTGACAAAGCCCGTCGGTTTGCAGCTGAGCATCGTGTGTCTGTAAATTTTATTCAGGCTGATCTGGATGAGTTCGATTTAGGGCTCGAACAGTGGCAAGCGGTTGTGGCGGTCTTTTGCCATCTTCCACCGGTTGTGCGGCAAAAACTGCATCAGGCATTACCGAGAAGTCTCAAAGCCAATGGGATTTATCTGGTTGAAGGGTATACACCGGAGCAGTTGAAATATAAAACGGGTGGTCCTCCTGAGACTGATATGATGTTATCACGGCAAGTTTTAGTTCAGGAGCTTCCGACGTTATCCCCTTGGTATATTGAAGAGAAAGAAAGGGAGATCTACGAGGGGGTGATGCATCGCGGCAGAAGTCATGTTGTTCAAGCGATTATGAAGAATATACCATAGGAAGATGTGGCGTCCCCTGCGAGATTTGAACTCACGTCTAAGACTTAGGAGGTCCTTGTTCTATCCAACTGAACTAAGGGGACATCGGTATTTGCTGCACAGTCGGAAAACTGTACAGCAATATGCTTATATATTACTGATTTAAATAAGATAAGTTAAGTCTTGATTTCATTTTATGAGCTGTTTGTGCATTACGTCGCCAATTTGAATGCTGTCAGCTAACTCGACTTGATCAACTGACAGTTCGGCTTCCGTTTCATAAACACGATTAACCGTGAGTGTGATATCACTTTGAGTGACTTTATTGCGCGCTAATCCTCTTTGATCGATAAAGGACCCTGTATGCCATAATTGAAGCTTATCTCCTTTTTGAACACCGTGAATTCTGCCTAAATTCATCATGACGATATGGTCTGATTTAGAGATGACCTCCGGCAAGGTGATTTTACACGATAGCTCTGATTCAAGATCTAACATCACATGGCGGCTGAGACGGAGCAGCATTTCACCATAGGTTGAAGCCCAGAAGCGAGCGCTTTTGGTATCGACCTGACTGGTTCTTGGAAATGGCCAACGCGCGATTTCACGATAATTACGACTGATGATTGCATTTCCTGTTTCGCCATCAAAGACACTCAGATCCATTGCAAATTGACGATTAATGACTTCATCTCCTGATGGTTGTGCAGCGATGGTTGCTGTGAGGTCAGTGATATTGCCGGCAATAATGTATTGGGCATTATTATCTTCAGCAATCATCTTGAGTCGAGTGGGAGAATTTTTATCAATCTCATAATCTGTTGTACCTACCGAGATAAAACTATGTGATTCCTTATCCAATTGCTTATTTAATACTTGGGAAAAGTCATCGCCAATCTTGTAAATTTGCCCCATCACTGCCTGTTGTGGGGAAGCAAGCGTGATATTACTCACCAATACGGTTTTCTTATATTGTTCTACCTGACAACCTGACGCGGATGGATAAATATCGATTCGGACTTTGACATAGACAACGTTGTTTTTGACCGTTTGTTCTTCGACCAGAATGTAGCGGACCTCATGATTGGTAAACTGAAACTCAGTACGCTGAGCATCCAGTAATGGGTAGAGGTTACTGATGCTACCGATATCCGCTCCGGAAAAACTGATCGCTTTATATACGGCATCTTCAAGTGCATACAGTTTTGCCTGAGTTTCCGATGAAACGACCGCTGCACTACCAGTGACTTCATACCATGAGGCCGTTGCCGGTACTGTACCGAATATGAACAAAGAAAGTGATAAGAGGATGGTTCCTACATTTTTCATATTTACCTACCAATCAGGTATAAAATTTGCTTGTTATTCTGATAACGGTGATAAGAGCAGTTATCGGCAAAGCTTTCTTGGTGATGAATAGCAGAGAAAGCAAAGAGTGTTCCACTTTTGCGTCAAAAACTGGACGCTTGAATGTCCGAGCTATCTGGAGAGCGGAAAATGAAAAAATGGCTATTGTTAGTGCCCGCGTTATTTTTAACAGCGTGTTCCTATGCCCCGATATATAATGGTAAAGAGCCCTATAAAGGCTCCCAGTTTATGTTATTAGAAAGTCCTCGTCACACTTTAGATTTTTTCGTGGAGAGCATGACTGAAGATTTAATGAAGTCGAATACCAGCGTGACGGCGAGAACACCGATTGCAGTCACTTCATTCGTCGATTTGCAAAATATGGATACCACCAACTGGTTAGGGAATTCAGTCACTGAAGGATTTATTCACCAGCTGCAACAACGAGGATTCCAAGTTGTTGATTTCAAAACAACAGGTTCCATTCAGGTAACCCATCAAGGGGATTTTGCCTTCAGTCGAGATTGGAAAGATCTGGCCCAACAGCAGGAAATTCAATATGTGTTGACCGGGACAATGTTGCGTCAGGAAGGTGGGGTACTGGTCAATGCTAGAGTGGTTGGGATGCAATCCCGGGTGGTGGTTGCGACGGCTCAGGGATTCTTGCCCGCGGATCGAATTGGCCGGGATTTGGATACATTGAATGCGGTCCGGACTGAAGATGGGGTGTTGATTCGTTCTGATCCAACAATGACTCAGCCTTACACTGTTATTCTGCGTCCTTAGGAGTTGCTGATGAAAGTTTGGTTAATGAGCGCTATATTTTTATTGTTGGTCGGATGCCAGCCATTACAGACCATGAATAAACAAGAATGGCTGACCGCGGTCGGTTATGCTTCGATTAGTGAACAAAAAGGTCGCAATGTAGAAGAGAAGCAAGTTCGTGCCATGCGAGCATCTAAAATTGATGCTTATCGTGAGTTGGCTGAGCAAGTGTATGGTATGCGAGTTAGTGGACGAGCGGAACTCATGGATCAACGACTTGGAACGGAAGCGACATCTGGTGCTGTTGACGGGGTTATTCGCGGGGCCGAAGTCGTAAGAAGCTATAAAGTCGGTGATAGTTATGTGACGGAACTGCGTTTGAATGTAGATAAGATGGAAAGACTGAGGGACTATGGGGAAGTCCAGCAGGTTCCTGATAAGCGGCAGCAGACCTTATTTTAATCTGTCGTGATTGACGGTGTTATTGCCACATGAGCGGCAAGTTCTTTCTCCCCAGAATATAAAAAAGCGGCAATCATTGCCGCTTTTTTATATTGAATTTATATTGAAATCTATGGGAGTGTAGAGAGCGAATAAATGAAGGGAGCGATATTAAGCTTTGATATTTGTGCCCAAAGTAGAAATGGAACGTGTTTGCCCTTCAGCTGTGTAAGTCATGCCCATTTTCCCCTGACTCTGTTGCATCAGATTATTTAGTTTATGAAAACTCATTTGTGCTCGATTGAGAGCTTCGCCATTAATATTGTTTGCTTGTTGGCAATCCCAAATGATGGACTTAACTTGTTCGACCAGACTTTTCAATGTCTCATCCTCTTGTAGGCTCGATACATGAGAATGTGATTCAATCCGTCGGTCAGTCTCGTTGAGCTGACTAATCAAAGTAATTTTCTGTTTAGCAATGGCTTCGATTTGTGATGAATTACGTTGCGTAATGACCACCTTCTCCTGCTCTAAAAGTTCGGAGAGAGACTGGGCGTTGTTCAACTGAAACTCAAGTAGGTCTTGTAGTGCTGCCATGACTTAATTACCTGATTTCTTGGCACAGATGTCTGTGATATCGACCGATAACAATCGTTCGATTATTGCAGACCATCCAGCTCTTTTTCAAATTTGATCATGTTGTCTGCGAGTTTGTCTGCATCAACACGATAAGAACCATTCGCGATGGCTTCTTTAATTGCCTCGACTTTCGCACTATCAAAAGCAGGACTTGATGCAAGTTTGCTATGAATGTCACCCATCGCTTTACTCTGTGAACTCAGGGACACCGCATCTTTCTTATCCGATGATGAAGTGTGATTTATCTTCTCTGAATTTGATGTATTGTGCTCTGTACGGGTCGAATTCCGACTCGTATTCGTCAGAGACTGGCCAGAACGCACATTATCAATGCTTGCCATAATTGAGCCTTTTTATCAAAATTAAATACCTGTACCGTCAATATCGACAGACCTACATCTTACTTTAGCATTTTCTTTGCCAAAAATGATGTTTTTTTATGCGGCATGGTTAGAAATGTTAAAACCGGACGGTCACTTCACCAATCCCGGAGACCTGTGCATCAATGATTCGGTTGGATTTATTGTTTTTAACCCGAATTTGCTCCCCCAAGTCACCGTCTGACAGTGCTGTTCCTTGCGTAATGATGGATAAACCATTTTTAATTGCTTTGATTGTCACGGTTTCATTACGACAGACAATACAAATATCTCGGTCACTAATAATATCGTTTAGTGGAATATTTCTTTTAACTTTTGCTCCGATCACTTGATCAATTGTCGAAAATCCTTGCTGTCGGAAGCGAAGCAGATCTACCATACCCAAACTAACATCTTGTTGAGTAATGATTTGTCCTCGATTTAGTGGGGTGGTAGCGAGCACGGCAGGGACTGTGATATTCAATCGAACGGGAACATAAATCCGCCAATTATCTGTCGGACATTCAACAAGAACAGTGATATGGCTTGCAGAACCATTTCTTGATGAGGAAAAAGCCTTTAATCCTGTTGGACAATCGGATGCTTGTATCCGATTATCAAGAGGTGCCGCTGTGGCAACTATTTTCCCACCTGTTGGATGCTCGATAACAGTGGTAGCGTATTTCTCTGCGGTTTCTCTAATATGATCAAGTTGTTCTTGAGTTGCTGCCTGAGTCGAAATATTAAAGAAAACAGATAAAATGACGATAATGCTATAAAAAAGTTTAAAGAAAGCTCTACACTTAGTAAAAGGCAGAGGGGATAAGCACAGTTTCTTGAACATGATTCTGGTTCCCTTAATTTATTCATCGCTTGTTGTAGACTATCACTTTTTTATAGCAAAGGTTTGAGAGATGGAGATGGGGTTATGACGGGTATTCTTGATTCTGTGAATCAGCGTACACAACTCGTTGGGCAGAACCGCTTAGAATTGTTGACATTCCGGTTGAATGGTCGCCAGCGTTACGGCATTAATGTATTTAAAGTAAAAGAAGTGTTGCAGTGCCCAAAGCTGACTGCAATGCCAAATCTACATCGTTTAGTGAAAGGTGTTGCTCACATCCGTGGACAAACCGTATCTGTCATTGATTTAAGCTTAGCGATTGGCGGTCGGGCAACGACTGATGTTGAGAAAAGTTTTGTGGTCATTGCTGAATTTAACCGCACCATTCAAGCGTTTCTCGTTGCATCTGTTGAACGTATTGTGAATATGCGTTGGGAAGAGATTTTACCACCGCCTGAAGGGGCCGGGAAAGCAAACTATCTGACGGCCGTCACCAACATAGAGAACGAACTGGTTGAGATTATTGACGTTGAGAAAATCTTAGCGGAAATCGCGCCGATTGATGAAACGATGGATTCAACCATTGCAGAAGATATTGCTCATGCCGAAGAAAATAAGGAACAGGAATTTGTTCGTCGCATCTTGATTGCTGATGATTCAACCGTAGCCCGTAAGCAGGTACAGCGTGCCGTGGAGTCAATCGGGTTTGAAGTCATTGCAGTAAAAGATGGTAAGGAAGCTTATGAAAAATTGGTTGAGCTTTCTGACACGGATAATATTTTTAACCATATTTCATTGGTTATTTCAGATATCGAAATGCCGGAGATGGATGGATATACCCTTACTGCGGAAATTCGGCGTAATCCGAAGCTGAAAGATCTTTATGTTATTCTCCACTCATCATTAAGTGGTGTATTTAATCAGGCTATGGTAGAAAGAGTAGGCGCAAATACATTCATCGCGAAGTTTAATCCTGATGAACTTGGTAATGCGGTAAAAGCTGCATTGGTTGACACTGAGCTAAAGAGAAGTGAATGACTGCAATAACGATCAGCGAACAAGAATATAAAGATTTTTGCCGCTTTTTAGAGTCTCAATGTGGGATTGTACTTGGGGATAGTAAGCAATATCTAGTTCGAAGCCGTCTTAGTCCGTTAGTTACAAAATTTAAGATGGATTCTTTATCGACATTACTGAAAGAAGTGGTGAGAGGTGTCAGTCGAGATCTAAGAATTGCCGCTGTCGATGCCATGACAACCAATGAAACCTTGTGGTTTCGTGATAGCTACCCTTTTACAGTCCTGTCAGAACGATTGCTACCTGAATTGGCAGCGAATCGCCGACCGATTAAAATTTGGTCTGCAGCGAGTTCTTCTGGCCAAGAACCTTATTCGATTGCGATGACGATTCTAGAAACACAGCAGAAGAAACCTGGATTATTAACGAATTGTTCGATTACCGCGACGGATATCTCTTCAACGATGTTAGATATTTGCCGTATCGGTAGTTATGATAACCTGGCGCTGGGACGTGGTTTATCCCCTGAACGCCGCCGCACTTTCTTTGAAGATGCCGGAGATGGCAGAATGAAGATCAAAGATAATGTAAAGCGTTTGGTGAGTTTTAAACCTCAGAATTTGATGGAAAGTTATTCAATGCTGGGTAAGTTTGACATTATTTTTTGTCGGAATGTTTTAATTTATTTTTCAGCCGATATGAAGTCGAAAGTTCTCAATCAAATGGCTAATAACTTGAATCCGAACGGATACCTGTTATTGGGAGCGTCAGAATCGTTGACTGGCCTGACGGACCGTTTTGAGATGGTGCGTTGTAACCCCGGTATTATCTATAAGCTTAAATAAATAACGTTATTCTCTTTTTAAACCCGGCAATGCCGGGTTTTTCTTTTCTGCCATCACAACATTGGTCTGAAATTTGCCTGATGATAAGGAAAAGCCATGGTGAAGTTACGTGATGATATGTTCACTATGATTATCTCAGGATGAGCGATAAGAGTTAAAGTTGGTACACAAATTGCTAAAAGTTATGGTGTGGCAATCAATATATCCATGAAGAGGCGTATATGGCAATCTCATTTGATAAAGCGTTAGGCATTCACCAGTACACTGTCGGTGTTCGTGAGCGTAATGCAGAGATGATTTCCAGCAATATCGCACAAGCGAATACGCCGGGATATAAGGCAAAAGCTTTAGATTTTGACAAAGCACTACAAGCGGCAAGTTCGGGGGCAAGTATTAGTCTGACTCGAACCAATGGACGGCATATTCCTGCCTCCATGGCAGTGGTGGGGGAAACGCTTTACCGCATCCCGACGCAACCAGATACCGGTGACGGCAACACGGTTGATGTCGATTTAGAGCGAAATCTTTTTATGCAAAATCAGCTTCGTCATCAGGCTTCCCTTGACTTTCTGGGTGGAAAGTTCAAAGGAATGACCAAAGCGATTAAAGGGGAGTAAATTAGATGAGTCTATTTAACGTATTCAATGTTACAGGTTCTGCCATGAGTGCTGAGTCTGTTCGTCTAAATACGACCTCAAGTAATTTGGCGAATGCTGATAGTGTGAGTAGTTCTGCAAAGGACACTTATAAGGCGCGTCATCCGATATTTGCCGCTGAGTTAAACCGGGCAAAATCGAAAGATGACTATACCGTACCGGTGAAGGTCTTAGGGGTCTTGGAAAGTAATAAACCATTAGTTGCGGAATATAATCCTGACCATCCTCTGGCAAATGCTGATGGTTATATTTATAAGCCGAATGTGAATGTGATGGAAGAAATGGCAAATATGATTTCAGCTTCACGAGCATATGAAACCAATGTTCAGTTGGCAGAAGCAAGTAAGCAGATGTTGCTCAGAACATTGCAGATGGGTCAGTGAGGTATAGGAGATAACATATGGCCGGAATAGATAATGTTGGTCAAAATGGCAGTTTGTCCTATATCGATCAACTCAAAAAACTTCAAGAGCAAAAAAAGCCTGATGAGGTCACTGGTAAACAGGATCTGAAACAGGAAGACTTTTTGTCATTGCTCACCAAACAACTGTCACAGCAAGATCCATTTAAGCCAGTCAGTAATGATCAGATGATTGCTCAAATGGCATCATTTGCGACGGTTGATGGTATCGGGAAGATGAACACCCAGTTTGAGAGTCTTAACTCTTCGATGACGTCGAATCAAGCGTTGCAGGCCTCTTCATTAGTCGGCCGGGACGTACTGGTTCCCGGAGCCAGCGGTGTGAAGAAAGATCAAGGCAACATGGCGGCAATGGTGAAACTTCCTGCGCCTGTCGATAATTTACTTGTCCGGATTGAAGATGCTGCCGGACAGCTGGTAAGAACATTTGATGTCGGGGCAAAATCTGGCGGTGATAACCGGATTGAATGGGACGGCAAAGATCAAAACGGCAGCCCTTTACCGGGAGGCAAATATAAAGTTAAAGCTTCAGGTCTCGTAGACGGGAAGAGCAAAGAATTTGATGTTTCAACTTATGCGAACGTCAACAGCGTTCTTCTTGGCAAAGGTGATGGTAACGTACTACTCAATCTGGCTGGCTTTGATTCGCCAGTTCGACTTGCTGAGGTACTGGAAGTAGGCAAAGCGTAATATGCTAGCTAGATAGGAGAATTCAGGATGTCATATGTATCATTAAGTGGTTTATCGGCCGCTCAGCTTGACCTCAATACCACCAGTAACAATATTGCCAACGCGAATACCTATGGTTTTAAAGAATCGCGTGCAGAATTTGGTGATGTATATTCCAATTCATTGTTTACCAATGCGAAAACAACCCCGGGGAAAGGGGTACAAATAAATAAGGTCGCTCAACAGTTTCATGAAGGATCGAGTGTTTATACCAACAACCCCATGGATTTGCGGATTTCCGGAACAGGTTTTTTTGCTGTGGCAAAAGACCGTCTGGTACCGCAACAGAGTGAGTTGACACGGAATGGTGCTTTTCACATTAACCATGATAATTATCTCGTCACCTCGAATGACGAATACCTGCTCGGGTATAAAGTGAATCCGGAAACTGGTGATGTATTGTCTTATGAGTCGTCACCAATCAATATTCCTGCTGAGTTCGGTAAACCGAAGCAGACCTCCAATATTGATGTTGGTGTTAACCTACCGGCAAATGGTGACTTGAAAGATCCTGCGCTGTTCGATTTTGAGGATCCGGAAACATATAACCGTTCGACGTCATCGACGATCTATGACTCAATGGGTCAAGCCTACAAAATGACGACTTATTACCTCAAGGATCAGACTCAGCCAAATACTTGGCAGGTCTACTATACGATGACCGATTCTGCGGGGGAAAAACCGATCAACATCGTCGGTGGTGATGCTGCGACACCGACAGGACATGTCGGCCATACCTTGAAATTTAATAATGACGGGACTTTGGCGAGTATAAACAACGGACAAAATGTTGTATCTGAACCGTTAGGTACCGGGGCAAACCCAATCAACCTCAATGGTGCGGATGTTAACCAAGTGCTTTCATTCGGTCTGGATTCTTCAACTCAGTTCGCGGCACCATTTGAGTTAACTAAGTTTGATGAAGATGGCGCGACAACAGGATTTTTGACCAAAGTCGATGTCAATGAAGAAGGCAGCATTCTCGGAACATACTCAAACGGTGAGAATGTGACCTTGGGTCGTGTCGCTTTAGTCCGGGTTCCCAATGAACAAGGGCTGGATAAGAAAGGCGGGACTCAGTGGGATTCGACCAATGCTTCTGGTGATAAGATCTGGGGTGAATCCAATAAAGGATCATTTGGGACAATTAATAGTGGGACATTAGAGCAATCCAATATTGATATGACACAAGAGTTGGTTGATTTGATTTCTGCACAACGGAACTTTCAGGCGAACTCTCGTGCATTGGAAGTTCATAATCAGACCCAACAGACGATTCTACAAATCCGCTAATAATAATGTTTGACTCAGACCGACGGCAAAGTCGGTCTGACTTTTTCCTCCCTCCGGCAATCTTGCGGCAAAAACAACCTCTTTGTTTTTATTTCTGCTGCTAATCATTTGAATTATATAACCATTATTACTTGGCACACCAATTGCTTTATATCTATCGTATGACGATGATAGGAGTGGATTATGGACCGTGCATTGTTTCTGGCAATGAGTGGCGCAAAGCAGAATATGCAGGAAATGCAGCTCAGAGCGAACAACTTAGCCAATGTGAGCACAACGGGCTTTCGAGCTGATCTCGCTCAGGCTCGCGCGATGCAGAGCTATGGTGACGGGCTACCAACCCGTGTATTCAGTATGACGGAACGTCCGGGAAATAATTTTGCTCAAGGCAGCGTCATGACCACAGGCAGAGATTTGGATGTCACTATTCAGGGTGATGGATGGATTTCTGTGCTGGATGATACCGGCACAGAAGGCCTGACCCGCAACGGGAATTTCCAGATCGATGTCAATGGTTTACTCACGAGTGGCTCTGGACATCTGGTTCTGGGTGACAATGATGCACCGATTACCTTGCCCATTCCACTGAGTAAAATTGAGATCGGTAAAGATGGTACCGTGTCCGTCATTCCTCAAGGTGCACCGGCTGACGCGATGGAAGTTGTCGGACGAATTAAATTGGTCCGCCCTGATAATCAGACGCTATACAAAGATTCGGTAGGCCTGTTTCGGGCCAAAGCCCCGAACACAGTATTTAATGCCGACGCGAGTGTGGCTTTACTTACCGGTGCTTTGGAAGGAAGTAATGTCAATGCTGTTGGAGAAATGACCAATCTCATTGACCTACAGCGTCAGTTTGAAATGCAAGTCAAAATGATGAGTACAGCAGAAGAAATGGATAAAGCGTCCAATTCTCTGTTGCGCACCGGTTAATGAGTGAGAGGAAAAGAACATGCATCCAGCTCTATGGGTAAGTAAAACAGGTTTAGATGCGCAACAGACTAATATTGCGACGATTTCGAACAACCTTGCGAACGCCTCCACAGTCGGCTTTAAGAAAAGCCGCGCTGTGTTTGAAGATCTTTTTTATCAGAATATCAATCAACCCGGTGGTCAGTCTTCACAGAATACCGAATTGCCAAGCGGGTTGATGCTTGGTGCCGGCTCCAAAGTCGTCGCGACTCAGAAAGTTCATACCAACGGTAATGTACAAACCACCAATAACAGTATGGATATGATGATTGAAGGTGACGGTTTCTTCCAGATTATGATGCCGGACGGCAATATGGGTTACTCTCGGAACGGGCAGTTTACCTTAAATGCCGAAGGTACCATTGTAACATCCGGTTCCGGGTATCCATTACAACCTGAAATTGTGGTGCCGCAAGATGCCGTCTCTGTCACGGTCGGCAACGATGGTCAGGTCTCCGTGCGAATTCGTGGTCAGCAAAATAATCAGGTCGTTGGTCAGATTACGACGGTTGATTTTATCAACCCCGGTGGTTTGGAGCCTGTCGGCCAGAACTTGTATTTACCCACCGGTGCTAGTGGTGATCCGCAAGAAGGGGTGCCCGGGTTAGATGGTTTGGGAAATATTCGTCAGTCGATGTTGGAAAGTTCAAATGTGAATGTCACTGAAGAATTAGTGAATCTGATCGAAGCGCAGCGAGTGTATGAAATGAACTCCAAAGTCATTTCTGCGGTAGATAAAATGATGAGCTACGTGAACCAACAGCTCTAATTGGGATTATGAGAGGTATTCGATGAAACGCTTATTCATTTTGGGATTCATCTGTTTCTTATCGGGCTGCTCGCTCATGCCACAGGGAACCTCGGAAGAGCAAGACGAGAGTGGTACAACCTTGGTTGATGCGGTCGAAGGTGATAAATCTGACGATACAAGCGGTCAGGGATTATTGGATGGATTAACCCGGCGTGCTGATCCGGTTGCCGATGATCCAGCCTGGGCACCAATTCATCCCAATCATCGTCCGAAGCATTATGCCGCGGAAACCGGTTCTTTGTTTAATCTTAGTGCCGCCACTAGCTTATATAATGATTCAAAGCCCAGACAAGTTGGCGATATCATCACCGTGACATTGAATGAAAGCACCAAAGCAGCAAAAAGTGCTGATGCAGATTTATCGAAAAAGAATGATGCTTCGATGGATCCGTTGGAAGTGGGCGGTCAGGAAATGAAAATTGGTGATTACAACTTTTCATACAAACTCGGCAATGATAATAAATTCTCTGGCAGTGCCGCAGCCAACCAGAGTAATAGTATTTCCGGTTCAATCACTGTTGAAGTTATTGATGTGCTTGCCAATGGCAACCTCGTGATTCGTGGTGAAAAGTGGCTGACATTGAACACCGGTGATGAATATATTCGTTTAAGTGGTACGGTTCGCCCAGATGACATTGACTTTGATAATACTATCTCGTCGAATCGGATTTCGAATGCCAGAATTCAGTACTCAGGCACCGGAAACAATCAAGATATGCAAGAACCCGGCTTTTTGGCACGATTCTTCAATATTGCTTTATAAGCTAAGTTTAAACGTCGTTTTTTTGGCAGAGAAGATGACGTGCATGGTAGAGAAGCACAAGGTAAATTGAATGAAAAAGTTAACACTTTTTTTGCTGGCGACACTGTTTGTTTCCTTGCAGGGACAGGCGGCAAGAATTAAAGATGTCGCACAAGTGGCCGGGGTGCGTAGTAACCAGTTAGTGGGCTATGGTTTAGTCACGGGGTTGCCGGGAACCGGCGAATCGACGCCATTTACCGATCAAAGTTTCAATGCTATGTTGCAGAATTTCGGCATTCAATTGCCGCGAGGAACAAAGCCGAAGACTAAAAATATTGCCGCTGTGATTGTCACAGCCGAGTTGCCGGCATTCTCCAAGCAGGGACAGACCATTGATGTCACCGTTTCTTCGATTGGTTCGGCAAAAAGTTTACGCGGTGGCACACTTATGCAGACGTTTCTCAAAGGTCTGGATGGTCAGGTTTATGCGATTGCACAGGGCAATCTCGTGGTCAGTGGGTTCAGTGCCGATGGTGCTGATGGTTCCAAAGTCGTGGGCAATAACCCCACCGTCGGTATCATTTCCAATGGTGCCAGTGTTGAACGTGAAGTTCCGACCCCATTTGCCCGGGGTGATTACATCACTTTTAATTTGATTGATTCAGACTTCACCACCGCCCAGCGTATGGCAGATACCGTCAATCAGTTTCTTGGCCCTCAAATGGCGACAGCAATTGACGCGACATCAGTACAAGTCCGGGCCCCACGAGATGCAGGACAGCGTGTCGCGTTTCTCTCTGCGGTTGAAAATCTGGAATTTAACACCGCTGTCGGTGCCGCGAAAATTATTGTCAATTCGCGGACTGGGACGATCGTGGTTGGTCAGTATGTGCGGTTAAAGCCGGCAGCTGTTACACATGGTGGCATGACTGTTGCTATCAAAGAAAAACTGGGTGTGAGTCAGCCCAAACCATTTTCAAATGGTCAAACGGCTGTGGTACCGGATTCCGATATCTCTGTGAAAGAGAAGAAAGGAAAAATGTTTAATTTCCAGACGGGAGTCACGCTTGATGATCTCGTCCGTGCTGTGAATGAGGTCGGTGCAGCGCCATCTGACTTGATGGCTATTTTACAGGCACTCAAACAGGCCGGTGCGATTGAAGGCCAGCTGATTATCATTTAAGGGGAAGCACGATGGTCAATGATGTAAAAGATATCGGCTTTGTACAGGATATTACCCAACTGGACCAACTGCGTAAGCAAGCGGTCAGCGGTGATAAAACGAGTGAGAAATCAGCATTAACGGCCGCAGCCAAACAATTTGAGGCGGTGTTTACATCGATGCTTTTCAAGTCGATGCGTAAAGCGAACTCCGGTTTTGAATCTGATCTGTTACATAGTAAAACGGAAGATTTTTACCGCGAAATGTTGGATGAACAGATGGCGAGCCAACTGAGTTCTTCAGGTCGGTTAGGGCTCGCAGATATGATCGTCGCTCAGCTTTCTACCAGTATTGATGGGCAGACTTCTCAAACCGATCAAAAGTCATCTCAACCTGATCCTTTATTACAGGCATTGGCTCGTGTCCGGGCGCATCAACAGCAAGCTTCTGAACAGGGAAGTATGACGGATGTTCGTCAGTCTGCTGCTGTGACGGAGCCGCGTCGATTCGACTCTCCCGAATCTTTTATCCGTACATTGAAGCCTTATGCCGAAAAAGCAGCTCGCGTGTTGGGGGTTGATGCATCGGTATTGTTGGCTCAGGCCGCACTGGAAACGGGGTGGGGGACTAAAGTGGTCGCGAATGCCCGCGGAAACAGCCATAACTTGTTTAATATCAAAGCAGATCGAAGCTGGCAGGGTGACAAAATGGCGACTCAGACCCTTGAATATTATGACCAGACACCGGTTGTTGAAAAAGCTTCATTCCGATCTTATGACTCGTATCAAGACAGTTTTGACGATTATGTTCAATTCTTGAAAAAGAATCCGCGTTACATGACTGCGCTGAATAACCATCAGGGGAATCCGACTTCTTTTATTGAGGGGATTCATCAGGCAGGGTATGCAACCGACCCGGATTACGCGAACAAAGTTCTGCGGGTTCGTTCTCAAATTCAGCAAATGGATTAGTTCACTTCCTCTCTTCTTCTGTCGGGCGGAAATTTCCTTCCGGCATCTTAATAACTCATTGTATTTTATCTGATTAATTTAATGGCATACATATTGCTTCATGTTGATGGAAGGTTCAGTTTTTTACTGATGATTTTTATCTTGTGGGGGCGGTATGGCGTCTGATTTATTGAATATTGGGGCTCAGAGTGTCTTAACATCTCAAAGACAGCTCAATACAACCGGTCACAATATATCTAACGTAAATACAGAAGGTTACAGTCGTCAATCTGTGATTCAGGGCGTGAATGCCCCGCGCATGTACGGTGGTCAGACCTATGGCATGGGTGTCCATGTGGAAAATGTTCGCCGCTCATGGGATCAGTTTGCCGTCAAAGAGCTAAATATTGCCACAACAGATTACTCCTACAAGCATGATACTGAACAAAATCTGGATATGTTATCCAAGATGCTTTCTTCCGTTGCTTCTAAGAAAATCCCGGAAAACATGAATGAGTGGTTTGACGCGCTAAAAACGCTCGCTGATAGCCCGAATGATATGGGAGCACGGAAAGTTGTGCTGGAAAAATCCCAGTTAATGACCCAGAACCTGAATGATTTTCATGAAACGATTCGTCGCCAGTATGAGACGGTCAATAAAGGGTTAGATCTCGGCATCAAGAGAATTAACCAACTCGCTTTAGAAATTAGAGACTTACAGCGTTTAATGATGCGGACTCCCGGGCCACATAATGATCTGATGGACCAACATGAAAAGTTAGTCAAAGAGCTCTCAGAGTACACCAAAGTGACCGTAACACCGCGAAAAAATGCCGAAGGGTTCAATATTCATATCGGTAACGGGCACACCTTGGTTTCTGGCACAGAAGCCAGTCAATTGAAGATGATCGATGGTTATCCTGATACGCATCAATGGCGTCTGGCGATGGTTGAAGGAAAGGGGATTAAAGCGATTACATCGAAAGATATGGGGGGCAAGATCGGGGCATTATTTAATATGCGTGATAACGAAATTCCCAACGTACTTGATGAGATTGGCCGCCTTGCGACCAGCTTCTCTTATGATGTGAATAAATTGCAGCGGCAGGGCCTCGATCTGAATGGTGATATCGGTGACTTGATGTTTACCGATGTGAATGATGAGCGGATTGCCAAAGAACGGGTGATTACCAGTAGTGACTCTGAAGCCGATATGGCGGCCTATATCGAAGATGTTTCACAACTGAAAGGTGGTGAATATTCACTACTTTATGATGGGAGTGACTACATTGCGATTTTACCAAATGGTGAGCAGCAAGTGCTTTCTCCCAGTCGTGGAGAAATCCACCTCGACGGGATGAGAATTGAAATTCGCAATGAACCGAAAGCGGGTGAGCGAGTGCTCGTCCGGCCAACTCGTTCCGGTGCGGCAACCATCAAAATGGAAATGAACGATCCGGCAAAAATTGCCGCTCAGAGTTATGAAGCTTCAACCACCTTCGCTCAGGGAAGTGCCACTTTTAAAATAGAACAGGCCGGTGATTTGCGCGAGTTTGAAATCGATGTCTCTGAGCTGGGAGATACCTTCACGGTTAAAGATAAAGACGGCAATATTGTTGCAGAGAATCAAGCTTATCCACCGTCTGGCCCTGTGACCGTGATGGGAACGACATTTGAACTGTCTGCCGGTGCTTTGCCAAAAGATAAATTTACCGCGAACCTGGTGCCCTCTGCTGGGGATAACGGCAACCTGAGAAAAATGCAGGATATTCAGACAGAGAAGAAGCTGGACAATAATGAGTCCACGATTCTGGATGTTTACCACAATCTGAATACCAATGTCGGTCTGAGAATGTCCACTGCGTCTCGACTGACTGATGTGGCCCGACTTGAGAAAGAAGCAGCCCAAGAACGGATTGCTTCTGTATCCGGTGTGAATCTGGATGAAGAAGCCGCCAACATGATGAAATTTCAGCAGGCATATATGGCATCTTCGCGGGTTATGCAGGTGGCCAATGACACCTTTAATACCATTTTACAGTTGAGATAGGGAGGAGGATCTTATGGTTGGTCGTATTTCAAGCTTCCATAACTATCAGGCTGTTCAGAATGATATTCGCCGTCAAGAAGCCAAGATTTATCACAATCAGGCTCAATTGGCATCGGGCAAAAAGTTGATGTCTCCCAGTGATAATCCACTGGCAACTCATTACATTCAGAATGTGGGTCAGCAAGAAGAGCAATTGCGCCAATACCTTGATTCGATCGTCTTGGTGCGTAACCGACTTGGACATCAAGAAGTCATTATCTCCAATGCGGAAGATTATGCCGATGAGGCAAAGCGAACCGTCATGGAGATGATCAATGGTTCTTTATCACCAGAAGATCGCCAGGCGAAAGAGCGAGAGTTGGAAGAGCTGGCTGATAACTTTTTGAATCTGGCGAATGTTCAGGATGAACTGGGGAACTACATTTTTTCCGGGACTAAACCGGATAAGCAGCCCTTCTTTCGTGATAAAGAAGGCAATGTGACTTATGCCGGTGATGATTATCAACGCAAGATGAAAATCTCCAATAGTCTGGAAATGCCGTTCAACAATCCCGGCAGTAAAGTATTTATGCAAATCGATAATCCTTTTGGTGACTATGAACCCGATTATCGGTTGCAGGAAGGCTCTGAGCTATTACTAGAAAAAGCAACCAATACCGATCCTCAAGATCAATCGAAATATACGGTTACTTTTGTCGATATGGGGAACGGTAAATATGGCTATCAGTTGGAACAGGATGGCAGTGCTGTTCAGGCCGGAGAATTTGATCCCAAAACCGGTATCAATTACGAAGGTGTCAATATTGAGCTGAAAGGCCAGATTTCTCCGGGAGATGTCATCGAGCTGTCTCCCAGAAAGACATTCAACATTTTTGACAGTTTTAAGAAGGCAATGGAATATTCACGCGACTCCGTTGCCGATGGATCAGCGACCGCTAAGCTCCATCAAGTGACCAGAGAGTTTCACGCGGCCTTTATCCACTTAACGAAAGTGAGAACGGATATCGGTGCGCGACTGAATACATTGGATATTCAGGAACAAGAACATGAAGACTTCAAACTGACATTGGCAAAATCCAAAAGTAGTTTTGAGGATCTTGATTATGCGGATGCCGTGATCGAGTTTAGCGAAAATACGCGTGCACTTCAGGCATCTCAGAAGGCTTTCAGTAAAACGAAGGATTTAACACTGTTCAACTATATCTAACTTTCACTTGCCTTATGTGCCATGCCATAAGTCGCGAAAGGAGTTGTGTTGAATATTGTTCTTCGTTGAGACGAGCACTCTGATTTGAGGTGCGGGTTAATAAGAAAGCTAAGGCTTTGTCTGTTGCGGATGTCAATGTCGTTATTGCTGAGGCAATAGAGCGGCAACGAAGCGGCAAAGCGGAAATAAAACAGGATTGCAGAGAAAACCAAACACGTTATTGCATGGTTTGATTTGATTTAACCTGTTGATTTAATTTGATAATAATTTTTATTTTAAAGTTGGCACAGTAATTGAATTAAATCTATCAGAGCGCAAGTTATCGGTTTGGAACCGGCAATGTTGCAGATGTGGCAAGTTATTTACGGTCAGTGCTTCCAAATAAGAGTTAAAGCTGACCGCTTCGCAGAAAGCTTGCGGACTCAATAGGAGAGCAAACTATGACCATCACAGTCAATACCAATGTGTCAGCGATGACCGCTCAGCGTTACCTGAATAAGGCAACGGGTGAGTTAAACACCTCAATGGAGCGCCTGTCTTCGGGAAACCGGATTAACAGTGCGAAAGATGATGCGGCAGGTCTTCAGATTTCAAACCGGTTGACTGCTCAGTCCCGAGGGTTGGATGTCGCGATGCGAAATGCCAATGATGGTATTTCGATTGCACAGACTGCTGAAGGGGCAATGAATGAGTCAACCAGTATATTGCAACGGATGCGAGATTTGTCACTCCAGTCTGCAAACGGGACGAACTCCCCATCTGAGCGTAAGGCGCTGAATGAAGAGTATACGGCCCTTCAGGATGAATTGAACCGAATCGCAGAAACAACCTCATTCGGTGGTCGGAAACTGTTGAACGGTACGTTTGGTGAGTCAGCTTTCCAGATTGGTGCCAGCTCCGGTGAAGCGATCATTGTTGGTCTCACCAGTATTCGTGCTGATGATTTCCGTATGGGCGGTCAGACATTTGTGTCCGAACAACCGAAAGACATGCATTGGGGGGTTCCCGAGAATGCTCGGGATCTGAAATTCGAGTTTACCAAGAAAAATGGCGAACAGGTTTCAGTGGATGTCATGGCGAAATCTGGTGATGACATCGAAGAGTTGGCAACTTACCTCAATGGGCAGGTAGATGATGTCACCGCTTCTGTGGATGATGAAGGACACCTCCAGCTCTTTATGGCGGAGTCTAACCTTCAGGGTAATCTCTCCGTTTCTGGCGGGTTGGCCTCTGAGTTGGGTCTGAACGGCGGGCCTGGACAGAATACGACGGTTCAGAGCACTAATATTATGGATGTTGGTAGTTCGCAGAACTCGGTCGGTGTGCTTGATGCTGCGCTTCAGTATGTTGACTCTCAACGTGCAGATTTAGGGGCAAAACAGAACCGTTTAAGCCACAGTATCAATAATTTGTCGAACATACAGGAAAATGTTGAAGCGTCGAAGAGCCGGATTAAAGATACCGACTTTGCGAAAGAAACGACGCAGATGACAAAAGCTCAAATATTGCAACAGGCAGGTACTTCAATACTTGCTCAGGCAAAACAGTTACCAAACTCTGCAATGTCACTATTGCAGTAGTAGCAGAGCTTTATCATGCAGCTCAGACGTGGGTATGTGATAAAGCTTTTTTGGTAAAGTGTGATTTGTGGATGGTATAAAGCGCTCTCAAGTTTTACACCTGTTTTATATTCATTCCTCATCATACACCCGGTTAGTCATGATGTGTTCATTTCTCTTGATCTCCACATGATTGACTACCACTAATAGCCCCGGTTCTCTCAAAGATAAGGGGCTTTTTCTTTTCCCGTCATATCAATTCCTTATCTCCAAATCAAATGACTTCAGCGCTATTGTGAGCCGTTAATCGGCAGCATCAATTCCTACCCCTCGGCACCATGAGGAAAAACTTGAGTCTTTTCCGAGTTTTATATGAGATTTGTGTTGTCTCTCTCATTTTCTCTTCTGGACGATCCCTTCACTACGAAAACCCCTTCTTTTTTCTAAAGGAAATTCATTTTGAGTCGCTAAAAGATCGAACTTTGAGAGAACTATAGTTTTCCGAGACGTCGGAAAACAGTCAAGAATTTCCGCGACGTCGGAAAATCAATAGGAGAAACCACTATGGCGGTTAATGTTAACACGAACGTTTCTGCGATGACGGCACAGCGCTATCTTAACAGTGCTACGCAGTCGATGAACTCATCAATGGAACGCTTATCCTCAGGATATCGAATCAACAGTGCTAAGGATGATTCGGCTGGCCTTCAAATCTCAAATCGTTTGAGTGTTCAAAGCCGAGGATTGGGTGTTGCTGTTCGTAACGCGAATGACGGTATTTCAATTGCTCAGACTGCGGAAGGGGCAATGAATGAAACAACCAGCATTCTGCAACGGATGAGAGACTTGTCTCTTCAATCTTCGAATGGTTCTAACTCGAAATCGGATCGTGTTGCGATTCAGGAAGAAATTACAGCATTGAATGATGAATTAAACCGTGTTGCGGAAACAACATCATTCGGCGGTAATAAGCTTCTCAATGGTACTTTCGAGACCAAATCTTTCCAGATTGGTTCTGACAGCGGTGAAGCTGTCATGCTCCACCTGAAAGATATGCGTAGCGACAATAGCATGATGGGCGGTATGTCTTATATTGCTGAGAATGGTAAGGGGAAAAACTGGCAAGTACAAAATGGTGCCAACGATCTGTCCATTACAGTCAATGACAAACTCAATGGCGAGCAAACCATTAATATCAATGCCAAAGCGGGTGATGATATTGAAGAGTTGGCGACCTATATCAATGGTCAGACTGACATGGTGAAAGCGTCTGTTGATGATGAAGGTAAACTGCAGTTATTCACGGATAGTAATAAAGTGGATGGTTCAGTGAGCTTCGGTGGCAGTCTTGCTGGTGAGCTTGGTATCGGTGAAGGTAAAGCGACAACCGTTAGTAGTATTGATGTAACTTCGGTTGGCGGTTCTCAACAATCGGTTGCTGTCGTTGATGCTGCACTGAAGTATGTGGATAGTCATCGTGCTGAACTTGGCGCATTCCAAAACCGTTTTGGACATGCGATCAGTAACTTGGATAACATCAATGAGAATGTGAATGCTTCAAAGAGCCGGATCAAAGATACCGATTTTGCGAAAGAAACCACAGCATTGACGAAGTCCCAAATCCTTTCTCAGGCATCAAGCTCTGTTTTGGCACAAGCGAAACAAGCACCAAGTGCTGCATTAGGATTACTTGGATAATTTATTTTATCCTTACGAGCAAAAATCCAGCTACGGCTGGATTTTTTTATGCCTAGCAAATGGAACCAAGTCGGCGCTGAATTGATAGCACCTCACAAATCACCATCCCTGTTTTCTCAAACAAGAAAAACAAGGATATCAACACCTTTATCGTATGCCGATTCCAGCCTATTCATCCGGATATTCTAATCAAAACAAGTACTACAATCGGTTGTCATCAGACGTGATTTACGCGGTTCAGATAAAAGAAAACCCAGACATTTGTCTGGGTTAGAGTCATGGTGCGGAAGGAGAGACTTGAACTCTCACACCTTGCGGCGCCAGAACCTAAATCTGGTGCGTCTACCAATTTCGCCACTTCCGCATTGTTTATTGTTGAGCTTTCGCTCTGACTTTCAACATATTGTTCAAAATCACTTGATATGGCAGGTCTACCTGGACTCGAACCAGGGAATGACGGGATCAAAACCCGTTGCCTTACCACTTGGCTATAGACCTGTAATATTCTTTTGCTTGGTGCGGAGGGAGGGACTTGAACCCTCACGTCCTAACGGACACTAGCACCTGAAGCTAGCGCGTCTACCAATTCCGCCACCACCGCATATCAGTAGCAAAAGAATTTAATATGGTGGCTACGACGGGATTTGAACCTGTGACCCCATCATTATGAGTGATGTGCTCTAACCAGCTGAGCTACGTAGCCATATCAGTTATCTGTGTGATAACAAAACCGTGGTGCGGAAGGAGAGACTTGAACTCTCACACCTTGCGGCGCCAGAACCTAAATCTGGTGCGTCTACCAATTTCGCCACTTCCGCATTGTTTATTGTTGAGCTTTCGCTCTGACTTTCAACGTGTTGTCCAAAGTCATTTAATATTGGCAGGTCTACCTGGATTCGAACCAGGGGATGACGGGATCAAAACCCGTTGCCTTACCACTTGGCTATAGACCTATTGTGATAACTTCGCTTAAAGACGTTATCTTAACTATGGTGCGGAAGGAGAGACTTGAACTCTCACACCTTGCGGCGCCAGAACCTAAATCTGGTGCGTCTACCAATTTCGCCACTTCCGCATTGTTCATTGTTGAGCTTTCGCTCTGACTTTCAACATATTGTTCAAAGTCACTTGATATGGCAGGTCTACCTGGACTCGAACCAGGGAATGACGGGATCAAAACCCGTTGCCTTACCACTTGGCTATAGACCTGTAATATTCTTTTGCTTGGTGCGGAGGGAGGGACTTGAACCCTCACGTCCTAACGGACACTAGCACCTGAAGCTAGCGCGTCTACCAATTCCGCCACCACCGCATATCAGTAGCAAAAGAATTTAATATGGTGGCTACGACGGGATTCGAACCTGTGACCCCATCATTATGAGTGATGTGCTCTAACCAGCTGAGCTACGTAGCCTCATTTTTGAGCGAGACAATATAATCAATCCCGCGATTTGTTTCAATCTCTTTTTCCCAGATTGAGACAAATAATATATGGCAGGTCTACCTGGATTCGAACCAGGGGATGACGGGATCAAAACCCGTTGCCTTACCACTTGGCTATAGACCTGTTGTGATAACTTCGCTTAAAAAAGTCATCTTAAATATGGTGCGGAAGGAGAGACTTGAACTCTCACACCTTGCGGCGCCAGAACCTAAATCTGGTGCGTCTACCAATTTCGCCACTTCCGCATTTCTTTCCTAAAGACTTTTCATGTTAAAAGTACTTAGGAAATGGTGGCTACGACGGGATTCGAACCTGTGACCCCATCATTATGAGTGATGTGCTCTAACCAGCTGAGCTACGTAGCCACAAACCCCAGAACAGGAAAGCCATAATCCTGCGAACGGAGCGCATTATGCGGATATGGCTTGAGAGCGTCAATAGTTTTTTTGAATAAATCGATGAAAAACAACTGTTCGTTTTTTTTTTAGTCAAACCGCGCTGTTTATAGACAAAATAACTCGCAAATCAATTGGCTGAGAGTGATGATGAGCGATTCAGGATTGATGTTTCAAAAGATGAAATAATGGAGGGGTACAACATAAGGCCCTCTATTGAAAGCCTTATTTTCAGCGAATATTTGCAGTCGGATTAGACGTTGAAGCGGAAATGGATCACATCGCCATCTTTGACAATATAATCTTTCCCTTCCAGACGCCACTTGCCTGCTTCTTTTGCGCCACTCTCACCATTGTACTGAATGAAATCATCATAACCAACGACTTCAGCGCGGATGAAACCACGTTCGAAGTCTGTATGAATTTTTCCGGCCGCTTGTGGGCCTGTTGAACCAATCGGGATTGTCCAAGCTCTGACTTCTTTCACACCAGCCGTAAAATAGGTATGCAGTTCGAGGAGTTCGTAACCTGAACGAATCACACGGTTCAATCCCGGTTCTTCAATGCCCAGATCGGCAAGGAACTCATCTCGTTCATCATCATCCAACTCGGAGAGTTCTGACTCAATAGCAGCACATACAGCAACGACAACATTGTTTTCTTGTGTCGCAAATTCTCGAACGGCATCCAGATAAGGGTTATTTTCAAAACCATCTTCATTCACGTTCGCGATATACATGGTTGGCTTGAGGGTAAGGAAATTGAGATAACCAATGGCTGTCAATTCTTCTTTTGCTAGTGTTACACTACGAGCCATCCCGCCTTCGGTGAGCACGGGGAGAATTTTTTCCAGTACGGAAATTTCAAATTTTGCCGCTTTATCACCACCTTTAGCGCGTTTGGCTTGGCGTTGAATTGCTCGTTCACAAGTGTCTAAATCGGCCAAAGCCAGTTCTAAGTTAATGACTTCGATATCTTCGATCGGAGACACTTTGCCAGAGACGTGCACAATGTTTTCGTTTTCGAAACAACGAACCACATGGCCAATTGCATCTGTTTCCCGAATATTGGCTAAAAATTTGTTGCCCAGCCCTTCACCTTTCGATGCTCCGGCAACTAAACCGGCAATATCGACGAACTCCATGGTTGTCGGCAATACCCGTTGAGGGTTTACAATTTTAGCGAGCGCATCAAGACGCAAATCCGGAACCGGAACGATACCTGTATTTGGTTCGATCGTACAAAACGGAAAATTTGCCGCTTCAATTCCTGCTTTGGTTAAAGCGTTAAAAAGTGTTGATTTGCCAACGTTTGGTAAACCAACAATGCCACATTTAAACCCCATGACTATAACCTTATTCAGCTTTGAATGTGTGTAAACGATTTTGTGCTTTCGTAAGACCTTCTTTGAGCAGTATGTCCAAACAGCGGACAGACTCGTCTACAGCGGCATCGAGGCATTCCTGTTCTTTTTCAGGTGCCTTACCTAACACATAACCTGTAACTTTATCTTTATGTCCCGGATGACCAATGCCTATCCGGAGACGGTAGAATTCTTTGTTATTGCCCAGCTTACTGATGGTATCTTTCAAGCCATTATGACCGCCATGACTGCCACCCTGTTTAAATTTAGCAACACCTGGCGGTAAGTCGAGCTCATCGTGAGCGACCATAATCTCTTCCGGCTGGATCTGATAAAACTTTGCCAGAGCGGATACGGCTTTTCCGGATAAGTTCATATACGTTGTCGGAATCAGTAAACGTAAATCCTGGCCTTGAATGGTCATTCGACCCGTCAGGCCAAAAAATTTGGGCTCATTTTTTAACACTGTATGGTGAACACGGGCGAGTTCTTCAATGACCCATGCTCCTGCGTTATGTCTTGTTCTTGCGTACTCTGGGCCTGGATTGGCTAGCCCAACAAGTAGTTTTATGGGTTGACTCACAGTCAGGCTCCCCTGATGTCTACAATGAAAAGCGCGGTATGATAGCACAGAATTTTTTATCCCCAAACTTCCTGAGAAACGGCATAAATTGTGATGATTAATGCAGCAACCGGTTTTTAGGGAATCAAAGTTAATGGCGAAACATTGAGGAAATAAAAAAGCATCTCCGGGGAGATGCTTTTTAAAACAGAAATGAGCAATTAATTGAACATCGCTGAGATTGACTCTTCGTTACTGATACGGCGAATGGCTTCGGCGAGCATGGTTGAGAGGGTCAACTGAGTCACACGACCTGTTGCTTCCATTTCTTTCGAAAGCTTTATGGAATCGGTGATAATGACCTGATCAAGAACGGAGTTCTTAATATTCTTCGCTGCATTACCTGAGAATACGGCATGAGTCGCGTAAGCAAAAACGCGTTTTGCCCCACGTGCTTTTAAAGCTTCAGCGGCTTTACAGAGTGTGCCACCGGTATCGATCATATCATCGACGATGACACAGTCACGGCCTTCAACATCACCAATAAGGTTCATCACTTCAGACACGTTAGCGCGAGGACGGCGTTTATCAACAATCGCAATATCAATATCCCCGAGTGCTTTCGCTGTTGCGCGTGCGCGGACAACACCACCCAGATCAGGTGATACGACGACTGGGTCTTCCAGACTTCTTGCTTTCATATCTTCAAGTAAAACGGGTGTTCCAAAAATGTTATCAACAGGAACATCGAAGAAACCTTGAATCTGTTCAGCATGTAGATCGATCGTCAGTACGCGGTCAACACCAACGTTCGAAAGAAAGTCAGCGACGACTTTCGCGGTAATTGGTACACGGGCAGAACGGACACGACGGTCTTGGCGAGCATATCCAAAATAAGGGATAACAGCGGTAATACGGCCTGCTGAAGCACGGCGCATCGCATCAATCATCACCACGAGTTCCATCAGGTTGTCGTTGGTTGGTGCACAGGTTGATTGAATGAGAAATACGTCGCTTCCTCGCACATTCTCGTTGATTTGTACTGCAACTTCACCGTCTGAAAAACGGGAAACAGCAGCATCTCCAAGAGAAATATACAAGCGATCAGCAATACGTTGGGCTAGTTCAGGGGTAGCGTTACCGGCAAATAGCTTCATATCAGGCACGGTGGAAACCTCAGGGTTGCGTCCAGTATTTAAATTTAGGTTGGGTGTGGGCCGATTGATCATACTCTGCCATGATGGTGAACTGACCTAGTGTCACTTTCCATCTTAACAAGGGTTGTCTTCACAACAATGAGTATAGCCTGTTAAAGTTTCTTTCAGCGGCGAAATATTAGATCCTTTTGCTACAAAAGCAGAAACTCCATCCGGCAAACGGGAAAGAACATGTTGTGCTTCATTTTTGTTCGTAAATTCAGCAAAAACACATGACCCAGTCCCGGTCAATCTCGACGGCGCGTATTGTAGCAGCCATGAAAGTTGCTTATCAACCTCTGGGTAGAGCTTTCGGACAATTTTTTCGCAATCGTTTTCGTACGGAGTTTGCAAAAGCGTTGCCAGATCTCGCTTGAGCGTGTTTCTAGTTAATTTGGGATGCGAAAAAATGGCGGCAGTTGAAATACTGACATCGGGTCTGACAACCAGGTACCATTTTTCTTGCGGGGTGACGCGTGTCAGCTTTTCTCCGACACCTTCTGCGTATGCTGCATGGCCTTCGACGAAAACGGGCACATCAGCACCGAGTTGCAATCCGATTTCAGCCAGTTGACTTTGGGATAACCCGCATTGCCAAAGATGATTGAGTGCGACTAAGGCCGTCGCTGCATTGGATGACCCTCCCCCGATCCCGCCACCCATCGGTAATATTTTATGTAAGTGAATATCCGCACCCAACGATGTTTGTGTGTTGTGCTGAAGTTGTCGGGCGGCTTTCCAGATCAGATTATCATGCAACGGTACGCCATCAATTGCCGGAGAGACTGAGATGTCACCGCTCGTATTGACTCGGATCGTCAGCTCATCCCCGTAATCGAGAAACTGGAAAAGTGTTTGCAACTCATGATAACCATCATCCCGTTGACCAGTGATGTAGAGAAACAAATTTAGTTTGGCTGGTGATGGCCAGACGGTTTGGCCGGTATTGATAATATCTGATGTATTCATTGTGTGACTTTCCATTGCGAGATATGGATATTGATTTTGGTTGGCCCTTGTTGCAGGAATAAACGCTCGGGAAGCGGAAGTTGCTGACCTTTGAAGATCACGGCAGTGTATGTTTTATACTGTACTCGCCACTGTTGATTGGCGAGTTTTTTCTCTAGACTATCCAGCGTGTTATCCGGCTTGAGAGAAAATGTATCCGCAAAGGCCGGTCGGCCCAGAATCCATTGGCTGAGCGAGCTCAGGGGAATATTCAGTCCGGTCAGTTGATGCAGTAATAATTCCGGTGTCTGCGCTGTATAATGTTGTCCCTCATAGGTCTCGGCTTCTGCGCGTTGCGAATCAATATCCATCTTCAATACGGTTTGCCCCAGAAATGTGGTTAGACGCAGTTGACTATGATGGTCGGATTTCTGCCATTGAAAATTGAGCGAGCGACGTTCTTGTGGCGATATGTAGCCAAGTTTCCCCGCGATTTGATAAGTGCTGATCTGTTGGAGACGCTGCTGATGTGATTGCCATTCCACGGGTTGAAGTGGTGTCTGAACGCTGCTACAGCCAGCTAAAATGATGATAGTCAGAAATACTTGGAGGATACGATAAGTCATAAATACGGCTTTTTTTGGTCGAAAAATGGGTTCTTTAAAACAAAAATACTATAGCATTGATATCACGAAGTTATAAAAACAAATCCGTTAAAGTCTTTTCTTCAATAAGGGCATACAGTAAAATTCCTGTCTTACCCCTTAAAGATGTGATCAGAGTACCTCCAGTCGATGTCCTTACTTGCCATTGGAATAAATCATCAAACAGCGCCTCTGGAACTGCGTGAAAAAGTTGCGTTTGGGCCAGAGAAGCTTCCTGAAGCGCTGAGTCAGCTTCAGGAATATGCGGATGTTAAAGGGAGTGTGATACTTTCGACCTGTAACCGTACAGAAGTGTACTGTGAGATAAAACCAACGAGTAAAGGACGTTTGATCGATTGGTTGTCTGAGTTTCACCGTGTTAATCCTCAAGAGTTAAAACCGAGCATTTATATTCATGAAGAGCAAGCCGCAATCCGCCATTTAATGCGGGTCTGTTGTGGCCTCGATTCTTTGGTTTTAGGGGAGCCTCAAATTCTCGGGCAGGTTAAGCAAGCGTATTCAGAATCGAAGGAGCTGGCATCCGTTGATGCCGCGACAGAGAAACTCTTTCAGAAAGCATTCTCAGTTGCCAAAAGAGTCCGGACTGAAACGGATATCGGTGGCAATGCTGTCTCTGTGGCTTATGCGGCCTGTACGCTGGCAAAACATATTTTCGAATCTTTGACCCATGCTACCGTATTATTAGTCGGTGCCGGAGAGACCATCGAGTTAGTGGCAAAGCATCTCGCTGCCAATGGTTGTCAGAAAATTATAGTGGCGAATCGCACCCGGGAAAGGGCGATGGGATTGGCGGCGCAATTCGATGCGCAGGTGATTCGTTTACAAGAGATCCCGGAACACCTTGCCAAAGCTGATATTGTGATTAGCTCGACCGCCAGTCCTTTGCCGATAATCGGCAAAGGGATGGTGGAGAAAGCCCTTAAAGCCCGGCGTCATCAACCCATGTTACTGGTTGATATTGCAGTGCCGAGAGATGTTGAGGCGGAAGTTAGCGAGATTGGTGATGCTTACCTGTATAGTGTCGATGATTTGCAGTCGATTGTTGACAGCAATATCGAACAGAGAAAGGTTGAAGCGATTCAGGCTGAAGCGATTGTCAGTGAAGAAAGCGCAGCGTTCATGAGCTGGATGCGGTCATTACAGGCTGTTGATAGTATCCGCGATTACCGTGACAGTGCGAATCATCTTCGTGAAGAGCTGGTGCATAAAAGTCTTCAGGCGCTCGCGTCGGGGGGCGATCCAGAGAAAATCCTTCAGGAACTCAGTTATAAGTTAACCAACAAATTAATTCATGCGCCGACCCGTGCATTACAGCAAGCTGCCGAGCAGGGAGAACCTGCGAAGTTGGCTATAATCAGACAGAGTCTGGGGCTTGATAATCTTTAATTTCGATATTATTTCCGTATAAAGAAGAAACTATGAAAGCGTCAATTTTACAAAAGCTTGAAACGCTCGCTGAGCGCTATGAGGAAGTTCAGCACCTGCTCGGTGATCCTGACATTATTGGGGATCAAAATCGATTCCGTGCGTTATCAAAAGAGTATTCTCAACTTGAAGAAGTGACTCAATGTTTTCAAGCGTATCAGCAGGCGCAAGAAGATTTAGTTGCTGCCGAAGAAATGGCGAAAGAAGATGACGCAGAGATGCGAGAAATGGCTCAGGAAGAGATTGAGGCAGCACAAGCATCGATTGAGCAACTCACCGATACACTACAGATATTATTGCTACCGAAAGACCCAAATGATGAGCGGAATTGTTTTCTTGAGATTCGTGCCGGTGCCGGGGGCGATGAAGCGGGTATTTTTGCGGGTGATCTGTTCCGCATGTATAGCCGTTTTGCTGAAAGAAAAGGATGGCGTATTGAAGTCATGTCATTCAGTGAAGCTGAACATGGTGGCTATAAAGAGATGATTGCGAAAGTCAGTGGCGAAGACATTTACGGGACGTTGAAATTCGAATCTGGTGGTCACCGGGTTCAGCGAGTTCCGGCAACGGAATCACAGGGAAGGGTTCATACCTCCGCTTGTACGGTCGCTATTATGCCGGAAATACCGGAAGCAGAGTTACCCGAGATTAAAGCCAGTGATCTAAAAATCGACACCTTCCGTTCTTCGGGCGCTGGTGGTCAGCACGTCAACACCACTGATTCTGCCATTCGGATTACTCACTTGCCGACAGGCGTGGTCGTTGAGTGTCAGGATGAACGTTCTCAGCATAAAAACAAAGCCAAAGCGATGTCTGTACTGGCGGCTCGGTTAGCTCAGGCTGAAGAAGCGAAACGGGCAGCTGAAGTCTCAGATACCCGGCGTAATTTGCTAGGCAGTGGTGATCGCAGTGACCGTATCCGAACTTACAATTATCCGCAAGGGCGGGTCTCTGATCACCGGATCAATCTGACGCTGTACCGTCTTTCAGAAGTGATGGATGGAGAGTTGGATGGCTTGATCGGTCCGATTATTCAAGAACATCAGGCTGATCTCTTGGCAGCCTTGGCTGAGCAACGCTAATCGATGATGTCTCTTCCAAGTCGAATCGACGAATTAACCCGTTACAGCACTGCCGTGTTATCGGAAAGCGGCAGTCCTTCGCCTGCGATTGATGCCGCGGTATTACTTTGCCACGTTCTGGACAAACCCCGTTCATATTTACTGACATGGCCCGAGAAAACGCTCACTGAATCTCAGCTCAACGGGTTTGCTAAATTATTGACTCGCCGTCAGAACGGTGAGCCGATTGCATACATTCTTGGACAACGAGAATTCTGGTCTTTGCCGCTACAAGTCTCCTCGGCCACGTTGATTCCACGTCCGGATACCGAATGTCTGGTGATTATTGCTTTGGAAAAGGCGCGGGAAGTCACAGGGCCTATCTTGGACTTGGGCACTGGTACTGGCGCTATTGCTTTGGCTCTGGCTTCTGAGTTACCCGATATCAATGTGACCGGGGTTGATATTCAGCCGGAAGCCTGCGAGTTAGCGAAGGCGAATGCGGCTCAGTTGGGTATCACTAATGTGCGGTTTCATCAGGCAAATTGGTTTGATGGTGTTGATGCAGGTACGAAATTTGCTTTAATTGTCTCAAATCCACCTTATATTGATGCGGACGACCCGCATTTACAACGTGGAGATGTTCGTTTTGAACCGCTGTCTGCCTTGGTTGCAGAAGAGCAGGGGCTGGCGGATATCAGAACCATTGCAGTCGCGGCAAAGCAATACCTGCAACCTCAGGGATGGCTGCTGTTTGAACACGGTTATGAGCAAGCTGAATTAGTCAGAGGATTACTGCAATCTCTGGGTTATCAGTCTGTCCGCACTGAGCAAGATGATTCTGGCAATGATCGCGTGACAGTCGGTTGCTTTCTGCCCTAGTTTTATTTTTGCTAAAAGAGTGCCCATAAGAGGACGTTTATGTATCTGGGATTAAAATATTTTCACCTATTCACCATTGTGACCAGTATCGCTTTATTTTGTCTTCGCTACGGGCTGATGATGATGAATTCTCAAGCGCTTCATCATCGTTTTTTGAAAGTCGCACCGCATGTGATAGATACATTACTGCTGTTATCCGGTGTTGCATTGTGCGTGGTGACCGGCTTTATTCCTTTTACGCCAGAGGCCGCTTGGTTGACTGAAAAACTCATGTGTATGCTGGCTTATATCGCATTAGGCGTTTTTACCTTGAAACTAGGTCGGGGTAAGCTGCTGCGGAGTTTAGCATTCCTTGGTGCGCTCGGCTGGGTTGCCATGGCTGCAAACATTTCTTGGACCAAGTTACCGATATTGATGCATTAATACTGGGCCGATATGTCTATGATTGAATTATTTGACGAAGATTTTGATGCGATGGCGCTGGTGGACGGTGCACTGGTACTGAATCAGGCCATTAATCCTGAGACTCGGGTTGCGTGGGCAGAACAGACATTAGTGAAGATGGCTCATGAAGCTGAAGCGTATCTGGATGATGATGCCGAGCCCAAAGCACGGTTTGCCGCTTTTTTACAACTATTCTACCAGGATTGGGGATTTTCCGGTGATCACGAGGCTTATTTTGAGTCTCGTAATGCATTCATTGATCAGGTGCTGGAGCATCGCAAAGGCATTCCTGTCAGCTTGGGCGCACTGTTGTTGTACTTTAGTCATCGACTCGGATTTCCGCTGAAGCCGGTGATGTTTCCGACCCAGTTTTTGATTCAGGTTGCCTGGTCCGATGAAGAGCTTGTGTATTTGAATCCATTTTCTGGCGAATATGTGTCGAAGCATACGTTACAAGCTTGGTTGATTGGTAGCAAAGGACCACTTGCCAAATTAAAGCCGAAACACCTTCAGGTGAGCGATCACCCGACGATCATCGGACGCTGGCTGGCATTACTGAAAAGTGCGTTGATGCGTGAAGAACGTTATACTTTGGCGTTGAAGTGTACCGATCTGGCATTGACGTTTGTCCCTGATGATCCTTATGAAATTCGTGACCGTGGATTTATATATCAACAACTGGAATGTCATCAGGTGGCGCTTTCGGATTATCAGTATTTTATTGAGCATTGCCCGAATGATCCCGCCGCTGAATTATTGAAAAATCAGGTGAATTTGTTGCGTAGTACAGCCGTAACAATCCACTAATATTGGGTTTATAGAGAGAATACGATGGAACAGAAAGTTGTAAAAGTTGGTGATATTGAGGTTGCCAATGACCGCCCGTTTACTTTGTTTGCCGGTATGAATGTCTTGGAATCACGCGATCTTGCGATGCAGGTTTGCGAGCATTATGTCAAAGTGACAGAAAAGTTAGGCATTCCTTATGTATTCAAGGCCTCATTTGATAAGGCGAACCGTAGTTCTGTTCATTCATATCGTGGCCCGGGACTTGATGAAGGGATGAAGATTTTTCAGGAGTTGAAACAGACCTTCGGTGTCAAGATCATCACTGATGTACACACACAAGCGCAAGCGCAGCCTGTCGCGGATGTGGTTGATGTGATTCAGCTGCCAGCATTTCTTGCCCGCCAGACTGATTTAGTGGAAGCGATGGCAAAAACCGGCGCGGTGATTAATGTGAAGAAACCTCAGTTCATGAGTCCGGGACAGGTCGGCAATATTGTCGAAAAATTTGCCGAGTGTGGTAATGATAAAATTATCCTGTGTGAACGAGGTTCATGCCATGGTTATGATAACCTTGTTGTCGATATGCTCGGTTTTGGCGTGATGAAGCGTGCTTCTCAGGGGAGCCCGATTATTTTTGATGTGACCCATTCGCTGCAAATGCGTGACCCGACCGGTGCCGCCTCCGGTGGTCGTCGTGAGCAAACGGTTGAACTGGCCAAAGCGGGTCTGGCAACCGGAATTGGCGGATTATTCATTGAAGCGCACCCGAATCCGGCACAGGCGAAATGCGATGGTCCTTCAGCGCTACCTCTGGATAAACTGGAGCCATTCTTGGCTCAGATGAAAGCTCTGGATGACTTGATTAAAAGTTTTGCGGATATCGATATTGAGTAAATTGTTTTACAGATAAAGACATGACTCATCAAAACAATAGAAACCATCGTCTTATGCGATGGTTTTTTTATATCTGTTGTTGGGGGCTGAATGCTGGCCTGACAGTCAATCAATGTGATACGGGCTCTGGCGAATGGGTATCTGACGTGTGATCACATCATCAAATATTTGTGACCTTAAGTTCATAATTTTATAGTATTGTTTATCAGTTAATGTATAGGGCTAACTTATATTCAGGTCTATCAAGGTGGCCTGAATAGCAACGGACAGTCATGTCAGGGATCAGAATTGGCAGGAATATTATGCGATTACCACTTATTTTAACTCAATTGTTTTCAACGCAATGGCGTCATTCGAAAACCATTTTTAGCGCGCTGCTACTTGTATTGTTGTGGGGATGTACCACAACCCCTCAAAAACAGTGGCATCAGGATGAAACGTACCATCTGACGGTACTTCACACCAATGATCATCATGGTCGGTTCTGGAAGAACAAATATGATGAATATGGTATGTCTGCCCGAAAAACACTGATTGATCAGATTCGTCAGGAAGTGGCAGCCGAAGGCGGCAGTATGCTGCTATTTTCTGGCGGGGATATCAACACCGGTGTCCCGGAATCAGATTTGCAGGATGCCGAGCCCGATTTTAAAGGGATGAATATTATCGGATACGATGCCATGGCGGTTGGCAACCACGAGTTTGATAACCCATTGGCCGTGTTATTCAAACAGCGCCTATGGGCTAATTTCCCGATGCTCTCAGCCAATATTTATGACAAGACTACCGGTAAACGACTGTTCCGCCCGTATAAAATCTTTGATGAGCAGGGGATTAGTATCGCGGTGATTGGTTTGACAACAGAAGATACCGCGAAAATCGGTAATCCGGAATATATCGGCAATGTTGAATTCAGGGATCCGAAAGTTGAAGCAAAGAAAGTGATTGCGACGCTGAAAAAAACGGAACAGCCGGATTTGATTTTTGCTGTGACGCATATGGGGCATTACGTCAATGGTCAACATGGCATCAATGCACCGGGTGATGTGGCCCTCGCTCGCTACCTGGCGCCGGGAGCTTTGGACATGATTGTCGGCGGCCATTCTCAGGAGCCGGTTTGTATGGAAGCTCCGAACGTTGCGGACACACATTTTCAACCAGGGGATGATTGTCAGCCGGATATGCAAAACGGGACGTACATTGTTCAGGCGCATGAGTGGGGCAAATATGTCGGTCGGGCAGACTATGAGTTCCGCAATGGTCAGCTGAAGATGGTCAGTTATCAACTGATACCGGTCAATCTTAAGAAAAAAGTGATGCACAATGGCAAGAAGCAGCGCGTGTTGGTCGATGAACAGATACCAGAAGATCCAGCGTTACTGAAGTTTTTGACGCCTTACGAAGAGAAAGGCAAGGCTAAATTAGAGCAAAAAATTGCCACAGTACAAGGGCGTCTGGAAGGTGACAGAAATGTGGTGCGTTTCCAGCAAACCAATCTGGGTCATTTAATCGCCATGGCACATCAGGATAAAGTCAACGCTGACTTTGCTGTGATGAACTCCGGTGGGGTTCGGGATTCCATTGAATCCGGGGATGTCACTTATAAAGATGTGCTGAAAGTACAACCTTTTGCCAATATTATCACCTATGTCGATATGTCTGGTGCCGAAGTGATCGACTATCTGAATCAGGTTGCGACCAAACCCGTTGATTCGGGGGCCTATGCGCAGTTTGCCGGTCTTTCCATGACGGTCAGTGCTGCTGGTGTGTCTGATGTGAAAATTGGTGGTGCGCCGATCCAGATGACACAAACCTATCGGTTTACTATTCCAAGCTTTAATGCTGCTGGTGGCGATGGGTATCCAAAACTGACGGAGCATGTCGGCTATGTGAATACCGGATTTGTCGATGCTGATGTTTTAAAAGAGTATTTACAGACCCATAGTCCTGTTGATGCTTCGTTATATCAGCCGCAAGGTGAGATCACCTATCAATAAAAAGTGTTTGACTCGGATTCCCGAGTGATTTTTACTTGAGGCGGCAAAATTGCCGCCTTTTCCATTTCTGAAGGCGGCACATTGCTTGATTGATAAAAAGGACTGACGTATGACTCCTGCAATTCGTTTGGCAAAGAAAAAGAAAATTTCTCATATAATCCATCAGTATGAACATGATCCGAATCATACCAGTTTCGGGCTGGAAGCGGCTGAAGTGCTCGGGCAGGATCCGAAGCAGGTATTTAAGACATTGCTGTTCGCTCTGAACGGAGAACCTAAAGCGTTGGCTGTCGCGATTATTCCGGTTGAGCAAAAGCTGAATTTAAAACTGGCGGCAAAAGCGGCTGGTGTAAAAAAAGCGGAAATGGCAAATCCTGACATTGCACAGAAAATAACGGGGTATGTGGTTGGTGGCATCAGCCCACTCGGTCAGAAGAAAATGTTGCCGACATTTATTCACACCAGTGCTGAGAACCAAGAAACGATTTGCGTCAGTGCGGGTAGGAGAGGGCTGGAAATTGAATTAGCCCCTCGGGATCTGGCGGATCTGACCCGCGCAAAATTTTTACCACTGTGTTTAGAGAATGGATCGTGTTTAGAGAGTGAATCTACAGGGTTGGAACATCAATAAACCACCAACATTTTCAAAGCGGATAAAAAATCCCGGGCGTTAACGCTCCCGGGATTTTTCATGGGAGATGCGGTGTATTAGTCTTCCATCTGCGCATTGTCAACGACATGGTTTTCGCCCAAGTCATTTGGCAAGATTAGATTTAATAAGATAGCAACGACACCACAGAGACTGATCCCCTGCAAGCTGAACTCACCAATACCGAAGGCCATACCGCCAATACCAAATACCAAGGTCACCGAGACAATCACCAGATTTCTTGATCGGTGCAGATCAACATGATTCTTGATCAGGGTATTCAAACCGACCGAAGCAATGGAGCCGAATAACAAAATCATAATACCGCCCATCACTGGTACGGGGATGGTTTGGAGTAAAGCGCCGAGTTTGCCGACCAGCGCTAAAATAATGGCAGTCACGGCCGCCCAAGTCATAATCACGGGATTGAACGCTTTGGTGAGCATGACTGCACCAGTGACTTCACTGTAGGTTGTATTGGGTGGTGCTCCAACCATTGCTGCTGCGATGGTTGCAATGCCGTCACCGGCAATAGTGCGGTGCAGACCCGGTTTTTTCAGGTAATTTTTGCCGGTGACATTGGAGATAGAAAGAATATCCCCCACATGTTCGACGGCCGGTGCAATGGCAACCGGAATCATAAACAGAATGGCATTAATATTAAATTCAGGCATGGTGAAGTGGGGGAGTGAGAACCAAGCCGCATTCTCAACCGCTTCAAAACTGACCACATCAAAAATCAGGCTCAGTGTATAACCGGCAATAATGCCACCGAAAATCGGGAGCAGTTTAAACATGCCGCGGGCAAAGACACTGATGAGAATTGTTGTAAACAACGAAACACATGAAATCCAGAGGGCCACCTGTCCATCAATTAATTGAATGGAACCATCCCCAGTTTTTCCCAGTGCCATATTGACGGCTGTTGGGGCAAGCCCGAGTCCAATCACCATAATGATTGGGCCAATGACAACGGGTGGCAGAAGTTTATGGATAAAATCTGCGCCATTGACTCGGATTAATCCGCCTAGCAAAACATAGACGATTCCGGCAGCAACTAGGCCACCCATTGTGGCAGGTATGCCCCAAGCTTGAACGCCGTAGAGGATTGGTGCAATGAAAGCGAAAGAAGAAGCGAGGAAGATAGGGACGGAGCGACGGGTGATAAGTTGAAAAAGAAGGGTTCCGATACCGGCGCCAAAGAGAGCGACGTTTGGATCGAGTCCCGTGAGTAGCGGAACCAGAACCAGCGCGCCGAATGCAACAAAGAGCATCTGCACGCCTAATATGGCATTTTTCATGTTTTTTCCCTGATTAAGACAAATTTTGAGGATTCTATCACTTATTGAAACGTTTGCCATGCTTCAAGGATGCTATTTTTTGCCAGGGGGGAGCAGGAATATTTGTCATTGTGGCAGGGTTTTCTTGCCGGGAAACCAATAGTTGCTTATGATCGGGACACGATTGTTGATGTATTTTGGATTACTATGCGAAATTTCGCTTGTCTGATTTTGTTATGCCTGACTTTTTCCGGTTATGCGGCAACTCAGGTCAATATTTATCGTTCGGAAGTCACGCTTGATCAAGAGCAAGATGAATCCCAGGCTCGAATTCAGGGCATGGAAAATGTGATTATTCGGGCGACCGGGGAGCAAGACGCTGTAAATAACCCAGTGGTTAAGAAAGCGCTGTCTCGAAATCGTCTTTATTTGTCTCAGATTAGCTATGGTCAGAAAGATGATCAAAAGATAGTCAAAATGCAGTTTAGTGCCAAGCAGATACGGACATTGCTGACTCAGGCACAACTCCCTTTCTGGCCGGTAAAACGAGCCACTATTCTCGTCTGGTATGTTGAAGATCAAAACTTTCAGCGTAATATCGCATGGGAAAACGTTGCGAATGCGAATGTTCAGCAATTGAAACAACTGGCTGAAAAACGGGGGTTGCCTCTTATCGTCCCTGTCGGTGATTTTGACGATATTACCAGTATTGAAGCATCGGATATCTGGGGTGAGTTTCTTCAGCCTATTCGTGATGCGAGTGAGCGTTATCATCCGGATGCAATTTTGATTATTCGGGCTCAGTCAGACACGCTGAACTGGAAGCTCTACGATCAAACACCAGAAAAACTGTTAGATATTTCGGTGCCACCAATGAGCGGGCGTTTAAATGGTAACGATGAACTCGCACAGTTGATTCATCAATTAACGCAATATTATGCCAAGAAAAATCGGGTGGTGGTTGCTGGGCAATCGTCCCATTCGATGATTCTTAATGTGAAACATTTAAGCCGGGCCGTTCATTTTTTCAAACTGGAACAAGCGCTCAACCAGCTCAGCTCTGTAGCGAGTGTCGATGTCATCCAAATTCAAGGGGATGAGGTAACATTCCGGGTTCATCTGTTAACCACTCAGGAAGAATTTGAACAAGAGCTTGCTTCACTCAATTTGATTGAACAACTGCCTAAGCCCGATGGCGAGATGGGATTCGATGAACAACCCGCTACGCCTTCTCAAGCGGAGCAACACTCTTTATCTGAAGAGACAGCCGTTAACGGAACAGTGACTGACCAAGCGCTGCCTGAGCAACCATTGTCTGAGAAAAAATTGTCTGAGCAACCACTATCTCAACCATCGCCCGAAGGGGACGCGCTTAAGAATTCGACGGGAAATAAGTCCGTGAATGATGTTGATTCTCAGGTGATGGTCAATCCGCCAGTAAACCTTGGCCGATCTTCATTGCAATATCAGTGGCGTCAGCACCCTGTGACCGAGCAATCAGATGATGATTCTCAGGCAGAGGCTTCAGGAGATACGGTGTCCCAGGGTCAGATGCCTCAAGATACACCGTAACGATATATGTCATTAAAATAGATGTGAAAACAAGGGCTATTCAGGCCCTTATTTTTTTGAACGCGACGGTTTATGTATTTGTTGTGGCAGGATTGAGTCGAATCGATAATGCGGCAAGACGCTGACCAAGTCGTTGCGCCAGTGTTTTTTCTTCTGCGCTCAATTGACCGGATACCGCGGCATGATGGCTGGCACCGTATGGTGTGCCCCCGCTTTGAGTGGTATGTAATGCCGGTTCACTGTAGGGAATGCCGACAATAAGCATCCCATGATGGAGCAAGGGCAATTGCATCGTTTGCAGTGTTGACTCCTGACCACCGTGTAGCGACGACGACGACGTAAAGACACACGCTGGCTTATCTATCAATGCACCACTGATCCAGAGGGGGGTGGTTGCGTCCCAAAAGTGTTTGAGTGGCGCGGCCATATTCCCGAACCAGACCGGACTTCCCATTGCCAAACCATCACACTCTTTTAATTCATCATATGTCAGATAAGGATCAGATGGCGGTTCTGCTGACGGTGGAATATCTGGGACGGTTCTCAGTAATGCTTCACAGCCAGAAACCGCATTGACTCCCCGTGCGATTTGTCTCGCCAGAGCCAGCGTGGAACCATGGCGGCTGTAATAAAGCACAATAATTCTATGGTTCATAGAATATCGAGTACCTGCTCGGGCGGGCGGCCGTGACGGGCTTTGCCGTTGGCAACGACGATCGGGCGTTCAATGAGTTTCGGATGTTCGATCATTGCCAGAAACAAGTCATCATCACTGAGTGAGTCGCGGGCTAAATCGAGTTCTTTATAAATACTTTCTTTGGTTCTCATCATGTCTCTGACACTGTCAACGCCGAGTTGCGCATAAAGCGTTTTCAGGAGAGCGGGCGTGAGTTCGGTTTCCAGATATTTGATGACCTGAGGTTGAATCCCTTTACTTTCCAAAAGGACAAGCGTTTCCCGGCTTTTTGAGCACTTGGGGTTATGATAAATAACGACTGACATAATGACTCCTTGAACGGATTATTTTTGTAAAGCGAGGAATTGTTCCCGCTGGGTAATGAGTTGGTCGATTCTTGCATCGTAGCGGGCTTGCTCCAAACTGCCTAATTTGGCGAGTTGGCTGGCCCGGGTATAATACTGGATCGCTTGATCCCAGTTTGCTTTCAGCGCAAACAATTCAGCGCGAGCTGCGTATTCTTCCTGTTGATTCCCCACATGATTACTGGCTTGTGAGAGTATAGACCAGCCATTCGGATCATCTGGATGATTGTGGGTATAGCGTTGTAGTGTCTGTACTGCACGCTGATATTGTTTGTCCGCCATTAAAGCATTGGCATCGTTAATCGTCAGGACGGAATTGTGAGGCGACTGTTTCAGTGCTTGTGCGAGTAATTGAATCGATTGCTTGGCTTTTCCCTGCCCGATATAGAGATCGGATGCGGCATCAAGATAAAAGTTATTTTGCGGATCGGCCTTGAGCAGGCGTTCCAGAATAGGCGCCGCTTTATCGTACTGTTTATTGTCGAGATAGACCAGTGCGGTACCGTAATCACAGGCAGCTTGAATAACCGGGTCGTTCTTTTTCCGTTGGCGTTGTAACCAATCCAGTGCTGCTTTGTCGTCGATTCCCGCATAGCGCACGACGACTCTGGCGCGGGCTAATTGATAGTCCTTCGCGTAAGGGAGATTCGCATGTTTATAGTGTTGTGCTCTGGCTCGGCTGTCGGTGATCCGGCTATCCGGTAAAGGGTGAGTCAGCAGCATGGCAGGCGGATGGCTGGAGTATTGATATTCTGCGGATAATTTGCCAAAAAATCGTGGCATGGCGTAGGGATCAAATCCCGATTTTGCCAAGGTTTCAATGCCAAAACGATCGGCTTCTTTTTCATTTGCCCGGGTATAGTTGATCTGACTCTGAACTGAGCCCGCAGTTGTCGCTGTGATTGCCGCGATCCCCGCTTCGGGAGCAGCAATCGCTAATAAGAGCGAGCCTGCAAGTGCCGCAATGGTTGCCGGAGAGCGTTTGGCTTCTGCTTCCATGCTTCTGGCGAGATGGCGCTGGGTGATGTGGGCAATTTCATGCGCCATGACCGAGGCTAGCTCACTTTCTGTCCGGGTATGTAAAAATAGTCCTGAATGCAGAGCAACGTGGCCGCCGAAGAAAGCAAACGCATTGATTTCGCGGTTGCGAATCAGGAAAAAAGTAAATGGCGTTTTCACATCATTGGCATGTGAAACCAAGCGGTGTCCCAGTGTATTAATGTATTCATTTAACACTGGGTCATTGATAATGGGTTGTCTGCTACGGAGAATCCGCATGTAAGCGTCGCCATATTGTTCTTCCTGATCAATACTCAGTGTCGCACCAGCGACCGTGCCGATATCAGGAAGATCATTGGTATCAGCCGAGACTGATGCAGATAACAATATCGATACAGACAGGCATGAACAGAGTAAACTTCTGATTGGTAGACTCATCATATTAATACTATTTTTCCTTTGCAGTCCTGACTATAGGACCTTTTCTTCCGTTATTGGTTTCCCCGACGTGCCGATATCGGCAGCAGACCGATTTTATGCGATCCATTTTCCTATTCTACGGCATGATTAACGGTGGCATACGTTGTAAAACACTATACAATAACAACCCTATAGTAAGCATCAAGTGAAAGCATGAAACGCTATTTCCTTCCGATTGACACACATAGTGCAGCCTTATCTTCTTTGTTTTATGGTTTAACATCAATGCCAGAAAGCAATACTTTAGTGATGAAGCTGGCTTTCTTATATCTGATAATATCAATAAAAAAACAGCTTAGAATATTCTCAGATCACATTGGCCTATGTGCATATATCCGCGGAATATAAGAAATTCGATGATTATTCTCAACTTCAAGTAATAAAAAGGACGTCATTACATGTTCGATATGTTGAATCGGTGGTACAAACGGCGCTTTTCTGATCCTCATGCCGTTAGCCTTTTTGCGATGTTATTCTTCGGGTTTCTGATTATCTATTTTATGGGGCATTTAATTGCGCCGCTTCTGGTTGCCATTGTGCTGGCTTATCTGCTGGAGTGGCCAATCATGCAGATGGTTCGGCTGGGGATACCAAGAACGTTGAGTGTGATTCTGGTGATTGCTGTCTTCGTTAGTTTGATGTTGGTCGCTGTCTTCGTGCTGATTCCAACGATTTGGAACCAAGTCGGCAACCTGATTAATGATATTCCGAACATGTATAGTCAGTTACAACATCTGATCAGTACCGTGCCGGAAAAATACCCGGAGCTGGCTGATCTGGCGATTGTCGAACCGATGATGGACAACATTAAGAATCAAGCTCTGCATTTTGGTGAAAGTGTCGTTAAAGGTTCGTTGGCCTCTTTGGTGAGTATTGCGACATTAGCGGTGTACCTGATATTAGTCCCGCTGCTGATTTTCTTTCTCCTGAAAGATAAGGGTGAGATGCTCAACACGGCCAGCAATATCATGCCCAGAAATCGGAAATTGGTAACCAAAGTCTGGCTCGAAATGAATGAACAAATTTCGAATTATATTCGTGGCAAAGTGCTGGAAATCCTGATTGTTGGTGGAGTGAGCTACATTGCGTTTGCCATTTTGGATTTACGGTACTCTGTACTACTTTCTGTAGCTGTCGGTTTTTCTGTGCTTATTCCCTATATCGGTGCGGCCGCTGTGACGATCCCGGTTGCGATTGTCGGTATTTTTCAATGGGGGTTTACACCACCATTTTATTGGTTATTGGTTGTTTACGGTGTGATTCAGACGCTTGACGGTAATGTGCTTGTTCCGGTTTTGTTTTCTGAAGCGGTTAATCTTCATCCGGTTGCGATTATCGTCGCAGTGCTGGTTTTTGGTGGGATGTGGGGTTTTTGGGGTGTGTTCTTTGCCATCCCTCTGGCGACTTTAGTGAAAGCAGTTTGGCATGCCTTACCCTCTGGTGAATTAGAGGATGAACCTTCACAAACTGTGTCATAAAATTATAAAAATCGGTATTTATACATATAATAATTAAAGAGACCGTATTTTTTGGATATTTAAGATTTGTTTTCACATTTGTCGTGTTGATAAATGTGGTTTTTTATTATGGTGTCAGAGAGGTTTGCTATGAGGTTTAGCCAAAAGATAGTAGCAGCGTCATCGTTACTCTTGATCGTGACGATTTTGTTGTTGTCCTTGCAACAATTAAGAACGGTTAGAAGTAGCTTTGAGTCCTTAGTTTACAGCAGTTTACAAGAGTTAGTTTCAGGCGTGAAGAGTAGCATCACGACTGATATGCGAGCGAAAGAAGCAATGGCTCATTCAATGACAGAAATTATTCAATTGGATCCCAATAATCGGGATTACGTCAAGAATGTGTTAGAAACCCCCACGCTCAAATCAGATTTCGTCGCTGTTGGAGTGGGGTATGCCGATGACGGTGCAGTGATCGAGAACGATGATAACTGGGAACCAACACCGGATTATGATCCGAGGAAACGGCCTTGGTACGTTGATGTTAAAAAACAAGGGAAAATGTACGTCACCGAACCTTATATAGACTTCACGTCGAAGAAAATCATTATTTCTATCGCGACACCTATTTATAAAAATGGTCAGTGGGTTGGCGGGATGTATTATGATCTGGACCTCTCAGGTCTCTCGAATGTGGTGAACTCCGTCAACCTTTTCGATGCCGGTCACCTGTTTATTGTGACTGAAAAAGGGGAAACTATTGCCCATCCGAACCGAGAATATAATGGGAAGAAATTTACCGATTATCTACCCGGTGCCCAGTTGAAAACTGGTATGCAGCGTGTGGAAATTGATGGTAAAAATTACCTGATTAACTTTACTGAAGTGCCGAGTGAGCATTGGTATGTTGGTGCTGTGATTGATGAATCTATCGCTTTTAGTACACTTTCTTCATTAAGAAACAGCTCTATTCTATATACGCTGGCTGGTGTGATTATCAGCTTGATCTTGCTATCCCTTCTGATTAAACGACTCATTCGTCCACTCGGTATCCTGAATACAGCAATTGACGATATTGCTTCCGGTGAGGGCGATTTAACCAAACGACTGGAAACCGATTTGGATCATGAATTTGCGACGTTAGCGATTGGTTTCAACAAGTTTACCGAAAAGCTACAGCATCAAATCAGCCAGTCGAAAGAAATTAGTAGTGATATTCTCGATGGTATCAAAACGATTGCCACTCATTCGAGTCACTCAGCTGAAGGTATGCAATCCCAGATGCTGGAAGTGGATCAGCTTGCAACAGCGATGAATGAGATGGCTGCAACCGCGTCTGAAGTTGCTCATAACGCACAAAATGCAGCGACGGCAGCAAAAGAAGCAGATGATGCGTCAAATGAAGGGGCTGAGGTTGTCAGCTATACCACGCAGTCCATTAATGAACTCTCAGCAAGAATTGATCAAGCAGTTGAAGAAGTCACACAATTGGAGTCTGCGACAACGAATATTGAAACGATTCTGGAAGTGATTAATGAGATTGCGGATCAAACCAATCTGTTGGCATTGAATGCTGCGATTGAGGCGGCCAGAGCGGGAGACTCCGGACGTGGATTTGCTGTTGTTGCTGACGAAGTGCGCACGCTGGCACAGCGGACGCAGAAATCAACAACCGAGATTCGAACCATGATTGAGCAATTGCAATCCGGTGCGTCTTCTGTATCTGCCGCGATGAGCGAGAGTAAAGGGAAGGCGGCTGAAGCGGTTGATAAATCGCATATTGCCAATCAGGCATTACAGCGCATCAGTCAAGCTATTCAACAGATTAGTGATATGAATATGCAGATCGCTTCGGCAGCGGAAGAGCAAAGTCTAGTTGCTGAAGAAATCAACAATAACATGGTGAAAATTAAAGATATCAGTGGTGACGTTGCTGACTCTGCCAAAGGGGCAAGCAATGCCACGCAGTTACAGGTTGATAAGGTTCATCAACAGGAAAAACTGTTGAACCAGTTTATTGTTTGATCTTGATTGAATGATGAGATTTGCCAAGCATAATGCCAGCCGTCAGGCTGGCATTTTTACATCGGATTCAGACCCGATAATCCAATATAACCTAATGGTAATTTGGGGGAGTAAAACTGATGCCGCCCCCGTGAATCATAAGTAAACCTGCGACTTGAATGCACCAACAAGTCTGCATTCAAGTCGGTCAGCAGACCGTTAAAAGCGGATGGACGATTATTTGCTATTGAGGTAATCCAATACGACTTGATGGTGATCTTTCGTCTTGAACTTGTTAAATACATGCTCAAGTTCACCTGATTCATTGATCAAGAAGCTTGTTCTGACGACGCCCATGTTTTCACGGCCCATAAACTTCTTGAGTTGCCAAACCCCGTATTTTTCACAAACAGCATGATCTTCATCAGCGAGCAAGGTGAAGTTAAGCGCTTGTTTGTCGATAAAGTTAGTCAGCTTTTTCGGTGTGTCTGGGCTGACCCCAAGAATAATAACGTTGTGGGCATCTAGCTCTGCTTTCGTATCACGCAGCCCTTGCGCCTGAACGGTACAGCCAGGTGTTGAAGCGCGTGGGTAGAAGTAGATCAAGACCTTCTTTCCTTGCAGCTCGGAGAGCGTCACAGGGTTGTTGTCTTGGTCATTCAGGGTGAAATCTGGTGCAGTTTGTCCAGCTTCGATTGTCATGATTTTTGTCCTTACTCTCTCAATTTAAGTGATATGGCACCGTATGGTTAGGTCGTATCGTTAGCTACGTCCTGTTTTGTGCGTTTTTATATTGTTAGTGTGTGTCTGTTTATCAATAACAAATGGTACTGTCTAGTCGTCGCACTCTAATATTCTCGGGTTTTTATACCCTGAGAGTCAGAGAGACTCAAGTCAGACTGCACGAAAACTGAAATTCGATTCATCCGGACAAATATTCCCCGAAACATCAAGCAACAACCCCGATAAATCATTTGGATAGATTCTCTTGTTTTACTCAAATAAGCGAACTTATTCACTTGTGTTTCTCAGTATCCTTACAGTACCATGCAGTGAGATTCAACTTATGGAGAAAGACATGTTTTCTGGAAGTATAGTCGCACTAATTACCCCTTTTGATAGCGATGGAGAAGTAGACTACGGAAGTCTCAAAAAATTGGTCGATTTTCATGTAGATGCTGGAACCGATGCGATTGTGTCTGTTGGCACCACTGGAGAATCTGCAACACTGACCATTGAAGAGCATGTCAAAGTTGTCTCAAAAACCGTTGAGTATGCACAAGACCGTATTCCTGTGATTGCCGGGACAGGTGCGAATGCGACACACGAATCTCTGACATTTAGCCGTCTGTTGTGTAATACCGGTATTTCCGGATTCTTGAGTGTCACGCCTTATTACAACAAACCCACGCAAGAAGGTTTGTTCCTTCACTATAAAGCCATTGCAGAAGAGACCGATATCCCGCTGATTTTATATAACGTACCGGGCCGCACGGCGGTGGATATGCAGCCGGAAACTGTCGCGCGCTTAGCTGAACTGAAAAACATTATCGGTATTAAAGATGCGACCGGTGATTTGAGTCGGGTCGCGAAACATCGTGAACTTTGCGGCGAAGACTTTGTCTTACTGAGCGGTGATGACTCGACTGGATTGGAATTTATCAAGTTGGGTGGTCATGGGGTGATTTCCGTGACCAACAATGTTGCAGCAGCAGCAATGGCACAAATGGTGCATCTTGCCTTAGACGGGCAGTTTGATGCCGCTGAAGCGTTGAATGAAAAGTTAATGGCTCTGCATAAAAACTTGTTTGTTGAGTCGAGCCCGATCCCAGTGAAGTGGGCAGCCCATCAAATGGGATTGATTGATGGCGGCTTGTTACGTTTACCCATGACCGAATTATCAGAATCCCATCAGTCGGTTGTATTACAGGCGTTGGCTTCTGCCGGATTACGATAGGTTTTTGACGAATATCTGTATCGGGAAATGTTTCTGGAAAAGATGAGTTGCGAGAAAAAGATCGATTTCGAGACAGATAGTTTGCCGGACTGAATGTTGTTTGGTTTGGTGAACACTTTGGGTATGTATATTGAGGTTTGATTGCTGTGCCAGCATCATGGGATGGCAATCGTTGTACGAGAATAGTTGTACGGAGCCGAGCTTTGGTTTTCGTGTAGGAGTATGAATGAAATTTTTCAATCAGCTGGTTTGTAGTTCACTGGCTGTATTCATGATGTCTGGATGTTCTAATAGTGCGTTGACACGACAGACAGCAGAAGGCGACTTTGATTATTTAAACGCAAAATTATCTACGGCTTGGAAAATGCCTCAGGATGCTGAATTACAGCGCTATCACAATTACGATATTCCGGATGGAAAATTCCAGGGTGGATTGGGGGAACATGTGGATATTCGTCCGCCTCAATCCGTGTTGGCTTTGATCCCGGGGGTGCGGATCGACAGTGAGAAGAACCAAGTTACATTCTGGACTGTGCAACCACAGCTTGCTGATGAAATCTGGCATGTCATTTCACAGTATTTAGAGCAGCATCAAGTCGCACGTTCGCAGTCTCGCCCGTCGCTGATTGATACCGCTTGGATATCATGGTCAGCAGAAGATGAAGTTGCACCCGTGAAAGCGAGATATCGCTATACCCGTTTACAGCAGGGGAAAAAATACGGTATTCAGGTCTCTTTGTTGGACATGCAGCAGCGTGATTCGGCAGCAGAAAAAGCGATCTACATTCAGAATCGTTATACCGTGATCATGGCGAATGCGATAACGACGCAATATGATCGACAGGCTCAGGCAGAAGCGGCGAGGAAATCTCGTCAAATGGCTCAACAGATTGCCGTCGCCATGGGAGCTGATCGCAGTGGTTTGCCAGTTGTGATTGCCAGAACACCATATACCAATATGTGGCAACGCCTGCCAGATACCTTGGCTAAGATTGGTTTTAGTGTTGAAGATCGCAACCGCTCTCAAGGTACGATAAAAGTTAAATTCAGCCAACCGGATGATGAAGTCTGGCAAGCGCTTGGTGTTGCACCGATTTCTCTTGATAACGGTACATATACATTATTGTTGGGAGACTTAGGTAACCGGACGTCTGTTAATATCACAGGCAAGGGTGATAAACCTGTTACTGAAGAAAAGCTTAAAGCTTTTTCTGACGCGCTATCAGCATTGTTTCATCAATCGCACTAGACGGTGATTTGCGATAAAAAGGGATGATTATTCATCCCTTTTTTTGATCTCTTGTTGATGTTTTTTATCTAACTCGATCAATCGATCTAAATCATTTCCCTGTTTCTTGGTTAGCTTATCGAGGTTTTTGGGCGTCAGATATTTTAGCGCGGCAATATTGCCAATAATGATGCTGATAATGACGGTGATGATGAACCAGGGTGAAGTCAGGAAATCCATATTACGCACCGCTCTGTTCGATATTGATGACAAATTGGGTGTAGATAGTATGGCACATTTTGTGGATCGTATTTTTGCCTGCGATCGACTCGTCAGCCAATGCCTGAAAGATGATGTCAGGTGACATTTGATTCAGACATTGTGTTGCAACGAGATGATGACTGATATGCCAAGGTTCGACCGACACACCGCCCCGATCCCGCTGATACGGCAGGAAAAAACCAAATTGGGAGAGGTGTTTGGTTAACCATGCCGAAAAGTGAGCCTGATGACCGGATTGATATTCCCATGGTTCCAGACGCAGCGATTCATTGGCGGGTAACGCATTTCTGTCATAGACATCAAAGTCTGTACCCCAATGATGCCGGCTGGCGCCGGGAAGTGCCGACCAGCGTAAAATGGCCAGAACTTTTTCTTGCTCTGGCATGTTTGAAGCATCGAGCGGCCGACTTTGTGAGTCGAGCAGCGGCCGTTCTCCTGAGAATTTTAGATTCCAGATCGCAAGCTGCTGCTGAAAATTACGGAATCCGCTGGCAATTTGTAACTGGAATCCGGCTTGGTGAGCGGCCTGTTTCAACGCCAGAAAATCTTGAGCAACCTGCGGATGGATCAGGAAGGTTTTGGTATCCACAAGACATGCTTGCAGATGTTGCTCACTTTTTCCGGTTAATTGCTCAGGCGTCATATCATCGGGCCAGTAAGTTGTTCAATGTGTGTTGATACATATCGGTCAATTTCTCAAGGTCAGGGATACTGACACATTCATTGACTTTGTGAATCGTCGCATTGACCGGACCGAGTTCAACAACCTGAGCGCCCATCTGTGCGATAAACCGACCGTCGGATGTTCCGCCGGTTGTGAGTAGTGCCGGTTCTTTATGGTTAATCTGGCTGACAGACTGGGTAACGGCTTCCACAAGGCTACCGGCATCAGTTAGAAACGGTTTGCCATTCAAAGTCCATTTCAGATCATAATCCAGACCATGGGCATCAAATGTGGAATGCACGCGACGCTGAATCTCTTCTGCTGTCAGTTCCGTACTGTAACGGAAGTTAAATTGGACATGGAATTCACCCGGAATCACATTGGATGCACCGGTTCCCGCTTGTACATTTGGAATCTGAAAGCTCGTCGGCGGGAAAAATTCATTCCCTTCATCCCATTGAATCGCGGCAAGTTCGGTCAATGCGGGCAGTGCCTGATGGACCGGATTATTGGCTAAATGAGGATAGGCGACATGGCCTTGCATTCCTTTGACGACTAAATCACCGGTCAGTGAACCTCGGCGACCATTTTTGACCACATCACCGACGGCGTGGGTGCTGGAGGGTTCTCCGACAATACACATGTCAATGATTTCATCCCGTGCCACTAATGTATCGACAACCCGGGTTGTGCCGTTAATAAACGGACCTTCTTCATCCGATGTGATCAGAAATGCAATGGACCCTTGATGGTCAGGATGCGCTGCAATAAAGCGCTCAACCGCAACAATCATACAGGCGAGTGACCCTTTCATGTCCGCTGCGCCACGGCCATGCAGATAGTTATCAATGACGGTCGGTTCAAATGGGGGGGTATGCCATAGTTCTGCTTTTCCGGCAGGCACAACATCGGTATGGCCGGCAAAGGCAAATAGGGGGGCTTGTGTCCCTCGTCGGGCCCAAAAGTTGGTGGTGTCTTCAAAAACCATGATTTCAACGTCAAAGCCGAGAGCCTTGAGCCGTTCTATCATTAAGTCTTGGCATCCTGCGTCTTCCGGTGTAACCGAACGACGACAAATTAATTCTTTAGCAAGGGCGAGTACCGGACTATCGCTCATCCATTTGTTCCTTTCTATGCAAATATCTCAGAGTATTGTTCAGGAGAAAAACCAAGGTGGAAAGTGTTACCTACCACCAAAACCGGACGTTTAATCATGGCTGGGGATTCAACCAATAGGGGAATCGCGGTTGTACTGTTTAAGCTGTCTTTTTGTGCTTGAGTCAGTTGTCTATAGGTTGTGCCACGTTTATTGACCACCTTGTCCCATCCTAAATTGTGACAAAATTCTTCAACGAGTTCAGCGTGGATTCCGTCTTTACGGAAATCGTGAAATCGATAGTCGATATTTTCAGCATCTAACCAGCGACGTGCTTTTTTTATGGTGTCGCAGTTGGGGATGCCATAAAGCGTAATGGTCATATGATTCCTCAAATTAGAGCAGGCTGTGAGCGCATCGTAGCAGGAAGTGAGTGCGCTGACAAAGTCGTGATTTACAGCAGCTTGATTGATATGAGAGGCATTTTATTCATCGAGTGACAGATAAAAATGAAGTTATTGATCGAACGCAACACTCTTTGTGTGAAAACCGAAATAATGGGCTGGCACGTGAATAGGAGGTGTCAATGGAATTGAGTCCTGTTTTTGCAAGAAGGCTTTATTTAGCTTACTTGGTTGAAAATCTAGACAGGCCAAATGTCCCCAGATTAATTGAACATACCGGGTGGCCTCGTCGCACAATTCAGGATGTGTTGAAAGCATTACCGGCTATCGGCATTCAACTCATGTTTATCCAAGACGGGAGACGACACAATGACGGGTACTACCGGTTGTCCGATTGGGGACCATTTGATAGTCAATGGATTGTTGAACGTCAAGATGATATAGCTGCCAGTCTGGGTAAATCCCTTTAGGGCGAGAAAACGGATATCGTTTCATCGCGCTTTACTGTATGAAAATCAACATAATCAATGATGGTTCATGGCTCCTCTGATCTTTTCAAGGGTAGCGCGGGTCATGCTCGAATTATGTTCTTGGCTGAATTGGCTGACGGTTATCCTTGGTTGTGGGGCAACAATACGCAAGCCTAAAAGCCAGAATGTTCTGGCTTTTGTCCTTTCTCTTTTCTGAGTGGTACTCATTATTCCAACAGGTTCGAACACGGTTTTGAAATCGGGTTGCGTTTCAGATCGCGACCTGTATGAATGCCATTCATAAATCATGACCTCGTGTTATATCTTCCTCTCTGGATTCATTTTCCGAATGTAACATTTCAAATGTAACAAAATCTTTCTATTGCAAATGATAACTATTTTCTTTAGTATTTTTATTTGTGATTGGCTCGCAGGATGTTTGTTATGTTAAAGCTGGTAAAGCTTTTCATTATTACTACGATTTTTACTTTTAATTACTCTGTTGCAGCAGCGGTGCTTGATTATCAGGCTGCTGCGGATGATATCAATACGCGTCTGGATACCACGGTACAACTTTATGCGCATGGTGATGCTGTACAAGCGAAGCACACGGTGCAAATGGCATATTTTGAAGTGTTTGAAGGTCTGGAAGGCCCCATCCGAATTAATTATTCCCAGAAATACGCGTATCAGCTAGAAGCTAAATTTAGTGAAATTCGGAAGATGATTGGCAATCAGGCGTCGCTCGATGACGTGAAGGAAAATGTCGACTGGCTCAAAACTCAAATCGCATCAGTTCCCTCGATTCTGGAATCAGGAACACAGTTGGTCGCGGAAACGGCGAACATCCATCATGCGTCAATTTTACCTTACTGGCGAGAGCAAGTTCTGACCATTGAACGGCTGGTTAACCAAGGTTTGGCCAGTTATCGCACGTCAACTCAGGCTGAGACAGAACAGGCGCAACAGGCAAAGCGGGAAGCCGCAGTGAAGCTGATACGACAGGCACAATTTGATGGTTATAAAAACTCTGATCTGGAAACCGCCATCCGCCTGAATCGTTCCGGTGCAAAAGCCGCGCAATATAATGACATGTTCAAAGCCATGATTGATTTGGCCGATCAGCCATATGCCATGCAACGTTTGGTCGCATTTGGTTATCAGGTTGCCACGCTGACACAAGGGCTGAAAGATGATCTCCCGGGGCTGCCAGCGACTCGTGATGATCAGAAACAGACTCAGGAAGTTGAGCATTCAGACGTCAAGCAAGACTGGCAATCAGTGATAACCGGCATTGATGCTGCTATCGCTCAGGCGGTTGACCGCTACCAACAAGGTCAGGTTGCTGATGCGATGATAGCGGTTCAGGATACGTATTTTGATCGCTTCGAATCAACAGGCATGGAAAATGCTATTGGTGCGCGGGATAGTGCACTGAAATCTGAACTGGAAGGTTACTTTACCCGTCTGGTCAGTATGATGAAAGCCCGCTCTGAACTGGCTGATATTCAGGCGCAACAACAGGCATTGAGTCGTAGTCTGGACCAAGGTGCCAGCATGTTAGGCGGCGGTAGTCAGGGGATTTGGGCAATGTTTATCGCCAGCCTCACCATTATTCTCCGTGAAGGTTTGGAAGCGTTACTGATTGTCGCTGCAATTACCGCTTATCTGGTCAAGAACGACCATACCGACAAACTCTATATTATCAAGAATTCCGTCGTGGTTGGCGTGATATGCAGTTTGATCACAGCGGCCCTGTTCCAGTGGTTGTTTACCAATGCTGGCGCGAGTCGCGAAATGCTGGAAGGTATCACAATGCTGATCGCGGTTGTGGTGCTGTTCATGATGAGTTACTGGTTGCTGTCGAAAGTGGAAGCAACCCATTGGAAACAGTATCTCGAAAATAAATTATCCCGCTCACTCACCGCAGGTTCGATTGCCGGTCTGTGGTTCGCCAGCTTTCTAGCCGTTTACCGTGAAGGTGCCGAAACCGTGCTGTTCTATTATGCGCTGGGGGCTGACGGTTCATCAAATTCACTCATCGGGATCTTGAGCGGGCTCGGTGTGGGGATCGTGATTCTAACGGTTATCTTTTTCTTGATGCGTTATAGCGTCGTGAAATTACCACTCAAACCTTTCTTTATCTTCACCGGTGGATTTATGTATCTGATGGCATTTGTCTTTGCCGGTAACGGTGTTTTAGAACTTATTGAAGCCAAAGTCTTTAACCCGACACTCATAGAGGCAGTTCCGCAAATCAGTTTGTTGGGGGTTTATCCTTATGCTGAAACGTTAATACCTCAACTCGCGCTGGTTGCAGCCGCGATTTTGGCATTGTTCGTCATTCGGCGTCAGGGTAGACAAACCGCGTAGCTCAATCTATGGCAATTTCAGTCTGTGACAACTTTTTATTGAAGGAATAATTTTAATGACGAATAAATTTTTAATTCCAGTTGCGATTTCAGCAATGACATTTGGGACCGCAGCGATTGCGGGTGAACACCCGGCAGGGGAGACCGTTGAAATGAACGGTATGGAACTGGCCGCTGTTTATCTGGAACCGGTCACGATGGAACCCCAAGGTATGATGATGGCCGCTTCTCAGGCAGATGTTCACCTTGAAGCGGACATTCATGCACTGAAAGGCAATAAAAATGGCTTTGCGGCTGGTGAATGGATTCCGTACCTGACGATCAGCTACAAAATGAAGAACTTGGATACCGGTAAAACTCAACAGGGGACTTTCATGCCAATGATTGCCTCAGACGGTCCTCATTATGGTTCAAATGTGAAAATGCTTGGTGTGGGTAATTATGAGCTTTCTTTCCATATTGACCCACCATCGAAAGGTGGTCTGCTTCGTCACACCGATGAAGCAACAGGCGTTGGCCGTTGGTACAAGCCTTTTGATGTGAATTACAAATTTAAATATGTTGGTCTGAATTAAACCTCCCGCCAAGTCTGGGATTCATACAAAGGTGGCTTTGCTCTTGGTCAAAGTCACCTGAAAAAATTTATCATGTGAGCGGATATGAGTTTTTATCTTTCTCAGGTTCTTTCCCACTTTCTTCTCCCCGCGATGATGTTCGGCTTGCTTTGGTCGGGTGCGAATACGTCGTATAAGCAAAGGTTCTGGTGGTTTGTGCTGCCTGTTGTCATTGGGGTTTGTGCTTATACGTTGTTGCCTTACAGCCAAGTCTATATTTTCTCTATCGGCTGTGCCTACATCGTGATATGCCTGTTGTTATTGGGCTACGGTTTACTGAGTACCCGACCGACCCGGGTGTTGTTGGTCTGGCAGGCGATTGTGACGGTATTGGCCGCATTTATGTGGGCCCGAATTGCAAAACTGGACATGATGACTGCCACCAGTGTGATCAATACCGAACTGATCCTGAATGTGACCGCCTTGCTATTCGGGTTTGTTTTAATTGGTTCGGTTTACTTTTTTACCGGTAAAGTTTTCGAACAGCGCTCGCGTATCTTAAAAAATAGCGTCTTTTTCATCTTCATTTTACTGGCAATTTTACCGCTCTCCGGAGAGGTGATTCTGGCTGGGATGAAGTTACAGATGATCGATCTGTATCAGGGACTGTTGAGTTACGTTTCAAAAGTGACCAATTTCTTCTGGTTGTATGCGTATTGTGTGCTGGCACTGAGTCTGATTCCACTGAGTATCATGATGTGGAGTGATGTGAAGCCGTTGAAAAATGCAGTGAAAGCACAACAGCAGCCCATCGCAAGACGTAAACTTCAGGCCCAACTGAATATTCACCGTCGCCGGGCGAAAAGTTTCGCTGTCAGCTTGGTGATGATTTTTTGCAGTTTACTGTACTGGGATGCCGTGGCGTCTCAGCCGCCAACGCGTTCACCGGCGCAGACGATGACGTTGTCCGCCGATGATGCGGTCCACATTCCGATCACCGATACCCTGAAAGACGGCAAGTTACACCGTTATCAGTGGATTGCGAGTGACGGTAAAGTGGTGCGCTTTTTTATCATTGATCGCTACCCCGGTGAAATGAAGTTTGGTGTGGTCCTGGATGCCTGCATGTTGTGTGGTGATGCGGGGTATATTCAGGATGGTGATCAGGTGATCTGTCTGGCCTGTGGTGTACATATCTTTATTCCGTCGATTGGTAACCCGGGCGGATGTAACCCGATTCCGATTAAGAAATGGTCGTTGACCAATAATGAGATCGTCATCGGGAAAGTGATGCTTGAATCGGGTCTTCAGTATTTCAGCGATGTGGTGAAGATTACCGTGGTTGATCCGGTGAACGGTAAATCGCTGACCAATCTCGATGCCCCGTTTAGTTATACCTTCGGGGGGAAAACCTATTTCTTTACTGAGCAGAACTCTTACGATGCATTCCGTGATAACCCTTGGGGCTACGTTGATCAGAGTTCAGCGATAGGAGGGGCACAATAATGCTATGGACAATGCTTCGTCAGTCATGGCGTCATGACCGTGGCCGGAAAGTGCTGGCAACGACCACTATTTTTCTGGCGGCAGGGTTAATTTCAGCGTTGCTGGCTATTTCGATTACGATTGGTGACAAGATGTCGGTTGAGATGAAGCGCTATGGTGCCAACATCGAAATTAAACCAGAAGGTCAGGTGAATCTGCCTTACATGTTGAAACATACGCTGACGGACATGGATAAAGATAGCTTGTTACTGGCGTCGGAATTACCCAATATCAAAAACATCTTCTGGCGGAATAATATCATCGGGTTTGCCCCTTATGTGCGCGGGGTTGTGACCATCAATCACGGGCAGAGTGAGGTCCCCATTGTCGGCACGTTCTTTGATCAGCACCTTGCTGTCCCGGATGAGCCGGATTATCACACCGGTAACAAGATTATCTCTCAGTATTGGAAAGTACAGGGACAGTGGCCGGAGGATACCAAACAGCAGGCGTTGGTCGGAACCGCACTGGCCAGCCGGATGGGCTGGCACATTGGTGACCAGTTAACGTTAGCCGGTAAACAACACCATGAACAGGTCACCATTACCGGCATTTTGACCAATGGTAGTGCCGAGGAAGCGTCCGTTATTGTGCCGTTACATGTTGGTCAGGCATTGCTGGGACTGGCAGGGCGTGTGGAAAGTATTAAAGTCTCTGCGTTGACAGTGCCTGAAAATGCGTTGTCGAAAAAAGCGCGGGACAATCTGGAATCGTTAGATTCTGATGAATATGACTTATGGTTTTGTACCGCATTTGTTTCTTCCATCTCCTACCAATTAGAAAAAGCGTTAAGTAACGCGGCTGTTCGTCCTGTTTGGCAAGTCGCGGCATCGGAAGGCATCGTCATTCGTAAAATTCAGAGTTTATTGTTTATGGTGACATTAGCCGCATTTGTTGCTGCCTCGATGGGGATCGCTTCTCTGATGACCAACGCAATTTTACAGCGTTCTAAAGAGATTGGGTTGATGAAATCCCTCGGTGCCCATAATTGGCAGGTGTACTTGTTATTTTATGCTGAATCTATCGTGTGCGGTTTGCTGGGCGGCATACTGGGATGTGCTGCCGGATGGGGATTGTCCAAAGTGATGGGGTATGCCCTGTTTGGATCGTTTATCCCTTTTCACTGGATCATTATCCCGCTCATTTTGGTTATCTCGGTCATCATGACCATATGCGGTACCTATTTCCCTTCCCGACGAATTGCCGCACTTTATCCAATCGAGGTTTTGTATGGCCGTAAATAAACATTCGATGCAAAACCTGCTGATCATTCGTTCCCTGAAACTGCGTTTGCGTCGGGTGGTTGTGGTGCTTGCTGCGCTGACCATGGGGGCGGCAATTGTGACCGCCATGGCTGGTGTTTATTTCGATATCAACCAGAAAATGAGTCATGAACTGCGTCATTACGGGGCGAATTTTTATGTTGGTCCGGATGCTGATTCTTCGACGTTATCGACTCACGATTACCGCGCTATGTTGGCTTTGGCACCACAGGCTCAGTTAGTGGCATCCAGCCCGTATCTGTATGGGGTGGTGCAATCCGATTTAGAAAAAGTGGTGGCGATGGGCGTTGATTTTTCCCAATTGAAAGATCTGGTGCCGTATTGGCAGGTTCAAGGGGAATGGGTTGGTGTATCTTTTGACCAACGCAATGCGATGATTGGGACCAATCTGGCGAAGAAGCTAGAAGTGAAGGTCGGCTCTCAACTGAGTCTGATTCAGGGGGATACCCGGCATACTTTTACCATTAAAGGCATTATCGATGCCGGTGCAGATGAAGATAACTATTTGATCGTCAATATTTCGATGCTACAAAAATGGCTCCACCAGCCTGATCAGGCCAATTACGCCATGTTTAGTATCGATAATGCTCAGGGGCAGGTGAACCAGTATGCCGCACGTCTTAAAGCCCGTTACCCGAACCTGACCATTCGCCCGATTCTGAAAGTCTCTGCGTCAGAAGGAAAAGTGCTGAATAAAATCAAACTCCTGATGGGCGTGGTTGCGGTGGTGATTCTGATACTTTCTACCCTGTGTGTGAATACAACACTGACGGCAATGATTGGTGAGCGCCGCCATGAATTTGCATTGCAAAAAGCGCTGGGAGCATCCCATCGAGCGATTACCCGGCAAATTTTGTCAGAGACATTGTTAATGACCATTGCAGCGATTGTGATGGGATTAGGTCTCGGTTATATCCTTGCTCAAATCCTTGGGCAAACGGTGTTTAGTGCATCAATTGATCTGCGTTTGCCGGTCTTTATTATCACAATGATTTTATCTGTTTGTGCTGCGCTGGTGGCTGCAATCATCCCGACTTTACGCGCCATGAAAGTGGATCCGGCGAAAGTGTTGAAAGGAGAGTAATGTGTCTGAATTTGTCATCGAAACTAAGGGATTGTGTAAGCGTTTTGAGCATGTGAGTGCATTGGATAATATCAATCTTTCCATTCGTCGGGGAGAATTCGTGGCCATCATGGGCGCATCCGGTTCGGGTAAAACCACCCTGATGAATATCCTGAGTTGTCTTGATACAGCGACGGAAGGACAAGTCATTCTCGACGGGCATCATGCCGCGAGTCTTGATGAAGATGGGCGGCGCGCATTCCGGGCTGAAAAAATAGGATTGTTGTTCCAGCAGTTCCATCTGATCCCTTATTTGACCGCGTTAGAAAATGTGATGTTGGCGCAGCACTACCATAGTGTCACGGATATCGACGCTGCAAAAAAAGTGCTGGCAGACGTTGGGCTTGAGGACCGCATCAATCATTTACCCAGTCAATTATCGGGAGGGGAGCAGCAGCGGGTCTGTATTGCCCGGGCGTTGGTCAATGAGTGTCCGATATTATTTGCCGATGAGCCGACCGGCAATCTGGATGAAGCGAATGAGCGGATTGTTTTGGAGATATTCCAACGTCTGCATCAACAGAACCGAACCATTATTATGGTGACGCATAACCCGGATTTAGGTCGTTATACTGACCGGATCATTCGTTTGCAGCATGGCAAATACATGGGTGAGGAATACATCAATGGTCATTAAGCGGATAGGCCTCAGCGTATTGATGAGCGTGCTGGTGATGCTCAGTGGTTGTAAAGAGCAGGCGCTGGCTGTCGGTGCACCAGCCCCGGATTTAGCGGTGATGGATGCGCATGAGCAGCAGATGACCTTGCAACAGGTTCGCGGTAAACCGGTCGTTGTTGAGTTTTGGTCATCAACCTGTGGGGCTTGCTTGGTGATGATGAAAGCGTGGCAAAAATATGCAGAGGCGCACCCCGATAAATTGCAGTTTATCGGGGTCGGGATTGACCCACACCCTGAAAACCTCTCTGCTTTTGCTGATCAATTAGGCGTTACGCTGCCGCTCGGGCTCGATCAGCTTGGGATTACTCAGGAACGTTATCAGGTGATTGCCACCCCCACGACTTTTTTTATTGATCGCCAAGGTGTTCTGAAAATAATTCATATGGGGTACTCATCCGGGATGGATCTCGATCATTACGTTAATTTGATTCAGGAATAGGACAATACAGTGACGAACTTTTCATGGTGTCGTATGGGGCTGATTTTCGTGTTGATGGCGGTGACCCGTATGGTATTTGCAGCAACCTTAGCCGAGAACATCGAAGTCGGCAAAGCGGAGATATTTATGCCGCAACGCAATGCCAGTGCCACCGGGTCAAAAATGACCATTTATAACCGTTCAGATAAGCCGCTCATTATTCGTGAAGTCACCGGTCAACGCTTTAAACAGATCATGTTGCATGCCACCACCTATAAAAGTGGTCAGCGTGAGATGTATCCGGTCGAGCAGATTACGGTTGCTGCACATCAGAAACTTGCGTTAACGCCCAATACTTCACACATCATGCTCATGGGATTCACCCGGCCGCTACAACGGGGGGAATTTGTGAGTCTGATACTGCATACCAATCAAGGCTTGGTGAGGGTCATCGCAAGGGTGGTACCTATGTCGATTCGTTAACGGACGTCGATTCGTTAACGTACGTCGACTCGCTAACATGTGTTCGCGCTTTTACGTCTGTTTTTCCGTTCATGTTTGTTTCACTGTTTTTTTTTGCTATCAGGATGTAATCGTTCAAGATGAAATATCAATCGCTACTCTCACTGATCATGCTACCGGGCGTCATGCTCCTTGGTGGTTGTTTTGATGATGAAAATCATGCCGGAACCGGGCAGCAAGCGTCCGTAACATCATCATCGAAAGTGCAGCACCATAAAATCATACAGCGTGATGAGAAACGAACATTGTTGGCTGTGGCCGGTCTCGGTACGGTTCACGATAGTACGGCGAACTTAATCAAGACGTACTTTCACCCCGTATTACTGAATATGGAAAATCACACGCTGACGGATGAACCGGACACGATTGCGCGTTATCGGGACCGCGTTATACATCATACGCTGACCCGGCAGACGCTGGATGCCAAACAGAATCTTGCGCATTTGGCGAGCCGTGACCAATGGGTGATGGCGTATATCGTTGATGGTTATGATTTAGGCGAGAACGGTTCAGTAGAGAAAAACAGTTCAGTAGAAAAGGAAACTGCCAGACAGGAGACGCCCCAAAATATGGGGAAACAGTTGGTTGTACCGCTTGAAGGGCAGGGATATTTGTCCATGTTGAAAGGTTATCTGTCCTTAGATCTTAAAACGCTGTCGATTCATCGGATCCGCTTTTATGAGCAGGGAGAGACTCCAGCGCTAGGGGGCAAGATTATGACAAATGAGCAGTGGCTTGCTCAGTTTCAAGGCAAACAGGTGCTTGCTGATGGTCAGGCACGATTTCGCGTGGGTGCTCCCCATGAAAACAACCAAGACCGTTTCACCGTTGACGGTCTGGCTGGCGCAACCAATACCAGCCAGAGCGTCGAGAATCTCGTCAATTACTGGATGGGCCCGGATGGCTACTATTTTGCATTGACGTTACTCCAGCAGCGCTATTTGTAAGGCAGGTGATATGTAAGGCCGAGGATTTGTAAGAGCCCGGAGGTTATATGACAAATGCTTATATAAAAAAAACCTATATGACAAATAATTATATGACAAATCGCTGCATGACAAATGGTCGTAAGACTGATGCTCTGCGTGGCTTGTTTAGATCGCGACGTTAGCAGTTTGTTCTTCACGCATGACAGAGTATGATGTGGCCCAAGACAACTACACATCAGGGATCTTTTATGTCTCATCCTCAAACTGCAATTTTGCCAGAACCCGGACCATTTGCGCTGTATGCCATCTTTAAAGTCAAGCAAGAAGCGGCATCAGTATTGCGTCAGTTACAATCTTTACCGGATCTGGTCGAGACACTGAATGCATCTCAGCCCGGTGCTGACCTGTCCCTCTCCATTGCATTCAGTCATTCATTCTGGAAACAATTCGACGCGGCTTTACCACCGGAGTTGGTGGATTTTACCCCATTAGGTCAGGGGGATATCAGTGCGCCCGTGACCGACGTCGATTTTTTGATTCATGTGCACGGTCAGCGCCATGACTTACTGTTTTATGTGTTACGCCAACTGATGAGTGGTATTTCCGAATGGGTGGACATGATTGATGAAACCTATGGATATCGTTATCTCGATGCGCGGGATATGACAGGATTCATTGACGGCACTGAAAATCCGAAAGATGAAGGGCGTCAGGACGTTGCACTCATCCACGATGGTGAATTTGCTGGTGGAAGCTATGTGATGATGCAGCGGTTTGTTCACCAGTTGCCGGCATGGGAAAGATTGAACATTGCCGCTCAGGAGAAAGTGATCGGCAGAACGAAAGACGATTCAGTTGAATTAGATGATGTGCCGGCTGCATCTCATGTCGGGCGTGTCGATTTGAAAGAAAACGGTCAAGGGCTGAAAATCCTCAGACATAGCTTGCCATATGGAACGGTGAGTGGTGATCATGGCTTACTCTTCATTGCATATTGCCAGACCCTGCATAACTTTCAGGCGATGTTAGAGAGTATGTATGGTGAACGTGATGGTAAAACAGATCAAATGCTCCGGTTTACCCACGCGGTCACTGGCGCTTACTTTTTTGCGCCGTCAGCCGGGATGTTACAGTCACTGACCATCCGATAAATACGCTTTATTATAAGATTCATCTCATCATAGCTGTACATAATGTGACCGAGCCTGAGTGCTCGGTTTTTTTCACTAAAGATATCCCTGAAAACACCGATAGGGGGAAAATCCTGAGTGATTTTAGGTGAAAATTATGGCAATTACAGTCAATACCAATATATCGGCATTGCTGGCTCAGCATTATGTCAATCAGGCAAACAGTGCCTGGGTACAAGCGATGGAGCGTTTATCTTCCGGTTACCGTATTAATCATGCAAGAGATGATGCGGCCGGTTTGCAGATATCAAATCGCTTGGGGACACAAATGAGCGGGCTGGATGTTGCGGTGAGAAATGCAAATGATGGTATTTCAATCATGCAGACCGCAGAAGGCGCGATGCAGGAAAGTACCTCGCTCTTACAGCGAATGCGTGACTTGGCGCTACAGTCGGCCAACGGTTCTAACTCCCAAGCGGATCGGCAAGCTTTGCAAGAAGAATATGTTGCCCTGAATGATGAGTTGAACCGCATTGCGGAGACGACCTCTTTCGGTGGCAGAAAGTTATTGAACGGCTCTTTCGGCACCTCATCTTTTCAGATCGGTGCGAGTGCCGGAGAAGCGGTACAGCTTTCGTTCAGTAACATGCGTACCGACACGCTCGATATGGGTGGGTTTAGCTATCTTGCCCAGAAGGTGCCCCCATCGGATTGGCGCGTTCAGTCGGATCAGAATCAGCTCACCATGCGTTTTAAGGATGCACAAGGGGCAGATCAGCAGATTGATATTGAAGCCAAAGCCGGGGATGATATTGAACAGTTAGCAACCTATATCAATGGCCAGACCGATCAAGTCTCTGCCTCAGTGAATGAGCACGGACAACTGCAGATATTTATGGCCGGCAAAGAGACTGCCGGCACGATGGATTTCAGTGGCTCGCTCGCCAGTGAACTGCAAATTGGTGTGATGGGCTATGAATCGGTCAATAATCTCGATATTACTCAGGTCGGCGGTGCGCAGCGGGCTGTTTCCGTCTTAGATACGGCTTTATCGTTCGTCGATAAAAACCGAGCTGAACTGGGCGCATTTCAGAATCGCTTCGGACATGCCATCCAGAATTTAGACAATATTCATGAGAATCTGGCCACTTCCAGAAGCCGTATTCGGGATACGGATTATGCCCGGGAAGCAACCCAAAGCATGAAGCAACAGATCTTGCAGCGGGTCAGTATGTCAATTTTGGCACAAGCCAAAAGACAGCCCAATATGGCGTTATACTTATTAAGGTAGATCAGTATTAAGGTAGATCAGTATTAAGATAGACCAGTCTTGAGGTAAATCAGTCTGGAAATAAAAGACGATTGAGATAAGTGCTGCATCTCGTTTTGGGCTTACAGTTTTGCAGCAACGCACGGGTTCCGATGCCAATCAGACGAATCCTATTCACCCAGTGAATGATGGTCCTTTATATTGTGAATGATTGAGCCGCTCACATTATATCCGGTGAGTATATGCGCTGAGTGATTTGACGCTGCTACGATCGCTGACTCCCCTCTGATTTATTCGATATGTCTTCCACTCGTCTAGTGTTCTCTCATATCGAGTAGAAGAAAGGATTTGTTGTAGAAAAGGTTAAAAAGGTATGAACGGTTTATCTATGTCACCGTTCTGCTGCTGTTGATGAGTCGCAACAAATAAAAGAAAAACGCCCTGTATCGTCCGGTTTGAGTACATCTTTAGCGAAAAGTGCAATGAATTTGATCGATTGCTCACTCCTTACGCAATTGGACTTTTTGTCGAGAAAAAATCAAAAAAATCCTTAAGATTTCCCCATCCACGTCGTTAATAAAAGTAACTTTGAGAGAGCTACTTGGTTTTCCGAGACGTCGGAAACCGGAAACATCGGAAAATCAATTGGAGAAGTCATCATGGCAGTGAATGTAAACACAAACGTATCAGCAATGACCGCACAACGTTACCTGAATTCTGCAACACAAGCTCAGAATTCATCAATGGAACGTTTATCATCAGGCTTTAAAATCAATAGCGCGAAAGATGATGCTGCAGGTCTGCAAATTTCGAATCGCTTGAATGTACAAAGCCGCGGCTTAGATGTCGCTGTACGCAACGCGAATGATGGTATCTCTATTGCGCAAACCGCTGAAGGGGCAATGAACGAAACCACTAACATTCTGCAACGGATGCGTGATTTGTCACTCCAGTCTTCGAATGGCTCGAACTCTAAATCTGATCGAGTTGCGATTCAAGAAGAAGTGACAGCACTGAATGACGAACTGAATCGGATTGCGGAAACAACCTCTTTTGGTGGTAACAAGCTCTTAAACGGTACTTTCCAGACGAAATCCTTCCAGATTGGTGCTGATAATGGTGAAGCCGTTATGCTGAACCTGAAAAATATGCGCAGCGATAATAGCCAGATGGGTGGTACCAGTTATATCGCGGAAAATGGTAAGGACAAAAACTGGACCGTTCAGGCCGGGCAGAATGATCTCCAAATCAATCTGATAGACAAAGACGGACAAGAGCAAAACATCGCTATCTCTGCTAAAGCGGGTGATGATATTGAAGAGCTTGCAACCTACATCAATGGTCAGACCGATGCGATTAAAGCGTCAGTTGATCAGGATGGCAAACTACAAGTCTTTGCTGGCAATAATAAAGTTGATGGTGATGTTACATTTGGTGGTGCATTAGCGGGCGAGTTAGGGATTGGCGAAGGGAAAGGTGTCACCGTCGATACCATTGATGTGACTTCTGTCGGTGGCGCACAACAGTCGGTTGCTATCATTGACTCAGCATTAAAGTATGTTGATAGTCACCGTGCTGAACTGGGTGCATTCCAGAACCGATTCAACCATGCAACCAGTAACTTGGATAACATTAATGAGAATGTGAATGCATCGAAGAGCCGAATCAAAGATACCGACTTTGCGAAAGAAACAACTGCATTGACCAAATCTCAGATTCTGGGTCAGGCATCAAGTTCGATTCTGGCACAGGCCAAACAAGCACCAAACTCAGCATTGAGCCTGCTTGGATAAGCCATTCACTACAAGACAGACTTTGTTTAAAAATCCAGCTTCGGCTGGATTTTTTTGTATTGAGAGATGTTATCTAGACAATAAATTTTGAAGTGATTCACGCTTTTTTTACACAATGGGCCGATTGAATAAAAAAATTAAAAATATTCTAAAGGATATAGATCCCTAGCCGTTAACAAGATTGAGAGAAATGAGATGTGTGAAAGTGAGGTGAGAGACACAGCAGCACATCAACTATCCGTTAAAGGAGATCAATATGCCAATTAGTGTAAATACCAATATCTCGGGTATGACCGCGCAGCGTTATTTGAATAATGCTGCGGATAGCGCTCAGAAATCAATGGAGCGACTGTCTTCCGGTTACCGGATTAACAGTGCGAAAGATGATGCCGCAGGGTTGCAAATTTCGAATCGCTTAACCTCGCAAAGTAACGGGTTAGATATGGCGGTTAGAAATGCGAATGATGGCATTTCAATTGCACAAACTGCTGAAGGTGCGATGAATGAAACCACATCCATCTTGCAGCGAATGCGGGATCTGTCTCTGCAATCTTCGAATGGTTCTAACTCGAGTGCGGATCGTAATGCGATTCAGGAAGAGGTTTCAGCATTAAATGATGAGCTGGACCGGATTGCTGAAACGACATCGTTCGGGGGAAATAAACTCCTCAATGGGACGTTTGGTAGCAAATCTTTTCAGATCGGTGCTGATTCTGGTGAAGCCGTATCTTTGACGATGGGTAGCATGCGAACCGATACGCAAAATATGGGGGGGCGTGCATATGTTGCGCAAGAAGGAAAATCTCCAGACTGGATGGTCTCTAACGCAACCGATCTCACCTTGAGTTATACTAATAAAGACGGTGACGCCCAAGAGTTGACGATTAATGCGAAAACTGGCGATGATCTGGAAGAGGTAGCGACTTACATTAATGGGCAGAATAGTGACATTCAGGCTTCTGTTGGAGATGGTGGCAAATTACAGCTATTTGCTTCTTCACAAAAAGTAACTGGTGATGTCACCATCGGTGGTGGACTGGGCTCTGAAATCGGTTTCGGTGAAGGTCAGGATATGACCGTTCAGAGTGTCGATGTTTCGACTGTCGGTGGTTCTCAACTGGCGGTAGCTGTCCTTGATGGTGCGCTGAAATCGGTTGATAGTCAACGGGCTTCTTTGGGGGCTTTCCAAAACCGCTTCGGACATGCAATCAGTAACCTTGAAAATATTAACGAAAACGTGAATGCATCACGGAGTCGTATTAAAGATACTGATTATGCAAAAGAAACAACGCAGATGACCAAGTCTCAAATTCTGCAACAAGCAAGTACCTCGGTACTGGCGCAGGCGAAGCAGGCTCCATCTGCAGCTCTTAGTCTATTGGGGTAATCAACGGACTATTTTGAGCTTGGGGTCAAAGTAGTCTGATGATTTGAACCCAATGAGGTGGAAGGGAGATTGTTATGGAAGTTTCATCCTACACATCGAACATCCAGCCTTACGGCTCACAAAATGGCACTAAAATTGCTTCAGAGAATGACAGTAATAGTGCAAGAAGTGTTTCTGTGAATAAAGACGCAGAACGAATGGACAAGCTTGCCGAAGAGATGAAAGTGCGGCAAGCGGATTCCGCTCAGACAGTAGAAAAAGTGTCAAAAGAGCGGAAGCGAATTAACGAAGAACAGCGAGCCCAAGTGATGAAGCAGATGCATGAATTTGTTTCTTCACTCAATAAAGGATTGTCGTTTCGAGTTGATGAAGAGTCCGGACGGGATGTGGTGACGATTTACGAAGCTGATACCGGTGATGTAATTCGTCAGATTCCGGAAGAAGAGATACTTGTTGTCTTGCGACGCTTGGCCAGAGATCAGGATCATCGATCTGGTCTTTTGATGACCAAAGTGTAACGTTATTTTGAGGTGATTGGATGAGTCTGGGCCCGTTAGGGATGAATTCTGGCATGGATATTAATTCCATGGTTCGTAAGATTGTCGATTCGGAGCGTGTTCCCAAGCAGCAACGGATCGATAATCAGCGGACGCAAAATAATGCCAGTATTAGTGCCTACGGCCGACTCGGAGAGTCGTTGGATACAATGAAAACGCTCATGGCAAATTTTCGCCAAGAAAAAGCGTTTGCATTGCGAAAAGTTGATACGACCAATGAAAATGTCGTCTCAGCGACAGCGACAACTGATGCCATCGCAGGAAGATACGCTATCGATGTGTTGCAGCTTGCCCAAAGTCATAAAGTTGCATCTAACGTTTTTACGGAAGATGAGAAATTTGGGCCGGGTAAGCTGCATATTTCACTCGACAACCGTCGTTTTACCGTTGATATTCAATCAAATTCACGTCTGAAAGATGTCGTGAACGGCATTAATGCTGCGGAAGGGAACCCAGGGGTTCGCGCCTCTGTGATTAATGATATCGACGGTCCTCGTCTCATTATTGCTTCAAACCAATCCGGCCAAGATAATAAAATCCAGATAGGCGCTGATGCGCCCAATGGTAGTAGCTTAAAAAAACTGGAATATAAAACGCTGGAGCAACGGGTTAAGGATTTAGAACAAGCACGTTCTCAAGCGCAACAACTGATTACGCCGCTCACACCAGAACAGCAAAAAATCGCAGGGAAAGTTGCCGAAAAATTAGAAACGGCAGCCCGAGCCGTTGATCAGTCTGTCGCGGATGAGATCCGCCAAGCTGCTGAAAAAGCCCAACCCGACGCATCTGCAACGAGCGAATTATCGGACACTGCTGCCAATGCAGCCGCAGAGGCTGCGAAAAAAGCGCAAGATTATGTCCGTCCTGAAGATCGCATTCCCGGGTGGTCGGAAACAGCATCCGGGACGTTGTTAGACTCTTATCAAGAGCCGCAACCGGAACTGGATCAAAGTACGATCGATAAGTCTTCCAATGTGCCCGGATGGTCAAATGCCGCATCAGGAACATTATATGATTCGTACGTAACGCCTAAAGAAGCGCAAGATAAGCTGCAGAAAAAGTTAGCACAGGAAGAAGCAGATATCGAAGCTGCCGTTCGCTCTGGTCAAATGACACCAGAGGAAGCGAAAGCACAGGAACGCGCGCGATTATCGCCGGAAGAGCGGGCTTACATCGAAAAAGTGGAAAAAGTGCAATCTGAACTGCAAGCCGCTCAGCAAGCATTTGATGCCTATCAAGGGATGTCAGAAGTTCAGTCTGCTCAGGATGCCAAAGTTATGTTGGATGGGGTTGCGACTCTGTCAAGCAAGAACAACATTATTGAAAATGCGATTGATGGTGTTGATTTAAAAGTCAAAGGAAAAACGAAAGCCAATCAGCCACCTGCGGAAATTGATATTGAGTATGACCGGGATACGGTCAAAGATGATATTCACAAATTCGTCAGTGCATACAATCAGTTTTACCAGCTGTCGAAAGAGCTATCAAATGTGGATCCAAAGACAGGCCAAGCCGGGCCACTTGCGGGTGACAGTGTTGTCCGTAATGCGGACTCCCGGATGAAACGGGTTTTTTCTTCTCAGATCAAGCAAGCGCCTGAAAATTTAAAAACACTCACGGAGTTTGGTATTACAACGACCCGGCAAGGCACATTGGAAATCAACGAAGATATGCTAACCCGGCAACTGAACAACAATTTTAATAAACTTGGTGAGTTTTTTGGTGGCCGGGATGGTTTTGCCAAAAGAGTTGAAGACGCGATTCAAGGGATGACCGGTGTGACTGGGTCTCTGCGTACTCGAGAAAAGAGTATGGTTGAACAGAACCGTCGTTTGGACGATAACCAAGAGGCACTGGATCGCCGGATGAACACATTAGAACAACGAACTCATGATAAGTTTCTGGCGATGCAGGATGCAACAAGTAAAATGCAAAGCCAGCTGTCAGGGATGATGAATGCATTAGGTTCGTCAAATGGATAATCATCTGAGTCAATTAAGTGATCTTGATCACGAAATTAGTGAACATCTTCAGGAAGAAGAAATAAATACTGAAGTAATTCACCGATTAGTCGATAAAAGGGATCAGATATTGCAGGTATTGGTTCAGGAAGCGTCAGAAAATCAACAGTTCTCACGTTCAGAGCCGTGGCAGTGTGCAATCGAACGCACCCAACGACTGGTTGAAGAGATGCAACTGAAAACATCAGGTATCGGTCATTCACTGAAAAAGTACCGGTATGGGAATAAATCTGTTCAGCAGTACAAGAAGTTTTTATGAAAGAGGAAGACTATGCGTGGTTCTTTACAGGCTTACAAAAAAGTATCAGTGGACAGCCAGCTCAGTGCTGCCTCACCACATAAAGTCGTACAGATGCTGATGGCCGGCGCGATTGAGCGACTGATACAGGGCAAAGCGGCGATGATGCAAGGCAATATTCCTGTCAAAGGTGAGCGTTTAGGTAAGGCCTTGGACATCATCATCAGTCTACGGAGTTGTTTATCAATGGAAGATGGTGGGGATATTGCCAGAAACCTAGATCAGCTTTACGAATTTGTGATTACCCAAATTACACAGGCAAATCATCTCAATGAACCAGAGCTGCTTGATGATGTAATTGATATCATTCGAGAAATAAAATCGGCTTGGGATCAGATACCTTCAGAGTATCACCATCTCACTTCTTCTGAAGTGGGTGCATAGGTTTTATTGGAAGAATCTCACTCAATCGATGATTGAGTGGCGTCTTCGTATTGCCATATTTTTTGAATTCAATAGAATAGAAGCCACTATCACTATAGATTAGTGGCTTTTTTGTTGCTGGTCGTCTGAGTTTTTGTCTATGTTTATCTAGAGATAGATTGAGTAAACGATATCTCACCAGGTCAACGTAGAAATTCAACGGCAACAATAACCTAATGGATGAAGGCAATATACTTACCTATGCAAGGTTTAGCGAAACTGCTCGTGATTGAGGATAATCCTGCAATTCGTCAGCAAATCAGTATTATTTTGGATTTTGTCGGTGAACCTTGCGAGGTAATCGAATCGTCTCAATTTGAACAGATTGATTGGTCTGACGTATGGGCTGGCTGTCTGCTTGGTTCGTTGCAAAGTGGACATCTGTCTGCGATGGCGCAGACACGTTTACAGGATCTCTCTCATATCCCACTGTTGATGATGGATCAACAGCCTTACTCTTTGGAAGCATTCTCTAATTATGTTGGCGAACTTGATTTGCCTCTCAATTATCCTCAGTTAGCTGAAGCGCTGAGGCATTGTAAGGATTTTCTGGGACGTAAAGGCATTTCTGTATTTACCTCTGGGCGTAAAACAACGCTGTTCAGAAGTTTAGTCGGACAGAGTTCCGGCATTCAAGATGTCCGTCATTTGATTGAGCAAGTTTCAGGAACGGATGCTAATGTGCTGATTCTCGGTGAATCCGGAACTGGGAAAGAAGTTGTTGCACGCAATGTCCATTATCATTCACCGCGACGTAACGGTCCTTTTGTGCCGATTAACTGTGGTGCGATCCCTGCCGATTTATTGGAAAGTGAACTTTTTGGGCATGAAAAAGGTGCATTTACCGGGGCACTCACGGCACGTAAAGGTCGGTTTGAATTGGCAGAAGGCGGAACCTTATTTCTGGATGAAATTGGTGATATGCCAATGGCAATGCAGGTGAAGTTGCTGCGTGTGTTGCAAGAACGCTGTTTTGAACGGGTTGGCGGTAATGCCACGATTAAAGTTAACGTTCGTGTCATTGCAGCAACGCATCGCAATCTGGAATCGATGATCAATAAGGAATTATTCCGCGAAGATCTCTATTATCGATTGAATGTTTTTCCGATTGAAATGCCTGCGTTGAAAGAGCGTAAAGACGACATTCCTTTGTTAATTCAAGAACTGCTGACGCGCATGGAATCCGAAGGGGCTTCACCTATCTGTTTTACGCCGCGAGCGATTCAGTCGCTGATGGAACATCATTGGCCGGGAAATGTTCGGGAATTAGCGAATTTGGTTGAACGGATGATCATTCTTTTTCCAAATAGCTTGATTGATGTCAATCACTTACCAACCAAATATCGCTACAGCGATATTCCGGAATTCCAACCGGAGGTGAGTCGTTACAGTAGTATTGAAGAGCAGGAACGGGATGTACTGGCAGACATTTTTTCTGAAGATTTTCAACTGAGTGATGTAGAGCAGGATTTGATAAACCATGTGAATGCGCCTCAATCCTTGCCCCCTGAAGGTGTTAATCTCAAGGAATTGTTGGCAGAGCTGGAAGTGAATCTGATTAATCAAGCCTTGGATGCTCAAGATGGTGTGGTTGCCCGTGCTGCAGACATGCTAGGGATGCGCAGAACGACGCTGGTTGAAAAGATGAAAAAATATGAGATGAACCGTTAAACGTCAGAAAAGAGTCAATATATTGTCATCATATTTCTTCTGTTGATGTAATAGATTGAATTTTATATAAAAAATAGTCTGGAACGCTTTTTGCTTTTCAGACTATTGTTGTTTTTACAGAACAGAAAACGGATATGCAAGAATCTCAGTCACAACAGCTTTCTCATCTCGATTCGATAGAAGATCAGGTTGAACGATACAAACAGGTACTGGATGTCATGCCTGCCGGCGTTATTTTGTTGGATACGCAGGGCATTGTCCGTGAGGCAAATCCTGAAGCGGTTCGGCTGCTGGAAATTCCATTAGTCGGTGAACGCTGGTACGCTGTGATTCAGTCTGCTTTTGCACCGAAAGAAGATGATGGACACGAAATTTCGCTACGCAATGGCAGAAAAGTGCGGCTCGCGATCTCAGCATCGTCAACTGGTCAACTGATCCTCATTACCGATTTAACCGAAACCCGTTTGCTTCAGGCGCGAGTGAGTGATTTACAACGGCTCTCTTCACTGGGCCGAATGGTGGCGTCATTGGCACATCAGGTTCGCACCCCTTTATCGAGTGCGATGCTGTATGCGTCTAACCTTGCTGCGCCTCAGTTATCGGCTGCAACACGTGAACGTTTTCAAACGAAATTGATGGATCGGTTGCATGATTTGGATAAACAAGTCAATGACATGCTGCTGTTTGCCAAGGGAGGCGATAATAAAGTCGTCAAATCCTTTACACTTGATGCGTTAGTTCAGGAATTTTATCCAATGGTCGAAACGGCGATACAAAGTCATCAGATCGACTACGGGCAAGAAATCGAACATCCGGATACGGCTTTGCTGGGAAATCCCAATGCAATCGCTTCAGCGTTGAGTAATTTGGTGATGAATGCGATTCAGAATAGCGGGAAAGGTGCTCAGATTGATGTGTTCTTCCGACCTGTCCAAAATATGTTGAAGATTTCTGTACAGGATAACGGGCCGGGAATTGCTGCTGAGATGCAAAATAAAATTATGGAGCCTTTTTTTACCACGCGTTCGCAGGGAACGGGGTTAGGGCTTGCGGTTGTTCAGATGGTTTGTCGTGCACACGATGGGCATCTAGACTTGATTTCTGAAGAAGGGGACGGTGCATGTTTCACGATGTGTCTTCCTCTGGAGCGGACGGTTTCTCATAAGAATTCAGAGGCAGGAGAGTAATCATGGCTCAGAGCAAAGTATTAATTGTTGAAGATGATGAAGGTTTGCGCGAGGCATTGGTGGATACCTTAGCTCTGGCCGGTTATGAATGGGTCGAAGCTGATTGTGCTGAAGAAGCACTGGTAAAGCTAAAATCAGAGGGCGTTGATATCGTGGTCTCTGATGTGCAAATGGCTGGTATGGGTGGTCTGGCATTATTGAGAAATATCAAACAGCATTGGCCGAATCTCCCGGTATTACTGATGACTGCATATGCCAATATTGAAGATGCCGTTGCAGCGATGAAAGAAGGTGCCATTGATTATATGGCGAAACCATTTGCACCTGAAGTGTTGCTGAATATGGTCAGCCGTTATGCCCCGGTCAAATCAGATGACAATGGCGATGCGGTTGTCGCTGATGAGAAAAGTGTGAAATTACTCGCTTTAGCGGAGAAAGTTGCTAAAACTGACGCAAATGTCATGATTCTCGGGCCGAGTGGCTCCGGAAAGGAGGTGATGTCTCGCTACATTCACAATGCCTCATTGCGAAAAGATGGTCCTTTTATCGCGATCAATTGTGCTGCGATTCCGGACAATATGCTGGAAGCGACCCTGTTTGGTTATGAGAAAGGGGCCTTCACCGGCGCAATCCAAGCTTGTCCCGGAAAATTTGAACAAGCACAAGGTGGGACCATTCTCCTCGATGAAATCAGTGAAATGGACTTGAACCTTCAGGCCAAGCTATTACGGGTGCTACAGGAAAGAGAAGTAGAGCGTCTGGGAAGCCGTAAAAGTATTCAATTGGATGTCAGAGTGCTTGCGACCAGTAACCGCGATTTAAAAAGCTATGTTCAGGAAGGTGAATTTCGCGAAGATTTATACTATCGCCTGAATGTTTTCCCCATTTCATGGCCAGCGCTGCGAGAGCGTCAGGATGACATCAAACCTTTGGCGCAGCATTTGGTTGAACGTCACTGTAAAAAGCTTGGTATCGCAATGCCCCGGATCGCAACATCAGCCGTTGAAAAACTACTGTCTTATCCGTGGCCCGGTAACGTGCGTGAACTGGATAATGTCATTCAGAGAGCTTTGATTTTGAGTGAGAATGGCAATATCGACGAAGATCATATCCTCTTGGAAGGCGTCGATTGGAAGGATGCCGGCAGTTTACAAAGATTGGTTGAAAATGATCAGCCGCGCTCGACATCACAACCAGTTGAAGCACCGACTGTCAAAACTGTGGCTCACAGTGAGATGAGCACCCATCAGTCAAGTATTTCTGATTTGGGAGGTGAGCTTCGCGATCAGGAATATTCCATTATTCTGGAAACTCTGGTTGCTTGTAAAGGACGGCGGAAAGAGATGGCTGAGCGTCTGGGGATTAGTCCGAGAACCTTGCGCTATAAGCTGGCGAAGATGAGAGATGCAGGGATTGATATTCCGGGGTAAATATTATTTATCAAATGGCACACTAATTGCTGGATAAGAGATAAGCAACGGTTATACGAGTCAAAGATTTGGCTATCGGGGGGAACTTATGAGACTAGATGGATTACAGACTGAAATGCAGTCAATGATACAGGAAGCCAGCGGTAAACCAACGACACCAACCGGACAGTCAGTGAGTGCTGACTTTGGTGAGCTGCTTAATACAGCGATTAACAACGTGAATGGATTACAACAGGCATCCAGTAATCTGCAAACGAGCTTTGATCGGGGTGATGACGGTGTGTCTTTGTCCGATGTCATGATCGCAAGAAATAAAGCAAGTGTTGCATTTGATGCAACCGTACAAGTTCGAAATAAGCTCATTGATGCTTATAAAGAACTGATGAACATGCCGGTTTAACTGTGACGTTTCGGTATCAATTTTGAAGTATTGTAGGTAAGCAACGTGGCCGAAGATAACCAATCGACAGACCTGACTTTAAGCGACGGTGGGGCGCTTTCCGCAGATACGGATTTGCCCGTCGATCATCAAGATCCTGATTTGGATGAGAAAAGTTCATCACGTTTCGATTTTGCCGTCGGTGATTTGGACCTGATTCGTCAGGTTGTTCTCGTCCTTTCTATCTCTATTTGTGTCGCTTTGATCATGATGCTGTTTTTCTGGGTGAAAGAGCCGGAAATGCGTCCACTGGGAGCCTATGATACCGAGGAGTTAATCCCGATTCTGGACTATCTCGATCAGAGCAAGAAAGACTACAAACTCGATGGCAATACGATTTTGGTTCCGGTCACTGAATACAGCGGACTCAAATTGGATTTAGCCCGGGCTGGTCTGAATCAGGAGAAACAGGCCGGCGATGATATTCTGCTTCAGGATATGGGGTTCGGCGTCTCACAGCGTCTTGAAATCGAGAGGTTAAAACTGAGCCGCGAGCGCCAGTTAGCCAAAGCAATTGAAGCCATGAATCAGGTGCGAAAAGCACGTGTATTGCTGGCGATGCCTAAATCGAGTGTGTTTGTCCGTCAAAATCAAGAAGCTTCAGCATCGGTTTTTTTGACGCTGAGAACCGGTGCAAATCTGAAACAGGAAGAAATCGATTCGATTGTTGATATGGTTGCCAGTGCCGTACCTGGCATGAAAACCACCCGCATTACTGTCACCGATCAACATGGACGTCTGCTTAACTCTGGGTCGGCCGACCCCTTATCAACCGCACGTCGGAAAGAGCAAGAATTAGAGCGTAAGCAAGAGCAGGCACTCAAAGATAAAATTGATTCAGTGCTGATCCCGATTCTCGGGTTGGGGCAATATACTGCGCAGGTGGATGTTGAAATGGACTTCAGTGCCATTGAACAAACTAGTCGTCAATTTGACCCGAAAAAGCCATCAACCCGTAGTGAATACACGCTTGAAGATTATAACAACGCAAATGTTGTCGCGGGTGTTCCCGGCGCGTTGAGTAATCAACCCCCGGCAGATTCTTCTATCCCGGAAGATGTTGCACAAATGAAAGATGGATCGACCGTCGGTCAAGGGTCGGTCCATAAAGAAGCAACGCGCAATTACGAATTGAACACGACAGTGAGTCATGAGCGGAAGCAAACCGGTGTGATTAATCGTCAGACGGTTTCCGTTGCCATTAAAGACCGTGAGGTTGTGAATCCGGATACGGGTGAGGTCACCTATAAACCTTTGTCTGACAGTCAGCTGAATGCTGTGCGTCAGGTACTGATCGGTGCGATTGGCTATAGTAAACAAAGAGGCGATTTATTAAATGTCTTAAGTATGCAATTTGCCAAGCCTGAAATGGAACCGCTCACCGATGTACCGATATGGGAAAACCCGAACTTTGGCGAATGGATCCGCTGGCTGGCAAGTGCATTGGTTATCATTGTCGTGATTCTGGTATTGGTTCGTCCGGCAATGAAAAAACTTATCAACCCAGCAAGTAACGATGACGACCAGCTTTATGGCCCCGATGGCGTACCGATTGGTGCCGATGGTGAAACCAGCCTGATTGGTGAAGACATTGAAGCGGGTGATTTGTTCGAGTTCGGTTCGACGATTGACTTACCGAATTTACATAAAGATGAAGACGTACTGAAAGCGGTACGGGCCTTGGTTGCCAATGAGCCGGAACTCGCTGCTCAGGTTGTGAAAAATTGGATGGTGAACGATGGCTGATGAGAAAGAAAATGGCGGTGATCTGGTCCCTCAAGACGTTGATATCGGATCAATTAGTGGCGATGAAAAAGCTGCAATCCTCTTGTTGAGTCTGAATGAGGACGATGCTGCCGGTATTATTCGTCACCTAGAACCGAAACAGGTCCAGCGAGTTGGTAGTGCGATGGCTCGTTCTAATGAGCTCAGTCAGGGTAAGGTGAGTGCTGTCCACCGGGCATTTCTGGAAGATATTCAGAAGTACACCAATATCGGAATGGGCAGCGAAGACTTTATGCGTAATGCCTTGGTTGCGGCTTTAGGCGAAGATAAAGCTAATAACCTAGTGGATCAAATCCTGCTGGGAACCGGTTCAAAAGGTTTGGACTCTTTGAAATGGATGGACCCACGTCAGGTCGCCAGCATTATAGTCAATGAGCATCCTCAGATTCAGACAATTGTTTTGTCTTATCTCGATCCAGACCAATCGGCTGAAATTTTGGCACAATTTGCTGAACGGGATCGACTGGACTTGATGCTGCGGATTGCTAATCTGGAGGAAGTACAGCCATCGGCATTGGCAGAATTGAATGAAATTATGGAGAAACAGTTTGCCGGCCAAGCGGGCGCACAAGCTGCGAAAATTGGTGGTCTGAAAGCCGCTGCCGATATTATGAACTATCTCGATAATAACGTTGAAGGCGTCCTGATGGAGCAAATGCGTGATCAGGATGAAGATCTGGCTACGCAGATTCAGGATCTGATGTTTGTCTTTGAAAACCTCGCTGAAGTTGATGATCAGGGAATCCAGAAACTGTTGCGGGATGTGCCACAGGATATCTTGCAGAAAGCACTGAAAGGTGCGGATGACACCCTGAAAGAGAAAATCTTCAAAAATATGTCTAAACGTGCAGCCGAAATGCTCAGAGACGATCTTGAAGCGATGCCGCCAATTAAAGTCTCGGATGTGGAAGCTGCACAGAAAGAAATTTTGGCGATTGCCCGCAGAATGGCTGACAACGGTGAAATCATGTTGTCAGGTGGTGCTGATGAATTCCTCTGATCGATTGGTTTAAGGAGTCACGATGTCAGACAGAAAACGCGGATTCTTACGTCCGGGAATGGATACTGATGTTGAGCGTGCCAAAGTGTGGGGGCTACCTGATTACACTGCGGATATACATGGTCAAGCAAAAGACACGGCACTGAAATACGATCCGGGATGGATACCGGAAGCGGAACGTTTGGTAGAAGAGGAACCGCTGGAATTGACGGACGATGAAATCGAACTGATTCGTCAAGGTGCTTATCAAGAAGGACTGCATCAGGGCCAGGAAGCCGGTTTCAGACAAGGTTACGATAAAGGTAAAGAAGAAGGTTATCAGGCAGGGCATCAGGAAGGCCAAGAAACCGGACAAAGTGAAGGCCTGACGGCTGGTCAGGAAATCATCGATGCACATGTCGCCAGTTTTGTTCATTTAGCGAATCAATTCGCCCAGCCCCTCGCACTGATGAATGCACAGGTCGAACGTCAACTGGTCGATATGGTGCTTGCTTTGGTCAGAGAAGTGGTTCGGGTTGAAGTGCAGATGAACCCTCAGGTGATTCTGGATACGGTGAAATCTTCAGTTGAGTCACTGCCGGTTACCGGCCATGACATTACACTGAAACTTAATTCGGAAGATGTTGAGATCATTCGTCAGTCCTACGGAGAAGAAGACCTTGATTTCCGGCACTGGACTTTAGTGAGTGAGCCATCTCTCAATCGCGGTGATGTTGAAATTGAGGCCGGGGAATCGAGTGTCAGCTACCGGATTGAAGAGCGAATCCGAACCACACTGAAAAGTTTCTGTGAAGCAAACCGACATGGTGGTGATGCGTGTTAGCGTTAGAAGAGCGTTTCGCACAATACAAAACTCAGGGATTGTCCTCCCGACCGATTGCCTCTGGTCGTCTCGTTCGGGTGGTCGGACTGACTCTGGAAGCCACCGGGTGTAAAGCACCGATCGGCAGTTTATGTAAAGTCGAAACGATGAGTGGTGAGATTGAAGCGGAAGTCGTCGGTTTCTCTGGCGCTCATCTTTATCTGATGCCGAGTGAGCAAGTCTCGGGTATTTTGCCCGGGGCGAAAGTAACACCGATTCACGGCGATACCGGTGTCCCCGTCGGTATGGAATTGTTGGGAAGAGTGATTGATGGTGTCGGGATGCCGCTGGATGGCAAAGGCCCGATTTATGCTGAACATAAAGCTTCTTTTCAATCTGCCGCGATCAATCCCCTTGCGCGTAAACCAATCTCTGAGCCGCTGGACGTCGGTCTGAAGTCAGTGAATGGATTATTGACGGTCGGTAAGGGGCAGCGTATCGGGCTTTTTGCCGGTTCTGGTGTGGGTAAGTCCGTGACATTGGGAATGATGACCCGCGGAACGACGGCTCAAGTCGTGGTGGTTGGTCTCATTGGTGAACGTGGGCGAGAAGTTAAAGAATTTATTGATGAAATTTTAGGTATCGATGGCCGTCAACGGGCCGTTGTGGTTGCCGCACCGGCCGATTCATCGCCGCTAATGCGCCTCAAAGGGTGTCAGACCGCGCTGACGATTGCTGAGTATTTTCGTGATCAAGGGTTAGATGTCTTATTATTGATGGATTCGTTGACCCGTTTTGCTCAGGCACAGCGGGAAATTGCGCTTTCAGTCGGTGAACCACCGGCGACGAAAGGATATCCGCCCTCGGTCTTTGCCAAACTGCCAGCGTTGGTTGAGCGAGCTGGGAACGGTAGTGACGATCAGGGGTCGATCACCGCGTTTTTTACCGTGTTGACGGAAGGGGATGATCTTCAGGACCCGATTGCCGATGCGTCACGGGCCATTCTTGATGGCCATATTGTTCTGTCCCGGGAACTGGCGGATGCCGGTCATTATCCAGCGGTTGATGTTGAAAAGTCGGTGAGTCGGGTGATGCCTCAAATCACGACCGATGAACATCAACTGATGTCAAAAGCAGTGCGGCAAATTCTGTCTGTTTGTCGTAAAAATCAGGATCTGGTGTCGATTGGCGCTTATAAACCAGGCTCTGATCCGGCAATTGATCAGGCATTTACTCTCAAACCGAAGATTGATATGTACCTGCAACAAGGCATGAAAGACACCGTGCCGTATGACATGTGTGTCAGTATGTTGAAGAATGTTTTGCAGATAGGTTCTGAATGATATGGAAAATGCACTGGAATTCTTGCTGGAACAGGTGAAAGAGAATGAAGAGAAAGCCGTGCTCGCATTAAATAGCGCCCGTCAGGAACTTGAAGGTTATTACCGTCAGGTGAGTCAGATTGAACAGTATCGTCTGGATTATTGCCACCAAATGATTGATCGGGGAAAAGCCGGCTTGACGGCAAGTCAGTATGGACATCTGAATCGCTTCTTAACTCAGTTAGACGAGACGCTTGCGAAACAAAGAGGCGCAGAGCAGCATTTTATCGATCAAGTTGAAAACTGTCAGGAACATTGGCTTGAGGTCCGCAAAACACGCCGTTCTTATGAGTGGTTGCGAGACAAGAAACGGGCCGAAAAACAACAGGCTGAAATTAAACGAGAGCAGAAGCAACTCGATGAATTTACAACGATTCAGTATGCCCGCAAAGCTCGATTTTAAGTGAATTCTTACCCTATCGGACATCACAATACTGCTAACCGAATGAATATTCTGACAGATATGGCTTACTTTTTGCTTATTTAATATCAAGTTGTTTGCATCAAGGTCATTTGTCTGTGATAGCAAATACCATCAATTAGGTTTGGTTTGCGAGAGTACTGGATATGAATATCAACCTCACGCCCACGTCGGGGACACAGAAAGCTCAGTCTCACCATAAAGCGGTTAGTGATGATGCCGTTGTTGGTGATGTCGCTGAATCGTCGCAAGAGTCCGGTGGCTTTTTTGCCAAACTGGCCGCTTTATTTAAGGGAGAGGATTCAGCTTCTGGAAAGTCTTCAGTAGAGAGCGGTGAGACGAAAGGTTCCGAAGGGGGATCGGATGTTGCTGGTGATATGTCAGCGGATGCTCTATTGTCCGATCAAGGCCTATCCGATCAAGACCTATCTGATCAAGAAGTCTCTGGAAAAGAGCTGTCTAAAGCTGAGGTGGATTTATCTGAGACGCAATCTCAGAAGCATTTGTCTGAGAATATTGATGATGTGGATGACGCGCAAATCGCGGCCGTGAAAACATCTGGCGGACAACATCAGCACGATGGTGATACCGCTGCGCTGAATGCCCCTCGTCCCGAGTCAAACTCGCCATCCCATGCGACAACGTCACCGTCTCCCTTGAAACCTTCTGAGCAAAGTGCTTCATCAGCACAGAAAGACGCTGCATTGCGGACCATGGGAGAGGGGGAAGCGGTACTCAGCCGGCTTAAAGGCGCTGAACAACAGCTTGTGTCGCAAAACGGCAACAAATTGCCAGCCTCGGATGTCACTGAACCTGTCAAACACATAGCAAATACAGTGCAGTCGGTCAATGTGACAGACGCCGATGCTCTTCAGAATGCGGTCGTCTCTTCAGAATTACCGTTGTCTCAAGTTGAATCGGGCAGCGCTTCTTCTCAAACCCAAGGTAAAGGATCGGATGCGCATCAACTGACAGGGGAGAAATCCTTGACCGCTGATTTGTCTCAGCTCACAGAGGCATCCGCCCAACTTAATGACAGTGGACCATCGGTTGTTTCATCCGCTGCTGTTTCATCCGAGGTACCGACCAAAGATACGGTACATCGAGACGTCACCATTTCACCGGATCAGATAGCTGCCGAGACAAATATCCGCAGCGTGCCAAATCAGAATATTATTAATCAGAATATTATTAATCAGGATGATATGCAGAATATGGCGCTAACCGATGGCGTTGAACACACTCAGGCCGCTGCATTATCTGGTACTGAAGGCAATATGGAAAAAGCTGCGCTATCACAAAAGCTACTGCAATCTTTGCATCAAGAATTACCGCCAAGAGCGGATCCGCGACATCATACGCATATGGCTCAACAACAGTTTGCGGCTCAGCAACTGTCTCAGACAACACCTGTTCCGGTGAATCCGTTGACCCAGGCGATTCAGAGTGATGGTTCCACCAATTCGCTTATCAACCTTCCCGGTGATTCCGCTGCTTCTCAGGCGGCATTACAGACTTTATCTGCGAGTGCAGTCGGACGTGAGCAATGGATTCGTCAGCGTCTGGCTGGATTTGGAGATGGTAAAGCTCGCCCTGAGGGAATGATTGACGATGGTACGGGAAAAGAAGGACACATTGCCCATCAACTGTCATCGCTGGCGGGTCAACAGACCTCGGGCGTACAGAGTCATATCAGAGCCGATGCCGCCCAGACTCCGACGTCAATTTATTTGGCAAAAGATGCAATGGCTGCCGATCAGCTTTCGGAGCGGGTTCAGATGATGATGTCCAAAAATTTGAAAAATATTGATATCCGTCTTGATCCGCCAGAACTTGGACGAATGCATATTCGGATGAATATGTCTGGTGATGCCGCAACGGTGCATTTTACCGTGGCAACCCCGCAAGCCAGAGAAGCTCTTGAACACTCCATGCCTCGTTTGAGAGACATGTTGTCACAGCAAGGCGTACAGTTGGGTGAAACGTCTGTACAGCACCAAGGCAGTGGTCATCAACAGCAAGGTTATGCTGCTTCCGGGCAAGGTCAGTCCTCCGGACGGGGCGCTTTACCGGGGCAGGATTCAGTTTTTCATGATGATAATCCAGACACAGGTGTTAAACTTGATGTGGATGTTAGTTCACAGCGTGATGGGATTAGTTATTACGCATAAGGTTAAAAATTAGTACGTTGCACATGCAGAGATAATTATGGCAGATGAAAATGGTGTCGCAGACGATGCATCCGGCGGCAAAAAGAAACTTTTGATTATCATTATCGCCCTTGTGGTATTGCTGATGGTTGGTGGCGGTGCTGCATTTTTTATGATGGGGTCGGATGATGAGTCACCAAGTGCAGCACCTGAGCAGAGTGTTGAGCAGGCGGATAACAATAATGAACCGGTAGCTTATGTCAGTTTGCCTCAACCGTTCGTGTTTAATGTGGCGGGCGATAAGCGAGATCGGATGGTGCAAATCAAAGTTCAGCTGATGGTTCGAGGTAGTGATAATGAAAATCAGGCCCGTTACCACTCCCCATTAATTGAAAGTTCTCTGCTCTCGACGTTTGCTTCTGCGACGGTGGAACAGCTACGGTCACCCAATGGTCGGATTGAGTTACGTGACCGGGCGACGAAAGATATTCAGACTGCGCTGACTAAAGCGGTCGGTGAGCCAGTGATTGAACGTGTTCTGTTTACTGATTTTGTAATGCAATAGGTGATGTGTGACTGATCTATTAAGCCAGGACGAGATTGATGCGCTATTACATGGCGTCGATAGTGTCGATGATGATGAAGAAGAAGAGTTTGAATCGGATTCGCATGAGGCGGCCAGTTTTGATTTTTCTTCACAGGATCGCATTGTCCGGGGACGGATGCCGACGCTTGAGTTGATTAACGAACGATTTGCGCGTCATTTACGTATCAGCTTGTTTAATATGCTGAGAAAAACAGCCGAAGTGTCGATTAACGGCGTACAAATGATGAAGTTTGGGGAGTACCAAAATACATTGTATGTCCCGACCAGTCTGAATATGGTACGTTTCCGTCCATTGAAAGGAACCGCGTTGATTACTATGGAAGCGCGCTTGGTCTTCATTTTGGTGGAAAATTTCTTTGGTGGTGATGGCCGTTTTCACGCCAGAATCGAGGGACGTGAGTTTACACCGACAGAGCGTCGGGTCATTCAGTTATTGCTGAAAATTGTGTTTGGAGATTATAAAGAGGCTTGGTCTCCGGTGATGGGGGTTGAGTTTGAATACCTTGACTCCGAAGTGAACCCAAGCATGGCGAATATTGTCAGTCCGACGGAAGTGATTGTCGTGAGTTCGTTTCATATTGAGGTCGATGGCGGCGGTGGTGATTTTCATATGGTCATGCCATACTCGATGCTTGAACCGATCCGGGAACTTTTAGATGCAGGGGTTCAATCGGATAAAATGGAAACGGACGTTCGCTGGAGCTCGGCGCTGCGTGAAGAAATCATGGATGTGCCGGTTAATTTCCGCGTGAATTTGCTGGAAAAAGTCTTGGCATTAAGAGATTTGATGGAGTTGCAGGCGGGCGATGTTATTCCGATCGACATGCCTGAACATGCAGTTATGTTTGTGGAAGAGCTGCCGACTTTCCGCGTGAAAATGGGACGTTCGGAAGATAATCTGGCCATTCAGATCTCACAGAAAATCAAACGTCCTGATGTTGTGAAGACAGATTTGGCTTTTTTGAGTGAGGATATTATTTCCGATCTTGAAAGAGAAGATGAAGTAAAAGACTAAAGTAGGTAGCAAAGATGTCTGATATTGATGATCAAAAACTGGCAGATGAGTGGGCTGCGGCACTGGGTGAAGACCCGAATGCGGCATCAGATGACGATATTGATGAAATATTGGCGGCCCCGCTGGAAGAGTTGAAAGATACATCACAGCCTATTTCAGAAGATGAGCGACGGAAACTGGATACGATTATGGATATCCCAGTGACCATTTCGATGGAAGTTGGTCGCTCGCAAATTAGTATCCGTAATTTGTTGCAATTGAACCAAGGCTCGGTTGTCGAATTGGATCGTATTGCCGGAGAATCATTGGATGTCCTCGTCAATGGAACCTTGATTGCTCATGGTGAAGTTGTGGTGGTGAACGATAAGTTCGGTATCCGTTTAACTGATGTGATTAGCCAGACTGAACGGATCAAGAAGCTGAGATAAATGCGTTGATGAAACGATTAATTAGCCTGTTTAGTCTGTTTTTGTGTGCCTTTCCCGTCTGGGCAGAGGTTGGTGACTCCATGAGTATTTTGACGACACTGGGGTCTTTGGTTTTTGTCATTGCCTTTATCTTGGTACTGGCATTCTTGCTCAAGAAGATGCGTTTACCAGCGTTGGGTCAGCAAAAAGATCTGATGATCATTCGTCAACTTCCGATTGGTACCAAAGAAAAACTGTTAGTTGTTCAAGCGGGAGAAGAGCAGTTTTTAGTCGGAGCGACGAGCCATTCGATTCAATTGATTTCCAAGCTTGAACAACCGTTAGCATCTGGGTCCCAGACAAGGGAGCATCCCTTTGCGGGCCAACTTAATCGGTTTCTGAAAAAGAATGATAAAATATAGTTTCCATTTAATCACATCGCATTGGAACAGACTGGCCCTTCTCGGGCTGGTCCTGTGTTTAGGGTTATTCTCGGTGATGTCTTGGGCGGCACCGGCGCCGGGAGGCGTTCAGCCCAGCAATAGTCAGGTCACGCAGAGTATTACCGCACAAGGGATTGCCAATACAGCAACGGCCGCGCATTCGAATCAAGCCGGTATCCCTGCGATAACCATGACCACCAATCCTGACGGTAGTCAGGATTATTCGATTAGTTTACAAATCCTCGGTTTAATGACGATGCTCGGTTTCCTGCCGGCATTAGTCATTTTGATGACCTCGTTTACCCGGATAGTGGTCGTCATGTCGATTCTGCGGCAGGCAATGGGATTGCAGCAGACACCCTCAAACCAAGTCATTATCGGGATTGCGTTGTTTCTGACCTTTTTTATTATGTCTCCGGTCTTTCATCAAGTGAATGAACGCGCGATCCAGCCTTATCTCAATGAGCAGATTAATGCCAAACAAGCCTTTGATGAGGCGCAGAAACCGATGCGAGCTTTCATGCTCAAGCAGACCCGGGTCAAAGATTTAGAAACGTTTGTCAATATGTCCGGCTCTCAGGCAACCGACCCGCAAGATGTTGAAATGACGGTATTGATTCCGGCCTTTATCACTTCTGAGTTAAAAACAGCCTTCCAGATCGGTTTTATGCTGTTTCTCCCTTTTTTGGTGATCGACTTGGTGGTTGCTTCGGTCTTGATGGCAATGGGGATGATGATGTTATCTCCGATGATTGTTTCTTTGCCATTCAAGCTCATGCTGTTTGTGTTGGTTGATGGATGGAATCTGATTCTATCGACACTCGCAGGTAGCTTTGCACTTTAGGGGGACACGATGACACCAGAAGCTTTTGTTGAAATATTCCGCGATGCTTTATGGATTGTATTGTTAATGGTTTCGGCAATCATTGTGCCCGGTTTATTGATCGGTTTAGTGGTTGCCGTGTTTCAAGCTGCGACCTCGATTAACGAGCAAACACTTAGCTTTCTTCCCCGTTTAATTGTGACATTGCTGGCGTTGATGTTGTTTGCCCACTGGATGACTCGGATTTTAATGGAGTTCTTTTATTCCATGATTGATCGTTTACCACAAATCCTCTATTGAGGCGCTCGTGATGACATATCCGGCAAACTTGATTTTAGATTGGATCGCCACATATTTTTGGCCGCTGACTCGGATCTCTGCCATGTTGATGGTGATGACCGTGACAGGGGCCCGGTTTGTGACTGCCCGTGTTCGCCTTTATCTTGGTCTTGCGATCACATTCGCATTGATGCCCGTTATTCCGGTTGTTCCTACCCATATTGAACTGCTCTCTGTACAGGGATTCATGATTACCTTTGAGCAAATCATTATTGGTGTGGCGATGGGAACGGTGACGCAGTTTATGATTCAGACTTTTGTCATGCTGGGACAAATTATCGGGATGCAATCCAGCTTGGGCTTTGCTTCGATGGTTGATCCTGCCAACGGGCAAAATACCCCGTTACTGGGGCAGTTTTTTATGTTTCTGGCGACGATGTTCTTTCTGGCCACTGATGGGCATTTAAAGATGCTCCAACTCATTGCCTTTAGTTTTAAGTCATTACCGATTGGTCAAGGGGGGCTGACATCCGTTGACTTTCGCGAATTGGCGTTGTGGTTTGGGATTATGTTTAAAGTTGCCTTGACCATGTCACTTTCCGGCATTATTGCCTTATTGACCGTCAATCTGTCGTTTGGCGTCATGACACGGGCTGCACCACAGCTGAATATATTTTCTCTTGGTTTTGCTTTTGCGCTCATGGTCGGGTTATTGCTGTGCTGGTACATTGTTACCGGGCTGTTCAGTCATTATGAGATTTTCTGGGAGCAAGGACAGGCGCAGATCTGTCGATTGATACGACTGAATTGTCAGGCACCTTAAGGAGGACAGATCATGGCTGAGTCTGACGGACAAGAACGTACCGAAGATGCCACGCCCCGAAGGCTGGAACAGGCGAGAGAGAAAGGGCAGGTCGCCCGCTCAAAAGAGTTAGCGTCCGTATCGGTACTGGTCGTTGGGGCAATTGCACTGATGTGGTTTGGTGACATGTTGGCCAAAGCCTTGTATGTGTCGATGGGGCGGCTATTTACCTTGAGCCGTGAAGAGATCTTTGACCTGCCGAAACTGTTTGATGTGTTATCTGGCTCGCTGGTGACGCTGATCTTACCGATGATATTGATTCTGGTGACGCTGTTTATTGCCGCGCTCCTCGGTGCAAGCGGTGTCGGTGGTATTTCTTTTTCAGCAGAAGCGGCCCGTCCGAAAATGTCAAAATTAAACCCGCTTAGTGGACTGAAACGCATGTTTGGTTTGCAAAGCTGGGTCGAATTACTCAAATCTATTTTGAAAGTCACACTGGTTGCCGGTGCGGCTTTCTTTTTGATTGATAGTCAGAAAGTCGATCTATTTCAGCTGAGTCTGGATGCCTTTCCGCAAAATATTTATCACGCGTTGCAGATTTTATTGAATTTCGTTCTGTTGATTAGTTGCTCTTTACTGATTGTGGTCGCCATTGATATTCCTTTCCAAATTTGGCAGCACGCCAATCAGTTAAAAATGACCAAACAGGAAGTCAAAGATGAATACAAAGACACGGAAGGGAAACCTGAAGTAAAAGGTCGGATCCGGATGCTGCAAAGAGAAGCCGCACAGCGACGAATGATGGCTGATGTACCTCAAGCTGATGTCATTATTACCAACCCGGAACATTTCTCTGTTGCACTACGGTATAAGCAAAATAATGATAAAGCCCCTATTGTTGTCGCAAAAGGTATTGATCATCTTGCCCTGAAAATCCGTGAGGTTGCCAGAGAACATGAGATTGAGATTGTGCCGGCCCCCCCATTGGCGCGTGCGCTTTACCATACCACCGAATTAGAGCAGGAGATCCCTGACGGGTTGTTTTTAGCGGTGGCTCAAGTGTTGGCTTATGTGTTTCAGCTGCGGCAGTATCGGCGACGCGGTGGTAAACGGCCAAAACTCAATGAAGAATCGATGACCATTCCAACCGACATGAATTATTAGCATCCGCTAGAGGATGCTGAGTGCGTTACCTTTTATATTGTCTATCGCCGCTCTTGCCCTATTTCTCGGGAATCGCCAGCAGTACCAGTAACGCGCCATCCCCGCCAAAGACCAGCGGTGCCTGATGAAATGCCATCACATCAGGGTGTTGAGCCAACCACAGCGGGACTTTTTGTTTCAGAATGTGTTTACCAATCCCATGCTGAACACAGGCACAATGGATGCCTTCTTTGATACAGTAGGCGATCATTGCCGCCAGTTCTCTTTTCGCCTCTTTTTGAGTCATACCGTGCATATCGAGAAAAACATCCGGCACATAAATCCCCTGACGTAGCCGCTTGACCTCATATTTGGAGACATCACTGCGTGCGTAGCGCGTTGGCCCCTCGTGATCAAGATGTGGCACGAATTCATCAGAAAAATAGAACTCATTATCATTGGTATCACGAATGTTGCGGCGTGCTAAATTGTGTTTGGCATTTCTGTTTGGTTGCCGGACTATGGTATCCTGATGCAACTTTTTTACGCCCTTTACTGCATCGTTGAATAGGGTTGAGTCATCATCCTGATATGGGTCGTGGTCACTCATTCGCTGTTCATATGTTCGTTAAAGATGGATAAGCAGTATTGTAGCGCTTTTTGGAGGCAATTTTGGATAAGATTTTTGTCGATGAGGCAGTCGCTGAGCTTCATACGCTTCAGGATATGATTCGTTGGGCGGTCAGCCGCTTTAACGCTGCCGGATTATTTTACGGTCATGGGACCGATAATGCTTGGGATGAAGCCGTTCAGTTGATTTTACCCACGTTATATCTGCCGATCGATGCGCCTTCACATGTATTAAGTTCTCGTCTGACGATGAGTGAAAGAGCAGGTATTGTCGAGCGGGTGATCCAGCGTATTAAAGAACGTAAGCCAGTTGCTTATTTGACGAATAAGGCTTGGTTTTGTGGGTTGGAATTTTTTGTAGATGAGCGGGTACTGGTACCGCGTTCTCCCATTGGTGAGTTGATTGAAAATCAGTTTCAGCCTTGGCTGACTGAAACCCCGAATAAAATCATGGATCTCTGCACGGGGAGTGGTTGTATTGCCATTGCATGTGCGCATATGTTCCCCGAGGCTGAAGTGGATGCCGTTGATATTTCTACCGATGCTCTGGCGGTTGCTGAGATCAATATTCAGGATCATGGATTGGAACAGCAGGTATTTCCCATGCGTTCTGATCTGTTCAGGGACTTACCCAAAGCCGCTTATGAGTTGATTGTCTCTAATCCGCCTTATGTCGATCAGGAAGACATGGATTCGTTACCGCAGGAATTTGAACATGAACCGGAACTGGGTCTGGCTGCCGGGGTGGATGGATTAGAATTAGTCCGCCGAATCCTTGCTAATGCACCGGATTATTTGACGGAACAAGGGATTTTAATCTGCGAAGTCGGTAATTCGATGGTTCATATGATGGCACAGTATCCGGATATTCCGTTTACATGGCTGGAATTTTCCAACGGTGGTCACGGGGTCTTTATGCTGACCCGCCAACAGTTAGTTGAATGTGCTGAGCATTTTTCTGACTATCGTGATTAAAGTGATTTGGTGAGTGAGAAGCGCTGGGATTGAGGCTTTACATCAAATCAGAATCAAGCGACTATGAGGCCACATATTGTGAATGTCGGTCTCATGAGCCTGATTGGTTCTCCAGAAGCCACAACGAATTAAAAAGAAAAATAGTGATTCACAAATAGTTATCCACAACATGAATAAACAGGAAAGTGCATGGCAGGAAATAGTATCGGGCAACATTTCCGTGTAACGACGTTTGGAGAAAGTCACGGTCTTGCTCTGGGATGTATCGTTGACGGATGCCCTCCGGGACTCGAACTGACGGAAGCAGATTTGCAAGTCGATCTCGACAGACGTCGTCCGGGAACGTCTCGTTATACCACACAACGACGAGAACCGGATGAAGTGAAAATTTTGTCCGGGGTATTCGAGGGTAAAACAACCGGCACCTCGATAGGGTTGTTGATTGAAAATACGGATCAGCGTTCTAAAGATTACTCCGAGATTAAAGATAAATTCCGCCCTGGACATGCCGATTATACTTACCACCAAAAGTATGGCATTCGGGATTATCGCGGCGGTGGTCGTTCTTCCGCACGTGAAACGGCAATGCGTGTGGCTGGCGGTGCCGTCGCCAAGAAATATCTTCGGCAGGCATATGGCATTGAAATTCGTGCCTATCTGTCACAAATGGGTGATATCGCCATCGACAAAGTTGACTGGGATGAAATTGAAAACAACGCTTTTTTCTGTCCGGATGTGGATAAAGTTGAACCATTTGACGCACTGATTCGAGACCTGAAAAAGCAGGGCGATTCTATTGGAGCCAAAATTCAGGTTGTAGCGACATCCGTACCGGTTGGCTTGGGAGAGCCTGTGTTTGACCGTTTGGATGCGGATATTGCACATGCATTAATGAGTATCAATGCGGTGAAAGGCGTTGAAATCGGTGATGGGTTTACGGTCGTCCAACAAAAAGGCAGTCAACACCGAGACACATTATCACCGGATGGGTTTGGCAGTAATCACGCCGGTGGTGTACTGGGTGGTATTTCAACGGGGCAGGATATTGTTGCCAATATCGCACTGAAACCAACTTCCAGTATTACGATTCCCGGTGACACAATCACGAACACTGGCGAAGAAACACAACTGATCACCAAAGGGCGTCATGATCCGTGTGTCGGTATTCGTGCCGTTCCGATTGCGGAAGCGATGCTGGCGATTGTCTTGATGGATCATCTTCTGCGTCATCGGGGTCAAAATCAGGATGTAGTGACTGAGACACCGAAAATCTGATCCGCTTTCTCTGCGCGAATTATGCGTAAAATCTTTCTTGAATGCCCTCCTCAGAGGGCATTTTTTTGTGGCGAGACTTTACCTCTCGTGGGAAAAACAGGAAAATGCACGCCGTCGTTACAACAGATCAAGTAAATCATGGTTCATCGCTATCAAGACTTAATCAACATGTTTAATCGGACCTTTGCTGAGCGTTATCAGACGCGTTTGGTGTCGGGGGATGATGAACCTATTTATTTACCGGCAGATGATTCGGTTCCTTATCACCGAATTATTTTTGCTCATGGCTTTTACGCATCTGCGCTGCATGAAATTGCGCATTGGTGTGTTGCAGGCCCGGAGCGACGGATGTTGGAAGATTTTGGCTATTGGTATGAACCGGATGGTCGGACTCGTGAAGTTCAGGCAGCGTTTGAGCTGGTTGAAATCCGTCCTCAGGCTTACGAATGGATTCTTTCCGTCAGTGCCGATTTTCCCTTCTCTGTGAGTTGTGACAATCTCAATGGTGACTTCGAGCCGGATCGATTGCAATTTATGGCGAAAGTTCATGATGAGGTGATGCAGATTCTTCGTCAGGGACTCCCCGAACGGGTTGGTCTGCTTGCTGATGAATTACGGAATTTTTATCAGACAGAACCGCTGTCTCCAGCGTTATTTGTTGTGAAATAATATCAGCTGACACAGAAATCAATACAGATCATACCGTGACTCCGGTGAGGATTATTGTATGGTTGTGCTGTCAAACAATCAGTCACTATAGTGGCAATGAAGAGTATAAAATGATTATTGAATTTGAAGAAAAAATGCTGGCATTGATCGACGATGGCATTGTCCACGCCTCTGATGATGAACTCTTTGCCGGTGGTTATCTGCGTGGGCATATTTCACTGGCTGCGGCATCATGTGAAGATGACGGTGTTACCGAGCTGGCTGAGCTAAAAACACGGATCGAAACCAGTCTGGATAACGCCCGTTCTGAGCTAGCACCCGCCGATCGCGTGATTGTCCAACAACTATGGGAAAGACTGCTGTCTCAGATGAATTTCGCGAAGGCACCGTAGATCGCAGTGATGGTCGTTCTAATTATTTGAATGTATCTATACAAATTTTGCGGTTGTTGCCATAGCGATGAAAGCTTATTCTGAACTTATTCTAAGATGATGAAGAGGTAATAACGGTGAAAATTATTGCATTTGGTGCGAGTACAAGTTCAGCTTCGATTAATAAAGCATTAGCAACTTATGCGGCAAATTTGGTCGCAGCTGCTGAAGTTCAGGTCCTTGATGTCAACAATTATTCAGTGCCGATGTTCAGCGAAGATTTAGAAAAAGAGATTGGCCATGCAGAAGGCGCGAAGGCTTTTCTGGATGATTTGTCGCAGGCTGATGCATTCGTTATTTCTTACGCCGAGCATAATGGCCATCATCCGGCAGCGTATAAGAATTTGTTTGATTGGATGACTCGGATTGATCGGGATATCTTCAAGAGTAAACCCGCGGTTTATTTGGCGACATCTCCGGGACCTGGTGGTGCTCAGTCCGTATTGGCGGCTGCAACAGCTTCTGCCAGTTTCTTTGGTGGCGATGTAAAAGCATCGGTTTCCGTACCGAACTTTTATGACAATTTTGACATGGAAAAAGGTCAAGTGATTAACCCAGCAATTGCAGCTGAGATTGAGCAAGCGGTTAAAACATTACAGGGATAATCATTTCAAGCGCTGCCAGATCTGATTTATAGCTTCGCCTGAACATCCATCACCCGAAGGGAGACCTCGGGTGATTTTTTGTATTGGAAGGGGAGTCGGTTGTGGTGGTTATGACGCCATAACGGCTTTGCCTTTGCGCAGTTTTCTGATCCACATTCGGCTGGGATGAAGGCGTTCTAGTAAATCGACTGATAGCGGCAGTGGATCACCGCACATGATAGAGGCAAGACACTCTGCCAGCAGTGGCGCGGAGCTTAGCCCTCTGGAGCCGAGCCCTAACATCCCGTAGAGGTTGGGATAATGGTGAATTTTGGGGGCAGATTGAGCCGTTTGTGTAGCCAATGCATGATATTGTGTCTTGATGGTTTGCAAATCCCCCAGATTTCCGGCAAAAGGCAGATGATCACGGCTGACACAGCGAATCCCTTGTCTTGACTGATTCTGCGAAACATCAACGTCGTCCGGCCACGATTGGTCGGGTATACAGGTTTGCAGCTTATCTCGATTTTGTGTTTGCGCGGTTGGATCAAAGTGGATGTCAATATTCTGGCGATCATAACTGGCACCAATACAATGCTGCTGGTTGGCCGGATTGGCAGGTGTCATATAACCATCGTAACAGAGCACGGTGTTGAGATGCTTGAGCGTCTCCGTGGTCGGGATATGACTGACCTGACCTTTGACTTGTGTGAGTGGAAGTGTTTGAGTCTGGGGAAACTGGTCAAACTGATGTCCATTGGCAATGACGACACATTGGTGACGGAAGATTTGATCCGCACTATGGAGTTGCCAGACCGATGCTTGCTCATTCCAGTGGAGTTGATTAATTTGGGTGCGGAAATGGGCTTTGAGCTGGCCGGATGCCTGTAATGCTGACAGCAGTTGCTCCGTGAGCTGTGCGGGACAAATCCAGCCGCCGAGCGGATAATAAAGACTTTCTGAGGTGACAGGTAAGCCAAGTGTTGCTGAGGTCAGGTGTGAATCCAAACCGGTGACCAGTCCCGTCGGGAAACGCCCCGTTGCTATGGGATTCAATTTTTTGTGCGCTTGCTCGTTCCACATCAGTTGGGTCACGCCACACCATTGGTAATCAAAATCGAGACCGTCACAGTGCTGCTGTTCGACAAATTGTCGCGCGTATAGAAAACTCGCGGTAAAAAAGCGGGACAGTGGGTCATGTTGGGCATTCAGCAGCGGATAAATGGCACCTTGACGATTGCCAGATGCTCCTTGTGCTGCTTGGTCATCTTGGCAATAGAGCGTCACCTGAATGCCTCGGCGGCTTAAGGTTTTTGCTAATGTTGCGCTGGCGATGCCGCCCCCGATAATGGCCACATCCGCTAAATCAGGAACCGACTGGTGGGCATACCACGGCAGCATATTGGTGAATCCGGTCGGTGTTGTGATTGTGCCGACCAACATCTCTCGCTTAGTGCCGAACCCTTTGACTTTTTGCATCGAAAAACCAGCTTCGATTAATCCTCGCCGGACAAAGCCTGCGGCTGTAAATGTTGCACAAGTTGCATCCGCTTTGGCTAGTTTTGCCATGTGGTCAAACAGTTGCTGATTCCACATGTCGGGGTTTTTACTCGGTGCAAAACCATCGAGGAACCATGCATCAATCAGGCCGTCTTGAGGGACGGGAACTAAAGGCATACAGTCATGAATGTCACCGAACCACAGATCGAGCGTGACGGCCCCATCAGCGAGTGTGATTCGGTGACATTCCGGTACCGCCAGCGGGTAATGTTGTTGGAGTTCTGCGGCATAATCTGCCAGTTCCGGCCAAGCTTGATGAGCTTTGATTAAGTCATCCCGACTCACCGGATATTTTTCAAAACTGATGAAATGAAGTGATTGAAGGGGGGCTTGCGGATGTTGACGGTGAAACTGATCAAATGCTTGCCATGCCGCGAGAAAATTAAGCCCGGTTCCGAATCCTGTTTCTCCAATCACAAATCTTGACCGATTAAAATGATCCCAGCGTTCAGGTAATTGATTTTTTTGAAGAAAAACGTATCTTGTCTCCTCAAATCCATTCACGTTCGAAAAATAGACGTCGTCAAACTCTCCGGATACGGGGGTTCCGGCCTCGTTCCAGTCAAGTTTGGCGTTGGTTATTTTAGTCATAGCTGCGTTTTTCTTTTATGGGAGGTATACTAACGGTGAATGAATTGTACGAATTTCTTGGAAAGCTGACCACTTCAATAAACTTTGTCAGCTATCATCTTACGCGAAATTATACGAATTTTTTAGAAAATAGGGATCTTATATGAAACGAGTTGTAATAACCGGTATGGGTATTGTTTCCAGTATCGGTAACAATGTCGAAGAAGTTCTGGCATCTTTGAAAGCTGGAAAATCAGGTATTACAGCGTCTGAGCAGTTTAAAGAGAAAGGTCTGCGCTCTCAAGTATGGGGTGATCTGAAAATTGACCCATCAACACTGATTGATCGTAAGCAAATGCGCTTTATGGGAGAGGCTGCTGCTTATGCTTATCTGTCACTTGAACAGGCGATTGCTGATGCCGGATTAACACCAGAAATGGTTTCAAATGACCGAACTGGTGTTGTTGCCGGTTCTGGCGGTGCATCATCATTGAACCAGGCCCTTGCTGTTGATACATTGCGTGAAAAAGGGGTCAAACGCGTTGGTCCTTATATGGTTACAAGAACAATGTCATCGACTGTTTCTGCCTGTCTGGCGACGCCATTTAAGATTCGCGGTGTGAATTATAGTATGAGTTCAGCGTGTTCGACGTCTGCTCACTGTATCGGTCATGCGGCAGAACTCATTCAACTTGGTAAGCAAGATATTGTGTTTGCCGGTGGTGGTGAGGAACTCGACTGGACGATGACCATGATGTTTGATGCGATGGGGGCATTGTCAACCAAATATAATGACACACCAGATCGCGCCTCTCGTACCTATGATGCAGATCGGGATGGATTTGTGATTTCTGGCGGTGGCGGTATGGTTGTCGTGGAAGAGCTGGAACATGCTTTGGCTCGTGGTGCCACTATCTATGGAGAAATCGTGGGTTACGGCGCCACTTCTGATGGGTATGACATGGTTGCGCCCTCTGGTGAAGGTGCGGTGCGTTGTATGAAGATGGCGATGCAGAATACTGATCGAGTCGATTACATCAACACGCATGGGACATCAACGATTGCCGGTGATGTCAAAGAGCTCCATGCAATTCAGGAAGTGTTCAGTGGCAACAGCCCTGCTATCTCGGCAACAAAAGCAATGACAGGTCATGCGCTGGGGGCGGCTGGTGTGCATGAAGCCATTTACTCTCTGCTGATGCTCCGTCATAACTTTGTCGCCCCAAGTGTGAATATCGAAAATCTCGATGAAGCGGCACAAGGGTTAGATATTGTTACAGAGAGCAGAGATCAGGAACTGACAACAGTGATGTCGAACAGTTTTGGTTTCGGTGGGACAAATGCAACCTTACTGATGCGCAAATATCAGGGGTAATTGGGCCGCCTCTCTTACACGGCTGGTTGTGCAGTGATGGACTCTCTGCCCGTTCAATCGTCGTAAGTGACATATTCAGATTGAATCATTCTATGAAATACTCGGTGTCGCACGATACCGAGTATTTTTTTCGTATAAAACATTTATATCGAACCGTGTTCCGACTTTCTGTACAATCCCTCTTTAATTTCGAAAAAGAAAAAGACGATGTCAGGTATGAAAATCCTCATAGATGAAAATATGCCTTATGCTGAAGCATTATTCAGCCAATTGGGTGATGTGATTCTAAAATCCGGACGTGATTTAACTGCGGATGACTTAGTGGACGTTGATGGTTTAATGATTCGGTCCGTGACGAAGGTCAATGATGCATTACTACAAAAGGCTGACAAACTTAAATTTGTCGGTACCGCGACAGCAGGTATGGACCATGTCGATCAGAAACTTTTGCAGGAACGGGGAATTTTCTTTACCGCTGCACCGGGGTGCAACAAAGTTGGGGTCGCTGAGTATGTATTTAGTGTGCTCATGGTACTTGCACAACAGCAGGGTTTTTCTGTTTTTGATAAAACGGTCGGTATTATTGGTGCCGGGCAGGTCGGCAGCTACCTTGCAGACTGCCTGCGTGGTATTGGATTAAACGTATTACTCAATGACCCCCCCAAAGAAGCGGAAGGTGATCCGCGCCAGTTTACTGAACTGGAAACGCTGTTGGAAACAGCCGATGTGGTTACCTTACATACGCCACTGGTGAATGATGGTACTTGGCCGACTTATCACTTGATGGATGAGCAGCGGCTAAATCATCTGCGGGCGGATCAGATTCTCATTAATGCAGCCCGGGGACCGATTGTTGACAATGCTGCGTTGAAACGCCGTTTGCAGCAACAAGACGGCTTTACGGCGGTTTTAGATGTATTTGAGTTTGAACCGGAAGTTGATATGGCGTTGTTACCATTACTTGCTTTTGCGACACCACATATTGCCGGTTACGGTTTAGAAGGTAAGGCACGTGGAACAACGATGATTTTTAACAGCTATTGTACTTTCCTCGGTTGTGATCTCTGGGCAAGTCCGAATAAGCTTTTACCGGTGGCTCCGATCTCTGAAGTTTGTCTGTCTCATGCCTGGGATGAAGCGACGCTAGTGAATTTGATCCATCTAGTCTACGACGTGCGCCGAGATGATGCGTTGTTTAGACGAGTCATTGACCAACCGGGCGCCTTTGATGCCATGCGTAAAAACTATTGGGATCGTCGTGAATACGGTGCAATAAAAATAACTGGTCAGCAGGATTGTCATTTGAGTCCGCTGTCAGAATTAGGTTTTCAGATTGAGGTAACACCATGAGCCAAAAATTTAACGTTGTTGTTTTCGGTGCCACAGGCGCTGTCGGTGAAACAATAATTGAAGTGCTTCAGAAACGTGAGTTTCCTGTAGAAACGCTCTTTTTGCTTGCGAGTGAGCGTAGTGAAGGAAAGAGCTACCGGTTTAACGGCAAGTCGGTGTATGTCCAGAACGTTGAAGACTTTGACTGGTCTCAGGCACATATTGCTCTCTTTTCAGCCGGGGGGGAACTGTCGGAAAAGTGGGCACCAATTGCTGCGGATGCTGGGGTTGTGGTCATCGATAATACATCTCAGTTCCGCTATGACTATGATGTACCGCTGGTTGTCCCTGAAGTGAATCCTGAAGCCATTGCGGAATTCCGTAATCGTAACATTATTGCTAATCCTAATTGTTCAACGATACAGATGTTGGTTGCGTTGAAGCCGATCCATGATGCAGCCGGGATTGAGCGCATCAACGTTTCAACCTATCAATCGGTTTCTGGTGCCGGAAAATCGGGCGTGGATGAGCTAGCTGGGCAAACTGCCAGACTATTGAATGGGGTACCTGCGGAGCCAGAACAGTTTAGCCAGCAGATTGCATTTAACTGTATTCCTCAGATTGATACCTTTATGGATAACGGGTATACACGAGAAGAAATGAAAATGGTGTGGGAAACCCAGAAAATCTTCAATGATCCAACGATTCAGGTTAATCCGACTTGTGTTCGGGTACCTGTGTTTTACGGTCATGCAGAAGCGTTGCATGTGGAGACTCGGACACCGATTGATGCGGAGCAGGTGGCTGATTTACTCCGCCAGTCTGAGAATGTTGAGGTGTTTTCTGGAGAAGAGTTTCCGACGCAGGTTGGTAATGCCGGCGGACAGGATAATGTTTTTGTCGGTCGGATTCGTAATGATATCAGTCACCATCAGGGGATAAACCTATGGGTTGTTGCTGATAATGTTCGCAAAGGGGCTGCAACTAATGCGGTTCAGATTGCGGAAATACTTGTTCGGGATTATTTATAATTCAGGATGGGATAAAAAAACCACCGATAAATCGGTGGTTTTTTTATTTACGTTACTTGAGTTTATGCGCGTTAGGGTTATCTTTGCAGTTCCCTTCACGGCACTTACCGTAAAGATAAAGACTGTGGTTTGTCAGTTGTACATTATATTGAGAAGCAATTTCTCTTTGGCGTTCTTCTATCACTTCATCAGAGAATTCAATTACTTCTCCACAATCAAGGCAAACAAGGTGATCATGATGCTCTTGTGTTGATAGCTCAAATACAGATTTTCCACCTTCGAAGTGGTGGCGAGTCACGATACCTGCATCGTCAAATTGGTTAAGAACTCGATAAACAGTAGCCAGACCAATCTCTTCGCCAAGATCAATCAATTTCTTATACAGTTCTTCAGCACTAATATGCTGGCACTCCGGTTGCTGCAAAACTTCGAGAATTTTTAACCGAGGGAGAGTGACCTTGAGGCCCGCATCCTTGAGTGCTTGGTTGTTATCAGACATATATTTTCCTGTTGATGATCTGCATCAGTAACAGCGTTTCATGATTGAAATTATTATAGGTTAGTCACCGCCAACAATAAACCACTAACTTTTAAAGGGTATTGTATCTTTCCTGAGAGCATGGCAATTTATGCAGTTTATTCTACATATAGATGCGAGTGATAATGTACTTTATAAGATCTACTGGCAAATAAAAAGACCTGAACTGTCAAAGCTTGTTCAAAGTTTGAACATTCATTGCAAGCGCAAGTCTTTTATCAATAAAAATCAGTCTTCTAACTCAGAAAGGCACATTTCATCGTAGACTTGGTTGACCCACTGGTTGACACGATCTTCGGTAAGTTCTGGCTGACGATCTTCATCAATACATAGACCGACAAAGTTGTTATCATCCACCAGTGCTTTGGATGCTTCAAATTCATAGCCTTCCGTCGGCCAATGACCAATGATCGTTGCACCTTTGCTTTCAATGATATCTCGAACTGTTCCCATGGCATCACAAAAATATTCAGCGTAGTCTTCTTGATCGCCACAGCCAAAGATTGCAACCAGTTTTGTTGAAAAATCAATTCCCTCAAGCTCTGGGAAAAAATCATCCCAATCACACTGTGCTTCACCGTAGTACCAAGTGGGGATGCCAAACAGCAATAAGTCAAAGTTGTCAATGTCCTCTTTACTGCTTTTTGCAATATCTTGCACATGAACTAATTTTGTACCAAGTTGCTTTTGAATCATTTTTGCAACGGCTTCAGTATTACCTGTATCACTACCAAAGAAGATACCTACACTTGCCATAAAATCATTACCCTATATATGTGTCGTCTACTTATGGGATGGAACCCTGAAAATTCATCTCTGCATGATTGTCATCATGTGCGGTTCGTTACCACATTATCTGGATTGAGTGGCTCAGTATGCCCATTTCGATCTGATGATTGCGCGAACTATACCACTGTTGTTCATTAAAGTTAATGCACCATCAGCAAGTGGATTGCTGATGGATTCTGTTGTCACTGAATAAGAATTTACGGATCACTCTCAACACATCCTGAGGCTTCTCTGCGTGGAGCCAATGCCCTGTGTTTGCAATAATATGCGCTTTTGCATGAGGAAATTGTTCCAGAATCGGCGTTTGAGCATCTGAACTAATATAGTCTGAATCTCCGCCTTTCAGGAATAGTGTTGGTTTTTGTACTGGCTGAATCGGTTGCCAGTCAAGAATATGCTCGTAATTGTTATATAATGCTTCAACCTGAAAACGCCATGCCATTTTATCACCGTCTCTGTAGAGTGATTTGCCTAAAAACTGGCGGACCGATTCTGGTTCGATATGTTGAGCGAGGATTTGCATTGCGGCTTCTCGGTCTGGCGGCTGTTTTTCCAGTACGGCGAATAATCCGGCAAACACATCATCGTGATGACGTTCATGGTATTTCAGCGGAGCCATGTCAATGACAATCAATTCTCTAACGAGCTGAGGATCGAGCGCTGCCAGCTTCATGGCGACTTTTCCGCCCATCGAATGGCCGATTAATATCACTGGTGGCAGATCAAGTGACCGGATCAGATGGGCGACATCTTCAGCCATTAATTCATAATCATGGGTTGTCGCTTGAAAAGACAGCCCATGATTTCTTAAATCGGGACGGATGACTTGATAGTCGTTTTTTAGGTCACGGGCTAGTAAACCAAGATTATCCAAGCTGCCGAACAGCCCGTGCAGCAAGACAATCGGTGACCCATCCCCTTCAATTTTATAGTGAAGTTGTGTAGACATTTTCTCTGTTTGTATTCGGTTTATCGTGGTGTATCGTAAAAGATCTCGCTATAATCCTAAAGAGTTTAAACATAGAGATTGTGAAAAGCGAATGAAAACAATTGAGGTTGATGAGGAATTATACCGTTATATTGCGAGTCAGACATGCCACATCGGTGAGAGTGCATCGGATATATTGCGTCGGTTGTTGAATGTCGATGGTCAGGAAACTCCGTCTCTGCCTGTTTCTCACGTTACTCCATCTGCACCGAACGAATCGGCGCACCCGCAAGATCAGGCTGGTACTCAAGGTATTGTTGTCAGTAAAGATGCAGGAAGAGAATCACAATTATCGGGTGTTCAGGTCATCCGTGAGTTGTTGATTTCCGATGAATTCGCCGCTCAGAAAAAAGTGGTTGATCGGTTTATGTTGGTGCTTTCTACACTTTATTATATCGATTCGGTTAGTTTTTCCGAAGCGATGGACGTGAAGGGCCGCAAACGGGTTTACTTTGCTGACAATGAAGAAACCTTGTTGGCAAACGGTAAAACGACCAAACCAAAAGCGATTCCCAATACACCTTTCTGGGTGATTACCAATAATAATACCAGTCGTAAACAGCAGATGATTGAGCAGCTCATGGTTCGGATGAATTTCCCGTCTGATCTGATCGACAAAGTAACGTTTTCAATTTAAATGAAATTTTATAGCCTCATCATCGCTGATGGGGTTTTCTTATATTTGAGACGTTGATCTTTGAAATACTGTGAGTTTAGATAACTGTTATTTTGAAACCAAGGATGTCATATGGCTATTCACCCGAGAGCTGGAAAGCAAGCACAACACAGCGATTTGCAAAATATTCCTGTGCTTGTTTCTGATTATTACCGTCTTAAGCCCAATGCCGCTGAAAAGGCGCATAAAGTTGAGTTTGGTACGTCCGGGCACCGAGGAACTTCTGGAAAATCTTCGTTTAATGAGAATCATATTCTGGCGATCACACAAGCGATTGCTGAAGTGAGAGGTCAGGCTGGTATCACAGGCCCTGTTTTTGTTGGCAAAGATACCCATGCATTGTCGGAATGTGCATTTTCCAGTGTTGTTGAAGTTTTAATCGCCCATGGTATTCAGGTGATCGTTCAGGCTGAACAAGGGTATACACCAACTCCGGGCGTTTCTCACGCGATTCTGACTTATAACCGCGAGCACGCGCAAAAAGCGGATGGGATAGTCATCACACCATCTCATAATCCACCTCAAGATGGCGGGATCAAATATAATCCACCGCACGGTGGTCCGGCCGAAGGTGAAGTTACGCAAGCGATCGAAAATCGGGCGAATGAAATTATTGCGGATGGAATCGCGACTGTGCGACGAATTCCGTTACAGCAAGCAATGGCGTCAGAATACTATGTTGAACAGGACTTAGTGATGCCATATGTTGATGATCTCGTTAATGTGATTGATATGCCTGCGATCCAACAGGCCAATCTGAAAATTGGTGTTGATCCACTCGGAGGCAGTGGGATTGAATACTGGCGGAAAATTGCAGCAACTTATCAGTTGAATTTAGAGCTGGTCAATGAGTCGATCGATCCGACGTTTCAGTTTATGTCGCTCGATAAAGATGGTGTGATCCGGATGGATTGTTCTTCGCCATATGCAATGGCGGGATTGCTGGCACTGAAAGATCAATATGATCTGGCATTCGGTAATGACCCAGATTATGACCGTCACGGAATTGTGACACCGAAAGGGTTGATGAATCCCAATCATTTTCTGGCGGTCTGTATTGATTATTTGTATCGCCACCGTGAGTGGAAAGCCGATGTCGCTGTTGGCAAGACCTTGGTTTCCAGTGCATTGATTGACCGTGTTGTTGCTGATTTAGGCCGCACGTTGTGCGAAGTTCCTGTTGGCTTTAAATGGTTTGTCGATGGGTTGTTCTCCGGAGAGTTTGGTTTTGGCGGTGAAGAAAGTGCCGGTGCATCTTTCCTGAGATTTGACGGCACACCATGGGCAACCGACAAAGATGGCATCATTCTTTGTTTGCTGGCTGCTGAAATAACCGCTGTGACCGGAAAAAATCCTCAGCAATATTATGAAGCGCTGGCTGCAAAACATGGTGAATCGAAATATAGCCGTCTTCAGGCCGTCGCAACTGGTTCGCAGAAAGCGGTTTTGAAAAAGCTATCTCCAGAAATGGTTTCCGCTCAGACGTTGGCAGGAGACCCTATTACGGCAAGATTAACGCATGCCCCGGGAAATGGTGCTGCAATTGGTGGACTGAAAGTGACGACGGAATTTGGTTGGTTTGCTGCGCGTCCTTCCGGGACTGAAGATATTTACAAGATCTACTGTGAGAGTTTTAAAGGTGAGGCGCACCTGAAACAGATCGAATCAGAAGCTCAGGAGATAGTGAATCAAGTCTTTGCCGATGCTGGGGTATAGCTTGAAGCAGTGTTGTTACCAGAATTGATAAGAATGAATAGATAAGGGAGCACAGTGGTGCTCCCTTGACGTTTCAGCGACAAATGCCATTTGCAGAGAGCAGCTAAGATGCTCAAATCTAATCAGTATAAGCTCAGTTGTCATCGCTGTATGGGCGGTTGAAAACATGAGCATAATTTATTGTGGCCAACTATCCGGCACGATAAACCAGAATATCCCACTTTCCGACTGACAATGAACAGCCCGTTCCAACGCTGCTGGCTCGTAACGCAGGTTGGTTGCTGTTCGTCCAGTCATCCACTGATATCTTTCCAGTAAGTAGAGTGGTTCACGGATCTGGTGAAACTGAGCCTGATAGCACCAGTGGCCTTGGATTTGAGTTTGATTCAAGGCGTAACCCAGACAATCTTGAGGGATTGGCGCATCCGTAAACGGATTGATATAAAGCCGCCCCTGCATCAAGAGGTGTCGTGATGTCACCTGCCAATGTGGATATTGCTGTAAAACAATGGGGTGCGCAGACAGCGGTAACTGATGTTTGAGCATATGCTGGAGTTTGATATCCAGCCGATCTTTTGCGTTTGGACCAAACCAGTACCCCTGATGGAGCAGATAGAATTTGATCGCGACTTCCCAATGTTCCTGTTGTGATGTGTGTTGGTTGTCGAGAATAAAGTCGATAGCACCCCGAGTTTTCCCGTTATCGATAATCTGCACTTCTTCCGCGGTGAGTGCGTAGGCTGGGTTGGATTTAAACAGATCTGAACAGACCGACTGATAGAGCAGCCCTAGTCGTTGATTCGGGCGTACTGACGCTGACCATGAAATCGGGAAGGCTGCGAGCTCTGCAAACGGTGAATCCGATTCTATTGGCGGTGCTGCCAGAAACAATCCGGGCGTGTCTCGGACCCATTGAGCAATTGCGGTTAAATCCATCGTGGATGCCTCTTGAAGTATTTCAAGTGTCATTGTAGCCTGCCTAGCACTTATATCAAAAGCGGGAAGAACCATGAATAATCTTGAGCTCGAAGCATTACTCGACGAGAAACTGCGTCCCGATTTAATTCAGGATTACAGTCCGAACGGATTGCAAATTGAAGGTCGATCCGACATCAGAAAAATTGTCACCGGTGTTACAGCCTCTCAGGCATTGATTGAAAAAGCGATTACGCTGCAAGCCGATGCTATTCTGGTACACCATGGTTATTTTTGGAAGCGAGAACCCGAGCCGATTCGAGGCATGAAAGGGAAACGGATTCGGCGTTTGATTCAGCATGACATCAATCTGTACGCTTATCACTTACCACTGGATATTCACCCTGAACTGGGGAATAACGCTTGTCTGGCCCGGTTATTAGGGATTGACGTGATGGGAGGCTTAGAAGGTCATGCGCAGTCGGTGGCGATGTATGGGGCTTTCAAAGCGCCGATAAGTGGTGCGGATTTGAGCCGTAAAATAGCAACCGTATTACAACGGGAACCACTTCATATTGCGTCGGGTGAGGAGCAATTGATAGCCACGGTGGGATGGTGTACCGGTGGGGGACAAGACTTCATTGATTTGGCTGCGGCCAAAGGCCTGGATGCTTTTATTTCGGGGGAAATCTCGGAAAGGACGACACATAGTGCCCGAGAGCAGGGGATTCACTATTTTTCTGCCGGGCATCATGCCACAGAACGTTACGGTGTCAAAGCGTTAGGGGAATGGCTGTCCCAAACTCAAAATATAGCCGTTGAGTTTGTCGATATTGACAATCCAGCCTAAACAGGCAGTTTAGAACTCAAAAGGGCAGGTTTTATCAACCTGCCCTTTGATTTATGCAAACATCTGGATTTTATTATTCACGTTCGTGTAGTGGTGAAAAATCGCGAAGTTTATATCCGGTATATAGCTGACGAGGGCGACCAATACGACTCTCAGGATCACTGTGCATTTCATTCCAGTGAGCAATCCAACCGATGGTGCGCGACAACGCGAAAATCACAGTAAACATAGAAATAGGAATACCGATTGCTTTCAAAATAATACCTGAATAGAAATCAACGTTCGGGTAGAGTTTCTTATCGACAAAATAGTCATCAGACAAAGCAATTCTTTCCAATTCCATTGCAACATCCAGTAATGGATCGTCGATACTTAGTTCTTTCAGTACTTCATGACAGGATTCGCGCATCACAGTCGCACGCGGGTCATAATTTTTGTAAACCCGGTGACCGAAGCCCATCAGACGGAATGGATCATCCTTATCTTTTGCTCGTGCAACGAATTCAGGAATGCGATCGACACTGCCGATTTCTTCAAGCATCCGCAGACACGCTTCATTCGCGCCACCATGAGCAGGCCCCCATAACGACGCAATTCCCGCAGCAATACATGCAAATGGATTTGCACCGGATGAACCGGCCAGACGAACTGTTGACGTTGAAGCATTTTGCTCATGATCAGCGTGCAGGGTGAAAATTTTATCCATTGCCCGAGCAACAATTGGATTCACTTCGTACTCTTCACATGGTGTTGCGAACATCATATGAAGGAAGTTTTCCGCATAACCTAAGTCGTTGCGAGGATAAATGAATGGTTGGCCGACAGAGTATTTATAACACATGGATGCCAGTGTCGGCATTTTTGAGAGAAGACGATATGCAGCTATCTCTCGGTGGCTATCGTTGTTGATATCTAGAGAATCATGATAGAACGCAGCAAGTGCACCAACAACACCTACCATGACTGCCATTGGGTGAGCATCACGTCGGAAACCGTGAAAAAAGCTAGCGATTTGCTCATGAACCATTGTATGGCGCGAAATTGTATTTTTAAACTCTGAGTATTGCTTCCTGTTTGGGGCTTCACCATAAAGAAGAATATAACAGACTTCCAGATAGTCTGCGTTATTCGCTAATTGATCGATAGGATAACCCCGGTGCAGTAGTACACCTTGGTTACCATCGATGTAGGTGATTTGAGATTCACAAGATGCAGTGGCAAGAAAACCAGGATCATAAGTAAAGTACCCGTTCGCTCCCAGTTGTCGAACATCAATTACCTCAGGCCCCATAGAACCGTTGATAATTGGCAGTTCGATTGGCGCTTTGCCTTCAACATGAAGGGTCGCTTTCTTATCTGCCATAACAATCTCCTTTGTTTATTATTTAATCCGTCCAGGATGTTTGCGAATGAATATTTAACTCCTGATTTCATTAAAGTCAATTCTTCTCCTGTGATGTGTGCACTCAATTGCGTTTTTTGCGCGAATTAAGTTAAAAATATGTTCTATGTAGCAAAAATTGTTACGTTAATTGTATTAGAATGTTGCGAGCCTTATATTGGCTGGGAATCCAGTCAGTCTGGACTGTATAAGAAGTGACCAGTAAGAAAGTTATGTTACATTTCTTAACTAAAATTTAACAACTTTATATCAATTTTTATGCGTTTCTTACTTATTATTGTATAAATATTGTTAAAACTTATCAGTTAGGGCTGACTCTTCATTTATAACAATAATGCTCAATGGGGAGCTGAGTGAGCAAGCCTGTGAAAGAAAGAAATTTAAGACCCGTAAATCTTGATTTGCAGACCATCCACTTTCCGATCACTGCGATTGCATCTATTCTTCACCGTGTTTCAGGTGTAATCACTTTTGTCGCTATCGGAATTTTGTTGTGGTTGTTGTCTGTTTCGTTATCTTCTCCGGAAGGTTTTCAATATGCATCTGAACTTGTCGGTGGCTTCTTCGTGAAGTTTATCCTATGGGGGATATTGACTGCATTGTCTTACCATATTGTCGGTGGCATTCGCCATTTGATAATGGACCTCGGTTACTTTGAAGAGTTGGAATCCGGCACTCAAACAGCGAAGATTTCATTTGCTGTTACAGTCGTTTTATCTCTGCTTGCAGGAGTCATGGTATGGTAAAGCATGTTTCATCTGTAGGGCGTAATGGGGTTCACGACTTTTTACTCGTTCGTGCAACCGCAATTTTGATGGCCCTGTATACCGTTTATCTTGTTTGTTTTTTTGCTTTCTCCGGTGATATTACTTATCAACTATGGCTCGACTTCTGGAGTGGTACATTTACAAAAGTCTTCACAATGATTGCCCTCGTGAGTGTTCTGATTCACGGCTGGATCGGTTTGTGGCAGGTTCTGACGGATTATGTGAAATCCACACCGTTGCGTGCCTTGTTACAGCTTGCCGTGATTGCTGTGCTATTCGGATATTTTTTCTCTGGCCTGTTTGTATTGTGGGGTGCTTAAGTGACTATTCCAGTTCGAGAGTTTGATGCCGTTGTGATCGGCGCTGGTGGTGCAGGTATGAGAGCTGCACTACAAATTTCAGAGCAAGGCCTGTCTTGTGCTTTGCTATCTAAAGTGTTTCCTACTCGTTCTCATACCGTTTCTGCTCAGGGCGGTATTACAGTTGCGCTAGGAAATTCGCATCCAGATAATTGGCAATGGCATATGTACGATACCGTAAAAGGTTCCGATTATATCGGTGACCAAAATGCGATCGAATACATGTGTAAACACGGCCCTGAGTCTGTTATTGAATTAGAAAAAATGGGGCTGCCGTTTTCCCGTTTGGATAATGGCTCTATCTATCAACGCCCTTTTGGCGGTCAGTCAAAAGAGTTTGGTGGTGAGCAAGCCGCAAGAACTGCGGCAGCAGCAGACCGAACCGGTCATGCTTTACTCCATACCTTGTATCAACAGAATATCAAGCATAAAACAACGATCTTCTCAGAATGGTATGCACTGGACTTGGTGAAAAACCAAGATGGTGTCGTGATGGGATGTACCGCACTGTGTATGGAAACAGGTGAAGTGTGTTACTTCAAGTCGAAGGCGACCATTCTGGCGACAGGTGGTGCCGGGCGCATCTACGCTTCGACAACAAATGCTCATATTAATACCGGTGATGGTGTTGGTATGGCGCTACGTGCCGGTGTACAGATGCAGGATATGGAAATGTGGCAATTCCATCCTACCGGAATTGCTGGTGCCGGTGTTTTGGTGACTGAAGGTTGCCGAGGCGAAGGGGGTTACCTGCTGAATAAAGATGGTGAGCGTTTTATGGAACGCTACGCACCCAATGCAAAAGATTTGGCGGGTCGTGATGTTGTTGCCCGTTCAATGATGATTGAAATTCGTGAAGGGCGTGGATGTGACGGCCCATGGGGACCTCATCTTAAGCTGAAACTCGACCATCTGGGTAAAGAAGTTCTGGAATCTCGTCTACCGGGTATCTGTGAGCTTTCCCGGACGTTTGCGCATGTCGATCCAGTCAAAGAGCCGATTCCGGTCATCCCAACTTGTCACTATATGATGGGTGGCGTGCCGACTCAGGTCTCCGGTCAAGCCGTGAAACAAGATGCCTCTGGTCATGATGTTGATGTTCAGGGCTTGTTTGCTTGTGGTGAAATTGCATCAGTCTCCGTGCATGGTGCGAATCGTCTGGGCGGGAATTCCCTACTGGATTTGGTTGTCTTCGGTCGCGCGACTGGGCTCCATCTCGGTGAAACATTGACGGCACAAGTTGAAGCACGTGATGCGACAGAGTCGGATATTGAAGCTTCTCTGTCTCGCTACATGCGTTGGGAAAACAGCAAGGGTGGTGAAGACCCGGTACAAATCCGGAAAGATCTTCAGGCATGTATGCAGCATAACTTCTCGGTATTTCGCGAAGGGGATGCCATGGCCGATGGTCTGAAAGAACTCAAAGTGATTCGTGAACGTTTGAAAGAAGCACATCTTGCAGATAAATCTAGTGAATTTAATACACAACGTGTTGAATGCTTAGAGCTGGAGAACCTGATGGAGACTGCTTATTCAACAGCCGTTGCTGCCAATTATCGGACCGAGAGTCGTGGTGCTCATGCTCGCTTTGATTATCCAGACCGAGATGATGAAAATTGGTTATGCCACTCGATTTATAACCCGGAAACTGAACAGATGAATAAGCGTCATGTCAATATGGCACCGGTCCATCGTGATGCCTTTCCACCAAAGATTCGTACATACTAAGGGGAGGACAATGTGATGAAACTTAACTTCTCTCTGTATCGCTATAATCCGGATGTGGATAAAAAGCCCTATATGAAGGACTATACGCTGGACGTTCCTGAAGGTTCGGATATGATGGTACTGGATGCATTGATTCTGCTGAAAGAGCAGGATCCTTCAATTGCATTCCGTCGTTCATGTCGGGAAGGCGTCTGTGGTTCTGACGGTTTGAACATGAATGGCAAAAATGGCCTCGCCTGTATTACACCATTATCAGCGTTGTCAGGCGATAAAATTGTTATTCGACCATTACCGGGGCTCCCGGTCGTTCGGGACTTGATTGTTGACATGACACAGTTCTACGACAATTACGCAAAAGTGAAGCCCTATCTGATTTCTGATGGGCATTTACCGCCATCCAGAGAAAATTTACAGTCTCCTGAAGAGCGTGAACATTTGGATGGATTGTATGAATGTATTATGTGTGCATGTTGTACGACCGCCTGTCCTTCATTCTGGTGGAATCCGGATAAATTCATCGGACCCGCTGGACTGTTAGCTGCTTATCGCTGGTTGATTGATAGTCGTGATACAGCAACAGATGAACGCTTGTCTAATCTTGATGATGCATTTAGTGTTTTCCGTTGCCATGGCATTATGAATTGTGTCAGTGTTTGTCCGAAAGGTCTTAATCCAACGAAAGCTATTGGTCATATTAAATCAATGCTGATTAAACGTTCCGTTTAGATGATGGTTTGCAGGTCTTCGGACCTGCATTTTCAGAGCTCGGCGTAGACCGTAGCAAAATGTGAAAATTACTGGTAAAGGGAAAATATGCACAACGGCGTGATGAAGGCATGGCTCGAGTCTTCACACTTGGCTGGCGCCAATGCGACGTACGTAGAAGATCTCTACGAACTCTATTTAAGTGATCCCGACCTGGTAAGTGAGGAGTGGAGACGTGTTTTTGAAGGGCTTTCGCGCCCTGATGATAGTAATGTGGCTGAACAACCGCATTCACGTATCCGTGACTACTTCCGTCGACTCGCTCAAGAGACAAAGCATTACAATGTCCAAGTTAGTGACCCCGATGTCGATGCAAAACAAGTAAAAGTATTACAGTTAATTAATGCGTACCGCTTTCGCGGTCATGAAGCTGCTCAGTTAGACCCTCTCGGTCTGTGGAAACGGCCGACAGTGGCTGAGCTTGCGCCCTCATTTCATAATCTTAACCCCGGAGACATGGAAGAGACATTTAATGTCGGTTCTTTTGCAATAGGTCAGGAGACCATGAAGCTTAAGGATATTTATGAGTCTCTGAATCAAATCTACTGTGGTTCTATCGGTGCAGAATATATGCACATGACCAATACCGAACAAAAACGTTGGATTCAGCAGCGTCTGGAATCGGTTGTCGGCCAGCCATCCTTTACTAAAGAAGAGCAAGTCACTTTCCTTGAAGAGTTGACTGCTGCTGAAGGTCTGGAGCGCTATCTGGGCGCTAAATTCCCCGGTGCAAAACGCTTCTCTCTGGAAGGCGGTGATGCACTCATTCCGATGATGAAAGAATTGATCCGTCGCGCAGGTTCTCAAGGGATGCGCGAATCTGTTGTTGGGATGGCTCACCGTGGGCGTCTGAATATGCTGGTCAATGTCTTAGGGAAGCGTCCTCAAGATCTATTTGATGAGTTTGCGGGTAAGCATGATGAGACTTGGGGAACGGGTGATGTGAAATACCATCAGGGATTCTCTGCTGATTTTGCGACCCCGGGTGGAAATATCCACTTAGCGTTGGCGTTTAACCCATCGCATCTGGAAATCGTTAACCCTGTTGTGATGGGCTCAGTCCGAGCTCGCCAGGATCGACTGGGTGATAAAGATGGTACAAAAGTGTTGCCGATTACCATTCATGGTGACTCAGCCATTACGGGTCAAGGTGTGGTTGCGGAAACATTCAACATGTCTCAGGCTCGTGGTTATCAGGTTGGTGGTACGGTACGTATCGTGATTAACAACCAAGTCGGATTTACAACCTCGAACCCACGAGATATGCGTTCAACCATGTATTGTACCGATATCGCAAAAATGGTTCAGGCTCCGATTTTTCACGTGAATGCCGACGATCCGGAAGCGGTTGCGTTTGTCTCCCATATTGCGTTGGATTATCGAAATACATTCCGTAAGGACGTTGTGATTGATTTGGTTTGTTATCGCCGCCATGGCCACAACGAAGCGGATGAGCCGAATGCGACTCAGCCGCTGATGTACCAAAAAATCAAAAAACATCCGACACCGCGTAAACTATATGGCGATGTGCTGATCGAACGTCATGATGTTGATGCTGAATTCGTGACTCAGGCCGTCAACGAATATCGAGATGCTTTGGATCATGGTGAAGTTGTTGTCAAAGAATGGCGTCCCATGGCAATGCATTCGGTTGACTGGTCACCTTACTTGTCCCATGAATGGGATGAAGTGTGGAAGAACGAGTTTGACTTAGAACGACTGAAAGATATTGGTAAGCGAGTTTGTTTGTATCCGGAAAGTCATCAATTACAAAGCCGTGTCGAGAAAATTTACACCGATCGTCTGGCGATGATTAACGGTGAAAAATTATTGGACTGGGGGATGGCAGAGATTCTGGCCTATGCAACATTGGTTGATGATGGTCATCGGATTCGGATCTCAGGTCAGGATTCAGGACGGGGAACATTCTTCCACCGTCACTCTGTATTGCACAACCAAAATGATGCCAGTACCTATGTGCCGCTGAAGAATCTTCATAGTAATCAAGGACCATTCCAAGTCATTGATTCTGTGTTATCCGAAGAAGCAGTCTTGGCTTTTGAATATGGTTATGCGACAGCTGAACCCGGTGGTTTAACGATCTGGGAAGCGCAATTTGGTGATTTTGCCAATGGCGCTCAGGTTGTCATTGATCAGTTTATTTCTTCTGGCGAACAGAAATGGGCGCGTTTATGCGGCATTACGATGTTATTGCCGCATGGTTATGAAGGACAGGGACCAGAGCACTCTTCTGCCCGTCTCGAACGTTATCTGCAACTTTGCGCTGAGCAAAATATGCAGGTAATCGTGCCTTCGACACCGGCTCAGGTTTATCACATGCTAAGACGTCAGGTGGTTCGTCCAATGCGTCGTCCTTTAATTGTGATGTCACCGAAATCTCTGTTACGTCATCCACTGTGCGTTTCTTCAATGGAAGATTTGGCGAGTGGGACTTTCCAGCCAGCGATTCCGGAAGTTGATGAACTCGATGCAGCTCAGGTGAAACGCGTTGTTTTCTGTTCCGGTAAGGTCTATTACGATTTGCTGGCACAGCGCCGTAACAATGAGCAAGGGGATGTCGCGATTGTCCGTATCGAGCAATTGTATCCATTCCCGCTGGAAGATGTTCGAGCTGCCATTGCCCCTTATACGAATGTTGTGGATTACGTTTGGTGTCAGGAAGAACCACAAAATCAGGGTGCATGGTATAGCAGCCAACATAATTTCCGAGCCGCAATTCCTGCTGGTGCTGAACTGAAATATGCAGGACGTCCTGCATCGGCTTCTCCGGCCGTCGGTTATATGTCGGTTCACTTGAAGCAGCAGAAAGCACTCGTTGATGATGCGTTGACACTAGATTAAGAACTAGAAATAAAAGGAAAAATAAATATGACAGTTGAAATTCTGGTTCCGGATTTACCTGAATCGGTAGCAGATGCAACCGTAGCAACTTGGCATAAAAAAGCGGGTGAAGCGGTTGAGCGTGATGAAATCCTCCTTGAAATCGAAACCGATAAAGTTGTCTTAGAAGTTCCCGCGCCAGAGGCCGGTGTGCTTGAGGCGATTCATCAAGAGGAAGGTGCAACGGTAACATCAAAGCAATTACTGGGAAGCCTTAAGCCCGGTGCTGTTGCCGGTGAACCCACATCAGAGAAAACAACATCGACACAATCTTCGCCGGACAAACGCCATAAAGCGAACCTGAATGACGAGACCAATGATGCATTGAGTCCAGCGGTACGCCGTTTGATGGCAGAACATGATCTTGAGGTGTCTCAGGTGAAAGGTTCCGGTGTTGGTGGTCGGATTACCCGTGAAGATGTCGAAGCATATCTGGCGTCAGCCTCAAAAGCTTCAACAGCGGAGCAACAAGAAGCGGTTGCTGTACCAGCCGCAGCAAGAAGCGAAAAGCGTGTACCGATGACTCGTTTGCGTAAACGGGTTGCTGAGCGATTGCTGGAAGCGAAAAATAGTACGGCCATGTTGACGACTTTCAATGAAGTGAACATGAAACCAATCATGGACCTGCGCAAGCAGTACAAAGATCTATTTGAGAAAAGACATGATATCCGTCTCGGATTTATGTCGTTCTACATTAAGGCGGTTACAGAAGCGCTGAAACGTTATCCTGGCGTCAATGCTTCTATTGATGGCAGTGATATTGTCTACCACAATTTCTTCGATATCAGCATTGCTGTGTCAACACCGCGTGGTCTGGTGACGCCAGTTCTGAAAGACTGCGATATGTTGAGTGTTGCCGAGATCGAGAAGGGAATTAAAGCGCTGGCAGAAAAAGGCCGGGACGGTAAGTTAACCGTAGAAGAACTGACGGGCGGTAACTTTACAGTGACGAACGGCGGTGTCTTCGGCTCTTTAATGTCAACACCGATCATCAATCCACCTCAGGCTGCGATTCTTGGGATGCATAAAATCCAGGATCGTCCGATGGCGATCGATGGCAAAGTAGAAATTCTGCCGATGATGTATCTGGCTCTTTCTTATGACCATCGTCTGATTGATGGCCGCGAATCCGTAGGATTCCTCGTCACAATTAAAGAATTTCTGGAAGATCCGACACGTTTGCTGTTGGATGTGTAATTAATGAGATGGCAGATATCTTCTTCCGGATATCTGCCATGCAGGCTGGGTTGCTCAACACCTGGTCTTGTGTTGTCAGCATGTATGGAAATAAACATGCAGTCATGTTTCAGCGCGTACTGAGTACCCTGCAAAATGTTTCGTTTCGTTGAAACGAAATTGAATGAAAAAATAATATATAACGGAATAGCACAATGAATTTGCATGAATATCAAGCCAAACAGCTCTTTGCAGAATTTGGTCTGCCGGTTCCAGATGGTTATGCGTGCAGCACCCCACAGGAAGCTGCTGAAGCCACCGGTAAAATTGGCGGGACAAAATGGGTCGTAAAATGTCAGGTTCACGCGGGTGGCCGGGGAAAAGCCGGTGGCGTTGAACTACACGATACAAAAGATGGTATTCGTGATTTTGCCCAGAATTGGCTCGGCAAGAACTTGGTGACTTACCAAACCGATGCGAATGGTCAGCCGGTGACAAAAATCTTAGTTGAAGCGGCATCTGATATTGCCAACGAACTTTATCTTGGTGCTGTGGTTGACCGCTCCAGCCGTCGTGTTGTCTTTATGGCATCGACTGAAGGTGGCGTTGAAATTGAGAAAGTTGCTGAAGAAACGCCAGAACTGATTCATAAAGCAGCCATCGATCCGCTTGTTGGTCCACAACCTTATCAGGGACGTGAACTGGCATTTAAGCTGGGTCTGAAAGGGGATCAGATTAAACAATTCGTCAAAATCTTCATGGGTCTTGGTGAAATGTTCAGTCAGTATGATCTGGCACTGCTTGAAATTAACCCGCTGATTATTACCGGAGACGATAATCTGCTTTGCCTCGACGGGAAAATCAACATTGATTCGAATGCATTGTATCGTCAGCCAAAACTGAGAGAGATGCACGATCCTTCACAGGAAGATGAGCGTGAAGCTCATGCTGCTCAATGGGAGCTTAACTACGTTGCTCTCGATGGTAATATTGGTTGCATGGTGAACGGTGCTGGTCTGGCAATGGGAACGATGGATATCGTTAACCTGCATGGCGGTAGCCCGGCTAACTTCTTGGATGTTGGTGGCGGTGCGACGAAAGAGCGTGTCACAGAAGCTTTCAAAATAATTCTTTCCGACAGCAATGTACAAGCGGTTCTGGTGAATATCTTCGGTGGTATTGTGCGCTGTGACCTGATAGCTGATGGTATTATCGGTGCGGTTGAAGAGGTGGGTGTTTCTGTTCCGGTCGTGGTTCGTCTTGAAGGAAACAACGCTGAACTCGGTACGAAGAAGCTGGATGAGAGTGGATTGAACATTATTGCTGCAACTTCGTTAACTGAAGCTGCTGAGAAAGTTGTAGCTGCTGCGGAGGGTAAATAATGTCTGTATTGATAAATAAAGAGACCAAAGTGATCTGTCAGGGATTCACTGGCGGACAAGGGACTTTCCACTCCGAGCAAGCGGTTGCGTATGGTACACAAATGGTCGGTGGTGTATCACCGGGCAAAGGCGGTCAAACCCATTTAGGTCTGCCAGTGTTTAATACTGTTCGTGAAGCGGTTGAAGCGACCGGTGCAACTGCATCTGTTATCTATGTTCCGGCACCTTTCTGTAAAGATGCCATCTTAGAAGCGATTGATGCGGGTATCGAACTGATTGTCACTATTACCGAAGGCATCCCGACGCTTGACCTGTTAGATGTGAAAGTTCGTCTGGATGAAGCGGGCGTTCGCATGATTGGTCCAAACTGTCCGGGGGTGATCACGCCGGATGAGTGCAAGATCGGTATCATGCCCGGCCATATTCATAAGAAAGGTAAAGTGGGCATTGTTTCCCGCTCTGGCACATTGACTTATGAAGCCGTGAAGCAAACGACAGACGAAGGATTTGGTCAGTCTACATGTGTTGGTATCGGTGGTGACCCGATTCCGGGGTCTAACTTTATCGACATTCTGAAGTTGTTCCAAGACGATCCAGAGACCGAAGCAATTGTCATGATTGGCGAAATCGGTGGCACGGCTGAAGAAGAAGCGGCTGCGTTTATTAAAGATCATGTGACGAAACCGGTTGTATCTTACATTGCTGGTGTCACTGCACCTCCGGGTAAACGGATGGGACATGCAGGTGCTATTATCTCTGGTGGTAAAGGAACAGCGGATGAGAAATTCGCTGCACTTGAAGCTGCGGGCGTGAAAACTGTGAAAAGTCTTGCCAATATCGGTCAAGCTTTAAGAGATGTGACTGGCTGGTAAGTATTCCTGTCAGTTTAAAGACGCTAGGAAAAATCCCCCGCAATGGTTTGAGGGGGATTTTTTTACGCTTTATTTTTGACCAAGTGGCTCAGAATAAATAAGCAACTGGCAGAGATAACTACTGATGGGCCTGCAGGGGTGTCAAACTCCCAGGATAGATAGAGCCCGCTTAAGACGGCGATCGTACCAATCGCTGATGCAATCATCGCCATTTGTTCCGGTGTTGTGGATAAACGTCTGGCACCGGCAGCCGGAATAATTAATAACGAAGTAATGATCAGTGCGCCGACGAATTTCATACCGACGGCAATCACGAGACCAACCATCAGCATCAATAATAGTTGCATCAAATCGGTATTGGTCCCCTCTACGGAAGCGAGTTCTTCATTTACAGTAGAAGAGAGTAACGGTCGCCAGATAAAGTAAAGCAAAGTCGCAATCACCAAGACGCCCCCCCAGATAAAATATAAATCACTGGGCGTGACCGCGAGTAGATCGCCAAACAGATAGCTCATCAGATCAATCCGAACATCACTCAGAAAACTCACTGCAATCAGACCAACCGATAGGGAACTATGAGCAAGGATGCCTAACAGGGTATCTGTCGCAATGAATTTTTGTCTTTGTAGAACCACTAAAATAGTCGCAATCGCTAAACAACATACCAAGAGTGCGAGGTTTAGGTTGATATCAAGCAAAAAGCCAAATGCTAAACCCATTAGCGAAGCATGCGCCAGTGTGTCGCCGAAATACGCCATTTTTCGCCATACAACAAAAGAGCCAAGCGGGCCCGCGATCAAGGCTATCCCGATTCCTGCGAGAATGGCAGGAAGTATAATCTCAACCATGGTGATGATGTCCGTGAGTGTGGTGGTTACATTGTGTTGCATCGCCAGAGACCGGTTGTCCGGCAAGATCATGGTGATGCTGGTGTTGGTGATGATAAAAGGCCAGAGATTCTTCATGGCGTGACTGACCAAACAACGCAATATAGTTGGGATGCTGGGTAATATCTGCGGGGGCACCATGACAGCAGATATGGTGCTGGAGACAGATCACATGGTCTGTTTGCGCCATCACTAAATGGAGATCATGAGACACCATAAAAATGGAACAGCCGAAGCGCTGTCTCAGCATTTGAATTAATTCGTATAGATCAATCTGACCTTGAACATCAACCCCCTGGGTTGGTTCATCGAGCACTAAAACATCGGGTCGTTGCAGTAATGCCCGAGCCAGTAAAACACGTTGTGTCTCCCCGCCAGATAAATGGTGCATACTGCTATGAGTGAGATGTGCGGCCCCCACGAGAGTCAGGGCATCGTTCAGTTCTTGGCGACTATAGCGTCCGGCAAGTTTCAAAAAGCGTTGTACGTCCAGCGGCAACGTTTCATCCAGACGAAGCTTTTGTGGCACATAACCAACTTTGAGTCGTGGTGACCGAGTAATTTTCCCTGATTGAATCGGTTGAAGCCCTAGCAAGACTTTGACCAATGTTGATTTTCCCGCACCATTCGGGCCGATCAAGGTGGTGATTGTTCCTTGCTCGACACGAAGGCTGATATGGTCTAACACGTTTTTTTGGTTGAATGCGACGCAAACATTTTGTAGTTCGATCAGTGTTGACATGAAATAACTCGTTTGCAAAATGGTAATGTTATAATATAACATTTGTGAAAAATTGAAGCTATAAGCTGGGGATAAATTTCCATGAAGTTCTTTCGTCTCACTACATTCGCATTACTGTTGAGCCTATCAGTCCCTGTATGGGCACTGAATGTGTTAACCAGTATCAAACCGATTCAAATGATTAGTTACGAATTGATGGCAGGTGTCAGTCAACCGGATGTGTTGCTTGCCCCCAATACTTCGCCGCATGATTATGCACTTCGTCCTTCGGATGTAAAGCGGATCAAGCAGGCCGATCTGATCATCTGGTTTGGTGAAGGGCTGGAACCCTTTTTATCGAAAGTCTTATCACATCAAACCAATCAGTTGATGATTAGCCATATCAAAGGTGTACCGTTCAGACATTTTTCCGAGTCACATCATGATGATGGTCATCACCATCACGGTAATATCAATCCTCACTTCTGGCTGGGAGTTGAGCAGGTTCGGGTGGTTGCCAAAGCGATTGCTGCACGTCTGATTCAACAGGATCCTGACCATACCGCACAGTATCAGGCAAATTTGACACAGTTCCTGACGCAGTTAACTGAAACAGATCAACAGATTCAGGCTCAGTTGTCGGCGTATCAGCACTATCCTTATTATGTCTTCCACGATGCATATGAGTATTTTGAGGCTCACTATCATTTGAATAATATCGGTCATTTTACCGTTAGCCCAGAACGAAAGCCGGGCGCGAAGACTTTGATTGAGATTCGGACCAAACTTAAAGAACAGCCTAACGTCTGTATTTTCTCTGAACCTCAGTTTTTACCTTCAGTTATTACTAGTGTCACCCGGGGAACATCCGCTAAAGTCGGAACACTTGATCCGTTGGCAACTGACATTCCACTGGCAAAAGGGAGTTATTTCCGCTTTTTAACGACGTTGAGTCAGAGTTATACCAACTGCTTTAAAATGTCGCAGTAATGAATCAATGACGTGGTATAGCGCTCGCTATACCACGAGTAAAAGCCGCCACCATGAATACTTCGAAGTGTATCGACTTTTGATCCTTCTCAATAATTTCCCTAATACTTGCGCGTATACTAAAATCTGATAACGAGAATGCTTCTCATACATCATACCAGTAAGAATTAGCCATGAATCTATCTCAGTTAAATCCAGGTCAACGCGCATCGATCTTAGGCTTTCATCAACTTTCAGCGGAAGTTCGAAAGCGTTTAATGATCATGGGGATCTTGCCAGAAACCCCCATCCTTTTGATTCGAAAAGCCCCGATGGGAGACCCGCTTCAGGTTGAAGTTCGTGGTGTTTCTCTGGCTATCAGAGAAAAAATTGCGGCAGCCATTCAAGTGGAGGTTATCGGATGAAATACAACATTTTAACGGTTGGTAATCCAAACAGCGGTAAAACAACGTTGTTTAATGGTTTAACCGGTGCGCGTCAACAGGTTGGAAACTGGGCTGGTGTCACGGTTGAGAAGAAAACTGGGAAATATAGCTATTCCGGGAATGAATGCTCTCTGACTGATTTGCCGGGGATTTATGCGTTGGATAGTGGTAATGATAGTCACAGTATTGATGAGTCGATTGCATCGCAAGCGGTACTGTCACACTCAGCGGATTTAATTCTGAATGTGGTCGATGTGACCTGTCTTGAGCGCAGTCTGTATATGACTTTGCAGTTGCGTGAATTAGGGCGCCCGATGGTCGTTGTGCTCAATAAAATGGATGTGCTCAAAAGAGAGCGGCGTTCGATTGATGTTAAACGATTAGCGAAGTTGCTGGGTTGTCCGGTTTATCCCATTTCTGCCAATAATAAGTCTCAGGTGCTTCAACTGAAAGAGAATCTCGATAAAACCTTGTTACAGGGGATTACTCTCAATGAATTGCCACTGGACTATGGTCATCAATTTGAGTCGATGATTGAGAGCGTTACCCCATTATTTTTATCAAAAACTGAAACATCACAAGCTGTTTCACCTCGGGCCCTTGCGATTCGTGCACTTGGGGGGGACGCCCTCATCACCGATCTTTTATCAGATTCAGCCCGACAACAATTGAATGATTTGCAACTGAATAGCCTACTGGATATTGACTTGCATGTAGCCAATGTCAAATACACATGGTTACATGAGCAATGTCAGGATGTTCGTCGTGAGCAAGGTGTGTTAAGTCATAATTTCACCAAGCGTATGGATCAGGTGGTGCTCAATAAGTGGGTTGGTATTCCTTTTTTCTTTCTCGTAATGTACCTGATGTTTATGTTCTCGATTAATATCGGGAGTGCTTTTATCGATTTCTTTGATATTTCTGTTGGTGCTTTATTGGTTGATGGTGGTCATGCTTTATTGGATCAACATCTTCCGGTATGGCTGGTCACATTGTTAGCGGATGGCCTTGGTGGGGGGATCCAGACGGTTGCGACCTTTATTCCCGTGATTGCTTGTCTTTATCTATTTTTAGCTGTGTTGGAAAGTTCAGGGTATATGGCTCGGGCTGCGTTCGTGCTTGATAAAGTGATGCAGAAAATCGGTCTGCCGGGGAAAGCTTTTGTACCGCTTATTTTGGGATTTGGTTGTAATGTTCCTTCAATCATGGCGACGCGAACGTTGGATCAGGAAAGAGAAAGACGATTGTCTGCGGCCATGGCACCTTTTATGTCTTGTGGGGCGCGGTTGCCCGTTTATGCATTATTGGCTGCGGCTTTTTTCCCTCATAGCGGTCAGAATATTGTCTTTTCGCTCTATCTATTGGGGATTGCTGCGGCTGTATTCACTGGCATTGTCTTACGGTATACGATCTATCCCGGCAGTAGTGAAAGTATGGTGATGGAAATCCCGGACTATGAGTTACCGACGCTACAGAATATTCTGATTAAAACATGGCAGAAATTAAAACGGTTTGTATTAGGTGCAGGAAAGACCATTGTCGTTGTAGTGACAATTCTGAGTTTTTTGAACTCAGTCGGAACAGATGGTAGTTTCGGTCATGAAAACAGTGATACATCTGTGTTATCCAAGGTTTCACAACGCGTGACACCGCTGTTTGCACCGATTGGAATACAACAAGAAAACTGGCCGGCAACCGTCGGAATTATCACTGGTATTTTTGCCAAAGAAGCCGTCGTCGGTACGTTGAATAATCTGTATGCTTCACCGTCAGATGAATCTAATGATTTTGATTTGCTGGCGAGCTTGAAAGAGGCGTTGCAAACGATCCCCGATAACCTGATATCGTTGAGTTTTTCTGACCCTCTGGGCATTGAAGTCGGGGATTTATCCGATACTCAATCCGCTGCGGCAGAGCAGGACGTGGATTCATCGATATTCAGTAATCTGCAATACTACTTTCAAAGTCATTCCGCAGCGTTTGCATACCTGATTTTTATTTTGCTCTATACACCTTGTGTGGCGGCCATGGGGGCTTATGTCAGAGAATTTGGTGCCCGGTATGCCCGATTTATTGCCATCTGGACCTTTGGTTTAGCCTATTGTTCGGCAACATTTTTCTATCAGGCGATGAATATCATGCAACATCCGCTACAAAGTCTGCTGTGGATGGCGTTCATCTTGATCGGTGGATGGGGCTTATATCGTATGCTGAAGCATCAAGGCGATGTGATCAAAAAGTTTGAGCGTCAAATCGTATGATTCTGAATGAGTTGAAAAATTATCTGGAACAGCATGGCACAACCAGCGGTGCGACATTAGCCCGTCATTTCCGCATCAGCGAAGATGGCATCGATGCCATGCTCGGTATTTGGGTCAAAAAAGGGCTCATTTCCCGTTTTGTCGATACCAGTAAAAGCGGTGAAGTCCGGCGTATTCGTTATGCGGTGAATTCGCCTCAGGCCCTGTCGCTGACTGCTATTCTTTGAGCTAAACCGGTGTGAAAATGCCGGATTGAGCCAATGCTGTTTTCAGTAAATTGGCCATATGTTGTTGTGCCGTATCCCTTCTGCGGGTTCCTGTTGTATTTCCCCAGATCGGCCCGGGCCATGCTTCATCTTCAGCAAATCTTGCAATGTGGTGATAGTGGAGCTGAGGGACCATGTTGCCCAACGCGCCCAGGTTGATTTTATCGGGGTGATACTGAGACTCTAAAATCTGACTAATCCATTGAGATTCAATCAGGAACTGTTGCTGATCGGTCATCGGTAAATGGTGGAATTCTTTAGTTCCGGCACGTTTCGGCACCAAAATTACCCATGGCACGGCTTGATCCCAATGTAACAACACGAGGGAAAGCGGGAAATCACCAAGGTAGGTTGTATCTTGTTGTAATTGTGGATGGAGTTCGAAACTCATTGCATTGCTCCCTGCGATAAAATGAAACTGAAGGAGGATAGCATATCTTCATGAGGGATACGTTCAATTCGTTGGTTGTGACGAAAGACTGGATTTCTGCAGTGACGAAATGACATGAATTTCTAATTTTTTGATTTAGGACAGTGTTTTTGTTCGATTTTATTGATGAAGATGATGAAAAATACATCAAGGTCTTCTCAATAGTGTACCGATATACTAACTATAAGACTGATTAGTTTGGAGTAATTGATGAATAGTTTGATCCGTAAATTTGAAGCAGGAATGAATCATCCTGATGCTGCTAAGTTGATTCTCAGAGTGAGTTTCGGCTTAATGTTTTTATTACATGGCATCCATAAAATATATGACGGAACTGCATTTATTCAGGGGATGTTTGTTGATATCGGTCTGCCGGGATTTTTTGCCTATGCCGTCTATCTGGGAGAAGTGATTGCCCCGATCATGATTGTTTTCGGTCTGTTTACCCGTTTTGCTGCAACAGCAATGATCGGGACTTCGATTGTTGTTATCGGACTGATGCACCGAGATAATTTTTTCTCATTGAATGAATATGGTGCTTGGGCTGTTGAAGAGATCGGGACTTATTTGTTTGCATCGATTACCATTTTGTTGCTCGGCTCAGGTAAATACGCACTGCGTCCAGATTAAAGTCAGAGTCGGTCATAAAAAAACCCAGCAAATTTGCTGGGTTTTTTTGTCTGGTCCGGATGATTTACATCCGTTCTAAGGTTTGAATGCCGAGTAGATTTAAACCCTGTTGAATGGTTTTTGCCGTCAGGGCTGCTAGCTTCAGACGGCTATTGCGCGTAGCCTCATCGGCTGCTGATAAAATAGGGCAAGCCTCATAGAAGCTGGAAAACTGACCCGCCAATTCAAACAGATAAGCACACATTAAGTGTGGCTGACCTTCACGAGCGACAGATTGAATCGTTTCTTCAAACTGGAGGAGTTTGGTGATCATCAATTTTTCTTTCTCGTCGCGAATTTGGAGCTCGCCATTGAGGTTGTCCATGGTGAGACCAGCTTTAGAGAAAATTGAAGCGACTCGTGTATATGCATACTGCATATAAGGTGCCGTGTTGCCTTCAAAGGCGAGCATGTTGTCCCAGTCGAATATGTAGTCAGTGGTCCGGTGTTTGGATAGATCTGCATATTTGACGGCAGCCATCGCGACGGTTTGAGCGATATTCATTTTTTCGTCTTGGGCCAGTTCCGGATTCTTACTCTCAATCAGCCGAATCGCACGATCTTCGGCTTCATCCAGCAGATCGGTCAGACGGACTGTGCCACCAGCACGGGTTTTAAATGGTCGTCCATCTTTCCCCAGCATCATACCGAAGGCATGATGCTCCAGTGAAACACTTTCCGGGATATAACCGGCTTTCCGGACAATCGTCCAAGCCTGTTGGAGATGCTGATGCTGACGTGAGTCGATAAAGTATAAGACCCGGTCTGCCCCAAGTTGTTCATAACGGTACTTGGCACAAGCGATATCGGTTGTGGTATAGAGATAACCACCGTCACGTTTCTGAATGATGACTCCCATCGGCTCACCGTCTTTATTCTTGTATTCATCAAGAAATACGACTTGTGCACCATCATCTTCTTGCGCTAACCCTTGCGCTTTCAGATCGGCAACGACTTCCGGGAGCATGGTGTTATACATGCTTTCTCCCATGACGTCAGCACGGGTTAAAGACACATTGAGTCGGTCATAGTTGATCTGATTTTGAGTCATGGTGATATCGACCAGTTTCTTCCACTGCTGGGTGCAGAACGCATCACCACTCTGTAGTTTCACGACGTAGCTTCTGGCTTTTTCAGCAAAGGCTTCGTCTTGATCATAGCGTTGCTTTGACTCGCGGTAGAATGCTTCCAGATCGGCAAGCGCCATCGATGGGGTATCGTCATTTTGCTGAACACGTTCCAGATTGGCAATCAACATCCCAAACTGAGTTCCCCAGTCACCGATATGGTTTGCCCGAATCACTTTATGTCCCAAAAATTCAAGGGTACGGACAACGGCATCACCAATAATTGTGGAACGGAGATGACCGACGTGCATCTCTTTTGCGACATTCGGGGCAGAGTAGTCTGCAACAATGGTCTGCGGGGCTTCTTGTGTGACGCCAAGTCGTGGATCGGCCAGTGCTTGTTCAGCTTGCTGAGCCACAAATGTTTCGCTGAGGAATATGTTAATGAATCCCGGCCCGGCAATTTCGGTCTTGCTGGCAATTCCTTCCAGATCAAGTACATCCAGTACTTTTTGAGCAAACTCGCGTGGATTCGTACCCAGTTTTTTGGCAACACCCATGACACCGTTGGCTTGATAGTCACCAAACTGTGGTTTTGCGGACTGGCGGACAGCGGCTGGGCTGCCGGCAGGCGCGCCTGCGGCTTCAAGTGCTTGAGATACTTTATCGTTTATCAATGCTTGGATATTCACGTACTTATCCTTCACTTCTAGGAATTGTCTGCTTGTGTATCATTCAGTGCGATACACATCGCGATCAGGTTCAAAAATTGGCGCACATAATAGCAATTTTATTATCACTCTTATAGAGAAAAGCACCTGAATTTCTCTACTTTCCACCAGATCCTGTTAGGATTCAACCTGTCTTTCAACCGATGATGGTCGCCAAATGCATTCTCTGCTCACTACAAATCGTCTCACACCAACCCAAATGTATCAGGATGTGACTTTTTTTATTGATAAAATCAATAGGTTATGTGACATTCTCCAATTGGATTTAACCGTGTTCCAACTGGATCATATTGCCATGCGCGTCAATGACTGGCAGCTTGCTGAAGCCGCTCATCAAGCTTGGTTAAACGAGGGGATGGAAATTTCATCGGCAAACATTAATGGCCGACCGATTATAGTGATTGAGCTGGAGACGCCCATCTTGCTCGGAGGATGGTCAACGCATTGTTTGGAATTGCCTTATCCGGTGAAAGGAAAAAATTATCCCCGTCAAGGATGGGAGCATGTGGAATTTGTGATTCCCTCCAGTGCAACAAACGTGGATGATTTTTTGCAGGAGATTTGGCAGCGTTTCCCTGCTCTGGAACAGATGTGGCCGACATTAGAACAGCGAGGGATTACGGTAAAATGTTCTGCGCCAAAAGGAGAAAGGGAACGCTTGGCAAACCCGACAATTGCTTTTCGTCAGGGAGATATTTGCCTCAAGTTGCATCCCCATTCACTGGCGCACGTGATCGCTTCAGAACATCAAATCTAGCCTAGCTCGTAAGCTTTCGGCATGAGTTGAAATGCTTCGATTGAGCCAATTTCTCTGCCTAGAGTAAGCTGTTCGGCATCATGGTGTACATTGCCTTGAGTGTGCATGATGAGGCGATTGGCTGTTCTGGGTTTCAGTTCATTGACAACAAAGCGGATCATATCTGAGCGCGACAGTTGTTTCAGCGCCTGCAACACAAGTTCTCGCTGATTAAACTGATGGTCTTTATTGCCGATAGCGACCCATAAACGTTGTGCTCGGCTTCTGAGCGTTGGGTCTGGAATAGCAATTTGGTTGAACAACCCGCGTTTACTGCTATGCCATTGGTATTCATTCAGTTCCAGTAAAACCAGATAAAAGGCATTCAGAAACTCATCAATCGAGGTGATTAAATCGACTGGCGCTGCATGAGGAGATTGGACATACATCACGATTCCCGGGTGGCGGTTCAGAGGGAGGTTCCCTGTCCCTACCATATATCCGAGCTGCTGTTTTGTCCTGATTTCATGGAAAAAGGTTGCAGACATCAAATGGTTGGCTAAAGAGTACAGTGCGATACTTTTGGGTAAGATATCAGTACATTGGTAGTACAACACGACGGCGGAATCATCTTGATCACAGAACACTTCCCGGCGGAAAGTCCCTTGTTTTCCCAGCATTACCAAAGGGCGGAGTGACTCTTCATAATGTTGATCGTGGACGTGCAATGCCTGAATCAACCGTTGTCCGATTTGCAATGCATCCGATTTTCTCCAGTCACCATAAATGAACATCTCCACATGGAGTTGAGATAACATCTGATCGACAAAAGGTGCCAGTTCCTGAACTTTGATTGTTTGCAGTGCTTCAAGCAAACTTTCGTAGGGTGGGTTATTGGGCTGTAACAACCCTGTCATCGCATTAAACAATTGTGAGATCGGACGATCTTTCGCGGCATTTCGCCAGCTCCGTTCCAGTTGGGTTTTCACCGACAGAAAACGATGTTCACTGAATTCTCTCTTTTTGAAACGATCAAGAATTAATGCCAACAGTTCTGGTTGTTTCTGACTGAAACCCGAAATAGACAAGGTCACCCCACCTTGATGGGTATACATGTTATATCCCATCCCGGCAATTTCTGCCGGATAAGTTTCTTTCGCCAGTGAATCGAGAAAAATCTCAACGCACAAACGGGTCATCACAATATTGCGAGGACTCTGGACAGCATAAGGGCTATCAATGGCGACATAGATGACGCCTTTGGGAACCAAGAATTCCTGATCTTGCATATGCCACAGGCGAAATCCGTCACTTTCCTGAATGATTTGTGGTTGATCATCATCAGACTCGATCGGTTTCGGCTGTAGTCCGTGGCAGATGAAAGGATTGGGTTCGGGCAATGCGATGCTGAGCTCTGACTGAGTCTGATGAAAACAGGCCAATTGAGCGTCAGTAAAAGGGGTCACTGAATAGGGGGTGTAATACCAATTTGCGGTCTGGTCATAGTCGCCGCCCTGAGCCAGCAGGGTGGCTCTGAGATTTTTAGGGACAAACTGATCGATAATCTCTCTGAGCAGCGTTTCATCATAGCCCAGCATCATATAATCGCCATAGATGGTATCTTCTTCTTGGTAATGCTGCATATTCATCACCAGATGACTGACCATATCCAATGGGCGAGGGACCTCTTGATAACGAAACGTTGCTTCAAGAACCGCTTTTTTCTCTTCATAACGCCAAGCTTGCAGCCCTTTTTCCCGGATTAAATGGATATAGCTGAAAACCGCCTGAATAATCGCATCGACAGATGTCATCCCTTTCTCTGTGAGTAGCATACTGACGGTAAATTCTCGGTAGTTACTTCCGCTGGTACCGCCGCCGGCTGAAAGGCTTGTAATCCATCCTTTGTCTTTCAGCGCTTGTGTCAGGCTGTCTTTTCCTTCATAACCGAGTAAATGCGCAAAATAAGACAATGGCTTTTGCTGGTAATAAATATCCATGCAGGGCAATGGAAAGGACAAAAACAGCTTACGAATATCTTTCAGAGGCTCAACCTCAATCAGCAGGCCGGTATGTTTACTGGTGACATAGGGTTCCTGAACCGTTTTTCCCCGACATTGCTGATTCATGACGTCAGCAAATCGTTCCGTAACCCACAGTTCCAGTGTCTCTAGTGATTCTGGAGCGATGACCGCTAACGTCATCAAGTCTGCAGAATAGTGTTCACGGTGGAACTGCATAATTTCTTCACGAATACTGACCTGATTGCGATCTGACAGGGTTTGTGTGTTCCCGACAGAAAACTTGGCGAAAGGATGTTGTGGATGAATGGTTTCTTTATGCACTTGGTACAGACGCCGAATATCATCATTGAGTTTGAGTTTGTATTCCGATTCAATGGCTTGGCGCTCTTTGTCGAGCGATTCTTCATTAAACAGTGGCGCCGTAAAAAATTGGGCAAAGCGATCCAGTGCTTTTTCAAATGCTGAAGTTGCGACGTCAAAAAAGAAACAACTATGCTCAGTCCCTGTCCAAGCATTATGGGTTCCACCATGTTGATTGATGAAATTTTGAAATTCACCGGAGTTTGGGTATTTTTCCGTGCCTAAAAATAGCATATGCTCTAGGTAGTGCGCTAAACCCTCACGATCTGCGGGGTCATCAAAGTGTCCGACGTTGATTGCCAGAGCAGTTGCACTTTTTTGTGCATTGGGGTCACAAATCAATAGCACCCGAAGTTGGTTTGGTAAGGTGATATATCGGTAACTATTTGTGTCATTTGGACTGATATGCACGAGACATGTCTCCAGATGTGGCTAGGGAATCGATTATTTAGTATGACGTTGAAAACTGACGTCGCCAACCTCAGATAACAATTTTATGAGTAAAATGTTATTTTAATTTGCTCAATTCGAGTGAAGCAGCCAATATAGAGTAGAGGTTTCTCTAACGACGAAAATCAGGATTTGGCTATATTGAGTGAGTATAAACTCACCTGTGAGTTTAATGGGGTATTAAGGTAGCCATCGTATGAAAATTTTTATTATGCGTCATGGAGAAGCGGGATATTGCGCGACAGGTGATGCGGATCGGCCTTTGACCGAGCTTGGGAAGAGAGAGTCTGTTTCAGTGATGAAACAGACGAGTGACATACAGAGAATCAGCGTCGATAAAGTGTTGATTAGCCCTTATCTTAGAGCGCAAGAAACATGGCAGGAAATCGCTACTTACGTCGATGCTTGCAGTGTCGAAACTTGCGATGATATAACGCCTTACGGTAAATCGGATCGAGTGTTCGATTATTTGATGGCTTTGGCTGATATTGAACGGGTCAATTCATTTTTTCTCGTTTCCCACTTACCTTTGGTCGGTTACTTGACCAGTGAGTTCGTCAGAGACATGCCGGCACCGATGTTTCCAACATCCGGATTGGCTTGTCTTGATTACGTACCTGAAACACAGCAGGGTGAGTTATTGTGGCGTCTTGCGCCAAAATAATTTGCCGGTGATTGCGGTTCAAGACGGGTTCACAGACCTTTGTCAGAAAGGGAGGAACAGTGAGGCAGTATGTTCCCCCCAATCTGAAGTCAAAGAGGGAGTCATGTTGGGTTATTGACGTTTGTCCCTTGTGATGGTCCCAGAGTGATTGATTTCCTATCTTTGTTGTATATGACGCCATTTCTATGATCCATTCCTTGTTCAGCGCTATTATTCTGGGTTCATCCAGATCATTTCAGTGCTCTGAGTGATAACTAAGCCAGCGAGCCATAAATTTGACATGTTTATGGTGCAATTATTGCATGAACCGAGAAATCCCAAAATTCCCAATGACGGCCTGAAATTCAGGCTCTTCAACTCCCAACAGAGAATTATGAACGGTCATCTATGAAGTTTACGCTGCCATTTGCTGACAAATTACCGGCCATGCCACGGCGAACGATCCCTGCTATCGGTGCTCCTGTCATGGTACTTGCAACGCTGGGGATGGTGGTTTTGCCTATCCCGGCATTTATGTTGGACCTCTTTTTTACGTTTAACATTGCTTTGTCGATGGTCGTCTTGTTGGTGACCGTCTATACGCGCAGACCACTCGACTTCGCTGCTTTTCCTTCTGTATTGCTGATAGCAACGTTATTGCGCTTAGCATTGAACGTCGCATCGACTCGGGTTGTTTTATTGTATGGTCATGGCGGCCCGGGGGCTGCCGGTAGTGTGATAGAAGCATTCGGTAGCGTGGTGATTGGTGGGAACTATGCTGTGGGTCTGGTGGTTTTCCTGATTTTGATGATTATTAACTTTATGGTTGTCACCAAAGGGGCTGGCCGGATTTCCGAAGTAAGTGCTCGCTTTACGTTAGATGCATTGCCCGGGAAACAGATGGCAATTGATGCTGATTTGAATGCCGGATTGATAGAGCAAGAGCAAGCTCGTCTTCGTCGGTTTGAAGTGACGAAAGAAGCTGACTTTTACGGTTCAATGGACGGTGCTTCAAAGTTTGTGAAAGGTGATGCGATAGCGGGGATTCTCATCCTATTCATCAACATTGTCGGTGGATTGACCATTGGGATGATCCAGTATGATCTGAGTTTCGGTGAGGCAATTCAGATATATACTTTGCTGACGATTGGTGACGGTTTGGTCGCACAAATTCCGTCATTGCTCCTGTCTATCGGTGCTGCGATCATGGTGACGCGTCAAAATACCGATGAAGATATGGGGCAGCAGCTGATCTTCCAGCTGTTCGACAATCCGAAAGCACTCATGATCACGGCTGCAATTTTAGGTGTGATGGGAATCGTGCCCGGTATGCCTCATTTTGCTTTTTTGCTACTGGCTTCTCTGGCTGGCGGTGGCGCCTATTGGTTACATAAAAAACAAGATAAAGCCGCTGAAAACGAGCAATTGCCTGCAGAAATGGATACTGAGTCTCCGAAGTTAAAAGAGCTGTCTTGGGATGACGTTCAGCCGGTTGATATTATTGGGTTGGAAGTGGGCTATCGGTTAATCCCGCTGGTGGATCGCGATCAAGGCGGTGAATTATTAGAGCGGGTAAAAGGCGTCAGAAAGAAACTCTCACAAGATTTTGGTTTTCTGATCCCGCCTGTTCATATCCGGGATAATCTCGAGTTAACCCCGAACAGTTACCGGATTACTTTGATGGGCGTTGCTGTCGGGGAAGCTGAAATTCGGCCTGATCAGGAGTTAGCAATTAATCCGGGGCAAGTCTATGGACTGATTGACGGCGAACAGACCTTTGACCCTGCATTTGGCTTAGAAGCGGTTTGGATTCGTGAAGATCAGCGAGAACATGCTCAGGCATTGGGTTATACCGTTGTCGATTCATCGACGGTCTTAGCGACCCATTTGAGTCAGTTACTCACGAATAATGCTGCCCAGCTGATCGGTCACGAAGAAGTTCAGAATTTGTTGGAGATGTTATCGCGTAGTGCGCCAAAACTGGTCGAGAACTTTGTGCCGGACCAACTGCCATTAGGCACCGTCGTTAAAGTTCTGCAAAATTTATTGAATGAGGCGATCCCGATCCGTGACATTCGCACCATTGTTCAAACCCTCGCAGAATATTCTGGGAAGAGTCAAGAACCTGACATTTTGACGGCTGCTGCTCGAATTTCCCTAAGACGTCTAATTGTTCAGGAAATCAATGGTATAGAGCCAGAATTGCCAGTGATTACACTGATTCCTGAATTGGAACAATTATTGCATCAGACAATGCAGGCGTCAGGTGGAGAGTCTGCAGGGATTGAACCTGGTCTCGCTGAGCGGCTTCAATCTTCTTTGAGTCAGGCGACTCAGGAGCAGGAGTTGAAAGGTGAGCCGGCAGTTCTACTCACATCGGGTGTTCTGCGCGCCACACTGGCTAAATTTGTGAAAAATACGATACCCAACTTGCGCGTACTTTCTTATCAGGAGATTCCTGACGAGAAACAGATTCGAATTGTACAGGCTGTCGGTAACTAGCAGATAAACATGATGGTGGGTTGCTGCTTTGAAGATAAAACGATTTTTTGCTAAAGATATGAAAACAGCACTACTTCAAGTGAAAGAGGAACTTGGGGTTGATGCGGTGATCATGTCTAATAAAAAAGTTGCAGGTGGGGTAGAAATCGTTGCTGCGGTTGACAGCGATACCGCCGCTCCCAAGACACAAGTTCACGGTTATAATTCTCAACCGCGTTACCGGGATGCGCCTCAACCTTCACCTTCCGTCACTTCATCCAGACGACGTGAGCTAGAAGAGGATCGCGTCCAACTCGGTCAACGGACTGCGGCAACGCTTCAGAAACCCCAACGGCAGCAACAGCCGTCCAGTCAACGTGGTTCAATGACCAACCGCTTTGCCAATTTACTGAAACAGTATACGCCAGCTCAGTCAGACGAAGAGCCGACACGTGAAGATTCGCTGTCGTCTTTGCTACAGCGTCAAGCCAAAGAAAAAGATGCTTCAGCGAGCAATGGCACTTCACGCAACGGAGATCACTCGCCCGTCAGTCGATGGGAAGAGCGCGAAGCACAGCACAAGCCTCAACTCGATCCTTCTCGTTATGAGCGTCGCCAGAAACGCGAAGAAGACGTTCAGAATACGCAGGATTTTGATTTGATGAAAGAAGATATCAACTCGATTCGTCGTCTTCTGGAACATCAGGTTTCCGGCTTAATGTGGCAAGAGGTTGAGCGTCGAGAGCCTCTCCGAGCCATGTTAATCAAGCGATTGTCTCGGATGGGACTGTCACTGGAACTGGCGGATCAGCTTGCTTGTTATATACCGGAAGATACACCACCACCCAAAGCATGGCGCGCTTTACTTGGGTTAGTGTCGGATCAGATTCCGGTCGTCAATCAGGATATTTTAAAGCGAGGCGGGATTGTCGCCTTGCTCGGGCCGACGGGTGTCGGGAAAACGACAACCGTTGCAAAATTGGCTGCCAGAGCAGCAATGGAATACGGTTCGGATAATGTCGCGCTGGTAACAACGGATACTTATCGTATTGGTGCCCATGAGCAATTAGCGATATATGGCAGGATTATGGGATGCCCAGTAAAAGTTGCTAAAGATTCCAACGAGTTAGCCGATGTAGTTCAACAGTTACGAAATCGACGTCTGATTCTTGTGGATACAGCAGGTATGGGGCAAAGAGATGTGCGCTTGTCTGAACAACTTGACACTTTAATGCAGGACCGTGGTGGAGTGATCAAAAGTTATTTAGTTTTACCAGCAACAGCACAGAGAAAGGTACTTCAGGAAACCATTGACCACTTCAGACGAATTCCCTTATCCGGATGCATCATGACTAAATTGGATGAATCCTTGAGTTTGGGAGAGTTTGTGAGTGTGGTGGTAGAAAATGCGTTACCAGTCGCTTATATCGCGAATGGCCAGCGTGTCCCTGAAGATATTGTGATTGCTCAGCCAAAATATATGGTAGCGAAAGCGAACGAATTGCTAGAGAAGTCGGCTGACAATGAGCCTCACTACTGGAGCAGTGACTCAGAGAGAATCTAGGCGGCGAATAAATATGACAGATAAAATGATTTTCGACCAAGCAAGCGGCTTACGCCGTTTAAGCCAACCAACACTGACAAAAGTGATTGCAGTGACTGGTGGGAAAGGTGGCGTTGGGAAAACCAACGTAACTTTGGGTATGGCAATGAGTATGGCTCGTCAGGGCAAAAAAGTAATGGTACTTGATGCTGACCTGGGATTGGCAAACGTAGATGTCATGTTAGGTATTCGTCCCAAAAAGAATCTGGGACATGTCCTAGCTGGTGAGTGTGAGTTAAAAGATGCTATCGTTGAAGGACCATATGGGATTAGAATTATCCCAGCGACTTCCGGCACTAAGTCCATGGTTGAGTTGTCCCATGCGCAACATATCGGGTTAATTCGGGCATTTGGTAGTCTGGAAGAAGAAATGGACGTGCTGTTGGTTGACACGGCAGCTGGTATTTCTGATATGGTTGTGAGCTTCGCTCGGGCGGCGCAGGATGTTGTTGTCGTTGTTTGTGATGAACCCACATCAATTACCGATGCTTATGCTTTAATTAAGTTATTGAGTCGTGAGCATCAGGTGCCGCGTTTTAAAATTGTTGCGAACATGGTGCGGAGTTATCGGGAAGGGCGTGAATTGTTCGCGAAGTTGACCTTAGTCACAGAGCGGTTCCTCAATGTCGGCATAGAACTCGTCGCATGTATACCTTTAGATGATAATGTGCGTCAGGCGGTGAAAAAACAAAAAATCATTGTTGATGCATTTCCACGCTCACCGGCATCGCTTGCGATTAGCTCTTTGGCGAATAAAGCATTAACATGGCCAATACCCAAAACACCGAGCGGCCATTTGGAATTTTTTGTTGAACGGTTGCTAAATCGAACTGAAATAGTAGGGGAACCTTTTGGTGAATAAGGCGCTGACGTACGATCAATATGGAAATCTCAATAATCAGCAGGCTTTTCTGGAAAAGTATTCTGTATTGGTTAAGCGTATCGCACACCACTTGATCGGACGGTTACCACCGAGTGTTCAGGTCGAAGATTTAATTCAAGCGGGCATGATCGGACTACTCGAAGCGCAAAAAAACTATGATAATAGTAAAGGTGCCAGTTTTGAAACTTATGCGGGGATCCGTATTCGCGGTGCAATGTTGGATGATATTCGTCGTGGAGACTGGGTTCCTCGATCTGTTCATAAATATAATCGTGAGATCAGCCAAGCAGTTTCGGTACTTGAAGGTGAATTAAATCGTGAACCGACCGATACAGAAGTTGCTAAGCATCTGGGAATGTCGTTAGATCAATATCATGGCGTCATTACCGATATAAACAGTTCTCGGATTGTTGGCATCGAAGATTTAGGTGTTTCTGATGATGCAATATCACCTTTTGATAGTGATGATAACTCACCATTTAAAGGTGTTGCTGACGAATCATTTCGTAAAGCATTGGTTGAATCAATAAAATCGCTTCCCGAACGTGAAGCTTTAGTACTTTCGCTCTATTATGATGAAGAGCTAAACTTAAAAGAAATTGGTGAAGTGCTTGGTGTAAGTGAGTCTCGCGTAAGCCAAATATTGAGCCAAACCATGCAGCGTTTAAGAACAAAGCTGCGTTCTTGGACACAAAATGACTAAATATCACTGATCTCATACTCAGTGGAGGCAATTTTGAATAAAAACATGAAAATCCTTATTGTTGACGATTTTTCAACAATGCGCCGAATAGTGAAAAACCTGCTCCGCGACTTGGGTTTTAATAATACTCAAGAAGCTGATGACGGGTTAACGGCTTTGCCTATGCTTAAGAAAGGTGATTTTGACTTTGTCGTGACCGACTGGAATATGCCGGGAATGCAAGGGATTGATTTACTGAGACACATTCGTTCTGATGAGGAGCTTAAGCACCTTCCTGTGTTGATGATTACAGCCGAAGCGAAGCGTGAGCAAATTATTGAAGCTGCTCAGGCCGGCGTGAATGGCTATATTGTCAAACCATTTACAGCGGCTACGCTTAAGGAAAAGTTGGATAAAATCTTTGAGCGTTTATAAGTCTTGAACTTTGATCTGAGTACCTGATCAGGTAAGAGAAACATTTATTCGCGTATAAAGGCTCTTCAGGATGATTGAATTAGAACAAGCACAACAGCTCGTCCATTTATTGGAATGCGGCAAAAAAGAAGAAGCTAATGCATTATTGGTGGCGATATACAAGTCTAAGTCTGCCGAACCTATGTTTCAGCAGATTGGCGAGCTGACCCGAGAACTGCATGAATCGATCAAGGAGTTCACCGTTGATGAACGGATGAGTGAGATTGCGACAGCTGAAATTCCTGATGCAAAAGACCGCCTCCAGTATGTCATTACCAAAACCGAGGTTGCTGCTAACAAAACGATGGATGCCGTTGACCGCTGTATGCCTATCGCTGATCAATTGCACCAGACGCTTCTGGATGTTCGTCCTCAATGGAACGAGCTCATGAAAGGCCGAATCGCATTAGATGAGTTCAAAGCACTCTGCCATAGAATTGATGACCTACTTAGTCAGATTGAAGGTGATAGTTCGGAGTTACGTGGCGAGTTGATGGACATTCTCATGGCTCAAGATTTCCAAGACCTGACGGGACAGATTATTCGACGGGTTATCACACTGGTGAATGAAGTTGAGCAGCGATTGGTTGATATTCTTACCGTGTTTGGAACAGAGCAATCAGAACAACAAGAAGATAATACAAAACATCAAGCCACTGCTCCTGAGGGGCCAATTTTGAATCCTCATGAAAGAAGTGATGCTGTTTCATCTCAAGACGAAGTTGACGATTTGTTATCGAGTCTTGGTTTTTAGAGGTGCCGTATGAGCTACGAATTAGACGAAGATATTTTACAGGATTTTTTAGTTGAGGCAGGTGAAATAATAGAGCTGTTGTCCGAGCAGTTGGTTGAGCTTGAAAATAATCCTGAAGATAACGACCTTTTAAATGCAATTTTTCGAGGGTTCCATACGGTAAAAGGGGGCGCTGGTTTCCTTGCTTTAACTGAGTTGGTTGCAACCTGTCACGGTGCAGAAAATGTTTTTGATACATTACGAAACAGGCAGCGAAAAGTAACATCTGGTCTTATGGATACAATGTTACGGGCTTTAGATACTGTGAACGAACAGTTCCAAGCTGTCCAAGATCGTGAACCACTCGAACCCGCAGACCCAATCTTATTGGAAGAGTTACACCGACTTTCTCAGCCCGCTTCAGCAGATGACGATGAATCAGAGGATACCGGACAATCCCCGGATACATCAGTGCTCGATGAAGAGCCTGCAGCATCTGTTGAAGATATCCCTCAACCAACACCGCCACCAGAAAACAACGCGGCTTCTGAGCCGTCAAGTGCTCAATCGATTGATGAAATTACCCAAGATGAGTTTGAGCGACTGTTGGATGAACTCCATGGTAAGGGGAAATCTCCGGTACATGGCTCTCCATCTACATCAAATGAATCTACGCCAAAAGAATCAGGTCAGACATCTAAAGCATCACCACAGCAGCATACAGTAAGTGATAGTGGTGATATTACCGATGATGAATTCGAGAAATTACTTGATGAGTTGCACGGTGTTGGGAAGGGACCTTCCGTTGAAGATGCCGAACCAATTACTGCGCCACCACCACCGAAGAAAACACCAGCAGTAGATCCAGCTGCTCAGTCGTCAACACCTGCCTCAAGTGGCGGTGACAGTGATCTGATGACCGATGATGAGTTCGAAAAATTGCTGGATGAGTTACACGGTGCTGGCAAAGGGCCGTCGATAGAAGAATTGGAAATGGCGGTCAGACCGGTATCGGCTAATGTTGAGCCTGTCGCGGAAGTAGCAGAGCCTCCGAAAAAAGAATCCGCAGCACCAAAAGTGAGCGCGCAAGCGAAACCAGCGGTTACTCCGCCAGTCAAAGAGAAACCAGAAGCGAAAACACAGGTTGCGACACGGGAGTCCAAAGAAGTCGCTGCTGTGAAAAAACCACAGGCTGAAGCGAGTGTCCGTGTGGATACATCCACACTGGATACCATCATGAACATGGTCGGTGAGTTGGTCCTTGTCCGGAATCGCCTGCTCAGTCTTGGTTTGAACAGCAATGATGAAGAAATGTCAAAAGCTGTATCGAATTTAGATGTTGTGACGGCTGATCTGCAAGGTGCTGTCATGAAAACGAGAATGCAGCCGATCAAGAAAGTATTCGGCCGTTTTCCTCGTGTCGTTCGGGATTTGGCGAGAAGCCTGAAGAAAGACATTGTGCTGGAAATGCGTGGTGAAGAGACTGATCTGGATAAAAACCTCGTTGAAGCGCTTGCAGACCCACTGATTCACTTGGTCCGCAACTCTGTCGACCATGGGATTGAAATGCCGGATGATCGTGTGAAATCCGGCAAATCTCGCACTGGGAAAGTGTTGTTATCTGCATCGCAAGAAGGTGACCACATTGAACTGTGCATCATTGATGATGGTGCGGGCATGAATCCGGATAAACTGAGAGGTATTGCTGTTAAGAAAGGGCTCATGGATGAAGATGCCGCTTCTCGTCTGACAAATAAAGAGTGCTTTAACCTCATTTTCATGCCGGGATTCTCTAGTAAAGATCAAATATCTGACATCTCAGGCCGTGGTGTTGGTATGGACGTGGTTAAAACAGCGATTAATACGCTGAATGGTTCTATCGATATCGACTCCGAAATTGGGAAAGGGACCAAAATTGCTATCAAAGTTCCGTTGACACTGGCAATACTGCCTACACTCATGGTCGGTGTTGCAGGAAGTCCGTTCGCGTTACCGCTGGCAAGTGTGAGTGAGATTTTCCATCTGGATTTGAGCCGGACGAATGTGGTGGACGGACAGCTGACGATTATCGTACGCGAAAAATCCATCCCCTTGTTCTATTTACAAAATTGGCTTGCGCCTCGTAAGGGCATTATTGAACATCGTAAAGGGCATGGGCATGTTGTCATTGTACAGTTGGGGAACCAAAGAGTTGGTTTCGTGGTAGATACATTGATAGGCCAAGAAGAAGTTGTGATTAAGCCGTTGGATAATTTGCTGCAAGGAACTCCGGGGATGGCTGGCGCAACGATTACCAGTGACGGACATATTGCATTAATACTGGATGTTCCTGATTTATTGAAAAACTATGCGGCAGCATCTCGCATCTAACTGATAGGTTGAATAAGGGAAAATATGGCGATAAGAGTTTTGGTGGTTGATGACTCAAGTTTTTTCAGACGTCGTGTTAGTGAGATCATTAACTCGGAATCGCGTTTAGAAGTCATTGACGTCGCAATCAATGGTCGAGAAGCTGTTGAAAAGGCAAAACGCTTGAATCCAGACGTCATTACGATGGATGTAGAGATGCCCGTGTTAGACGGTATCTCTGCTGTGAGAGAAATAATGGCAGATAATCCGACGCCAATATTGATGTTCTCTTCCCTTACTCATGATGGTGCGAAAGCAACACTGGATGCACTCGATGCTGGTGCGATGGACTTTCTGCCCAAGAAATTTGAAGACATTGCCCGTAACCGTGATGAAGCGGTGACGTTATTGCAACAGCGTGTTTTAGAGATCGCACGGAAGAAAGCTTATCTTCGTCGTGTCTCTCCGCTTTCTTCTCGGTTGAACACAACAACATCAACTCCGACTCAGACGACAACACGAACGACTCGTCCTTTGAGTGGTAGTGCCAATTTGGTGCCGACTCGCTTTAAGGCGAGTGGTAAACGATATCAATTGACTGCTATCGGAACGTCAACCGGAGGCCCGGTTGCTCTGCAAAAAATACTGGTGAAGTTACCCGCGAATTATCCTCATCCTATTTTGTTGATCCAGCATATGCCAGCGACCTTTACTGCTGCTTTTGCCAGCCGCCTTGATTCTCTATGTCAGATATCGGTTAAAGAAGCCGCCGATGGTGATGTTTTGCAGCCAGGGGTTGCTTACTTGGCTCCCGGTGGTAAACAGATGATGGTCGAGGGACGGGCAGGCGCTGCCAAAATTCGTATTCTCGATGGCGGTGAACGGATGAACTATAAACCTTGTGTCGATGTAACGTTTGGTTCCGCATCAAAGATTTACGCAGATAAAGTCCTTTCAATTGTATTGACCGGCATGGGGGCTGATGGGCGGGAAGGTGCCCGGATGTTGAAGCAAGCTGGGGCAACGATTTGGGCACAAGACGAAGAGAGTTGTGTTGTTTATGGTATGCCTCAGGCTGTCGCTAAAGCGGGAATCTCGTCTGAAAGCTTGCCTTTGGAACGTATCGCTGAGCGTATTTTAGTAGAAGTGGGTCTTGCATAAGGAAAACCGATGATTGTTTGGAGTATTGCCAATCAAAAAGGTGGAGTAGGAAAAACAACGACAACCATTACGTTGGCTGGTCTGTTATGCAAAAAAGGTCATCGGGTGCTTCTGGTGGATACTGACCCACACGCTTCACTGACGACTTATCTCGGTTATGATTCTGATCATGTTGAGTCAAGCTTATTCGATCTGTTCCAGTTGCCATCTTTGGAAGAAAAATTAGTGCGTCCTCTTGTCATTGAGACCGATATTGAAGGGATGGATCTGATTCCGGCTCATATGTCTCTGGCAACGCTGGATCGGGTGATGGGTAACCGAAGTGGCATGGGACTGATTCTAAAAAAAGCGCTGCTAGCCCTTCGTCATCAATACGATTATGTATTAATTGATTGTCCACCTATTTTAGGTGTGATGATGGTCAATGCTCTAGCGGCTAGCGACCGGATTTTGATTCCTGTTCAGACTGAGTTTCTGGCGATGAAAGGCTTAGAACGGATGGTGCGGACACTCAGTATCATGCAGAAGTCACGGAGCCGAGAGTTCAAAGTGACAATTGTTCCGACGATGTATGACAAAAGAACAAGAGCCTCTCTGCAGACATTAACTCAGTTGAAAAAAGATTATCCGGAGCAAGTCTGGACGTCTGCTGTGCCGATCGATACTAAGTTCAGAGATGCAAGTTTGAAACGTCTGCCTGCGTCTCACTTTGCTGAAGGTAGTCGGGGTGTATTTGCATACAAACAATTGCTTATCTACTTAGAGAGGTTGGCGATTAATGAATCGTGATGTCGCGTTGTCGAGTGAACAGGCTCTAGATGATTACTTTGCTGCCTTATTAGATGAAGAGGCAGGGGAGTTAGAGCTGGTTCAAGAAAAAAACGCACAAGTTTCGCAAGAACCTGAAGTTGTACCACAATTACAGGCACAGCGTGTTAGTGTGACTGAAGCATCAGCGGCTCATCAAAATGAAGCACCGTTTCCGAATCTTGAGGATGTACAGCGACTCTTGAATCAGATGGAATCATCGAATCCAGTTGATGAAATTGAAGATCTTGAAGCATTGCTGGATAAAAATACTCAGGAGATTTCTGTCCATCAAGATGTACGTGTTGAAGAAAATGAGATTCAGAGCTGGGATATTGACCTTCAATCTGAAGAAGTGATCGAAGTCGCAACACCATCTGATGTCGATATTGCATCGGATGATGTATTGGAAGACGAGGTTGCAACAGCAGAAGTGATAAGCGAACCTCTGGCTGTTGAACCTGAACCTGAGATGACAGTTCAGACGACTCAAGTCGAAGATGTTCAGGAGAATATTGAACAGCAATCGGATACCCAGCCAGAACTTCAGACTCAGTCTGGTGATACGGTTGGAGAGATGACTTGGCATAGTACGGAACGGGCTGAAAACTTTCAGGTACTGTATTTTGAAGTCAATGAAATTATATTTGCTGTACCGTTGGATGAATTAGGTGGTATCCATCGTCTTGAAAAAGTCAGTCATTTAATTGGCAGACCTCAATGGTATCTCGGTTTACAGACGAATCGTGATCAGCAATTGGATGTTGTCGATACTGCCCGTTGGGTCATGTCTGAAAAGTTAAAAAATGATGATTATAAGGATTCCTATCAATACATCGTGATGCTTGGTGACAGTACTTGGGGGCTCGCATGCGGTCAATTGAGAGGAACCGAATCATTGAATCCTGAAGAGGTTCGTTGGCGTGAACGAGCTGGCAAACGCCCTTGGCTTGCCGGAATGGTAAAAGAGAAAATGTGTGCTTTGATTCATGTTGAAGCATTAACCGCCATGTTAAAGGCTGGATTAGATGTTAAAGCACTCGATAGTGATTAGATTTACCGAAAACATTAGTGTCGGATTCGACTTAGAGAGGATAAGGTATGTCTCATACAAATGAAGTAGAAGTGAAAAAAGATAAGTCTAATGATGAAGTGCTTCAGTGGGTGACGTTCCAGTTAGAGGAAGAAACTTACGGCATTAATGTGATGCAAGTTCGGGAAGTCCTTCGTTATACTGAAATCGCCCCTGTTCCCGGAGCACCTGATTATGTGTTGGGGATTATCAATCTACGGGGAAATGTGGTGACGGTGATTGATACCCGATCTCGTTTTGGTTTGATTGATGGTGAAGTGACCGACAATACTCGAATTATTGTGATTGAGTCTGAACGTCAAGTTATCGGCATTTTGGTTGATAGTGTTGCAGAAGTCGTTTACTTGCGAACCTCTGAAATTGACACGACACCAAGTGTCGGAACGGATGAAAGCTCTAAATTCATTCAAGGTGTCAGCAATCGGGAAGGCAAACTATTGATTCTGGTTGATCTGAACAAGCTTTTGAATGATGACGAGTGGGATGAAGTGGCTCACTTATAATGTATCGTGACATTTTATTAAGCTTTCCCGTATTGCTCGGGGGAGCTATTTTTGTTGTTTTCTTGTTGATCCTGACAATATACCGTCTAAGGCGTCTAATTTTAAAGCAGTCTGAGATGCGTCGTCAGGAGTCAAGGGTATTAGATAAGTCGTTGCAAAAGGCGAGTAAGCAGCTTGTTGAGCTGCGTTCTGTCGTCGTGGGACTGGGGCAAAAAATCTCCGAGCAGGAGCAAATTATTTTGCATCAGGATGAGCGAATTAAAGAATTGGAACAGCAAGACAGCGATGCCCGGCTTTACACCCGTGCTTCAAAAATGGTGCAGCTTGGTGCTGATATCAATGAATTAATTGAAGAGTGTGAGTTGCCTAAAGCTGAGGCAGAACTGATGCTTTCACTCCAGAAGAAACTCTCCGGAGAAGAAAAAGTGCCACCGTTGAGGGGGCGTCCGGAAGGTGGTGCTGTCAAACGGAAAGCACCTCCGAAAAAGAGAAGTGTATAAGTTGATTAAAAAGGAAGTCTGCGGACTTCTTTTTTATCGCTTGTAGAAAATGCTGTGGGACATACGCGATTCGTGTATAGCAAGGTTGTTTACTTCTGCGGTTGTTCGTCGCGAACTTTTCAGTCCTGATCTACAAAAATGTGCTAAATTTCTCTGAAGGTATATTGAATTGGTGGCAATGATTTGTCGAAATCGTTCGAATCAATTTAGCGTGTAACGGAGTAACATCCAGAATATTTGTTATCAACAAACTGATCTGGTTATCCAGAGAGTCGGTTAACATTGTTATTGATAAACGATATGAATATACTTAGCGAGTTTTGAGTGATCGGTCATAGATAGGACGCAACTGCTTTGCCGGATTGATCGTTCGTATCTGGGTCAAGAAAGAGAACGGAAAGATAAAATGAATAACCGTATCAAGCGGCTTTGTCTAGGCTTTATTCTATTGGTTTTGGTTGGATGCAGCACAACGGGGCACGTTAATCCACAAGACCCTAATGCATCGGTAAATGATCCGCTTGAAGGCGTCAATCGCAGTTTCTGGGCTCTGAATTACGATTATCTTGATCCTTACGTGATCAGACCGGTTTCTCTCGCTTATGTGGATCATGTCCCCAATCCGATTCGCCGTGCAATTACGAATTTTTTCTCGAATCTTGATGAACCGGCAAGTATGGTGAATAACTTGCTTATGGGGAAGGGCCATCAAGCATTAGATCATTTTAACCGCTTCTGGTTGAATACGACTTTCGGATTGTTCGGCTTAATTGATTTGGCATCTGAAGCTGGGATTACCAAAGCCGATCAAAAAGGTTTTGGGGATGCTCTCGGGCACTACGGGGTCGGGAATGGCCCCTATCTGATGGTACCCGCTGCCGGACCTTATACGCCCCGTGCTGCGACTGATTTAGTGGATGAAACCTACGCACCGCTCTCTTACTTGAATATCTGGGGGAGTGTTTCAAAATTGATTTTTGAAGGGATGGAAAGTCGGGCAGCATTGGTGAATCAGGAATCAATGTTGGAGGACTCTCCCGATCCTTATGCATTGACCCGAGAAATCTACTTACAGCATCAGGATTTCAAAGCTGAAATTGAGAAAAAAGAGACCTATGATCCGGAGCAGGAAGCCTTATTTGACCAATATATGAATGAGTAAGCGTGATCATCTGATTTATGTCTTGATGTTGGCAGATTCAAGTCGACATGGTTCTGCCACTGAAATACTCGTTTTCTACAATATATTCGGTATTCCGAATCAGTTCATCTAACAAGACTGGTGTCGGCCGTGATTCGCCATCAGCTGCTTCTAAGACGGGGATGACCGCCCCGACTCGTATATTGAATGGTGTCAATTCTTTTGCCCAGCTTTGGGTAAATCCAGTGACCATTGACGCTGAGTTTTCAAATCCTTTGAGAGTCTCTTGATCAGTGTTCGAAATGATATTGACAATAACACCGTCTTTTTTGTCACGCCTCATGCGTTCAGCACTCATCTGACCAAATGAAAAAATTGTCGAAGCCATCATAGTCAAATTATTCGTAAACATTTCTAAAGGTTGCTCATCTGTCACCGAAGGCAATGGGGTATTCGGCCAATGGTTTACCAATATGTCCGGGCTTTCATGATATTTTTCGGCAATAAAATTCAGCAATGCTTCGATTGAACCGGGTGTGTAATCCGGTAGAAAAAAATAGCTGGTACTGGCTGAAAGCTCTCGGATTCTCGTGTAAGTCGCCAGCAGATCTTGTTGGTGCGTATCTGTCAGGACTATTTTTGCGCCCAGTTGAGCGAAGCGCTCAGCTAATGCACTCCCCAACATTGTTGCTGATGAAGTGATTAGAATAATTGAATCCTTGATATGCATGACTGACATCTTCCTGTGGTTTATTATTTTTATTCATGTTTGATTAGCATGGTTGAACCCATCAGGGAAGGATGTGAAAAGGGTCAAAGAATATATTTAAAGCTGCATGATGTGATCTGTTTTGGGGGGTAATTCACACAACCATCGGTGTATCACGGTGTGATTACAGAAAAACAGTTAGGCCTGAGCCTGAATTTGGGACACTCTTCGGTTAGTAACCAATTGATTGTAAAGGTCATAGTTTAAAGATTGAGGCGGTGTTTTGTCCTCAAGCTGGCGGCGTTGGTGACCGGAGAGGTTGTGATAAACCGATTCTTCCAGTTGGTGAGTATGTTCAGGGAAGTAAGACAAAGCATCTGGGCGTAGGTAATGCTGAAGTTTTGCCGAACGCATTCCGCCTTGATGAAATTGTAAAGCGATTTGAGCCCCGGATGAATAGCTCTCCTGATCGGAGCGTAAGGGTTGTGGTGATGTCAGTGCAAAGTGTTTGCGTAATTCACTGTCGGTATGATGAATTGGAGCAATCACTTCTGTTGCAGTGGTTTCACGCATATCGTTGGAGAGCATCGCAAGCAGCAAGGTAAAATCGGCGCGCCGATTTTGTGCGATCGCCTGATTGACGTTCTGCCCACATTGCAGTTCGTTGATCAGGTTTGCTTTATCCAGTGTATGTTGGATTTCGGTGGTCTGCTGTCGCATCATCTTCTCCGTCTGATGCTTACATATCGGCAGTAGAGGAGATGACTTTAACGAATTCAGTGACTTTACTATGTTTTTTTTGGGGGGGGGGGGGAAGGAAATAAAATTACATCTAGTTGAACAGTCAGTCACCAAAAGAGCGAATTTATAGTGATTAATCTTTTTAATCACTATAAACTATAAGTAGATATCTGCTGAGTAATATGGTCAAGTCAGACTTTTTCTTGGAGTAAAATTTCGCCATTAAACTAATTAGTGTAGTGGTCATCGATGATATCGACCTACAACTATAGATTAGTCTCCACGAATACCGATACGTTGAATGACAGGAAATGAACCTGGGTTATCTGTTTGTGGAAAAGAGTGGCAAACATTGTCTAAAACGGAGAAATATACCTTCTTATTTGCTAGCTTTGCAGCAAGTAAAACACTTAACGCGCTTTTGGTGTCTGAGGGAGGAAGCATGGCATAGGCTTGAGTTTGGCTGCAATGTGCGGGGTTGGTTGTCCCCTCTGTTGGTATAAAAGATATACTTCCATCAGAGTATCCGGCAAATACAAAATCAATATGAGCAGCAGTATAAACCGCTTCGGCGTTAGCAAATGGTGAGATTAACGCCATAGTAAGTAACAATGTTTTCATTATTTTTCCTATATATTATGTTAATAAACAGTAAGTTAGAGATTATAGAATGGCTTTTTATATTGCGTATCTATCACTTTAGAAAGATTTATTATACTTAAATTATTTATATAAATATCATAATTTATATGAATGGGTGACCCAAGAAAATTCTGAGTATTTCTTATGTATTTAATTATTTTGTTGAATAAGAGAGTATTATTGGCATTTATCTCAAGCACTCTATGAACTGTGTTGTGGCTTGAAAGTTTGAGGCGCTTACTGGCTTCGGTCTCGTTTGTCTGGTTTATATAAGTTTTTTCGTACAGCTGTGAATTTCGGAAAACATATACTAGGGAAAATCGAGCGTCAATACACATAAAAAACCCCTGTCTGAGACAGAGGTTTTTATACAGTTAATTCGGTTATTACCGAATTACTTCGCCAGATTTTTAGCCACAAAGTCCCAGTTAACCAGTGCCCAGAAAGCACCCATGTAATCAGGACGCACGTTGCGGTAATCGATGTAGTAGGCGTGTTCCCACAGGTCAACAGTCAGCAGTGGTGTTACACCAGCTTCAGTAATTGGTGTCGCTGCATTGGATGTATTGACAATATCCAGAGAGCCATCAGCTTTTTTCACCAACCAAGTCCACGATGAACCAAAGTTGTTGATAGCAGAATCTGTGAATTTTGCTTTGAAATCTTCGAAAGAACCAAACGCCTGATTGATTGCATCAGCAACAGTACCGGTTGGTTCACCGCCACCGTTTGGTGACAGGCAGTGCCAGTAGAATGTGTGGTTCCAAATCTGAGCCGCGTTATTGAAAACGCCGCCAGATGAAGTTTTGATGATCTCTTCAAGTGACTTGTTTTCGAATTCAGTACCTGGGATCAGGCCATTCAGCTTAACCACATATGTGTTGTGGTGTTTACCATGATGATAATCGAGTGTTTCTGCTGAAATATGAGGTTCCAATGCATCTTTTGCATAAGGAAGAGCGGGGAGTTCAAATGACATTGCTCAGTTCTCCATTGTGTTTGAAAGAGTCTCTCTTTCAGTTAGCTTCCAGAGTTATTTTCTTTTGATATTCGTCAAAACGACTGACTTGGTTCTATTTTAGCAAGTTTTTACTTTATTTAAAGCACTAATTTGTCAACACAGCAGGACAGCGTTGTATCCTGAGCGGAAGAGACCCTAATAATAATAGGCTTTTTATTCTCCGTTAATGATTTAGAATAGTCGATATTTTCAAACGCTCTGACGAGGACATCATGGAAACAATCGATAAAATTAAAAAGCAGATTTCTGACAATTCAATTCTGCTTTATATGAAAGGTTCGCCTAAGCTACCTAGTTGTGGTTTTTCATCTCAGGCAGCACAGGCATTGATGGCTTGTGGAGAAAAATTTGCTTATGTTGATATTCTCCAGAATCCGGATATCCGTGCAGAGTTACCAATTTATGCCCAGTGGCCAACGTTTCCTCAGCTATGGATCGAAGGCGAGTTGGTTGGTGGTTGTGACATCATTCTGGAAATGTTCCAGAAAGGTGAGCTACAACCCCTGATTAAAGAAGCAGCAGCACGCGTAGAAAAAGAAGAGTAAACTGTATAAAATTACAGTTGATCCTGTTATGTTAAGGCCACAAATTTTTGTGGCCTTTATATTTTTATGCCTCGTTTATTTATTGCTGAAAAACCGAGTCTCGGCCGTGCGATTGCCGATGTTTTACCCCGCCCCCACCAGAAGGAGGATGGGTGCATTCGTTGTGGTAATGGTGATATTGTCACATGGTGTATCGGTCATCTTTTAGAACAGGTTGAACCGGAAGTCTACGATGAGCGCTATAAGAAGTGGCGACTGGAAGACTTACCGATTGTGCCGCAGCAATGGCAACTTCGCCCTCGAAAATCTGCCTCGCGGCAACTGACAGTGATTAAGAAACTGCTTAAATCGCCACTACAGATTGTTCACGCCGGAGACCCGGATCGTGAGGGGCAACTGTTGGTGGACGAAGTGTTAGAGTATTGCCGAGTCAGTCAACAGCGACGGTCAGACTCGGAACGTCTGTTGATTAACGATCTCAATCCGTCTGCGGTCAAACGGGCATTGCAGCAGATTCGGCAAAACCGAGAATTCATACCGCTCTCTGTCTCTGCATTGGCACGGTCCCGGGCGGATTGGCTATATGGCATGAACATGTCGAGAGCATATACACTGTTGGGGCAGCAATCTGGTTATCAGGGGGTGCTGTCCGTCGGCAGGGTTCAGACACCAGTGCTGGGGCTGGTGGTTCGTCGAGATGAAACGATTGAAAACTTTGTGCCTCGGGATTACTTTACCCTGCATGCCTTGATGCCTTATCACACATCAGATCAAGCCTTTGATATTCGGGCCCGCTGGAAACCGAGTGAAGCTTGCCGTCCGTGGCAGGATGAAGAAGGGCGGGTTCTCCATCGTCCATTGGTCGAAAACGTCGCGAAACGAATTCAAGGCCAGCCAGCGACTGTCACGGATTCAGAACAAAAACAAACGCGCCAAAATGCTCCGTTACCTTATTCGCTCTCTGCTTTACAGATTGATGCAGCGAAAAAATATGGAATGAGTGCTCAGCAAGTGCTGAACGTATGTCAGGGGCTGTATGAGAAACATAAGTTGATCACTTATCCCCGTTCAGATTGCCGCTATCTGCCAACGGAGCATTGGCAGGCGTCAGCTTCGGTGACCGCTGCAATCTCAAATATTGCGCCAGCGCTGAAACAAGCCGTCGCGGATGCAGATTTATCTTTGAAATCCAAAGCGTGGAACGACAGTAAAGTCGATGCACACCATGCCATCATCCCGACCCCGAAGACCAAGACCGCGATATTGTCAGGTGATGAACAGAAAATTTATCAATTGATTGCCAGACAGTACTTGATCCAGTTTTATCCGCCTGCGTGCTATGCCGAGTCTCAACTGGTATTTGATATTGCCGGGGGGACTTTTATTGCCAAAGGAAAACAGATGGTCTCGCCGGGCTGGAAGGTTGTTACGGGGTTTCGTGATGATGACCAGGATGGTCTTGAAGCCGTTCCCCCGCTGGCCAAAGGAACTGTTTTGACCTGTCGTGAAGGAGAAATCGGCAACCATCAGACCGAACCTCCACGGCCTTTTACTGAAGCAACCTTATTGTTGGCGATGACCGGAATCGCTCGATTTGTTGAAGATAAATCGCTGAAAAAAATTTTACGGGAAACCGACGGGCTTGGCACGGAAGCAACCCGTGCCGGTATCATTGATATGTTGATCAAACGTCAACTCTTACAGCGGGAAGGAAAACAGATCCGCAGTACGGCAGCGGGGCGGGGGTTGATACATGCATTGCCCGTAGCATCGACATATCCGGATATGACGGCTCAATGGGAGCATCAGCTTCAGGATATGGCGGAAAAAAATCAGGCTTATCAGCCTTTTATGACTACCCTGACGCAACAGATCGACAGTTTAATGCAACAAGTAAAAATCGCACCACCACCGGATTCTTTACGCTCACTACCTCAGCCGGTGAAACGCTCACGGGCAAGAAAGTCGTTTGCTAAACGGGGTGCAAGAAAATCATCCACCGCTTCAAAATAGCGGTAGCAAAGGTATGGATGCGGGCCGTTTTAATGATGTGAGGCGATCGTTGATTTCAATGTGTCGTCGGAAGAATGGATTGTCTCTTTCTGTAAATCGATTATGCTTATGAAAGACAATCGTCGCACCATCAGGATGGTTGACTGGTTGAGCAATTTTATTTTTATTGATTGATCGGTTTAGATATCTATATGAATAACAACAAATAAATGAGAGTTAATTCCATATCATGTCGGTAATTATCAATTATCCTGACTCGGAGTATAACGCCACGCTTGATCATTTTTAATCGTGTTTACTGATGCGAAATACGATTCATCAAAATATAATAACGGAGACTTCATGAGAAAATATAAAGCAAAAGTCATTCATATTAATCCAGAAGCTCGAGAAGAGATCACTTTTGACATTCATGGTTCAATTGTTCAATGTTTTTTAGGTCATGTCCCCAGTGATATTCGGATTGGGAAAAGCTATTTCATCACCTTTGCATTTCTGGATGAGGATTTCGCGGAACAATTTGGTAACGGCATACCCGCTGTGACATCAGAACATGATGATTCTATTGAGTTATCACTGTCGATTGGTGATGCGCCAATGGGGACTGAATATGCATCGCTGAATGGCAAAGCTATATCGATTCAGCTTGAACCTTGCATGGAATCATCATTAGTTTAAAGTTAACAGTGGTAAAAATAAAATACTGTTATCTGATAAAAATCATCAATGGTTTCAGGTGGCAGTTTATCTTTGTTTATTTGATATTTAGCATTTCCTGATTTTCTGTACTCCCATGCTTTAAAATGACCTGAATCATCACCATATATATTATGATTACATTTACTGAATAGAAAATATTCATAACATTCAATAAATTCCATCGGAATTATAAGGATAGGTTAAGAGATTGAACGCATAATTTCTGCCCTATGAAAGATAACCTATCTGAGACCCGTGGGATACGATGTTCAACATGTTGTGGTAATGGTGACAACAAGCATTCGATGAGAGAGGAAAACATGCAGACATATCGGGCGGTTCATTTAGTTGAGAGACCCCAGCAGGAAATTACTGCGGATGTATTTTCAACAGAAACAGCAACAATACCGACGCCACAAGAGGGCGAGTTTTTGGTCAAAGTCACGCATCTTTCTCTAGATCCTGCAATGCGAGGCTGGATGAGCCCAGATGAGAATAGCTATATTCCCCCAGTACAACTCGGTGATGTCATGCGAGCAAGTGGCTTAGGTGAAGTTGTGTCTTCCAAACATCCTGATTTTCCCGAGGGAACAAGAGTGCTGGGGATGACAGGAATGCAGGAATACCTGATTTCAAACGGAACCGGGCTGAATAAAATACCAGCGGATATTCCGGCTGAAGCTGTGCTGGCGGTTATCTCACTACCGGGTGTTACGGCGTATCATGGCTTGTATCAAGTTTTACAGCCAAAGCCTGGACAAACATTAGTCATCACGGCAGCCGCTGGGTCGGTCGGTTCACTCGTCGGACAAATGGCGAAGAATCTCGGATTGCGAGTCGTCGGGGTTGTCGGTAATGAAGAAAAAGGGCGATGGATTACTGAAGAGTTAGGATTCAATGCCGCTTTGAATTATCACGATCAAGACTTTGCTGAACAATTAGCAGCGGCGGCACCGGATGGGATTGATCTGTTTTTTGAAAATACCGGTGGTGTTGCTCAGGCACCTATTTTTTCCCAGATGAATGCGCATGGGCGGATTGCTGTCTGTGGGATGATTGCTGAATACAATAAAGATCAGCCCGATCCGGGCCCGAGTTGGATGAATATTATTAAGCGTCGCCTATCGATTCAGGGTTTTACTATGCCAGATCACTTTGATCGGTTTGCTGACTATGGTTTGGCTTTAGGCGGGATGCTGATGAAAGGTCAACTGAAGTATCGCACCCATGTGATTCATGGTATCGAGAATGCGCCTGATGCGATTAAATTACTATTTAATGGTGATAACCAAGGTAAGTTAATCGTCGAGTTATAAGATTCTACCCAATACTTCTATTGCTAACGGGCTCTTCTGAGCCCGTTTTTCGTGGCGCTATCGACAAACGATTAATACACAGTATGACGTTTTAGATGATTTGATAACAGGTTATCAGGCTTTATAGATATGCTCGTAGCCGATACTGAACGCTGTATACACTAAGAGCAAAGCCAATAGTTGTTGTATACGCTGCAACCAGATCGCATTCGCATTCAGCAGGTGTTTCCCGACAATCCCACCGATAACCGAATAACTCCCGGGCGCACATCCGGCAAACAGCGACAGTGCGACAGACCAACAGATGACCTGTCCTTCAGTCATGTTTTGTGCCGGAAACTGAATCGTTGCAATTGGTAGTGTTGCAATCAGCCCTTTGGGGTTGAGTAGTTGCATCATGAGGCCACCTTTGAATGAAAGCGTGAAAGCGGGATATTGCTTGAATGTCACTGATGAGCGTATCAACTGCCAAGCGAGGTATAGAATGTAACTGCATCCGCAGAGTGCGACATAAGGGAGAATTTCATCGTTGACGAGTGAGTGACCAAGGTAACTTAAACTGATAAATAGGATGAACATTGCACAGGCGACCCCAAAGAAAAATCCGAGGTGGCGACGTGTGTGTCCCTGTACCCCACCGTTTAGGCTGAGTAGGTTCACCGGACCGGGGGAATACATAATTCCCAGAGCATAAATCCATATTGCTAGCATAGGTTGACAGACCTGTTTTGTGGTTATCAGGAGGAATGGTATTGCTGGTTAGCGTTGTGGTACCAGATTCAATTGCGTTTGATATTGTTTCGGGGTCATCCCATAGAGCTTTTTGAAGCGGCGGTTCATATGACTGACGTCTGCAAAACAGAACATTTGTGCAACCGCTGAGGCGGGGATACCGGACTCAAGCGCTTTTTGTGCCCCGTTGATGCGGCAGTTGAGGACGTACTGGTGAGGTGTAATTCCGAATTGTGCCCGAAATAGGCGAATAAAATGATATTTCGACATATGAGCGACAGCCGCAATATCATCGACGATTAAATCGTCCCGGTACTGACTGAGAATGAAGGCTTTGGCTCGGTTCAGTAAGATATCCTGACGTCGTTGCGGCTTTGCTTCACATAAAGCCCCTGATTTTTTTACCAGCGTATGTGCTAAACGAAACAGGGCCAATTCCTGTTCAATTTTCGAGTGATAGCCGCTGTTGACGATGCGGATGAAAGCCAGAATCTGTTGTTTGAGAATCAGATCGTCAAACAATGCACCTTCCACTCGGACAGTGTGATTCGGTTTCACACCCAGTGCGAGAAAAAGGGAATGAAATGTCTGAGGGTGGATATACGTGATCACATATGACAAATCCGTTGTACCGCCTGAATGCCCATCATGAACATCATCAGGATTGAAGAGTATGACACCTCCGGGAGGGCTTTGATGAAAACGGCGACAACAGAAAAAATCTTGTCTGCCGCGTAATGTCACCCCCAGAGAGTATTCTTCATGTGCGTGTTTGTCATAACTGAAATCGTGCATATTTGCCGTCAGTATTTTGACACCTTGAAGCGCAGTGCTGTTTTCAAATTTGAAATGATTACCTGTTCGCATATGAATACCTAACTTGCTGCGTCTCACTTTTATTTTATGATAAAAAAGTCAACTTAGGAAAACTTGAACAAAATTGCTGAATTTGGCTCAGGTTGTGAGCTTGTTTGATACGGTATGCGGTATGCGCGTTACGTGTTTGTATACATGGAGGAACCTGAAGACGATGATGTGAGATATTCTCGTCTTCAGGTTTTTGTTTACGAATCAGAGCACGATAGGGCAGGCGACCGCGTGCTGTTCGTCACCGCTCAGTACCGGTTTATTTTGGGCACATTGCGGTTGTGCTTTTGGGCAGCGGGTGCGGAATACACAGCCGGATGGTGGATTGATTGGCGACGGGAGATCACCTTCCAGCATCTGAATTTTTTTCTGCCGTTCCAAATTTGGGTCGGGAATTGGCACAGCCGTCATCAAAGCGGTCGTATAGGGATGTTTCGGGGTTGCAAACAGCTTATCGGCTTCACCAATCTCAACCACATTCCCCAGATACATTACCATCACCCGGTCAGAAATGTGCTTCACGACCGATAGGTCATGGGCAATAAATACCAGACTTAATCCAAGCTCTTTTTGTATCTCTTTGAGCAAGTTAACGACTTGCGCCTGAATCGATACGTCCAGTGCGGAAACGGGCTCATCACAGATGATCATTTTGGGTCGTAGAATTAAGGCACGGGCAATCCCAATCCGCTGACACTGCCCACCAGAAAATTCATGCGGATAGCGGTTAATGAGGTTCGGCAATAATCCGACGCGCATCATCATTTCTTTGACCCGATCTTTCACCTCCAGAGAGGAGAGTTCCGGATAAAATGTCTGGAGAGGTTCAGCAATGATGTCACCAATCGTCATTCGCGGGTTGAGCGATGCCAACGGGTCCTGAAAGATCATCTGAATATCTTTACGGGTTTCCCGCCGTTGTACGGCTTTCATACGAGTCAGGTCTTGACCGAGCCAGAGCACTTCACCTTCCGTTGCGTTGACCAGCCCGATAATTGCGCGTGCAAAAGTGGATTTACCACAACCTGACTCACCAACTACACCCAGCGTTTCACCTTCATAAAGGCGAGCATTCACCCCATCAACGGCTTTGAGTGAAGTCGGTGGTGACCAAGGCCAAGCCGACTTTGAGGCGATCTGAAAATGAACTTTCAGATCTTTGATATCAAGTAGTAAGGGTTTCTGATTCATTTTTCCCAAGTCTCCCAGTCAGAAAAACAGGCCCGTTGACGTTGATTGCCAAACGTTGTAAGGGCTGGTGTTTCATGTTTACAGCGTTCTGTGACCCGATGGCATCGTTCCTGATAAGGGCAGCCGGGGGGAAGCCGTAGTAGATTGGGTGGGTTGCCTGGAATGGTCGGGAGAACATCTCCTTCGGTATCCAGACGAGGAATCGCCCGCAGTAGCCCTTCGGCATAAGGATGACTTGGCTGATAGAAAATATCGTTGACGCTGCCGTATTCCATGGTTCGGCCTGCGTACATCACCAAAACTTTCTCACAAGAGCCGGCGACGACACCAAGATCGTGAGTAATCATGATAATGGCGGTGTTGAACTCTGATTTCAGCTCGTTAAGCAGATCCATAATCTGTGCCTGAACGGTGACATCGAGTGCTGTTGTCGGCTCATCCGCGATCAATAATTTGGGACGGCACAGCAACGCCATGGCGATCATTACCCGCTGGCGCATTCCTCCTGAGAATTCATGGGGATACATGTTGATACGCTTCCGCGCTTCCGGGATTTTAACCGCTTCCAGCATCCGAATTGATTCTTCGAATGCCTCTGCTTTCCCCATGCCTTTATGCTTCATCAGGACTTCCATCAGCTGCGTACTGACTTTCATATAAGGATTCAAAGAGGTCATTGGATCCTGGAATATCATGGCAATCTGTTCTGCGCGAATTTTATTGAGCGCTCTTTCTGGCAGATTCAGGATTTCTTTGCCTTCAAACAAGGCGCTACCGGAAACTTTACCGTTTTTTGCCAGTAGTCCCATCATTGCAAATACAGTCTGAGATTTTCCGGAGCCGGACTCACCGACGATTCCCAGAGTCTCGCCCTGTTTTAATGAAAAGTTCAGATCGTTGACGGCAGTGACGGTGCCGTCCGGTGTCGAGAATTCAACCCGGAGATCTTTTACATCAATTAAGTTCATACAATGCTCCCGGATTATCTGTCTTTTGGATCGAGTGCATCACGCAATCCATCGCCAACATAGTTAAAACAAAATAGAGTCACAATCATAAATGCGGCGGGAAATGCGAGCTGCCAGATTGCCAGATCCATCGTATTTGCTCCTTCTTGCAGCAAGGCCCCCCAGCTTGTCCGTGGCTCTTGAACACCCAGACCGAGGAAAGAGAGGAATGACTCAGTCAGAATCATCGTCGGGATAAGCAGTGTTGAATAGACGACCACAATGCCCAGTACATTCGGGACGATATGGCGAGTGATAATTTTCCACTGGCTGACACCACAGACATGCGCCGCTTCAATAAATTCTTTACTGCGTAGGCTTAGGGTTTGCCCCCGAACGATCCGTGCCATATCCAGCCATGAAATCGCCCCGATGGCAACAAAGATGAGCATGATGTTACGACCAAAAAAGGTGACCAGTACGATGACGAAAAACATAAAGGGGATTGCGTACAAAATCTCCAGCATACGCATCATCACACGGTCTACTCGGCCACCAATAAACCCGGAAGCCGCGCCATACAGCGTGCCGATAATGACCGCAACCAGCGCCCCCAGAACACCAACAGCCAGTGAAATCTGACCGCCAATCAAGGTTCGGACATACAGATCCCGGCCCAGCGAATCCGTGCCGAAGGTATGTTCGGCGGAAGGGGCAGCATTCATCGCATACCAATCGGTATCATCAAAACTGTAAGTGGCTGAATAAGGTAAAATGAGTACCGCTAAGGTAATCAAAACCAGAATAACCAGGCTGACCATTGCTGCTTTGTTGCGTACAAAGCGCATTCGGGCATCTTGCCATAAGCTTCTTCCTTCAATTTCCAATTGCTCGCTAAATCGCTCCAGCGCTTGGACATTATCTTTTTTTCCTAACATGTGTCTGCCTCTCTCTAATAGCGGATTTTTGGATCGATATAAGCGAGCAGAATATCGACGATCATGTTGAACAAAATAAACAAAAATCCAATCAGGATGGTAATCCCGAGTACCAGAGAATAATCTCGGTTAAAGGCTGCGTTTACGAATAGCTTCCCGATCCCCGGTAAACCAAAGATTGTCTCGATGACTACTGAACCGGTAATAATGCCGACAAATGCAGGTCCCATATAAGATACGACCGGTAACAGCGCAGGCTTTAAAGCATGACGAATGACGATATAACCATAATTAAGCCCTTTGGCTTTGGCGGTGCGAATGAAATTACTGTTGAGGGTTTCAATCATCGAGCCTCGGGTAATTCGGGCAAACGTTGCAATATAGAGTAACGACATGCCGAGTACGGGGAGTGCCATATATTTGAAAGAGCCGTCATTCCAGCCTCCGGCGGGTAACCATTCTAAATTAATGGAAAAGATAAAGATCAGCACCGGAGCAAAGACGAAGGAGGGGATCACGATACCCAACATGGTCGTTGCCATTAATGAATAGTCCAGCCAGGTGTTCTGTTTCAGGGCCGCGATTGTGCCAATCGCGACACCGAGAATGAGGGTAAAGACAAAGGCGGTTGCCCCGATTTTGGCTGAAACCGGTAACGCTTTTCCGACCAACTCATTCACACTGAAATCTTTATATTTAAAGGAAGGGCCGAAATCGCCATGCACAATATTTTTCAGATAAGTGAAGTACTGGACACTAATTGGTTTATCCAATCCATATTCGGCATTGATGTTCGCAAGAACCTGAGGTGGAACGGCTCGCTCTGAAGAGAACGGGCTTCCGGGCGCAAAGCGCATAAGAAAAAAGGATATCGTGATCAGCACCAGTAGCGTCGGTATAGCTTCCAACATCCGTTTCGCAATGAATTTAAGCATAAACTCACTCTTGTGTATTTTAATTGCAACTGTGAAATGGAAAGGCTGTATGACATCTGCCATACAGCCCTGTCTTGATAACTCGGAATGGCTTATTTTGCTTTAATATACATATCCCGAGTGTAAGTCATGTCTCCCGCATTATGGATCGGATAACCACCAACGTGAGGCGCGAGTAAATGCGCTTTTACATATTGGTAAGTCGGAGCCACGGGCATATCTTGCGCAATCAACTTTTCTGCTTGGGCATAGTAGTTGGCGCGCTCAGTGTCTGACGTGCTCACCATCGCTTTTTCCATGGCACTGTCATAAGCTTTGCTTTGATAGTGGGCATAGTTACCGCTGTTGTTGGAGAGCATTTGAGAGAGGAAGGTCGATGCTTCGTTATAGTCACCACACCAAGCATCGCGAGCGACTTCGAAGTTACCTTGACGACGGTTGTCTAAGAATGTTTTCCATTCCTGATTTTCCAGATTGACTTTGACACCTAAGCTTTTTTTCCACATGGATTGAATCGCCGTGGCTACTTTCTTATGGTTGTCAGATGTGTTGTAAATCAGCGTCAATGTTAACGGATTACTCTTGTCATAACCTGCTTCAGCCAAAAGTTCACGCGCTTTTTGGTCCCGCTTTTTCTGTGTCCACTTGCCATATTCCGGCATCGGTGGCGTGAAGCCGGCAGTAATATCTGGCGTAAAGGCGTAAGCTGGCTTCTGGCCTTGTCCCATAATGGCCTTTGTGATGATATCGCGGTCAATCGCATAAGAGAGTGCTTTTCTGACTCGAACATCGTCAAATGGCTTTTTCCGCATATTGAAATCGTAGTAGTAGTTACACAGATATCCGGTGACAGAAACCGATTCAGGGTGGTCTTTCTTAAGTCGTTTGAAGTGTTCAACCGGCATTTCGTAGGTGGAGTCCATCTCACCCGCGAGGAAACGGTTCATTTCAGCATTTTGACTTTCAATCGGTAGATAAGTGACTTTATTAATGATCGTTTCAGCGTTATTCCAGTAAAGCGGATTGCGCTTGAGAACTAAACGCTCATTGACAACCCATTTGTCCAGAACGTACGCACCATTTCCGACAAAGTGCGCTGGCCGAGTCCATTTATTGCCCCATTTTTCGATGACTTTACGTGGTGCCGGGAACGTTGATTGGTGAACCAACATTTTGACAAAGTAAGGTGTGGGTTTATCAAGATGGACTTCAAGTGTATGGGTGTCGATCGCCTTAATACCCAGCGTCGATTTGTCTTTCTTACCCGCAACGATATCTTCTGCATTGGTCACATTACCTAACTGCAAATATTCAGCATAAGGTGAAGCGGTTGCAGGATCGACAAGCCGTTGCCATCCGTAAACGAAATCATCAGCCGTGACGGGGTCACCATTAGACCATTGTGCGTTTTTACGGAGATGAAAAATAAATGTTTTATTATCTTTGGTTTCCCATTTGTCTGCGACACCGGGGATAAGTTTGCCGTAGCCATCTTCATTGACCAGACCTTCAAACAAGTCTCTGTCTACGTTAGCACCGGGAACTCCATTGACTTTCTGTGGATCAAGCGTTTCGATTTCTGAACCATTTCCCCGGACTAATTCTTGTACTGGGGAGAGTTTTGTGCCTTCGGGAACGTGTGCTGCATAAGATGGTAATGTTGTGCCGGCTAGAGTCAGGCCTAATCCCAGCATCATTGCTCGGGAAATCTTATTTTTATTCATGTAAAACTCCAGATTTTGTGTGATGACATCCGTGATCGTATTCATAAAGTGAGTGTCAATATAGGTATCCGAATAAACGAAAGAAATACTGGATTCTATATGTTGGACAAGTTGACTTTACTCATTATGCCCACTTTACAAATATCCCGTTACCCTAGCAACTTTTAGATGAATTTGCCATTTAGTTAACAATAAATTAATGATTTGATCTTTTTAAAACTTTAAATGTGGTTTTTTATCTGGTTTTTTGCTAGCAAAGGCAGACAAAAGAGTCTAATGAAATCCATTTCATCAATATTTTATATTGTCAGTTCTATTGGTGGTTTATTCTGTTTATGGGAATAAAGCAATATTTTCATCTGCTGTCGCTGGATATTTGAGTAGTACAGTATTTTCTTTGCTCAATAAGCTTATCAATAATATGACAATTTGGTCTACGCTTTACATAAGGTAGCATTGGTTTGACCACTGCTGAATTAATTTGTTTCTCAGGGGCATAGGGACACTTCCTGACTGTGCGCCTCCAAAAATGATAAATCACAATGAAACAAAAATACATGCAGATCAGTTTAGGAAAAGAGATTCGGGCACGGGCTAAACGTGATCTTTTCTATATCTGTACGATTGTTCTGATATTGTCCTGTATCTCTTTGATAGCCAAAGTTGATCTGTTCGAACAACTCTATTTTTTTAGTCGTCAACATGAACTTTGGGAAATGGATGAGATTACATTGATTGTCTTCTGGTTCGGCCTCGGTGGGATTTTCTATGCTTATCGTCGGATGCAGGATTTACGTGACCTTCTCCATGAAGTCTCGGATAAAGCTTTTTTCGATCAAGTGAGCCAATTGCCAAACCGCGCCTATTCTCTGGAGTGCCTAACACAAATGATACACCGGGCAGAGCGGCTGGAGTGTCAGGTGGCCGTGATATTCATTGATTTGAATAATTTCAAAATGGTCAATGATACCTATGGTCATGCCAAAGGCGACTTGTTATTGCAGGTCTTCGGTGAGCGGCTGCGTTATACGATCCGCAAAAGTGACATTGTCGGGCGTTTAGGCGGGGATGAGTATCTGGTTTTACTCGAGCTGAAAGATGAAGATGAGCTGGCTCCCGTACTGGAACGGATTAAATCCTTACAGGAAGAATCTTATCGTTTAGATGAAAATGATCTGGCGTTACGTTTTAGTGCCGGAGTGGCTATCTACCCTCATGATGGTTATACAGCAGCCGATTTACTCAAAGCGTCTGATATTGCCATGTATCATTCTAAAGTGACCAAAAGAGGACAAATTGAACTCTATACCTCTGGGATGGCCGAGATTCTCTATGCGCGCTACCAGCTTGAATCTGATCTGAAAACCGCGCTGCAAAATAAAACGTTCCATATGGCATATCAGCCACAATTATCACTGAAGAATGAGCAGATCATCGGCTATGAAGCACTCATTCGTTGGGAGTTAAAAGGAAAACTGATACCGACAGCACAATTGATTCAGATTGCCGAAGACACAGGACATATTGAAGAAATCGGCTTATGGGCGTTGTATCAGGCCCTAGAAGATGCGCAATCATTTTTGCAAGCGGATCAGCGTTTAGGGGTGAATATCACCTCGCGGCATTTCTGGATGAGTGATTTTGTCAGTCAAATTCAGCGGGCATTATCGGCCCATGAATTTCCCCCGCATCGGCTGGTTTTAGAATTGACGGAATCTGCGTTAGTCTGTGACATCTTTGATGATATCCGGGAGAAGCTCACTGAATTGAGAGCTCTTGGTGTGCATATCGCCATTGATGATTTTGGCATCGGGTATTCTTGTCTGGGGCGACTGAAAGATCTCCCCATTAGCTGTTTAAAAATTGATCAGATTTTCACCCGTGCGCTGGTGGACTCCGAACGAGATCGATATGTAATTTCAACGTTGATTCACATGGCAAAACATCTGAACTTGTCGATCTTGGCTGAAGGTGTAGAATCCAAAGAACAGCTGGCGCTGCTCCATCAGATCGGATGCCATATGGCTCAGGGTTACTATATTGGCAAACCCGCATCTTTAGCAACATTGGTTGAGCGGATGAAGTCCTCATCTGGTTTGTGAAGTGCCACTTGACTGACACAACGCTCATCTAAATCGTGGAGAAGCATCAATGCAGCGACTGATCTACCATGCGATCCTGATGATTCTACTCACCGCCTGTCAAACGGATACAGATAACGTTGCATTAGGCACTTTAGAACGAGATCGGGTGACTCTGACTGCAACGGCTAACGAAATTATCCGTGATTTACCGGTGAAAGAAGGTTCGCCGGTGACTCAAGGGCAGGTCCTGGTGCAACTTGATCGGCAACGTCAGATGATGCAGTTGGCGCAGGCCGTTGCTGAACAGGCACAAGCGAAAGCCTACTTACAGAAACTCACCAATGGCGAACGTCCGGAAGATATTGCGGCCGCAAAAGCGGATGTCGTTCGTGCTGAGGCCCGTTTTATTGAAGCCGAAAAAAATTATCAGCGCACCCGTGAACTGGTCGCGAAAAAACTCAGTAGTCAGTCGGAGAAAGATCGGGCGTTGGCCGGTCGTGATACCGCTCAGGCTGAATTGAATGCCGTCAGAGAAGCATTCGCTAAACTGACAGCAGGCTCCCGAATTGAAGATATTGACCAGGCGAAAGCGGCACTGGATGCCGCAACCGCTGGTGTGATGTTACAACAGCACCAACTGGATGAGTTGACCATCGTTGCCACGCGCGATGGTGTGCTGGACAGCCTGCCTTATCAACTTGGCGAACGGGTGATGGTCAATCAGGCGGTTGCCGTGATTGAAGCTGATCGGGTGCCTTATGCCCGGGTTTATGTCCCCGCGCGATACCGGACTCAGTTTGTGACTGGGTTGATGGTCAATGTCCATGTTGATGGGGTTGACAAAGTTTTTCGGGGCAAAGTTCGCCGCGTCTCGGAGCAACCATCCTTTACCCCTTACTACGCATTGACGGAGGAAGAACGCTCTCGGTTGATGTATCTGGCTGAAATTGATTTGGATGATTCAGCGCAATCACTCCCTTCCGGCATTCCGGCTCAGGTGGAACTCGGAGGGCTCAGACCGTGACAACGTATGCCATTGAGGCGGAAAATGTTGTGAAGCGATTTGGGGATTTTACTGCAATTGAGGATGTCCGGCTGCAAATTCCGAAAGGGTCGATCTATGGTTTTCTCGGGCCGAATGGTTGCGGCAAATCAACCACGATTCGGGTTCTCACTGGCTTATTGCATCCCACTTCAGGGCAAGTGAAAGTCTTAGGGCTGGATATTCCCCGCGAATCAGAGCGCCTCCGGCTGAAAATTGGCTACATGACGCAAAAATTCTCACTTTACGACGATCTCTCTGTCGAAGAAAATCTGCAGTTTATCGGGCAGATCTTCGGCATGAGTCACCAACAACTCAGACAGCGTCTCACTCAGCAACTTCAGACGTATGGATTGGACCAACGACGTAAGCAACGCGTCGGAGGAATGAGTGGCGGACAAAAACAGCGTTTGTCTCTGGCCGCAGCAACCATGCATCATCCTGAGTTGTTATTTCTGGATGAGCCGACGTCAGCCGTTGATCCGGAAAACCGGCGAGAGTTCTGGGAACAACTGTTTGACCTCTCCGCTCAGGGGACGACCATTCTGGTTACATCCCACTATATGGATGAAGCTGAACGTTGTCATCGGTTGGCGATTATGGATTCAGGGCGGATTCGTGCCGACGGAGAACCGGAGCAACTCATGCGTGATATGGGCGTGCATGTGGTGGAAATTCGGGCGGAGAACCTCCGCGGATTGAAAGAACATTTACTGATGTTTGCGGCGGTTCGCTCGGCGGCCCAGTTAGGGATCCGACTACGCGTGCTCATTCAACAAGATGTCGCAGCACCGATTGAGTGGTTGAAAGCTCAGGTGCCGACATTGAGCAATGCAGAAATAGCGCTGGTGCGCCCCAGTCTGGAAGATGTGTTTGTCTGTGTCACCGGGGAGAAACGGCAATGAATGCTTTCTACCGGATGAAAGCCGTGATGGTCAAAGAGTTGCGTCAGCTCTCCCGGGATAGGATTACATTCGGCATGGTGGTGATGATCCCATTGATTCAATTGATTTTGTTTGGTTTTGCGATCAATACCAATGTTCGCCATGTGCCGGTTGCCGTTGTTGATCTGAGTGACAGTACCTCGGGGAGAATATTAACTGAAGCCGTGCGAGTGACTCAGGTCGTGGATATTACCCAGCACTATGCGACGGCCAAAGAAGCGGAGCAAGCGATTCACCGGGGGATTGTCCGGGCGGCAATGATTCTGCCGAAAGATTTGGATCAGCGTTGGGTTGAGGGGCGAGTGTTGGGGCAGTGGATTGTCGATGGAACCGATACGATGATCAGTTCGGCAGTCATGGGCTTGCAGCATATGTCACTGAACGGACTCGGCTTACAGAACGGTCGTGTTCAGCGGCAGGGACCGGCACAGACATTTCATATCGCACTTTATTACAACCCAAGCCGACGCTCGGCCGTCAATATCGTCCCCGGATTACTCGGCGTGATTCTCACCATGACGATGATTCTGTTTACCAGTGCTGCGATTGTCCGCGAGCGGGAGCGAGGCAATCTGGAGCTGTTAATCACCACACCGATCCATCCGATGGAATTGATGGTCGCGAAAATTATTCCTTATATATTTATTGGTCTGATTCAGGTGGCCATTATTCTGGGATTGGGGCATGTCATTTTTGATGTCCCGATTCACGGGGTATTCAGTCAAATCTTATGGGGAACGTTATTATTTATTTCTGCCAGTTTGACGCTGGGATTGATGATTTCAACGATTGCAACTACCCAGCTTCAGGCGATGCAGATGACCGTGTTTATCTTACTGCCTTCAATCTTGTTGTCCGGATTTATCTTTCCTTATGAGGGAATGCCCGTGATGGCACAGTGGATTGCTGAAGTGTTACCCGCGACGCATTTTATGCGGATGATTCGGGGCATTGTTCTCCGAGGTGCCGACCTGCTCGATTTGTGGCGCGATACATTATGGATGATTGGATTTACCCTGCTTGGTTTAGTGGTTGCCTCAATGCGGTTTAAGAAATCTTTGGATTAATGTGAAGGTCAGCAGTTGCTCCGTTCAGTCCCTGTGACACAAAGGAAAAGAATGCGACAGAAAAAGAATGGCAAGTCCAATTGACTTGCCATTTATCGTTGATTGATTCAGCTTTCAGCCGCCATTACAACGGCACGTGTAACTTAAAGCCTTCGGTATCTTGTTCCAATGTCAGTGGGGTGTAGTCTGATATGGTGTTCACGCCCAGTAATGCCTGTGCATCTTGTACCTGAGTTAACAGACCGATGACCGGACACCCGGCAGCCAGCCCCGATTGTACCCCCGCGATAGCGTCTTCAAATACCAGACATTGCTCTGCTGTAAAACCGAGTGCCTGCGCACCGAGTTGGTAAGGTTCAGGATCTGGTTTTCCGCGGGTAATTTGATCAGCGGTAATGACGACGTCTGGTTTGGGAATTCTGGCCGCTTTGATTCTGGCATGGGCGACCGATTCATTACCGGAAGTCACAATCGCCCATGGGATGTTGAGATGATTCAACTGATGCAGAAAATCAATGGCTCCTGTGATCGGGACGATCCCGGCGGTATCTTGCGATTCAGCTTCTTTTAACCAGGCAATTTCTCGTTCAATCTCCGTCTGGGAGTGACCCGCCATAAATTCAGCCACTGACTCGCTGGCAGGACGTCCGTGAATATGATGCAGAATGTGCGCAGGGTCGAGTGCCTGACGTGTGGCAAATACAGTCCAGGCACGATGAACGGCAGCAATTGAATCAATCAGGGTACCGTCTAAATCGAACAGGCAAGCGCGAAAATGAAATTCAGTGGACACGAGGACTCCTTGGTTAAGGTGGGGCTTGGTTGAAACAGGTCAATCATGGTATTTCTGTGCGTATCATAACGATAAGTGAGGATGACTTGAAGTCAGGTTTTGGTGAGATGAGTACATGATGAGGGTTGTGTTGCAGGAGAGAGAACGATGGCGGGTCAAGATAAATGAAGCCCCTGAAAATGAAGGGGCTTTGAATGAGAGTCTGTTAGTCTTTGTGGCGCCACAACATGGTTCTGACGTAAGCAAACTGTGTCAGCTTACTCATCAGGATAATGGCACAAACGTGAATGGTGACCGCACCCATTGTGGCATTGGCAAAAAATTCATGGATTTCAATCATCCAGTCTTCTCCCCAGAACCAGTCGGTTTCAGATAACCATCCCGTTATGGCTGTACTCAGAATGAGAAACCACATCAGCCAGATCATGATTGCACCGGCTGGGTTATGACCGACATGCTCATCTTTTTTGGTGACCAACACCTCTTTCAGATGTTCCAGTGCCTGAGGCACAGAAGGCTTGAACGCAGACAAGCGGGCCGGAGAACGGGCAATCAGCCCCCATAGCAAACGGATACTGATTACCGCGATGACGGTATAGCCAATCCACTGGTGTAACTGACTGCCTTCTTCTGTCAGAAAATAATTCGATAAAAACAGTGCAGCAGTGGTCCAGTGTGTGATTCGGACGACAATATCCCAAATGAACTGTTGTTTAATCATCTTTTTCCTCTTTTACAACCCGCATATCAACCGGATTGTAGTAAATCTCAACTCGGTTTTTGTGGGCGTCATAGCCGTAAAGCTCATAACAGCCGGTATGGGTTTTCTTAAATTTTTTAATCTGATACCCCATGTCAACAACCTGCGCTTTGGCCGTTTCAAAAGGTATCCAAGATGACTCTGGCTGTTGAGTACACTGCGGATCAGCAAAAACCAGAGAAGAAGTTGTTGCTGTTATGAGTAAAGTAGCCAGACGGTTCAACGTTGTTTTTGACATCATTTATGCTCCTGTTGCATCACGATTTGGTGGTGTCTTTTCACTGGGTTGATTATGTGTCAGTAAACTTAAGAACTGCTTAAGAGATATTCATAGGATCAATGTTGGTGGGGTGACGTGCTATTTCTTCTTTCCATAACCACGGTGTCGCTCAGATATATTTGCCGTCCCAGATATGGGATAAGCGATCTATCTTTGAGGATGTTCTGGTGTTCGAAATTGGGATTTTGATTGCTTAAGGATTATAAATTTAATTAAAAACAATGAGATATATTATTGGCATTGTTTGTGCTTATTGAGTATCAACTCATAAATGAAATTGGTTATTCACATATGGATATTCAAAAAAAACGGTCTCGAGCGATTCCGAAACGAAAGTTATGGTTTGGATTGATTGCGATTGCTCTTGTAACGCTGGGTGCATATGCGACAACTGTGGCGCCCAGAAGTTATGAAGTCCGTCGGGACAGTATTATTATTTCTCAGGTAAATCAGGGTGATATGAACATTGAGGTCCGTGGTAATGGGGTGTTAGCCCCGAAACATATCCGCTGGATATCGACCAACGTGGATGGCAGAGTTGAATCTGTTTTAGTCAAACCGGGAGCAATGGTCAAAAAAGGTGATTTAATTGCTGAGTTGATCAACCCAGAGTTGGTGCAGAAAACGGATGAAATCCGCTGGGAATTAGAGGCCGCACTGGCCAACAATAAATCGTTAGCGATGCGCCATGAAAATAATGTACTGGATGCTCAGGCTCGAATTCTGAAAGTAAAGCATTCTTATGAGAAGGCAAAACTTCAGTATGATGCTGAAAGTACGTTGTTAAAACGGAATAATGGTTCGGTCTCTCTCATTGATTACAACCGTTCAAAATTAGATTTGGAACAATATCGAGAGCAGTTACAAATTGAGAAAAAGCGTCTGGAGAAACTGAAAGAGACGCAAGAAGCTGAATTTCAGGCGAATACTGCGATGGTAAATAAACTGAAAAAAAGCCTTTCCCGTTCTGAAATGATGATTCAGTCACTGAAAGTCGTATCCAATCAGTCCGGAGTGATTCAGGCTGTCAATATTGAAGCAGGTCAACGGGTTCCGTTGGGGCTTAATATTGCGAAACTGGCCAGACAGGATCAGTTATTGGCTGAATTAAAAATACCAGAGCGTCAGGTTCGTACTGTTGAGATAGGGCAGGATGTGATTGTTGACACGCATAACAATCAAATTCATGGTTCGGTGATTCGGATTGATCCAGCGGTTAATCATGGCACGGTTCAGGTTGATGTATCGCTGAATAGTCCATTACCACCGGAAGCCAGACCGGATTTGAGCATTGAAGGAACCATTCTGGTCTCAAAATTACAGCATGTATTGTCAGTTAATCGTCCTGCATTTGCCCAGAGTAACTCGCCCGGTACAGTATATAGACTTGCGGCCGATGGGCGAGAAGCCGATAAGATTCGAGTGATGTTCGGACAGGGATCTGCGGACCGAATTGAAATAAAAAGTGGTTTGCGCGATGGCGACCAGATTGTGACATCGAATCCCAGTGCTTGGGAACATCAGGATCGGATCAGCATCCAGTAATATTATCGATTCATTATAAAAAAGGAATAAATATGTCATTCATTGTCGAGTTGAGCGAGGTGAATAAAGTCTTTCATACGGAAGAGATTGAAACTCATGCGCTAAACGATATTAGTTTTGTGATCGAGAAAGGTGAGTATGTCTCCATCTCTGGACCTTCCGGTTGTGGGAAGTCGACTTTATTATCGATATTAGGTCTGCTGGATAGTCCCAGTGGTGGGAAATATGTCATCAATGGTTTTGAGGTCGGGGCATTGAATCCGCGTAGGATGGCTGAAATTCGTAATCAGGAAATCGGTTTTGTCTTCCAATCCTTCAACCTCATCAGCGATTTGACGGTTGAAGAGAATGTGATGCTGCCGCTGACTTACCGTAAAGGCATGACGACAAAAGAGATGCAGGGGGCTGCACTGGCTGCTTTGGAAAAAGTAGATATGCAACATCGTAGTAAGCATTTCCCGTCCCAGCTTTCCGGTGGACAACAGCAGCGAGTTGCTATTGCCCGGGCAATTGTCGGTCAGCCTTCACTACTGTTGGCGGATGAACCGACCGGTAATCTGGACTCTAAAAATGCCGAAGCTGTCATGAATTTGTTTGACCAATTGCATTCCGATGGCGTAACCATTTGTATTGTTACGCACGATCCCCGCTCTGCTGCACATGCTTTAAGGCAGATTGATATATTTGACGGAATGGTCATTGATGACCGTCATCTTGATAGTCAGGGGCTGGTTGCCTGAGGAATCCATATATGAGTTGGTTATTTGATCTGAAATATGCCATTCGGCTGATGCTTAAGCGTCCGGGATTTACGGTCTTCACCATGCTGATTATGGCCTGTGGTCTCGGCTTGTGTATTTATATGTATTCCCTGATTAATACATTGGCATTTAAACCGCTCCCATTTCCTGGCGGAGAGCGAATGGTGATGGTTAGCCCCAGCATGAATGGGATTCGATTCGGCGATTCACCCATGAGTTATGCGGATTTTAAAGATATCCGGGATAAGAGCCAGCGGTTGGAAGATATCGGTTATTACTACGGTGATGTTGCGAATGTCAGTATTGACGGTAAAGCGTCTCACTATATTGCAATTCGCAGTCGTTCTGATCTATTCGCATTCACTCATACTCAGCCGATTATGGGACGACTATTTACCGATGCGGATACAATTGAAGGGGCGAATCCGGTGGCTGTAATCGGCTATGAATTATGGCAAAACTATTTTGGCGGGCGTCAGGATATTATTGGTCAGCGGGTTCAAATTAATGGTATTGGTACGGAAATCATAGGGATAATGCCGCTCGGATATGAATTTCCTATGAATAACCAGATTTGGCTACCGAGTCAGCTTAACGAAGCAAAATTTACGGTAGAGGATGCCCCGAAAGTCTCTATTTTTGCCAAGCTTAAACCAGGGATTAACCTGGCGGATGCCGATGTCGAATTGCAAGATATTATGGCGTCACGGGCATTACAGTATCCTGAAATCAATACTGGACGTTCTGCCTTTACAATTACATTTATGGACAGCTTCATTGGGGAAGACTCAAAACCGATTTTTCTGGTGATGCTATTAGGGGTTGGATTTGTGCTGCTGCTTGCCTGTTGTAATGTCGGTAACCTGCTGCTGGCACGGGCAACGGAACGCTCCAAAGAGAGTGCCATTCGAATTGCACACGGTGCTCCGACCTTTAGGTTAGTGATACAGATGATGTGGGAAAGCACCCTGATATGTACGCTGGGCGGTATTCTGGGAGTACTGTTTGCCGGTTGGGGACTGTCACTGACCAATGGTCTGATCCGTTCAATTGTTCCTGTGAAGCCTGCATTCTGGTGGGAGCTGGGATTGGACGCCGATGTGCTGTTGAAGACTGTTTTATTGGTTGTGATTGTCAGCCTGGTGACCGGATTATTGCCAGCGTGGAAAATGACCCAGTGTAATATTAACGAAGTCCTGAGAGATGGTACTCGTGGCGCGCAGAGTCGCAGTAGCGGGCGGATCAGTCGGATACTGGTTATTTTTGAAGTTGCTTTGTCTTGTGCAGTGCTGTCGCTTGGAGCGCTGTTGTCTCTGGTTGTTTATGAAGCAACAAAGATTGATTATGGTGTTCAGCCTCAGGGGATTTATACCGGGAAAATCAGTTTACCGGATCAGTATTATAATACGCCGGAGAGTCTGCTGACATTCTATAATCGTCTACAAAGTGATCTAGAGGCTTCACCGACTATTTCCAAAGCGGGTATGATGAGTTCGGTTCCCGGTGCGTTTATGGTTGCCAGTAAAGTTGAACTGGAAGGCCGGCAGCAACTCCGTTCACAACAAAATCTGTTGCCTCGGGCGAATAATGTGACGGTCATGCCAGGAACCCTGAAACTACTGGGAGTCAAACTGGAAGAAGGTCGGATGCTGAGTTTGTCTGATGATCAGAACTCCCAGAAAGTGGTCGTGATTACCCGATCATTTGCCCAGCGATATTGGCCGGAAAAAAGTCACATCATCGGAAAACGGATCCGCTGGGCTGGGAAAAATGGCTGGTATACCGTGGTTGGTGTTGTTTCACATGTGATTCAGGGACGCCCGTTCGGTTACAGCAAACGAATGCCGACTGTGTATCGCTCACTGATGCAGGCACCGGTGCGTCATCTTTCTGTAGTTGCAAATTCCGCCCAGAGAGAAAATCTGACGATTCCAATCGAACAGGCTGTGGCAGATATCGATACCGGATTATCGGTCTATCAGGTGAAGCCACTGGCTCAGGTCATTGCCCGGAATACTGCCGGCCTGACCTATATTGCTATCTTATTTAATGTATTTGGTATGATTGCCGTATTACTGGCAGGTAGTGGGATTTATGGTGTCATGGCAAAAGCGATTAGCCAGCGATATCAGGAACTGGGTATCCGTCGTGCATTGGGTGCAACAGAAAGTCGTATCATTCATATGCTGATGAAACAGGGATGGCTACAACTGCTGATTGGCTTGCTGATTAGCGGCCCGATTGTGATGTTTGTCGGTCCGCTGATTACCCGGATTCTGGGGCATAGTCCATGGAGTGTCTGGGCTTTATTTGCGCTGACCGCTGCCGGCATTAGTGGTGTGGTTTCTCTTGCAACCTTGCTTCCGGCACTGAAGGCGGTCAGGTTAAGACCGATGGACGCCTTGCGGGAGCAGTAAGCGTGACGGGAGTTGCATTTGTCAACGATAGACTGCGTGTGTCGGTAGACACACGCCAGTCCCTGTCTTTCTTTATATTTCTGAATATGATAACAACGTTAGTATGGCTGAGATGCAGCCGCAGGCTGCTATCAATTAAAACAATGGAAAACAAGAAATAAGAGTTTTATGCATAATCAACAATATCGGGTTTTAGTCGCAGACGATGATGAGAATATCCTGAATACACTGAGGTTAATCCTCAAAGTTCGGCATTTTGATGTGGTGACGGTTCATTCGCCGGAGCTTGCTTTGGAACAGGTAAAACAGGCCGATGCGGATATTGCGTTAATCGATCTGAATTATCAGCTGGATACGACTTCCGGACAGGAAGGTCTGGATCTGATTCAACGGCTCAAAACTATCGACAGTGAGTTGCCGATTGTGGTGATGACAGGTTGGGGTTCGGTCGATATTGCAGTTGAAGCGATGAAATACGGGGCAGTGGATTTTGTTGAAAAGCCTTGGGATAACGAACGGCTGGTGCATATTCTTAACACTCAGATTCGGTTGAGTGAAGGCTTAAAGAAACAGTTCCGCTTGCAGCAGCAGAACCAATTGTTGCAGGAACAGCTCAACTTATGTGCTTTCGACAATATTGTTGCGCTTTCTCCGGTGATGAAAAACCTGATGGAGTCACTGATGTTGATCGTCGAGAGTGACGCCAATATTTTACTGACCGGAGAAAACGGAACCGGGAAGAGTCTGCTGGCAAGTTATATTCACCGGTATTCTTCCAGAGCGGAACAGGAATTTATCTCCGTGGATATGAGCTGCATTCCGGATACGTTGTTTGAAAGTGAAATGTTTGGCCATGTGAAAGGCGCATTTACCGATGCCAAACAGCAACGTATTGGTCGGTTCGAACTGGCTGATGGCGGTACATTGTTTTTGGATGAAATCGGCAATATGCCTGTCAGCCAGCAGTCGAAGCTGTTGCGGGTTCTGGAAGAAAAGCAGTTTGAGAAAGTCGGTGGGGCGAAGACCCAGCAGGTTGATGTCCGGGTAGTTTCTGCCACAAATGCTGATTTGAATGAGATGATCGGTGACAGGTCGTTTCGTCAGGATCTCTTTTACCGCCTGAATACTTTTGAATTTCGGGTACCTTCCCTGCGGGAACGGGTTGACGATATTATTCCGCTGATCGAGCGGTTCGGGCAAATTTACACCGAGAAATACCGTAAGCCGATCGGTGAGTTAACCGATGAAGCGATTGCCATCCTGCAATCTTATGATTGGCCGGGCAATGTTCGCGAACTGAGTCATGTGGTTGAACGTCTGGTCCTGCTGAGTCAGGGGAAACCCTTAGACAAGCAACTGCTCAAACGCGTGTTACCCGATTATCAGGAAGGTGATATGCCTCAGAGTACACTTTCACCGTCACAGCGCCATCTTGTTGTCGGAGACGGCGCTGTATATTCCGAAAAAACAGTATATTCCGACAAAGCAGTATATTCCGAAAAAACAGTATATTCCGACAAAGTGGCGCACTCAAACACACTGGAAGAGATTGAACTGGAAGCCCTAAAACAGCGTCTGGACTATTTTGATGGTAATGCCAGTCTGGCTGCCGAATCTCTGGGGTTGAGCCGGAGTGCTTTCTACCGACGCTTAGGAAAGACGAAATGAGGGCGGCATCATGTTAGATACGTCAATCCAAACTGTGCAGCGTCGATTGATGCTCGTTGCTTCGGTGACGCCGACTTGTCTGATGCTGCTGATCATGGCGGTACATGGTTATTCCGGTTATCTGATTGCGCTGACGGCATTTCTGAGCGCATTACTCATTATGTATTGTCTGGTGACCGTTGATCACAGTTTAAATTTTCATCTGGCAACCGTCATGAACCTAGTTGAATCGCTGACCAACAATGAGTTCAGTATGCGAGGGAAGCGAACCGGACGAAACGATTCAATGGATGGTTTGATCGGGATGATTAACCGTCTGTCTGAGTCGATGAATCAGCAGCGTCTGGAAATCCGTCAGCAGCAGTATCTGGTGAAAAAGATCATCAACAATATCGATGTCGCCATATTTGCCATTAATGACCAAGAAGAAATTGCGTTCGTCAATAAAGGTGCCGGCCAGCTGTTCGACCGAGAGCCGAAGTCGATGCCGGGACAGTTGATCAACTCACTGGCGATTCATGACTTACTTCAATGTGCTTCCGGAGATGTGATTGAATGGCATTTTCCACAAAAAAGCGGGCAGTTTCAGATCAACCAAGACAGTTACTACGAGAATAGCCGCAGACAAACCCTGCTGTTTGTTACGGATGTCAGCGAATTACTGCGCGGGCAGGAACACCGGGCATGGAAAAACCTGTTGCGGGTATTGAGCCATGAAATCAATAACACCCTGACACCGATAGCGTCACTGAGCCAGATTCTGAGAGAATTGCTGCCACAAGAAAAAGACGAGTCGATTATGGAAGTCGATGGTGGGCTGAAAATTATTGAAGAGCGGGCGAAGAACCTCAAATCTTTTATTGAGAGCTATCGCAAGCTGACTCAGCTACCGGCACCGATGAAGCGACTACAAAATATTAATATGCTGCTCAGAGAATTACTGCCGCTGTTTGAGCATCGCAAGATCAATATTGCCTGTTGTCAGGAGACGTTAAAAATCAATATTGATCCGGTACAGATACAGCAGTTACTGATCAATGTATTTAAGAATGCTGATGAAGCGATGACCGATCCAAAAGGTACGATTACGGTGTCATGTGAAGTACAAAAGCATAACCTGATTCTGGAAATTCTGGATCAGGGAACCGGTATTACCAATAAAAGTAATCTGTTTGTCCCGTTTTATAGCACCAAATCTCACGGCAACGGCATTGGATTAACCTTATGTCGGCAGATTGCAGAAAACCATAGCGGATATTTTTCGATCGATAATCGTGAGGATATGCAGGGCTGTGTTGCTCGATTGATATTACCGATATAGTTCGTCATTGATGACCCCTGATTTTATTGGTGGCAAAAATGCTGCGGGGGTTCGTACACTTTAAATAAAGTTATTAATGAAGGTTGATGCGATGGGAACATGTTTGCCTGAGCTGGGAGATAATCATTATTTATTGTTTTTTATTAAAAATAGAAAGCATAAAAAAAATGAATATCAAATCAAATTAAATAATGATGAGGATAGAAAAATAAGTGCACAGTTTATTCGTTCAATATTACCTTATTACTATGAAGGTGATGAAAGAATAAGAATATACAGAAAAGAATATGGTAAACCGACCATCGCTGGTACAGATTCACTCTGGTTTAATATTTCACACTCAAATGGAGTGGGGGTATTACTGTTATCAAAAATTGGTGACGTCGGCGTAGATATTGAGTTTAAAAAAAAAGACAGTCAGATATTAAAGATTGCACAGAGATTCTTTCATCGTCAGGAAATGGCTCAGCTTGAATCATTGCATTGCGGAGATGCCTGTCGGCAGGCCCGGCAGCTATGGACACTGAAAGAGTCGTATATCAAAGCGATTGGCAAAGGGTTGGCACAACCATTAAACAGTTTTTGGTTCGATCTGAATGGCAGTCAAGTGAATATGTATTTGGGAGAAAATAAACAACCGGAAAATAGTTGGTTGTTTTATATGTATGAGTATCAACGGTTGTTCGATTTATCTCTTTGTGTACCCAAAGAAGGCATGGTGAAAATATTTCATGTGAATCATGAAGAGTCATCATTTTCTGTAGAAGAGATAAAATCAGATGCAGGATCGTTTCAGAGAGTGAAATAAAATAGATTAATAATTAAGTGAGGCTAGGATATGAACCACAAAATTAATTACTACTGTTACGAAAATATGGAACACTTCAGAGATAACTTGATCAATGAACTCTATCAGATTCAACCTTCTTTAGGATTATCGAAGTCAAGGAGGAAACTGGATTTACTGGTAAAAACACTCGACTATGTGATAGAAAACCTCTCAATGGAAATATCACTGGATGATATTTCTGAAGAGGTGGACGCATCTAAGTATGAGATTTGCCGATTATTTAATGAAGTATACAGAACCTCGCCAATGCGTTGGATTTGGGATATCCGGATTGCACTTGCAAAGGAGTATATTGAAATTGCACCGGATTGGTCATTAACGGATATCAGCAATGCCTGCGGCTACTCTTCTCTTGCCCACTTTTCCCGTAGCTTCAGCAAGGCACATCAGATCACACCGTTAAAGTATAAACACTCGATCACCACGAAAGAAAAAGATAATAAACCCTTTGAAATTATCTACGGCAATCACCGTTCTTCTTTTTCAAGAGGTGTTTTGTTGGATAAGATGCGGTGAAGTCCGGCTCTTCTTTCTGCTAAGTTAAATCTCATTCCAGCCCGTAATTATCGGTGATCGCGACCAAGTCGCGATCAGGTAGCTAACGACAATAACAAAACTGGCGCATCACTGATGATGAGCCAGTTCTGTCAGATATACTCATGAACTTTCGACACACTATGTTGTACTGCTCTGGATAAACTCAATAATCTTCTGATGAATATTGCGATCTTTCAGCACCCCGCGGTGTCCCCAGCCGTCGGTGAGAAACAGCTCGCAGTTCGGAAAGGCGGCACTCATCTTTTGCGCCTGGGTAATATCGATAATGTTGTCATTGCGGTCATGGCAGAGCAGGGTTGGCAGTGACAGGGTTTTCCATAACGGCGCATCGATCATATCTGGATGCGTGCCATAGCGGTGATGGTATACCTGTTTGAGTTTGTCCTTGAGGACGGCAGGGATCCGATAGTAATCGATGTAGGAATCCAGCAGATTACCTAATCCGTCCGGGCTGCCGATTTTGATCAGTTGATGAGTTGAGAGCCCTGCATCGATAGCCATTGCCAGTGCTGTGCCGCCAAATGAGTGACCGATCGCACTATGAAAAGCACCGAACTGCTGATTAATCAGTAATAATAGCTGCGCCAGTTCGTAGAACGAACAACGTTCGCCTTCTGAACTTCCATGGGCGATTAAATCAGGTGCGATGACCCGGTAGCCGTTGGCAAGCAGCTTTTCTGTCAGCGGGCGGAACATGACACTCCGTCCTTCCCAGCCATGTACCAGCAGAATGGTTCCCTGAACTTGAACGGATGCCGGCGGTTCATGACAGAATACGTTAATCCGGCATTTGTTGAACGTCAGCTGATGTTGCTGACTCTGCTGCTCAAATTCTAAATCGTTTGCCATGCAAGGCATCCGAGTCGGCTTTTCAAACATGCGGATCGCGTAGCGGGCTGCCCATTCGGAAGAGAGGCGGGAGAGTAAAATCGTATCAGCCCGCCGTAGCTTGCCGCATACGCCATTGTAATGCGTTTCCGGCCGGACTGAAGATTTGAGTAATAATTTCGGCCGGCGTTTCAGCATCACCAGACACCAGTGATAGCGCTGATGGGCAAATGCGGAAAGTTGCAGCAAAGGATAGGCAAGGTTATAGAGCATCTTCCCCTCGCAGATTTTTGATTAGCAACCAGTATTCACGTAAGAAAATCGTAAAATAAATCACGTTGAAAATAACGATCAGGTGCGCCAGATCGGTAATATTTCCCTGTGACTGCATCAGAATCAGAATACCACCGACCATTACCGACTCAACGACTAAAGTCATAATCAGCACTCTTTTCCCGCGGCCAAGCTGTTCAAGCATGGTTTGAGTTGCAGCCAGCATGGAGGTCAGGAAGAAGGTTGGTAGCAACAGTGACAACAATAGATAACCGGCTTGCTGAACAGCGACCGTATTGGCTAACAGATCAACCAGACTGCGCTGATTCAGATAAACTATCGCTGTCAGAGTGATGTACAGCAGACTGATTGCGAGCATTCCCCGGCTTAACATACGGGTCAATGATTCCTGCGTAGCGGCAGAAAGTTGTTGATTGACAAAAATCGCAATCGCAGAACCCAGCGCAACGGCCGGAATGATAAACAGGGAACGTAGTTTAACGACAATCAGGAATCCGGGAGCGTAGTCGGTATTCATCTGACTGATTAGCGGAAAAATCACTGCAGAACTGGCGAATGCAATCAGCATCGACAGAAAAATCGGGATTCCGGCATCGGTCATCAGCGCAAATAGTCTGGGTAGAAATGCCCCCGGTTGTGGATCTGAACCATGATTAACCGTTCTGAACAGCATGAACAGCGAAAACGGCAGCATCGCCGATGCAGAGATTAGGTTGGCATAAATGACCGCCTGAAATCCGAGTTGATGATGCACAAAGCCGACATAACATACCGCTAGGTTAATGATGATAAAACCGGAGATGAGCAGCATACTGCTGAGGGTCTTTCCCTGTCCTCGCAGTCCGGCATTGCCCAGTTCAAAGATCAGCAGCGGAATCAGGGATAACAGATAAAGCGGCAGTGTCTGACGGAAGAGATCCTGCGTATCACCGCCCATCGTTGTCTGAAGTGGCGCTTCGAACAGATAACTCACTCCCGCCAGCAAGGACAGAAAGACGGTTCCGGCAACAGCGAGCAACAGCGTGCTTTTTATGACGTTTTTGCTCGGCCAGTCACGGGTTGAACGGGCACTGAAGACCTGATTGGTGATCGTCAGGCATTCCAGCAGCGCAATAAAAAGAAAATGGAAGGGTTGCAGCATCGATAGTTGATACAACGCCTGACTTTGTTCATTCCGGCCAAGGATCCATATTTGACCATTTTGTGATAGTGACACCACAATCGCGATCAGGATCATCGGCCAGGCGATGCCCAGCACCTGTTTGACGTCACCCATACCACTGGCCGGTAAACTGAGTGTCGATTGCTTGGAAATGCTCATAATTATCCTTTTGCTGTCATGAACGATGGCCGTCTGTCCTCAGACGGCGCTGTGTGTATGCTGCTGTTCCCGTGAGCTGCTTTTACCGAATAGCGAGTAAAGCAGCATGGAAAAGTGACTGATGGTATGGCTGTTTCCCAATAGGAAGCCGTGTCCGCCCATCAACTTTTCAGCCTGGTTGGATAATTGAGTGATTTGTCGGTGCTCCTCATCCGGATCGCTCAAATCACCACTATCCAGGCGATAATGTAGTTGCTGTTTGAGGAGCGATACATCTCCGTAAATGTCTGAAAAACTGGCTTTAATCAATTGATGGCGGGTGGTCTTCTGGCCAAAACTCTTCCGGTCTTTTAGATGGTTAAATGACAGATCCAGAATGCGGGTCGTCAGTCCCAGACGAATTGCGCAAACCGCCAAAGAGAGGGGTTCTTCGTTCTGGCTCTGAGCGTCAACAGTGGCGGTTTCCAGTGCCAGATGCCGGAGTATTCGATCCTGAGGCAGGCGTGTGCAGTGAGATGCCGCGATGGTTTCTCCCTGAACATTCACCAGTTCAGGTGAGTCTCCCGCAGGGAACATCGTCAGACCTTGGCTGACGAGACAGGCATTTTTGCCTGTCATCCAGAAACCCAATTGTGGCAAAAGCTCCCGGGGGGTTGCTTTGCGGCCAACGGCATAAGCTTGATCGAGTATTTCTGCTGTCATGTTCATATCAGGCTTCCGCAACTGTGACCTGAGATTCGATAAATTCGATCAAAGAGCCGACATTGTTGAATGAAGACTGGCTGATCAGATCCGGATCGAACAACAAACCGTCGATATTCTCTTCCAGAGTCAGCAGAAACTGAACAAACAAAACGGAATCCAGATCCAAATCTTCATCGAAATTGGTATTCATATCGATGGTGACTGTTTCTCCATCCAGAACCTGTGATAGTGCTTCGTTGATTTTATCCATGATATTCATTGAGTACGTTCCTTTATTGATTATGGGTTGTGTTAATGACGGGCAATACCCAGCGAGGAATAGGTTACGCCCATCCCTGCGGCAAACAGTAATGCCCGTTTGAAATCGTGTTGTGTCTCTGCCGTGAGCAGGTTATAGAAAACGTCAGAGCAGTAGGTATGTCCGGTCTGACGGATATTGGTGGTATATAGTTTCCCCTCCCAGCCCAGTTCTCTGGATACCCGGTTGAGTAAAGGCAGATTCAGGTTATAGGGCAGAATCATCTCTGGCTCGGAAAGTGTTTCTGACCGGAGGAAATCAAGCATACCGGTATAAAAATCTGCCATCATGGCGCGTTTTTCTGTGGCACTCATATTTTCCGGGTTTTTATAGAACCGGCTGAGATGTTTTACTCTGGAAGCGGTGACTTTCCATTGTCCGTCCAGCGGAGACAGCAGGCAGGCGGCCGACATCTCTCCCAGTATACCGACAGTCATTTTGTTCAGATCCGGTGCAAAACTTTTTTCACCGCTCAGGACAATCACAGGAACAGTCTCGCCGTTCTGATACATCCGGTTGGTCAGGTGGACAGCACTGAGACCTGATGCACAATGGTTCAGGCTGAGGGTGAGTGATTTCCAGTGCCGGAGACCGCATGATTTTGCCAGCGTCTGTAACCAGTGCTTGTCAAAGAAGGTATTGTGTGTCTGGGTTTTGGTATAAAACAGATAGCCAGTCTGCTGACGCAGGGCCGGATTCTGATTGAGTAGTGCCGTTAATGTCTCTTTCAGCATCGCTTCATGGGAGAGCCGGTTCATGGCGATCTGTTCCAGTTGATAGATGCGCTGATAAACCCGGGCTTCTTTTTCGGAAATATCGTGACTTAGTCCCAATTCATCCAGTGGGATGAAAGAAGTACTGTCTGACTTGCTACATTGAATATCTACGATATAAGTCATTGCATTTTCCATGATCACTGAGTCGCCCGATATCTGTACTAAGTGACGAGACATCATTGTGGTTAAATATATTTAAAAATAATAAAAACAGAGATTGTGAAATAATCTATTTCATCTGGTTTTGATATAGAATCTCTATCGATAGAATAATTGTTAGCTATTTTTCTGACATTTTTTTGACTGAAATTGCTTGTATTAGAAATGTCTCGGAATTTTAAAAATATTTTTATTTATAAGTACAATTTCAGTCAAAAAACTCAAATTGAGCAAGGTAACATTAGCATCATTCAACGGATCTCTAGGGAATAGAGTTTTATGTTTTTCGATAAGTGTAATGTAGAGCAGATACTACTATCTGAATTAAAAAACATTGGATTAGATGACGGTAAAATAAATCATATTATCGGTGGTGGTGATATATATAGTGCCTCCGGCCTTTTAGATTCAGCCAGCTTGGTATCTTTGATTGCCGGGTTGTGTGAAAGAATAGAAAATGAATTAAAGCAAGAGTTTGACTTGTTTTCATGCATGGACAGTAATTTTCTTGCTCATTTTAAAAATATGATTACATTGACGGATTATTTAGTCGGGAGTTTAAGTTATGCATAATTTTAAATTCCAGACTGAATATATTAACTCATTGCATGTTGATCAGGTTGAAATAGAAAAAATTGCCGCGACAGTAAAAACACCTTTTTATGTTTACAGTGCGAATCAGTTAAAAAATCATCTGATAACATTAAAAAATACCTTACCGGATGCGCTGAATTATTTTTATTCTCTGAAAGCGAATCCAAATCTTTCTTTAGTCGGAATCATTCATCAACAGGGTGTCGGTTGTGAAGTCTGTTCACTGGCTGAACTGGAAACCGCGTTGGCTGCGGGGGCATCTCCGGCAGAAATTATTTTTGTCGGACCGGGTAAATCGGAACATGAGCTGAGTCGTTGTGTGGCGCTGGGGATTAAAGCCGTTGTGGTTGAATCGTTATCTGAGTTGGCATTATTGAACAAGCTGGCAGAGAATGCCGGTGTTGTTCAGCCGTTTGCCTTTCGGATTAATCCTAATTTTACCTCGGAGAAAGCACGTCTGGTGATGAGTGGTAAGCCACGCCAATTTGGGATTGATGAACACCTCGTGCTGGAAACCCTGAATCATCTGGATCAGTATCCCCATGTTGCGTTGGAAGGGATTCATATTTATCTGGGGACTCGGATTTTGGATGCGGAGGCGGTCGTAGCGAATACCCGTAATATTCTGTCATTGGCAGAGACAATTCAGCGGGAATATGGTGTTACCCTGAATTTTGTCGATATCGGTGGCGGGCTTGGCGTGCCTTACTATCCGCGAGAGACAGAACTTGATCTGGACGCTGTTGCGACCGGGATTGAGCCTGTGATTCGTGAATTTCGCGATCACTTCCCGGAAACAAAGTTAATTATGGAGTTGGGACGCTTTATTGTCGGACGCTCCGGTATGTTCGTGACACGGGTACGTTATTTGAAGGCATCGAAAGGCAAAATGTTTGCTGTGTGTGACGGGGGCTCAAACTGTCACGGTGCGGCTGCAGGGCTTGGTTCTGTGATTCGCAAGAACTTTCCGATTGCCCGTCTGGGGACTGCACATCATGCGCATGATGTGCAGCATTACATGCTCACCGGCCCGCTCTGCACACCGACGGATCTGATTGGTGATGACGTGCCGCTGCCCCAGTTGGATGAAGGTGATCTGATTGGTATTTTTCATTCAGGGGCTTACGGACCGACGGCTTCTCCGGTGTACTTCCTGAGTTTTGGTTACCCTTCGGAAGTGCTGGTGGACGGTGATCAGCTCATCGTCATTCGTCATGCCGATGGTGTTGAACATATGCTGGCGCAACAGCAACCACAGCCGCTTGCTGTGTGATAGTGCCGGAAACGAAACTGATGACGTTATCACTCAACCCAGCAACACTCATCTGTATGCCATTTTTCGAAACGGCAATGCCACAGCCACCGACCATCGTCAGCGAAGCGCGGGTCAATCATTATTTGCAGGCATTCTATCAGGCCAACGGCCAGCCATTTGTGCCGGAGGACAGTCATGTCCGGGAGTGGCTGGCGGGAGAGAATCAGGTCTCTTTTACGACGATGGCCGAAGCCCTGGTGACACAAATCGTGACCCGGACTGATTTGAGTGATCTCGATATGGTGATTCTGGCGCACTGGACACCGGATGCTGAACTGGGACAGGCCGTGACCAATTATGTTTTACACCGATTGGCGCTGGAAGATACCTTTGCATTTGCTTTTAGTGATACAGGGCTGGTATCACCTGTCATGGCACTTGACTGTATTGATCGCTATCTACCTTCACAGAAGGGAAAAGCGTTGTTGCTGGTGATGGATCAGAACAGTCTGATGTTTCATTCACCAGTGGTTGATCAGCACCCGATATCTAATGCTGCCTCCGGTATGGTGGTCGAACGTAACAGCGCAGGACGACAGATTCATGTCCGGATTCATGAGGGTACTGAGCCCGGAGCAGAAAACACGGTGTTACAGCAGGTATCCGAACAGTACGGGCTGATGGCTGAATCGACGACCGTCATCTGTGCTCCAGAGATTGCAGCTCGGCTGAGTCCACAGCGACACATTCGTTGTACCCGGCCAGATTTGCTCTGTGCAGCACCATTTTGGGAAATGCAACAGGCTATCGCGGCCGGTGGTCCTTTTGCACAACACTTTGTGTTGTTGAGTCAACATCAGGAAAAATTTTATGTCCTGATTGTAACTTCGGGTCGCACACTATGAAAATCATTGATGTTGCAACACATATCAATCCGTCACTGATGCCGCTGGAACAACTACACCAGCATTATCAATGGGGAGAGAGAAATCAGAAAATATTCAGCCGCTTTCACAAGCTGGAGTCGGCCTGTATTTTTCCTCATCAGTCACTGGCTGAAAATTTGGCGACCTGTCTGGAACGCTTGCTGGCGCAACATCCGGACAAGCTGGATGCGATTACGCATGTCGCGTATGCCCATTCCCTGCACACGACTTATCCTTTTGATGTCCGGCTGCTGGAATCGATTGTTCGCCAGCAGTTGTCTGAGCGGGTTGAAGTGATGTCTCTGACGCAGGGCTCATGTGCTTCTTCATTTATGGGATTGGCATTATTGGATAAAGTCTGCCGTGTCAGCCCGAGTGACGCATCCCCGCAACCAACTTATGCCATTTTGCTCACCGGTGATAAATGCTTTCATGAAACCGTTCAGTATGTGGATCAGAATGGTTTGTTCGGTGAAGGATGCACGGCAGTGCTGGTCTCATCTCATCCCGATACGACGGGTCTGAAGATTCAGGGACTGAGTTGGTCGATGATTGGCGGCATCAGTCACCGGACCGTAGATACCAGCCGAGAAGACGAAAACCGTTATGACCGCTCTTTTATCCCGACCATGATGGATGCGATCGATAAAGCGCTGGTGCAGGCCGGGATTTCTGCCGGGGAAATTCATACGCTTTTACCTTACCACATGAGTCCACCGACCTTTGACCGGTTGGCGGATCGGCTGGGAATTGAACGCCACCAGATTTACCGCAAGAACCTGTATCGGGTTGGCCACTGTTTCTGCGGTGATGCTTTTATTAATTTGCATGACTTCTGGAAAGAGGACAACCAGCACGTTTCACCGGGTCCCATGCTGGCCGTAGCCGCCGGTGTGGCAGGAACATTCAGCGCGATGGTGCTGTCAGCATAGGAATTTAAGTTCATGGACATTAACAGACAAATTTTAAGTGAATATCTTGATTTCAGTGCGTATCATACGCCGGAAAAGCTTGCACTGATCGATGCCAACCAGCAGATGAGTTACGGTCAGTTAAGGCATCATGCTCTGCAACTCGCCCGCTATATATCTCGACAAGGCGTCGGGCGTGGTGATCGAGTGATGTTGTATATGACCAACTCGATCTCCTTTATTCAGTGCTTCTGGGCGATCCAATATCTGGGCGGTGTTTTTATCCCGGTGAATCCGGAGACCAAGTATGAAAAGCTGGCTTGGCTGATCGATGACAGTGAATCAGCGCTGGTAGTGGTTGATGAAGCGTTGATGGCGGAATTCGGCAAAGCCCGTGAGGTGATGAAAAGCCAGCCGGCGCTACTGGTCAATGGTCTGTTCAGTGATGGCGTGACCTCACTGGAACAAGCACTGAATGGTGAATATTCTCAGACGGATCTGAATCCACCGATATCTCAGGATTTAGCGGCAATTATTTATACGTCCGGTTCAACCGGCATGCCGAAAGGGGTCATGCTCACTCAGAAAAATATGGTGGTCGCTTCTAAATCCGTCTCAACTTATCTGCGGCTGTCCTCATCTGATCGTATTTTCTGTGCGCTGCCGCTGAGTTTTGATTACGGCCTGCATCAGGTAACGATGTCTGCCCTGCATAGCGCAACACTGATCATTGAAGCCTCTTTCAGTCAGCCGCTGTTTGTGATGCATCGTCTGGTGAAGCAGCAGGCGACCGTTTTTCCGATGGTGCCAACCATGCTCAGCCTGATTGAACCGCTGGCAAAACGCTTCGACCTCTCCTGTGTCCGAACCGTGACCAATACTGCTGCGGCATTACATCCGGATGCGATCGATAAAGTTCAGAAAATATTTTCTGCTGCACAGCTCTATTCAATGTATGGCCTGACGGAGTGTCACCGCTGTACCTATCTGGAGCCGGAGATGTTGCCACAACGCAAAGAGAGTGTCGGTAAGGCCATCCCCAATACCGAAATGTGGCTGGTGGATGATGAAGGGCGGGAATACCGCAGCAATGCCACCGGAGAGCTGGTGATTCGCGGTGATACCGTAATGCCCGGTTACTGGCGTAATCCGGAGAAAACCGCAGAGAAACTGAAACCGGGCCGCTATCCCGGAGAGATGGTGCTGTATACCGGCGATATCTGCCGTCTGGACGATGAAGGTTATCTCTATTTTGTTGGCCGGAAGGATGAAATTCTTAAAAGTTGTGGTGAAAAGGTTGCACCAAAAGAAGTTGAAACGGTGATCGCTGCACTTGCCGGTGTTGCACAGGTAGCGGTGATCGGTGTGCCGCATGCGGTCTACGGTGATGAAATCGTAGCCTGGGTCGAACAGCAGACTGAGCTCAGCCGGGAACAGATTAAAGTGTGGTGTCAGCAGCACCTGGAGTCTTACATGGTGCCACACCGGTTCTTCATCAGGGATTCTCTGCCGAAAAACGGCAACGGAAAAATTGACAGGCCATTGCTCGGAAAGCTGAGTCAGCCCGTTGCAACGTCAGAAGAACTGTTTGCATAAAATTTATTTGCATAAGGAAAATAAAATGGATAGCTACGTGAATCATGTGATAAATGCAATTGGCCTGGTCATGGAGATTGATGATGTATCTGAACTTCATGAGGCGACTCAGATTGAACGGGATCTGGGTTTTGACAGTGGATTATACATTGAACTGATTATGTATCTCGAAGAAGCTGTCGAAGGGCTGCATATCGATCCGGCATCGCTGGATATCAAAGACTTCGAATCAGTTGGTAGCATTGCCCGCTATATCGAAAGATTGTGTGTCGATAAGGTGGCCTGATGAATCTGCATCATGAGCGTCTGTTCGCTGTTTTTAGCGCATTCCGGACCAGTGAAGGGATGGCTTATCATCATGTCGATGGCGACCTGAGTTACCGCCAGCTTTTTGATGCTGCGGTGGCACTTGCCGAACAACTGAATACCAGCAATACCGATGAGAGCGAGGCGGTACTGATATACGGGCATAAGAACTGCCGGTATCTAATCGCTTATTGGGCATGCATTCTGGCCGGGAGAATATTCGTTCCGGTAGAGCCAGAAAACAGTACAGAGCGATTACGTCAGATCATTGCCAGTGCACAAGCGACACTGATTCTCGATGCTCATAACTTTGATATGGATAATAGTAGACTGGATACACTTGGTGTTTCTTGTTTGGTCGTTGAGCCGGAAACTGGCTATTCTGGTACGGAAAATGAACAAAAACTAGTTGATTTGCTCAGTGTCCGGAACGTCAGTCAGGCGACGGATACGATGTACATTATGTTTTCGTCCGGCACAACCGGCCAGCCCAAGGGAATTGCCGTCAGTTATGCCAATGTTGCAGATCTGGTCATGTGGCTGGAACATGCTTTCCCGGTTGACGGTAGTGTCAGTGGCAACATCCGTTACTGTTTTGATGTCTCGCTGTATGAACTCTGGCTGGCCTGGATCAATCTCAAACCGATCTCAGCGCTGGATCATCATGAGTTTATCAATACCCGGAAATACATTGGCAGACACCAAGATTACGGTGTGACAACCTGGGTTTCTACGCCGACGATTACCCGTTATTACCTGAAAGACCGCCAGTTTTGTGCCAGTCAGCTCCCTCATCTCTCTCACTTCATTTTTTGCGGAGAAGTATTGTCCAAAGAGATGGTCGTGCAGTTATGGGAACGCTTTCCCGGTTGTCGCGTGACGAATACTTATGGCCCGACGGAATGTACGGTGGCCGTCACTGCGACGGATATTTTGCCGGTGCATGTCCATAACGGCCAGCCATTACCACTGGGCCGGGTTCGTCCCGGTAGCGAAATCCGGATTGATCGGATTCAGGAACATGGTCGCGGAGAAATTATCATCCGGGGAGATGCCGTTGGTCCGGGTTATATCTGCGCGCCGGCCAAGCAGCAGGCGCGCTTTTCCGTTGACCCGGTTGATGGCGTCCGGGAATACCGAACCGGAGATATCGGTTCTCTTGACGGCGACATGCTCTATTTCTGGGGAAGGGGCGATCGGGAATGCAAAATTCAGGGATATCGTATCGACTTGAATGAAGTTGAGGCTTATCTGCGCCAACTGGACGAGATCAAAGAAGTCTTTGTCGAACCTTGGTTCCGCAAAGATGATTTACAGGGGATACGAGCCTTCGTGCTGCCCGAGCAGGAGAGCGATTTTCAGCAGCTTGCGGCCGGTATGGCCGATAACTTTCCATCGTACATGGTGCCCAGATTTTGGTATGCCATCGAAGACGATGTATTAAACCTGAATAGTAAGCTAGATCGCCGGTCGGTCAGCGATAAAGCACTCAAAAAAGGGAATTGTTATGTTTTCAAATATGATGCAGGCAATCATTGACAGAATCCATGAACAACCGGAGCAGATTGCGCTGGTGAACCGTCAAGGACGGGTTGATTTTCGGACGCTGGGCGAAAGAACGCAGGCGATTGCTGATGAAATCCAGCAACGTCATCCGAACCGGGTCCTGATCTACGGACATAAAGAGCTGGATACATTTGCCAGTATGCTGGCCTGCACATTGTGCGGTGTTTCCTTCACGGTGGTTGATGCCGCGAATCCGCCATACCGGCTGTTACAGATTGCGGCAATGCATGAGGCTGATCTGCTGATCCTTGGCGCACCATCCTATCTGGACCAGACGCTAAGCCGAGAAAATCATTTTATTGCGGCACACCAACCTTCGGTTGATTTTCGCTTCCAGCAATGGGACTGCGGAGATAATACGATTTTCTATGTGCTGTCAACTTCGGGAAGTACCGGTGTACCGAAAGGTGTGATGATTGGCTATGACAGCTTCGGGCATTTCTATCAGTGGTATAAAGCGTGTCTGACACGCAACCATTCTGGTGGTGCTCATGTCAATCACGCCTGTCTGGCTTTCGACATGGGGATTCTTGACTGTTTTCCTTCTCTGGCGGTTGGCAAAGCTGTGGTAATGCTACCGCACGAGTATAACGCTTTACCCCGTCAGAATATCTACCTGATGACTCAGGAAGCTGATGTTGAAGTATCAAGTTGGTTCTCCACGCCCAGTTTTCTGGAAATGATGTGTCTGGATCCGAAATTCAATGCGCAGTCTCTGCCGGGAATGCGGGTGTTCTTTGTCGGTGGAGAATTTGTGCCGCATCAGTTGATTGCCAAAATCGAAGCGCGGTTTCCTCAGGCGCAGGTACTGCATGCTTATGGTCCGACGGAAACCACCTGTGTGACACATGCCTGTCCGGTGACGGCTGATGATATGCACTATTCGCAGCGGTTGTCTCTGGGACAGCCGCTGGGCATCAACCGTATCCGTATCGAAGATGATGATGGGCAGGAACTGCAAGTCGGTGAAATCGGGGAAGTGGTGATTTACGGTGCTCAGGTTGCGCAGGGATATCTGCCGGCTTCCCATCCGCAGAACGTTGCATTCGGGAGCAGAGACGGAGAACGTTTTTACCGTTCGGGTGACTTTGGCTATGTGGATGAGTCCGGCAATTTGTTTCTGCAAGGACGCAAAGACGGGCAGGTCAAATGGAACGGTAACCGTATCGAACTGGTTGAAATAGAAAACGTTGCAGCCCGTTCCGGTCGGGTTCGTCAGTCGGCAGTGATTCCGATTTATGGGCAGGACAAACTGACCCAACTGGTGATGTTTGTCCTGCTTGAACGGGATACTGATGATGATCGTCAGGCATTCGAGCAGTTTCTGCTCCAGAACCTTCCCCGTTACATGGTGCCATCATCAATCCATTTTGTGACAGCTTTGCCGATGAGCCTGCACGGTAAAATTGACCGGGTGAAACTACAGTATCAATGGCATGAGCAGCAAGTGAGTTAGTGAGCCACAACACAAGGCAGAGGAAATAAAAATGAAATTCGATAACCGATTATCCGCCGAGGGGCAGGCCATCCGGGATTACGTGACAGCAACACTGGAAGAAGGCCGGATACTTGGTCGCCTGATCGATGAAGATCCTGACAATTACCGGGTTACGGCTCACTATTCACTGGCTCAGCAGATGAACCGACTTGGATTACCCGAAGTTTATAACCCGACGCCGATTGAATTAGCCAACGGACAGGTTTTACATGAATTGACCGTGGTGCAGCGCTGTCTGTTTTACGAAGCGCTGGGGTATGTGGAACCAAACCTGATTTTTGCCTGCCCGACACCGGGCATGGCCGGATTTGTATTGCAGGGATTGGGCAATCCGGAGCAGCAGGCGCGTTTCTTTAGCCTATTCCGCGACCAGCTGAGCTGGAGCTGTTTTGCGATGAGTGAACCGACCGTTGGTTCCGATGCCGGGAATATCAAAACGCAGGCCACGAAAGTGGATGGTGGTTATCTGATCAACGGTGAAAAATATTTCATTGGCAATGGCATTCATGCGGATATCGGGGTTGTTTTTGCCCGGACCAATCAGAATTCACTGGGCACCGATGTTTTTCTGTTCGAGCCCGCTGAAGTTGAGGGATTCTGCCGGAAGCGGCTGCCGGTACACGGTGTACCGGGATGTAATGTTTCTCATTTGGTTTTTGAAGATATGTTTGTTGCCGATGATGCGCTATTAGGGGCGCACCTGAAACCGACTCAGCGCTTTTCCGGTGCGGCAATTGCGACATTTGACAGCCTGCGACCCTGTGTCGGTGCTCTGGCATTGGGGAGTGCCAGAGCCATGCTGGATTATGTGCTTCAGCATGAGTTGATCGATGCTGTCTATCATCAGACATGGCTGAAATCGGCGCAGTTCCGTCTTGCTGGTGCACTACAGAACCTGTTAGCCATTTCTGCCCGTTATGACCGGGGGGAAACGGTCACGAAGCAGATCGGTCTGGCGAAAGCTAAAGCTGCGGAAATAGCAGAGTTGGTGGTTGAAGAAGCACTGCATCGCTGTCATAGCGGAGTATTAGTGCAAGATCAGATGCTGGCAAAACTACACCGGGATATCAAATGTTTCGAATATGCAGAAGGTACCCGCAATGTACATCTGCTCAATGGGGCGATGTTATTCAGGGAGGTTGCCTGATGAACGGGCCGGATGACGGTACAGTAACCTTATGGCTGAATGATTTGGTGGTATTCCGTCCGACATCTCAAGTGAACCGGCTGACAGATGACGAGCTGGCCGGTCTGACGCCGTGGTTGGCGGTTCATCCGGAGGTGGACAGACAGCGGTTAATTCGCTGTACCTCTGACGCTCTTTACCGACAGGTCGCGATGTTCTGCCAGCCGCAGACAACAAACCGTCAGGCGGCATTGTTGATGATTCACCGTTATGCACAATTAGACAGCAAAACCCCGCAACTGCAAAAACGGTTGGCGGAGAGCCATGCGATTTCCCGTGCATTAGGGATGAAATGTAGTGGTCCGGAGCCGACCTCGGCCCATCTGCAACTGGCCGGAGCAATGTTGGCAGAAAGTGACGACTGTCTGATGATTTTTGATGGTTTTCGGGAATTTGGTATGGCGGAAAGTGAAAGCGGGGCAGCGATGATTCTCTGTGCCCGTTTTGGCCGGACTGCTGAACAGTATGAAGGGCAATGTTTTGTTCCGGTTGCTTTGGGGGATATTACCCGTCCAGAGTTCTCTGTCTGGCAGCAGGTGATGACGTTGATATGTCAGCCTCAGCCGGTCCTTCCCATGCAGGCAATGCCTGATAGAGGCACTTTTCTGCGCTACGACATGCGGGAGATGAATGGGGATAGCCTTAATGCATAGATATAGCGTCAGTGAATCTAGGCCCGAGCGCCTGAATTCCTATCGGTGGTGTGCGTTGTTTGATGATTTTGAACGGCCACGTTGTCTGCCGATGCGCAAAGAGGCTGTGGTGTGGATGGCACAAGCTGAACAACTGACGCTGGAGACTGCTTTTGGGCCAGTATCGGTTTATCGGCAGGGGAAAGTGACTGCTCCGCAAGTCTTAATGATTCATGGTTGGGGTGGATATGGCGGCATGTTTTCGGAACTGGCGTTGCAACTCAATGCCTGCGGTTTCTGTGTCCTGATTCCGGATCTGCCGGGGCATGGACACAGCGATAAGTGTACGCAAAGCAGTTATACATTGCAGCTTGAAGTGCTGAACATGATTATCGAAACCTTTGGGCCGGTAACACATCTTATCGGCCACTCTGTCGGAGGGTTGTTGGCGGCAATGTTTCTTGCCAAGCCGCAGGCTCGTGCATTCAGCACTCTTGTCTTGCTGGCTGCACCCCAGAGCCTTGAATCACTGTTCCGGGCTTATCTTCGGTCTTTGGGAAAAGATGCGGAAGATGCCCGTCAGCTTGCCATCCGCTATCAGATGCTGACCGGGTTACCGGAAGCGTGTCTGACGGAAGCCATTTATGAACAGGATGTGGATCTGCTGATTTGTCATGGGCTGAACGATCAGCGTTTTGAACCGACAGAATCCATGTCAATTCACGCAATGGTTCAGGCGGAACAGATCTTTTTCAGCCGTGACACCGGCCATCTCGGGATGCTGAATTGTTCCGAACTTCATCAAACAGTCAGCAACTTCCTTCTTCGTTACTCAAATGCTGAGTCATGCAGGTAAATCAAATGAGATGCAATATTAGAGATATAGAAGTCAATTTTGCCGCGGGACAACAGACGCTGCATGAGGCAGCCGAATCATTAGGACTCTCCGGTGTTGAAACCCGGATGTTTGACCGTTTTTACGGACTCAGATCATTTCCGCATCAGGACGAAGAAACGATTGGCGAAATGATTCGTCCGGCACTGGAGCGGTTGTCCAGCCGACATCCCGCGTTGAACGGGCGGGTGAAACATGTTGTGCACTGTCATACGATTCCGACAGTGTTTCCTTTCGGAGATAACCAAATTGCCAGACAGGTTACTGAGATTTTCGGCCCGCAGACCGAGTATGCCAGTTATACCATGAGCCACTGCGCAACCGGACTCTCTGTGCTGGATTATGTCTCAGCGCAACTAGACGACGATGAATATGCGATTGTGCTGATTGCCGAAAAGGCATTTCACCGCTGGGTTCAGCTGATTCCTGATACCACCATCATGGGGGAAGTGTCCTGTGCCGTGCTGCTGAGTCGCAATGGTGAGCAATTTCGGATTACGGATAATGTCACCAGTCGGGATGGTTCTTTTAGTCTCAATAGTGGTTATCCAGAAGATGCGGAGCCGCATTCATTTCAGGATAAATATTTTACGTTTACCCAGAACCATATAGATTACACATTACAACACAGTGGTCTGTCATGGGGCGATATTAAATATTTGGTACCACATAATGTGAATATTTCTTCTTGGAAACAAATAGCTAAAAATATGGGTTTACCGCCAGACTTATTATTTCTTGAAAATATCAGTCAATATGGTCATTGCTTTGGTGCCGACCCATTTATTAATCTGAAGACGTTATTCGAATCCGGGCGGTTAAATTCGGGAGATAAAGTGATGTTGATGACCGTCGGGCTTGGTGCGACAGCATCGTCTGCGATTATTGAATGTGGTGAAAGTATTTAATTCATTCACCGAACTGCAATTCTAATCAATTTATTTATAGCTGATTTGATATGATCGAATTATCCATGAAATATTAAATTATTAGCCAATGGAGCACGACCATGTGTATTGAAAAGGAACTTAAATTATCTGGGCTGGATAAACATTTAAGTAAATTTGCACAAGCCGGTTTATTGATTGAAACCGACTCTGATGCAGCGCGTCAATTACTGAATGATGACGTTTTGCTGGCAATTTCTCATATTGGATTACCGGATCAATATAATCCTTACCGGGAACGCCTGAATGAAATGGCATTTGACCCGGAAAATTTCATCCATTATCTGGCATTGGTTGAGTATATTTCGAGATTTGACGCCAGTGGCATGATGGCAATGCCGGGGACATCATTATCCTGCCGGGCGGTCATGGCACAGGGAAATGAAGCTCAGCAGGAATTCTTTTTCTCCCGTTATCTGCAACAGCCGGCCTGGACATTTTTTGCGGTGACTGAACCTGATTTCGGCTCAGATGCACAGGGAATCGCTGCCACACTGACACCGAAAGATAACTATTTTCTGCTTAATGGCGAGAAAATGTTCATCGGTGGCGCTCAGCTTGCCAGTGTCGGACTGGTCTTTGCCCGCATGGGGAATAGCCAGCGGTTGGTGATGGTGGAACCGGCCGCGCATCAGGAAACATTTACTGTCACACCGCTGGAGGCCTATGGTCTTGCCGGTGCCGGACTCTCCCGGATTGAGATGCGTAACCTACCGGTCAGCGGAGAACAGGTTCTCGGTCTGCATGAAAGTGGTCTGCGGCAGGGAATTACCGCGATCGGAACGGTGTTTGAAAAACACCGCCCGCTGGTTGCAGCGATGGCATTGGGCACGGCAAGAGGTTTATTAGCCGCGCTGGAACAGGCACATGTCACCGGGCTGGCGTATCAATGGCGTCAGTATCATGCCTTGTATCAGAAACTGCTTCAGGTGGGTGACGGTTATCAGCATGGCGATGCCAAAGTGCATCTGACCAGCCAACTGAAACATCAGGCGACCCGCTTTGCGGAACAGGTCGCGCTCTTGCTGCCACAGTATCTGCCTGAGCAGTGGCTGACCGATGTGACGTTGCAGAAACGTTACCGGGATGCTTTTGCCTTCGAATATATGGAAGGCACATCCAATATCCATCGTCTGAATGCTTTTCGTTCTTACACGGCAAGTTTAGGGGCAGCGTGATGAAAACGGTCATCAATCAACAACAGATCATTTGGGATACATTCGGCAATTTGGAAACATTTAACCCGGAGTGGCTGGAACAGCAGGATCACTGGGAAGACTTCATCGCGGCCTTCTTCAAATCCAATGGTCTGGCTTATGATAGCGACATGAGCCGGGTAGAATCCTGCATCCGCTCTGAAGATAAAGCGGCCTTTGCCAGTATGTTCGAACGACTGCTGCCCCGCCTTCGTCAGCGTACGGATTTAAGTGATGTCGATACTGTGATTCTGGCGCACTGGACACCCGATTTGCATCTGGGAACCTCGGTGGTGAATTACGTGATTCATACTCTGGAATTGGGCGAACAGAGTTTCGGGCTGGCGATCAGTGATCGTGGTCTGTCGGCTCCGTTTATGGCGCTGGACTGTATCCACCGCTACATTCAGGAAAGAGACAGCTCAGCCCTGTTGCTGATCGCTGATCAGAAACACTTGCTGTACCGTTCTTCACTGATGGATGAACTGGCTCCGGAGAACAGTGCCTGTATTGTCAAGATCAGCCGTTCCGGCAGCGGATGGACCTATGCCGGATACCGCAAGCACACTCATGTGACCGAGCGAGATATTGACCAGTCAGTTCAGGAAATGATCACTCACTTTGGCCTCGCTCCGGAAACTCGGATCATTGCTTCCCCGACACTGCTGGCACGTTTGTCTTGTGAATCAGAGTTATCTTCCAGACCGTTACCGGAACATGATGACTTGCCACGGGCGAGTCATAAAAAGCATATCGCGATTGACGACAAACTTCTGTGTGCTGCTCCGTTTGCTGCCCTTGAACAGTATGGTCAACCGGATCAGGATTATCTGCTGATTCGTCATGATGACGGTATTCTGACTGGGGTTGGTTTTACGCATCAGGAGGAAGATTTATGCGCATAGCTGCAATGTCTTCTTTTATTCCAGATTTACGTATTGATGCCGGGGAGATCGTTCAGGCTGCCGGAGGTAGGGCTGTCGATGCCAGAGTCTTCCGTCAACTGTTCGGGATCGATTGTGTGGCCGCATTACCGGAAGACATGAGCCTCCGTCAGGCGTTTCTCCGATTGCTGTCGGAGAGCACACTGCTTGCGGATGAACCTGCAATTGATACGCTGGTTTATGTTCATGCTTTTCCGGTTCAGCACGCAGATGGGATTGATTTCCCCGGTGAGCTGTGCCGGAGTCATCCGGCTCTGAGTCAGGTCGAGCGCTGCTACGAAGTGAATCAGCATAACTGTGGTAGTGCCTTCTGGGGGCTGTCACTGGCGAAATCACTACTTGATTGTGGCGTGGCAACCCGAGTGATGCTGCTGATCGGTGATTCATTCTCACAATTTCCGCTCGGTCAGCGCTATATTCCCGGCTGTACCATGATGGGTGACGCTTTTGTGGCTCTGGTCGTCGATGATCTTCCTGGCGGGTGCCAGATTGAGCAGCTCTATTTGAAGCATCATCCGGAATTTCATGGCGGACTGTTTGGTGATGAGCAACAAAACCGTGAATTCTTTGCCGCGCATCATCACATGGTGATAGATGCATTGCAGGCTCTCGCGTTTGATACGCATCGTCGGCAGGTCATTCTGCCGCATAACATCAATAAACTGAGCTGGATGAACTTTGCCAGAACGATCCCGGAAACCGGTGCTTGTCTGGATCTGGCACTGTTGCCGGAAATAGGTCATTGCTGTGCTACCGATCCTTTTCTATTACTTCAGCGTTATTTTGATAATCAGGCGCTGCCCGGTGAGGAGGCTGAAGCCGAGGATATCGCGCTGCTTTCAATCGGTTCTGGTGCGTATGTCGGTGCCTGCCATGTTCATTTGTCACAATCCACGAACAGGATTCAGTGATGCACAACGAATTTCCGGGTCAGGGAGAAGAGCGTATGACCATATCACCACAACAGCTACCGACGGAGCACGTCACGCTGAAAAGACTCCATAGTTTTGGCATTCTCAAAGTGATTGAGGATGGCTTTAAACAACATCAGGGCGCATTCCGGCTCATCTGTGAAGGGGAAAGTGAACTGGTCATTTTGGGCAAGGCTGCGCATGTGCAGTACTGGCTCGATCATTACGATAGCTTTGTCAAAGAGATACACAAATTACCTTCATCATCGGCTGTCGGGCGGATCATCCTGGGTGACTCGCTGACATTTGCCAAAGATGGTGAAGAGTGGAAAAACGGCAGGAAAATGACCGCACCACTGGTCAGTCCGAAACTGGAACGCACCCATGCGGCTATGGCCAAAGCTGCTGACTGGATTACCGAGCGCTTTCTGACGGCGGCTTCCGGCACCGAAGGGATTGATGACATTTGGCCGATCTGCGTTGAATGGGCAGCCCGCAATGTGCTGGATCCGTTTATCGGCAGTGCGATTTCGGTTGAGGAAGGTGTGCGGTTCGTCACTCTGAATCACGAAATCTTCTTCCGGATGATTCAGATGGCGACAGCGGACAATCAGGAAGCGCTCCGCAATGATCCGGAACTGCTGGCCTATCAGGCGAAAATCCGTGAGCTGACTGAACGGGCACTGGTTACGGCAGAACCCGATACCATGGTTGCTGCACTGTCGCAGACTCTCGATATTGAGAATCAGCCACAGAATATGGTTTCGCTGGTGAACATGCTGATGGGGAATTTGTTCGGCAGTATTGATAATCCGGCAACGAATCTCTGCTGGTGCCTGATTCATTTGGCCCGCAATCCGGAAGTGATCGAACGAATCCAAGAGGAAGCTGAGAAACTGGAGAGTGTTGCGTGGTCGATTCAGCGCTGTCCGGTCACCATGGCGGTGGTAAAAGAGTCACTCCGGCTGACACCGGTTTCGCCAATTATTGAAAGAACGACCAGCGAAACGGTCGAGATTGACGGATGTCGGATCGACAAAGGGACTAATGTCATATTTTCGCCCTGGCTGATTCACCGGAATCACGAATACTGGGAAAATCCTGCGGAATTCAATATTGACCGCTTCCTGCAACTTAAACGACTTGACCCGACGACTTATCTACCGTTCGGCCAGGGGAAAAGAAATTGTGTCGGTATGACGCTCTCTCTCAATCAACTGGCATTTACCCTGCTGAAGTTATGCTCAGAATGCCGGTTTACGCTTGATCCACTGATGCAGATGTTAAATCTGCGGCCTAAGTTTGACACGAATCTTCATCCACGGGGTGTGGTTGCTTTTCAGGTCGCACCGCATGGCTCTCATCCGTCGGTATCATCGGTTGCTCCACAATCACAACATAGTGAACAATCCACCAATATGACACCATAGATATATGCGATAACAGTGTCATGAATAGGCTTGACGGCCTCAACCTATCAAGGAGTTATTATGAAGTGCTCATCCATGAAATATATGGCGCTTATCGGTGTGGTGATGTCCACACCACTGTATGCCGCGGAGCAGACTTTTCCGGTTGATTCATTCAATCAGCTTGTACTGTCAAAAGGTATGAATGCCGAAGTGGTTTGCAGCAGTACACCACAAGTTGTGGCCTCCGGTAAGCAGTATTTACTGGATAAACTGCAACTGGGCGTTACCGGCGACAAGCTTTCTCTGGTGAATGACGGCTATCGTGATGAAGGTTTCTGGCCGGATAAACTGACGGTGAAGATTTATACCAATAAGCCGCTGACATCAGTTGAAGCACAATTTGGTGTTTCGGTTGACGCCGGTGACTGTGCGCTGGCTGATGAACAACTGGCGGTTAAAGGTTCAATGGGCGCGGCTTATGCACTGAAAGGAAACGTCAATACCCTCGATTTGGATATCAGCATGGGGGCTGATTTTAATAGTGAGATCAACGATTTTTATGCGCATAAAGCCAATGTAACCGTTGCGATGGGCGCAAAGGCTAACTTGTGCCATGTTGATACGGTGAATGGTTCCGCTTCAATGGGGGCGAAGGTTGTTTTAGGTAAACAGACGCAAAGTCATCTGTCTGTTTCCATGGGCGGATATAGCACAAGAAGCGATTGTCAGTAATGTAAGCGATTGTCAGTCATGTGCTGCTGATTGGAATAAAAATATGCGCTGTCGGTGCGGACCGGCAGCAATTGAGTCAAGCTGTCGATCAGCAATGATTGAGTGATGGGCATTGCCCGGCACTGACCGCAGCACAACTCTGGCAACAGGGGCTAAAAAAGGGGACAATGGCGCGTTTTTCCAACGAATATGAGTCACATGAGCCAAAAAAGAAAACCGACGAAGGCTAAATCTTCGGTATCTGCGAAACCATTATCTGATGTCAGTGTGAAGAGGGTGGCGGCTCCGAAGGGGCTACATCCACGGAATAAACATCAGGGACGCTACAATTTTGTTGAATTGGTCAAAGCATTACCCGATCTGAAAAAGCATGTCACAAAGAATCCGAATGGTGAACCAACGATCAATTTTGCTGATCCGCTGGCCGTGAAGCTGCTGAATCAAGCGCTGTTGAGCCGATATTATCAGGTAACAACATGGGATATCCCGCAAGGGTATCTCTGCCCGCCAATTCCCGGGCGAGCGGATTATATTCATCGTGCCGCCGATTTGCTGAGTCATGAGCCGGATTTGGTGCTGGCCCAGGTCAAGGCGCTGGATATCGGTGTCGGCGCGAATTGTATCTACCCGATCATCGGTGTCTGTGACTACGATTGGCATTATACTGCCAGTGATATTGATCCGGTCTCAATCAAGAGTGCCAACCGAATCGCGGCAAGTAATGCTGTGCTTCAAGGGAAAGTTGAATGTCGGTTGCAGCAAGACAGTCGCTGTTTATTCAAAGGCATTATTCAGCCGGGAGAGCGCTATCACATCACCACCTGTAATCCGCCATTCCATCAATCACTGCAAGCGGCCTTACAAGGTACCCAGCGAAAGCTGAGTAACCTGAATGCCAACCGCATGAAGCGTGGTCATGCTAATGCTGGTCATAAAAAGAATCAGCCGCAGCCGGCACTGAACTTCGGTGGCCAAAAAGCTGAACTCTGGTGTCCCGGTGGTGAAGCGGTTTTTATTCAAAATATGGCTCTGGAAAGCCGCGAATTTGCCGGGCAGGTCCTCTGGTTTACCACGCTTATCTCCAAGAAAGAGAATGTCCGTTGGATGCAGAAACAATTGCAAAAGGTCGGTGTACAGGAGATACAAATCGTTGAAATGAGCCAAGGGCAGAAGAATAGTCGTTTTATGGCCTGGACATTTATGACCGCACCACAGCGTCAGCAGTGGCTGAAACAGTCTGCTCGGACATCAAAGTAAAGGATCAAGGCGGCTGAATTGGACGAGGATTTAAGTCAAAGTCTTTATGGCTCGCCTGATTTGATTGAATTGGTTGATGTTTTTATCATTATTGATTGATTCCCAAATACTTTGTGTAAAATTATGCACGGATAAATAGACGGCCTCGGCTATTTATATTATTGTCGTTGAGTCTTATTGGATTGCTACTTCAGAGTTTGCCTCTGAAGGCAAAACCGGCGTAGCTTCTTGACTGAAGTCAGCCGGTTTTTTTGTTTTAAACACCATCACCGCTGAAATCAATTAACTGTGATCACCACTGGATGGGAATACATGTTATGAATCAATCTATTGGTAAATTATCAACGCTTTTACTCTCTCTATCATTGGCATTCGGCGGCGCTTCTTCTGCCTTTGCTTACACTGAACAAGTGACGTTAAAGCAAGGCGTGATGACCGGCGTCACTGATTCAAAGTCCGGTACCAATCGCTGGCTGGGTATTCCTTATGCTCAGGCCCCTGTTGGGGCGTTACGTTGGCAACGGCCTCAGCCTCCCAAGGCCAGCCATGAACCTTTTCAGGCCGATCAGCAAGGTAATCTTTGTCCTCAGGTCTCATCCGGTGAGGTGATTGGTCATGAAGATTGTCTGAATCTGAATATCTATCGTCCGAACACCCAACAAACACTGCCTGTTGTGCTTTATATTCATGGTGGCAACAATCAGGGAGGGCGGGCAGATGAGTTTGACCCGAGCCAACTGGCCGTCGATATCAATGCTGTGATTGTCACTTTAAATTACCGTCTGGGAGCGCTGGGTTTCAATCCACTCATGGTGCTGAAATCCGATGATGCTGTTCAGGCTTCCGGTAACTTTTCCTTACTTGATCAGGCGCGGGCTCTGGACTGGATACGCAATCATATCAGTCAGTTTGGCGGGCAGGCTGACAATGTCACGGTCTCTGGGTTTTCAGCCGGTGGACGTGATGTGATGGCGATGCTGATTTCTCCGCTGTTTACCGGTAAGTTCGAGCATGCGATTGTGTTTAGCGGTGGGATGACAACATCACCGGTAGAAGCAAGCCAGAAAGTTTTTCGCCGTGCGTTTGCACCGTTGGTGGTCGAGGATGGGATTCAGCCGGATCAGCAATCCGCTGAAGCGTGGTTGGCGCAAACGACACCGGCAGTCAAAAAGTATCTGCTGGAACTGCCGGCTGATCGGATTGCCCGGTTGATGCAAAACGCTGCGATTCGAATGAGTGTCTTCCCGCATCTCTATCGTGATGGCAAGGTATTACCGCAAGAAGGATTTGCAACGCATCGCTATAATGAAGTCCCGACCATGATGCTGACCGGGCATGATGAGTTCTCTTTCTTTGCTTTAGGTGATCCTTATTTCCGCCAGAAAGAAGACTGGACCACGGATCCGAAAATGGTCAATGAATATGGATTTGTTTATCGATACGGCGGTATGTTGTATCGGTCATTTAATATCGCTGAATCTGCACAAAAAATGGCGGCACATTTCCGGGCTCCGATTTATGCAGGGGAGTTTGATTACGGTTCGGATCCGACAGTCGTTGGCTCTCCGATGAAACATCTGGGGGCATTTCATGGGGTTTTCTTGCCGCTGCTGGATGATCACTTTCGGAAGCCTTATTTAGGAAAAGCATTTGATTCTCCGGGCGCGAAAGCTTTAGGCGCGTTATTTAAGCGTCATCTGAAGGCATTCATTCGCACCGGCCATACCAGTTTTTCTGACGCGACGCGATGGAACCCGTGGAATCTCAAGCGTGAAGATCAAGGACAGACGGTTTACATGATGGATGCGAACCACGATGCAGCCATTGCTTATCGTAGTGAACCAACCTTCACGGTCAAAGATGTCATCGCCATGATTGAAGATGACCATACGATTAGCCAAGAGAGTAAAGTCTATTTGCTGCAACATGTGTTAAACGGTCGTTGGTTCAGTCAGGAACTGGATGAGCACTTTGGTAGTCCGACTTTATGGGCAGAATGAGTTTGTATATGTGCTGGATTGAGAATTTGACTCAGTGAAGGCCGCCTGAGACTTATCTCCGGGCTTCAGCACAATAATCAGCATGATGTTTGAATGCATATGAGTTAAAATATTGTCCGCAACCGCTGCCTGTCAATTGTCGTTCTTTGAACGTTCCCCCCAATGACGGCAGCGTGTTGCAGACAAACCCTGAATTGAGAACACGGGCTTTAACATTGTGGTCTTTGTTTCATATTTATTCAAATCGCCGCTTCATTTAAATCGGTCTGTATCAACCCCGTCTTAATCAAACCAATGCCGAGTTCGGTTAGCAAAACGGACCAACGACAGAAGTCGTCGTCAGAATATGGGATGAACACTCTTGAAGATAACGGCTATTTCGGTGTGATATTCATCATCTGCGCGACAGCTTGGATGTTATTTTTTCTGACAGTAATGTTAAGATACCGAACCGTCATTCATTCTCATTTATGAATCGTCATCATTATCATGTTCAATTGTATTCGTACTCATAGTCGTTTCACATATCGTTCATGGCTGAAGCTCAAGTGGCAACGGTCCATGGCTTGGTGTGGGCTATTCGCCATGTTGATGATTTATATAGCGCCGTTAGTCTCCCAGACGATGGTGATGTCGCAAGCTGGTGTTCATTCTCCAACCATGATGATGCACGAGTCAGCGCCTCATCACCCGAATAGTCAGACAACTGAACATCACGCGACGCATCCAACGACAGTGACCCACCAAGACGCTCATGCATTGCATCATGCATGGTGCGGCTACTGTTCTTTGTTGTTACATATGAGCGCGATAACATACGCACCCCTACAGTTGGCGTCTCACCGCGCTGTATTGGAGTGGCTTCGCGTGACGATGCAACCTTTCTTACTTCGCGCCGAATGGCGTAAAAAACAGCTTCCCCGAGCCCCGCCGCCCGCTTTGTTTTCTTTGATTCATCAACATTGATACAGCCCTGAATCTGAATGATTCAGGGAGATCGTCGTGATACTAAAAAATCACCGGGATTGTAGTTGTGCTGCATCCCGGCAAAGAGAATTAGAAATGAATGTTCAGTCTTCACAAGCACCGGCAACTCTGTTGCTGGCTTTTATTGCGCGGCTTCACTTTTATGTGGGGATTTTCGTCGGTCCTTTTATTTTTATTGCAGCCCTGACAGGGACGCTTTATGTACTGACACCTCAAATTGAGCAGCGGTTATATCATCATGAGCTCACAACCCCGAGCCGGGGGGAGTTTCATACACTGGCGGAGCAGATCCGCGCAGCGCGGGAAAGCTTACCGCAGGATTTAAAACTCAAAGCGGTCCGCCCTTCGATAGGGGAGGGATATACCACACGGGTGATGTTTATTGACCCGGATTTGTATGGTTATGAATCTCAGACAGTGTTTGTCGATCCCGTCACATTAGCGATTCGGGGCAAACTGGCAAGTTATGGTACCAGCGGGATTTTGCCACTGCGTATCAAACTGGATTATCTGCATCAAAATTTGATGTTAGGGCAGTGGGGACGCGTCTACAGTGAATTAGCCGCGTCTTGGTTGTGGATCGCTGCTATGGGTGGTTTGATTTTATGGTGGACGACCCGACGCCGACAAAAGCGGATCCGGCAGCGGGGGAACAATCGTAATACTTATGTTAAACACCGCCGTCGTCATGTTCAGGCCGGTTTAATCATTGTTCTGGGGCTGTTTTTTATCTCAGCGACGGGTTTAACCTGGTCGAAGTGGGCCGGTAGTCATATTGCCGAGTGGCGTCAAGCGATTGGCTGGGTGACGCCTTCCGTATCCAGAGATTTACCCGGACATGAGACATCGATGTCTGGTATGTCCGCTAGTCATGACGCCCATGCCGAACATCACGCCAAACCACAAGATACCCATGGCATCAACCATGCGCAGGATGGGCAATTTGATGGCGTTCTCATGGCGGCAAGGCAGGCCGGTATTGATGCTGCAAAACTGGAAATTGTCCCCGCAAAGACACCTGATAAAGCATGGTTTGTGCGTGAAATTGACCGCGCCTGGCCGACCCAGGTCGATAGTGTTGCTGTTGATGCCCAGAAAATGGTTGTCACCAGCCGGGCTGATTTCGAGCATTTTCCGCTGATTGCAAAACTGATTCGCTGGGGGATTGATGCCCACATGGGGGTTCTGTTTGGTTTACCGAATCAGTTACTACTGGCGGCATTTGGCCTGACGCTATGTATGATGGTGGTTTGGGGCTATCGCATGTGGTGGAAACGACGTCCTGCGGCCGGTTCTCCGGCACAGACATTATTGCAAACCTGGCTGGTGATGCCGATGTTATATCGAGCGCTCGCGGTCATAATTGCGGTGTCACTGGGGTTGGCACTGCCGGTGATGGGCGTGAGCTTGCTGCTGTTTGTCGTGGTTGATGCATTACGCTGGTGGCGTGCCGGGCAAGTGACGAAAACACATTCTGCTTCACTTTGATGATTGGCGGAAATAAAACCTCATTCTCTGGGCCCTCCGGGGAATGAGGTTACGCTTGTTGATTACCAGTCATGGACATTTCTCTTATATCAACAATACTTGTTGAGAGGATGTTACTTTTTGGCTTCCGAAGAGGTGGTGAATAGATATGGCTGACGAAGCATTATCGGGATTAGACACCCAGACGCTGGCACACGTTTTCGAGCACATTGAGATGGCCGTGGTTGTTGCAACTCTGGGCCGGGAAGTTGTGTGTATGAATGCTGCCGCCAGAACATTGTTTCGTTACTCAAGTGAAGAGATTTATCATCAGAGCACCGCGCTGCTCTACGCGGATCAGGATGATTTTATCCGGCTGGGTCAGGAACGTTTCAACACCAATGCCGATGATACAAATGAACCTTATGTTGTCCGTTATATCAATGCTGCCGGTGAGTCTTTTCAGGGACAAACGTCTGGTGGCCTGATCAAAAATGCGCAGGGGACCCCCATCTTTTTTGTGGCAATTATTCAGGACGATTCAGCACGACTTGCAGCCGAAGAAACGCTGAATCGACTGCATCTGATCACGTCATCAAGACAGTTAGCCTTTCAAGAGCGTATTGAGGCCATCTTAGAGTTGGGGACGAGCTACTTTGGTTTACCCATCGGTATTTTCAGTAAAATATCGGGTGATCAGTATATGATTCAACAAGTGATTCACCCGGAAAATGCATTAGAAGCGGGGATGACATTTGAACTCGGCATCACTTATTGCAGTCTTGTTTATCAGGCTAATGATGTACAAGGGTTCTCGCATGTATCAGAGAGCGAGATTGTCACTCATCCTTGTTTTGAAAATTTTGGCCTCGAAGCTTACCTTGGCGTACCGATTTTTGTGGATGGTGAGCGATATGGCACACTCAATTTCTCCAGTATTTGTCCAACGCGGCAATTTATTCGTCAGGATATCGAAATCTTACGGTTACTGGCCGAATGGGTCGGTCACGAAGTCGCTCTTGAGCAAGACTTCAAAGCGTTAGAAACCGCACATGACCAAATGGAAGTTTTAGCCAACACCGATTCTTTAACCGGTCTTGCCAGTCGGAGTTGTATTGAACAGGCGTTACAGGATCAAATCACGTTCGCACTGAAATATAGCAAAAATCTGACGGTTGCGATGATGGATTTCGATCACTTCAAATCGATTAATGATCGGTTTGGTCATCAGGTGGGAGATGAAGTTTTAGCATGTTTCGGTGAGTTGGTCTCGGTGATGGGGCGTAAAGGTGACTTTTACGGTCGTTGGGGAGGAGAAGAGTTTATTGTGCTTTTCCCTGATACCCATATGGCAGGGGTATGCATTGCTTTAAACCGTTTGATGGATAGCCTGAAGCGCACGGATCTGTCAGAGAAATATAGTGGCTTAACACTCACATTGAGTATCGGTGTCACGGCAATGTCACTGAGTGATCATCCACAAAGCATTGTGCAACGCGCGGATCAGCTCCTCTATCAGGCCAAAGCGCTTGGGCGTGATCAAATTCAGCACGATTAAATCGCGGATGAACGGAACATCGCGGGCAATTCGACTGCGCAGACATTCTAAGTGCACTGACCGTATCTCTTCGTCTTGCTCATTTTCTGTGTGGTGACCGAATCAGTCCATTTTCTCGCAATTTTCCTCCTATGCTTTAAATGTCTATATTGATAAAGATCACATTTAGACAATTGGAGTTACGATATTTTTGTTTGTTTTTGTTTGCTTGTTTTTTGTTTGAATCCTATCTCACCATTTATTTCCGATGTTTCTAGAATCAATTTAAATACGAGGGTGAGTGATATGTACAAAGAACTACGCCAAGAAAGGATTATTCAACTGTTGCGCCAACAAGGGCAGGCAACCGTCGAATTTTTGTCTTTACATCTTGGGGTAACGAAAGAAACGATTCGGACGGATTTGTCTAAACTTCAGCAAGACGGAGTATTGATACGTCACCATGGCGGCGCATCGTTGAAAAAACATCTGCTCCAGAACGAATTGCAACAAGATGAAAGTTTGGATATTAGCCATTTGATGCGCACTCATCACCGTAATCGTACTGTGAATTCGCAGCGAGCTTTATCAGCAGCAATGATCGGCAAGGTCTGTGTTTTTGGCGCATTTAACGTCGATATCGTTGCCCGGGTTGACCGTTTTCCTAAAAACGGAGAAACGCTGGTGGCTGAAAATACGACATTCGGACCGGGTGGTAAAGGTGCGAATCAGGCCATCGCGGCTCATGCGGCAGGAGCCCGGGTCCATTTTGCGACCAAGGTTGGGAAAGACCAGTTCAGTCAGTTTGCCAAGAATCATTTCGATGCCTGTGGGATGGAGTCTTTTTCCATCTATGAAACGGATCAGGCTGCAACAGGGAGTGCGGTGATTTATGTCAATGATGTCGGTGAAAATTTCATCGCGATTTGTCCGGGGGCGAACTTGCTGGTTACGGATGAAGAAGTTGCGGAATTGATCCCGTATTTGACCGAATCAAAGGTGCTGTTAGTTCAGTTAGAAAATAATTTTGATGCCATTGACGGGGTGATGAAGCTGGCAAAAGGATTGAATGTCACCGTGATTTTGAATCCTGCTCCTTATTTACCCCAAGTTGATCGGTTTTTTGCAAATACGGACATTCTTACGCCCAATGAGACCGAAGCTTCGCAAATATCCGGCGTGGAAATTACCGATGTGGAATCCGCGAAACAGGCAGCCCAGATTATTCATCAACGAGGGGTACAGAACATCATTATTACCATGGGTAAGCAAGGCGTGGTGCTTTTTGATGGTCAACAGTGTGCCCATATCCCATCGTACAGTGCTGTTGTCGTCGATACGACCGGAGCCGGTGATGCATTCAACGGTGCATTGGCTGCCGCGCTGGCGAAGGGAAAAAGCCTGACTCAGGCAGCTTATTACGCGACCGCTTTTGCATCCCTGTCTGTTGAGAGAGAAGGCGCAGCGAATATGCCGAATAATGCGTTAGTTGAAGCGCGTATGCTTCAGCAGCAAGTCGCAGTTATCGCAATTTAGCGAACCAACTGAATGTTTTTGATATAGATGTTTTTAGGACAGAGAAGATGAAAAAGATTGAAGGCATTGTACCGGTAATGTTGACACCATTTACCGACCAAAACGAAATTGATTACCAAGGGTTAGAGACGTTAATTGACTGGTACATTGCAAATGGTGCCGATGCGCTCTTTGCCGTCTGTCAGTCCAGTGAAATGCTATTTTTGTCGCTTGAAGAACGGGTGGCGTTATCTCAGTTTGTGGTGGATTACACCAATGGACGGATTCCGGTGATTTCTTCCGGCCACATTTCACCTGACATTGATGATCAAATTACTGAGCTGACAGCGATGGCTGCAACGGGGATCGATGCTTTGGTTTTAGTCACCAATCGTCTCGACCCGGACAATCAAGGCACAGCGGCTTTCTTGAATCATCTGAATACATTGATGGATGCCATTCCTGCGGACATGCCATTGGGATTATACGAATGTCCGGCCCCTTATCGACGGTTGTTAACCGATGAAGAGATTCAATTCTGTGCCGATTCCGGCCGCTTTGTTGTGCTGAAAGATGTGAGTTGTGATCTGGAAACGGTGAAACGTCGGGTTCAGTTAACCAAAACGTCACCGCTGGCCATTATTAATGCCAATGCAGCGATTGCTTATGAAGCGATACAGCATGGCTCGAAAGGCTTTAGTGGTGTCTTTACCAATTTCCATCCGGATCTGTATCACTGGCTTTATCACAATGCATCTCAGGCCCCGGAATTTGCACAACAGCTCTCGTGGTTCCTTTCATTGAGCGCAGTGACTGAAACGCTTGGTTACCCGAAAAATGCCAAAGTCTTTCATCAGCGCCTCGGCACATTCAGTTCAGTACACAGCCGCGTGACTGATGATGACGTGTTAGAGAAATATTGGGGCTTAAGTGTCATCCTTGATCAAATCGCGGCATCAGCGCAAGCATATCGGACGACGATGAAAACATTCGATTAAGTCGCCTATAGAGCGACTTTTACCTGAACCTTACCTGAACGAATAAATAATATGACAGGAGCGCCAACATGAAACATCCCCTACAACTTAGTCTGATTACCGCGGCTCTATTAGCTTCAACCAGTGCAATGGCAGCGTGGCCGGATAAACCCATTAAAATTATCGTTCCATGGGGTGCCGGTGGTAACACCGATACTGTCGCCCGTTTAGTTGCAGAAGGGTTGCAAGAGCAACTTGGTGTCAATGTCAACGTCGTCAACCGCACGGGTGGTGCTGGTGTTGTCGGACATGATGCAATGGCCAAGGCGAAGCCCGACGGTTACACGCTGGGGGTTGCAACGGTTGAAATTGCCATGATGCACCATCAGGGGATGACCGATCTGAACTATCAGAACTATACACCGATCACCCGATTAGCCGTGAATTTAGGGGGGATTCAAGTCGCAACCAACTCCCAGTTTAAAGATGTGAATCAATTGACGGATTACATCAAGCAACATCCGGGCAAACTGAAAGCATCCGGAAGCGGGCTAAATTCAGGCTGGCATTTGAATCTGATTGGGATGCTTGATGCGATGGGCGTTCCGACAGACTCCGTTACTTATGTGCCTTCTGAAGGTTCAAGCTCTGCGTTGATGGAACTGGTGTCCGGTGGGATCGACTTTACCACCTCTTCTCCGGGAGAAGCGAAAAGTATGGTTGAAGCCGGTATGGTCAAAAACTTAGCCACAATGGCTGAAACAAATACCGGGCTGTACAAAGATATTCCGGTCTTCCAGCAGGCGACACCATATAAATACAGTTTCTCGACGTGGAATGCTTTAGTGACACCGGCCGGCATTCCTCACGAGGTTCAGGAAAAACTTATTGCCACGATGAAAGCCGTATTTAAAGAAGGAAAACTCCAGAACTTTGCGACCAAGCAAGGGTTTGAAGTGTACCCATTGTACGGTGATGATCTGGGGAACTTTATGAAATCAGAAGATGAGAAATACGGAAAACTCATCAATAAGCTGAAGTAATCATAGCTAAAGTAATCATAGCTAAAGTAATCATAGCTAAAGTAATCATAGCTAAAGTAACCATAGGGGCGGAGGCTGCGGTTTCCGCCCAGACATTTAGCCTGTTGTGATGTGTAATCAATATAGGCTCTCAGAAAAACGTAGGTATCTTATGCGTTCATTACCTCTTTCCCAATTTATTATCGGGATTTTTTCACTGCTTATACTCATTACCAGTATCCAGCAATATGGCGGTATCGGCGCTTATGGCGCGGGGTATATGCCAACAATTCTCAGTGCTTTTTTGTTGCTGTTTACCGTACTGGATGCCGTAATTCACCTTCGCCAGCGGCCGGAAAAATTACAGCTAACGGCTGTGGAAATTCGCGCGTTACTGCTGATTATCGTATCGATTGGATTATTTACCTTTTTAATTTCCTATCTGGGTTTCCTGATTTGTGCGACAGGGTTGTTGTTTGGCCTGATGAGTTTACGTCACCCTAAAAAGATATTCATGAATATGGTCTTTTCGGTGCTGTCTTCAGGGATTATTTATTATGTTTTTGGGCATATCCTGATGGTCGCATTGCCTGAAGGTTTCTGGTCATAGGAGTGAATATGTCTGTTTTCGTTGAAGCATTGCAGTATATCGATATGAGCGCGATTCTGGCGGTGATTGCTGCCGGGTTGTTCGGGCTTATCGTTGGATCAATTCCGGGGCTAACCGCGACTATGGCTGTGGCGCTGATGGTGCCATTTACTTTTTTCATGGATCCGATCCCGGCACTGGCGCTGATGATTTCTATCGGGGCATCGTCAATTTATGCCGGTGATATTCCGGGTGCATTGCTGAGAATTCCCGGGACGCCAGCCTCAGCCGCTTATGTTGCGGACTCAAATGAGCTGGTAAAGCAGGGTAAATTAAATCGCGTACTCGGTATTGGCCTCACCAGTTCGGTCATTGGGGGTGTCATCGGTGCACTGATCCTGATGTTCGCAGCCCCGGCTTTGGCCCGGTTCGCATTAAAATTTAGCTCTTATGAATATATGTGGCTCTCGCTGTTGGGGCTAACCTGTGCAACATTAGTGGTAGGTAACCAACCAGTCAAAGGTATGGTGACGTTATGTCTCGGTTTGCTCCTTGCCTGTGTCGGTTACGATCAGATTACTGGTGTGCCTCGCTTTACATTCGGGCAGGTGAGTATGTTGCAGGGGATCAGCTTCATCCCTGCGATGATCGGTCTGTTTGCCATTTCCGGAGCGATTGAATACTACGCTGATCGGATTACCAGCCAAAAACAAGATGTGATCCCGACCCAGTCGAGTTTTAATCTGTTTAAGGGCGTCCCGAAAACGATGTGGCGCTATAAGTTGAATATTGGTCGTAGTAGTATCTTAGGAACGCTGATTGGTGCGCTGCCGGGAGCCGGCGCTGATATTGCTGCATGGATCGCTTATGCACTGTCACAAAAGTTTTCCAAAAACCCGGAGAAGTACGGGAAAGGCTCTGAAGAAGCCATTATTGATGCGTCATCGAGTAATAATGCGAGCTTAGCCGGTAGCTGGATTCCCTCATTGGTATTTGGTATTCCGGGCGATTCCGCAGCCGCGATTATTATCGGTGTTTTGTATATGAAGGATATGAACCCCGGGCCCACACTGTTCTTATTCCATCCTGAGAAACTTTATGCGGTATTTATACTGTTTTTCATTGCGAATTTGATGCTGCTCCCATTAGCGACCATTGTGGTTAACTTTATCAAGCGCGTGATATTTATTGATAAAGCGATTTTGTATCCGATTATTATTATTTTCAGCACCGTCGGTTCTTTTGCTATTAATAATTCGCTATCTTCAATTGTCGTGATGTTAGGTATGGGCGTCGTCGGGTATTTGCTCCAGCGAGCGCAGTATCCAATTTCTCCAATTATCTTGGGGATGATTCTGGGACCGATGCTAGAGAAAAATCTACTATCGTCACTCATTAAATCAGATGGAAATCTGCTGGCTTTCGTTGAGCGTCCGGTTTCAATGGTACTCGCGACTTGCTTTGCGGTGGTGGTCTTAGTTCAAGTCCGCTCGATTCTGAAATCTTTCAAGCCATAGCAAGATGAAATGAATTAATCGTAGTCATCAGCCTGTGGGCTGATTGCTGCGATTGATAGGCCTTTCGAACAAAGAAAAATGCCACTGATTGACCCAGTGGCATTTTTTGTGTGACAAAAAGGGTGAATGAAACTCACCCTTTTACCTAAATTTTTATACCATATCAATCATAGGTCTTTTGTAATTTTTAAAGTTTTGCAAAGTACTTGCGAATTTGATCGACGGATTCGCCTTTCGCTAAAGCTAATTCTAAAATAACTTTTGATTTCTGTGGGTTATAAAAGCCTGAACCGATCGCATTCTCATGCGTTGAGACATAACCGGTATAAACGCGACTCGCCACGACAACCGGAATCCCTTTTTTCATTGCATCCTTAATCGTATCTTGAATCCAGCTCGGTGTTGAACCGTCTCCCGTACCTGCGATGACAATCCCTTTCGCCCCGTTTTTAATCGCGGCTTTCATCAGTGAATCATCCTGATCCTGATAGCTATACAAAATATCGACCTTTGGCAGCTCTTTGACATTGGAGATGTCAAAATGTGGTTTTTCCATCGGTTGTGTGTTTTTGTAATAAAAGTATGGCTGCCCACTAGTCGGTACTGTCCACATTTGAAGCAGATGCCCCTGCAATGGTTCCGCCTGTTGCGTAGATGGTTACATGAGGTAAATTGTCAGCATAACTTGAGATGCTGGTCAGTAACATCATTGCCGAAACCAAATATCTTTTTTTCATTAGAAAGTCCTTTTAATAGAAAATACTGCAATACCAATACAGCATGATTCATGCCATTAAAATTCAGCGTTTTTAGCCGTTAAAAGGCCTTTCTTGGGTTACTTTGGTGCAATCGGTTACATTTTGCACCAAGTGAAAACAAATTATATTTATTTCAATGGGTTGTATATATTTCATGTTAAGTGATATGAATTCATCTGTGGCAGATATTGTTTACTTATTTATATGAAATTAATGGAATTAAGCTTTTATCATATGAATGCTATGTATGATGCTATTTTCGTCGCTGAATACTGACTGACAGAATCGCCAAAGCGATCCTGTCAGTCGATAAAGAGGCGCCCTGTTATTGCCTTAACTGAGCTTGAGCTGCTATCCCATGGCTAAAAACCAGATCACATCCATGACCTTTCGTATTGTGAATAAATCTCGTATTGTGAATCGAGTGCTTGATTGGGTCTTGAATCATTCACAGTCTCTCTATGATTGACATTATCTGTTATTGAGAATCCGTTATTGAGAAATCCGTTATTGAGAGAGTGATAATGTGGCACCGAAGGCAACCAGTCCGACACCACAAACTTGATTCACTCGGTGTCCAACGCTTTGGAAAACAGATAATATTTTCTTCGAGGTCATAAGATATGCGACCAGACAGAACCACAAGATATGCAAGGCAGAAATGTATAGCCCATAAATCAACGCAAAGGATGTGTTGTTATCTGTGTCTGGAGAGATCAATTGACTAAATACACTGAGAAAAAACAGCATTGTTTTCGGATTCAACATGTTACAAAAAAATCCCTGTGTAAAATATTTCCGGGCCTTATGCGTCGCCTGCGGTGCGGATATCGCGTTACGGTTGAGTGTCAACTTTGAACAGAAAATGCCAGTTATCCCTAAGTAGATTAAGTAGGCTGAGCCGGCATACTTAATCATGCTGAATACAATGATGTTCTGTGATAATAAGTGACTGATGCCAAGGATTGAGTAGCTAATATGGACGCAGACACCGATCCCAATGCCAAGCCCGGTGAGTAAGCCTGCTTTTCGCCCGCTGCTCAGGCTGTTTTTGACCACTAAAACAAAGTCAGCCCCTGGACTTACGACAATTAACAATCCCAAAATTATGTAACTTGTGATTTCCATATCCATTCTCGTACAAGTTGATTTGAGATTATTGTAACGATCATTGAGCAAGTTATAATCGAAAATATTGCACATATTATGTGAGAAAAAATCACAGATGAGACATCTTAAAGCTTTCCATGTTTTTCATGTGGCCGCAGCGTCTGCCAGTTTTACTGAGGCAGCAGATAAACTTCACATTACTCACGGAGCGGTGAGTAAGCAGATTAAGTTATTAGAAGCTCACCTTGCTCAACCTCTGTTTTACAAGCAAGGACGGGGATTAAGACTGACTCCGGAGGGAGAGTTACTGAAGCAGTACACTGACATCGCCTTTGATGCGTTAGATACAGGGATTCATAAGCTAAAGAGTGCCACGGTTGACTATCTTGAAGTTTCCTGCGAGCCGACATTAACCATGCGGTGGCTCATGCCGAGACTTGCGGAGTATTACAAGATATCTGGCATTGATATCCGGTTATCTACCGCAGGAGGCCCCATCACTTTAGGCGAGAGCGGTTTATCGATGGCAATCCGTCGTGATGACTTTGATATACCGTCAAACTATGGGGTACATCCGTTAGTTGAAGAATGGGTCGGGCCGGTGTGTTCTCCTGAATACTGGCGTCAGGTTCAGCATGATTTCTCAACGATTGTTCTGCTTCACAGTGAGACGCGCCGTGGCGCATGGGAACATTGGTCCATTCAGTCAAATCATCAACTCCACCGAAACCAATGCAATCAATCGTTTGACCATTTCTATTTTTGTTTACAAGCGGCTGTCGATGGGCTGGGGGCTGCAATTGGGTCATATCCCTTGGTTACTGATGATTTGAAACATGGCAGGCTGGTTGCGCCTTTTGGCTTTATGTTGTCCGGCTATCATTATGTATTATTGCGGCAGTCAGAAGCGCTGGGCACCCAAGAGCAGCAATTTCAGCAATGGCTTGAAAATAAATTCTTAGCGTGTGTGCCTGCCGCTTGTTTAAGGGAAGGAGATATCTGACCTGAATTAGACAATGTGTGAGGGCAGGTAAACAGCGCTGAACCCAGAGAAAGTTGCCAAGATTCATAACCATAACAGAAAAGCGAAGCACTGAGTGATGAACATTTTCCAATCAAGCGACGTCAGCTAAGGGAAGCCTGACGTCGATTGAACCGTTTTGATTTTGACCTTGTAGCGCGGTCGATTGCTATTGGTAAATCTTCGATTGTGCAGGTTGGTTCGAGCCTCCCCAGCCCCGGTACATGCCTTCGGTGTTGAATGGGAGGGCGATATTGCCTTGGCTATCGACCGCAATCACGCCACCGGTGCCGCCAGTGCTGAGCAGGTCTTTAAATACAACATGGTTGGTGGCTTGCTCTAAGCTTTCGTGTGCCAATGCCATGCGGGATGAAATATTGTGGGCGACGACATGTTTTAGGAAATGCTCACCATGGCCTGTTGCGGACACCGCGCAGGTTTGGTTGTTGGCATAAGTCCCGGCGCCAATGACCGGTGAATCGCCAATCCGACCATATTGCTTGTTCGTGATACCACCGGTTGAGGTCGCGGCAGCCAGATTGCCGTGTTGATCAAACGCAACTGCACCGACAGTACCGTATTTGTAGTCGTTCTGCGTTGGTTCGAGAATGACTTCTTGCGCTTTCAAGGCCGACTGAAGTTGTTGATAGCGCATCTCAGTCGAGAAGTAAGAATTGTCTACTTCGACTAAACCGATATCTCGGACAAACTGCTCTGCGCCTTCACCGCCCAAATAGACGTGTGGGGAGTCGTCCATCACGGCTCGGGCAACGTTAATCGGATTCGGACTGTAACGTATCCCCGATACTGCGCCGGCATCAAGTGTCTTGCCGCACATGATTGACGCATCGAGTTCATGTTTACCGGCGTGATTGAATACCGCGCCTTTACCAGCGTTAAACCACTCGCAATCTTCCAGCATATTGACGGCAACTTGCACGACATCCAGCGCATTTGCACCTTCTTTCAGGCTTGCTAAGCCGTCCTCAATGATGTTTTTTAAGACAGTCGTAATTTCTAATTCTTGTTCAGGGGTTAGTTTCCCCTTAGACATTGCACCTGCACCGCCGTGAATGGCGATAGAGTATTCGTTTAACATAGACATCCTTAGTGGTGAATCAGCTGATTAAGAAACTCGCGCGTACGAGGTGATTTGGGCGCAGAGAAAAATGCTTCAGGGTTGTTTTCTTCAACGATCTGCCCTTGGTCCATAAAAATGACCCGGTCAGCGACTTTGCGGGCGAAGCCCATTTCATGCGTCACGCACAGCATGGTCATCCCTTCACTTGCAAGGTCGGTCATGACATCAAGCACTTCAGCGATCATTTCCGGGTCGAGCGCTGAGGTGGGTTCATCAAATAACATGATTTCAGGATTCATACACAGTGCACGGGCAATCGCAACACGTTGCTGCTGCCCTCCGGAGAGTTGGCTTGGGTATTTGTTGGCTTGCTCGATGATCTTAACTTTTTTCAGCAAACTTAACGCTTTATCAATCGCAACCGGCTCTTTCGTCCCTAAGTTTGACGTCTGCGGTAATACGCAGTTTTCCAGAACAGTCAGGTGAGGAAACAGGTTGAATGATTGAAAACACATCCCGACTTGCTTACGTAGTTCGATCAGGTCTTTGGGGGTGTCATTGACGGCCTGACCGAAAACATTGAGCGCACCTGATTGGTGTTTTTCCAACTGGTTGATACAGCGAATCAGCGTTGATTTTCCTGAGCCGGAAGGGCCGCAGATAACAATACGCTCGCCTTTCTTTACGCTGAGATTAATATCGCGTAGCGCATGATATGAGTCGTACCACTTATTTAAGTTTTTGGTGTTAATGACTTCCATGTAGTGACTTCTCCTAAAGGGGCATTATTTTAAGCGGCGTTCTAAATGAGCAGCGTATTGAGAGAGTGAAAAACAGCAGATGAAGAAAAAGACAGCCAGAAATGCGTACATTTCATTTTCTAATCCGACCCATTTCGCGTTTGAAAGTGTGCTGGATGCCACGCCGACAATGTCTAATACACCAACGATCATCACCAGCGTCGTTTCCTTTAAAATCCCGACGAAGTGATTGAGCAACGATGGAATCGAGTTTTTCAACACCTGCGGCAAAATGATTTGTCCCATCATTTTCCAGTAACCAAAACCAAGTGCCTGAGCGGCTTCAAACTGTCCCTGAGGGATCGACTGAAGCCCCCCGCGAATCGTCTCAGCCATATATGCCGCAGTGAACAGCACCAGTACAGCGACAACCCGCAATAACACATCAAATTGCTGGCCTGGTGGCAAGAACAACTGAATCATGAGCGAAGCCATAAACAGCAAGGTGATGACGGGAACAGAGCGCACCAACTCGATGTAAGCCATACTGAGCCAATGAATCACCGGGCGTTTCGAGCGTCGTCCCAAAGCGAGTAAGATCCCAAGCGGCAGGGCAAATACCATCCCGAAAATAGCCAAAAACAGCGTCAGCATCATGCCGGCGAATTTGGTGGTCGAGATCGTCTCTAAACCAAACGTTCCACCCTTAAGCAGCATCCACATCGCAAACGGCAACACCGCGATATAGCAAAGCATCACGAGTTTGTTGAAACGTTGGATGTACAGCATCGGTATCGCAATGGCCGCCAAACCAAAAGCGACATCGACACGCCATTGTTGAGCTGCGGGATACATGCCATAGGTAAACAGCTCGATCCGATTTACTACGGGGAGCCAGCAGGCGCCACCAGAGACACAGTCTGCTTGGGATGTTCCGACAAAAGTGGCATCAAAAATAAACCAGTTCAGCAGGGTCGGGACCAGCCATACAACAAACAGTAAGCCGATGATGGTGAGACAGGTATTGAATACTGAAGAGAACAGGTTTTGATGGCACCACGCTTTCCACCCCATTTTCATCTCAATGGCAGGGCGAGGTTCAATATATGCCATGGTCGTTTTAGTTTGCATGTTTATTTCCTCCCTACCGCAACGTGTGAGTTGTACCAGTTCATCAACAAGCTGGTCACCAGACTAAATACACAATACGTTCCCATGACAATGAGAATGCATTCAATGGCCTGACCGGTATTGTTTAAGGTGGTACCGCCGGTAGAAGAGACCAGTTCCATGAAGCCGATGACGACACCCAATGATGAGTTCTTAATGATGTTCAGGTAGACACTGGTGATTTGAGGCACCATCGGATAAATGGCTTGTGGCACAATCAATTTCCACATGATGGCTGAATCGTTAAATCCAAGTGCTTTGCCTGCTTCATGCTGACCTTTGGCGACTGACTGAATACAACCACGAACGATTTCCGCAATGTAACTCGCACTGTAAACCGAGAGTGCAATCCACAACGCGACCAGCTCCGGAATCACAATCATTCCGCCCTGAAAATTAAATCCGGTCAGTGCTGGCGTGCTGTAATCGACCTTTCCTGAGATTAAAGTCATGAGAACCATCAACAAGGGGAGCGACACAACGATAGCGAGTAACCGAGGCCACAACACTGGGTTAAATCCGACCCACTGAACCTTTTTGATCACCATTTTTCGATAGCAAAAGGCCACACAACACGAGGCTAGCAGCGCGAGGAAAATATATCCTCCCCAGCCAGAGAATGATAAGTGAGGTATCGCCAAGCCACGGTTAGAAAGGTAGATATTATCGCCGAGTTGAATACTGTTACGAACCGCCGGTAAGCTTAGAAATATGGCATACCACCAAACGAGCTGAACCACGAGAGGTACATTGCGGACAAATTCCACATATGAACGACACAGGCGACTGACCATCCAGTTGTTCGATACGCGACCGACACCGATAATAAAGCCAATAACGGTCGCCAGAATGATGCTTAAAAATGACACAAGCAGTGTGTTGGCAACCCCGACATAGTAGGCTTTTAAGTAGGTATCATTGTGGTTGTAATCAATCAGGCTAAACGAGATGTCATAACCCGCACGTTCATCAAGAAAATCAAAGCCAGTGGTAATGCCGAGTTTGGCTATATTTTCAGAAGCGTTTGTACCTAAGTACCAAAATAAGAGCATCACCGTGATTAAGAGTAAGGCTTGCTGGCCCCAGTCTATCAAGGTTCCTTTGGTCAATTTCATGTGTAATTCCAACCTGTCCATGAAGTGTCAGCCCGCGCAACCGCAGGCTGGCTGTTAAAGAGAATTAACGGAAAGGAGGGGAGTACATTAAACCGCCATTGGTGTACAGCGCATTCGCACCACGTTCAAATTTCAGGGGTGAATTGACACCGACATGGCGTGCAAAAATTTCACCGTAGTTTCCTGTTGCTTGAATCGCTTGCAGTGCCCAGTCTTGTTTGAGACCTAAATCGGTACCAAGGCTACCTTCCGTACCGAGCAGGCGTTTGACCACAGACTTGGGCGACGACTTCGCCAGCTTGGCGGCATTTTGCTGTGTGACATTTAACTCTTCTGCTTCGATAAGCGCGTTACCGACCATGGTGACAATGTCGCGCCATTCGTCATCGCCTTGTTTGACGTAAGGCCCCAGCGGTTCTTTTGAAATCACTTCAGGGAGAATGACATGTTTGGTGGGGTCTTTGAATAGGGTCCGGCGCGCGGCTAAGCCCGTGATATCGTTAGTGAGTGCATCACAACGGCCTTTTTGGTATGCCGCGTACAGCTCTTCTGTCTTTTCAAATACAACGGAACGATAAGTCAGCCCTCTAGCACCGAAGTAGTCTGCCAGATTATGCTCAGACGTCGTCCCCGGAGACAGACAAAACGTTGCGCCATTCAACTCCGCAGCCGATTTAATCCCGAGGGATTTACGGGTCATGAAACCTTGACCGTCGTAAAACCAGACTGTGGTGAAGTCTGCGCCCAGTTTGGCATCGCGAGAGACGGTCCAGGTTGTCGAACGAGAAAGGATATCGATTTCGCCAGAAGCCAGCGATGTGAAGCGGTTTTTTGAAGTCGTGGTAATGTATTCAACTTTTTTCGGGTCACCTAACACAGCCGCTGCGACCGCACGGCAGTAATCCACATCCATACCTGACCATTTACCTTGGTCATTGATGTATGAGAAGCCCATTTTGTCACTTGAAACACCACATTTTAGTGTGCCTCGTTGAATAACATCGTCTTTAAGATTTGCATAACTACCAGCTGAAAAACCAACTGAAATTAAACCATATGCAATAACTGCTATTGACCTTAGTCTCATAATAAATCCTTTTATTTATTACATTTTTATGGGTTTTTAATAAAAATCCCCTTTCCTTCGATGACAATTTATGCGTTTATCTATGTTGATGGGAAGCATTTGATGTCTTGTATTTTGCATGACTTATGCAAAATTTCGATAATGTAAGGATAGAGGAATTGAGAGATGAATGTTCGCTGGTTGAAGGACTTTATCACGTTGGCCGATTGCCAAAAATTTTCATTGGCAGCTCAGTTAAATGCGTCTTCTCAAGCCGCGTTTAGTCGCAGAATTCAGCAGCTAGAACAGCATCTTAGTGTTGAGCTGTTTGATCGAAGCCGGACACCGGTCAAACTAACGCCCGAAGGGAAGCGGCTTTATCCCATCGCCGCAGAAATGGTGCAAATGGCAGAACGTTGTGAAGAGATGGTTGCCAATAAGCCGAACCCGATGGTCTTTGCATCTTTGCATACTTTGGCTTGTAACTTTTTCCCGCAGTGGTTTACACAAATACTGAGTTACATGGAGACCCCGCTGGTCAGTAGTATCGATTCCGGTGTGCGTTCAGTGACGGGGTATCAGGCTGCGTTGCAATCTCAAAGAGCGGATTGTTTACTGTTTTATCAAAGCAACCAAGCGACACGCTATTTTGAATCGGATGAATTCGACGTATTAAAATTGGCGGATGATGCGCTGGTCTGGGTTTGTGGGGCTTTGTTTCCGCTCGAATCCCTAGAGGACGCATCGATTCCACATTTGACGTATGCACCGTCTTCTCAGCTTTTGGAGCTGTCTTTGCCGCTGTTTAACGCCACACCGCAAGCGAAAAAACTCTCGGTTGTTTTTCAATCCACAATTTCTGAATCTTTGTTGCCGATGGCGATACACGGCAACGGCGTGGCTTGTATTCCGTATTCTGTTGCCCGGGAATACATCGATGACGGCCGACTGATACATATTTGGCCGGAATATAGCGAACCACTGGAAATAGTGCTTGTTCGGCTGACCGATTCCAAAAGCCCGCATCCTTACATCAATGAGCTATTTGAACATGCCAAAACGATCGCTGAGCAAGGTGGGAAATGAGGGGGGATGGGGGAAACTATTTTCCCTCACCACCGAAACGAGAAGTCACTCGCATGAAACAGAAAACCCCATGTCACCCCAAGTATTAATCTCTCCGACACACCACAAAATCCGGCAACTAGCCAATCGCCACAAAACCCCACAGCGATTACGATTTACCAGCACCGACAAAACCGGTGTCGGGATTCGAACTCCGCACATTCACTTCCAGCATATAAAGACCATGCCTTGTATCGCATACGCTTTATGTGTAGCCTTAGCTCGCTCAAGTTACGGTGGGCTGGCAAGGCAACCTCTGGTTGGCCGTTCGGAAGTGCGGTAGTTCGAACCTTGTTCAGCTCACCACCTTCAGAGATTCGAACCTCTTGGTGGTGATGATAAACATCAACTTCCAAGAGGGGCGATCATGCCGAATTCAGAACTTCAACAAACCAATAAACCTTTACATCTTCTTGCCCGCCAATACCTGATGATCCTTCAGGGCTCATGTACCGACCCCAGCACCAATTACTGCGAACTCTGGCATGTGCTGACTTTTTTGCATAATTTGATTACCGCTTCAGAAGAGGAATATTTGCGGGAAGATTAAAAGAGTGGGGCAGCAGTGGCTGCCTCTGTTCGGTGGCAAATCAAAGAAACCCACAAGCCAAGGGCAAAAATCAGGACGATTTTTGAGGGTTTTCTGAGCAAGGGACTGCTCATAAAAGCCGCCCCGGACAACGGCCACGAATCAACAGGCCTTTTGGGGCACTTTTGCGGCCAAGGCAAAAGTGTCTGGGGCGCGGACATCGAATCGTGCAGCAATCGATAAACCCAATGCGCACCATACAATTACATTCAAGATAGCGTAAATAAACCGAATTGACTAAAGATCGGCAAGTGGATAAAAACGCTATTCGTGTAGA